>NZ_JBEVDL010000006.1:0-63570 GCF_040514055.1 Pseudomonas sp.
GAGGGGCGGCACTATACCGATGAGTGTGCCGTCCGTCTGCACGGTTGTGGTGCATTCGGGGAAACGAAGCTTTGAAACACCCGGCGTTACCGGCGCCGGGCTTATGCGGGGTCTGCTTTTCTGTGGGAGCGGGGTTTCTCGCGGAGGGGGGGTGTGAGGCACCATAAATAGTGGATGTCAGACCGTATTCGCGAGCAAGCCCGCTCCCACATATCTCAGCTCCCAGACATTCTGATTGGCTGCCAAATCGTTAAAAAAAAGGGCTTGGGGAATAAATCCCCAAGCCCTCAAAAGGTGAGAGGTGTCTAGTCCCTCGACCTGGTGAGCGGTGCTATCAATAACGCGTCGGGTCAGGCTTTAAGCGGAACCAGACGTGGAGCAATCATGTTTTCCGGGCGCAGGATGTCGTCGAGCATCGCGTCGTCGAGCAAGCCTTCTTCACGTACCAGTTCCAGCACGCCGCGGCCGCTTTCAAGGGCGATACGGGCGATGCGGGTGGCGTTTTCATAGCCGATGTACGGGTTCAGCGCGGTAACCAGACCGATCGAGTGTTCGACCAGTTCGCGGCAGCGCTCTTCGTTGGCGGTGATGCCGACGATGCAGTGCTCGCGCAGCATGTCCATGGCGCGTTGCAGCAGGCGGATCGAGTCGAGGATCTTGAAGGCGATCAGCGGCTCCATCACGTTCAACTGCAGTTGGCCGCCTTCGGCTGCCATGGTCAGCGCGAGGTCGTTGCCGATGACCTGGAAGGCCACCTGGTTCACGGCTTCCGGAATCACCGGGTTGACCTTGCCGGGCATGATCGAACTGCCTGGCTGACGCGCCGGCAGGTTGATTTCGTTGATGCCGGTGCGTGGGCCGCTGGACAGCAGGCGCAGGTCGTTGCAGATCTTCGACAGCTTGACCGCGGTACGCTTGAGCATGCCGGAGAACAGCACGAAGGCACCCATGTCCGAGGTCGCCTCGATCAGGTCGGCGGCCGGCACCAGCGGCTGGCCGCTGATCAGTGCCAGGCGGGCCACGGCCAGCTGCTGGTAGCGGGGGTCGGCGTTGATCCCGGTGCCGATCGCGGTGCCGCCCAGGTTGACCTCGGTCAGCAATTCGGGCGCCAGGCTTTTCAGGCGCGCCAGGTCTTCACCCAGGGTGGTGGCGAAGGCACGGAATTCCTGGCCCAGGGTCATGGGCACGGCGTCCTGCAGCTGGGTGCGGCCCATCTTCAGCACATGGGCGAATTCCTCGCCCTTGGCGGCGAACGCCTGGATCAGGCTGTCGAGGCTGGCCAGCAGGGTGTCGTGGCCGAGCAGCAGGCCCAGGCGAATGGCGGTCGGGTAGGCGTCGTTGGTCGACTGCGCCATGTTCACGTCGTTGTTCGGGTGCAGGTACTGGTACTGGCCTTTTTCATGGCCCATGGCTTCCAGGGCGAGGTTGGCGATCACCTCGTTGGCGTTCATGTTGGTCGAGGTACCGGCGCCGCCCTGGATCATGTCCACCACGAACTGGTCGTGGAATTCGCCGCGGACCAGGCGTGCGCAGGCCTCGCTGATCGCCTGGTGCTTGCTCTCGCCCAGGTGGCCCAGCTCGCGGTTGGCGTCGGCTGCCGCCTGCTTGACCATGGCCAGGGCCACCACCAGTTTCGGGTAGTGCGAGAGGGTCACGCCGGAGAGGCGGAAGTTGTGCACAGCACGCAGGGTCTGGATACCGTAGTACGCCTCGGCGGGGACTTCGAGGCTACCAAGCAGGTCTTTTTCGACGCGGAATGATGCAACAGGGGACATGACGGAATTCTTCTCAGGGAAAGTACGGACAAGGCCGCAGTCCGCATAGACTAAGGCTTGGCGATCAAGCGGGGCCAATGCTGTTAAACGCTGGGTCATGCATAATCGGCATAATGTCGGTGTGACGTCGACTCAGTCCCGAGCGTGTCACGGGTCAGGGAGCGCGGTAACGATGAACCTGGAAACCAAATGGCTGGAGGATTTCAGCGTGCTGGCGGCCACCTGCAGTTTCTCCCAGGCGGCGCTGCGCCGGCACGTCACCCAGCCGGCCTTCAGTCGGCGTATCCGCAGCCTGGAGCAGGCCCTGGGGCTGACCCTGGTCAATCGCGCCCGCACGCCGGTGGAGCTGACCGAAGCGGGGCAGCTGTTCCTGGTCACCGCGCGCAACCTGCTCGAGCAACTGGGCGAGGTGGTGCGGCACCTGCACCAGGTGGAAGGTCAGCAGGGTGAGATGCTGCAAATCTCCGCGGCGCATTCGCTGACCCTGGGCTTTTTCCCCGAATGGATCGCACGGCTGCGCCGCGAAGGCCTGCCGCTGACCACCCGCCTGGTGGCGACCAACGTCGGCGAGGCGGTGCACGCCCTGCGCGAAGGCGCCTGCGACCTGATCCTGGCGTACTACGATCCGGACGCGGCGCTGCAGATGGACCCCGAGATCTTTCCGTCGCTGCACCTGGGGCGCACCGAAATGCTGCCGGTGTGCGCGGTCGACGACGCCGGCGAGCCGTTGTTCGACCTTCAGGGCGGGCTGAGCGTGCCGTTGTTGGCCTATAGCGCCGGGGCCTTTCTCGGGCGTTCGGTAAACCTGCTGTTGCGCCAGCGGGCGCTGCGCTCGACCACCGTCTACGAGACGGCCATGGCCGACAGCCTCAAGAGCATGGCCATGCAGGGCATGGGCGTGGCCTGGGTGCCCAGGCTGTCGGTGACCAGTGAGCTGGCGCGGGGCGAACTGGTGGTGTGCGGCGACGAGGACTGGCAGGTGCCCCTGGAGATTCGCCTGTACCGCTGCGCGCTGGTGCGCAAGGCGGCGGTGCGCCTGCTGTGGCGCAAGCTCGAAAGTGCCGCGGCGGGCCGCGAGCTCACCTGAGAGCCCTGGGGCTCGGCGGTCAGCCAGCGGCGCCGGACGGCGCGGGTTTCGCTGGGCCGCGACCCCCGCGGGCCTATATGCTGCGCGCTGCCGAACAACAACGACAATAATGGAAATCGCTATGGGCGCATTGAACCTGAAATCCCTCTTCGGCCTGTTGGCCGGCTTGCTGGTGGCGGTGGCGCTGCTGGGCTCCTGGTACACGGTCAACGAAACCGAGCGCGGGGTGTTGCTGCGCAACGGTGCCTTGGTCGGGGTGATCGAGCCGGGGCTGTCGTTCAAGATTCCGCTGATCGAGTCGGTGAAATTTATTTCGGTGCAAAGTAACGCCACCACCTACCCGCAGCTGCAGGCCTACAGCAAGGACCAGCAGACCGCCACCCTGAACGTCTCGGTGTCCTGGCACGTGGTGCCCTCCGAGGTTGGCAAGGTCTATACCCAGTATCAGGACCTGGATGGCCTGGTCACCCGCCTGATCAGCCGCCAGGTACCGACCCAGGTGGAGAACGTGTTCGGTCAGTACAACGCGGTGAGCGCGGTGCAGAACCGCGGCAAGTTCGTCGCCGACGTCACCAAGGCCATCCGCGAAGCGGTGAACGGGCCGGTGGTGATCGACGGGGTGCAGGTGGAGAACATCGATTTCAGCGACGACTACGAGCGTTCCATCGCCTTGCGCATGAAGGCCGAGGTGGAGGTCAAGACCCGTGAGCAGATGCTCGCCACCGAGCAGGTCGAGGCGCAGATCGTGGTCACCCGGGCCCAGGCCGAGGCGGATTCCAAGGTCGCCCAGGCCAAGGCCGATGCCGAGGCCACCCGCTTGCGTGGCGATGCCGAGGCGGATGCGATCCGGGCCAAGACCCTGGCCCTGAGCAGCAACCCGGCGCTGATCGAGTTGACCAAGGCCGAACGCTGGGACGGCACCTTGCCGACCACCATGCTGCCCAATGGCACCTTGCCGTTTATCGAGGTTGGCAAGTAGCGCCTGGTTGGGTGCGCTACGGCGTTAAATGACCAAGCCTTGCGACGCGTGCCGTGCGCGGCCCTAAGCCCCGCCGGCCGGCGGCGGACGGGCGGTTACGCCGGGGGGGCGCCGAACGGCCCTTTTCGGTATACTGCATCGCCTCAAAACCAGCCCGCCCGCTGGATTGAACCGCACATGACAAGCCACGCCCTCCGCGTGGCTTGTTGGTTTTTGTCGCGCCCACCTGGCGCACCGAGATGAGGCAAGACGATGAGCGCACTGGTTGGCGTGATCATGGGCTCGAAGTCCGATTGGTCCACCCTTAGCCACACCGCCGACATGCTGGAGCAGTTGGGCATCCCCTTCGAAGTGCAGGTGGTGTCCGCGCACCGCACCCCGGATCTGCTTTTCCAATACGCCGAGCAGGCGGCCGATCGCGGCATCCAGGTGATCATCGCCGGTGCCGGCGGCGCCGCGCACCTGCCGGGCATGTGCGCGGCCAAGACCCACCTGCCGGTGCTGGGTGTGCCAGTGCAATCGTCGATCCTGTCGGGTGTCGATTCGCTGCTGTCGATCGTGCAGATGCCGGCCGGTATTCCGGTGGCGACCCTGGCCATCGGCCGGGCCGGTGCGGTCAATGCCGCCTTGCTGGCCGCCAGTATCCTGGGCCACCAGCACCCGCACCTGCACGAGGCGCTCAAGCGTTTCCGTGACGAGCAGACCCAGTCCGTGCTGGACAATCCGGATCCGCGCCAGGCGTAACGCCGTGGCGGCAGCCGCGCCTTGCGTGGCCTGGGCCGCCCTCAATAAAAAGGGTTTAGCAGATGAAGATCGGCGTAATAGGTGGCGGCCAGCTGGGCCGCATGTTGGCCCTGGCGGGAACCCCGTTGGGCATGAACTTCGCGTTCCTCGACCCGGCCCCGGATGCTTGCGCGGCGGCGCTGGGCGAGCATATCCGGGCCGATTATGGCGATCAGGACCACCTGCGCCAGTTGGCCGATGAAGTCGACCTGGTGACCTTCGAATTCGAAAGCGTGCCGGCGGAGACCGTGGCGTTCCTGTCGCAGTTCGTGCCGGTCTACCCCTCGGCCGCGGCGCTGCGGATCGCCCGTGATCGCTGGTTCGAAAAAAGCCTGTTCCAGGAGCTGGGCATCCCCACGCCAGCCTTCGCCGACGTGCAGTCCCAAGCCGACCTGGACGCCGCGGTGGCCGCCATCGGCCTGCCGGCGGTGCTCAAGACCCGGACGTTGGGGTACGACGGCAAGGGCCAGAAGGTCCTGCGCAAGGCCACCGACGTGGTCGGTGCCTTCGCCGAGCTGGGCAGCGTGTCCTGCATCCTCGAGGGCTTTGTGCCCTTTACCGGCGAAGTGTCCTTGATCGCCGTGCGCGGCCGTGATGGCGAACGCCGTTTCTACCCGCTGGTGCACAACACCCACGACAACGGCATCCTGCGCCTGTCGGTGGCCAGTACCGCGCACCCGCTGCAGGCGCTGGCCGAAGATTACGTTGGCCGGGTACTGGAGCGCCTGGACTATGTGGGGGTGCTGGCCTTCGAGTTTTTCGAGATTGACGGTGGCCTGAAGGCCAACGAGATCGCGCCGCGGGTGCACAACTCGGGGCACTGGACCATCGAAGGGGCCGAGTGCAGCCAGTTCGAAAACCACCTGCGCGCGGTGGCCGGCCTGCCCCTGGGCTCGACGGCGAAACTCGGCGAAAGCGCCATGCTCAATTTCATCGGCGAAGTACCGCCCCTGGCCCAGGCCATCGCCATTCAGGATTGCCACGTGCACCACTACGGCAAGGCCTTCAAGGCCGGGCGCAAGGTGGGTCATGCCACGCTGCGTAGCGCCAATCGCGCGACCCTGGACCGCCAGATCACCGCGGTGGAAAGCCTGATCGAAAAGGCCTGAGGCACGCTTTTTCGCGGCGCGGCGGTTCGATGCATGCCGATTGAACCTCCCGCGCCCGCCTTCGTCTGATGGCGAGTGGCCTGCGCTGTGCGGTTGGAACGATCCGTTTTCTGCACCCAGTCCGCGCATTTTTTCGTCACTACGAGGGCTTCTCAATGGGCATTATCGGTACCATTTTTATCGGCCTGATCGTTGGCCTGATCGCGCGCTTCCTCAAGCCCGGCAATGATCCCATGGGTTGGATCATGACCATCCTGCTGGGTATTGGCGGCTCCCTGGCCGCCACCTATGGGGGTCAGGCACTGGGCATCTACCAGGCGGGCGAGGGTGCCGGCTTTATCGGCGCGGTGGTCGGTGCCATTGTCCTGCTGGTGATCTACAGCCTGGTCACGCGCAAGAAATAATAGCCGGTGCCGGGCTTGCGCCAGCACTTGGTCACGGGCGCGGCGCGGGTTAGGCTGCGGGCTGTTTCCCCATGCCGAGTTTATCCATGCGCCCCCTGCTGGCTTGCCTGTTATTGCTGTTCAGCCCCCTGCTGCTGGCCGAACCGGCGGAGCTCGACTGGCTCGAGCTAATGCCAGAGAGCGACCGCCAGGCCCTGGAGCAGATGCCGGAGCTCACCCATGCGGGGCCGGAAACCTCGGGCGATTTCACCCGCCAGGGTGGACTCAAGCAGGAGCAGGGTTTGCCGGCGGTGATGTATTCGGCCAAGACCGTGGCCACCCTGGACGGCCGTCAGGTGCGCATGGGCGGCTATCCGGTGCCCCTTGAAACCGATGGCCAGGGGCGCAGTACCCTGTTTTTCCTGGTTCCCTATCCGGGCGCCTGCATCCATGTGCCGCCACCGCCCCCCAACCAACTGGTGCTGGTGCGTTACCCCAAGGGCATTGCCCTGGGGGATATCTACGCGCCGCTGTGGGTCGTGGGTACGCTCGAAGTGGAGGCGGTCAGCAACGACCTGGCCGACGCCGCCTACGCCCTGGATGCCAGCGCGGTCAGGGCCGTCGAAGAAGCGGATCTGCAGGAGGACTGAGCGGCGTTCAAGCCGGGTCCGCTTTGGCGGGTTACGCCGCGCGGCGGGTGCGGCGTGGTTTGCCAGGCCGGCGTTGCGCGGCTAACCCGCCCTACGAAAAACGCTTCGGCCAAGTCCGCAGGTTATGCGCGGTGCTGCAAGGCTTTGGTAGGGAGGGTGGGGCCGCCTAGGTGCAACCCGCGGGTTTTTTGCACGGTTGCTTCGTGCATAGCAGGACGGTATCTACAAAAAGCGTCTTCCCCCTTCGTTCGCACTCGCAAAGCCGGCGGCGCGATGGGCCTCAGGCCCACCAGAAGCGCACGATATGGAAGAAGATCGGCGCGGCGAAGCACACCGAGTCGAGGCGGTCGAGCATGCCGCCATGGCCTTCGATCATATGACCCCAATCCTTGACCCCGCGGTCGCGCTTGATCGCCGACATCACCAGGCCGCCGAAGAAGCCCAGCAGGTTGATGCACAGTGCGATCGCCGCCGCCTGCCAGAAGCCGAACGGGGTGATCCAGCACAGCACGGCGCCCAGCAGGGTGGCCAGTGCCACGCCGCCGACAAAGCCTTCCACGGTCTTGGACGGTGACAGGTTCGGCGCGATCTTGCGTCTGCCCCAGAGCTTGCCGCAGACGTACTGCAGCACGTCGGACAGTTGCACCACCATCACCAGCCAGGCAATCAGCAGCAGGTTGCGCCCCTCGAAACCCGGGATCTGCAGGGTCAGCAAGGCCGGCACATGGGATACGCAGAACACCGCGATCATCAGGCCCCACTGCACCTTGGAAGCGCGCTCGAGAAAGTGCGTGGTGTCGCCCCCCAGGGACGCCAGAATCGGCAGCAGCAAAAACACATAGACCGGGATAAAGATCGAGAACAGGCCGTACCAGCTGATACCGATCAGCAGGTACTGCAACGGCAGCACCAGGTAGAAGGCTGCCACCAGGGCCGGGTAGTCGCTGCGCCGGGTGGGCGTCAGGGTCATGAATTCGCGCAGGGCGAAAAACGACACCAGGTAGAACAGCAGGATCACCGCGGTGTGGCCGAGCCAGAAGGCGATGCCGATCACCGCGACCATCACCCACCAGGCATTGATGCGCGCGTTGAGGTTGTCGATCACCGCGTTGGGTGCGCCGCCGGCGCGCCGCTTGAGCACCTGGCCAACCCCGGAGGCCACGGCCAGCAGGGTGCCAATGCCGAGAAACAGCAGGCTGTTGTCATCCATTTCAGTGGGTCTCCGGCATCAGCGCCAGCAGGGCCTCGCGGGCCGTGGTCAGAAATTGTTCCTTGCTCTGGTCGTCCGCGGGCGCCAGGGGCGCACCGAAACTCAGGCTGCAGAGCAAGGGCAGGGGCAGCAGGCGGCCCTTGGGCATGACCCGATTGAGGTTGTCGATCCACACCGGTATCAGCTCCACCTCGGGGCAGGCCCGGGCCAGGTGGTAGAGACCGCTTTTGAACGGCAAGAGGCCTTCCTCCTGGTTGCGTGTGCCCTCGGGAAAGAGGATCAGCGAATCGCCCAGGGCCAGGGCGTCGAGCAGCGGCTGCAGCGGATTACCCTCGGCCTCGCGGCGTTCACGGTCGATCAGCACGCCGTTGAACACCCGGTTGATCAGGTAACGCCGCAGTCCGCCCTTGAGCCAGTAATCGGCCCCGGCCACCGGCCGGGTGCGTGCGCGCAGCGGCGGCGGCAGGGAGGCCCAGAGCAGCACGAAGTCGCCATGGCTGCTGTGGTTGGCATAGTAGATACGTTGCCGCGGCAGCGGCGCACAGCCCAGCCAGAGGCTGCGCGCGCCGGTGACGGCGCGGGCACCGCTGGTGATGGCAAAGGCGAACAGGGGGGCGAGCATAAAAGGCTCCTAATTTACGCAGGCAAGGCATAAAAAAACGGCATCAGCACGCCAGTCAGGGCCAGCAGCAGCTGCAGGGCACAGAGCAGCGCCTGGGTCCGCAGCAAGCGCAGCGCGCCCTGGATCCGTTGCGCCCAGGGGCGAGCGGTACGCGTGGTGGGCAGCAGTCCAAGCGCGACCAGCGCGTTATCCAAATCGTCGGTGCGTTGCTCCAGGCTGCCGGGCGCGGCGGCGAGTTGCTGCAGCAGGTCGGCGTCGAAGGCCACTCGCAGGGCCCAGTATTTCTGCGCCAGGCCCAGCAGCACCAGGCCGAGGAACAGGGCGAGCAACGGCAGGCTGGGCGACGTGAGCCAGGGCAGGGCCAGACCGAGGGCCAGGGCCAGCAGGGTCAGTGCCGTGGACAAGCGGTCAAGCTCCTGGCCGCGCCGCAGCAGGGCGGCCAGGGTACGCAGCGTCGATTCAGACATGGGCGCCCGCCAACGGGCTGGTCGACGCGGTGGTGCCCAACGCCTCCAGCGCCTGACGCTGGGCCATGCCCAGGCGTACCTGGGGACTGGCCGCGCGCAGCTGGGCGAGGGCCGCGTCGACGTCCGGGGCCCGGCCGCTGTGCAACAGCCAGGCGGCCACGGCGGTGGCGCTGCGCGAATAGCCCAGGGCGCAGCACACCAGCACCGGTCCCTGGCCGCGGGCCTGCTCGATAAACCTGGCGGCCGCGCGGCAGGTGGCGCTATCCGGGGCAGTCAGGTCGAGCACCGGCAGGTTGAGATAGGTACGGCCCTGGGGTGCGCAGGGGATTTCGGCGCACAGGTCGACCACGGCCCTGAAGGGACTGTCGCGCAGCGCCGCCGCGGCGGGCAGGCGTCCGAGCCAGACCCCGTCGGCGACCTCCCGGGGCTGCGGGTGCTGACGCGTCCACAGCCGCGCGTTAAGCCAGGCCCCCGCCAGGTACGGGGCCAGCAACCAGCGTACCGCCGGGCTAAGGCTGCCGTCCGCGCTTTTTTGAAAGCCCGCGGCGCCGAACAGGGCGTAGTTCAGCGCCACCATCGCCAGGGCCAGCGCTGGCCACAACAGCCACAGCCCGGCGCCGCCCAGGGCCCCAGCCAGTATCACGCCCAGCCCGCTGCCCAGGGCATAGAAACTCGCCAGCTTCCAGCGCTGTGTCGTGCGCGCCAGCCTCAGGCTGCGCAGCGGGCTGGGACCTTCGTCCGGCCACAACCAGACGCACAGCCAGCCGGCCAGCGCGCCGGTCGGCACGTCGATAAAATGGTGCTGCCAGGTGGTCAGCACCGACACACCGATCAGGGCGAACCAGCCGTGCACCAGCAGGCGCCAGGCGCCCGTCAGATGCCGGGCGAACATCACCCAGAGCACCACCAGCAGGGTGATATGCAGCGAGGGCGCCTGGTTGAAGGGCTTGTCGAAGCCCATCAGCACATCGAACATCCAGCCGAACAGGCCGTCCAGTTCCGGCCGCTGAAAGGTGAAACGCAGCGGCCACAGCAGAAAACCGGCGATGCACAGCACCTGGGCGCTGAGCAGGCGCAGGGCATGGCGGTCGACTTCGGCGCGGCTGGCACAACAAAGGAAGGACAGGCCGTAGAGCAGGTCGATGGACCAGTAGGGCAGGATGGTCCAGGGCCATAGCGGCATCCCCTGCTCCCAGTCGAACACCAGGCTGCCGACGTCGTCGCGTCGGGCGGTGAGGTCGTTGGCCAGGCCGTAGCTCAGGAAAAACAACGGCGCCAGCAGCAACAGCCAGACGACAGCGCGCTTCCATTGGCCGCTTTCGCGTGGGCGGGCGAGGGTCGGGCTCACGGCAGCCTCTGGGCCAGGGACACGCTGAAGATGCCCCATTCGTCGATGCGCTGGGTCAGTTTGCGAAAGCCGGCGGCCTCCACCAGTTGGTCCATCTCCGCCTGGCTGCGCCGGCGCATGACCCAGGGCTGGCCGTCGCGGTGGCTGGTCAGGGCGCGCGCGATCAGCTCCAGTTGCGGGTGCCAGGGCTGCCCGGTGTACACCAGGTAGCCTCCCGCCGGCACCGCGGCGGCCAGGCCGCCCAGGGAGCCGCCGACCATGGCGTTGTCGCCGAACAGTTCGTACAGGCCGGAGACCACCGCCAGGGTCGGCTTGGGATCCAGGGCCGCCAGGTCGACACCGTCGAAGGCATCGCCTTTGACGAAGCGGGCGATTTCCCCCAGGCCCTTCTGCTGGATCAGGGCGCTGCCGTCGCGCACGTTGATCTCGCTGTAGTCGCGCAGCAGGATGGCCTCGGGCAGGGGCGCCACACCCTCGAGCGCCTCGAGGATGTAGCGGCCATGGCCGGCGGCGATATCGACGATGCGCACCGGGGTGCCAGCCGCACGCAGTTGGCTCATGGCCAGGCGCAGCAGCTCCTCGACATGCAACTTGCGCTGACGGATGCCGCGCCAGCCAATGGAGTTCAGGTAGTTCTGGTCGATCAGGCGACCCAGGGCGCCGCTGCCGGTGGGTTGGTTACGGTAGACGTAGTCCAGGGTGCTGCCCGAGTCGAAGCCGGTGTCGAAGCCCAGCTTCACCCCTTGGCTCAGCCCGGCGCCAAGCTTGAGTCCGGCACGGGTGGCGCGCCAGTAGAGGTCGCGCGGGGAGTTTCTAGGCAGTGGCGCGGACAGCGCCTCGGACTCGGCGCAGGTGGCGCCCAGGTGATCGGCATCCAGCAGCGACGGGCGCGCCAGCGGGCGGGCGAAGCACTGCAGGATAAAGCGCCGGGCGCGGCTCACGGCCAGGTGGCGGTCACGCTCGCCCAGGGTGTCGTGGAAGAACCCCGGCAGTATGTGTTTTTCCTTGCACGGGCTGCCCAGGCGTTCGAAGAACTGCTCCTGGGGTTTGCGCTCGACCACGAAGTCGGCCCCGGAAATCAGCAGCTGGGTCGGCACCTGGATCGCCGCGGCATCGGCCACCACCCGTTCGGCGGCCTCGTACAGGCCCAGCAGCATGTTCACCGAGATCGCCCGGGCGATCAGCGGGTCGCTGTCGAAGCTGGCGATGCGCGCCGGGTCATGGGTCAGAAAGCGCGCCTTCACGTAGCTGTTGACGAAGAAGTTGCCACGCCAGGCGCGCAACAGGCCGAGCCCGGGACGGGCCAGGGGCACGTAGAGCTTGACCTTGAAGGCCGGCGAGGCGAGCACCAGGGCACGGATCTTCGGCGCGTAGTCGTGTACCCAGGTGCTGGCGATCACCGCGCCGACGCTCTGGGCCAGTACCGCCATGTCTTCCACGGCGATGCCGTGGTGGGCGCTGATATGGTCGATAAAGGTTTGCACGTCGCGCACGCTGGTGGCGAAGCTCGGGCTGTCGCCCCGCGCGCCCGGCGACTCGCCATGGCCACGGGCGTCCCAGGCGAAGATATCGAAGTTCGGCAGGTCCAGCTCTTGCGCCAGGTGGGCGATGCGACCGGAGTGCTCGTGGCCGCGGTGGAACATCACCAGGGCGCGGCGCGGCGCTGCGGTGTCGGTACTCGCCGGCCAGTGGCGGTAGAACAGCTCGATGCCATCGTGGGTGCTGAACGTACGGGGACTGGACATGAACTTCCTTTTCGGATGGTCTCGAGCGGCAATCAGGACGTCGTCTCGGCAAGGCCGTGGCGTACGCGGTTATACAGGGTCAGCAACAGCAGGACGGCGATCAGGAGCAGTGCCGGGTCGATCCAGGGCAGCGGCAGCAGGCCACTGGCCACCCCTGCGGCCAGCACGCCGAAGCAAAAGGCCCGATCGCTCTTGCCCATGGGCCCGTCATAGCGCCGGCTGGCGCCGACCAAGGGCCCGAGCACACCGGCGTATTCGCTGAGCAGCGCCAGCAGGGTGACCAGCACCACCAGGCCCGGCGATACGCCGGGCAGCAGGGCGAAGACCAAAAACAGTGCACTGTCGGCGACCACGTCGCACAGCTCGTTGAGGTAGGCGCCGAGCCGCGACTGCTGGTCGAACTCGCGGGCAAGCATGCCGTCGATGGCGTTCAGCGCCATACGCAGGGCCATCCACAGCGGAATCAGGGCAAACAGCCAGGGGTAGTGAATAAAGCCGGCCACGAGGGCCGCCACCAGCAGGGAAATGGCGCCAGCGGCCAGGGTGACCTGGTTGGCAGTGACGCCGCGGGCGTGCAGGCGGATCACCAGCGGGCGGAGCAGGTTCTGAAAGCGCGGTTTGAGCTGGTAAATGGAGGGCACGACCGGTCCTTATCCCTGGGGCTGGGCAAGCATAGCTATTTACCATGCCATGAACCCGCGGGGGGATCTCATTTATCGCGCACGCACTGCGGCGGCAGGGAAACGACCTTTAACCGCGCACGGTGGTCTTTTCTGCGAGGGGGGCGCTATCCGGAAGGGGCTCCGCCCACATCCGGGAGAACCGCCATGGCATTGGATGCAAACTACCAGCAGGCCTTTCGAGAGCTGGCTGCCCAGACCGAGGGGATCGACAGGGCGGTCTATCAACGCTTCGCGCGGGATCCGCTGGAGCCGATCATCGGCCTGGGCGACCCCGATGCACGCCTGGGCTTTTTCGGCCGCGACCCGGGGCGCGACGAAGTGAAATACGGCGAACCCTTTATCGGCAGTGCCGGGCAACTGCTGCGCAAGGTCCTCTACCAGCATTTGTGCGGGCAGGCGCTGCCCGATTTCGAGGCCTCCCGCGCCCTGAGTCCGCAGTTCTTCTGGTGCAACACGGTGCCCTATAAACCCATCGGCAACCAACCCTGGTCGATGGCGGTCAAGCGCCGCTTTCATCCGCTGATGCGTGACCTGTTGATCGACGCCTGGCACGGCCATGAGCTGATCACCCTGGGACGGGAAGCCTTTTTCTGGTTTGGCATCGGTCAGCCGCTGTTGATTCGTCAGCGTCTTGCCGCGTTCTGGCATGCCGAGACGCGCTTCAGCGCCAGCTTCGAGGTTCGCTTGCAGGCCGCCAGCGGTGCAGCCCGAACGCTGAGGCTGCACCCGCTGCCGCATCCGTCACCGCTTAACCAGGCCTGGCTCGAACATTTCGCGCCGCTGTTGGAGGCGCGTCTGCGGGCACTGGAGCTGTAAGCGCGGGTCAGGCGTCGCAGTGCAGCTTCATGGTTCGCATTACACCGGCCAGGGATTGCGCACCCTTTTCGTCGACATAACTGGTCAGGAACACCAGCGCGTGCCGGCCTTTAAGGCAGGCAAAATACTGCAAATCGACCGATGCAATGCCGACTTTCATGGTGGTGCTCATAACGCCAAAAGGGTTGCCATTGAGATGGGCGTTTCGGCAGCCCTCGGGGAAGTCGATTTTCTGCTGCAAGCGGCTCATTGTTTTTTGCATCTGAGACAGGTAGTCACAACCGGTCTTGATACCGGGGAACGCCTCGACGCTTTCAGCTGAGGCACTGATACTGGCATTGGTTCTGACTGCCTCGCCCGGTGGCACCTGAAAGAAATCGAAAAGTGGTAGGGTGCCTTGCAACGCAGCGTCAAACATTGCCTGAATGTTTTGATCGGAGCCGGCCACCTTGGTGCTGCCCTGTTGCATCTGCGCCAGCGACTCCTTGATGTCCATGGCATACCAACCTTCGGGCTTGGTCACGCTCAGGCCAAACCGGGCGTTGCTGTAGTGACTGCCGTCGGCAGAGGTGGTCATCGCCGAATCCTCATCAGCACCCGCGTTGAAGGCAGTGAGGCCCAGGCAAAGGGCAATGGCGAACAGAGGTTTCATGATGAGATGACGTTCCGTTGGGCAAAGTGGGGAAAGGCAGAGTCCGCGGGCAGCGCCGTCGCGAGGAGGCGGGAGCGCCAAGCTCGCAGCGGGGAGAACGTCGTACTTGGAGCCGACAGAGTGCTGCGCCCGCGTGGATTCGGCTCGGCGGGCGATACGCAAGCTACAGCGGTTCGCTCCACAGGCTCAGGCTCAGGCAATGCTGTTCGCCCGGGGCCAGTTGCAGCACGTCGTCCAGCACGTTGGCCGTCTCGATGCAGAGCATGTCCTGCCAGGCGTCGTCGGCAAACTGCGACAGGCGTTTGGCCTTGTCGACCCAGGGGTTCCACAGCACCGCCGAACCCGAGCCGCTGGCCTCGATAAGGATGCGCCGTTGCCAGGCCCGATCGACAATGCTGACCTGCTCGGGCACGTCCAGGTACAGGCGATCGGTTTCGCCCACGATGGGTAAGGGGCCTTGCTGCCGATGTTCGCGCCAGTCGTCCAGGCTGTCGCGGTAACGGCTACCCGTCAGCCCCTCGACCTCGACTTGGTGGATGTCGCCCACCGCGAAGTAGCTGTGCAGGGCCTGGCTCAGGCTGACCGGGTGGTTGCCCAGGTTGTGGCTGATCAGCTCCAGGCTGAGGTGCGGGTCCAGGCGAATGCTCAGGCTCAGTTCCAGGCCAGCCGGCCAGCCAGGTACTTCGCCCTCGGGCCGCACACAGGTGAACTCCAGGCCAACCCGCTGCTCGGTGCTGTCGATGCCCAGCAGTTGCCAGTCCAGGCTGCGCACCAGTCCGTGGGCCGGTGCGGGGGCGTCGTGCTGGTACAGGGCCTGCACCTCGTCCGGATTGCGTGCCAGGTCACCGAACCAGGGCCAGCACAGCGGGATACCGCCGCGCACGGCCTGCCCCCGGCTGAACGCGGCCTGGGGGCTGAGCCAGATCAGGGGCGGCTCACCGTGACGCTGATAGCTCAGGACCTGGGCACCCTGCTGGGCCACCAGCAATTCCGCGCTGGCGGTGCGCACGCGCCAGCACACCAGTTCGCCCAGTTCCACGCGCTCGACGTGGGGCGGTTGTGTATTCAAGGCGACTCTCCTGGTACGGGACAAGGCATCATTAGAAACCCCCGGGCGCCAAAGGCCAAGCCTGTGCGCCGTTGGCAGACGCCCAGGGCCCCCGGGAGCCGGTGGTCACTACGGCGCCGAGCGTCAATGGTCACGCCACTCGGATCACCGCGCAACCCGGCGTTTGAAAAGGGTTCAGCGGCGTGCGGGCACGGGGCGGGTGCGACCGCTGCCATCGATGGCGACGAAGACGAACACCGCCTCGGTCACCTTGCGCCATTCGCTGGACAAGGGATCGTCGCTCCAGACTTCGACCAGCATTTGCATCGAGCTGCGGCCGACGGCCAGGGTGTGGGTGTAGAACGACAGCTGTGCGCCGACCGCCACCGGCACCAGGAACGCCATGCGGTCGATGGCCACGGTGGAGACACGCCCCCCGGCGACCTTGCTGGCCATGGCGGTACCGGCCAGGTCCATCTGGGCGACCAGCCAGCCACCGAAGATATCGCCGAAACCATTGGTTTCACGCGGCAACGCGGTGATTTGCAGGGCCAGATCGCCTTGGGGGGTAGGGTCTTCTTGTTCGAGTTCTTCGATCATGCCGGGTGTGCCTTTAAGCCTGATTCTTAGTGGGGGTGGGGCGTGCCCAGTGTCCGCTCCAGGATCAGGTACCGTGCGGAAGCTCTAGGGCGGCTAGTATATCGGTCCCGGTCGCCAGCGACGACCGCCCAGTTCTATATTTGACTGGCCATACGTCTGGCACTGGGGGCCGCTGACCCGCTTTGTTAAGGTAGGCCGGTCGTTCGCCCTCCGTCAGCCTCCCACGAGACCGTCCACGCCATGCCACCCCTGTCCTCTTCCGCCGTGCCTGCTCCGCGCCCACTGACCCGCAGCGACTACAAGACCCTGTCGCTGTCCGCCCTGGGTGGCGCCCTGGAGTTCTACGACTTCATTATTTTCGTATTTTTCGCCGCGGTGATCGGCAAGTTGTTTTTCCCGGCGGACATGCCCGAGTGGTTGCGCCAGATGCAGACCTTCGGCATCTTCGCCGCGGGCTACCTGGCCCGGCCCCTGGGCGGTATCGTCATGGCGCACTTCGGTGACCTGCTGGGTCGCAAACGCATGTTTACCCTGAGCATCTTCCTGATGGCGGTGCCGACCCTGATCATGGGCCTGCTGCCGACCTATGCGCAGATCGGGGTCTGGGCCCCTTTGTTGTTGCTGGTACTGCGTCTGATCCAGGGGGCGGCGATCGGCGGCGAAGTGCCCGGGGCCTGGGTGTTCGTCTCCGAGCATGTGCCGGCGCGGCACGTCGGCTATGCCTGCGGCACCCTGACCAGCGGCTTGACCACCGGCATCCTGTTGGGGTCCTTGATGGCCACGTTGATCAATACCCTCTACCCGCCCCAGGAAGTGCTGGACTGGGCCTGGCGGCTGCCGTTCCTGGTCGGTGGGGTGTTCGGCTTGCTGTCGGTGTACTTGCGCCGCTGGTTGCATGAAACCCCGGTGTTCGCCGAACTGCAGCAGCGCAAGGCGCTGGCGGCAGAAGTACCGCTCAAGACCGTGGTGCGCGATCACCAGCCGGCGATCCTGTTGTCGATGTTGCTGACCTGGCTGCTGTCGGCCTGCATCGTGGTGCTGATCCTGCTGACCCCCAATGTCCTGCAGACCGCCTACGGTTTTGCTGCGGCCGATACCCTGAAAGCCAATAGCCTGGCCATTGTTTGCCTGAGTTTCGGCTGTATCGGTGCCGGCATCCTGGCCGACCGCATCGGCGCGGCGCGGGTGTTTATCTTCGGTTCGCTGGCGCTGGCGCTGGTCACCTGGACCTTTTATACCCAGCTGACGGCGCACCCGGAGTGGCTGTATGGCCTGTACGCCCTGACCGGCCTCTGTGTCGGCATGATCGGCGCGGTGCCCTATGTGATGGTCCGGGCCTTTCCCGCCTCGGTGCGCTTCTCCGGCCTGTCGTTCTCCTACAACCTGGCCTATGCCATCTTTGGCGGCTTGACCCCCATGGCGGTCGGCCTGCTGCTGAAATGGAGTCCGTTGGGTCCCGCCTATTACGTCATTGCCCTCTGTGGCCTGGGCCTGTGCATCGGCCTGTACCTGCGCCAGACCGAAACCAGGACGCCGGCGCTGGCGTAAGTGCGCCGTTGCGAGAGGGATGTGACGGTGGCGGGGCGGTGTTCACGCAACTGTCACATTCCTTTCATAGAGTGGTCATGTGGCCTACTGATACTGGGCCCCGCTGAACCCCCACTCTATTCCTGCTAGGAGCAAGGCATGAAACTGAAGCGTTTGATGGCGGCCCTGTCGTTTGTAGCCGCTGGCGTAAGCGCCGCGACCGCGTTTGCCGCCGTCGACCCGGCTCTGCCGACCTACGAAAAAACCTCGGGTGTCTCGGGTAACCTGTCCAGCGTGGGTTCCGATTCCCTGGCCAACCTGATGACCCTGTGGGCTGAAGAGTTCAAGCGTAACTACCCGAACGTCAATATCCAGATCCAGGCCGCCGGCTCCTCCACCGCGCCACCGGCCATGACCGAAGGCACCGCCAACCTGGGCCCGATGAGCCGTGCCATGAAGGACAGCGAAATTCAGGCCTTCGAGCAGAAGTACGGCTACAAGCCGACCGCGGTGCCGGTGGCCATCGACGCCCTGGCGGTGTTCGTGCACAAGGACAACCCGATCCAGAGCCTGTCCATCGAGCAGGTCGATGCGATCTTCTCCAGCACCCGCCTGTGCGGTGGCTCCAGCGATATCAAGACCTGGGGCGACCTGGGGCTGAGCGGCGAGTGGGCGGCCAAGCCGATCCAGCTGTTCGGTCGCAACTCGGTGTCCGGTACCTACGGCTATTTCAAGGAAGAAGCCCTGTGCAAGGGTGACTTCAAGGCCAACGTCAACGAGCAGCCGGGTTCGGCCTCGGTGGTGCAGTCGATCTCCAGCACCCTGAACGCCATTGGCTACTCGGGCATCGGCTACAAGACCTCCAGCGTGCGCGCCGTGCCCTTGTCGAAGAAAGGCGGCGAGCCCTTCGAGGCCAACGAAGTGAACGCCCTGGCCGGCAAGTTCCCCCTGGCGCGTTTCTTCTACGTGTATGTGAACAAGGCACCGAACAAGCCGCTCAGCCCGCTGGACGCCGAGTTCGTCAAGCTGGTGCTGTCCAAGCAGGGCCAGGACGTGGTGGTCAAGGACGGTTACATCCCGCTGCCGAAGAAAGTGGTCGACAAGGCCATGGCTGACCTGGGCCTGTAAGCGAAATTTAGGTCTTAGCGGCACGGATGCCCCGTTTGCAAGCAAGCCCGCCTCCCGATTCGCGAGGCGGGCTTGGTTATGTCAAGGCGCTGTAACTTTTCTGTCACACAGCCGGCTTAAAGTGATGGCCCGCTGTGCCGGAACTGACCTACGGCGCGCTCATGGCCGCGCAGAGACGCTCTGAATTATGAATGACTTGGCTAGTGACTCGATGACCGCCGCGCCCAAGCCCTTCGGGCTGGATTTCAATACGCCGGCCTTGCGCCGCAAGCGCCGTGTGCGGGCGCTGAAGGATCGCCTGGCCCGCTGGTGCGTGTCGCTGGGTGGGCTCGCGGTACTGGGCGCCATTACCCTGATTTTCTTCTACCTGGCCTATATCGTCCTGCCGATCTTCCAGGGGGTCGAGATCGAAACCCGCCAGGCCGTGCAACCCGCCTGGCTGGCCGATGCCAGCACGCCGTTGCTGATCACCGTGGAAGAGCAGAACCAGGTCGGCATGCGCCTGAACGACCGCGGTCAGGCGCAATTCTTCGACGCCAAGAGCATGGCCGCCCTGAGCGTGGTCAACCTGCCGCTGCCGGCCGGCACGCGGATCGTCTCGGTGGCGCGGGACCAGCCCGGCAGTAACCGGATTGCCCTGGGCCTGTCCAACGGCCAGGTGCTGGTGTTCGAGCATGCCTATCCGATCAGCTACCCCAACGACGTGAAAACCATTACGCCGCGCCTGGACTATCCCTTTGGCGAAGCGGGCATCGTGCTCGACCCACAGGGACGCGCCCTGGACCACCTGGGTATCGGCCTGAACAGCGGTACCCTGTTGCTCAGCGGCTCCACCGGCACCGACCTGCACGTGCTGAGCCTGGGCCGTGAAGAAAACATGATGACCGGCGAGGTGACGCTCAGCGAAGCGCGCATCGCCTTGCCGCAGATCGCCGAGCCGATCAAGGCGCTGATCGTCGATCCGCGCCAGCAATGGCTCTATGTGATCAACGGCCAGGCCACTGCGGACGTCTTCAACCTGCGCAGTCAGACCCTCAACGGTCGTTACAAGCTGCTGACCGACGGCGTGACCCAGGTCAGCACGGCCACCGCCCTGCTCGGCGGCATTTCGCTGATGGTCGGTGACAGCCAGGGGGGCATTACCCAGTGGTTCATGGTGCGCGAGCAGGACGGCAAGCAGTCGCTCAAGGCCATCCGCAGCTTCAAGTTGGGCGACAGCCCGATCACCCAGATCCTGCCGGAAGAGCGCCGCAAGGGTTTTATGGCCCTGAATGCCAAGGGTGACCTGGGTATTTTCCATAGCACCGCGCACCGCACCCTGCTGCTCGAGCCGATTGCCGAAGGGGCGGCCATGGCCGGCCTGTCGCCGCGCGCCGATCGCCTGCTGATCGAGTCCAGCGGTCAGTTGCAGCGTGTGCTGGTGGACAACCCGCACCCGGAAGTGTCCTGGAGCTCGCTGTGGGGCAAGGTCTGGTACGAGAACTACGACCAGCCGGACTACGTCTGGCAGTCGACTTCGGCCAGTACCGATAACGAACCCAAGCTGAGCTTGGCGCCGCTGGCCTTCGGTACTTTGAAGGCGGCGTTCTACGCCATGTTGCTCGCCGCGCCGCTGGCGATCGCCGCCGCGATCTACACCGCCTATTTCATGGCCCCGGCCATGCGCGGCAAGGTCAAGCCGGTCATCGAGCTGATGGAGGCGTTGCCGACGGTGATACTCGGTTTCTTCGCCGGGCTGTTTCTGGCGCCCTATGTCGAGGGGCATCTGCCGGGCATCTTCAGCCTGCTGATATTTACCCCCATTGGGATACTCCTGGCAGGGTTCGGCTGGAGTCGCCTGCCGGAGTCGATTCGCCTGCGGGTGCCGGACGGTTGGGAGGCGGCGCTGCTGATCCCGGTCATCCTGCTGGTGGGATTCGTCTCCCTGAGTATGAGTGGCCATCTGGAAGTCTGGTTGTTTGACGGCAATATGCGCGCCTGGCTGAGCAATGACCTGGGCATCCCCTTCGACCAGCGCAACGCCCTGGTGGTCGGTCTGGCCATGGGGTTCGCGGTGATCCCGAACATCTACTCGATCGCCGAGGATGCGGTGTTCAGCGTGCCCAAGAGCCTGACCTTCGGTTCCCTGGCGCTGGGCGCCACGCCCTGGCAGACCCTGACCCGCGTGGTCATCCTGACCGCCAGCCCGGGGATCTTCTCGGCGCTGATGATCGGCATGGGCCGTGCGGTGGGCGAGACCATGATCGTGCTGATGGCCACCGGCAACACGGCGATCATGGACATGAACATGTTCGAAGGGCTACGCACCCTGGCGGCCAACGTGGCGGTGGAAATGCCCGAGTCGGCCGTGGGCGGTACCCATTACCGCGTGCTGTTTCTTTCCGCGCTGGTCTTGCTGTCGTTCACCTTTGTGATGAACACATTGGCTGAACTGGTGCGTCAGCGCCTGCGGGTGAAGTATGCGTCGCTGTAAAGCAGTGCCTGCGCGGCAGGCCCATCCGATGGCCCGTTCCCCGCGGCAGAGGGTTTCAGGCGCGCAAGGCTCGAAGAGCGGTGCGACCAGCGATTTCAGTGAAGGTAGAGCACGGTGAAAAAATATTCCGTTAATGCCTGGTTCAAGAGCGGCTCGCCCTGGATCTGGATGAATGCCGGCGCGGTTTCCATCGCGGTGATCATGACCCTCGGTTTGCTGGCGGTAATCGCCACACGCGGCCTCGGCCACTTCTGGCCAGCCGATATCATCGAGGCCGACTACCAGATCCCCGGTAAGGAACGCCAGATCATGGCCGGGGAAATCACCCAGATCGAAGAGATTCCCCGTGCACGCCTGGCCGCCTCCGGGTTGCCGGTGCCGGCCGAGGGCGGCGAGTTTATGACCCGCGAGCTGTTCAAGGTCGGTAACCGCGACCTGAACGGGGCCGACTTCAGCTGGGTGATCGGGGAATGGCTGAGCAACCCGCGCACGCCGGAGACCCTCTCCGCGTTCGAGCGCCGCGAGTGGGGCAATTTCTACGGCTACCTGGTCAACGTCAAGGAGAACGGTCAGCTGGTGGCCGAGGGCGAGGCCGCGTGGCAGGCCCTGCAGGACCGCCTGGTGCGCATCGAGGAGTTGCACGAGCAACTGGTGCGCGTCGAGAAGCGCGATATCGGTCGGATCAACGCCGGGCTCGAGCGCATCCGCCTGCAGACCCGCGAACTGGAGCTGCAAGGCAAGCTGGACGCCCAGGCCCAGGCCGACCTGCAAGCCGACCGCGCCCAGTGGGATGCTCAGTACAAGGTGCTGGAAACCGAGCTGACGGGCCTGCACGCGGCCTTCAACCGGGACAGCGCGACGGTCAGGACCGTCGATGGCCGCGAGCTCGAATTGAGCCTGGGCAAGGTGGTGCGGGCCTACCAGCCCAACGCCATGTCGACCTGGGGCAAACTGGGTTTTTACGGCAGCAAGCTGTGGGAATTCGTCAGTGACGACCCGCGCGAAGCCAACACCGAGGGGGGCATCTTCCCGGCGATTTTCGGCACCGTGATGATGACCCTGATCATGGCGGTGATCGTCACCCCGTTCGGCGTGATCGCCGCCATCTACCTGCGCGAATACGCCAAGCAGGGCACGTTGACCCGGGTGATCCGTATCGCGGTCAACAACCTGGCCGGCGTGCCGGCCATCGTCTACGGGGTGTTCGGCCTCGGCTTCTTCGTCTATGTGCTGGGCGGCTCACTGGACCGGTTGTTCTTCCCCGAGGCGCTGCCGGCCCCGACCTTCGGTACGCCGGGCCTGCTCTGGGCCTCGCTGACCCTGGCGATCCTGGCCGTGCCGGTGGTGATTGTCGCCACCGAGGAAGGTCTGGCACGGATTCCACGGGCCCTGCGCGAAGGGTCCCTGGCCCTGGGCGCGACCAAGATCGAGACCCTCTGGCGGGTGGTGCTGCCCATGGCCAGC
This sequence comes from Pseudomonas sp., assembly GCF_040514055.1. Classification (GTDB taxonomy): domain Bacteria; phylum Pseudomonadota; class Gammaproteobacteria; order Pseudomonadales; family Pseudomonadaceae; genus Aquipseudomonas. The sequence goes on from NZ_JBEVDL010000006.1 coordinate 22,550, forward strand.
CCGGCGATGATGACCGGCCTGATCCTGGCCGTGGCCCGGGCCGCTGGTGAGGTGGCGCCGCTGATGCTGGTGGGTGTGGTCAAGTTGGCGCCGAGCTTGCCGCTGGACGGCAACTACCCCTACTTGCACCTGGACCAGAAGATCATGCACCTGGGGTTCCACATCTACGATGTCGGCTTCCAAAGCCCCAACGTCGAGGCGGCGCGGCCCCTGGTCTACGCCACCGCCCTGTTGCTGGTGCTGGTGATCGCGACCTTGAATCTCACGGCGGTGTACCTGCGCAATCGGCTGCGCGAGAAGTACAAGGCGCTGGATCACTAAATACAGCGACAAGCTGCAAGCTCAAGTGGCAAGACTTGAGGCTTGTAGCTTGAAGCTTGCCGCTCATAGCTCTGAATGGAGTGAAACCATGCAACACGAACCTCATACCCACGGCATCGACATGGTCGCCCTGGGTCGCAACAAGCAGAACCTCAACCTGGCCGGCGAAACGGTCGCCATCCAGGTCCCGGGGCTGAGCCTGTACTACGGCGAAAAACAGGCGCTGTTCGATGTGCAGTTGAATATTCCCAAGCAGCGGGTCACGGCCTTTATCGGCCCGTCCGGCTGCGGCAAGTCGACCTTGCTGCGCACTTTCAACCGGATGAACGATCTGGTCGATGGTTGCCGGGTCGAGGGTGAGATCAACCTCGATGGCCGCAATATCTACCGCAAGGGCGAGGATGTCGCCGAGCTGCGTCGGCGGGTCGGCATGGTGTTCCAGAAGCCCAACCCCTTTCCCAAGAGCATCTACGAAAACGTGGTGTACGGGCTGCGCATCCAGGGTATCAACCAGAAGCGCGTGCTCGACGAGGCGGTAGAGTGGGGCCTGAAAAGCGCGGCGCTGTGGGACGAGGTCAAGGACCGCCTGCACGAATCGGCCCTGGGCCTGTCCGGCGGACAGCAGCAACGACTGGTGATCGCGCGGACCGTCGCAGTGCAGCCGGAAGTGCTGCTGCTGGACGAACCCTGTTCGGCCCTGGACCCGATTTCCACCCTCAAGGTCGAAGAGCTGATCTACGAACTCAAGGCCAAGTACACCATCGTCATCGTCACCCACAACATGCAACAGGCCGCGCGCGTCTCCGACTACACGGCGTTTATGTACATGGGCAAGCTGATCGAATACGGCGATACCGACACGCTGTTCACCAACCCGGCGAAGAAGCAGACCGAGGATTACATCACCGGCCGCTATGGCTAGTCTCTGGCCATGTCCGAACGCGCCGGGCGGCGTCGGCGGAACTTGCCGTACTGCTGTGTACTGTCTGCGTTCCGCCTCCTTGCCCGGCACGCCCTGCCAACGCCCAGAGTGTCTTGGCGAACAGAACATCATTCGGTTTCACAAGGGATCGACCCATGATCAGTAAAGACAGCCTCACCCACCACATCTCCCAGCAGTTCAACGCCGAGCTGGAGGAGGTGCGCAGCCATCTCCTGGCCATGGGCGGCCTGGTGGAAAAACAGGTCAACGATGCCGTCACCGCGCTGATCGATGCCGATTCGGGCCTCGCCCAGCAAGTGCGCGAGGTGGACGACCAGATCAACCAGATGGAGCGCAACATCGATGAGGAATGCGTGCGCATCCTGGCCCGTCGCCAGCCGGCGGCCTCCGACCTGCGCTTGATCATCAGTATTTCCAAGTCGGTGATCGACCTCGAGCGCATCGGCGACGAAGCGACCAAGATCGCAAAGCGCGCGATCCTGTTGTGCGAGGAGGGCGAGGCGCCACGGGGTTATGTCGAGGTGCGGCATATCGGCGATCAGGTGCGCAAGATGGTGCAGCAGGCGCTGGATGCCTTTGCCCGCTTCGATGCGGACCTGGCATTGTCGGTGGCCCAGTACGACAAGACCGTCGACCGCGAGTACAAGACCGCGTTGCGCGAGTTGGTCACTTACATGATGGAAGATCCGCGCTCGATCTCCCGCGTGCTCAACGTGATCTGGGCGCTGCGTTCGCTGGAGCGCATCGGCGATCATGCGCGCAATATCGCCGAGCTGGTGATCTACCTGGTGCGCGGCACCTCGGTCAAGCACATCGGCCTGGCGCGCATGCAGGAAGAGGTCCAGGGCAAGGTCGAGAACCCTTGACCCGCAGGGCCGCGACTCGGCCTTCCGGTGCCAGGTAGGCCGCCTGTTCGAATCCATTTGGTCGTTGCCCGGTGGGCGGGGCTATGCTTACAGGCATTCTGCAGGAGTGGCCGATGAGCAAAGTCAGTGTGCTGGTGGTGGACGACGCGCCTTTCATTCGTGACCTGGTCAAGAAGGGGCTGCGTAACTATTTCCCGGGTATCCAGATCGAGGAGTCGGTCAACGGGCGCAAGGCACAGCAGGTGCTGGCCCGCCAGACGTTCGACCTGATCCTCTGCGACTGGGAGATGCCGGAAATGTCCGGTCTCGAGTTGCTGACCTGGTGTCGGGAACAGGACGGCCTGAAAACCACCCCCTTTATTATGGTCACCAGCCGGGGTGACAAGGAGAACGTGGTCCAGGCGATTCAGGCCGGGGTAACGGACTTTATCGGCAAGCCGTTTTCCAACGACCAGCTGATCACCAAGGTCAAAAAAGCCCTGAGCCGTGTCGGCAAACTGGACGCGTTGCTGGCCGGTGCGACCAAGGCCGTCAATGCGGGCTTCGCCAACGACTCCTTGGCGGCCCTGACCGGCGGCAAGGCTGAGGTGCTCAAGCCGGCCGCGATGCCATCCGCCGCCAAGCCCGCGCCCGTCGCTGCAGCCGCCAAGGCCGCGGCGTCGACGCCGACTGGCCGTGGCCAGGGGCAATTGCGCCTGCCCGGTGGCAACCTCGCCTGCGTGATCAAGGCCCTTAGCCTGAAAGAGGCGTTGCTGCTGGTCAAGGTGGCCGAACCCTTGCCACAGGTGCTGGAAAGCGCGGTGCTGGACCTGGAGCAAGGTGAGGGCGGCGAGGTGGCGCGCTTGAACGGTTACCTGCACGCGGTGGCCGCCTTCGAACCCAAACCCGACAGCGAGTGGCTGCAGCTGACTTTCCGCTTCGTCGACCGCGATCCGCAAAAGCTCGATTACCTGTCGCGTCTGATTGCCCGCGGCTCGGCGCAGAAACACTTCAGTCCGGGGGCGTGATGGCGTGACTGGCGGCTTCGCCAAGGCCCTGCCGGGGTGCGCCCGACGACCGTGGCTCGCCCGGCTCCGGCCGGGCTGCTAAGCTGGCCCGCCTGATTCGACCCCACGCGGCCTCTTGCTCATGTTTTCACGCCTTGTCCTGTGTTGCGCCGTGCTCGCCCTGCTGCCGTCGACGGGGTCGGCCGCCTTCTACAAACACGTCGATGCCAACGGTGTGACCACTTACAGCAACCTGGCACCGGCCGCGCCTGGGCAGGTGGTGCAACCGGTTTCCCGGCCCGCCGCCTCCGCCCAGGCGGAACCCGGGCGTTACGTCGAGGTGCGCGACGACCTGTACGGCGCAATGGACTTCGACCCGCAGCAGGCACAGTTGAACAAAGGCGCCACGCAAACCATCGAGGTCGACGACGAACCCACGCTCGCCGAGACCGCCATGGTCAACCAGATCCTGCGCGAGCTGTTGGAGCAATCGCTGCACGCGCCGCCCCCGTCCGCTACGCTGCCCGCGCCGCTGGAGCCCGCGGTGTACCCCTGGCCGTGGCAGGGTGGCCCCTTTCCCATCAGCCAGGGCGCCAATGGCAACTACAGCCACAATACCCCCCAGGGGCGCTACGCCCTCGATATCGCCATGCCGCCGGGAACCCCGGTGATCGCGGCGCGGGCCGGACGGGTGATGACCGTGCACGATGGCCAAAGTGGCCGTGCCGGCAGCCCCTCGGGCAACCATGTACGGCTGCTGCACGATGACGGCAGCATGAGTGTCTATCTGCACCTGCAAAAGGATTCGATCAGTGTCGCCGAGGGCCAACGGGTGGCGCTGGGAGCGCCCTTGGGCCGCTCCGGCAATACCGGCAACAGCACCGGCCCGCACTTGCATTTTGCCGTGCAGCGGCAGGTGGGCGCGCGATTCGAGTCGATTCCGTTTCGCTTCGAGCAGCCGTTGAGTCCCTTGCCGAATTTCGCCCTGAGTGGTGAATAGGGCGGCTATCTGGCGATTTTTTGACCAGCGGTAGGCATTTTTAAGAGCCAGTGCCGCTTTTTCGTACGGGGGTGCCCGTATGATGGCCACCCATCGCCCTGCAAGGTCGAAGTGGTTCGGTATCCGTCGGACGCCATGCCCGCTCTCCATCCCTGCTAGGCTTCATTTTCGTGTCCATAACTAGATCGACTGTCATGCTCGGGCGTTTTCTCCTTCTGTTGGCTGCGTTGACCCTCGCCGGTCCCGCTACAGCCTTGACCATCTACAAGTACACCGATGCCAACGGTGTGGTGACCTATTCCGACAAAGCCGTTAAGGGCGCGCAGGTGTTCGTTTTTCGCGACCGCATGGTCGAGCGGCTCGACCGGCAGGTGAAGCTGGAAACCAAGAAACACGAGGCCGGCGAAACCTTGCTGCTGCGCAACGACCTGTTCGCGCCGGTGGAGGTTGAGCTGCGCCTGGACAATGTGCAGAACGCCGTGGGTGTGCCGTCCAAGCCGATTCGCTGGGTCCTGCCGCCGCGCAGCAATATTCGCCTGGCGACGCTGGCCGCGCGGGATCCGAGCAAGCCGTTGAGTTACACCCCCAGGTTGCGTTATGCCCTGGGCGACCCACGGCTGCTGCCCCTGGTGTATCACTATCCGTTGCCCTGGCGTGGCGGGCCGTTCCGCCTGACCCAGGGCGCCAACGGCAAGTACAGCCACTTCACCCCCAAGGGCCGTTACGCCCTGGACATCGCCATGCCCGAGGGCACGCCGATCGTGGCCGCACGCGGCGGGGTGGTGGTCAAGACCGAGAACAGCCAGACCGGGCGCGGTAACAACCCTTCCGGAAACTACGTGCGCATCCTCCACGACGACGGCACCATGGGTGTCTACCTGCACCTGATGCGCGGCTCGGTGGCGACCCAGGAAGGGCAGCGCATCGAGGTGGGCGGCATGATTGGCCGCTCCGGCAACACCGGCAACAGCACCGGACCGCACCTGCATTTCGTGGTGCAGCGCAACGTCGGCCTGGCTTTGGAGTCGATCCCCTACGACTTCAATCAGCCGGTCGACAGCCTGCCCAATTTCGCCGTCGGCGGCGATTAGCGCCCCACCGCGCGGGTTGCCCCTGCGCGTCAGTCCTGAGCGTCACTCGTCCCTGCAAAGTGCCATGACCCCTGCGCCGCCACTTTTTCCTGGAGATCGGCAGGCCCGCTTGGCGCTCTGATAGCACTTTGCTGGTCTGTTCGCACTTTTCATGAATTTACACATTCACCAGCCCATAGCCTCTATTTTGCCGCCCGCCGAGCCGCTAGAGTGGCCATGGGCTATAGGCGTGCCTGGCTCAGGCCTATGGCTGTCCATACACCGAGGTGACGGCAAGATCCCGGCTGTCACCCAATCCCTATAAGGGCATCAAGGAAAAATTATGAACTGGTATCTCGACGTTTTGAAACAATACGCAGTATTCAATGGTCGCGCGCGCCGTAAGGAATACTGGATGTTTTTCCTGATCAACCTTGTCATCAGCATGGTGTTGGCGTGGGTCGATAGCCTGATCGGCATGAGCCTGTTGAGCATTATCTACGGCCTGGCCTTGCTGGTTCCGAGCATTGCGGTGGGGATTCGCCGCCTGCACGACACCAACCGCAGCGGCTGGTGGATGCTGATCGCCCTGGTTCCGTTTGCCGGCATCGTGTTGCTGGTATTCCTGGCCATCGACAGCACCCCGGGCGATAACCAGTACGGCCCCAATCCCAAGGGTGTGACGGCGTAAGCCTGAGTTCGTGCCCTGGATCGACGGTGGCGGCCTAAGCCCTCACCGTCGATTTTGGCGGTTCAGCTGCGGCTGGCTGCTCAGTCCAGTTTCAGCACCTTGGCCAGCACTATTTTCGGGCCCTTCATCTTCTTGATGATGATGCGCAGGCCTTCGACTTCCAGCACTTCTTCCTCGCCCGGGACCCGTTTCAGGGTTTCGTAAATCAGGCCGGCCAGGGTTTCAGCCTCGATATGGTCGAGGTTCAGCCCCAGCAGACGTTCGACCTTGAACAGTGGCGTGTCGCCGCGCACCAGCAGTTTGCCCGGTTGGTAGGCGAGGATGCCGCGCTCGGCCTTACGGTGTTCGTCCTGAATATCGCCGACCAGGACTTCCAGCACGTCCTCCATGGTCAGGTAGCCGATCACCTTGCCATCGCCTTCCTCGACCAGCGCGAAGTGCGCGCCGCCCTGGCGGAACTGCTCCAGTAAGCGGCTCAGTGGCATATGCTTGGAGACCCGCTCGATGGGCCGGGTCAACTCGGCGAGGCTGAAGGACTCCGGCATGCTTTCCAGGGCGGCCAGCGCCAGCAGCAGGTCCTTGATATGCAGCAGGCCGACGTACTGGCCGCTGGTCGAATCATAGACCGGGTAACGGCTGTATTTGTGGCGGCGGATCAGTGCGAGGATTTCGCCGAGGGGCGCTTCGTGCTCCAGGCTGACCAGGTCCTCCCGGGAATTGGCCCAGTCCACCACTTCCAGCTCACCCATTTCCACCGCGGACGCCAGCACCCGCATGCCCTGGTCGCTGGGATCCTGGCCACGGCTGGAGTGCAGGATCAGTTTCAGTTCCTCACGGCTGTAGGCGTGTTCATGGTGCGGTCCCGGCTCGCCCTGGCCGGCGACGCGCAAGATGGCATTGGCGCTGGCGTTGAGCAGGTAGATCGCCGGATACATGGCCCAGTAGAACAGGTACAGGGGCGCGGCCGTCCACAGTGACAGCAGTTCGGGTTGACGGATGGCCCAGGACTTGGGCGCCAACTCGCCAACCACGATATGCAGGTAGGAGATGATGAAAAAGGCGCTGAAAAAGGCCACGCCGTGGACCACTTGCGGCGACTCGATGCCTATCGCACCGAGCAGTGGCTCCAGCAGGTGGGCGAAGGCCGGTTCGCCGACCCAGCCCAGGCCCAGGGACGCCAGGGTGATACCCAGTTGGCAGGCCGAGAGGTAGGCGTCCAGTTGGCTGTGCACGGTGCGCAGAATATGCCCGCGCCAGCCATTCTTCGCGGCGATGGCTTCGACTCGGGTCGCGCGAAGCTTGACGATGGCGAATTCGGCGGCGACGAAGAAGCCATTGAGCACGACCAGGAACAGGGCGAACAGGATAAGACCGATATCGGCGAAATAGGAGGCAGCGGCGTAACTGGGGGAAGGGTCCATGGTGGTGTTTCAAGGGTTCCGAATGAGAAGGGGGATCATCGAATGGGTTCGGTGAGCAGCGAGCCTAACGGCTGACGCGCGTCTTGCCCAGCACCAGAGTTTAACGGCTGATGGCGCAGTCGGCTAATCGGCGCCGCGTGGGTGACGCCGTCGCCGGCGGTAACCGTCGTTTCAGGGCCCTCGCTCGCCTAGCTCGAGCCACAGCGCGCGGTGGTCGGAGCCGACTGCGGGGCCGGTTTGCAAACTCCTGACCTGCCAGTCGGCGCCCAGCAGCGCCTGGTCCAACGGCAGCCCCAGCGGGCCCATGGCGCTCGGCCAGGTGGCGAAGTAGCCGCGTCCCGCCCGGGCGTCGCGCAGGCCGGAAGTCGCCAGTAGATCGCGGTGCAGCGGCGACCAGGGTGTCAGGTTCAAATCACCCAGCAGCAACACATCGCGCTGCCCGGCGATACGCAGTCCCCAATCACGCAGCTGCTGTTGACGGATCAGGGCCAGCTCATCGTTGAGCGGCGGCGGCGGATGCAGGCCAATCAGCCTCAGGTTACGGTCTGCCAGCCGTGCCTCGATCGCCGGCAACCGACCGCTGACGGTGCAGCTCGCCAAGGGCAGACGGGACAGCAGGGTCATGCCGAAGGGATCGTCGCGCGGTATCCCACAGCCGTGGCCGTAGGCCTGGCGCAGTGCGAACAAGGCCTGCCACTGCACCGGCGTGACCTCGATCAGCAGCACCAGGTCGGGATGGCCCTGCTCGATCTGGCGCATCACCGCCGGCATGTCGGGGTTGTCCAGGTTGAGGTTGAAACTGAGCACTCGCAGCGCGGGCTGCTCGGCGATTGCCGGAGTCGGGGAGGGCGCCAGGCCCAGGGTCAGGGCGATCAGGCCGAAGCCGCCCAGGCCCGCCAGCAGGTAGAACAGCCGCAGCAACCGATGGCGTGCCGCCCAGCTGGCCACCAGCAGGGCCAGGCAGGCATGGGGCAGGAAATGGCTGAACAGTTCCAGGCGCCAATCGAGCCGGCCCAGTCCGGCGCCCAGCAAGGCCAGCAGGCTGGCCGCGCCTATCCATTGCAGCCGCAGGCGCAGGCGGTTCAGTGAGGCGCCCGCTGTTGACTGGAAAAATGGCAGGTGAAGGTACTGCCACGACCCGGCTCGCTGTGGATATCCAGGCGTCCTCGATGGCGCAGCAGCACATGTTTGGCGATCGCCAGGCCCAGACCGGTGCCTCCGGTGTTCGAGGCTCGACTGGAATCGACCCGGTAAAAGCGTTCGGTCAGGCGCGGCAGGTGCCGTGCCTCGATGCCCAGCCCATGGTCCTGCACGCTCAAGTGCGCGCCCTGTTCGTCGCCCCACCAGCGGATGCGGATTTCACCGCCTTCAGGGCTGTATTTAACGCCATTGAACACCAGGTTGGAAAAGGCGCTGCGCAGTTCGGTCTCGCTGCCCTTGAGCCACACCTCGGGGTCGGCCTCGAGGACGATCGGATGACGTTCGCCGGAGAGGGCGCGGGCGTCGTTACGAATGGTCTGCAGCAGCATGGCGACTTTCACCGGCTGGTTGTCCGAGGGGTAGTCGGTGGCTTCCAGCTTGGCCAGCAGCAGCAGGTCATTGAGCAGGCTCTGCATGCGCATGGCCTGCTGTTGCATCTGTTGCAACGGACGCTGCCAGCGCGGGGTGACGTCCTCGACATTGTCCAGTAGGGTTTCCAGGTAACCGGCGATCACGGTCAAGGGTGTACGCAGTTCGTGGGAGACGTTGGCCACGAAGTCCTTGCGCATCTGCTCCAGCTGATGCACCCGGGTGACGTCGCGTACCAGCATCAGGTGTTCGTGATTGCCATAACGGGTGATCTGCAATTGCAGGCGCAGGCGGTCGTTGACCGGGGAGGGTAGCTCCAGCGGCTCATGGAAGTGCCCACGCTCGAAATACTCCTTGAACCGTGGGTGGCGGACCAGGTTGCTCACTGGCTGGCCGTTGTCCTGGGGGCTTTGCAGGCCGAGCAGCTTTTCGGCCGCGCGGTTCCACCACTCCAGGTTGCCGTCAGTGTCGAGCATGATGACCGCGTCCCTGAGCGCTGCGGTGGACTCCTGCACGCGGTCGATCACCGCCTGCAGGCGTGCCCGTACGCGCATGTCACGACGCTGCAGGTGATAGATGCTGTCGAAGACTTCGCCCCACAAGCCGTGACCATCAGGTGGCGGCTCCTCGGGCTGGTGCTGCTTCAGCCATTGATGCAGGCGCAGCAATTGGCGCAGGGTCCAGCCCAGGTAGAGGGCCAGGCCCAGCACCAGGGCCCAGGCGTAGTAACCGCTGATCAGGCCGAGCAGCAGGCAGCCCGTTACGAGCACCAGCAGGTGGCGTACAACGGTGCCGCGCCAGTTCTGGTTCACCTATGCAGTCCTTATCGACGCCGTGGGGCGCTCAGCTTTTGGTGGAAAAACGATAACCGGTGCCGCGCACGGTTTGCACCAGGTTCTCGTAGGTTTCGCCCAGGGCTTTGCGCAACCGGCGGATATGCACGTCGACGGTGCGCTCTTCGACGTAGACGTTGCCGCCCCAGACCTGGTCCAACAGCTGGCCACGGGTGTAGGCGCGCTCCTGGTGGGTCATGAAAAACTGCAACAGCCGGTATTCGGTGGGGCCCATCTCGGCAGGTTTGCCGTCGATGGTCACGCGGTGGCTGACCGGATCGAGCAGCAGTCCACCGATCTCGATCGGTGCCTCGTTGTCCACCGGGCCGGCACGACGCAGCACGGCCTTGAGGCGGGCGACCAGTTCGCGGGGGGAAAAAGGTTTGGTGATGTAGTCGTCGGCACCGACTTCCAGGCCCTGGATCTTGTTGTCCTCCTCGCCCTTGGCGGTGAGCATGATGATCGGGATCCCGCCGGTCAGCTCGTCGCGCTTCAGGCGCCGGGCCAGTTCGATGCCTGAAGTGCCGGGCAGCATCCAATCGAGCAGGATCAGGTCCGGTTGGCGATCGACGATCAGGGCGTGGGCCTGCTGGCTGTTTTCCGCCTCCAGGCAGCTGTAGCCGGCCATTTCCAGGGCGACCGCGATCATCTCGCGAATCGGCGCCTCGTCGTCGACGATCAGGATGTGTTTGCCAACCATGCTCAGGCCTCGGGTCGTTTAGCGATCATGGGGCGCATTAGATAACGGAATTATTGCAACGGTGTGACAGTGGGGTGGCCGCGCGCCTTCGATTGGCATCTGGCAACCCCGGGCGGCCGGAGTGATCCGCACGAATCAGCGCAGGCCGTAGTCGACCACCAGGCCAAGAAAGATCGCCAGCCCGGCCCAATGGTTGTGCAGGAACGCGGCGAAGCAGGCCTGGGGGTCGCGGTCGCGGGTGCTCCAGAACTCCCAGGCAAAACATAGGGCGGCGACGCCCAGGCCAAGGTGGAAATACAGCCCGAGTCCGAAGCGCGCCGCGGCCAGCAACAGGCACAGCAGCGCCAGGCCCTGCAAGGTGGCGATGATCAGGCGGTCGGCCTCGCCGAACAGGATGGCGGTGGACTTGACCCCGATGCGCAGGTCATCCTCGCGGTCGGTCATGGCGTAGTAGGTGTCGTAGGCCACGGTCACCAGCAGGTTGGCCAGGTAGAGCAGCCAGGCCGCCGCCGGCAGATGGCCAGTCTCGGCGGTAAAAGCCATCGGCATGCCCCAGGAGAAGGCCGCGCCGAGGACCACCTGGGGGTAGTAGGTGTAGCGTTTCATAAAGGGGTAACAGGCGGCCAGGGCCAGGGCGCCGAACGACAACCAGACTGTGGTGGCGTTGGTGAACAACACCAGCACGAAACTCAGGCCGACCAGCACCGCGAACAGCACCAGGGCGTCCCGTGAGCTGATACGGCCGGTGGCCAGGGGCCGTTCGCGGGTGCGTTTGACGTGGCCATCGAAGTGGCGGTCGGCGTAGTCGTTGATGACGCAACCGGCGGAGCGCATCAGCACCACTCCCAATACAAAGATCGCCAGGTTCTTCAGGCTGGGCAGGCCCTCGGCGGCGATCCACAGGGCCCAGAGCGTCGGCCAGAGCAGCAGGTAGATGCCGATCGGCCGGTCGATCCGGGTCAGCGCGGCAAAATCCTGCAGGCGTTCCCGGGTTCGCGAGGGCTGCGGTTGTGGCGCGCTGGCGAACGCCTTGGTGACTGGTGCGCCTTTCGTCGAGGGTTTTCTGCCGTGTTTTTTCTTGCCCATGGGAGACCGGGTCCTTTAAAGGTGAAGGTCCTGCGCGGGAGCGCTCGATTATAGGCCGGGGGGCGCGGCGCGTGACCAGAATGCCGGCAGAAAGACCTCGACCACCAGCACGCCCAGGGCCGCGCGGCGAAAGCACGAGCGGCGCGCCCAGAGGCCGTCCTCACGCACCGCGGCGGGCAACCACTCGCCGGGGCAACGGGCCGCCTGCAGCGCCCCGCGGGTAAAGGCGCTGTCGCTGAACAGCAATTCACCGAGGGAGCGGCTGCCGAGGCTTTCCAGGTCGAACTGCGATTCGCTCAGGTCGCGCCGTGCTGCCACGCTGCGGGCGAAGACCCAGGGCTCCTCATGGCCGCGCAGGTAGACCTCGCGCACCCAGCCGACGCTGGCCAGGGGCACCGCCAGCGCCAGGCACTCGTCGTCACGCAGGGTCTGCCAACCCTGCAACAGCGGCGTGATACTGAAGGCCCCATTCGACAAGGCGGTCAGCCGACGGGTCAGCGAGCCCTGGTCGAACAACCAGTCGGCCAATTGGCTGCTGGGCTCGGGTTGCAATGCGGCGGCTTCGAGCCAGCGAGGGGTCTCGCAAAAGGGAGCAACGGGCACGGCGAGGGACTTTGGCGACCAATGGGGCGGGCAGCTTAGCATGTGCCCTGGCGCTGTGAAGTGCGGCCAATGGGCGCGTCCTGGAGGCCGGACTTAGGTAGGGCGACGGTGCTGCCCCTTGCGCCGGTGCCCGCCGATCAGTACAAAGCGCCTGAGTCGGATGGCGGTCCAGCGGTATTGACCGTCCGACCGAAAACGCCTGAGAGCCGAGGAAGCAGTCGATGAAAAAGTGGCAGTGTGTGGTGTGCGGGTTGATTTATGACGAGCGCCTGGGGTGGCCTGACGAAGGCATTGCCGCCGGTACCCTGTGGCAGGATGTCCCCGAGGACTGGTTGTGCCCGGATTGCGGCGTCGGCAAGCTGGATTTCGAGATGATCGAAATCGGCTGAGGCCGGGTCGAAGCTGTTTTGAGCCGTCCCGGGCGGCGTCCGGGCGGCGGGAGGCGACGATGCGCAAATGGCAATGTGTGGTGTGCGGATTCATCTACGACGAAGACGCCGGGCTGCCGGACGAGGGCATAGCACCGGGTACCGCCTGGGACGATCTGCCGGCGGACTGGATCTGCCCGGACTGTGGCGTTGGCAAGAGCGACTTCGAGATGATCGAGATCTGTTGAGTGGCGATATGGGCTCGCCTGGCGCACGCCAGCGCTCGAGCTCCCTTTAATCTTTCATTGTCGAGGAGCCGCGGATGCGCGCACCTGTGGTCATAGTCGGTACCGGTCTGGCGGGTTACAACCTGGCCAAGGAATTTCGCAAGCTCGACGCGGACACGCCCTTGCTGCTGATCACCGCCGATGACGGCCGGTCCTATTCCAAGCCCATGCTGTCCACCGGTTTTGCCAAGAACAAGGACGCCGAAGGCCTGAGCATGGCCGAGCCCGGTGCCATGGCCGAGCAACTGAATGCCGAGGTGCGCACCCATACCCGCATCAGTGGCATAGACCCGGGCCATCGACAGCTGTGGATCGGTGAGGAAGCCGTGCCCTACCGGGACCTGGTGCTGGCCTGGGGCGCGGAAACCATCCGGGTGCCGGTGCAGGGCGACGCTCAGGACGCGATTTTTTCGATCAACGACCTGGAGGACTACGCGCGCTTTCGCGCTGCGGCGGCGGGTAAGCGCCGGGTCTTGCTGCTGGGCGTGGGTTTGATCGGCTGCGAGTTCGCCAACGACCTGCTGCTTGGCGGATTCGAAGTCGAGCTGGTGGCACCCTGCGAGCAGGTCATGCCGGGCTTGTTGCACCCGGCCGCGGCTGCCGCGGTGCAGGCGGGACTGGAAAGCCTCGGCGCGCGCTTCCACCTGGGGCCACTGCTGACACGCCTGCAGCGCACCCCCCAGGGGCTGCAGGCGCAGTTGTCCGACGGCAGCGAACTGTGCTGCGACCTGGTGATTTCCGCCGTCGGGTTGCGGCCGCGCATCGACCTGGCGGCGGCGGCGGGGCTGCAGGTCAACCGCGGGGTAGTGGTCGACCGCCAGTTGCAGACCTCCCACGCGAATATCCATGCCCTCGGTGACTGTGCCGAGGTCGATGGCCTGAACCTGCTTTACGTGATGCCCCTGATGACTTGCGCGCGGGCGCTGGCCCAGACATTGACCGGCACCCCGACGCCGGTTCGTTACGGTCCCATGCCGGTGCTGGTCAAAACCCCGGTCTGTCCCCTGGTGGTGTCCCCGCCGCCGCTGGGTCAGCCCGGGGAATGGACGGTCGAAGGCCGCGGCGGCGATATCAAGGCGCTGTGCCGTGACCCCGCCGGACGCCTGCTGGGCTATGCACTGACGGGGACGGCGGTGCAGGAGAAGTTGGCCTTGAACAAGGAGTTGCCGGCGTTGCTGGCGTAAACGGCAGTCGTTCTGTCGGATACGCCACCCAATTGTCCCGGCAAAGTGTCCGACAAGACTGGCGAAGGTCCAGAGGGCATGCCATTCTCCATCGGGTCTGCCGCAGCGCAGAGCTGTTACGGCACAGTGGGCGCCGTTCTTATGGCAGTACGGATACAACAAAAAAAAACCCGTCTTAAGAGGCTTTCTATGCGTAAACCTGAACTCGCCGCCGCCATCGCGGAAAAGGCTGATCTGACCAAGGATCAAGCCAATCGTGTGCTCAATGCCGTACTCGAAGAAATCACCGGCGCGCTGAACCGCAAAGACAGCGTGACGCTGGTGGGTTTTGGCACCTTCGTGCAGCGTCACCGTGGTGCGCGCACCGGAAAAAACCCGCAAACCGGGGAGCCGGTGAAAATCAAAGCCAGCAATACCGTTGCCTTCAAACCAGGCAAGTTCCTCAAGGACTCGGTCAACTGAGTCCAGGTCCCGGAGCCGCTCGGCTCCGGGCTTTTCAGCGATTCTGCGGCCGGCTTAAAGGCGGGCTGTAGTCCTCGCGGCAAACCGCTACAATGCGCCGCCGTTTCACTTCCCCCGAGGCCGTGCGCATGAAATTCCGTTTTCTCCTGTGGATGCTGGGTCGCCTGATGGCCAAGGCCAGCCGTGAAAATCCCAAATTCCAGGAGCAGCTGGCAGGCAAGGACCTGGTGTTCCAACTGCATACCCTGGACGGCAAGATCGCCCGTCATTTCATCGTCAAGGACCAACGCATCAGCAGCAAGGGTGGTACGGTCAGTGCTCCGGCCTTCGCCTTGGGCTTCAAGGACGGCGCCTACGGGTTCGCCACCATGAGCGCGAAGAACAAGCAGCTGGCCTTTATGCAGGGTATCCAGAACAAGGACATCCAGATCCAGGGCAACCCGGCGTTGGTGGTCTGGTTCCAGGGCCTGACCAAGTACCTGATGCCGAAGAAAAAGAAACCGGCCGAGAAAACCGCGGCCTGAGTCCTGCCGGGCTGCGCCTGTTTTGCCGAAGCCGGTCCGGAACCCGCGTTCAGAGTGTCGACCGCGCCGCATCTGCGGCCCTGCGGCTGGCAGCTGCGCGGGGCTTTGGTTAGGCTGACGGCTGTTTTTGCGGAAATCTCCCGATGCGCCTATTACCCTTCCTCGCGCTGCTGCTAAGCGCCGACCTGGCCCGTGCCGAAGCCCCCAAGCCTGCCGCGTTCAATCAGGCGTTCGAACTGGCGGGTATTCGCATGCTCTGCGAGCAGAGTGAGCCGTTGTTATTGCGCGGACTGTCCAGCGAACAGCAGGCCGCCGTGGGCAAGGCATTCGCCGCCGACGCGCTGTGCCGCGACCTGGCTCGCCGCCTGGCGCCAAGTGTGCAGGCGGCCGAGTTGCGCCAGGCCGAGGCCCTGCTGAGCAGCCCCCTGGCGCAGCGATTCACCCAGGCGGAACGGGCTGTCGGTGAAACCGGTACCGAGGCCCTGGCCAATTACCGCGCTCAGCTCGGGCAACGGCCGCCGCGCGCCGATCGGCTGGCCCTGGTGCGGCGCCTGGACCGTGCCGCGCACACCACGGTGCTGGCCTCGAGCTTGCGTTACGAGGTGGGCAAGACCCAGGCGCTGCTGGCGCTCAAGGCCCGCGGCGAGTCCCTCGACGAACAAGCGTTGAGCGCCCAGACCGAGGCGCAGGCCAAGGCCCTGGACGCCCAGAGCGCCCAGGCCGTGGAATCCTTTATGCTGTTCGCCTACCGGCAAATGCCCAGTGACCAGTTGGCCGAGTACGCCGCGCTGTACGAGCAGGGACCGGTCAGCCGCCTGCTCGAAGCCAGTGCCCAGGCCCTCCCCGAAGTGTTCGCCGCGCGGCGCGCCAAGCTCAACAAGTAGGGTGCCGAAGTTCAGCCCGGTTGATTGATCTGGTCGGCGCCGATGATCTCGGCGACCCAGAGACCCTTGGCGTCGTTCAGGAAGTACTCAGTCGGGTTTGGCGCACGCAGGCGGAAGAATTTGTCCTCGCCGACCTGCATGCTATGGCCCTCACCCATCTGCGCGCCTGACGTCTGCAGGTAACCCAGCACATTGCCGAAGATCTCGAAATACCACTGGCCTTGGTCGTGGCCTTCGGCCAGGGCGGCGAAGTTGGGCAAGCCGAATCGATCGGCGCCGTAGGTGCGCATCCACACCCCCGGCGTACCTTCCACCTCGTACTTGACGAAGCCACAGAACAGCATCAGCAGCGGCAGCGCCTGCAGCAGTTTCAGGTGCTTGCCCTTGGATTCGGGGTCAGCCAGCATCTGCGCCGGCAGCGAGGTGTTTGCCGTTTCATTGACCACGATTTGCGCACCCAGGTGCGACAGTGCCCCGGCTACGGCAGCCAACGCGAGGTACTGGTCCAGGGCGGAGGTGGCATCGCCGGCGTAGTAGAGAATCACATGGGCGCGGTGGGCGCGGGCCTGGTCCTTGAGCTCGGCGGGGTAGTGGGCCGGCGCGACACAGGCTTCCAGTGCATCGGCCGGCATGGGCGCGGCGAAACCGATCAGCTTGATCACATGGGGCCCCCAGCCGGCCAGGCCGATAGGCTGTTCGGCGGGAAAGTCCGGCTCGAATTCGACCAGGGCCGCAGCCATGCTGCGGTCGAAGGCGCGCAGCTGCTGCTGCAGGGCCTGGGCATCCAACCGCAGGTCGGCGAACAACAGGATCAGACTCAACGGGTTTTCGATCGCGGGGTTCGCCACCAGTGGGCCGGCTTGACCGGCGGTTTGCGGCGCACCGAGTTTGCCGAAAAAGCGGGATAACAGACTCATAAAGCAGGGCTCCGACAAGGACGAGGGGAGGCGTTAAAGCCCGCTGTAGCCGGTATCCAGCCACACGCGCTCAGGGTGCCCAGCGTATCGCCTTCGCGTCGGCGGCCGGTCCCCCAGCTTCGCAGCTGTGAGCACTGTCACATTGCGCCGCGGTGTCTTGAGCTTGTCTCGGGTGAACCGCTAATCCGCAATACGCTCACCTGATCGGCTATGTCGAGACGTTCGGTCAGCATAAGGGTGAAGTGAAAGGGGCGCGGCGAGGTTGTTGCGCGGGCTGGGGCACGCGACCCGCATTGAAGTGCGGCCGCGCTGTCGGCGAACCCTTACGACTGGCTTCCTGCCTTCGCGGGATTGATGAAAAGGCCTGGGCATGGATTGGCCAGTCGCATCGAGTTGGCCCCAGGCTGTCATCAGCCACGCGGGCAGGTAACCCGCCCGGCGTCGGTTGGATAGTTAACCGGGCTGATTGAACTGCGAGGCCAGGTCGCGCAGTGCCGCCTCCGCTTCCAGCACCTTGCTCACGGCATCCTCGGCCTTGTCGCGGCTCAGGCCCAGGCGATCAAACAGCCCTTGGGGGATCTCGCCCTGGGGCCCCGAACCAATCCCGCGGTTGCGCAGCAGGCTGGCCGCCAGGCAGACCAGATTCGGATAGGCCGAGTGCGGCCCCTGGTAATGCGGATCGTGCTGGAAGCGCAAGGCGCTGACCAGTTCCTCGGGCATGTCCCAGAAGCGCATCAGCCAGCTGCCGATCTGCTCGCGGCTGATCCCCAGCAGGTGCTGTTCGATGTAGCTGTGGGGCAGGTGCGGATTGACTTCCTGGTGCCGGCAGATCAACGAGAAATGCGGCGGAAAGACGTGGGCCAGCACCAGGTAACCGAAGTTGTGCAGCAGTCCGGCGAGGTAGGTCAGACCGGTTTCCGGGCGCTGGGCGCGGGGCATGGCCCGGGTCAGGCCTTCGATCACCGCGGCGCAGTAGATCGCTTGCTGCCAATAGGGCGTGGCGTGCTGCACTTGATCCTTGGGCAGGCTCAGGGTCTTGCCCAGGGCCAGGCCCAGGGCCAGGTTGATCACCAGGTCGAAGCCCAGCACACGGACGATGGCGTCCTCGACCGAGCGAATCTTGCCAGGCGCCGCGTAGTAGGGCGAGGCGGCCCAGCTGACCACCTGGGCGGCCAGCGCCGGGTCGGTTTCGACCACGCCGGTGATGTCGTCCACCGTGGCGTCGGGATCGACCCGCAGCTTGATGATCTTCTGCGCGGTGGCCGGCAGCGGCGGAATCTCGATGGTTTCTTCGAGGCGCTGCTGGATGCGCCGGGCCGTGAAGGCCTTGACCGCCTCGGTGATTTCGGCCCGATCGTCATCGGGGCGGTCCAGGTTCGGACGGATGCCACTCAGCGGCTCGCCGAAGCGCGCCGCGCTGGCTTTGCTGAGCAGGCTACGGAACGCCGCGGTCGGCACTTCCAGCAAGACCCCACGCTGCCCGGATTCGATCAGCAGGCTGCTTTCATTCAGCAGGCGTTCGTCATACAGGCACGGCGAGCTGGTCAGCGGCGGCAGGGCTGGCAGCAGGTCGAGCTGGTGTTTGCCGAGCATGCGTTCCAGGCGCTCGGGTTTGACCGCCGCCAGTTTGCGTCCGGTCAGCTCCGCCAGGCGGTTGAGGTCCAGCAACTGGTTCTGAGGGTAGAGGATCAGCAGGGCGCCGACCGCGTCCTCGAGCAATACCGCCTGGACCCGCTGGGCGCGTTCGAGGTTCGGCTGATCGACGCGTTCCTGGTAGGGCAGCCCGAGCTTCTCGAACAGTTGCACTATGACCGCCGGCGGGCGGGGCGTGGAATCGGGAACGACAGCGACTTCGATCATGGGCAGGATCCTGCTGGAAGACATCTATAGGCGAGTATAACCAGAGCCTTGGGCCGGTGAGGGGGCCGGTGATCGGGCCAGTGTGCGCCTCATCACACTTGGCCGTACTGTTGACCATGGCGCAACCAGCGTTCCAGCAGTGGGCTGACATGTTGCGGCCAGCGCGCCAGCAGGGTCTGCGCGGCGTCGCGCACCGCCGGCAGCAGGTCGGCGTCACGCATCAGGTCCGCCACCTTGAACTGCAACAGGCCGGTCTGGCGGGTGCCCAGCATCTCGCCGGGACCCCGCAGTTCCAGGTCCTTTTCGGCGATCAGGAAGCCGTCGCAGGTTTCGCGCATGATGCCCAGGCGTTCACGGCCCAGCTGCGACAGCGGTGGGTGGTAGAGCAGCACGCAGTGGCTGGCGGCACTGCCGCGGCCGACCCGACCGCGCAACTGGTGCAACTGGGCCAGGCCCAGGCGCTCGGGGTTTTCGATGATCATCAGGCTGGCATTGGGCACATCGACACCCACCTCGATCACGGTGGTGGCGACCAGCAATTGCAGCCGTCCCTCCTTGAACTGGGCCATGACCGCTGCCTTTTCCGCCGGCTTCATGCGCCCGTGGATCAAGCCGACATGCAGCCCGCCCAGTGCCGCGCTGAGGTCCTGGAAGGTGGTCTCGGCGGCCTGGCAGGTCAGCTCCTCGGACTCTTCGATCAGGGTGCACACCCAATAGGCCTGACGCCCCTCGTGGCACCCCGAGCGCACGCGCTCGATCACTTCGAGGCGCCGGCTGTCGGCGACCAGCAGGGTGTTGACCGGTGTGCGCCCGGGCGGCAATTCGTCGAGGATCGAGGTGTCGAGGTCGGCGTAAGCACTCATCGCCAGGGTCCGCGGGATCGGCGTGGCGGTCATGATCAGCTGGTGCGGGCAGAGCCGGCCGTCGACGCCCTTGCGCCGCAGGGCCAGGCGTTGTTGCACGCCAAACCGATGCTGTTCGTCGATGATCACCAGGGCCAGGCGCTTGAAGCTGACCTCGTCCTGGAACAAGGCATGGGTGCCGACCACCATCGGCGTGCCACTGCCGATCTGCTCCAGGGCCGTACCGCGGGCCTTGCCCTTGAGCTTGCCCGCCAGCCAGGCGACCTCGATGCCCAGCGGCGTCAGCCATTTCTGGAAGGTGATGAAATGCTGTTCGGCGAGGATTTCCGTCGGCGCCATCAGGGCCACCTGGTAGCCGGCTTCCAGGGCCTGCAGCGCCGCAAGGGCGGCGACCACCGTCTTGCCGGCCCCCACATCGCCCTGGATCAACCGCAGCATGGGTTCGTCCTGCATCAGGTCGTAGGCGATTTCGGCGCCGACCCGCTGCTGGGCGCCGGTGGGCGCAAAACCCAGGTTGGCGAGAAACTGGCTGGGCAGGCGCTGGGCCTTGGGCAGGGCCGGCGCGTGCTGGGCGCGCAGGCTCTCACGCAGGCGCTGCAGCGACAGCTGATGGGTCAGCAACTCCTCGAAAGCCAAGCGATGCTGGGCCCAGTGCCGGCCCTCGGCCAGCTCGTCCACGTCCGCATCCGGCGGCGGGCGGTGCAGGTAGCGCAGCGCCTGGTCCAGGGGCGCCAGGCGGTATTCCCGGGCCAGTTCCTCGGGCAACCAGTCCGGCAGGCTCTGGGGACTCAGGCGCGCCAGGCTCTGCTCGCTGAGTTGGCGCAGGCGCGCCTGGGTCAGGCCTTCGGTGGTGGGGTAGATCGGCGTCAGGGTCTGCTCCACCGCGATCGGCTCGCTGCCGCTGAGCGCGCGGTACTCCGGGTGGTAGATCTCCAAGCCCGACGAGCCTGGGCGCACCTCGCCGTAACAGCGGACCGTGGTGCCGCGCTTGAGGCCGTCTTTTTGCGCCTGGCTGAAGTGGTAAAAGCGCAGGCTCAGCGTGCCGCTGCCATCCTGCAGGCGCACCAGCAGGCTGCGACGGCGGCCCATCACCACGTCCGC
The DNA here is from genome assembly GCF_040514055.1 of Pseudomonas sp. Lineage (GTDB taxonomy): Bacteria > Pseudomonadota > Gammaproteobacteria > Pseudomonadales > Pseudomonadaceae > Aquipseudomonas. The sequence goes on from NZ_JBEVDL010000006.1 coordinate 43,089, forward strand.
GCCGGACACCGTGCCCTCGACCACCGCATCCTGGCCCGGGCGCAATTGGCCGATGGGCACGATGCGGGTCCGGTCCTGATAGCGCAGCGGCAGGTGGAACAGCACATCCTGCAAGGTTTCCAGGCCGACCCTGGCGAGTTTCTCCGCCAGGGCCGCGCCCACGCCTTTCAGGGCGGTGACCGATACCGTCGCCAGTTCACTCATGGGCGTGTTATCCCTGGGCGCTTGTCGTCAGGGGCTGCACCACCGAGCACAGGCGAATCGAGTCGGCCAACACCTCGATCGCCCGTGGGCGCGGAAAACTGGCGCGCCAGGCAATGGCGACGCTGCGAAAGGGCACCGGCGGCGTCAGCGGACGCACGTCGAAGACACCCGGGGCATAGTGATGGCTGTCGACCGCCGAAAGCGGCAGGATCGAGATGCCCATGCCGGAGGCCACCATATGGCGAATGGTCTCCAGGGAGCTGGATTCCACCGTGGTGTGTTTGGCGTGGTCCTCGCCACCCTTGCGCAGGGTCGGGCAAGCTTCCAGCACCTGATCGCGAAAACAGTGACCCTCGCCCAGCAGCAGCAAGCTCTTGTCGTTCAGCTGGCTGGCATCGATGCTGGCTTGGGCGGTCCAGGGGTGGCCGGCGGGCAGCAGCACGGAGAAGGGCTCGTCGTAGAGCACCTTGGTCAGCACGTCGGCTTCCTGGAACGGCAGGGCGATGATCACCGCGTCCAGTTCGCCGTTGCGCAGCTTGTCACGCAGCACGTGGGTGAAGTTCTCTTCTATATAGAGCGGCATCTGCGGTGCCACCCGGTGCAGCTGGGGGATCAGGTGCGGAAACAGATAGGGCCCGACCGTGTAGATGGCGCCGACCTTGAGGGGCGCAGTCAGCTGGTTCTTGCCGGCCTGGGCCAGTTCGCGGATACCCTGGGCCTGCTCCAGCACCTTCTGCGCCTGGGTGACTATGCCTTCGCCGACCGGGGTCAGGCGCACCGCGCTTTTGCTGCGCTCGAAAATCAGCACGCCCAGTTCGTCTTCGAGTTTCTTCACCCCCACCGACAGGGTTGGCTGGCTAACGTGGCAACGTTCGGCCGCACGCCCGAAGTGTTGCTCCTGGGCGAGGGTGACGATGTAGCGCAGTTCGGTGAGGGTCATAGGGGTTTTCCATTAGATTGCGCCCAAGCATAGCGGTTGCCAGGGATGGAACCAACCGGGTCGAGTCGTCGAGGTGCGGGGCAGTGGCCCGTCTCGGGCCGTCATCGGCCGGCCGCCGCGGGGAACGGCGGGCCGGTGGACGGAAAGCGGGTCCTAGCGAGTCAGCTCGTAGGTGTGCGGAAAGGTCACTTCCTTGAGCCCGTTGCTGAGGACCTCCGCGGGCGGTTTGGGCAACGGCTGGGCACGCCGGATCATCTGCAGCGAGGCCCGGTCGAACAGCGCGCTGTTGGCGGACTTGACGACCGAGTAGTCCGTCACCTCGCCCTGGGCGTTGACGGTAAAGCGCAGGGTGACGTGGCGCACGCTGCCGAGCCGTTCGCTGCGCCGGGCCGCATCCGGGTACTTGAGGTACCTGCGCAGGTGCGCGGTGAGCTTGTTGCTCCATACCACCTCGGCCTGGGACACGGTGTTGGTCGGTGCCGGCGGGGCTTGCTCCACGGGCGCCGGTGCCGGTTCAGCAGGCGCCGGCGGTGCTGGCGGTTGCGGCGTGGGCGCAGGCTCGACCGGTTTGGGCGGCTGCGGCTTGGGCTGCGGCGGTTGTGGTTTCGGACGAGGCTTGGGCGGCGGCAACGCCAGCGCGGGTTTGGGCGCCTCGGCCAGCTTGGGCAAGGGCTTGGGCGTTTCCGGCTCGACCTGTGGCGGCGGTGGAGGCGGCGGGGGCGGTGCCGCGACGGCCGGAGGCAAGGGCGCCAGCTCCACCAGCATGGCGGCGGGTGGCAGTTCCAGCGGTGGCGTTTCAACCTGCCAGTACAGCGCCCAGGCGGCCATGCCGCCGTGCACGCCCAGGACCAGCAGCAGGCACAGGATCCATATCAGCTGACGGGGTATCGCATTCATTGCGGGGCGACCGCCTCGAGGCCGACCAGGCCTATTTTCAGGTAACCGGCGGCGCGCAAGGCGTTCATCACTTCCATCAAGCGCTCGTACTCGACGCCCTTGTCCGCCTGGAAGAACACCGTGGTGTCCTTTTTCGACTGGGTGCGCTGATCCAGCGCGGCGCCCAATTGTTCCTGGGTCACCGGCTCGTTGCCGAGGAACAGGCTCTGGTCTTGCTTGACGGTCAGGAACAGCGGTTTTTCCGGGCGCGGCTGGGGCTCGGCGCTGGAGGCGGGCAGGTCGACCTTGATATCGACCGTGGCCAGGGGCGCGGCGACCATAAAGATGATCAGCAGCACCAGCATCACGTCGATAAAGGGCGTGACGTTGATCTCGTGGGTTTCCTGGAGATCATCGCCGCCGTCGTTCAGGTGAAGTCCCATGATCAGCCCACTTTTGCCATGTGCGGCTGGCTGCGTTCAGCCGGCAGGTGGTCGAGGTCACGGCTGACCAGCAGCAGCACCTGGGCCGAGGCGTCGGCGACCTGGGCCTTGTAACCGGTGATCGAACGGGCGAAGACGTTGTAGATGACCACCGCCGGAATTGCCGCGACCAGGCCGAGGGCCGTGGCCAACAGGGCTTCGGCGATCCCCGGGGCGACTACCGCGAGGTTGGTGGTCTGGGATTTGGCGATGCCGATAAAGCTGTTCATGATGCCCCAGACGGTACCGAACAGGCCGACGAAGGGCGCCGTCGAACCGATGGTGGCGAGCACCCCGGTGCCGGTGCTCATCTGCCGACCGCTGGCGGCGACCAGGCGTTCCAGGCGGAAACTCACCCGCTCCTTGATGCCTTCGCGTTCGCGGCTGTTGGCCGACAGGCGCATCTCTTCCATGGCGTCCTGCACCAGCAAGTGCGACAAGGTGCCGTCGGTGTTGGCCGCGTCAGCGGCTTCCTTCAATGTGCGTGCCTTTTTCAACAGCAGCAGCTCGCGGCGCAACCGGCGCTTGGCGCCCAGCAGTTCTAGGCCCTTGGCCATCCAGATGGTCCAGGTGATCACCGAGGCCAGCGCCAGGCCGATCATCACGCCTTGCACGATGGCGTCGGCGTTCTGGTACATGCCCCAGGGCGACAGGTCGTGGGGCAGTCCGTTTTCTTCGTTGATCGCCAGCGGGTCGACCTCACCGGCCGGCAGCGTCGGGACCGGCGTCGCCGCGCCGTCGGCACCGGGTGCCGCTGGCGTGGTCGCAGGCGCCGCGGGCGTGGCGGGTGCCGCGGCTACAGCAGCGGGCGTGGGGCTGCTGGCCGTAGTGGCCGCTGCTGGGGCCACGGGCTCATCGGCGTGGGCCAGGTTGGGGGCCAGCAGCAGGCCCAGGCACAGGGCGCGCAGCGTGGCGAGGGTCATGCACAACCGACGGGAGGTTTCGTTGGATTTCATGCGGGCGGGCCCCGAAAGACGAGAAAACGGCTGATTCGGGGCCTGGAGTCCCGAACGGCGAATAAAAATGGTGAAGTATTATTGCAAACAATTCGCGTTAGCAAAAGCAAAGGCGCGATATTTGTCGGCGCTGGCTCTGCGCCGGGGCTTGGCCCTGGGGGGCTGCGACGTTAGGCTGTGGTTTTTGCGCCGGAGTCTGCTGATGAACCCTTCCCTGTTGATCGCCGGTTGTGGCGATGTCGGCAGCCGTCTCGGATTGCGTCTGGTTGCCTCGGGCTGGCGCGTACATGGCTTGCGCCGTACTACCAGCGCTTTGCCGGCGGGCATCCTGCCGCTGGCCGGCGATCTGCAGCAGGCCGATTGCCCGGAGGCCTGGCCGAGTGGCGCGCTGGATTACCTGGTGTACAGCGCCGCCGCCGGCGAGCACGACGAAGCCGGCTACCGCGCCGCTTATGTCGAGGGGCTGCGCCATGTGCTGGCGTGGTTGGCGCAGCAGGGGCAGTCGCCACGGCGCCTGCTGTTCGTCTCCAGCAGCGGCGTGTATGGCCAGCAGGGCGGCGAATGGGTCGACGAGGCCTCGCCGGCCGAAGCCGGGAGTTTTTCCGGGCGGATCATGCGCGAGGCCGAGCAATTGGCGCTGGCCAGCGGCATCCCCGCGACCCTGGTGCGCCTGACCGGTATCTACGGCCCGGGCCGCGAGTGGCTGTTGACCCAGGTCCGCCGCGGCTACCGGGTGGCCAGTGAGCCGCCACTGTATGGCAACCGCATCCATGTCGACGACGCGGCCGGCTTGCTGGCCTTTTTGCTGCAGGCCGACCAACGTGGCCAGGCCCTGGACGATTGCTACCTGGGCGTGGATGACAGCCCGGCGCCGCTGGCCGAGGTGGTGGCTTGGTTGCGCGAGCGCCTCGGGGTCAGCCACTGGTCCGACGAGTCCAGCGTGCGCCGCGCCGGCAGCAAACGCTGCAGCAACGCCCGCGCCCGCGCCCTGGGCTGGGCACCCGAGTACCCGGGTTACCAGCAGGGTTATGGGGCGATTCTGGCCGGGCAGGCGTAGAGGGCGAGTTCTGTGCTCAGGGCGGTGTTGGGCGGTCGCCCTTGACGTCCAATCGGTAGATCTCACTATCCGTCCCTAGGTAGGACTCGGTGTTGTCGGAGTCGAGCCTTCCGTAAAAGTAAGACGACTCGCGGCCTTCCAGGCTCAACCGCGAGGTGACACCCATGTGATCGACTATAAAGGGCCCATAGAGGCTTTCCACCAGCCAGGCATTATGGTTTTCCAGCGGGGAGACCTTTTCGATCGCGCCCACCTGATAGGGGTCGGCCAGCAGCGTCTGCAGTTGGCCATCGGACAGGACTCGATAAAGGCCACGGTAGGTGACCAGTACCAGATCCTTGCCCATTTTGATCAGCTGCAGCGGGTGTCCGTGCTGGCGCGGATCGAAACGGGCCAGTTCGACGGGTGCAGCACCCGGCGACCAGACAAAAATCCGGTTGCTGTCGATATAAAAAAGCCGTTCGGCATCGGACAGCATATGGCTGAGCCGGGACGTATCTTTCAGGGGGAAATGCGGATAAGGGTTCACTGTACCCACGGCGCTAAGCAGGTAGACCCCGCCGGCGACAGCCTCAAAGACCAGCGCGTGGGCGCCATTGCCGGGCTTTTCAACGAGCGGATGTATATGTTTGACCTTCCCAGGAATACCTACCCGGGTGATGCCGTTCAGGGTGATCTGGGAAAAATAGAGGTCTGTCGAGCTATGAACCATGGGGTGGTAGCTGAACAGGCTCTGGCCCAGATTGAAGAGTGTGCCGATACCGGCTTTGTTATTCGGCGAGTGGAAGGGTCGTACAGTGAAATCCGGGTCAAGTATGGCCATTGAGATAGCGCCACGACTGACCAGGAACGAGTGGCCGTCTTCCAGGCGGCCATGAGCGCGCCAGCCCTGGTCATCTCTGGGCAGTTTGATGCCGTAACCGTAACTGCCGGCCTTCTGCAGTAGGGCATACTCGCCGGCTTTGTGCGGAAAGTGCTGGCGCAGGCCCTGGGCGTCAGCTTCTTCGAGCGTCACCACCTTGATGTGCTTCGACAGATCGTCAACCGGCGTCAAGCTTTCCGCGGTCTTGAGCATGAGGGCGCCTGACCGCAAAAAAATCAGATAGCGCCCTGCGTCGATTTTTTTGGCCGAGGAAATGACGTCGTTCCTGACCCCCTCCATCAGCGGCACCAGCCGATAGTGACTGGGGTAATCGGGTTTTACCCGCTCACAATATTGGGCGGCGTCGCCCTGGTTTTTGGCGACGATAAACAGGCCGTTGTAAGTCTTGACCAGGATGTCGCCGCGGCCAGCCAAGGGATACAGATCGACGCCATCGGGTCTGACCAGGTGATTGCCCTGGATCGGCAGCGACAGCCCGGAGGGATAGGTCAGCTGGAGGCCCTTATCGCTGACGGCCAGCTGCAATCCGTCCTCCAAGCCCAGGCGATGATACGAGTGGTTACGCTGGGAAGACAGACGATCTCTCCAATCGCTCCTGGCCATTAACTCGTCTTCGGACACGCGTATTGGCGCCTGGTCGCCCTGGATCTTGTAACCATGGGGGGAGTCGCTGAAGGTGTAGATAACATCTGGGTCACGGAAGTAGACCGAACTATCTAAGTAGCTGAGATGGACTTTCGGTTGGTAGACGCTGGCCCTGTTAAAGTCCTTGATCGTCCACAAGGAGCCGTATTGGCCATCTAGCAATACATGAGGCGCAAACGGGTAGGTCTTGAAGAAATAGTTGTAATAGAGATCCGCGTCGCCTGGCTGATCCATCACCGGTACCACGCAATACTCGGTGCCATAGTGCTCCGGCTCGACTACGGCACTGGCGGAAAAGGCCATTAGAATCCCACAGCCCAGCCCCCCGATTTTCCCTGCTGCGCACTTGAACATTGAGCCTGTCCTGAAAAAACGGTGTGTCTGCGGTAGGCGCAGCCTGGCTGCGAAAATTACCCCCTGCCTTGCCCGGAGGGGCGGCGACAAGATAATCGAATCCCATGGGTTGTCTATAGAAAGCCAAGCGAGCCCTTTCCACTAGGCTCGATGACGCTTACAGGCCGTACGCCGTGCGCGCTGGTGGCTTGGCGTAAATGACGGGCAGTGCTCCAGGCTCGAGTAACAGGCAAAAAAACGCCCCGCAAGCGGGGCGTTGTGAGGTGCGGGGCGGGTGAGGGCCTGTTCAGGCCCTAGCGCACGCCGGCGTTGCGCAGGGCGGCGGGAGTGTAGTCGGCGGCCTTGGCGGCGAAGCCGAACTCGGTGCCTTGTTTCTCCTCGTTACGCAGGCCCAGGGCGATATACCGACCGGCGATAAGGTCGTACAGCGCTTCCAGGGTATAGGTCGTGACCTGGCGATCGAAGTTGTACTGCGAGTGCCCTTCGCCGACCCGCCACAGCTGACCGCGACCGTCATAGTGGTCGACCAGCGCCAGCTGCCAGCTGTCCTCGTCGAAATACAGGTGACGCTTGGCATAGATATGCCGCTCGCCGCTTTTCAGGGTGGCCTCGACTTCCCAGACCCGGTGCAGCTCGTAGCGGGTCAGGTCCTGGTTGATATGGCCGGCCTTGAGCACGTCCTCGTATTTCAGCTCGGTGGAGTCCAGACGATAGGCATTGTAGGGAATGTACATTTCCTTCTTGCCGATCAGCTTCCAGTCGTAGCGGTCGGGTGCGCCGGAGAACAGGTCGAAGTTGTCCGCGGTGCGCATGCCATCGGCCGCCGTGCCCGGGCCGTCGTAGGCCACCTGGGGCGCGCGGCGCACGCGGCGCTGGCCGGCGTTGTAGATCCAGGCCAGGCGCGGCTCCTTGACCTGGTCGAGGGTTTCGTGGACCAGCAGCACGTTGCCGGCCAGGCGCGAGGGCGCGGTCACCTTCTGTTTGAAATACAGCAGGATGTTCTCGGTCTTGCTGCTGTCCAGGCCGCTCATGTCGGCCGGAAACGCCACCTCGTCCTCGAAGTGCACCGGGGTGAAGGAGCCATTGGTCTGGGGCGTGGCCTGGATCACCTGGCGCCGGGCGTTGCCGCCGCGATAGCGGGTGATATGGTTCCACAGCACCTCGACACCGGTCTTGGGAATCGGGAAGGCATAGTAGTGACTGCCGGCGAAATGGGTCAGGCCGTTGCCGCCGTCCACCGGTTGGGTATTCAGGGCGCTCTGCTTAGCCGCCTCGTAGACCGCTGGCGGTACGGCGGCCGTGCGGTGCGTGGTGTAGACCGGGATCCGGTAGCTGTCGGCATAGCGCTTGAGCATCGCCAGCTGGCCCGGGGACAGTTTGTCCTGGTACTGCGCGGCGTTGGCCGCGGTGATCACGAACAGCGGTTTCTCCGAGGGGAACGGGTCACCGAGAAAACCCTTGTTGACGCTGGCGGCGTTCTTTGCCAGGCCGCCGTCCCAGGCCGGGATGCTGCCGTCGGCATTGCCGGCCTTTTCCGCGCCCAGGGGCGTCAGGCTGCTGCCCAGTTGGTTGGCTTCTTCCGGCGATACCGCGGCCTGGACACTGAAGGCGAGCAGGCTGAGGGCCAGGGCGCCGCATTGAAGCAATCGAATGTGGGTCATGGAGATATCCTTGGTCGAGGCCTGGATCAGAAGTTCACGCCGAAGCTGAGGGCGACGAAATCCCGGTCGGTCACGGTGCTGTAGTCGCCGCCGAAGAAGTCGGTGTAACTCAGGCTGGCGGTGTAGGTGTTGGCGTAGTCGGCATTCAGACCCAGGCTCACGGCCTTGGAGCCTTCGAGGAAGTTCGGCCCGTAGCCCTGGACATCGTGTGACCAGGCCAGGCTTGGACTCAGGTTGACCCCGGCGAACACGTTGCTGTAGTCCAGGCTGGTGCGCAGCCGGTAACCCCAGGACTGGCTGGTGTAGAAACCATCGTCATTGCACTCGTCGGGGTTGGCGGCGTTGAAGGCGGCGCAGATCGGCGCGACCGACAATTGGCCTGGACCATAGATGGGGTCACGGCCAAAACGCAGCTCGCCGATATCGTCGCTGATGCCGGAGATATGGTTGTAGCCCACCTCGCCCACCAAGGTCAGGCGGCTGGCGCCCAGCACTTGGTCGATAAAGTGCACCGCGCTGAGCTGGACCTGGGTCACCGGCCGGCGGTCATAACCGTGCAGGTCGCTGCCGGAGACATTCTGCGAATGGCCGGACTCGTAAATGGGCGAGAAGGCCAGGCCCAGGGCGCCGAACGACAGGTCGGTACTGTTGATCTGCAGCGGCATGTTCGGCCGGTAGCTGACTTCGCCGGACACCGCGGTGCCCTCGATATTGGTCTGGAAGCTCAGGCCGTAGAGGCGGATGTCCTCGGGGTATTCGATGAAATAACGAGCATTGGGTGCGCCGGGAATAAAGGCGGGCGAAGGCGTGGTGGTGCGGATGGTGCTGAACACCGGACCACGGCTGTGATAGTTCATCGCGTAGGCGCCGAACTCGGTGTCGTTGAGCTCGGGTACGAACCAGCGCAGGGCCAGCCCATATTGGCCACTGTCCTTGGCGTCGCGGTCGCCCGCACGGGGTATATAGAGGTTCTCGCCGGGCGCGCCGGTGTTGTTCGAGTCGCCCACCGGCAGGTCCGGTCCGGCCACCACCAGGCGGTCCTCGCAACCGTCGGCGAGCACGTCGGCGGTGGAGAAGAAGGTGCCGCAGTTGTCCACCACCGTCTGGTCCCACTCCAGTTGGTAGAACGCCTCGACCGAAATCGCGTCGTTCAGGCTCTGGGACAGGTAGAGCATATTGACCGGGATCAGCCCTTCCTTGATCTCGGCACCGGGACGGCGGAAGGCGGCGACGTCGACCGGGTTGATCGAGTTGATGCTGTTGCCGATAAAGGTACTTTCACCCCAGCTGACCACCTGCTTGCCGACCCGCACGGTGCCAGGCAGCTCGCCCAGGTTGTAGTTGTGGTAGGCGAAGGCATCGAGAATCTGCGCGCCGGACGCCTGGGCGCCTTGCTTGCGGTTGTGGTCGTCGATGTCATAGAACTCACGGCCCTCGTCCTTGAGCTCGAAGTCGTACCAGTACTTGCCGCGCACGAAAATCCCGGACTCGCCGTACTTGATCTCCAGGTCGTGGATGCCCTTGAAGATCTTCGAGAAGGTCTCGCCTTTGGCAAAGTTCAGGCGGCCGTCGTCGGAGGTGCGCGAGGAGGCACGTCCGCCGCTGACCGGGGCGATAAAGTCGCGGTCCGCCTCGCGCACCCCCCAACTGGCACCCACCGACAGCTGCGAGTCGAACTGCGCTTCCAGTTCGCCGATATTGAAGGTGACGGCATGCGCCTGGGCGCTGCAACCCAGGGCGACGGCAACGGCCAAGGTATGTGGCCGGAAGATTCCGCGCATTGTTCTTGTTGTCATGCGGCTCTCCTGAGCAGGAATGAGTGAAGCCTCATCCTAATCAGCCGCGCGGCTCGCCATAACTGCCTAAAGGGGCGATTTAAGCCATCACCCACTCGGGTGAGGCGCAGCGGATTTCACCCGGGTGACCGATGCTTTCGGTGCTTGTGACTGTACCTTTGGGCCCTGTGCCGGCCCGGCTGCTACCGGGGGTGACAGCGCCGTGTTCAGCCGCTACGCGCGGTGGTCGAGGCGGACGAAAGGACTCAGGTCAGGCCAGCGGCCAGGGCGTAGCTGCGCGCCTGTGGCACCAGCCAGTCGCGAAACGCCTGCAGCGCCGCCGACTCGACCTTGCGCTGGGGAATCACCAGGTAGTACGCCTTGTCGCTCAGGTAAGCGCGGTCCAGGGCGACCACCAAGCGGCCTTCGCTCAACTCGCGTTCGATTAAAAAGGGTGGGATCAGTGCCACCCCCATCTGGTGCATCGCCGCCTGGGCCAGCATGGAAAACAGCTCGTAGCGGGGGCCGCTCATGTCCCGCGGCACCGTCAGGTTCTGGGCGTTGAACCACTGGCGCCAGGCATAGGGGCGGGTGGTCTGTTGCAGCAGCGGCAGCTGGGCCAGGGCTTCGGCGCTGAGCGAGGACTGGCCGCCGAGCAGGGCGGGGCTGCAGACCGGCAGCGGGTTCTCGCGCATCAACGCGTGGGTTTCGGTGCCAGGCCAGTCGGCGTCGCCGAAATAGACCGCGGCGTCGAACTCGGTTTCGGCGAAGAGAAACGGTCGGGTGCGATTGGTCAGGTTGACCGTGACCTCCGGGTGCAGGGCCTGGAAGTCTTTCAGGCGGGGTAACAGCCACTGGGTGCCGAAGGTCGGCACCACCGCCAGTTCCAGGCGGCCGGCGCCGTGCTGGCCCATGACCGACAGGGTGTCCTGTTCCACGGCATCGAGCTGCAAGGCGACGCGCCGGCTGTAGGACAAGCCAGCTTCGGTCAGCTTGACCCCACGCCGTGAACGGCGAAACAGCGCGATGCCGAGAAATTCTTCCAGACCGGCGATCTGCCGGCAAATGGCGCTCTGGGTCAGGGCCAGTTCCTGGGCGGCGCGGGTAAAACTTTCATGGCGCGCCGCGGCTTCGAAGGCCAGCAGGGCCGCGGTGCTGGGGATTTTACGGCGCATGGTCGAGTACTCAGGTTGCACAGAAGAGTGGGTATATTTGCCGTTCTGGCGAAGACGGAGTGATGAAAACGCACAATAGCATGCGGAAATCTCGTTTGCGTCGGGGGCATGGGGCTGGCTAGGATGGCTTCAGTGCAAGGGCTGTAGCGCCACCCGGGCGTGCCGACGCCCAACGTTTAAATGCCTGTCGGGCACCCGGCCGGCGCAGCGCCTACAGTCTTAACCCTATCTCACCGAGGAATTCGTCATGGCCGGCAAGGCAAGCTTCAACTGGGAAGACCCGCTGTTGCTCGATCAGCAGTTGACCGAAGAAGAGCGCATGATCCGCGACAGCGCCCAGCAGTTCTCCGCCGACAAGCTGGCGCCACGGGTGCTGGAAGCGTTCCGCCATGAACGTACCGACCCGGCAATCTTCCGCGAGATGGGTGAAGTCGGCCTGCTGGGCGCGACCATTCCCGAAGTCTATGGCGGCAGCGGCCTGAACTACGTGAGTTACGGCTTGATCGCCCGTGAAGTGGAGCGTATCGACTCCGGCTACCGCTCGATGATGAGCGTGCAGTCCTCCCTGGTGATGGTGCCGATCAATGCCTTCGGCAACGAGGCGACCAAGCAGAAATACCTGCCCAAGTTGGCCAGCGGCGAGTGGATCGGCTGCTTCGGCCTGACCGAACCCGACCACGGTTCCGACCCGGGCTCGATGATCACCCGGGCCAAGAAGGTCGAGGGTGGCTATCGCATCAGTGGCGCGAAAATGTGGATCACCAACAGCCCGATCGCCGATGTGTTCGTGGTCTGGGGCAAGGACGATGCCGGCGAGATTCGCGGTTTCGTCCTGGAGAAAGGCTGGCAGGGCCTGAGTACACCGGCCATCCATGGCAAGGTCGGGCTGCGCGCCTCGATCACCGGCGAGATCGTCATGGACAACGTGTTCGTTCCTGAAGAAAACGCCTTCCCCGACGTACGTGGCCTGAAGGGCCCGTTCACCTGCCTCAACTCGGCCCGTTACGGCATCAGCTGGGGTGCCTTGGGCGCCGCAGAAGCCTGCTGGCACACCGCGCGGCAATACACCCTGGACCGCAAGCAGTTCGGTCGCCCCTTGGCGGCCAACCAGTTGATCCAGAAAAAACTGGCCGACATGCAGACCGAGATCACCCTGGCCTTGCAGGGTTGCCTGCGCCTGGGCCGCATGAAGGACGAAGGCACCGCAGCGGTGGAAATCACCCCGATCATGAAGCGCAACAGCTGCGGCAAGGCCCTGGACATCGCACGTATGGCTCGCGACATGCTGGGTGGCAATGGCATCAGCGACGAGTTCGGCGTGGCGCGCCACCTGGTCAACCTCGAGGTGGTCAACACCTACGAAGGTACCCATGACGTGCATGCGCTGATTCTGGGGCGGGCACAGACCGGTATTCAGGCGTTCTTCTAACAAGCAGCGACCAGCGGCAAGCCGCCAGCTGCGTAGGATGGGTTGAGCGCAGCGATACCCATCAGTCCGCCCGATGGGTGATGCCGCTTCGCGGCTCACCCATCCTACGTTCGTTCCGAGGCTCTACCATGTCCGGCGCTCTGTCCCATCTGCGTGTGCTCGATCTTTCCCGTGTGCTGGCCGGCCCCTGGGCCGGGCAGATTCTTGCCGACCTGGGGGCCGAGGTGATCAAGGTCGAGCGCCCCGGTGCCGGCGACGACACCCGCGCCTGGGGCCCGCCGTTTCTGCGTGACGCCCAGGGCGACAATACCAGCGAAGCGGCCTATTACCTGTCGGCCAACCGCAATAAACAGTCGGTCACCCTGGACTTTACCCAGGCCGAGGGCCAGCGCCTGGTGCGTGAACTGGCGGCGCGCTCGGATATCCTGATCGAGAATTTCAAGGTCGGCGGCCTGGCGGCCTACGGCCTGGACTACGCCTCGCTCAAGGCGATCAACCCGCGCCTGATCTACTGCTCGATCACCGGTTTCGGCCAAAGCGGACCCTACGCCAAGCGCGCCGGTTATGACTTTATGATCCAGGGTCTGGGCGGGCTGATGAGCCTGACGGGCAAACCCGATGGCGAAGCCGGTGCCGGGCCGGTCAAGGTCGGGGTGGCGCTGACCGATATCCTCACCGGGCTCTATTCGACGGTGGCGATACTGGCGGCGCTGGCCCACCGCGATCAGGGCGGCAGCGGTCAGCATATCGACATGGCCTTGCTCGACGTGCAGGTGGCCTGCCTGGCCAACCAGGCGATGAACTACCTGACCACCGGCCAGGCGCCGCGCCGGCTGGGCAACGCCCACCCGAATATCGTGCCCTACCAGGATTTTCCCACCGCCGATGGCGACTTTATCCTCACCGTGGGCAACGACGGTCAGTTCCGCAAGTTCTGCGAAGTGGCCGGTCACGCGGAATGGGCGGACGATCCGCGTTTTGCCAGCAATGCCCAACGGGTGGCGCACCGCGCTGAACTGATCCCGCTGATTCGCCAGGCCACGGTGTTTCGCACCACGGTCGAGTGGGTACTGCTGCTGGAGCAGGCGGGTGTTCCCTGTGGACCGATCAACGACCTGGCCGCGGTGTTCGCTGATCCCCAGGTGTTGGCGCGTGGCCTGCGGGTGGAGATGCCGCACCCCCTGGGTGGCAGCGTGCCTCAGGTGGCCAGCCCGATCCGGTTGTCCGAGACGCCGGTGCAGTACCGTCAGCCGCCGCCCTTGCTGGGTGAGCATACGGCAGAGGTACTGCAGCGGGTGCTGGGGTTGAGCGCCGCCGAGCTGGAGTCCTTGGCAGCCAGTAAAGTGATCTAGCAGTCTTTGCTGCTCGCGCTTACCGGGGCCGTGCAAAGGGTGGTAGCGTGCGGCCTTGTCCATGGAAGAGAGGCCGGCTGTGCGTACGATATTTTGCTCCCTGGTGTTATTGGCAGGCGGCCTGGCAGGCTGTGGCACGGTTCCTACGCCTGAGGATAATGAGCTTGCCCAGCAGGTGACCGAGCAGATGCTTGCTGCCCCCGCTGTTGCCAACGCCCTGAGCAACGATTTGTTCAGCAGCCGACAACAGCTGTTGGCAACGCTGGACCCGCTTGAGTCAGGTGCTTACTGCGCGTCGGTTGAGCAGGTGGTGGAGAACAAGAGCCTGCAACTGGCCTTGCTGTTCGACCGCATTCCGTTCGCGCAGAAGCTCCAGCAACGTTTTGCCCAGGCGGCCGCGCGGGAACTGGGCGCTCGGCGTCTCGCCGCCTTGCAGGCGAGTAACACCCTGGCGCATTTCCAGCCTATGGCCGATCCGCAGCAAGGAGGGGGCGGCGACCTGGATAAAGACAAGGTCGCGCTCTGGCAGTTGCTGATGACGACAGTCGACGGCGTTGCCGAGGAGGCTAACCGCAGTCTGCGCGCAGAGGCAAACAAGGTGCTCGAACCGACCAAAGCACAGGCACTGGCTGGCTTGGATCATTGTATCCAGCAGGAAGAGCAGCGACTTGCCGATCCCGCAGCACCCGAGCAAGCCCCGCCGCCGCCGCTGACCGCCAGCGACCACTTGCAGCGCCATCTCGCTGGACAAGGTGAAATGCCCGCCGTCGCGGAAGGCAGCAACTGCCGTATGGCAGTACGCTTCCAGGCTGCCGGTAACATCGACGCCCTGACGCTCTTGCGCTGCAGCGACCCGCTGCTGGCGCAGAGCACCGCGCAGGCGCTGCGTCGCGCCGCCCCTGTGCCTCTGGCCGAGCTGGGGTTGCAGGCGGACACTTGGGTGTTTTTGCGCTTCCTGAGCGAGTAAGCTGACGCTCAAACGCCCTGGTGGCGTGCGATCAGCTGCTGCAGGCAGGCGAAACCGCTGTCGACACAGAGCGCCAGCAGGGCAATCAACAAGGCCCCTTGCAGCACATAAGCGTTATTGCCATTGACCAGCCCGGCGATCACCGGCGCGCCCAGGGTGCTGGCGCCCATGGTGGAACCGATGGCCGCGGTGGCGATGGTCAGGGTGACTGTGGTGCGGATACCCGCCAACAGCACCGGGGCGGCCAGCGGCAGCTCGACCTGCAACAACCGCCTGATCGGCCCCATACCCATGCCTCGCGCCGCCTCGAGGGTGTCGGCCGGCACGCCCTGCAGGCCGACCAGGCTGTTGCGCAGCACGGGCAAGAGTCCGTAGAACACCAGCGCGGCCAAGGTTGGCCAGTTGCCAAAGCCCAGCAGCGGTACCGCCAGCGCCAGCACCGCCACCGGCGGGAACGTCTGGCCGATGGTCGCCAGCTGATTGGCAAGGGGCAGGAAATCCCGACCCCTGGCACGGGTGACGGCAATGCCGGCGGCGAGGCCCAGGCCAACCGACAGCAGCGATGCCCCGCCCGCCAGCAGCAAGTGGTCGAGCAGCAACTGCGCCAGGCTTTCGCGCTGGTAAATCAGTTGGGTGGTACCCGGTTGTAACTGGGCCATGAGCGGCTCCAGTGCCGGCATGCCCCACATCGTGGCGAGCAATAGCAGCAGCCAGGCAAGTGGCGGTAGCCAGAGGCGGGATGTCATGGTGATTGCAGCAGGGCATCGATCGGCAATACGCCGCGGATTTCTCCCTGGCCATCGTGAACCGCCAGGGCGTCGATGCGGTGCCAGAGCATCAGTGACAGGGCCTGGCGCAGGCTGTCCTGGGCCGCGATGGAAACGCTCGGTGGCTCGCCGAGCAGCGGCAGCATGCGTTCGGCCACCCTTTGCAGACCGGCCAGTTTCAGGCCGCGCTCGCCCTGGCCCAGCAGATTTTCGACAAAGGCGTTGGCTGGGTGCAGCAGCAGGTTGCCGGGGGTATCGTGCTGAACCACGCGCCCGCGCTCCATCACCACGATGCGATCGGCCAGCTTGAGCGCTTCGTCGATGTCATGGGTAACAAAGACGATGGTCTTTTGGATCCGCGACTGGATCCGCAGCAGTTCGTTCTGCAAGGCTTCGCGGGTCAGCGGGTCAAGGGCGCCGAAGGGTTCGTCCATCAATAGAATGTCCGGGTCGCCGGCCAGTGCCCGGGCCACGCCGACGCGTTGGGCCTGACCGCCGGACAGCTGGCTGGGGAATTTGTGGGCAAACTCGGCCGAGGGCAGACCCAGCAATTCGAGCAATTCGTGAACGCGCTCTTCGATCCGCTTTTTCGGCCATTTCAGCAGATGGGGAACCAGCCCGATATTGCGCGCCACGTTCCAATGGGCGAACAGGCCGGTATTCTGGATGGCATAGCCCATGCGCCGACGCAGCGCGATGGCGTCCAGCTGGGCGATGTCTTGGCCATCGATGCGCACGTTGCCCCGGGTGCAGGGCAGCAGTTTATTCAGCAGGCGCAGGGTGGTGGATTTGCCGCAGCCGGAGGTGCCGACCAGCACGCAGAGCTCACCCCGCTGGATCTGCAGCGAAAGCCCATCGACGGCGACAGTGTCACCCAAGCGGCAACTCACCTGGTCCAGCTCGATCATCGGTGTCGGGTTCATGGTTGGCCCCCCGGGCGAAGCTGGTAGGCCAGGCCGCTGAACAGCAGGTCGGCCAGCAGCGCCAGGGCGATTGTCGGCAGGGCACCCAGCAGTACCAGGTCCATTGCGCCCTGGCCCAGGCCTTGAAAGATAAAGGTGCCGAAGCCTTCCGCGCCGATCAGCGCCGCGACCGCCGTCAGGCCAATGGCCTGAATGGCGGTGATGCGCAGGCCCTCGAGCATCACCGGCAGGGCCAGGGGCAGGCGTATCTGGGCAAACAGCTGCAGCGCATTCATGCCCATGCCACGGGCGGCCTCAAGTACCTCGACCTCGACCGAGCGCAGGGCCAGGCTGCAGTTGCGCACTATGGGCAACAGGCTATAGGCGACCAGCGCCACCAGCGCGGGCGCCCAGCCGATACCGCGGACGCCCGACTCGCGTAACCAGGGCCATTGGGCGCTCAGGTAGCTCAGTGGGGCGAGCAGCAAGCCGAACAGGGCCAGGCTGGGCAGCGTCTGGAAAAAACTCAGTATGCCGATGGTTGCCCGCTCCAGGCCTGGCCGCCGCAGTATTGCCGCTGTCATCACTGTCCCCAGCAGCACACTGAGTCCCAGCGTTGCGCCCACCAGCATCAAGTGGCCGTGCAGGGCCTGCCAAAAGGCGGCGCTGCGGCCATTGTATTCGCGCACCAAGGCCAGGGGTTCCAAGGCGCCGTAGTGCCACAACAGGGCGCCGGTCAGCAACATGCCCACCGGTGCGAGTACCCATAGACGAGTGTTCAGGTGCCGCCGCAATTCCACCAGCATCAATGGGCAGAGCAACAGCAATGCCCACAGCCCGGTATTCAGACCAATACGGGCCTGTGGCTGGGTCGTGTGCAGCTGTTGGTGGATGACCCAGGCGAGGCTGGCTGGCCATTGGGCCAGCAGCAGACCCAGCAGTACCAGCAGCATGCCGTAGCTATAGGTGCACGGACGCCAGGCCAGCGCGGCGATTGCCGCTAGCGTGACCAGCATCGCCACCGCCCAGACGTTGCCCAGTGCCTGGAACAGTCCAAGGCCCTGTCCCGGCAGGATACGGTTGGCCTGCAGGGTGGCGAAGTCGCCCAGTAGCAATGCGCCCAAAGCCAGGCCCGCCAGGCTCAACAGCACAGGGTTACTGCGGTCAGCCCCCGGTATGCCAGGGCGCATCTAGGGCTTCAGACCGTCCAGAAAACTGGCCGCAACCTGACGCGGGTCGGCGCCATTGACGGCCACCTCAGCGTTAAGGCGCTGCAGCACCTGCAGGTCCAGGGCGGCGAAGACCGGTGCCAATAGCCCTTCAATGGCCGGATAGGCTTCCAGTACCTTGGCCCGCACCAGCGGCGCCGGTTGATAGACCGGTTGCACGCCAAGAGGGTCGGTCAGGACCTGGAGGTCCAGGGCGCTCAAGCCGCCATCAGTGCCATAAGTCATGGCGCCATTGACTCCGTTGGTCTGGAGCGCTGCGGCACGCAAGGTGGCAGCAGTGTTGCCACCCGCCAAGACCAGCAACTGGTCGGGCTTAAGGGTGAAACCATAGGCCTGCTGGAACGCGGGCAAGGCACTTGGCGATTCGATGAACTCGCTGCTGGCGGCGAACTGGAATTCGCCACCGGCCTTCAGGTAACGCGCCAGGTCCGCAAGGCTGCGTAGCTGGTGGGTGCGCGCCAAGTCGCCGCGCACGCTCATCGCCCAAGTATTATTGGCATTGGCCGGCATCAGCCAAATCAGTTGGTGAGTGGTTCTATCCAGTTCCTTGACGGTTGCATAGGCTTTAGCAGCGTCCTTCCACAATGGATCGTCGGCACGCTCGAAGAAGAATGCGCCATTACCGGTGTATTCGGGGTAAATATCGATTTCGCCAGCGATCAGGGCCTTACGCACAATGCTGGTCCCACCCAGCTGCAGACGCTCCTGGACAGGTATCCCGCCACGCTCAAGCGCCTGCGCAATCAGTTGACCCAGCACCGCGCCTTCGGTATCGATCTTGGATGACACCACCACGGGGTTAGCGGCCCAGGCAGCGCTCAGGCTCATCATTGCGCCTGCCAGCAATGGCAGAAGTAGTTTCTTGTATTGATCGCGCAGAGACATCGCTACCCCCTGTATGGTCTGGTTCCCGCCATGGTATTACTCAGTACTAGACCTTGCTGGGTGGGTCAACGTTCTATTATTTACGCAGGCGATGCAGGCTCGTTGGGTATTCACGTGGCACCGACAGCGCGGCTAGCGTGACAGCCGTATTATTGGGGGCAAATGCCGGTAAACACGGACGCCAGGGTTATCTGCCGCGCCGCACCCGGAGTAGGCGTGCGGTCACGCTTGAACGCCCGGCGGGTGATCACTTCAGCGGACAACGGAGCTGTTATCAAAGACTTTGGGGTGTTGCTCTAAGGGCTTGCAATGCAGGCCGCTACTTTAGCAATGCCCAGTGCTGATAACCGGCCAATCCCTTGCCCCTTAACCCGCGGGCGTTGTCGGCGAGGCACTCTGCCGCGCACATTGACGTTCGGTTGTCTGAAATGCTCAGAACGTTCGGATACGCCAAACACCTGCAGGTGCCCCGCATCCCTCTATAAGGCTCAGGTTCATCTACTCACTTGAATCATGAACCTTGCGCTCGACTGCGCCACCTAGACATCTAGTTGGGAAGGGCACTTGTTGCGGCAGGGGTGGCAGCACCCCTTAACGCCGCATGGGCGGGCATCTTCCCGGAGGGCGGTGGTGTTACTTGAGCCAGGATTCCACAGTGTCGGAGCCGTGTTCCTGTTTCCAGGCTTTCAGGACCTTGTGGTTGCCGCCTTTGGTTTCCACGGTCTCGCCGGTGTGCGGGTTTTTGTAGACCTTGAGTTGGCGTTCGCGGCGGCTGCCCTGGCTGGTCGGTGCTGCAGAACCGGTGCGGTAATTAGGGTCGATGATTGCCACAACATCGCGCAACGACTTGCCGTATTCAGCCATTAATGCCCGGACTTTTTCCTCAAATTCGATTTCTGCCTGCAGAGCGCCATCGTTCTTTAAGTTATCCAATGCCTTCAGTTGCTGGGCCAGGGCCAATTCAAGTGCACGAAATTCAGCGAGTTTGGACATGTTTCATTTCCCCATTAGTCGAAAGATATGGACGGTCCTTATCCCGACGGCTTCCTGCCGTCATTTCCCATGAAACGATACTGTGTATGCTTGGAGTCTATCTTAAGAGAGCAACGTAGCAAAATTCCTCTTTGTTGTTCAAACCTTTCTTTAAATTTCTTTGCTGCGTGATACCTCTTGGGTAAGGCTCCTTCTCTACCTCATACAGGCTGTCGATCAGGTGGACCGCCGAGCGGTACCAAGCGTTCCATCTGATGAATACGAAGTGTTGGCTCGCTGCGACAGTGACTGGCTCTTCGCCGGCAAGGCATAACGGTCTGCCGCTGTACCGCCGGGAAAAAATGCTTGGTTAGGCTGGGCGGGACGGTGACAGTGACGCTCGTCAGGCTCGATACCCTAAAAGCCAGATCGCGCGCGTAGCTCGCTGGCAGTTGCTACCCCGCGTCTAGGGGGGCTTTCCCTTGGTGGGTGCAGCTGTGGTCGATGCGTACCTCTATATAGAAGAGAAAGTGCGGTGCTCGGATTGAGTGTTGGTCTGTGACGGTTGCCTGCAGCGATATCTTTCGTTGAGGCGCCTGCGTGCGCCGGGGGCGCAGGCTCCTCCAAGGCAGGCTGCTGGTAACGCTGTGGCGGCCCGTGTCGAGCGGGTCTTGCGGCTTTGCCAGCTAAAATCGCCGTGGTGGAAAATAGGCCTTGACGGCAGTTCTGGCGGGCCTATAATGCGCACCTCTTCCGGCGTGAACCTCTCGGAAAACAGCTTGTAAATCAAGCAGTTAGCTTAAAAAGAGGGGTTGCTAAGCGGTGTAGATCGCGTAGAATGCGGCGGGTCGACAGGGTGGTGGTAGAGTCCGGTTGGCGAGTTGGGATATAAAGTGAAAGCGGTTGCAGGATGAGGTTGACAGCGGTTGGAAACGCTGTAGAATTCGCCTCCCGCTGACACGGAAGCCCAG
>NZ_JBEVDL010000039.1:0-27253 GCF_040514055.1 Pseudomonas sp.
CCGCATCGATGATCTTGCTTTATTCCTCCGCAGCGCTGCGCTGGGCAGTTTCACCGCCGCGGCGCTGGAGGCTGAGCTACTGCCGGGTCAGGTCGCCGCCGCCATCAAACGTCTGGAGCGCGAGCTGGACGTGCGCCTGTTCGCCCGTACCACTCGCAGCCTGCGATTGACTGCCGAGGGCGAGCAATATCTGCCCACCGCCCACTCAGTGCTTGAGACCCTGAAGCAAGGAAAGGAAAACCTGCGGGGTGAGAACGCCACGCTGCGGGGCGTACTGCAAGTTACAGCGCCGTCCGATCTGGGGCGCAACATACTGCTGCCGTGGCTGACGCTGTTCCGCCGTCAGCATCCGCAATTGACGTTGCGTTTTTTCCTGTCTGACCAGATGGCCAATCTGTTTCGCGACCCGGTGGACGTGGCGATTCGATACGGCCCGAATGAAGACGCCAACTACGTGGCACTGCCGCTTGCGCCGTGGAACCAGCGGGTGCTGGTTGCCTCGCCGGCGTATGTGCAGCGCTGCGGTTCTCCTCAAACGCCGGATGACTTGAGCAAGCATCCCTGCCTGCTCTATCTGCAAAATGGCCGGGTCTACGACAAGTGGAACCTGGGCGGGCAAACCGTGCAGGTTTCGGGGCCGTTGTTCAGCAATGACGCCGATGTCGTGCGGCGCTGGTCATTGGAGGGTGAAGGTATCGCCTACAAATCCTGGCTGGATGTCAGTGCAGATATCGCCGCAGAACGTCTGCTTGTGCTGCTGCCGGATTATCCTGGCGAAGCGTCACCCTTGAGTCTGGTGTGCCCGCATCGCAAGCAGATCAGCCCTGCGGTTTCTCAGCTTTATACGTGGTTGAGGAGCCAGTTTTCTGCTCTGGAGCGCAGTTGAACCGATACTGTGATTGATGCTCACTGAGCATCCCGCGCTTCATGGTTCGGCGGATCAATGCGTTCAATATTTCCCAGTACCAGCGCTCGTCCGGCAAACAGGCCGCCCGCTGTTTCCAAGGCAAAACGTTCGGCATCGCGTTTGCGTACTTCCTCGATCACTGCGTCGGCTTCGTGCTCAGACGCACCCAGAGTCAGCACGGCCTGACGACCAAGCAGCAGGGCGGCCTCAAAGGTTTCCCGCACTATGTAGTCGGCGTCGTGTTTGACCAATTCCAGCGCATGTTCGCGGTCAAAAGCGCGCACCAGCAATTTCACCTGCGGGCAGTAGTGCCGAGTACTTTCGACAATGCGTGTCGCGGCTTTTTTATCATCCACACAAATAATGATGGCGCGGGCGTGATGAGCACCGGCAGCATGCAATATTTCATGGCGGGCGCCATCGCCGTAATAGACTTTGAATCCATAGGGTGTCACGGCGCGGATGACCTCCGGATTTATATCAATGATAGAAATTTTCGCTCCCTGAGCGAGCGGCGCCTGGCAGGCAATCTGCCCCACTCGGCCAAAACCGATGATGAGTACATTGCCTTGAAGATTGTGTGCGGCTTCCACACCGTCCATGGAAACGGTCTGCGCGCGAGCAAAGCGCTTGAACAGCAATACAGTCACCGGCGTAATGGCCATGGAGAGCACCACAATAGCCGTCATATTGGCGTTGACTTCAGGACTGATGACCCTGAGTTTGAGCGCTTCGGCAAACAGCACAAAAGCAAATTCGCCCCCCTGCGCCATAAGCACGGCGCGATCCAGCGCGTCGCTATGGCTGCTTTTCGCGAGGCGCGCGACCCCATAAATACACAGTGCCTTGACCACCATCAGGGCCAGCACACCCGAGGTGATGAGCACCCAGGCCTTGGCCATCACTTGCAGATCCAACGACATGCCCACGCCGAGGAAAAACAGCCCCAGCAGCAGGCCACGAAACGGCTCTATATCGGCCTCCAACTGGTGGCGGAATGTGGATTCCGACAGCAGCACACCGGCAACGAAAGCACCCATCGCCATTGAAAGGCCGCCGATTTCCATCAGCAGCGCTGCTCCCAACACAACCAGCAGCGCAGCGGCAGTCATTACCTCGCGCGCTTTGGCTTGGGCCAATAAACGGAACAGGGGATTGAGCAGCCACAATCCTATGACCACCAATGCGCCCAAGGACAGGGCTGCGGTACCTATGCGTTGCCAAAGGGGTGACGTGGGTTCATGCACCAATTCAGTGGGCGCCAGAAATGCCACAACCGCCAGCAAAGGCACTATCAACAGGTCTTCAAACAGCAAAATGGACACTATGTGCTGCCCCCTCGGCTCGGTTATGTCACCGCGCTCCGAGAGGACTTGCATAACTATGGCCGTGGATGTGAGTACAAAACCCGCCGCGCTCAGAAATGACACCTGCCAAGAGAAACCAAAGGCCATGCCGACAAAAGTGAGCAGAAAAGCACAGACCACCACCTGCAGGCTGCCCAGCCCAAAGATCTGCCGACGCAGATCCCATAGGTGCGAGGGTTTCATCTCCAGTCCAATCACAAAAAGAAACATCACCACACCCAACTCGGCCACATCAAGGATGGTGTGGGGGTCATTGATCAGTTGCAATCCGAAGGGGCCAATGATCAGCCCCGCCGCCAGGTAACCGACCACTGAGCCGAGCCCGATGCGTTTGAGCAGCGGGACTGCCACCACGGCAGCGGCAAGCAAAGTGACGACAGCAAATAATTGTTCTGCATTGCCTTCGGCGACCATAGCATTGACCCTCATCCCACATCAGGACCGGTAATGCGTCCACGGCCAGGCGTGTTGAGCAGAGCTTTCAAGCTGAGCGCTCAGTTCCGCAAATTCTTCAGAACTAAGCACAATATCTGGAGCGTTCAGCAAGAACTCTCCGGGGTAGGAATGGCACCTGAAGTCTAGTGCAGGACACAGGCGTCGTTTGAAAGGGTGACAAAAGATTTAGTAACTTCTCCCTGTCCGTACCGTAAAGGGCCGGCTAACAATCCTTTCATTTGGACTAACAGACGATGCAGCAGCAAGCCCAGGCGCAATCGATCGCCCTCAGTGCTCGTGAGGTTGCCCAGGTGCTGCGTGAGGCGGCGCTCGAGGTTCGACCTTTACGCATGCTCCGCCGCCCGACGCAGAACAGCTTCACCCTGATCGAAGTCGAAGGCTGGCTTATCACCCTATGCCATGACGGTGACAGCCATGACGGCTGTGAAGCCTGCACGTCGCCAGACGGCAGGGTTGGCAACTTCGCATCCTGGCCGCGCTATGGCACCGACCCGATCAGCTTACTCAGCACCTGGGAACACCAGCAGCTCGAGCGCTTGCTGCGGGCTGCGCACCCTCCTCTTGCTGTTTCTATCGCCGCGGAGTGATCGTTCACGCAGCAACATCAGGTAGCAGCAGGGAGTGATCACGCCCTAGCATCTAGCAGCATCGTCGCCACACTGACCTCCCGGTGCGCACGGCGCACCCTACAAAAAGCGAACCGCCAGCAAGCTCTTCTCATGCCCACTGCGATCCCGGTTTGCTGCGCGACAGCGCGGCTGTCGAAGACTCTGCGCCCGCTCCTGCAACATTCAAAACCGGTCTTTCTCGAGGTTCTCCAGGTCCACCGGATCGCCCGGTTTGAGACCGAGCTTGGCACGGATGTCCGCGAACATATCATCGTATTCGGCGTGGCCGCGCATGATCAGCCCTGCGTTGACCGGCAAGCCGTGCTTGGCCGCCGCCTTCGCCACTCGACTGGCGAAGTTAAAGGCGCTATCGCGCGGCATGTCGAATTCCTCGACAAAGGCTCGGCCCGCCACGTGCCCGCTTATCTTGAAATGCAGCAGCAAGCCGTGCCCGGGGTCAAGCCGTGCCTCGTAGAAAACGTCGAGGGTGAATTCCGGCATGCCTGGGCCTGCCGGGCTGTTGCTACGGTTGAGATGGCCGGGTGTAAACATGGCTGCTCCTGTTCAGTCTGTGTTTGGCACAAGCCGAGCTCGCTACGGGGCCGCTGTCGCGGCCTGATAACGCGCAACGGCCTCCTCGAGGTTGTAAACGATGCGCTCGCGGCCCAGCGTCCGGCCCAGGGATGACGGCTTGATCATCGCCCGTACGCTCGGGTTGAGCCCGGCGAGCCAGAGGGTGACGCCCTTCTCGCGCTGTTTCTGCTCGAACCCGGTCAGCATCCTGAGCGCGGTGTATTCCAGGTCGAAGACCCTGCTCAGGTCGATGACCACCACTTTTGGTCGGGCTGCGGCGATCAGGGCCAGTATCTTCTGGCCGATGCGCTCGGCATTGGCGAAGAAGATCCGCCCCTCCGGTCGCAGCAAGAGCAAGCCGGGAAAGGACTCATCCTCGGGGTGTTCGACACTGCGGGGGCGAAACACGTTGGAGCCCGGCCGGCGTCCCAGGATATAAACCGGCGGATCGGACACCTGATAGGCCAGGGCCGCGAGCGATATGACGATGGCCACGAGAATGCCCTGCAGGGTGCCGAGCAGCACCACCCCGGCCAGCGCGGCCAGGGCCCAGATAAACTCGGTGTGGCGGACCTTGCGGATCTCGCGGAACTCCCGCGGGCTGATCAGCCCCACCGAGTAGACGATCACCACCACGGCCAGGGTGACCTTCGGCATCAGGCTGATCACCGGGGCCAGGAACAGCAGCGTTGCAAGGGCCAGCAGGGCCGTGACCAGCCCGGCCAATTGCGAGCGCGCCCCCGCGAGTCGGTTGACCGCCGTCTGGGTGGTTCCGCCACCCGCCGGCATGGCCCCCAGCAAGGCACCGCCCACCGTGGCGAGTCCGGTGGCGACCAATTCACGGTTCGGTCGTGGCAGGGGCTCGTCATTCAGGGCGAAGGCCCGCCCCGCCGCGATGGTTTCGGTGAAACTCATCAGGGCGATGCCCAGGGCCGCGGGCCAGAGTTGCACCAGTAACGGCCCCTGCGGCAGCGTCACGTCCGGCAGTCCCCTGGGGACGGCACCGACGGTCTCCACCCCGAAACGCTCCAGACCGAACAAGGCCATGGCGCCAATCCCGAGCGCCACTGCCACCAGCGGCGCCGGTGCACGCGGCACAAAACGGGCGCTGATCCACAGCACTGCCAGCACGATAAGCGCCATGGCAACCGTCGGCCCCGACAGCCGCGTGCTCTCGTCGAGCGTCGCCAGCAGGTTGTCGATAAACGAGCCTCTGTCGATGTGGATGCCCAGCAACGTGGGAAGCTGGTCCATCAGGATAACGATGCCGATGCCGGCCTTGAACCCAACCAACACCGGCTCGGAGATGAAGTTGGCGACGAACCCCAGTCGCAGCAGCCCGGCCAGGACCAGGATTGCCCCCACCAGCACCGCCAGCGTCGCGGTCGCCACCCCGAGGGTCGCCGGCGCCTGCCCAGCGAGCGCCGCGCCAGTCAGGATGGCGATAGTGGTGGTCGTACTGACGCTAAGGGGCCGCGAGCTTCCGCACAGGGCGTAGATCAGCATGGGCACGCACACCGTGTAGAGCCCGACCTGCACCGGCAGGCCGGCGATGGTCGCATAGGCCAGGGCCTTGGGAATGACCACCGCCGCCGCCACCACGCCGGCAAGCCCATCGCGTTGGAGCCAGGCTCGGCGATAACCGCGCATCCAGTCGGGCACGAAGCGCCGCGGGCGGCTGGGCGCCCGCGCATCGCGGCCATCGGGTCGGTTGACGAGGGGCTGTTTCATGGCGCTCTCCAGGTCGCGGCCAGTGTCTGCAGGGCCTGTCGGGCCCGTCAGAACGGTTCGGGGATGCGCTGGAACCGAGACTCCGGCTCGCGGTAGCCGTTGGGCTTCTGCCGTTTGGGTAATTTCACCTTGTCGCGCGGCGTTTGTTCATAAGGGATGCGGCTGAGCAGGTCGGTAATAATATTGAGCCGGGCCCGCCGCTTGTCGTTCGAGTTGGCCACCCGCCAGGGAGCTGGCGTGCTGTCGGTCGCCTCGAACATCGCGTCCCGCGCGCGGGAATAGTCATACCAGCGGCCATAGGATTCGAGATCCATCGGCGACAGCTTCCAGATCTTGCGCGCATCGTTGATCCGGGCCTCGAGTCGCCGGGTCTGTTCCTCCTGGCTGACCTCCAGCCAGTACTTGAGCAGGATCACCCCCGAGGCGACGATCGCGCGTTCCACCAGCGGTACTATTTTCAGAAAGCTGACCGCCTGCTCTTCGGTGCAGAAGCCCATCACGCGCTCCACGCCTGCGCGGTTGTACCAACTGCGATCGAAGATCACCACTTCGCCGGCCGCCGGCAGGTACGGCAAGTAGCGCTGCAGATACATCTGGCTCTGCTCCCGCTCGGTTGGCGCGGGCAGCGCCACCACGCGAAAAATGCGCGGACTCACCCGCTCGGTGATGGCCTTGATGGTCCCGCCCTTGCCAGCGCCGTCGCGGCCCTCGAACAGGATGCAAACCTTCAGGCCCTTGAGCTTCACCCACTCCTGGAGTCTGACCAGTTCGACATGCAGTGGGCGCAGTTGCTTGAGGTAGTCCTTGTTCGTCAGCTTGGCCTGTTCAGTCTTGCCGCCGTGATTCGATTTCTGCTTATCCTTCGCCATGGTCCTGGCCTCACATGGGCCTCGCTGGTTGTCGAAAAGCCCGCCGATGGGCCTTAGGTTCCGTGCTGGGGCTGGTCCTGTGCCGGGAGCACGGCCCGGCCCCGCCAACGGGTGACCCCCGCCCGTGCAAAGAGTGCCCGCCCTCCTCCTGCCGGAACGGACAAGACGCCGGCCCAGCACTTGGGATTGTTCGCGGCGAGGTTCGGCCAAGCCGCTGGCTAGCGTTCTGCGGCGCTCTAGTCTCGGCCCCGCGATGAATCGAGCGCCTTGGCACAATAGCCGAGCGTCTCGGCACCAAATGCCTGGCCACGGGTCTCTAGACTGTGCGCTCACCCTTGCCTGAAACGAGCCACCCCATGCGCAGCAGAACCATTATTTCAACCCTTTTTCTGGGCGTTGCCCTCAACGCCAACGCGGCCGAGTTCAGCCTGTCCAGTCAGGACATCCGCGATGGTCAAGCCCTGAGCAGTCGCGAGGTCTTTCAGGGGTTCGGCTGCACAGGGGGGAATACCTCGCCGCAACTGTCCTGGAAAAACGCCCCTGCGGGGACCCAAAGTTATGCGATCACCGTTTATGATCCGGACGCGCCGACCGGCAGTGGCTGGTGGCACTGGACGGTGGTCAACCTGCCGGCGTCGACGCAGGCCTTGCCTCGGGGGGCTGGCAGCAACCCCAGCAGCGCGTTGCCGGCCGGCAGCGTTCAAGGGCGCACCGATTTCGGCCCGTCGGGTTATGGCGGTGCCTGCCCGCCGCAGGGCGATCAACCGCATCGTTACCAGTTCACCGTCTGGGCGCTTAAAGTCGAGCATTTGCCCCTCGGCGAACAGGACAGCGGGGCGATGGTGGGGTATATGCTTAACGCCAATGCCCTGGCCAAGGCCAGCCTGACCGCTACCTACGGACGTTAAATGACGTGAACGCACCTGTTGCCAGCCCCCCTCCGGAATACCGCATCGGTGCCAGCGTCATTCAGTCTCGACAGCCCCAGGCCTTGCGGCGGGTGCCGGTTTTCGTCACCGCCCTCTGTCACGTGCGCCGGGGAGAAAAGTTGCTGTGCTGGGAAGAGCGGCAGATGCGTGCCGATGCCCGGCATCTGTTGCTGATGCCGGCCGGCCATGAGCTGCACATCAGCAATATTCCCAATGCTCAAGGTGATTACGTCGCCGACCTGGTGACCTTTCCCAAGGACATGCTGCGCGCGTTCAGCGTTCGCTACGCCGAGCAGTTCGCGGCGCGCCCGCGGCACCCGACGGTGGACCTGGGCGTACCGCTGGACCCGCATACCACCCGGGCCTGGGAAACGCTTTTGGCCTGCATCGAGGACGGCGCGCCAGATGCCCTGCGCACCCACCATGCCGAGGCGGTCCTGCTCGCCCTGGG
This sequence comes from Pseudomonas sp., assembly GCF_040514055.1. GTDB lineage: Bacteria > Pseudomonadota > Gammaproteobacteria > Pseudomonadales > Pseudomonadaceae > Aquipseudomonas. Next base: position 7,892 of record NZ_JBEVDL010000039.1, read on the forward strand.
CCTGGCCGGACGCATCGCCCCCCTGCTGCAGGGCAGAAACGATCCGCTGTGCGAGCGGGTGCAGGAAATCGTGTTGCGAAACCCGGCGCACGACTGGACCGCCGCCAGTATCGCCGAGCGTCTGAACCTGGGCGCCTCGACCCTGCGCCGGCAATTGGCGAACGAAAACAGCAGTTTCAGCCAGATCGTCGACAGGGTGCGCCTGGGAATGGCCTTGCACCGGTTGCAGACGACGCCCTGGCCCATCGGTGAGATCGCCGCGGCCAGCGGCTATGCGTGCGCGTCGCGCTTTGCGGTGCGTTTCCGTAAACATTACGGATTGTCGCCCCGGGAGTTACGCGCCACCCTGTAAGCGGCCACGGCGGCCACGGCGGCCACGCGATCGCCTTACCCTCTCCTACCCGTCAGCCTGCTCCCCTAGTCCTCGGCACGGCTCGAAGGGTCGCGATCGTGCGCATAGGCCCGAACGAGCGGAAACGCCGGCAACCAGGACTCGCGCCGGACCGTCCAGCTTTCGTAGCTGGGTGTCAGCTGGTCAGGGGCATCCAGGGACCCCAGGTTCACCTCGACTTCGTCGCCGCTGCGGGCGAACACGGATGAGCCGCAACGGGGGCAGAAATGCCGCCCAGCGTACGCATGCGGCTCGCCCTCGATCGTCACCGCGTTTTGCGGGAAGATCGCCGAGGCCTGAAAGAGCGCCCCGTGGTGTTTGCGGCAATCGAGGCAATGGCACAGGCCGACCCGGTAAGGCCGCCCAACCGCCACAATCCGGATATCGCCACACAGGCAACCGCCGGTGAATCGCTGCATGTTAAGGCTCCTTCAACCCAAGCACTCGGATCTGTACGACGAATCCTATCGACTGTCCCTGTGAGTGACCACCACGGCGTCCTGATCAGCGGCTCGGCGCCGCACAGGAAGTCCTTGTGCAAGCCCGGACAGCTCCGTTAAATTGAGAAAACTTCGCGCCTGCGATTTAATTTCAATTACGCCCCCTTTCCTACTCCTGGTCCGTCTCAGAAATGCCACAGAAGTATTCGTCGCTACTGGCCTGTTTTATTGCCGAACGCAGGAGCCTGGCGCTTTTCCTCACCGGGCGCACCGGCTGCGCGGCCACGGCGGACGATCTGCTGCAGGAGGCCTGGCTCAAGCTGAACCGCTCCGAAGCCGGCGGACCGATCAACAACCCGCTGGCTTACCTGCACCGGATGGCGGCCAACCTGGCGGTCGATCAGGCGCGTGCCGACGCCCGTCGCTTGCTCGACCCGGTGGAAATCGAGCTGCTGCTGGCGATCGCCGATGAAGCTCCGGGGGTGGAGCAGCAGATGGCCGACCGGCAAGCGCTGGAACGACTCTCGGCGATCCTCGACGAAATGCCAACCCGGCGCCGCGAGCTGTTCCTGGCCGCCCGCGTCGAAGGGCACGCGCACAAGCAACTGGCTCAACGTTTCGGCATCAGCCTGCGCACGGTGCAGTTGGAGGTGCACCGGGCGCTGGATTACTGCACCCTGCGCATGGGGCAGATCACCGGCGAATCGGCGCCATGAGCCGGCTTATGGTGCTTCTGTACAGTCACTCCCTTTTCCCTTGGAAACCTGGACGCCCATGAGCCAGCCCCCCCCTCATCCCACCCCTGCGCAACACTTGGCAAGCCAGGCCAATGCCTGGGTGCTGCGCCTTTCTTCGGGCACGGCCACGGTCGCGGATGCCAGCGCCTTGCGCGAGTGGTGCGCACGCAGCCCGCAACATGCCCAGGCCTATCGAGAAGCGACCCGATTGTGGCGACTGGCGGGGCAATTGCCGCGCCCCCGTCGGCGCCAGCGTCCGTGGCTGCTGCGGTCCGCTGTCGGCGCCGTGGCGGCGTGCCTGCTGCTGGGTGTGTTTGGCGCGATGCAGATAGGCCTGGTGCCCGACGCTCGCGCCCTGCTCGCCGACCACCACACCCGCCTGGGCGAGCGCAGGCAGGTGGAGTTGCCGGATGGCAGCCGGGTGGAGCTCGATGCCCGCACCCGCCTGGATGTGGACTTCAGCGCCGGCCAGCGCCACCTCCGCCTCGGCGAGGGCGCCGCGGTTTTTCATGTGCAAAAGGATGCCGATCGGCCCTTTGTGGTCAGCGCTCGGGGTGGCACCGTCACGGCCCTCGGCACGGTCTTCGAGGTACGCCATCAGCAGGACGCCATCCAGGTGACCTGCAGCGAAGGCGTGGTGGAAGTTCGCCAGGGCGCGGCGGCCCAGCATCGGCTTCAGGCCGGCGAACAGCTGCGCTATGGCGCCAACAGCACCACCGCGGTCGCAACGGTGGACAGCGACCAGGCGCTGGCGTGGCGCCAGGGCTTGCTGGTGTTCAAGGGACGCCCGCTGCAGGAGCTGGTCGAGGAGCTCAACCGTTATCGCCCCGGCCGTATCCTGATTGCCGACGCCAGCAAGGCCCGGATGCCGGTCAGTGGCGTATTTCATTTGCAGCGCCCCGACGAAGCCCTGCAGCACATCGAACAGAGCCTGCACCTCACCGCCGTGCAGTGGCCGGCGGGCGTGACGCTGCTGCGCTGAATTTATTTTCTCGATTCATTGCGGGTCGTTCCCCCGGCCAGCGTCATTAGATAAGAACGTCTTTTAGCCGCACTTATCTATCGTTAGCATTTGGGGAACAACATGGGCAATACACGCACTCCGTTCAGCGTCAGGCGCTCCGTAGGCAGACCAGGCCTGGCACTCAGCGCATTGGCCTGGGCGCTGCTGGTCGGTTGTTCGGCGCTGCCGATGGCGCCCGCCCAGGCGGCGCAAGAGCCGGCGATGGCCGGGACGCAGGCCCCATCCCTGGTCTTCGCCATTGCCTCCCAGCCGCTGGATGACGCCCTGGCCGCCTACGGCATCGCCAGCGGGGTGCAGGTGCTGTATCCCGCGACCCTGACCCAGGGCTTGCACTCGTCAGCGATCAACGGCCAGTTCAGCCGCGACCAGGCCTTGGCCCAGCTGTTGGCGGGTACCGGCCTTCGCCATGGTTTCACCGACGAGCGCAGCGTCACCTTGCGCGCCGCCCCCAGATCCGCCCAGGCGACCGAGCTGGCCCCCGTGGTGGTCACCGGTGAGAAGATCAACCGCACCCTGGAGCAGACCCAGACCAGCGTCGTGGTTGCCACCGAGACGGATTTCCGCGAACACGGCGACCGCACCCTCAACGACGTTTTCGCCCGTACCCCGGGGGTCTATACCGAATCCGGCGGGCAGAACTGGGGCATCCGCGGGGTGCCCGTTTCGGGTTTCGACGACCAGGGGCCGGCCACGCTGAACGGCGCGGTGTCGGTGTTCGTCGACGGGGCCCAGCAACCCAACCGTGCCTTGACCCTGAGCCCTTTACCGCTCTGGGATGTGGAGCAGGTGGAAGTGCTGATGGGGCCGCAGTCGACCACCCAGGGCCGTAACTCCCTGGCGGGGGCGGTGGTGATCCAGACCAAGAATCCGACGTTCTACCCCTCCCTCTCGGCCCAGACTCACCTGGGCAACTACGGTGAACACGGGGCGGCCGTGGCCGCCGGCGGCAGCCTGCTGGACGAGGTCGTGGCCGGCCGGGTGGCCGTGGATTACCAGGAAGGCGACGGTTATATCGACAACCGCGCCACCGGCGGTGACGCCAACCCGCGGCGCAACAGCAACGTGCGGGGCAAATTGCTGGTCTTGCCCAACGAGGAGCTGGACCTGCTGCTCAGTTATGCCCACAGCGAAAACCGCCAGGGCGACAATGCCTCGACCCGAGAGAACGGCCGCGTGCGCTTCTATGAGATCGATGCGGACACCGATGCCTTCGACAAGCTGATGCAGGACACCGTCACCCTGAAGGCGGACTATCGCCTGGACGACGCCTGGACCCTGACCAGCCTGTCCTCCGCCACCCGCGCTGACTACAACGCCCGCCTGGACTTCGACCAGAGCGCCAGCGACAACCAGGTCGTGCTGCGCACCCAGGACACCGAGATGCTCAGCCAGGAGCTGCGCCTGGGCTACCAGTCCGGCACGCTCCAAGGCTTTATCGGGGCCTACTACGGGCAGACCCGCAACGACTACCATGATCGTCTGCTGGTCGACGGGACCCCCTTCGGTACGGTGATGGGCGATACCCGGATCGACAACCAGGCGCTGTTCGGCGAGCTGAACTGGAGCTTCCAGCCCGGCTGGTCGCTGATCACAGGGATGCGCTTCGACCGGGAGCACAACGAGACCGATGTCGAGCAGGACGACTTCTCCAGTCCGGGCAAGGTCTCCAAGCGTTTCAATGCCTTCCTGCCCAAGATCGGCCTGGACCATGAACTGGCCGACAACCAGCACCTGGGCCTGATGGTTCAGAAAGGTTATCGCGGCGGCGGGGTCAACGTACGCGCCGGTGGCGGGCATGCCGCCTACGATCCCGAGTACACCACCAACTACGAACTGTCCTACCGCGGTGCCTGGTACGAGGAGACGCTGCGGGTGCGCGCCAACCTCTATTACACCGACTGGAAAGACCAGCAGGTCAGCATGCTGGACGACGCGGGGGACTTCTTTCAAGTCTACAACGCCGGCAAGAGCACTATCCGAGGCTTGGAGACCTTTATCGAGAAAGACCTCGGCAGCCAGCTCAGCCTGACGGCCGGCCTGGCCTATACCGATGGCCGTTACCACGATTTTGTCCTGGGCACCGAGGCCGACCTTAGCGGCGAATCCTTCCTGTACGCACCGAAGTACAAGGCGTCGCTCGGCGGCGTGTATCGCTTCGCCAACGGCCTGTCGCTCGGCAGCGACATCGTCTATCAGGACGGGGCCCCGTCCGAGCACGAGTTCGACGCCCAGGGCCAGGTCACCCATGTACGCAAAAGCGATTACACCACCCTGGTCAACCTGAACGCGGAGTATCGCCTGCTGGAAAACCTGACGGCCTCCGGCTATGTAAAGAACCTGTTCGACACGCAGTACGTGACCAATAACCGCAGCGACGGCATTCTCGATGTCGGCGCGCCACGGACCCTGATGCTGGTGCTGCGCTACGACCTGTAATCAGCCGGGCGGGTCAGGGCGGAAAGCAGCTGCCGCGCCACGTCTGCTCGCTCTCAATCGGCCAGCCCATGCAGCTCCTGTTGCGTGTGGCTGGCAAAGGAGAGCACCGCGATCAGCCTGTCCAGCAGGCAACGCTCCTCTTCAGTCAGGCTGGCGCGCCGCAGCGGCCGCAACTGCTCCAGGGCCTGTTCCACCTCGGTGCGTGAGAACCGCTGGTCCTCGAAGGGGTTGGAAATCCGCTCAAGGAACGCGCAATCGCCACGTTGGCGCAGGCGCGACAACACCGGTAACTGGTCGAAGTCGATGCTGGCCAGCTGATCGGGCGCGTCGCCGAACTGGGCGCCGGGGCCGACCACCAGGTCATAGGCCATGACAGCAATGCCCAGAACGCCGTGGCGGTCGCACATCGGTGGCCTTGGGCGAAGGTTGCGCCTGTTGGTCGTTAACGGGCATGGCTGCTCATTTATTCATTTATTCATTAGGTCAGCGGAGGGTGCGGATGGCGGGCGGTGCCGTTGGAGCCACACGCACCACGAATACCCTGCTCCCTGGGTATCGCTTCGCTCAACCCAAGCTACGTCAAGACTCCTGCGTGGGTCTAGAGCATTGCCACCTTAGCCTTGTGTGCCTTGCGGCTCGGCGCACATGCCCCTGAGACAGCGCCGAAACCGCACAAACGCTCGCGTTTCCCACCTAGGCGCCAGCGATCCGTCTACAGGGGCGCGCCCTCGTCCTGGCCGGTCCAGCCCAAGTCGCTCAACTGCTCGCGCAGCTGGTCGGCCAGGGCCCAGTTTCGCGCGCGGCGGGCCTGCTGGCGCTGGGCGAGCAGCGCCGTGATCGCGGTTGGCAGCGGCTGTTCGGACGCCTGCCAATGGGCGAGATCCAGCCCCAGCACAAGGTCCATCTGGTCGAGGGTGGCGCGCCGCTCGGCCGTTGGCAGCTCGCTTTTCACCAGTTCCCAGACCACCGCCAAGGCCTTGGGCAGGTTGAGGTCCTGGTTGACCTCGGCGGTAAAACGCTCCAGGTACTGCACGTTCACCCGCCCGCCCAGGGGCCAGCGGGCATAGGCGCTACGCAGACGCCCCAGCGCGATGCCGGCGGCCGACAGGGCCGCGTCGCTGAACCGCAAGCTGCTGCGGTAATGCGTGGTCAGGCACAGGTAGCGGTAGACCAGCGGGTCGACACCGCGGTCGATCAGGGACTGCAGGCGCAGAAAATCGCCATCGGATTTGGACATCTTGCCGTGTTCGAGGGTCAGGAAATGGCCGTGCAGCCAGAAGTTGGCTGGACGCGTGCCGTGGCAGGCCTCGCCCTGGGCGATTTCATTGCTGTGGTGCACGCCGATATGGTCCTCCCCCCCGCAGTGGATATCGAACCAGGGGCCCAGGTACTTGGCGGACATGGCCGAGCATTCGATATGCCAACCGGGAAATCCCAGGCCCCAGGGACTGTCCCATTCCATCTGCCGGGTGCTGCCCGGGGGACTGAATTTCCACAGCGCGAAATCGGTCGGCCGGCGTTTCTCTCCGGTCGCCACCCGGGCTCCGGCACGCAACCCCTCTGCTTGCAGGCGCGCCAGGTGACCGTAGTGGTCCTGTCGCGCGGTATCAAAATACAGGCCATCAGCGGTGCGGTAGGTAAAGCCCTTGGCTTCCAGCGTGCGGATAAAATCGATCTGTTCGCCGATATGCTCGGTGGCACGGCACCAGAGGGTCGGCTCGAGCAGGTGGAGGCGTCGCCAGTCCTGCAGAAAGGCCGCGGTGAAACGCTCGGCGATCGCCCAGGCCGACTCGCCCGTGCGCCGGCTGCCCTTTTCCATCTTGTCCTCACCCTCATCGGCATCGGAAGTCAGGTGGCCGACATCGGTGATGTTCACCACGTGTCGCACGGTATGACCGTTGGCCTGCAGCACACGCCGCAGCAGATCCTCGAAAATAAAGGTGCGCAGGTTGCCCAGGTGCGCATGGTCATACACGGTAGGACCGCAGCAATACAGGCCGACCTGTCCGGGCACCAGGGCATGGAACGGCCGCAGGCTGCGGGTCCAGGTGTCGTAAAGGGCCAAGGTCATTCGGTCGCTCCTGTTGAATCGCGGGCAAAAAAAATGGCCACCGGTCGTTCAACGGGTGGCCATCGGGGTGCGCGTGCTCGCTAGCGGTCGCACGGCCTCCATGGCCGGATGCGACAGCAGGTGATCATCACTGTAAGGGGTGCGGAATAGGTCATGGCCCTGAAACTAACCGCGCACGGGCGCGGCGTCAATCGGGGCTTACGGAAAATTTCTGCCATCCGGTTCGCCTGATCGTCCGCCGGCGACGGGCTCGCTTAACACGACCCAGGCTCGGCGGGGTTGCACCTTGGGAGCCGCGAGTGTTCACAGATGTGACAGGGTTCTGGCTGGATCGGCGTCGACGATTATGCTGGTAGGGCAGCGCATTTGGCGCCCTCCTCACCCGGGTAAAAGGATCGACCATGCTCACCCCCCCTGTTAGCCAACTCTCCCGCCTGGCCATCGGCCTCGGCCTGGCCACGTTGTCGCTGGCCGCCACGGCCAGTGAGCTGAACGTCACCACCTTCGACGACCAGTACGACGGCCTGTGCGATACGCACTGTTCGTTGCGCGATGCGATCAGCGTCGGCGCCAGCCAGGCGCAGACGGTGATTCGCCTGGCGGCCGGCACCTACCGGCTAAGCCGGCGTAATCTCGAGACACCCGAAGGCGGGCGGATCGATGAGGACGCCAATGCCCTTGGCGACTTCGATGTGCGTGGTAGCTTGACGATCCTGGGGGGCGGCACCGAGCAAACGATCATTGACGGGGACTGGATCGACCGCCTGTTCGAAGTCGCCCCCCAGGCCAGCCTGAGCCTAAATCAGCTGTCACTGATCAACGGCTTTACGCCTTATTACGGCGGAGGGCTGGAGAACCATGGCACCGCCCTCCTGGAACAGGTGGCCATCAAGGGCAGCAGCGCCCGCGCGATCAGCGAATCCGAGACCGAGGGTGCGGTCGGTCGCGGCGGCGGCATCGCCAATTTCGGCAGCCTGTCGCTGCGGCGCAGCCTGTTGTTCAACAACACCGCCATTGGCGCCTACGGCTACTCCGGCGACGGCGGTGGCATCTATAACCTCGGGGCGTTGTGGGTCCGCGACAGCCAGATCAACCAGAACCATTGCAGCGACACGGGCGACGCCGGCAACGGTGGCGGCCTGTACAACCGCGGCACGGCGGACCTGGCGCGGGTCGCCCTGATCGGCAATACCGTGGAGTTCAACGGCCAGGGCGGTGCCATCGCCAACTTGCAAGGTACGCTCAAGCTGGTCAACGCCACCCTCAGCGCCAACTCCTCCGGGGAAAACAGCGATGGCGCCGTGACCAATGGCTACCGCCGCGCCCAGGGCACCCGCGCTTATGCCGAGTTGTATAACGTGACGATCGCCGACAACTGGGGGCATGGCGTGGCGAACTGGGACCAGTTACTGATCCGCAACAGTATCGTGGCCGGCAACCAGGTCTACGACGAGGCCCGCAACTGCGTCAACCAGGGGCTTATGCAGGTCAAGGGCTTGCTGCTCGGCACCGGTGCCGGTAACTGTGTCGGCAGTGTCAGCATCGACAATGCCAGTACCCTGACCCAGCACCTGTTCCCGCTGGCGGACAACAACGGCAGCCAAGTGCATGCGTTGCGCAGCCACAGCGCCGCCCTGGACAGCGCCTTGGGCAACTGCCCTGCCCACGACCAGCGTCAGCTGGACCGGCCCCGTGATGGCGACGGCGATGGTCAGGCGCGCTGCGACCTCGGCGCCTTCGAACGAGCCCGGCCGTAGCGCCCCGTTACTCCAGCGCTGGCCGCGCCGCCAAGCCGCCAAAAGAGAGAGTCGGGTCGATATAGCGCATGGCCGACTTGACGTCTTTCCAGCCGACGTAGGTCATCAGGGTCTTGAGGTCCCAGCCGTTGCCCGTGGCCCAGGTGGCGAAGCCGCGGCGCAATGAGTGACTGGTGTAGCGCTCGGCCGGTACCCCGGCCTGGTGCAGTAGCCGACGCAACAGGGCGATGATGCTGTTGGGGTGCAGGCCCTCTTCGCCCAGATGACCCCAGCGGTCGATCCGCCGAAACAGCGGCCCGCGGGCCAGGCCGGCGACCTGGATCCAGTCCAGGTAGGCCTGCACCGGGCACAGGCGCTTCAGCGCCGGGGCCTGGTAGGTGGTGCCCAGGTGCTGGCGGTCGCCCTTGCCGTGCGGCAGGTACAGGCTCATCCCCCGCCCCGCTTGCGCCTGGATCTGCTCGACCTGCAGACGGCACAACTCGTCGCTGCGAAAGCCGCGCCAGAAGCCGATCTGGATCAGTGCCGCATCACGCTGGCTGCGCAGCAGGCGACCCAGGTCGCCGGCCTGACGCGCCTGAGCGGCCTCCCCTGCCAGCCAGGCCACCGCCTGCTCAAGGTGCTGCAGCTGCAGCGGCGCCGCCTGCTTCTGCTGCACCGGGTGCAGGCTGCGGATGCCCTTGAGCACCTGGCGGACGGTCGGGGTCTTGGTCGGGTCGGGAAAGCCCTGGCTCAGGTGCCACTGGGCCAGGGCGGCCAGGCGCTGCTTAAGGGTGTTGATCGACAGCGTCGCGGCATGATCGACCAGGTAGCGCACGACGCTGTCGGCGGTGGCCGGCAGAAACCCACCCCAACTCACTTCGAAGTGCTCGACGGCCGACTGATAGCTGCGCCGGGTATTGGCGCGGGTACCGGCCTGCAGGTAACGCTCCACCTCGTTTATGGCCAGACCTCCTGGGGTGTACGGCGGCACGCGGCGCAAGGCCTCACGCAACACTTCTGATGGGATAATCCTGCATTATTCTATCTGAGATGCAGCGCTTGTTCAGGAAATAAATTGTCAATTTTAGAATGTAAATACATAATACATACCACAGTACATAATCGAGGATCAGGTCCATGGCACGTGGCGGCATCAACAAGGCCCTGGTCGATCAGGCGCGCCAGGCGCTGCTGGCGCGCGGCGAACACCCGAGCATCGACGCGCTGCGGATCGCACTGGGCAACACCGGCTCGAAAACCACCATTCACCGTTACCTCAAGGAACTGGAGGCGAGCGATGCCCAGGACGCACCCGCCGCGCTGGGCGAGCACCTGGGCGCCCTGGTGGCGCAACTGGCCGAGCAACTGCAGACCGAGGCACGTGCCACAGTCGAACAGGCCCGGGCGCAATGGATCCTCGAGCGCGCCAGCCTGCAGGTGCGCCTCGAACAGCTCGAAGGCCAGCTTGCCGCACAGTTGCAGCAGGCCAGCGCACTGGAAGAACAACGGGATCAGGCGCGCTCCGACGCGCAGCAAACCGCGCAGCAAGTGCAGCGCGACGCGGTGGAGATGGCGCGCCTGAGCCAGGCCCGGCTGGAGCTGCAGGCGCGCCTGGGCGACCGGGAAGCCCAGGTGCAGTCCCTGGAGGACAAGCACCAGCACGCCCGCGAGGCCCTGGAACACTACCGCCGCGCCAGCCAGACCCAGCGCGAACAGGAGCAGCGCCAACACGAAAGCCAGGTGCAGCATTTGCAGATGGAGGTTCGCCAACTGCAACAGAACACCATCGTGCAACAGGACCTGATCACCCAGCTCAACCGCGGCAACGAACGTTTGCTTACCGAAGCGCGGCTGCAGCAGGTCGAGCAGTTGCGCCTGCAGGAGTGCCTGGAGCAGCAGCAGACGCTGCACCACCTGACCCAGGAACAACGGTCGCAGGAGCAGGCGCTGCAGGCCACGCTGCAGGAACGTCTGGAACAGACCCAGCGCGATCGCACGACCCTGGAACAACGGCACTTGGCGCAACAGCGCCGCGAACAGCAATTGGAACGCCAGCTCGCCGAGGCGCGCACGGCGCTGAAACTGCTGCGCAGCGCGCGATCCACCCCGCCCGCCCAGCTGTCGGCGGGCGACACGGAGCCTGGGAGCTTGTAGCCGTATCCACAGCTGAGAAAGCGCGAATCGGCCAATACCGCTCGCGTGGAATACGCCGGTGCAGCTGAGTCGCCAGGGCTGGATACCCGCCTGCGCGGGTATGACGCGGCGTGGGATACTCAGCCCAGCCAGCTGTTCAAGGCTGGCCAGACCGACAGTTCAGCGCCGTGGCGGGAAAGGCACGGTCAGCGGCACATAGGCGCGCCACAGCCCTTATGCAAAAGCCCCTAATCGCGATCCAGCAGATGAAACTGCGGCAGCGACAGGTGCCAGTGAATCGCCGCCAGGCGAGTCAGTAACACCACCAGCATGGCGATCCCGGTGGCCAATTCATGGGCCAGGTCCAGGTGACGCAGGCCGATAAACACCAGGGAGCCGGCGATACAGGCCGTGGCGTAGATTTCCTTCTGGAAGATCAGCGGGATTTCGTTGCAGATCACGTCGCGGATCACCCCGCCGGCCACCCCGGTCATCACCCCCATGATCACCGCCGTGCTGATCGGCACCTGGTGCTGCAAGGCCACTTCGGTGCCGTACACGGTAAACAACGCCAAGCCAAAGGCATCGGCGACCAACAGCCCGCGCTCGTTGATTGGCCGGGTCAGACGCACCCAGAGCACGGTACCGACGGCTGCCAGGCTGGCCACCAGGATATAGGTGTCGTCGCGAATCCAGCTGACCGGGTGGTTGTCCAGGATCAGGTCGCGCAAGGTGCCGCCGCCCAGGGCGGTGACCAGGGCAATCACCAGCACGCCGAACAGGTCCATGGACTTGCGCCCGGCCATCAGCGCGCCGGTGATGGCAAAGACCATCACCCCAAACAGGTCAGCCAGGTAAAAGAGCGGCGTCATGGGTCACTACTTCGCCACGGGCGTGCGCAGGGTGACGAACTCCTCGGCGGAGGTCGGGTGCACCCCCAGGGTCTCGTCGAACATGCGCTTGGTGGCCCCGGCCTTGAGCGCGATGGCCAGGCCCTGGATGATCTCGCCCGCCTCCGGCCCGACCATATGGCAGCCCAGCACCTTATCGGTGTCGGCATCGACCACCAACTTCATCAAGGTCCGCTCCTGGCAGTCGGTCAGGGTCAATTTCATCGGCCGAAAGCGGCTTTCATACAGGGTCACCCGATGCCCTGCCTCGATCGCCTGGGCCTCGCTAAGGCCCACGGTGCCGATATTGGGCAGGCTGAACACCGCGGTGGGGATCAGCTGGTAGTTCACCGGCCCCTGGTACTGCTCGGGCTTGAACAGGCGCCGGGCCACAGCCATGCCTTCAGCCAGGGCCACCGGGGTCAATTGCACCCGCCCGATCACGTCGCCGATCGCCAGGATCGAGGGCTCGCTGGACTGGTAACGCTCATCGACCTGGATAAAGCCGCGCTCGTCCAACGTGACTCCAGTGTTTTCCAGGCCGAGGTTATCCAGCATCGGCCGCCGGCCAGTGGCATAAAAGACGCAGTCGGTATCCAGCACCCGACCGTCCTTCAGGGTGGCTTTCAGGCTGCCGTCCGCCTGCTTGTCGATGCGCTGGATATCGGTGTTGAACTGCAGGTCCAGGCCCGCCTTTTCCAGCTCTTCCTTGAGGTGCAGGCGCACCGATTCGTCGAAGCCACGCAGGAACAGCTCGCCGCGGTACAGCAGCGACGCCTGGGCACCCAGACCGTGAAAGATCGAGGCGAACTCCACGGCGATGTAACCGCCACCCACCACCAGCACGCGCTTGGGCAGGGTTTTCAGGAAAAACGCCTCGTTGGAGCTGATCGCGTGTTCACGCCCGGGCACGTCCGGCACCTGCGGCCAGCCGCCGGTGGCGATCAGGATATGCTCGGCACTGTAGCGCCGGCCATCGACGTCCACGGTGTGGGCATCGACCAGGCGCGCGTGGTTTTCCAGCAGGGTCACCCCGCTGTTGACCAGCAGGTTGCGGTAGATGCCGTTGAGGCGCTGGATCTCGCGGTTTTTATTGTCGATCAGCGTCGGCCAATCGAACTGCGCCTCGCCAACCGACCAGCCAAACCCGCGCGCCTGTTCGAAGTCATCGGCAAAATGCGCGCCGTAGACCAACAGCTTCTTCGGCACGCAGCCGACATTGACGCAGGTCCCGCCCAGGTAACGGCTTTCCGCCACCGCCACCCGCGCACCAAAGCCCGCGGCGAAACGGGCCGCGCGCACACCGCCGGAACCGGCACCTATCACAAACAGGTCGAAATCGTAGGCCATTGCAACTCTCCTCAGCAGGCGGCCAGCATACCGCAAACCCAGCGGCGAAAAGCCGGGCCCTGACCCGCCTCGATTGAAGCCGCCCGCCCGGTCGGCTAGCCTCAACCCCTTGCCGCCTTCGCCGCCGGAGCAGCCGACGATGCCACCCCGCCTCACTCACCTGGCCCTGCATGTCCCCGACCTGGATGCCTGCATGGCCTTCTATGGCCGCTACTGCGCCATGCAGGTGATCCACCAGCGCGCCGCCAAGGGTTCGCGCATCGTCTGGATGGCCGAAGCGGGCAAGGAGCGGGACCTGGTATTCGTCATCATGCCCGGAGGCCAGCCGCGCCACCTGGCCGAGGACGACTACAGCCACCTGGGATTTGCCCTGCCTAGCCGCGCGGCGGTGGATGCCATCGCCGCCCAGGCCCGTGCCGACGGTTGCCTGGTCTGGGCGCCGCGGGACGAACCTTTTCCGGTGGGGTATTACTGCGGGGTGCGCGACCCCGCCGGGCACTATGTGGAGTTCAGCTACGGCCAGCCACTGGGTCCCGGCGCCGAGTCGCTGGCTACCCCCTGAAACACCAACGCCACCCGAAGGTGGCGTTGACACTACGCGGCCGAGGCCGGGTAAACGAACGGACTCAGTAAGCCTTGCCCGTCTTGTAAAAATTCTCGAAACAGAAGTTGGTGGCGTCGATATAACCTTCCGCGCCGCCGCAGTCGAAGCGCTTGCCCTTGAATTTGTAGGCCAGCACGCAACCGTCCTGGGCCTGCTTCATCAGGGCGTCGGTGATCTGGATTTCACCGCCCTTGCCCGGCTCGGTTTGTTCGATCAGCTTGAAGATATCCGGGGTCAGGATGTAACGACCGATGATCGCCAGGTTCGAGGGGGCATCTTCGGGCTTGGGCTTCTCGACCATGCTGTTGACCCGATAGATGTCATCGCGAATCATTTCGCCGGAAATCACCCCGTACTTGTGGATTTCTTCCATGGGCACTTCCTGAACCGCCACGATCGAGCAGCGGAACTGGTTGTACAGCTTGACCATCTGGGTCAGCACGCCATCGCCGTCGATGTTGAAGCACAGGTCATCGGCCAGTACCACGGCAAAGGGTTCATCGCCAATCAAGGGGCGGCCGCTGAGGATGGCATGGCCCAGGCCTTTCATTTCCACCTGACGGGTATAGGAAAAGCTGCATTCGTTGATCAGGCGACGGATACCGACCAGGTATTTTTCCTTGTCGGTGTCGCGGATCTGGTGCTCGAGCTCGTAGCTGATGTCGAAGTGGTCTTCCAACGCGCGCTTGCCGCGACCGGTGACCATCGCGATCTGCGAAAGGCCCGCCTCGAGGGCCTCTTCCACGCCGTACTGGATCAGTGGCTTGTTCACCACCGGCAGCATTTCCTTGGGCATGGCTTTGGTTGCGGGCAGGAAGCGGGTGCCGTAACCGGCCGCCGGGAACAAGCATTTTTTGATCATGGGATTCCTTGGTAGAAAGGCTGAAAAAACGCCGTGCAGTCTATCAGGACGCACTGGCCTTACAATGGCCCTGCACGGGCCAGGCAGTGCCAGGATAGACAAAGCCTGGCGCCCAGAGTTGCGTTGGGTTGCGCAGATAAGCGCACTGCCCTTTCCCTTTCCCTTTCCCTTTCCCTTGCCCGCGTCGCCTGTGGCCAGCACGCCGCTGCGCGATCAAGCCCCGCCCCCTTATTGCCGTGACCCAGTGCACATAACCTAAGTGCCACTACGAATAACGTACGCCACCGAGGAACGCTTGGGCACATGGCCAGTCAGATAGGCAGCCCCTTCTATACAAGGCACCATGGTGCCAGCTTGAAAGGCCGACCCCCTGCGCAACTCGCGCACCTACCTCCAGACACAGGAATCATCAATGTCCAAGCTGACCGAATACCGTGAAATCGAACGCATGCTGCAGATCAAGCTAGACCGGCTGGAAAAGCTCAAAGGCAACCCGGCCATGCAGCAGGAGTTGGCGTTCAAGGAAAAATTTCAGGGGCTTCTTCAGCAGTACAACCGCAGTCTGGGCGATGTGATCGCCCTGCTGGAGCCCGGCAAAGGGCGTATTGGCCGCCGTCAAGCGCGCGGCTGAACCCAGCATGGCCCTGACCGCGTCGGTAGTCGAACGGCCGCGGTCAGGCCGGCACGCCGCTGTGAAAGCGGAACTCGCCATCCGGGCTCTCGATCAGCTCCTGCTCCAGCGCGCGCACCCGCTCGATCGTGCTCTGCACGTCAGCGGCCTCGCCATATTGGTAGGCCAGTTTCAGGTAGCCCTGAAAATGGCGGGCTTCGCTTTTCAGCAGGCCAAAATAGAACTTCCCCAGCTCCGCATCCAGATGCGGCACCAGGGCTTCGAAGCGCTCGCACGAGCGCGCCTCGATAAAGGCGCCAACCACCAGGGTGTCCACCAGCTTCACCGGCTCGTGGGTGCGCACGGCCTTGCGCAGTCCTGAGGCATAACGGGCCGCCGACAAGGGCCGTAGGGCAATGCCACGCCTTTTCAGCAGGCTCAACACCTGCTCGTGATGACGCAGCTCTTCACGCGCCAGTTTCGACATGGTGCCGATCAGGTCGGTGTGGGTGGCGTATTTGGCGATCATCGACAACGCGGTGGACGCCGCCTTGAATTCGCAATTCTTATGATCGAGCAACATCACCTCTTGCTGCTGCAAGGCGACCTCAACCCAAGCGGTTGGCGTGCGGCAGCCGAGGAACTGGTGGACTTCAGTCAGCACCTGTCACCCCCGGCGTTCGGACGGCAGCGGGCCACGGGCATGGATGGCAGGCAGGGACAAAGCAATTCGGATCGCGACGGCATAGGCTCACAAGGCGGTGGCAGGGCTGGCAGGCAGGGCTGGGACGGGCCATTATACGAGGGATACGTCAGAGGGCCAGCCACGCCGTTGACCCAGGTCATGTCCGCCCCCGCAGGGCACCCCGTATAGTGAGCCAGGATTATGAGCAGGGAGATAACGATGCAAGCCATTCGCAGCATTCTGGTGGTCGTGGACCCTCATCAAGAGGACGGCCTCGCGCTCAAGCGCGCCAAACTGATCGCCGGGGTGACCCAATCCCATCTGCACCTGCTGGTTTGCGAACGCAAGCATGACCACAGCGCCCTGCTCGCCAGCCTCAGCGCGGCACTGGAGGTGGAAGGCTACAGCGTTTCCGGCCAGCAGGCCTGGCACGAGAACCTCTACCAGACCATAGTCACGGTACAGCAAGCCGAAGGCTGCGGCCTGGTGATCAAGCAGCATGTACCGGAAAACCCGCTGAAAAAAGCCTTGCTCACCCCGGATGACTGGAAATTGCTACGCTATTGCCCAGGCCCGGTGCTGATGGTCAAGACTGACAAACCCTGGACCGGCGGCATCATCCTGGCGGCCGTCGACGTCGGCAACAATGACGGCGAGCACCGCACCCTGCATTCGAGCATCGTCAGCCACGGCTACGACATCGCGGCCCTGGCCAAGGGCGAATTGCACGTGATCAGCGCGCACCCCTCGCCCATGCTGTCGGCGGCCGACCCGGCGTTTCAGCTCAAGGAAACCATCGAGGCGCGTTACCGCGAGCAGTGCAAGGCCTTCCAGGCCGAATATGACGTCAGCGACAGCCGCCTGCATATCGAAGAAGGCCCTGCCGATGTGCTGATTCCCTTTGTCGCGCGCAAGTTGGCGGTCGCGGTGACCGTCATCGGCACCGTGGCGCGCACCGGCCTGTCGGGTGTGCTGATCGGCAACACCGCCGAAGTGGTGCTCGACACCCTGGAAAGCGACGTGCTGGTGCTGAAGCCGGACGAGATCATCGCTCACCTCGAAGAGCTGGTGGCCCGCCGTTAAGGACGGCAGCGGCACAAAAAAGACCGCCTCGGCGGTCTTTTTTATGGGCGGCACCTGGGTTCAGACCCGCGTATCGAGCCCGTGCTGCAGAAAACGCGGTGCGATATAGCGCTCGTAATGGGCCTCGGACAGCAAAAAGAACTCGCGATCGATGGCGTCGCGCAACTGCGGCAGCGGCCAGTCGCGGAACTCCGGCAGCAGCACTATGCCGTAGGCGTTGAGTTGGCCGATCACGCGCGCGCCGCGGGCGATCAGCTGGTACGCCCAGCAATAGGGCGATTGCTCGACCACATAACGGATGGTGCGTTGCTCCAGTTGCTGGCGCAGGCGCAACGGATCGAAGACTTCCAGCTTGGACGCCATCACCTGTACCAGGAGCACTTCCAGGCGCCGCCAGACCGCCTGCTTCTCCGCCTCGTCATAGCGGTTCCAGGCGATCACTTCATGGTGGAAACGTTTGCAGCCGCGGCAGACCAGGTCGCCGTAGACCGTCGAGCACAGGCCGACGCAAGGGGTCTTGATGCGCTGATTGGGCATGGTGTAAAGGGCGCAGTGGACCGAACAAGGGCGCATAGTAGCCTGTTGAACGCGCAGAATCACCCGTACCAAGCCGCCGAGGCGGCTTAACTTCCCGGGTGCTTTCCTGTAGAATCAGCGAGCCTTTTTAGGCGTCAATGTCCGAACAGAAGCTGTTTTCAAAGCGTCACGAGCACAGTTAACCCCGCAGGCCGGAGGTTGGCCAGCCGTATTCGACCCCCTCGGATGCCCTCGCCAACCTTTGCCGCCCCCTCGTCCTGCAGGCGTAAAACTTTGAAAACAGCTTCCGGATGCGTGTCCCGGCTCTATCCGTGGGACCACTGATGAGGGTAATAACTGTGCTTGAAGCCTATCGCAAACATGTTGAAGAGCGTGCCGCTCAGGGCATCGTCCCCCAGCCGCTGAACGCCGAACAAACCGCAGGCCTGGTTGAACTGCTGAAGAACCCTCCCGCTGGCGAAGAGCAGGTCCTGCTCGACCTGATCACCAACCGTGTGCCGCCGGGCGTGGACGAAGCCGCCTACGTCAAGGCCGCATTCCTCTCGGCCCTGGCCAAGGGTGAAGTCAGCTCGCCGCTGCTCGACAAGAAACGCGCCGTGGAACTGCTCGGCACCATGCAGGGCGGCTACAACATCGTCACCCTGGTGGACCTGCTGGACAGCGCCGAGCTGGCGCCGGTCGCCGCCAAGGAACTCAAGCACACCCTGCTGATGTTCGATGCCTTCCATGACGTCGCGGAGAAAGCCAAGAACGGCAACCTGCACGCCAAGGCCGTGCTGCAATCCTGGGCCGATGGCGAGTGGTTCCAGAACCGTCCGACCCTGGCCGACAAGATCAGCCTGCGCGTGTTCAAGGTCACCGGCGAAACCAACACCGACGACCTCTCCCCCGCGCCTGACGCCTGGTCGCGCCCGGATATCCCGTTGCACGCCCTGGCCATGCTGAAAATGGCCCGTGACGGTATCGTGCCGGACGAGCAAGGCGCCATCGGCCCGATGAAACAGATCGAGCAGATGCGTGGCGATGGCTTCCCGATCGCCTACGTCGGTGACGTGGTCGGTACCGGTTCGTCGCGCAAGTCGGCCACCAACTCGGTGCTGTGGTTCTTCGGCGACGACGTGCCTTATGTGCCGAACAAGCGCGCAGGCGGTTTCTGCTTCGGCAGCAAGATCGCCCCGATTTTCTACAACACCATGGAAGACGCCGGCGCCCTGCCGATCGAATTCGATGTTTCCAACATGCACATGGGCGACGTGATCGACCTGTATCCGCATGCGGGCAAAGTCACCAAGCACAACAGCGACGAAGTGCTCACCACCTTCGAAATGAAGACCCCGGTGTTGCTCGACGAAGTCCGTGCAGGTGGCCGTATCCCACTGATCATCGGCCGTGGCCTGACCGAGAAGGCCCGTGCCGAACTGGGTCTGCCGCCTTCGACCCTGTTCAAACTGCCGGACGCACCGGCGCAAAGCAGCAAGGGTTTCACCCTGGCGCAGAAAATGGTCGGCAAGGCTTGCGGCGTGGCCGGTGTTCGTCCGGGCACCTACTGCGAGCCGAAGATGACCACCGTCGGCTCCCAGGACACCACCGGTCCCATGACCCGTGATGAACTGAAGGACCTGGCGTGCCTGGGCTTCTCCACCGACCTGGTGATGCAGTCGTTCTGCCACACCGCGGCCTACCCGAAGCCGATCGACGTCACTACACACCACACCCTGCCCGACTTCATCATGACCCGTGGCGGTGTGTCCCTGCGTCCGGGCGACGGCATCA
>NZ_JBEVDL010000029.1:0-3683 GCF_040514055.1 Pseudomonas sp.
GCGCAGGCAGTCGGCGAAATGCTGGGCGCCGCCGTCGCGCAGGTCGTCGCGGTCCACCGAGGTGATCACCACGTATTTCAGGCGCAGGTCGGCGATGGCCAGGGCCAGGCTTTTCGGCTCGTTGGCGTCCAGCGGCTTGGGCCGGCCGTGGCCGACGTCGCAGAACGGGCAGCGCCGGGTGCAGATGTCGCCCATGATCATAAAGGTCGCGGTGCCGCCGGAGAAACACTCGCCCAGGTTCGGGCAGGAAGCTTCCTCGCAGACGCTGTGCAGCTTGTGCTGGCGCAGCAGCTGCTTGATCCGGTCGACCTCGGGGGAGACCGGTACGCGCACGCGGATCCAGTCCGGTTTACGCGGCAGTTCTTCGGTGGGCAAGATCTTCACCGGGATACGGGCCATCTTTTCGGCGCCGCGCAGCTTGACCCCGACTTCCACCTTGGCCGGCGGCTTGCTGGCGCCGGTCTCGACAACAGGGTGCATAAATCATCCTCGTGGGGCAGCCCGGGCGTGGCGCCCGGCGCTGCCGGCTAGGGCTCAGCCCCGGTAGTAGCGCTGGGGAACAAAGGGCGTCTTGCTGACTTTCATGGGGACGCGTTTACCGCGCACCAGGGCCCAGACCTCGCTGTCCAGGGCGTTGTGTCCGGCCTGGACATAACCCAGGGCGACCGGCGCGCCGAGGCTGGGGCCAAAGCCGCCACTGCAGACCCGGCCGATCACCTGACCGTCGGCGTCGACGATTTCCGCGCCTTCGCGTACCGGCACCCGCTCCTGGGGCAGCAGGCCGACCCGCTTGCTGGGCACGCCTTGCTGCTGGTGGGCGAACACCCGCTCGGCACCGGGGAAACCGCCGGCCCGGGCGCCGTCGGCGCGACGGGCCTTGGAGATGGCCCACAGCAGGCCGGCCTCGATCGGCGTGGTGGCCTCGCTCATGTCATGGCCGTACAGGCACAGGCCGGCTTCCAGGCGCAGCGAGTCGCGTGCGCCGAGGCCGATGGCGGCAACTTCCGGCTCGGCCAGCAGGCTGCGCGCCAGGGTTTCGGCGTGGGCCGCCGGTACCGAGATTTCGAAACCGTCTTCACCGGTGTAACCCGAACGGCTGACGTAGCAGTCGAGACCCAGCAAACGCACGCGGGCGAATTGCATAAAGGTCATTTTCGCCACTTCCGGGGCCAGGCGGGCCAGCACGGTAACCGCCGACGGGCCTTGCAGGGCGAGCAGGGCGCGTTCCTCGAACAGTGGCTCGATCTCGCAATGGCCGGCCAGGTGCTGGCGCAGGTGGGCCAGGTCCTGGTCCTTGCAGGCGGCGTTGACCACCAGGAACAGGCAGTCGTCCCCCAGGTTGGCGACCATCAGGTCGTCGAGGATACCGCCGTTGGCATCGGTGAACATGGCGTAACGCTGCATGCCCACCGGCAGCTCGAGGATATCCACCGGCACCAGGGTTTCCAGGGCCGCGGCGGCGTTGGCGCCGCGCAGCATGATCTGGCCCATGTGCGAGACGTCGAACAGCCCGGCCTGCTCACGGGTATGCAGGTGTTCCTTCATCACCCCCAGGGGGTATTGCACCGGCATGTCATAGCCGGCGAACGGCACCATGCGCGCACCGAGTTCCAGGTGCAGGGCATGCAAGGGGGTTCGGGCCAGGGTTTCGGTGGTCATCTAACTCTCCTTCGGAGGCCGCGCGCTGCTGGGGACGGACCGCCAGCAGCGGCAGCGAAACTGTGGAATTTACGGGAAGCGGGAAGTGGGGGCCGCCGTTAGCACTCGACGATATTGACCGCCAGGCCGCCGCGGGCGGTTTCCTTGTACTTGTTGTTCATGTCGGCGCCGGTCTGGCGCATGGTGCGGATCACCTTGTCCAGCGAGACGAAATGCTGGCCATCGCCGCGCAGGGCCATGCGCGCGGCGTTGATCGCCTTGACCGAACCCATGGCGTTGCGCTCGATGCAGGGCACCTGGACCAGGCCGCCGATCGGGTCGCAGGTCAGGCCGAGGTTGTGCTCCATGCCGATTTCGGCGGCATTCTCGACCTGCTGCACGCTGCCGCCCTGCACCTCGCAAAGCGCGCCGGCGGCCATCGAGCAGGCTACGCCGACTTCACCCTGGCAGCCGACCTCGGCGCCGGAAATCGAGGCGTTTTCCTTGTAGAGGATGCCGATGGCGGCGGCGGTCAGCAGAAAGCGCACCACGCCGTCGTCGTTGGCCCCGGGAATAAAGCGCGTGTAGTAGTGCAGCACCGCCGGGACTATGCCGGCCGCGCCGTTGGTGGGGGCGGTAACCACCCGCCCGCCGCTGGCGTTTTCCTCGTTCACCGCCAAGGCGTAGAGGTTGACCCAGTCCAGCACGCTCAGCGCATCGCGCAGGCCCGCCTCGGGGTTCTTGCACAGCTGGCGGTGCAGGGCGGCGGCGCGGCGCCTGACCTTCAGCCCGCCGGGCATGATGCCTTCGTTGCGGCAGCCGGCCTCGACGCAGTCCTGCATCACCTGCCAGATCTGCAGCAGGCGCGAACGGGTTTCCGCTTCCGGGCGCCAGGCCGCTTCGTTGGCCAGCATCACCTGGCTGATGGACAGCTGCTGTTCGGCGCAGTGAGCCAGCAACTGCTTGCCGGTGGTAAAGGGAAAGGCCAGGGGGGTCTGGTCTTCGACGATGCGGTCGGCGCCAGCCGCCTGCTCGTCGACCACAAAGCCGCCGCCGACCGAGTAGTACTCGCGCGAGCGGACCTGCAGGCCAGCGCCGTCGAAGGCGCGAAAGATCATGCCGTTGGGGTGGAAGGGCAATGCCTTGCGGATCATCGCCAGGTGTTCTTTCTCGACGAAGCGGATGGGCTTCTCGCCCAGCAATTTGAGTTCGCCGGCGCTGCGGATCTGTGCCAGGCGGGCATCGATGCTGGCGGTGTCCACGGTGTCCGGGTGTTCGCCTTCGAGGCCGAGCAGGACCGCCTTGTCGCTGCCGTGGCCCTTGCCGGTGGCGCCGAGCGAGCCGTACAGCTCGACCTTGATCGCGGCAGTGGCGTCCAGTAGGTCATCGCGACGCAGGCCCTCGGCGAACCGCGCGGCAGCGCGCATGGGGCCCACGGTGTGGGAGCTGGAAGGACCGATGCCGATTTTGAACAGATCGAAAACACTGAGTGACATAAGGCCTCGAGGGCGGGCAGCAGTGGTGGCGGAGCCACCGAATCAAAGGGCAAGGTGGACGGGAAACCCCCCGTCCACCGTCCGGCACGGTGTATCAGTCAGCGTAGACCGGTAAGCGCGCGCAGAGCGCCGCGGCCTGCTGCGCCACTCGGGCCTCGACGTCGGCATCGCCCAGGTGCGCGAGGATGTCGCAGATCCAACCGGCCAGGGCCTGGCACTCGGCGACCTTGAAGCCACGGGTGGTCACCGCCGGGGTGCCGATGCGCAGGCCCGAGGTCACGAATGGCGATTGCGGGTCGTTGGGCACCGCGTTCTTGTTCACCGTGATGCCGGCCCGGCCGAGGGCCGCGTCGGCGTCCTTACCGGTCAG
Organism: Pseudomonas sp.; assembly: GCF_040514055.1. Taxonomy (GTDB): domain Bacteria; phylum Pseudomonadota; class Gammaproteobacteria; order Pseudomonadales; family Pseudomonadaceae; genus Aquipseudomonas. The sequence continues at coordinate 3,505 of NZ_JBEVDL010000029.1, forward strand.
GCCCTGCTTGATCAGGCTGAGCAGGAACAGGTGATTGTCGGTACCACCGGAGACCACGTCGAAGCCGCGCTCGATAAACACCGCGGCCATGGCCTGGGCGTTGTCGATCACCTGCTGCTGGTAGGCCTTGAACCCCGGCTCCATGGCTTCCTTGAAACACACCGCCTTGGCCGCGATCA
>NZ_JBEVDL010000073.1:0-47344 GCF_040514055.1 Pseudomonas sp.
CGGACACGTCGACCAGGAACACCAGGTTCGCCGGCGGCAGCTCGGCGGCGCTCAGGTCGGCGGCCTTGATCGCCACCCGCAGCAGGCGGGCCTGCGGGTTCCAGGGCGAGACCGCCAGCTCGGTGCCGACGCCAAAAGGCGTATCGCCGGTGGGCTGCGGGTAGCTGTAGGGGAAGTAATTGACCAGCTCTTCCAGGCGCACCGCCTCGGGGGGCGGCAGTTGGCCGTCGTTGAGAAAACGCCGCACGTTGGCGTAGCTGCCGGTGTCCACGTCGATGCTGAAGGTCGACACCGGCGTTTCACTGACCGCGTGCACCGGGTTGGCCGGCAGATCCTGATAGACCTCGCGCCCTGCGTCCTGGTAACCGGCATTCGCCGCATCCGCCAGGGGCGCGGGTGCCACGGCCAGCATCGGCCGCTGTGGGCTGACCGTCCCGTCCACCGCGAACTCGCTGTCCGGGGCTTTCTGCTTGGCCAATTCGGCGGGCGCCGCGTTGCTTTCCTGCAACACCGCCGACGCTTCACGGCGCACGACCGGTTGCGCGACCGACGCGGCATCGCTGGGCGCAGCGGCTTTCGCCTCCACCGCGCCGCTGGCCGCCGGCTTGGTCGTTTCCGGTTGCGGGCCGCTGCACGCGGCCAACGCCAGCAACAGGCCACCGGCAAAACCGCTCAGCAACGGCTGGCGGGACAGAATGAGGTAACGGGACATGGCGCCTCCTGAGAATAAAAAGTCCTTACGCCTCAGTAGACGCAACGCCCGCAGGATCGGGGTTAAGGGCCGTGAAGTTTTTTCTGCGGTAAAAGCCTCGGCCAACCACCTCAGAAATGCTGCGTACCCTCCTGGCACAACTGGGTCGCCAACATGCCCAGAGTCATCAGTGCCCGCTCGGCTTCACGGTTCCAGGGCAGGCCGCAGTTAAGGCGGATGCAGTGGTTGAACTGTTCGGTGTTGCTGAAGATCAGGCCTGGGGCGATGCTGATGCTGTGCTGCAGCGCCCGCACGTGCAGCTCCTTGGTATTGACCCGTACCGGCAGGCTCACCCAGAGAATAAAACCGCCCTTGGGCCGGGTCATCTGGGTCCCCTCGGGAAAGTGCTGCTGCACCGCCAGCTGGAAGGCACTGAGGTTCTTGCGGTACTCCTGACGGATAAAACGCAGGTGACGGTCGTAACCGCCGTTTTCCAGGTAGGCCGCAACGCCCATCTGGGTGACGCTGCAGGCCGAGTGGGTGCTGAACATCTGCAGCCGCTGGATTTCCTCCTGGTACTTGCCGGCCAGGATCCAGCCGATCCGTACCCCCGGCGACAGGGTTTTGGAAAAACTCGAGCAATACAGCACCCGGCCGCTACGGTCCTGGGACTTGAGCGCCTTGAGCGGCCCCTGCTCGAACATCAATTCGCCGTAGATATCGTCCTCGATCACCTGGATGTCGAAATCGTCGGCCAGGCGCAACAATTGCTTCTGCCGCTCTTCGGGGATGCTGCCGCCCATGGGGTTGCTCAGCCGCGCGGTCAGCACCAGGGCCTTGATCGGCCACTGGGTAGCGGCCAGTTGCAACGCTTCCAGGCTGATGCCGGTGCTCGGGTCGCTGGGGATCTCGATCACCCGCAAGCCCAGCAGGTCGGCCAGTTGCAACAGACCGTAGTAGGTCGGCGACTCGGCGGCGATCAGGTCGCCGGGACGGGTGAGGATGCGCAGCGACATCTGCAGGGCGTCCACGCAGCCGTGGGTAATCACCACTTCTGACGGATCGACCACCACCCCAGCGTCGCGCATGCGAATCGCCACCTGACGGCGCAGCGGTTCGAAACCCGGACTGAACATATAGCTGAACGCCCGTGGACTCTGGAAACGCGTCACCTTGGCCAGTTGCTGGTGCAGCGCCCGTACCGGCAGGTAATCGACATGGGGCACCGCCGCGCCGAAGGGAAATACCCCTTCCCGGCGAGACTCCACCAAGATCTGGTTGATGATGCTGCTGCGCGTCACCAGGCCGGGCCGCTCGACGCGGGCGATATCCGGCGTCGGCGCGGTCAGCGCGGGCGTTTCGTGCACATAGTAGCCGGACTGCGGCCGGGCGCGGATCAGGCCCTGGTCTTCCAGGTTGGCGTAGGCCTGCAGCACGGTGGCATGACTGACATTGAGCTGGGCGCTCATCTTGCGTACCGAGGGTACCCGCTCACCGGGCTGGTAGACACCGCGGCGGATGTCTTCGGCCAGTTGCTGAGCGATACGCTGGTAGAGCAATAAGTTGGTCATGGCCATTTTTTCCGTGCTGAACCGTTACAGAGTCGATAACAGCAAAACTGCACTGGTACAGTCAAGGTCATTTAGCCAGTTTGTCGAACAATTTACCCAAACTGTATCGGTTCTTCCCGGGCGGCCTGACTCCGCGGGCACTGTGGTCAAAAAAAACGGAGCCCACAGGCTCCGTTATAGACGTACCACCCTGCCTCAGCGACGGCTGCCCAACTGGCCCTGTTCGTCGGAAAAGACCACCTCGACCCGGCGATTCTGCGCGCGGCCGCGGCTGGAGGCATTGTCGGCGACCGGATAGGCCTCGCCATAGCCTTCAACCTGGATGCGTTTTTCGTTGATGCCCAGGTCCAGCAACACGTCGGCGACCAACTGTGCCCGGGAGCGCGACAGCTCGAGGTTCTCCGCCGCCTCGCCCTGGGCGTCGGTATAACCTTCGATACGCACCACCCGACGCGGATTGAGCTGGAGGAATTGCACCAGCTTGAGCACCGTGCGATTGGCCGAACTCTTGAGTTCGGCACGCCCGGCATCGAACAGCACGTCGCCCAGGGTCATGACCAGGCCGCGCTCGGTCTCGGTGGTCGCCAGGCTGACCATCTGTTCCTCGAGCCATTGGCCCTGCTGCTGCACGCTGAGCAACTTGGCTTCACGCAAGGCCAGCTGCAAGCGTTCGCGGTCCAGCTCGAGCTTGGCCGCCCGTTCCTGGTTCAGGCTCAGGGCGCTGTGCTGGCGGGCGATTTCGCTGTAGCGCTGGCTGAGAAAGGCGTAGTGCAACACATCCGTCTGGCTGCCCCAGTAGCTGGACAGGCGTTCCGCGCGAGCCAAGGACTCGCCGGCGCGAATCACGTCCTTGGGTGCGCTGCGCAGCACGTTGGGGTCTTCCTTGACCTGCTGGAACTGCACCGCCGCCGCCGCCAGGGCCTGATCGCTCTGCTGTTGCAACGCGCAGCCGCTCAGCGTCAGCAGACTGATTGCCAGGCCGAGCGCTTGATAACGAGAGCCGCTCATTGCAAGTCTCCCAACTGCAGGCGCAGGCGCTTGATCTGCGCGTTCAAGCTGGCCAACTGGGTTTCGCTCTTCTGCGTCAGTACCCGCGCTTCCGCCAGACGGGCATCCAGCTCGGCTTGTTCAGCCTGCATGCGGGCATCCTTGAAGGCTTCGTCCGCCATGGCGGTCTGGGCCAGTTGCAGTTTGTCGGCGGCCTGCTGCAGTTCCGGTATTTGCGCGTCGGCACCCACGGCCTTGGCCTGGGCGAGTGCCTGTTCAGTCAGGCGCAGCTGTTCGGTGGGCGCGGGGTCCGAGACGCAGCCGGCCAGGGCCGACAGCAGCAGGAACAGCGTTGAAACTCGATTGTTCACAGGGCGTTCCTATGGATTCGGAACGCTGGCGGGCAGCTGCTGCTGCTCCTTCCAGCGCTCAAGATTGCGGGCCAGCAGGGATTCGGGGACACCAGCGGCGGACAATTCTGTCATTTTTTTCGCCAGTTGTCCGCGCAGCCAGGGCTCGTTGCAGGCCGAGTTATGGGACAGCGTCAGGTACAGGCCCTCGCTGGAAATCGGCGGATCCAGCGCCAACAGGTCATTCGTCATGCTCAGGGTCTCGGCCAGCGCGACACCTGGGTAACGCTCATAGAGTACGTAGTCGGTACGCCCCAGCAACAGCTTCTGAAAGGCCTGGGTCAGGCTGGGGACTTCCTCCAGGCTCAGGTTGTCCTTGGCGAACGCATCGAACTGCTGGCCAAAGCTGTTGTTCACCAGGGTGCCACCGGTACGGCCGCGCAGGTCGGCCCAACTGGCATAGGGAAAGGGTTCGGACTTGCGCATCCAGACCACACTGGAGGTGGTGTAGAACGCCGGGTGGATGTAATCCATGCTGTCCAGGCGCGGCAGGGTCAAAAAAGCACCAGCGATCAGGTCCACACGTCCCGTGCGCACTTCGTCCTGGGCCCGCGACCAGGGACCGGTGTACAACACCTCGATCTTTACGCCCAGGGATTCGGCGATCTGCTTGAGCAGGTCGGCATTGGCACCGATCAGGTGCTGGGGGTTATGCGGGTCGCGCCACAGGTAGGGCGGATACTCCGGATTGCCAGTGGCGACCAGTCGCTCGCAGCGAAGCTGGGCCTGGGCCGGGCCGGACAACAACAGCAAACCGAGCGCTAACAGCCAAGCCTGAAAACGGGCGCGATCACGCATGGGTGGCCTCTAGGCTGATCCTTCGATTAGGCGTGGGGCTCGGCCCACTGCCCGGATTATCTTCATGCTAGCTTAGGCGCTGCCGTGGAGCGCTTGCCGCGAACTACGGCCCAGACGCCCCACGCGGCCCCTTCCCCTGAGCAGGACAACACCGTGATAAAACGCCTGTCTATCGCCTTGGTACTTCTTCTGGGCATCGCTGCCGCCACCCTCTACCTCTCTCCCGCCACGCTGCTGACCACCGTGCAATGGGTCGAACTGCACCGGGCCGGGCTGTCGCCCAAGCAACTGCAGGTGGACGATCTTACCATCCATTATTATGAGGGCGGGCGCGCCGACCAGGAAACCCTGGTGATGATCCATGGCTTCGGCGCCAACAAGGACAACTGGCTGCGCTTCGCCCGCTACTTCACCTCAGACTATCACGTCATCGCCCTGGACCTGCCCGGGTTTGGCGAAAGCAGCCAGCCGGACGTGGCCTACGACGCAGCCAGCCAGATGGAGCGGCTGGTGCGGGTGGTCAAGGCGCTGGGGCTCGGCCGTGTGCACCTGATCGGCAACTCCATGGGCGGACAAATCGCCGCCCTCTACGCCGCCCGCCATCCCCAAGGCGTGGCGTCGGTCGCGCTGGTGGACAACGCCGGCATCACCCCGCCGCAGCAAAGCGAGCTGTTTGCCCGGCTGCAACGCGGCGAACCCAATCCGCTGGTGGTCAAGACCGCGGAGGACTTCCCCCGCCTGCTGGACTTCGTATTCGTCGATGTGCCCAGCATGCCCAAGGCGCTTCAACAGCACTTCGCTCAGCAGGCGATCGCCAACAGCGGCCATTACGAGAACATCTTTCGTCAGCTGGTCGAGCACCCCGTGCCGCTGGAGCCGGAGCTGCCGAACATTCAGGTGCCGGTCTTGGTGCTGTGGGGCGACCGCGACCGTACGCTGCATGTCTCCAGCGTCGAGGTAATGCGGCCACTGCTGCGCCAGTCGCGGGTGGTGATCATGAAGGACTGCGGCCACGTGCCCATGCTTGAGCGACCCGAAGAAACCGCCGGCCATTACCAGGCCTTCCTCGACAATCTGGCCAATTCAACCCCCAGTGTGGCCAAGGGCGCCTGAGCCGGCGCTCGGTGCCGCCACCTGGCGCCAATAAAAAAACCCGCTCGATGAGCGGGTTTTTTTCGAGCCGGGGAAAGGCTGGTTAAACCAGTTTTTCCAGTTCCGGAATCGCTTCGAACAGGTCCGCCACCAGGCCGTAATCCGCCACCTGGAAGATTGGTGCCTCTTCATCCTTGTTGATCGCCACGATCACCTTGGAGTCCTTCATGCCGGCCAGGTGCTGGATGGCACCCGAGATGCCGACCGCGATGTACAGCTGCGGGGCGACGATCTTGCCGGTCTGGCCAACCTGCATGTCGTTGGGCACGAAACCGGCGTCGACCGCGGCGCGCGAGGCACCCACGGCGGCGCCCAGCTTGTCGGCCAGCGCGTACAGGTGCTTGAAGTTGTCACCGTTCTGCATGCCACGACCGCCGGAAACGACGATTTTCGCCGCCGTCAGTTCCGGACGATCGGACTTGGCCAGCTCTTCGCCGACAAAGGCCGATTTGCCGGCTTCATGGGCCGCTGCCACCGCTTCGATGGCGGCGGAACCGCCCTCGGCGGCCACCGGGTCGAAACCGGTGGCACGCACGGTGATCACCTTGACCGACGCCGTGGATTGCACGGTGGCGATGGCGTTACCGGCATAGATCGGACGCTTGAAGGTGTCGGCGCTTTCAACGGCGATGATCTCGGAGATCTGGTCGACATCCAGCTGCGCAGCGACGCGCGGCAGGATGTTCTTGCCGTTGGAGGTGGCGCTGGCCAGGATGTGGCTGTAGGCGCCACCCAGCTCGGCGATCAGCGGGGCCACGTTTTCCGGCAGTTGATGGGCGTAGGCGGCGTTGTCCGCCACCAGCACCTTGCTCACACCGGCAATTTTCGCTGCGGCTTCGGCCACGCCAGCGACGCCGTGACCGGCGACCAGCAGGTGGATATCGCCACCGATTTTCTGGGCTGCGGCCACGGTATTGAGGGTGGCCGGCGCCAGGGCTGCGTTGGAGTTTTCAGCAATAACCAAGATACTCATTTAGATTACCTTCGCCTCGTTCTTCAGTTTCTCGACCAGTTCAGCCACGGACTTGACCTTGATGCCGGCGCTGCGCGAGGCCGGCGCTTCGACTTTCAGGGTCTTGACGGTGGAGCCGGTGGACACACCCAGGGCATCCGGGGTGATGCTTTCCAGCGGCTTTTTCTTGGCCTTCATGATGTTCGGCAGCGAAGCGTAACGCGGCTCGTTCAGGCGCAAGTCGGTGGTCACGATCGCCGGCAAGTTCAATGCGACGGTCTGCAAGCCACCGTCGATTTCGCGGGTCACATTGACCTTGTCGCCAGCCACTTCCACCTTGGAGGCGAACGTGCCCTGGGCGAAGCCGGTCAGCGCCGCCAGCATCTGGCCGGTCTGGTTGTTGTCGCTGTCGATGGCCTGCTTACCCAGGATCACCAGTTGCGGCTGTTCCTTGTCGACCACGGCCTTGAGCAGCTTGGCCACGGCCAGGGAATTCAGCTCGTCGGCGGACTCGACCAGAATGGCACGGTCAGCCCCCAGGGCCAGGGCGGTACGCAGCTGCTCCTGAGCAGTGGCGGGGCCAATGGAGACGACGACGATCTCGGTCGCTACGCCCTTCTCTTTCAGGCGTACCGCCTCTTCCACCGCGATTTCGCAGAAGGGGTTCATCGACATCTTGACGTTGGCGAGATCAACGCCGGAGTTGTCCGCTTTGACGCGAACTTTGACGTTGTAGTCAACTACTCGTTTGACAGCTACAAGAACCTTCATGGATTCCTCGTTACTCTCCGGTGAATAAAATATGTCGCCAAGGCAAGCCTGGCCGGTGATGCCCGTCAGCCGGAACCGACGGTCTGCCATACGGCCAGCGCAAAACCGACCGTATCTTGACCGTAACACCCATTCCGGTCAATACGCGAAAATACCCCTCCATAAGCCTTGAAGCACTGATTCCATCGGGCTTGCATCGAATTCAAACAAACGTTTGTATTGGACCCGCCCCAGGCTGTGGATATAATGCGCCCGCGCAGCTTATGGAAGAGCCTAGCCTCAATATAAATCGATCGAATAAAGCCCTGAGTAGGAGATTGCCTGTGGAACGCGAATTTATGGAATTCGACGTCGTCATCGTCGGCGCCGGCCCAGCTGGTCTGTCCGCCGCCTGCCGCCTGAAACAAAAAGCTGCCGAAGCAGGTCAGGAAATCAGCGTCTGCGTGGTGGAAAAAGGTTCCGAAGTCGGCGCCCACATCCTCTCCGGTGCGGTATTCGAACCCCGTGCGCTCAACGAGCTGTTCCCCGACTGGCAGGCGCTTGGCGCGCCGCTGAACACGCCGGTCAAGCGCGACGACATTTACATGCTGAAAAATGCCGAAAGCGCGATCAAGGTGCCCAACGCCTTTGTGCCCAAGACCATGCACAACGAAGGCAACTACATCATTTCCCTGGGTAACCTGTGCCGCTGGCTGGCCCAGCAGGCCGAGAACCTGGGGGTGGAAATCTACCCGGGCTTCGCCGCCCAGGAAGCCCTGATCGATGAAAATGGCGTGGTGCGCGGCATCCTTACCGGTGACCTGGGCGTCGACCGCGAGGGGCACCCGAAGGAAGGCCTCTACACCCCTGGCATGGAACTGCGTGGCAAGTACACCCTGTTCGCCGAGGGCTGCCGCGGCCATATCGGCAAGCTGCTGATCAAGCGCTTCAACCTGGACAGCGATGCCGACGCCCAGCATTACGGCATCGGCCTCAAGGAAATCTGGGAAGTCGACCCGGCCAAACACGAGCAAGGCCTGGTGCTGCACACCGCCGGCTGGCCGCTGGACGTGGTGGGCAATGCCAACACCGGCGGCTCCTTCCTCTATCACCTGGAAAACAACCAGGTGGTGGTTGGCTTGATCGTCGACCTGTCCTACAGCAACCCCTTCCTGTCGCCGTTCGACGAGTTCCAGCGCTACAAGCACCACCCGGTGATCAAGCAGTACCTCGAAGGCGGCAAGCGCATCAGCTACGGCGCGCGGGCGATCTGCAAAGGCGGCCTGAACTCGCTGCCAAAGATGGTCTTCGCCGGCGGCGCGCTGATCGGTTGCGACCTGGGCACCCTGAACTTCGCCAAGATCAAGGGCAGCCACACCGCGATGAAATCCGGCATGCTGGCCGCCGAAGCCGTGGCCGCGGCACTGTTCGCCGGCAACCCGGGCGGCGATGTGCTGAACAGCTACGTCGAGGCCTTCAAGGGCAGCTGGCTGCATGACGAACTGTTCCGCAGCCGCAACTTCGGCCCGGCATTGCACAAATACGGCCCGCTGTTCGGTGGCGCCCTGAATTTTGTCGACCAGAACCTGTTCGGTGGCAAGATCCCCTTCACCCTGCACGACACCAAGCCGGACCATGCCTGCCTGAAGCTGGCGTCGGAGTCGACGCGCATCGAGTACCCCAAGCCGGACGGCAAACTCAGCTTCGACAAACTGAGTTCGGTATTCCTCTCCAGCACCAACCATGAAGAGGAACAACCCTGCCACCTCAAGCTGACCGACCCGAGCATTCCGATCAGCAAGAACCTGCCGCTGTACGACGAGCCGGCGCAGCGCTATTGCCCGGCCGGGGTGTACGAGGTGGTGACCCAGGAAGACGGTGAGAAGCGCTTCCAGATCAACGCCCAGAACTGCGTGCACTGCAAGACCTGCGACATCAAGGACCCGTCGCAGAACATCACCTGGGTGGCGCCCGAAGGCACCGGCGGCCCGACCTACCCGAACATGTAATGATGTGAAGCACTAAAGAAAAGGCTCCCTCGGGAGCCTTTTTGATTTGCACAAGCCGTAGCGCCAACCGTGGAGCCGGGCGTGCTTCAGCCGTCATGCGCCACAGTCCGCCAGGCGGCTTCGGCGAGCTGCTGCCGGTAGAGTTCCGGACTTTGCTTGACCCTGCCCGAGAGCCAGGCACGGCAATAACTCTCGGCCGAACCGATAATCAGCGAGGGGATGAGTTCACGGGGCAAATCTTTTATATCGCCATGGTGAGAGGGGTCGCTGAACCAGTCCCTCAGTTGAGCGCTTCTGACACCATTGGCCTCCTTAAGCTGATCGCTAAAGGCACCTTGAGCCACGGCATAGCGAGCCTGGTATTGAAAGCGCGCCCAATCAGGCTGGTTGACCACCCAATCCACGTAACTGTAGACCAGGGCCTGAACCCACTCCTGGGTCGATCCGACGCCGCTCATGTAGCTAACCCTCAGTCGCGCTTGGTCGTCCAGGGCCGCCATATAGAGCGCAGCCACCACTCCGTCCTTGTTCCCAAAATGGTGATAGATCGACCCCACGCTCGTCTGGCTTTCAGCCCGGATGGTATCGATGGTGGTCGCGTCTATGCCGTGTGCGTTGAACAGCACGAGCGCGCACCGGAGGATCTGCCGCTTTGATTCGGCGCGACGCCCTGGGTAGCAGCGCTCGAGGAGATCAACAGGTTCCATTCTTCAGCCCAAAAAAGAGCGATGGTAAGTCAAACGAAGGGCCTACACGAGGCATTGACAGCCCACACAAACAAGAATAATGTTCTAGAACAGTATTCTATTCTGTTTTCCATCTCCCCCTACACCAGAGGTTACCTTGCATGAGCCAGACTCTCAGCATGTACCAAAGCGTTGGCGCTCCCGCTTTCAGCGCCATGGCCTGCCAAATGGCGCCCTACTTCGGCAGCATCAATCCGGAAATTTCTGTACTGACCCCCGGTCGCGGTGAAGTGAAGGTGCCTTTTCGTAAAGAAATCACCAATCACCTGGCATCCGTTCACGCCATCGCACTGTGCAACGCGGCAGAACTCGCGGGAGGCATGATGACCGAGGTGTCCATTCCCAGTGGCGCTCGCTGGATTCCGAAAGGCATGACGGTCGAGTACCTGGCGAAAGCCAAAACCTCCATCCACGCGATCGCGGACGGTAGCGAAATCGACTGGTCATCGTCGGGGGACAAAGATGTTCCGGTCGAAATATTCGACGAGGGCGGCGTGAAGGTCTTCACCGCGCGCATCACCATGAACGTGAAGATTGGCTAAGTAGAACGGGTTGACCTGCCGCTTCAACCTGAAGCGACTCAATCAGGCTGCGGGGCGATGGGAAAGAACTGCCCGGCGCTCCAGACGCCCAACCAGGCCTGCCCGTCGATTTCACGCGGCACCGCCAGTTCCACCAGCTGATAGAACTGGTTGCGATGGATCAGCGCCTCAAGGTTGGTCCGGACCCGCACATAGGGCGACGGCTGCTGGGTCGCAGGATCCAGCTCGACGCGCAGCGGGTGCTCGGGCCCGACGACCAGTTCGTCCTCGACATTGGTGACGAAGCGCAGCACCTGGGCCTCGCCCTGCCCTTCGACCTGCAAGCCAACCGCCACAAAAGGCGCGTCCTCGACCTTGATCCCAACCTTTTCCACCGGGGTGATCAGGAAATAGTCGTCACCGTCGCGGCGAATGATGCTGGAGAACAGCCGTACCATCGGCTTGCGGCCGATCGGCGTACCCAGGTAATACCAGGTGCCGTCGCGGGCGATGCGCATGTCGATATCGCCGCAGAAATCCGGATTCCACAGGTGCACCGGCGGTGGACCTTTTTTGCTGGCGGCGCTGATCTGCGCGATCAGGTCACCGGCCTTGTCGGTTTCAGCCATGTCAGGCTCCCTTGAACTGGCGGTCAATCGCTCAAGCCCAGCAGGTGCCGGGCGTAATCCTGCAGTGGGGCGGCGATCAGGTCCTGGGGGTTGTTATCATAAAACGTCAGAAAGCCGCCGCGGCTGCGAATACGCGCAGTATCCACCAAATAACGGGTGCTGGTCTCGATCACCATCAGTTGGATCACGCTGTGGTCCACCCCCAGGCGATCCAGCGCTTCCTGATCCTCCCATTCCTCGGTGGTGCCTATGCGGTCATCGGCGGCGGCGAAACGGCTGTACAGCAGGTAATGCGCGCCGGCCTTACGCGCATCGCTTAGCGCCTCCTCCAGCCCCTGGGGGCGATCGGCGCGGCGAACCATGGGGAAGTATTCGACAAACCCCAGGTAGGCCTGTTCCGCCACCACATTGGGCCGCGGGTAGCTGTCGCCGGGCGGGACAAAATGCCCCTGAGCGATGTAGATAAACGAGTCGGCCTGCAGTCGCCAGGTGTTGGCGCGCCGCGTCTCGCTATGATCGAGAACGCCGGCGTCGCTGAGCTGGGACCGCGCGCCGTCCGCCAGGTCACTGACTTTCATGCAGCCACTCAGGGCCAGGGTTACAAGCAAGAGGATTAGGCTACGCATAGAGGCTCCGACGCCGGTGACATAAAACCGGCAGATGGAGGACTGATGCAGCTTCCGCGCCAGTCCCTAGAGGCCGCGCTGCCATTCCTGGCGCAAGCGGGCCTGTTGCGGCTGCTCGATGGCCTGGCGCACCTGGGCCAGCAAACGCGCCTTGTCGGCGCCCAGGGTCCCCTTGAGCACCAAGTAGTTGGATGCATGATCGCTGCGGAACACCGTGTCCTGCAGTTCCAGCCCCGCGAGCAGGCGTTCCACCTCGACGAAGAGTTGATCCTGGGCCAGGGGCTGGTAATCGGGAAAACCGGCGCGAAAACGCGCCTCGCCCTGGGGAAAGCTCACCACCAGGGTGGAAAGAAACTCCGGCTGCGCGGCATTCATCAGCCGCGCCGAATGGTCCGCATGCTGGGCGCTCAGGGCCTGGCCCCCCAGGCCGTTGAGGACCATCACCGAACGGGCGATGCCCGCCTGGCCCAGCTTGTCCAGGGCACTCAGGGTCGATTCGTAGGTTTCACCCTTGTTCACCCGCGCCAGTACCTCGTCGTCGCCCGACTCGGCACCGACATACACCAGCTGCAACCCGGCGTCGGCCAGCTCCTGCAATTCCGTCACCGACTTCTTGCGCAGGTTGCGCGGCAGGCAGTAGCTGGAGACCCGTTGCACCGTGGGCATGGCCTGGCGAATGGCGGCCAGCACCGTCAACAACCGCCGGGTCGGCAACACCAGCGCATCGCCATCGGCGAGAAACACCCGCTGCACGATGAGCGTCTCGCCGCAGCGACGGATCTCCTCCAGCACTTGGGCTTCGTCCCGGGCGCGAAATTTCTTCTGCGCCGGCGTATACATCTCGCAGAAGGTGCAATTGTTCCAGGAGCAGCCGTTGGTCAGCGGCAGGATCAACGAGTGGGCCTCGCTGGGCGGGCGGAACACTGGTTCGATATAGCTGATGGGGAAAGACTGGGATGACATGCTTCAACTCGTGGGCGGCGCATTCAGGCGCGGGACGGCAGGGGACTCAACCGCCGATAATTTTCATCACCGTGGCGCCACCGGAAAACGCCAAGGCCTGTTTATCGCCCAGGGCCTTGACCAGCAGGCCCTGCAGAGCCGGCAGCGCCTGATGGCGGGGCTTGTCCAGCAGGTCACCGACATAATGCCGGTTGCTCGACGACAGGCAACCGTGCAACCAGCCGGTCGAGGACAGGCGCAGCCGTGAACAGGTCCGGCAGAACGGCACGCTCTCGTTGGCGATCACGCCAAAATAACCACGCCCCGGGATGCCGTAACGCAACGCCGTGGCATCCAGCGGCGCGTCGGCCTGGGCATATTCATGGTGCTGGCCGATCAATGCCAGCAGCTCCGGCAGGCCCACGAACTGCTGGACGAAGCTGTTGCCATCACGGGCCAGGTGGCCCATGCGCATCAGTTCGATAAAACGTAACTCAAAGCCGCGGTCCAGGCAGTATTCAAGCAAGGGCAATACCTGATCGAGGTTCTGTCCGCGCAACGGCACCATATTCAGCTTGACCTTCAACCCGGCGGCGCGCGCCTGCTCCAGGCCATCGAGCACCGTCGCCAGGTCGCCACCACGGGCGATGCGACGAAAGGCCTCAGGGTCGAGGGTGTCCAGGGAGACGTTCAGGCGACGGATGCCGGTGTCCAGCAGCAAGGGCAGTTTGCGGGCCAACAACTGGCCGTTGCTGGTCAGGCTGATATCGTTCAAGCCCAGTCGGCTGACACCGCGCAGCAGGGCGTCCAGCTTGGGGCTGATCAAGGGCTCGCCACCGGTGATGCGCAACCGCTCGATGCCGGCGGCTTCGATCAGGTAAGCCACCCCGCGCACCATGGCATCGGCGGACAGCTCGTCCTGAGCCGCCACCAGCCGCTTGCCGTCCGGCACGCAATAGGTGCAGGCGTAATTGCAGGCGGCGGTCAGGCTAAGACGCAGGTTGCGAAAGCGTCTGCCCTGGCGGTCGACGATCATGGCAGACTCCGGTGGCGTAAGACCGAAGTATATCGCCAGTGCCGGGTCAACGGCACATTGCCCATGCCGTTATAGACCCGCTGAATACTCTCAGGCGGCGGGCAGATCACCTTCACGTTTACGCTTGTTGCCCATGCGCACGCCGATGTCCATCAGGAACTGGAAGAAGCCTTCCTGGTCTTCCAGGACATTGCTCCAGAACGGCGAGTGGTACAGCGCCACGGCGCCGTGCACCAGCGCCCAGGCCGCGCAGTAATGGAAGTACGGCGGCACGTCCTCCAACTTGCCCTCGGAAATCCGTCCTTTGATCAACAGGGTCAGGCGCTCGAAATTGGAGGCACGAATCTTGTGCAGCTCCTCGACCATCTCCGGGACCTGGTTGCCCTTGACCACCTTTTCTTCCAGGCGGTCGAACAGGCGATACCGTTGCGGATCGCGCATGCGGAACTCGAAATAGGCACGGGACAAGGCCTCTTTGTCGCGGTCCACATCCGCCGAATGCAGCAGCGCATTCAAATCCCGCTCGTAGTCGAGCATCAGGCGCAGGTAAATTTCCGCCTTGGATTTGAAATGTTTGTAAATGGTGCCTTTGCCAATACCCACGGCGTCGGCGATCATCTCGACGGTGACGCTGTCCTCACCCTGCTCGAGGAAGAGTTTCAACGCGGTGTCGAGAATCTCCTGCTCACGGCGGCGAAATTCACGGACCTTACGGGGTTCTTTCTGCATAAAGGGACTACAGGGTCAAAAATCGAAGGCGCGTATTATGCCTAAATAGCGCCAAATTGCACGGATCATCCGACCATGTACGCCTTTCAAGACGAGTTTACCCAAGAACCCGGGCTGCGCTACCTGAACCACGCGGCGGTTTCACCCTGGCCCAGAAGAGCCGCCCAGGCCGTCAGCGCCTTCGCCCAGCAGAATGTGCATACCGGCGCGCGGGATTACCCGGACTGGCTGCAAGTGGAAAAAAGCCTGCGCGAACGCCTGAGGCGGCTGCTCAACGCCGCCTCCCGGGCCGATATCGCGCTGCTGAAAAATACCTCGGAAGCCTTGTCCTTCGTCGCCTTCGGCCTCGACTGGCGCAACGGCGACCAAGTGGTGATCAGCAACGACGAGTTTCCCTCCAACCGCATCGTCTGGGAGGCACTGGCGCCCCAGGGGGTCGAGGTGATTCAGGTCGACCTGGGCGGTCCCGACCCCGAAGCGGCCTTGCTCGCCGCCTGCGGTCCGCGCACCCGCCTGCTGTCGATCAGCGCGGTGCAGTACGCCAGCGGCCTGCGCCTGGACCTCGAGCGCCTGGGCCGCGGGTGCCGCCAGGCGGGCGTGCTGTTCTGCATCGACGCCATCCAGCAGCTGGGCGCCCAACCGCTGGATGTGCAGGCCTGTGACTGTGCCTTTGCCATGGCCGATGGGCACAAGTGGCTGCTCGGTCCCGAAGGGTTGGCGGTGTTCTATTGCCGCAGCGACCTGCGCGCCCAGCTGAAACTGCATGAGTACGGCTGGCACATGCTCGAACACGCCGGCGACTACGACCGCACGGACTGGCAACCGGCGCAGAGCGCGCGGCGCTTCGAATGCGGCAGCCCCAATATGCTCGGCGCCATGGCGCTGGAAGCCAGCCTGTCGCTGCTCGAAGAGGTGGGCATGGTGCAGGTGGCCAGCGCCATCGCCGAACGTGTCGACTGGCTCCAGCAGGGACTGCGCCGGCTGCCCGGCGTCACCCTGCTGAGCCCCTCGGACCCGCAGCGCCTCGGCGGGATCCTGACGTTCAGCCTGGCGACCTGGCAGCAGCGGCCGTTGTTCGACAGACTCAAGGCACAGCAGATCATCTGCGCACCGCGCGGCGGCGGCATCCGCTTGTCACCGCATTTCTACACCCAGGCACGGGCCATCGAGGACACCCTGGCCGTGCTGCACGAGCTGGCGGGCGGCTGACCGTCGGCGCGACGAGCCGCGAGGGCAGGTCCTCGCGCGGGCACGCCGACAGGCGCGCCGGGGGTCTGGACTCAGTACCGTCGCGGGTATTCCAAAACCGTTTAAAAAGGCCAGGCAAATGGCCTGGACGTTCGGCCATCTTCGCTAATACTGGGACGTACTGGTGTGCAGCATCTCCCCCAAGTGCTCCACCAGTCAGGGTGCCGTGGATCGTGCGCCTTGATTTACTCCTAATGGTCTTAACCCGGATTCATCCCCCAGAGTCCGGGTTTTTTTTGTCCGGCGTTCCAGCGTTCCCTGCCGTTTTACCTACACGGGCGCCCCGCTCGCTCACCGGGCACTTGGGCGCTCACGCCCGACTCAGGTCCGCCAGCGGAAACAGCCGTACAAAGTTGGCGCTGGTTTGTTCGGCCAGTTGCTCGAATCCGACGCCACGCACCTCGGCCAGAAACTCCGCGACCTCGCGCACGTATTGCGGCAGGTTTGGCTTACCGCGGTAGGGGATGGGCGCCAGGTAGGGCGAATCGGTTTCCACCAGCAAGCGGTCGGCCGGTACCTGGCGCGCCACCTCGCGCAGCGCCTCGGCGTTGCGGAAGGTGACGATACCCGACAGCGAAATATAGAACCCCAGGTCGAGAGCCGCCTTGGCCATGGCCCAATCCTCGGTGAAACAGTGCAACACGCCGCCCTGGGGCAGAGCGGCCTCGCGCAGCAGGTCGAGGGTATCGGCGCGCGCCTCCCGGGTGTGCACGATCACCGGTTTGCCGGTGATGCGCGCCGCCTGCAGGTGCAATGCAAAGGCTTGCCGTTGTGCCGCCGCAGCCTGGGGCTCGTAGTGGTAGTCCAGACCGGTCTCGCCGATGGCCACCACCCGTGGGTGGTCCAGCTCAGCCAGCAACCAGTCCAGGGCAGGCGCCAGGCCCGGCTGCAGGTCCAGGGGGTGCACGCCCACCGAACAATGCACATCGGCATAACGTTCGGCCAGCGCCTTCACCACGGGTGCGTTCTCGGCGCTTACGCCAATGCACAGGAACTGGCTAACCCCGCGTGCGCGCGCGGCATCCAACGCCGCATCGAGCGAACCGCCATGGGCGCTCAGGTCAAGGCGGTCGAGATGGCAGTGTGAGTCGATCAGCATGGGAGCCTCAAGAAGCGCCTAGCCTCAAGCCTCAAGCTCAGCGCCCGTCGCTTGCAGCTTAAGACGTGTCGCTTAGGGCTATTACATCGTATGGGTGGGTCGATCGGACTTCAGCGCACCGGCCAGGTAGGTCTCGATCTTGTTGCGGGCACTGTTGTCGCCGTCATTGAACTGCACGCCGACACCGGCGGCACGGTTGCCCTGCGCGCCCTTGGGCGTGATCCAGACCACCTTGCCAGCCACCGGGATTTTTTCCGGCTCGTCCATCAGGTTGAGCAGCATGAACACTTCATCGCCGAGCTTGTAGCTTTTGTTGGTCGGAATAAACAGACCGCCGTTGCGAATGAACGGCATATACGCGGCATAGAGTACGGACTTGTCCTTGATGGTCAGGGACAAGATGCCGTTACGCGGGCCGAGATTGGGAGGCAGGCTCATGCGGTATTCCTTACTGATCCAGAGGCCGATTCTAGCCCGGTCCGGGCAGGCTTGCCCACTGCACTAACAGGGCTTCGAGAAGCAAGACACGGTTGAGGTTGGCTTTACCCAGAATTTTCTGGCGCTGGGCAAGCACCCACTCCTGCAGCGCCAGAACCTTGGCCTGGGCGGTTTTATCGGCCAGGTACTGCAGGACTTTACGCATGTCAGCCAGGCCGAGGGCCTGTTCGTCGCGGGTCAGTTGGTAACGCAACAGCAGTTGCGACCAGTCGCAGAACCAGTCGAACAGCAACAGCAAGGGCAGCGCATTCCAGCTTTCCGCCAACTGGCTGGGCGCGGCCTGCTGCTTGAGTAGTCTCTTCACACCCTCGACCACCAGCGCGCGTTGCTCAAGCACCGCCTGGCCGTGCAAGCGTGCCGCATTCAGCGGTGAACCCGCGGCCAGCGAGAGCAGCTCGCTGCGCATTTCGGCGCTGCTGTCGGGCAGCGCCCCGGCCAGCCAGGCGAGGCTCTGCGCCTCGGTCGGTAACGGACAGGCCTGCTGCACGCAACGACTCTTGACCGTCGGCAACAGCCGGCTGGGCTGGTGGCACACCAGTAACAACACGGTGTCACCGGAGGGCTCCTCCAGGCTCTTGAGCAAGGCGTTGGCGGCATTCAGGTTCATCGACTCCGCTGGCTCGACCAAGACCACCTTGCGGCCGCCGAGCTGCGCGGTCTGCACCACGAAGCCCACCAGCTCACGGACCTGGTCGACCTTGATGGCCTTGTCCTGCTCCTCCGGTTCGAGCACAAAGTTATCCGGATGGGTTCCCGCGGCGAGCAGATGACAGGCCTTGCACGTGCCACAGGCGTCCACCCCATTGGGGTTGCGGCACAGCAGGGACGCCATCAGCCGCTCGGCCAGGGCCCGTTTGCCGATCCCCGCGGGCCCGTGCAGCAGGTAGGCATGGGCGTGCTGGGCACGCCCGGCCAGTCGTTGCCAGAGCGCCGCCTGCCAGGGATAAGCCTCAGCCACGGGCACGCTCCAGCAGCTCCGGCAGCAGCACGTCCAAGGCTTGCTGGACGTTCGCCAGCGGTTGCGCGGCATCGACGATACGGTAACGCTCGGGGTGGGCCGCCGCCCGCCGCAGGTAGCTGGCGCGCACCCGCTCGAAGAAGCCCCGCTCCTCCTGCTCGAAACGGTCCAGGCGACCGCGTGCCGCGGCGCGCGCCAGGCCCACTTCCACCGGCAGATCGAACACCAGACACAGGTCCGGCTGCAGGCCGGCCTGGACAAACTGCTCGAGCACGGCAATGCGTGCTTCGGACAGGCCCCGGCCGCCGCCCTGGTAGGCGTAGGTGGCATCGGTAAAGCGATCACAGAGCACCACCGCACCGCGCGCCAGGGCCGGACAAATCACCTGCGCCAGGTGCTGGGCACGGGCGGCGAAGACCAACAGCAGCTCGGTGTCGGCGCTCATATTTTCGTCACTGGGCGCCAGCAGCAATTCACGGATTCGCTCGGCCAGCGGGGTGCCGCCGGGTTCACGGCTGAGCAGTACGTCCAGACCGCGCTCGCGCAGACGCTCGGCCAAGTAATCGCGGTTGGTACTCTTGCCGGCCCCTTCAGGGCCTTCGAGGGTGATAAACAAGCCAGTCACAGGCTGCCCTTATTGATTGCCGGCCTGTGGAGTCACAGGACCTGGGCTGGAGCGATAATCGGCGCGCCGCTTGAGCTGGTACTCGCGCACCGCGCGGTTGTGTGCGTCAAGATCCGCAGAAAACACGTGACTGCCGTCGCCACGGGCAACGAAGTACAGGCTCTGCCCATCCACCGGATGCAAGGCTGCATGCAGCGCCTCGCGTCCTACCAAGGCGATGGGTGTGGGCGGCATGCCTTCGATCACGTAGGTGTTGTAGGGCGTCGGCTCGAGCAGGTGGGCGCGGGTCAGCTTGCCGGTGTAACGCTCACCCAGGCCGAAGATCACCGTCGGATCGGTTTGCAGACGCATGCCGATGCGCAGGCGGCGAACGAATACCCCGGCGATCTGGCCGCGTTCCTGGGGCACTCCGGTTTCCTTCTCGACCATCGAAGCCATGATCAATGCCTGGTACGGCTCCCTGTATGGCAACCCCTGGGCTCGCCCCTGCCATTCCTCAGCCAGCACCTGTTCCAGCCGTGCATGCGCCTGTTTGAGCAACTGCACGTCGCTCATGCCGCGCACATAGCGGTAGGTATCGGGGAAAAAACGCCCTTCCGGATGGATCCCGGGCAGGCCCAGTTTGGCCATCAAGGCCGCGTCGTCGAGCCCGCTCAATTGCTGGTCGAGCTTGGCTTGTGCCGACAGCAACTCGCGTACCTGACGAAAACTCCAACCCTCGACCAGGGTCAGGCTGTACTGCACCACCTCGCCACGCTGCCAGAGACCCAACAGGTCGGCGGCGCTCAACCCCGGCGTCAGCCGGTATTCGCCGCTGTGCAAGGGTTGGCCGACCAGATTGAATCGCCAATACAGGCGCAACCAGAACGCGCCGTGCAGTACACCCTCGGCATCCAGGCGATTGAGCAGCAAGCCCGGCGTGGCGCCGTCGGCCACCTCCAACATGCGCTCCTCGGCCAATACCAGCGGTTGGGCCAGCGCTTGCCGTTGCTGCCAACCGGCGAACGCCAGCCCCAGCCCCAGCAACAGCAAGGCCAGTTCCAGCGCCAACACCAAGGTACGTTTCACGAATCAGGCATCCAGAAGATCGCGGGCAATGGCCTGCAGTTTACGGGTCAGCGGCCCGACCGGCCAGCGATGGGTCTGCAGTGCCACCACCGGCCACACGCCGTACTGGCTGTTGCAGAGCAACACCTCGTCAGCCTCCAGCAACTCGCTGTACGCCAGGTCGCGCACCTGCAGGGCGACACCGATCTGCGAGGCCCGCATCATCAGCTCGGCGCGCATCACCCCGGCCACCCCGCAACGGGACAGTTCGGCCGTCAGCAGTTGGCCGTCCTTGACCAGGAACAGGTTGCTGTAGACCCCCTCGATGACCCGGCCGGCCTGGTCGCGCAACAGTCCTTCGGCGTGTTGGCCATCCTGCCATTCGCCACGGGCCAGGACCTGCTCCAACCGATTCAGGTGTTTCAAGCCGGCCAGCAGCGGCTGCTCGGCCAGGCGGGTCGCACAGGGATACAGACGCACGCCCCGCTCGCCATGGGCCGAGGGATACAGCGCGGCCGCTGCACCCTGGAGAATCCGCCGCGGCTGCGCCGGCAGCGGCGGCGCATAGCCTCGCGGGCCATCGCCGCGGGTGATGATCAGCTTGGCCACGCCCTCGCCCAGCTGGGCGCAGAACACCAACACCTCCGCGCGCAGCAACTCGAGATCAAGTTCCAGAGCCAGGCGCGCGCAACCCTGGCCAAGGCGATGCAGGTGGCGCTCCAGCAGCCGGGGGCGCCCATGGCTCACGCCGATCGTTTCGAACAGCCCGTCGCCGTACGCCAGGCCGCGATCGCCGAGGGCCAGCGCGTCGCCAGGACGCCCGTCGACCCAGCTCAGCATCAGCCGGCAAACCGGCGAAACACCAGCGAGCCATTGGTGCCGCCGAACCCGAAGGAGTTGGACAACACGGTGTCGATCACCATGGCCTTGGCCTGGTGCGGGACGAAGTCCAGGTCGCATCCCTGGTCCGGCTCATCCAGGTTGATGGTCGGCGGCGCGACCTGATCGCGGATCGCCAGAATGCTGAAGATGGCTTCCACCGCCCCCGCGGCGCCCAGCAAGTGACCGGTCATGGACTTGGTCGAGCTGACCGACAAGCGCCCGGCCTGCTCGCCGAACACCGTCTTGATCGCGGCCACTTCCGCCAGATCACCGGCCGAAGTCGAGGTGCCATGGGCGTTGATGTACTGCACCTCGTCGAGGTTCAGCTGGGCATCGCGCAGGGCATTGCGGATACAGCGCGCGGCGCCGGCGCCGTCTTCCGGCGGCGAGGTCATGTGGTAGGCGTCGCCGCTCATGCCGAAGCCGATCAGCTCGGCATAGATGGTCGCGCCGCGTGCCTGGGCATGCTCGAGTTCCTCCAGCACCAGGGCGCCGGCGCCATCGGACAGCACGAAGCCGTCGCGACCCTTATCCCAGGGGCGGCTCGCCCGCGCCGGATCATCGTTGCGGGTGGACAACGCGCGCGCCGCACCAAAGCCGCCCAGACCCAGGCCACAGGCGGCCATCTCCGAGCCCCCGGCGATCATCACGTCGGCCTCGCCATAAACGATATTGCGCGCGGCCATGCCGATGCAGTGCGTACCGGTGGTACAGGCGGTGGCAATGGCATAGTTCGGCCCCTGGACACCCAGGTGGATCGACAGAAAACCGGAGACCATGTTGATGATCGAGCCGGGCACGAAGAACGGCGAGATGCGCCGAGGGCCCTGCTCGATCAGAATTTTGCAGTTGTGCTCGATATTGGTCAGGCCACCGATGCCCGAGCCCATGGCGACACCGATGCGTTCGCGGTTGGCGTCGGTGATCTCCAGGCCGGCGTCGCGCACCGCCTGAAAGCTGGCCGCCAGGCCGTATTGAATAAACAGGTCGAGCTTGCGGGACTCCTTGGCCGACAGGTAATCCTCGACGTTGAAGCCCTTGACCGATCCGCCGAACCGGGTGGTGTAAGCGGAAAGGTCCATATGTTCGATCAGGTTGATACCGCTGCGAGCGGCCAGAATGCCCTGCCAGCTGCTCGAAACATCGGTACCCAGGGGCGACAGCATGCCCATACCGGTAACCACGACGCGTCTACGCGACACAGCAATCTCCTCGTCTTCAATTGCAACAGAATGGCGCTTAAAGAAAAACCGCACGCCGGTGAGGGCAGTGCGGCTTTTCCAGGTCGGGAATCGACGATCGAATTATTGCGCGTGCGCAGTAACGTAATCGATGGCTTCCTGAACGGTGGTGATTTTTTCGGCTTGCTCGTCCGGGATTTCGGTCTCGAATTCCTCTTCTAGAGCCATCACCAGTTCAACGGTGTCAAGCGAGTCGGCACCCAGGTCTTCGACGAAGGAAGCACTGTTGGTCACTTCCTCTTCTTTGACGCCAAGTTGCTCGGCAACGATTTTCTTGACGCGTTCTTCGATGGTGCTCATACCTTGTTTTCACTCCTAATGAACAAATCCAGGCAGCTGGTCTGTAAGTGTATAGAAAGGGTTTTGCGCATTTCAAGCTCGATGCCCAAGACCTTCGCGATCACCTCAACGTTCTGTCTATAAACCAGTTGCAGCTTTATAACGGATTTTAGACAGCTCGTATGACAATTTTCCGAAGGTTCCCGTCACATTCAGCTCATGTACATACCGCCGTTCACCGGGATAGTAGCCCCGGTGACATAGGCCGCGCCATCAGAAGCGAGAAAAGAAACCACTTTGGCGATCTCTTCGGCTTGCCCCAAACGGCCTAACGGAATCTGCACCAGCAGGCTTTCGCGCTGCGCTTCGGGCAGTTCACGGGTCATGTCCGTGTCGATAAAACCGGGCGCCACGGCGTTCACCGTGATCGCTCGCGAACCGACTTCCCGGGCCAGGGCACGACTGAAACCCTCCAGCCCGGCTTTGGCCGCCGCGTAGTTGACCTGCCCGGCGTTGCCCATGGCACCGACCACCGAACCGATACTGATGATGCGCCCCCAACGGGCCTTGGTCATGCCCCGCAGCACCGCCTTGGACAGGCGGAACAAACTGTTGAGGTTGGTGTTGATGACATCATGCCACTCGTCATCCTTCATCCGCAGCATCAGGTTGTCACGGGTGATGCCGGCGTTATTGACCAGGATCAACGGCGCGCCAAACTGTTGCTGAATGTGTTCCAGGGCGCTGGCCACCGAGCCATCGACACCGACATCCAGCACCAGGCCCTGCCCCTGCAGACCCTGCTCGCTGAATACGGCGGTGATGCGTTCAGCACCCGCCGCCGACGTGGCCGTGCCGATCACCGTGGCACCCTGACGCCCCAACTCGAGCGCGATGGCCTGGCCGATACCGCGGCTCGCACCGGTGACCAGCGCCACCTTTCCTTGCAGATTCATGGATGAATGCTCCTTGAGTCAGACCAGTGCCGCACGAGCGGCAGCAAAGGCCTCGGGTGTTTCGAGATTGAAGACAGCGATGCCCTTGACGCAACGCTTGTTCAGCCCGGACAGCACTTTGCCCGGACCGCATTCGACCAACGCGGTCACTCCGCTGTCGGCCAGACAGACGATCGACTCGACCCAACGCACCGGATTGTACAGCTGCGCCAGCAGGTCGCGCTTGAGTCCGTCCAGGTTCGCCACGGGGGCGGCACTGACGTTCTGCACCAGGGCAATCTGAGGCATCTGCCACTCAATCGCCGTTAGCGCTTCAGCGAAGCGCTCGGCGGCCGGGCGCATCAGCGCGCAGTGCGACGGCACACTGACCGGCAATGGCATGGCGCGCTTGGCGCCACGGCCCTTGCAAGCCTCGATGGCGCGTTCCACCGCCGCCGCGGCACCGGCGATCACCACCTGGCCCGGCGCGTTGAAGTTCACCGCACTGACCACCTCGCCCTGGGCCGCCTCGGCGCAAGCGGCCAAGACATCGGCATCGTCCAGACCGAGGATCGCCGCCATGCCGCCCTGCCCGGCCGGTACGGCCTCCTGCATCAATTGACCGCGACGCTCGACCAGCTGGACTGCCGCGGCCAGGCTCAAGCAACCGGCGGCGACCAGGGCCGAATATTCGCCGAGGCTGTGACCGGCGACAAAGGCCGGACGCACGCCGCCCTCGGCCAACCACAGGCGCCACAGCGCGACCGAGGCCGCGAGGATCGCTGGCTGGGTCTTGTCGGTTTGGTTGAGCAGCGCTTCCGGCCCCTGCTGAGTCAACGCCCAGAGGTCATATCCCAAGGCCTCGGAGGCCTCGGCAAAGGTGTTCAACAGCAACGGCTGGGTCGCGTACTCGGCCAACATACCGAGCGATTGCGAGCCTTGACCAGGAAAGACAAATGCGAGGGAGGCAGACATAAAAAAGTGGTCCCAGGGAATGTTGTCGTCGAAAGGTTGCCACCAACCGAGGCTGGCGCAACAAACTGACAGTTGGATGACAAGGCCGTCGGCGCGGTCACATCCGCGCGCCGTTTAAAGCAGCAAGTCTTCGAGACGCCCGTGCAGACGCTGCGGCAGGTCTTCCTGGATTTCCCGCAGGGCGCAACGAATGGCACTCTGAAAGCCTTCGCTGCCGGTGGCGCCATGGCTCTTCACCACAATGCCCTGCAGACCAAGAAAACTTGCACCATTGCGTCGCGCGGGCGCCAGGTCGGCACGCAGCCGGCGCAGCAGCGGCAAGGCCAGCAGACCCACCAGGCGCGCCAACAGATTTTGCCGGAACAGCAGCTCCAGCCGGGTGGCGATCATGCTCGCCAGCCCCTCGCTGGACTTCAGCAGAATATTGCCGACGAAGCCGTCACAGACCACCACATCGGCGTCGCCCCGGTAGAGCCCGTCGCCCTCGATAAAACCAATGAAATTCAGCCCCACCGCCTGCTGCAGCAGACTCGCGGCGAGCTTGACCTGCTGGTTGCCCTTGATCGGCTCGGTACCGACATTGAGCAGGGCCACCCGGGGTCTGACCACACCCAGCGCCTCGGCCGCCACCGACCCCATTACGGCGAACTGATACAGGTGCTCGGCGCTGCAATCCACGTTGGCGCCCAGGTCCAGCAGCTGGCAATGGCCTCGCGCGGTGGGGATGGCGGTGATCATGGCCGGGCGGTCGATCCCCGGCAGGGTCTTGAGCATATACCGCGACAGGGCCATCAGCGCGCCGGTATTGCCGGCGCTGACACAGGCCTGGGCGCGACCACTGCGCAGCATTTCCAGCGCCACCCGCATCGACGAGTCGGGCTTGGCCCTCAACGCCTGGGACGGGCGCTCATCCATGCCGATGACTTCACTGGCCGGAACAAGTTGCAGGCGTGAGCGATCGACGCCGGGCTGGCCAGCGAGCAAGTCTTCGAGGATGGAGGGTTGGCCGACGAGGGCCAGGTGCAGCGAGGGAAATTCAGCGAGGCAGGCAAGGCTGGCCTCAACAATGAAACGGGGACCGAAGTCCCCGCCCATTGCATCGATCGCGATGACCGGAGCGGACAAGATTTACTCGTCAGCGCCCTTGTCGATCACCTTGCGACCACGGTAGACGCCTTCCGGAGACACGTGGTGACGCAGGTGAATTTCACCGGTGGTCTTCTCGACGGACAGGGTGCTGGCCTCGAGTGCGTCATGGGAACGACGCATGTCGCGTGCCGAGCGGGATTTTTTGTTCTGCTGAACAGCCATAATTGATTAACTCCTAAACGTTTGGGTCACGCTTTAACTGCGCCAATACACTGAACGGGTTGGACCGCGATACCTCGTCCTCGCTCGGCTCGGGCTCATCAACAAGTCCTGCCGGCTGCTGGCAATCTTTAGGATCATGAGCTGGGACGATGGGCAAGGCGAGCAACAGCTCTTCCTCGACCAGCGCTAACAGATCCAAAGGATCCTCACCCAACTCCAGCACGTCATAGCCTTTCGGCACTGACTGGGTATTCGCACCTTCTTTCACCACGGCATAACTGCATTCGCTGTGGATCGGCAGAGCGACCAGTTCCAGACAACGCTGGCAAACCATCTTGACCTCAACGTCGATCGAGCTGTGGATCACCACAGCCTTACGCTCGTCGCGCTCGAAAAAAAACTTCGCACGGATCTCACCGACATTATCGGCAAGCGTTTCGCAGAGTCGCGTCAGGTCGGCTAGGGGCAGTTCACCGGTAAGGGTGGTGCCACGGTCAGCCAGTTTGCGCGGATCGACGTGAGGAGGAATCGGCCCATTCAACATAGGCGCAGCATTCTAGGGACGCACCTGCCCTCTGTCAAAGGAATATTCAAGCCTGTCCGTCACTTGGCGCGCCCGCTAGAATCCAGGGCCACCCAAAAGGAGACCTTTATGCCCGCACTGGTACTCGCTTCCAGCTCGCCGTACCGCCGGGAATTGCTGGCCCGCCTGCGCCTGCCCTTTAGCTGGGCCGCGCCCGAGCTGGATGAAACCGCCGAGGCCGGCGAAAGCGCCCTGCTGCTGGTACAGCGCCTGGCCGAGCAGAAAGCCCGCGCGCTGGCCGCACGGCATGGCAACCACCTGATCATCGGCTCCGACCAGGTCGCCGTATTGGACGACCGGATCCTCGGTAAACCGCACGACCTGCCACGCGCCCAGGCACAGCTGCAAGCCGCCAGCGGCCGCAGCCTGACCTTCCTCACCGGCCTGGCACTGCTCAATAGCGCCAGCGGCCGCTGCCAGGTCGATTGCGTACCCTTTACCGTGCATTTTCGCCCACTGGACGCCGTACGCATTCGCCGCTACCTGGAGGCCGAGCAGCCATTCGATTGCGCTGGCAGCTTCAAGGCCGAAGGCTTGGGCATCAGCCTGTTTCGCGCCACCGAGGGCACCGACAGCACCAGCCTGATCGGCCTACCCCTGATTCGCCTGGTGGACATGTTGCTGGCCGAGGGCATCGAGATTCCCTGATACCCGTGCAGTGCACGGAGGGCGATGGACAGGGCACGCCAGAGAGGCCAGCGCCCAGCCGTCCGCAAACCAACCCTGTGCAGCATGGGTATCGCTGCGCTCAACGCCATCCTACGCGCCGCGACCCAAGCCGCCGCCCCACAGACAGCCAGCGACCCTTGACAAGCCAGCCCATAAAAAACCCGGCCTGAGCCGGGTCTGTTGCTGCCACGACAGCCCTCAGCGCAAGGCAGGCCCCTGGAAGCCCATCCAGATGGCCAGGTTCTCCGCGACACTGGCCCCCAGACGCTTGGCGAAGCGATCGAATGGCGTTTCCTGGACGGTGAAATCCACCAACTCCTTCTCGCCTATCACTTCGCGCGCCACGTAGCTGGTGTTGCCCAGGCCGTCGATCAAGCCCAGCGGCAGTGCCTGCTCGCCCGACCAGATCAGACCCGAGAACAGCTCAGGATGCTCGGTAACCTTGAGGCGCTCGCCACGACCGCGCTTGACGCTGTCGATAAACTGGCGATGAGTGGTTTCCAGCACACTCTGCCAGAAGCGGGTCTCCTCCTCCTTCTGCGGCTGGAAGGGATCCAGGAAAGCCTTGTGCTCGCCCGAGGTATAGACCCGGCGATCAACCCCCAATTTTTCCATGACCCCGACAAAACCAAAGGTCGCTGCGGTGACGCCAATGGAACCGACCAGACTGGACTTGTCGGCATAGATCATGTCCGCCGCACTGGCGATGTAATAGGCGCCGGAAGCCCCCAGGTCGGTGATGACCGCGTAGACCTTGATATCCGGGTGTTCGCCGCGCAAGCGGAGGATCTCGTCATAGATATAACCCGACTGCACCGGGCTGCCACCCGGGCTATTGATGCGCAGGATCACGCCCTTGGTATTGTCGTCCTCGAACGCCTTGCGCAAGCTGCCGACAATATGGTCGGCGCTGGCCGCCTCCTGATCGGCGATCATGCCCCGCACCTCGATCAGCGCCGTGTGCTTGCCACTGGTAGCGGCCACGCCACCCTTGAGGTTCAGCGCCGGGGTCAACAGGGCAATGGCGCCAAACAGGTAGATAAAGGTCAGCGACTTGAAGAAAATCCCCCAGCGCCGCGCCCGGCGCTGCTCCTGCACACCCGCCAACAAGGTCTTTTCCAGCAATTGCCAGCTGCGGGCGTCACCGCTCGCGCCCGCCGGCGCCTTCCATTCATCCGACATAGCTACCCACCTCAATTGATTGTCCATGGGTGCGCGCCACCAGCCAGGCACGCAACTCGTTAAAGGCTTCGATGGCCAGCGCCGGTCCGTGTTCGCGCAGGGCGCTCAAGGGCTGGGCACCGTAGCCGACCGCCACCGAATCGATCCCGGCACGCGTCGCCATCTGCAGGTCGAACACCGAATCGCCGACCATCAGCGCCCGCTCGGGCGCGACCCGGCAATGCCCGAGTATCTCGTGCAACATGCGCGGATCGGGCTTGCTGGCGGTTTCATCGGCGCAACGGGTGATATCGAAGTACTCCAGCCAGCCATGGGCAGCCAGCACCCGCGCCAGACCTGGGCGACTCTTGCCGGTGGCCACCGCCAACTGATAACCCTGCTCGCGAAAGAGCTCGAGCGACTCACGCACGCCCTCGAACAGCACGGAAGGCTCGGCCTCCAGCGCCAGGTAAGCGTCGCTGTAGCGGCGCCGGAAATGCTCCACCCGCGCCGGCTCGTGCAAATCCG
The DNA here is from genome assembly GCF_040514055.1 of Pseudomonas sp. Classification (GTDB taxonomy): domain Bacteria; phylum Pseudomonadota; class Gammaproteobacteria; order Pseudomonadales; family Pseudomonadaceae; genus Aquipseudomonas. The sequence continues at coordinate 28,589 of NZ_JBEVDL010000073.1, forward strand.
GGTGCAACGACTGGATCGCCTCGGGCAGCCCCAGCCCGATGATGCCCTTGATCGCCTCGTCGCTGCGCGGCAGCAGATCACAGGCCAGGGCCGCCACACGCATCGCTTCGACGATACGACCAATGGAATCGACCAAGGTGCCGTCCCAGTCGAAGATCAACAGCTGGTAGGGCGCGACCTCAGACACTCAAGCGCTCCAGGGTCTTGCTCCAGACCTCGTCCACCGGCGCTTCCAGCTTCAACTCGCCACCCTCGGGCAGCGGCACGGTCAGCATGTAGGCGTGCAGGAACAAGCGCTTGCCACCCAGCTCGCGGATCTCGCGACTGAAGTCATCATCGCCGTACTTGCTGTCACCGGCGATACAGTGCCCGGCGTGCTTGGCATGCACGCGAATCTGATGAGTGCGCCCGGTCACCGGCTTGGCCTCCACCAGGGTGGCGAACTCACCGAAGCGACGCAGCACCTTGAACAGGGTCAAGGCCTCCTTGCCGTCGTCATCCACCTCGACCATGCGCTCACCCGAGCGCAAGTTGCTCTTCTGCAAGGCCGCCCTCACCTGCTTCTTCGCCGTCGCCCAGTGCCCCCGAACCAGCGCCATATAGCGCTTGTCGATACCATCCTTACGCAGCGCTTCATGCAGATGGCGCAACATGCTGCGCTTCTTGGCGATCATCAACAGACCGGAGGTGTCACGGTCAAGGCGGTGCACCAGCTCGAGGTCCTTGGCGTCGGGACGCAACTGGCGGAACGCCTCGATCACCCCGTAATTCAGCCCACTGCCACCGTGCACGGCAATACCGGCCGGCTTATTAAGCACGATCAGTGCCTTGTCCTCGTAGACGATGGCCGCCTCCAGGCGAGCGAGCAACCCCTGAGCCAGTGGTACCGGCTCGTCGCGCTCAGCCAGGCGCAGCGGCGGGACCCGCACGATATCGCCAGCTTGGAGTTTATATTCGGGCTTGATCCGCCCCTTGTTCACCCGCACTTCGCCTTTGCGCAAAATGCGGTAGATCAGGGTCTTGGGCACGCCCTTGAGGCGTGCGCGGAGAAAGTTGTCGATACGTTGGCCGGCTAATTCCGGTTCAACCTCGAGCAACTGAACGCCGGAGGTTGGAGAGGGAGATTCTGTCATCCTCCAATCATAACAATTTTTTATTGAATTGAAGCACTTAATGATTACTGCTATAGTCCCGAGCGCCGCCAAAAGTGGCCCGGCTCGCGGATGTTCGGCAAAAATGCCATCCCGACCGCGTGCAACCCATTTGGGACGTAAGGCCGTCCGACGGGACTTTCGCCGCACTAGGCCGCGAATAACTCGGAAATAAAGCCTTGAGCCATGATGCGCGATCGACCCCTGTTGGGTGATCGCGGTAATGCCAACCCGCTGCGGATTCTGCGAGCGGCACCCGATTTTCAGCGATACGTGTAGGGTGGAGATGCACAACCGTCGGACTGCGTAGCTATTCAAAGACGCTTCATCTCGTCCGCTACCGATGGCTGATTCCTCCTCCTGACTGAGTGCTTCTGTCACCACAGCAAGCAGGAGACGTCTGTCGCGACCCGGCCCTACTGGCCGACTGTCGCTAGACATGGAACGACTTACAACCGTTTCTGACGCACACCTGACACCGACCCTGAGAGTCGTGTGTGCCGATCGCCGCTTCCGGCAGCCCCGGAAATCGACGGTACTACATGAAAAGAATGCTAATTAACGCAACTCAGCCCGAAGAGTTGCGTGTCGCCTTAGTCGATGGCCAGCGCCTCTATGACCTCGATATCGAGTCCGGCGCTCGCGAACAGAAAAAGGCCAACATCTACAAAGGCCGAATTACCCGCGTAGAACCCAGCCTCGAAGCCGCCTTTGTCGACTTCGGTTCCGACCGCCACGGCTTTCTCCCACTTAAAGAAATTTCCCGCGAATACTTCAGCAAGGCCCCAGAAGGCCGCGTCAATATCAAGGACGTGCTCAAGGAAGGCCAGGAAGTCATCGTTCAGGTCGAGAAGGAAGAGCGCGGCAATAAAGGCGCGGCCCTGACCACCTTTATCAGCCTCGCCGGTCGTTACCTGGTGCTGATGCCGAACAACCCGCGCGCCGGTGGTATCTCGCGGCGTATCGAGGGCGAAGAGCGCAATGAATTGCGCGAAGCCCTCAACGGCCTGATCGCCCCGAGCGACATGGGCCTGATCGTGCGCACCGCCGGCCTGGGTCGCAGCAGCGAAGAAATGCAGTGGGACCTCGATTACCTGCTGCAGCTGTGGACCGCGATCAAGGAAGCCTCGCTGGACCGCTCCGCCCCCTTCCTGATCTACCAGGAAAGCAACGTCATCATCCGCGCCATCCGCGACTACCTGCGCCAGGACATCGGTGAGGTGCTGGTCGACAGCGTCGAGGCCCAGCAGGAAGCCCTGAGTTTCATCAATCAGGTGATGCCGCAGTACGCCAGCAAGATCAAGCTTTACGAAGACACCGTACCGCTGTTCAACCGCTTCCAGATCGAAAGCCAGATCGAAACCGCCTTCCAACGCGAAGTGAAACTGCCGTCGGGCGGTTCCATCGTGATTGACCCGACCGAAGCCCTGGTGTCCATCGACATCAACTCGGCCCGTGCGACCAAAGGCAGCGACATCGAAGAAACCGCCCTGCAGACCAACCTGGAAGCAGCCGAAGAAATCGCCCGCCAGTTGCGCTTGCGGGATATCGGCGGCCTGATCGTGATCGACTTTATCGACATGACGCCGGCCAAGAACCAGCGTGCCGTGGAAGAAAAAGTCCGCGAGAGCCTGGAAGCCGACCGTGCACGCGTGCAAGTCGGGCGCATCTCGCGCTTCGGCCTGCTGGAAATGTCCCGTCAGCGCCTGCGCCCGTCCCTGGCCGAAGGCAGTGGCATCGTCTGCCCGCGCTGCAACGGCCAAGGCATCATCCGCGACGTGGAATCCCTGTCGCTGGCGATCCTGCGCCTGATCGAAGAAGAAGCCCTGAAGGACCGCACCGCCGAAGTGCGCGCCCAGGTCCCAATCCCGGTCGCCGCTTTCCTGCTCAACGAAAAACGCAACTCCATCACCAAGATCGAACTGCGTACCCGTGCGCGCATCGTGATCCTGCCGAACGACCACCTGGAAACCCCGCACTTCGAAGTCCAGCGCCTGCGCGACGACAGCCCGGAAGCCCAAGTGGGCCAGTCCAGCTACGAGATGGCCCCGACCGAAGTCGAAGAAGTCCAGGCTGCGGCCGCCACCCGCACCCTGGTGCGCCAGGAAGCCGCGCTCAAGGCCGTCCCTCAGCGCACCGCACCGACGCCGGTTGAAACCGCCGCACCGGTTGCCGCCGCGCCGACCCCCACCGCCGAACCGAGCCTGTTCAAGGGCCTGGTCAAGTCGCTGGTCAGCCTGTTCGCCGGCAAGGAAGAAGAAAAGCCGGTGGTGGTCGAGGTCAAACCGACCAGCGAACGCCCTGCGCGCAGCGAAGAGCGCCGCGGCGGTCGTCAGCAGAACCGCAGCCGCGGTGGCCGCAGCAGCGAGGAGCGCAAGCCCCGCGAAGAGCGTGCACCTCGCGAAGAACGTGCCCCACGGGAAGAGCGTGCCGTACGCGAACCCCGTGAAGAACGCGCCCCGCGCGAAGAGCGTCAGCCCCGTGCCCCGCGCGAAGAACGCCAACCCCGCGAGACGGTGGAAGTTCGCGAACCTCAGGAAGTGCGTCAGTCGCGTCCGCCGCGCGAAGAGCGCAAGCCCCGCGAAGAACGTCCGGCCCGCGAATTGCGCGCCCCACTGGATGCCGCCGAGCAGCCGATCCCGAGCAGCGATAGCGCGGAAATCGTCGAGCCCAAGGCCCGCGAGGAACGTCAACCACGTCCACCCCGTGAAGAGCGCCAACCCCGTGCGCCGCGCGAAGAGCGCCAACCGCGCCCTGCGGTAGACGCGCCCACCGAGGACGAGGAAGAAGCCCTGGCCGGCGACGAGCAGCAAGACGAAGAACAGGATGGCGCTGAAGGCGGCGATCGCCCGCGTCGTCGTTCCCGTGGTCAGCGTCGCCGCAGCAACCGCCGCGAGCGTCAGCGTGATGCCAACGGCAACGTCATCGAAGGTGAAGAAGGCAGCGAAGAGCAACAGGCCGAGCACGGTATCGAAACCGTTGCCGCCGTGGCCCTGGGCGCGACTGTTGCGAGCGACGCGGCGCAAGTCAGCCCCGCAGCCGAAGCCACCTACCCGGTCAGCGACGTTACCGAGTCGCAGCACGCCGCAGCGGATCTCGCAGCGGTCGAAGCCCCTGTCGAGCCGCAGACCGAAACCTCAGTCGCAGTCGAGTCCCCTGCCCCGCTGGCAGTCGAAGCGCCCGTGGCGGTGGAGACCGAAGTGGCCGCGCAAGCAGCCGTCTTTGCGCCTATCGTCGAGTCGGTTGCGGTCATCGATGCGCCCGCCGTGGTGATCGAGCCCGTCGTGGAAGCGGCCGCTGTGGAAGCCGCTCCTCTGGAAACGGCCACCGTGGAAACGGTCGAGCCCGCTCCCGCTGTCGTGGCGCAGGACGCACCCACCGAGGCTAACATCGAGCCCGAACAGGCACCGCTGGCCGAGCAACCCGAGCCAGGCGACACCGTCGCCGAAGCGCCTGCCGCACCTGTGGCGGCTGGGGGCCGTGCGCCGAACGATCCACGCGAAGTGCGTCGCCGTCAGCGCGAAGCCGAGCGTTTGGCACGCGAGGCGACCGAAGCCCCGATCGTGGCAGCGCCGGCCGAGGAAACGGCTCAGGCCGTGCTCCAGCCGATCGTCGAAAGCCAGCCGGTAACCGCCCAGGAGCCTGCGGTGGAAGCCGAAGAGCCGAACCTGGCCGCTGCCGACGCGCAACAGGACGTGCACGAGGTCAAACCGCACGCCTGATGCCTTAGGCGACACGAAAAAGGGATGCCTCGGCATCCCTTTTTTATGCCTGCGTTTCAGGAACTGCGGACACTAGCCACACATGCCGCGTTACCGCGCAACCTGGCCCCACCCTGCCACCGAGGCGGCGCGCCTTGTATCCCCTGTCCAGTCCTGCGGTACCGCATGGGGCCCAGTTGCGTGCACCCCATGCGCGTGGCCTCCGCAAGCCCCGCCAGGCAGCGCCTGGTCGATCAGAAGACGCGAGCCTTGCTCGCAAAGACGTCCCCTCAGGGGTTCCTGCCGGATCGGAACGGAACGGGGGTGTCGCCCCCGCGCCATAACGCCTGTGCGGGGCGCGGATCTGGACGTACAGGGCTGGGTTAAAGCACCCTGGGCTCGATTTCCAGGTCAACGGCAAACCGCTGAAGGATATCGGCCTGGATACGTCGTGCCAACGCCAGCAATTGCGGGCCACTGGCGCCGCCATGATTGACCAGCACCAGCGCCTGCAGGTGGTGCACGCCGGCATCGCCGTCGCGATAACCCTTCCAGCCGGCCCGCTCGATCAGCCAGCCCGCCGCCAGCTTGACCTGCCCGTCGGCCTGGGGATAGGCCACCAGGTCGGCATGTTCGGCGCGCAAGGCCGCGGCCCGCTCGGCCGATACCAGGGGATTCTTGAAAAAACTGCCGGCGTTGCCCAGCTGCGCCGGATCCGGCAATTTTTCCTGGCGGATGGCGCAGATCGCCTGGCTGACCTGAAGGGGCGTCGGCTGTTCAATACCCAGCACCGCCAGGCGCTGGCGTACCGGGCCGTAGTCCAGGTGCACCGCGGCCGTGCGGCTCAGGGCGAAACGCACCCGCAAAATCACCCAACGCTCGCTTTCACGCTTGAAGCGGCTGTCACGGTAGGCGAACGTGCACTCGGCCAGGGAGAACTCGCGCAACTCCCCGGTGTGGCGGTCCAGGGCGGTCAGGCCGGCGAACACGTCCTTGAGCTCGACGCCATAGGCGCCGATATTCTGCATCGGCGCCGCGCCCACCGTGCCCGGGATCAGGCTGAGGTTTTCCAGCCCGGCCAGCCCCTGCTCCAGGGTGCGGACGACGAAGGCATGCCAGGGCTCCCCGGCCTCGGCTTCGACCACCAGCACGCCATCGGCCTCGCTGAGCACCCGCACGCCGCGACTGGCCATACGCAACACCAGCGCCTGGACATCCTGGGTCAACAGCAGGTTGCTGCCGCCACCAATCACCAACAGCGGCAGGCCGCGGGACGTGGCCAACGCCAGCGCCTCACGCACCTGCTGGTCGTTACCCGCCTCGACGAACAGGGACGCCCGGGCGTCGAGGGCAAAACTGTTGAACGGCTTGAGCGACAGCCCTTCGCGCACCACCAGGCTCATACACGCCCCCGCAGCTCATCGATCAGCGCGTCAGCGGCCGACTCCAGCAGATCCAGCACCTGCTCGAAGCCGTCCTCACCGCCGTAATAGGGATCCGGCACCTCGTCCAGCCCCTGGCCATAGCGGCGCAAAAACAGGTCGAGCTCGGCCTTGGCCGTGCCCGGTCGCAAGGCCTGCAGTTGCTGCAGGTTGCTCAGGTCCATGGCCAGGATCAGGTCAAAACGCTCGAAATCGGCCACCTCGACCTGCCGACCGCGCAGGGTCGACAGGTCGTAGCCGCGCCGCTGCGCCGCCAGGCGGGTGCGCATGTCCGGCGCCTTGCCCACATGCCAATCGCCGGTGCCCGCCGAGTCCAGGCTGATCCGGTGTGCCAGGCCGGCCCGCTGCAGCTTGTCGCGCACCACCCCCTCGGCCGTGGGTGAACGGCAAATATTGCCCAGGCAGACGAACAGGATACGCATCAGGCCCCCAGCAGGCGCCGTACGCGCTCCAGGTCGTCAGGCGTGTCCACCCCGGCCGGCGGCGTTTCCAGGGCATCGGCCACATGGATTCGCGCGCCATGCCAGAGTGCGCGTAACTGCTCCAGGGCTTCGCAGTTCTCCAGCCAGCAGGGGCCCCAACTGACGAAGTCCTGGAGAAAGCGTGCGCGGTAGGCGTAGAGGCCGATATGCCGCCGATATGGCACGTCGGCCGGCAACCGCTCAGGGTTGGCCGCCAGGGCATCCCGCGCCCAGGGCAGGGGGGCGCGACTGAAGGCCAGCGCCAGGCCATTGAGGTCACTGATCACCTTGACCACATTGGGATTGAACAGCGTGGCGACTTCCTCGATCGGTTCCGCCAAGGTCGCCATCGCGGCCTCGGGGTGGGCCATCAGGTTGGCCGCCACCTGATCGATCAACGCGGGCGGGATCAAGGGTTCGTCGCCCTGCACATTGACGAGTATCTCGTCGTCCGACAGGCCCAACAACGTGGCGACCTCCGCCAGGCGATCGGTGCCGGAGTTATGCTCGACCCGGGTCAGGCACACCTGCGCGCCGAACCCTTGGCAGGCGTCGACGATGCGCCCATCGTCGGTGGCCACCAGCACCCGCTGCGCGCCGCTTTTACAGGCCTGCTCCCAGACCCGCTGGATCATCGGCTTGCCGGCGATATCCTGCAGCGGCTTGCCGGGCAGGCGACTGGAGGCGAAGCGGGCTGGAATGACGACGGTGAAGCCGCCGCTCATTTGTCCAGGCGCTCATCGACATCCAGGGTGCGGGCTTCGGTTTCCAGCATCACCGGAATCCCATCACGCACCGGGAACGCCAGGGCATCTGCCTTGCAGATCAACTCGGCCTTGTCGGCGGTCAGTTTCAGCGGCCCCTTGCACAGGGGACAGGCGAGGATATCCAGCAATTTCGGGTCCATGCAACGATCCTTGAGAGAGCGAGCCGCCGCATCGAGCCCCAAAGGGGGCCACGGGCAACCGGCCGGGTGAACGGTCAAAGGCGGGCCGCAGGGTCCCGCAGGCGCGCAGTTTACACGGCGCCAGGCGTGCCCGCCCGCCCCGCGTGAGGTGATCACCCCGGCATGGCGTGTCAGGCCTTCGGCGCGCGCCCCAGCAAGCTTGCCAAGCGCAGGTCGAGCCAGGCGATAAAGCTCGACGAGGGCACGGCATCCACCGCCAGGTACCACCAGTCCGGCTCGGCGAAGGCCCGGCATTTCACCGCATCTTTCTCCGTCATCAGCAACGGCAAGGCCGGACTGAACTGCAACTGCTGCGGCTGGTAGGTCGCATGGTCGGCGAAGGCATGGACGACGGGTTGCCAGCCCTGGGCCTGCAGCGTAGCGAAAAAGCGCTGCGGATTGCCGATGCCGGCCACCGCATGCAGGGCCTGGCCTGGCGGAAAATAGTCGAGTGGACGGCGCTCGCCGCTGCTCAGGTTGACCAGCGCGGTGGGGCACAGCCGAAACGCGTAACCGCCCTCTGGATCGTTCTCGGCGCCATTGTAGAGCAGCGCATCGACGCTCTCGAGCCGCTCGCGCGGCTCGCGCAGCGGGCCGGCCGGCAAACAGCGGCCATTGCCCAAGCCCCGTGCGGCGTCGATCAGCACCAGCTCCAGGTCACGCGCCAGGCGGTAGTGCTGCAGGCCGTCGTCACAGAGAATCAGGTCCACCGGCTCGGCTTCGAGCAAGGCGCGCACCGCGCCGGAACGGTCGGGATCGATGACCAGGGGTACACCGCTGCGCTGGACGATCAGCAGCGGCTCATCACCCGCCTCCGCGGCCGAGTGCTCGGCCCGCACCCGCCAGGGCCAGGACGCGGGTGCCGCGCCATAGCCGCGGCTGACCACGCCCACGCGAATGCCTTGGGCACGGCAGTGCTCGATCAGCCAGAGAATCAGCGGAGTCTTGCCGGTGCCACCGACAGTAATATTGCCCACCACCAGCACCGGTACCGGTGCACGGTAAGTGGGGCTTTGGCCATCCAGGAAGCGTCGGCGCTTGCGTTGCACCACGCCGCGGTACAGCCACTCCAGCGGTGCCAGCAACCCCAGCGCCGGATGAGCGCCATACCAGGCGCCCAGCAGGCGCTCGGACCAGCCACTCATGGCCGCACCATCAGGGCGCCGGCGGGGCCTCGACCGTGGTGATGCGCAGGTGCGCAAACCCCAGTTTGCCGGCCGCGTCCATGGCGGTAATGACCGCCTGGTGCGGCGCCTTGCCATCGGCGCTGAGAATCAGCGGTAGGCTGTTATCGCCATTGGATTCTTTCTGCAATGCCGCCATCAGGGTCGATAGGTCGCTCTTGAGCAGCGCCTGACCGTTCAACGAAAAATTACTGTCCGCGTCGATGCCGATTTCCAACTGCTTGCTTTCGCTCTGCGCCGGCGCACCGGTAGCGGCCTCGGGCAGGTCGATCTTCAGTTCGCTGGGACGGCTGAAGGTGGTGGTCACCACGAAAAACAGCAGCAGCACGAAGATCACGTCGATCAGGGACGTCAGGTTGAGGAACACCTCATCGCGGGCCGCACCACCCGCTCTCCGGCGGAACTTCACGCTTTGCCTTCCTCGACGATGTCCACTTCGCGATCGCCCTGCACCACTTCGACCAGCTTGATGGCTTCCTGCTCCATGGCGACCACGATCTCATCGACCCGACGCAACAGGTACCGGTGGAAGAACACCGCCGGAATGGCCACGATTAAGCCCGCTGCGGTGGTGATCAGCGCCTTGGCAATACCGCCGGCGAGCACCGGGGCGTTGGCCATGCCGTTGTCCATAAAACCGCTGAAGATTTCGATCATGCCGAACACCGTGCCAAGCAAACCGAGCAAGGGCGCGGTGGCGGCAATAGTGCCCAGGGCGTTGAGGTAACGCTCCAGCTCATGGATGACCCGACTGGCGGCTTCCTCGATGCACTCTTTCATGATCTCGCGACCATGCTTGGAATTGGCCAGACCCGCCGCGAGGATTTCCCCCAACGGTGAGTGCGCACGCAACTCCTTGAGTTTCTGACTGTTCAGCTGCTTGTCCTTGATCCAGCGCCAGACCTGGCCCAGCAGGTGTGGCGGAGCCACCCGACTGACACGCAGACTCCACAAGCGCTCGGCGCTGATGGCGAAGGCAGCGATGGAACACAGGATGATCGGCAGCATCATCCAGCCACCTGCTTTGACTAACTCCCACACGGCGTACAACCCCCTCGGAAAAGTGGCGCCACTCTAGCATAGGCTCGGCCTCTCACCGAACGCCTCGGTTCTCATTTTTCTCGCCAAAAAGGCCCTGATTCACGCAAGCCCTGCGCGCCCCCTCGGTCGCCCAATTGCACCCGCAGGGCGCCACTCTCGACCGTGTCGTAAATCACCACCCCGCGCGCGGCGTAGCGGGCCAGCACCTCGGGATGGGGATGCCCGAAGCTGTTGTGCTGGCCACGGGAAATCAGCACTGCCCGTGGCGCCACCGCCGCGATAAAGGCCGCCGAGGAGGAACTGCGACTGCCATGGTGGGGCGCCAGCAACCAATCGGCCTGCAGATCCAACCCCTGCCGCAGCAACGCCTGCTCGACTGGGCTGTCGATGTCGCCGGTCAGCAACAGCCGCTCGCCGTTCGCCTCGACCATCAGCAGGCAAGACGCCTGGTTACCCGCCACGGCCCGGGACCAGCGCCACGTCCTGAACCGCACCCCGTCCCAGACCCATTGCTGACCATCGACGCAGGGCCGGGCACCCAGTGTCGCGGCCAATGCGTGGGGTTCACCACTGAGCACCTGGCCGATCGGCACCCCTCGCTGGATAGCCAGTGCGCCGCCGGCGTGGTCATTGTCGGCATGGCTGAGCAACAGGCTGTCCAGCGCAGCGACCCCCAACTGGCGCAAGGACGGCAGCACCACCCGCTCGCCCAAGTCGAAATCCCCCACCCGTGCACCGGCGTCATACAGCAGGGCATGCTCGCGGGTGCGCACCGCGACGGCCAGGCCCTGACCCACGTCCAACACCCATACTTCTGCCCGCCCCGGCGCGATAGGCATCCGCGGCGGCGCGAACACTGGCAGCAGCAGGATCAACCCCAGGGCGCGTAACGGCACCCCGGCCGGCAGCAATACCAAGGCAACGCCCAGGCTGCCCAGCCACCAGGCCCAGATGGGCACGCCGCCGGGTAGCCAGGCTGGCTGCCCAGTGGCCAGGACGTCCAACACCTGAAACAACAGATCGAGCAATCCCCCGGCCAGCCAGAGCAAGACAGCACCGACCAGCGGAACCGGTAACAGCAGCGTCCCGAGCAAGGCCAGGGGCACGACCAGCAATCCGACCCAGGGTACCGCCAGCAGGTTGGCAAAAGGTCCGCTGGCACTGAGCGGCAGCCCCAAGGCCAGCAGCGGCGGCAGCAAGCCAATGGCCAGCGCCCACTGTGGACGAAACCAGGCCTGCCACCAGGACCAAGGTCCCAGGCGTGCGCCGAGGACCCAGGCCAGCACCAGCACCGCGCCGAAGGACAGCCAGAACCCCGCCTGCAGCGTCACCAGCGGCTCGATCAGCAGCACGCCAAGCAGTGCCAGCAACAGCGGCAACGCGCTGCCCAGGTGGCGAAAGCGCAAGCGCCAAAGCAGGACCAGGCCGATCATCAGGCAGGCACGCTGAACCGGCACGGCAAACCCGGCCAGCAGTCCGTAACCCAGCGCACCGCCCAGCGCCAGCGTGCAGGCGCACAACAGCCAAGGCAAACGGCGCGGCCACCACCCCCAGCGCGCCAACGTGGCGACAGCCCCGTACAGCAAGCCCGCCAGCAGGGCGATGTGCTGGCCGGAAATGACCAACAGGTGCGTGGTGCCGGTGCCCTGCAGGATCCGCCACTCGGCAACGGATAATCCAGAGCTGTCGCCCAGCACCAGTGCCGTCAAGGCCCCCTCGCGCCCCCGGGCATCGACCGCCAGCAGGCGTTGGCGCAGGCTGTCGCGCCAGGCGGCCAGGCCTCGGGCGGGGGCCATGCGCTCACCGCCCTTGACCGTGCCGGTCGCACCGATGCGTTGCGCCAATAACCAGGCCTCGTAGTCGAAACCCTGCGGGTTGACCAGGCCCCGCGGGCGCTTGAGCCGCACGGCCAGGCGCCAACGCTCGCCGGCCTGCAGCCGCGGCCCGTCATACCAGGACAGCCGCATCAGTGGCGGCAAGCGCACCTGCCGTGCCTGCGCCTCGGCCAGTTGGAAGCGCACCACCCCGTCCACCACCTGCGGCAAATCGGTGACTCGCCCCTCCAGCCAGAGGATGCGACCGTCCAGGGCCGGCGGCAGACGCTGCGCCAGCGCCCACTGTGCCGAGGTGCAGGCCCAGGCCAACCCCAGCAGGAACAACCCGACTGGGTAGAGTCGTAGCGCCAGCAGCGGAAGCGCCAACAACAGCATCGCCAGCACCAGCGCCGCCGTGGGCAGGGCCGGTAGAAACCGCACCAGCAAGAGCCCGAAGGCCAGCGCAAGCATCCCTGTGCGCATCGTTGCCTCTCCCATGCCCGGCCATGGCACTTAATAGCAATCGTCAATGTCCATGGCGCTTACACATTTGCTGTCACAAAGTCGAAAAGCGGACGACTCCTGACGCGGGCATACTCGACTGTTTACGCCTGGCCGAGATTTCACATGCCGCGTCGTTTATTCAAGCGCTACATGCCCAACCCCGACAGCATCCGCCACAACAAATCCCTGCGCTTTCTGGGCCAGCTGATCCACGACCCCAATCTCTGGCACCTGAACCGCCATTCGGTGGCACGGGCCATGGCGATGGGCCTGTTCGCGGCGTTCATCCCCCTGCCCTTGCAGATGCTGCTGGCGGCCTCCCTGGCCATTCTGGTGCGTGCCAACCTGCCGATTTCGGTTGGCCTGGTGTGGTTGACCAACCCCATCACCATGCCACCGGTGTTTTATTGCACCTATCAGTTGGGAGCTTGGTTGTTGCAGGTGCCCGCGCGCAGCCTGCCGAGCGACCTGACCGTCGATTGGGTCACCCAGGAACTGTCGACGCTCTGGCAGCCCTTTCTGCTGGGCTCGGTGGTCTGCGCCGTACTGTTCGCCCTGCTCGGCTACTTCGTCACCATGCTTTATTGGCGCTGGTGGGTTCGGCATACCTGGCGAAAACGCCAGCAAAGCCGCCGCCAAGGCTAAGAAACAGCCATAAAAAAAGCCGCTCGAAAGAGCGGCTTTTGGGTATTCGGCAGGTGAGTGTCACTCGTAGCGCAAGGCATCGGCGGGCTGGATTTTCGCCGCGCGCCAGGACGGGTACAGGGTCGCGAGAAAACTCAGGATAAAGGCCGCCGAGCAGATCAGCAGCACATCCAGCGCCTGCAGGTCGGACGGCAAATTGTTGATGAAATACACGTCCGAGCTGAGCACCTGCTGGCCACTGGCTTTTTCCACCCAGGCCACCAGCGCACTGACGTTCAAGGCGGCCACTACGCCCAGCACGGCGCCGACCAGCGTCCCGACCGCACCGATGACCGTGCCCTGGACCATAAATACGCCCATGATCTGTCGCGGCGTGGCGCCCAGGGTGCGCAGGATCGCGATGTCGGCGCCCTTGTCCGCCACCACCATGATCAGCGTGGCGATGATATTGAAGGCGGCCACGGCGACGATCAGCAACAACAACAGGCCGATCATGGTCTTTTCCATTTTCATGGCGCTGAACAGGCTGCCCTGGGTGTGGGTCCAGTCGTTGGCCCGGTAATCGGCGCCCAGTACGGCGGCAATGGTCGCCGCCACCTCAGGCGCCTGATACAGGTCCTGCAAGGCCAGCCGCACGCTCTGCACCTGGCCGGGTTGCAGGCGCTGCAACTGTCCGGCGTCGGCCACATGGATCAGCGCCAGCGAGCCATCGAGTTCGGCACCGACCTTGAACACCCCCACCACGTTGAGCCGCTGCATGCGCGGGGTAATGCCGCCCGGCACGCCACTGAGCTCGGGAATGATCAGGGCCAGCTTGTCGCCGACGTTCAGGCGAAAACGCCGCGCGGTGATTTCGCCGATCACCACGCCAAACTCCCCGGCCCGCAAGTCCTCCAGACGTCCCTGCACCATATGCCGGGCGATGATCGAGACCTTGGGCTCTTCCGCCGGGTCGACGCCGTTGATCTGCACCGGCTGCATCGTGCCCTTGTACGACAGCATGCCTTCCAGCTCGCTGAAGGGCGCCGCCGCGACCACCGCGGGATTGCCCAGTGCCTTGGCCGCCACCGCGCGCCAGTCCTGCAGGGGTTGCCCCGCGCTGACCGTCGCGTGCGGCACCATGCCGAGGATGCGCGAGCTCATTTCCTGCTGAAAACCGTTCATCACCGACAGCACCACGATCATCGCCAACACCCCGAGGGCCAGGCCGATCATCGAAGTCATCGAGATAAAGGAGATGAAATGGTTACGGCGCTTGGCGCGGGTATAACGCAGGCCGATAAACAGTGATAAAGGTCGAAACATGGGCCAAGGCACCCCAATAGGAAAGAAACCCGCGAGGGTCAGGCATTGACCAGCCGACCGTCTTCCAGGCGCAGCACACGGTCCATCTGGCGCGCCAGGTCGAGGTCGTGGGTCACCACCAAAAACGCGGTTTTCGAGGCGCCGCTGAGCTCCAGCATCAGGTCCTGAATGCCCTGGGCGGTATGGTGGTCGAGGTTCCCGGTGGGCTCGTCGAGCAATACCAGCCCCGGCCGGTTGACCAACGCCCGGGCAATGGCCACCCGCTGGCGCTCGCCGCCCGACAGCTCCGATGGCTTATGTGCCAGGCGATGACCTAGCCCGACCCGCTCGAGCAGCGCACTGGCACGCTCGCGTGCCTCGGCGATGGCCGTACGGCCGATCAGCAAGGGCATGCAGACGTTTTCCAAGGCGGTGAACTCGGGCAACAGGTGGTGAAACTGGTAGACGAAACCCAGCGATCGGTTGCGCAACAGGCCGCGCTGTTTCTCGTTGAGCGCCGACAGCTCCTCGCCGGCCAGCCAGACACTGCCGGTACTGGGCGTGTCCAGGCCACCCAGCATGTTCAGCAGCGTGCTCTTGCCCGAGCCGGAGCTGCCGACGATCGCCACCCGTTCACCGGGAAACAGTTCCAGTTGCAAGTCGGCCAGTACCACCACCGACTGTGGACCCTCGTCGTAGCTCTTGCCCAGGTTGCGACAGCTCAGCACGGCTTTATCGGTCATACCCTTCTCACTCATAACGTAACGCCTCTGCCGGTTGGGTGCGCGCCGCACGCCAGGCCGGATACAGGGTGGCGAGAAAACTCAGGACCAGTGCCGCCGCGCAGACCAGCAGCACATCCGCGGCCAGCAACTGCGAGGGCAGGTAATCGATGAAATACACATCGGCATTGAGGAACTTGAACCCCAGCCATTTTTCCACATGGGCCACGCCGCTGCTGACGCCCAGTGCCGCCAACATGCCCAGCACCGCGCCGATCAGGGTGCCGACCACGCCGATAATGGTGCCCTGCACCATAAAGATCGCCATGATCTGGCCCGGTGTGGCCCCCAGAGTCCGCAGGATGGCGATATCACCCTTCTTGTCGGTGACCACCATGACCAGGGTCGAAATGATATTGAACGCCGCGACCGCCACGATCAGCAGCAGCAGCAGGCCGATCATGGCCTTCTCCATGCGGATGGCCTGGTAGAGGTTGCCGTGGGTACGGGTCCAGTCACGGGCGAAAAAGTCCTGCTCGCCCAGACGCTGGGCGATCCCCCAGGCCAGCCGCGGCGCCTGGAACAGGTCATCGAACTTCAGGCGCAAACCCTGCACCTGGCCGTCTTTCCAGCGGTGCAGGCGAGCGATGTCCTGAATATGTGCCAGCGCAACGAAGCCATCGACCTCGCCGACCCCGACACTGAAGATGCCGACCACCGTGAACCGCTTCAACCGCGGAAACATGCCCGCCGGGGTCACCGTCACCTCGGGGGCGACGAAGGTCAGCTTATCGCCCACCGTCACGCCCAGTTTACTGGCCGCCTTCTTGCCGATGATCAGACCAAATTCGCCCGGCTTGAGCGCCGCCAGCGCGCCCTGGGCGCCATCCTCGGCCTTGAAGAACTCACCGATCACCGAGACCTTGGCTTCCTCCACCGGATCCACACCGTTGATCAGCACCTTCTGCACCTTGCCATCGTGGCTGAGCAGCCCCTGCATCTGGGTGAAAGGCGCGGCCGCCAGCACCTGCGGCTGCTTCAGAATCGGTCCCGCCAGCTGGCGCCAGTCATCGATGGGTGTGGCGCTCTCGACCGTGGCATGGGGCACCATGCCGAGGACCCGGTTGCGCATCTCCCGGTCGAAGCCATTCATCACCGACAGCACCAGGATCATCACCATCACGCCCAGGGCGAGGCCGATCATCGATGTCAGGGAAATAAAGGATACGAAGTGGTTGCGGCGTTTGGCGCGCGTGTAACGCGCACCAACAAATACGAACAAAGGTCTGAACATGAGTCGGGGGCTGATTCTTGAGAAAGGAGAACGTCCAGGTGGCGAGGCGTTGCGCGCAGCCTTACACTCAGACCACCACTGCCGCCACGGGTTCGCAATGACTACGCGAGATGACGCCGATCGCCGCGAATACTATCGTATAGACGACACGATCGCACTGGAATTTAGCCAGTTGAACGGCGCCCAGGCACTCGCCAGCGAGGCGCTGCACGACAGCTCGCCGCTGTTCAACCTGCTCAGCGACCTGCACCTGGCCGACTTCGAATCCCAGCACCTGCTACGCCATATCACCGAGCGCGATCGCACCCTGGCTAACTACCTCAAGGTCATCAACAAGCGCATCGATCTGCTCGGCCAGGCTGTGGCCCAGAGCCTGTTGCGCGATATCGGCCTGCCGCGCAGCGTCAGCCTCTCGGAGGGCGGTATCAGCTTCAACAACGCCCAGGCGATCGAGGTCGGTAGTCACCTGGCGATCAAGATGGTCCTGATGCCCCAGGCGCTGGGCCTGCTGTTGCGTGCCGAGGTGATCCACTGCCACCCCCGTGACGACCTGCAGTTCGAGATCGGCACTCGCTTCGAAGCGCTGACTGACGCACAGCGCCAACTGCTGGCCCGGCATATCCTGCAAAAGCAGGCCCTGCAACGGCGCCAGGCCCGCGCCCAGCCCTATCCACGCGCCTGAGAAATCCAATGCTACGTCTTCACCTGTTATGGACCCTGCTGCTGCCCCTGGGTCTGCCCCTTACCGGCCTGGCCGACACCCTGCAGATCCCGCTCGGGGCACAGGGCGCCAGCCCACTGCCGATGCCGGAACGTGGCGCCCGGCAAAGTGCCGTACTGGAACGCTTCGGCCTGCCCGACGAAGAACATCCGGCCGTGGGCCAGCCGCCGATCAGCCGCTGGGACTACCGCGACTTCAGCGTTTATTTTGAAAGCGGCCAGGTGGTCGATAGCGTGCGTCATCATCAACCCCGCACCGCACCCTGAGACCGACGGGAACCCGCAGCCACCTATGAAACCCGCTCTATGTGCCCTGTGCGGCCAGAGTCCCGAGTTGCCAGGCGGGGCCTGGGTGGAGTTCGCCGACTATGATGACGGCGCAATCGCCGCGCTCGATTTTCATCCACAGGGCCTCGAATTTTTCTGCAGCCAGCACCTGCCACTCGCCCGCGCGTGCGCTGGCCTCGATAGCCAGCACGCCCTGGCGCAACTTGCTGGACAACCACCGCAACAGCTGCAACAGCCGCGACCCGCAGCACGGGCGCTCAGCCTTGGCCAGCGTCTGAGGCGCTGGCTGGACTGAACGCTGCCTGCATCGATCTCAGCCATATGCCAGGTGACCAGCCCTGGTTTGCCGCCAGTTCGGCGTTACCCTTCGCTGGCGAGGCGCGGTCCCGACCAGGGCGCCAGGCACTGGGCGAACCGCTACCGGGCTGCCGCTCAGCAGCGTTTCTAGGGGTTTTCGGCCTGCGCCTGGTACGCCGTCAGGTAGTGCTCCGCATTGGCCTGGGTCGACAGCTCTTCGCTGTAGCTCAGGCGCTTGGTCTGCCCGGTGCCCGGCACATTCAGTTCGCCCGTTCCTTCGTTAAGGATCAACAGCACATAAGGCTGCCCTTTGAGCTGCACGCTGTAGCTGACCTCCTGCCCCTTGACCTGGGTGCTGGCCAGAAGAATTTTCTGGTTAAGGTCATTGTCGATATCCGTCATCTGCACCAACGCCTGACGGGTTTCACGCTTGTCATAGCGCAGGGTCCAGACCTTCACCCCATCGGCGGACGCATAGGCCTTGACCTGTCCGGCCACCTCCGGGCGCGCGGTCTCGGCCTGTGCCGAACCCAGGGTAGCAAGACCCAAGGCGAGCACCAGTAAGGGTCGCAGGCATTGTTTGAACGTCATTGAAAACTCCTTGGGCAGGGTCGCAAGACCCGGCGATATGATTGCTCCACGGGTGCCTGCGCCCAATACGCCAGCACGGCCGGGCGACAAGCCGGGCAACCATGCTCGTCGCACTGCCCAGGGTCAAGAGAGGGTGACGGCCTTTGCTTGAATATGCGAACTGGATAAGGTCTGGTGGGCCACGCCAGACCGGTCGCCCCGCTCGACAATCAGCACTTCGAAGGGGGGCCCTGCTGAGCCATAGCGATTTTCATTCCTCACCCACCTTCCCCTGTCGCCGCACGTCCAGGGCGCCCAAAAACCAATCGGGATTGACCACAGCGGCCTCCAGGCCAACGTCCCATCGATCCAGCCCGAGGCGGGAGCGGGCACCGGTTGACGTTAAAATCGGCGCAACGAAAAAAGGACCCGAAGGTCCTTGATTCGTAGGCGTGCAGATAAATCCGCAGTGCCTGATATGGAGCGGGAAACGAGACTCGAACTCGCGACCCCGACCTTGGCAAGGTCGTGCTCTACCAACTGAGCTATTCCCGCAGTTACAACAAAAATGGCGTCCCCTAGGGGACTCGAACCCCTGTTACCGCCGTGAAAGGGCGGTGTCCTAGGCCACTAGACGAAGGGGACAACAACGCTTTCAAACAATGCTCACCGCACTGCCTGGTGAATTTGGA
>NZ_JBEVDL010000041.1:0-62545 GCF_040514055.1 Pseudomonas sp.
CTTCGAAGCCGGTCTGGCGGCCGGCTCGGATGCGGCGTCCAGCAGTGAGTTCGCCAGCGGCAGCTTTAGCTTGAGCGATGCCGACGGCCTGGACGACCTGCAGAGCGTGACCATCAACGGTGTCACCGTGGCCATCGGCAGCCTGGTAGGGTCGGTCTTCGCCGGCAGCCATGGCAATCTGACCGTGACTGCCTACGACAGCACCACCGGGGTGGCCAGTTACAGCTATGAGCTGACCAGCCCAACCACCGATGGCCCGGGTGTCGAGAGCGATACCTTTAGCTTGAGTGTGTCCGATGGCACGGCCTCTTCGGTGCCCGCGTCGATCGTGATCGAGATCATCGACGACCTGCCCAATGCGGTGGACGACGGCAACAGCCTGGTCGAGGACAGCCCGCTGGCCATCACCGGCAATGTGCTGAGCAACGACCTGCACCCTAACGGCCAACCGGGCGCCGACACGCCCACCAGCTTTGTCGCCTGGAGCGGCACGGCCGCCAGCTACGGCAGCTTTAGCGACACCGGCAGCGGCACCTACAGCTACCTGCTGGACAACGGCAACGCCGCGGTGCAGGCCCTGGACGATGGCGAGAGCCTGACCGAGACCTTTAGCTACAGCATGCGTGACGCCGACGGCGACCTGGACACTGCCACCCTGACCATCACCATCACCGGCAGCAATGACGGGCCGGAGCTCGAGCTGAACCGGGATCCGCAGAATGAAGGCGGTAATGCCTGGGTCTTCGAGGCGGGCCTGGCCACGGGCTCCAACGCGGCGGGTAGCGGCGAGTTCACCAACGGCAGTTTCACCCTGAGCGACGCTGACGGCCTGGATGACCTGCAGAGCGTGACCATCAATGGCGTCACCGTGGCCCTCGGCAGCCTGGCCGGCACTGTGTTCGCTGGTGCGAACGGCAACCTGACTGTCACCGCCTACAACCCGGCCACCGGGGTGGCCAGTTATTCCTATGAGTTGACCAGCCCGACCACCGACGGTCTGGGTGTCGAGAGCGATACCTTTAGCCTGAGTGTGTCCGATGGCACCGCCTCCTCGGCACCGGCCAACCTGGTGATCGAGATCATCGATGACCAGCCCAATGCGGTGGATGATGGCAACGGTGTGGTGGAAGGCAGCCTGGTGGCCATCACCGGCAATGTGCTGGGCAACGACCTGCACCCTAACGGCCAGCCGGGCGCCGACACGCCCACCAGTTTCGTTGCCTGGAGCGGCACGGCCGCCAGCTATGGCAGCTTTAGCGACACCGGCAGCGGTACCTACAGCTACCTGCTGGACAACGGCAACGCCGCGGTGCAGGCCCTGGACAGTGGCGAGACCCTGACCGAAACCTTTACCTACAGCATGCGTGATGCCGATGGCGACCTGGCCAGCGCCACCCTGACGATCACCATCACCGGCAGCAACGATGTGCCGCAGATTACCGTCGATCCGGGCAATCAGGGGGCTAACGACCAGGTCTTCGAAGCCGCCCTGGCGGCCGGCTCGGATGCGGCGTCCAACGGCGAGTTCGCCACTGGCAGCTTTAGCCTGAGCGACGCCGATGGTCTGGACGACCTGCAAAGCGTGACCATCAATGGCGTCACCGTGGCCCTCGGCAGCTTGGCCGGCAGTGTGTTCGCCGGTGCGAACGGCAACCTGACTGTCACCGCCTACAACCCGGCCACCGGGGTGGCCAGTTATTCCTATGAGTTGACCAGCCCGACCACCGACGGTCCGGGTGTCGAGAGCGATACCTTTAGCCTGAGTGTGTCCGATGGCACCGCCTCCTCGGCACCGGCCAACCTGGTGATCGAGATCATCGATGACCAGCCCAATGCGCTGGACGACGGCAACAGCGTGGTGGAAGGCAGCCTGGTCGCCATCACCGGTAATGTGCTGAGCAACGACCTGCACGCTAACGGCCAGCCGGGCGCCGACACGCCCACCAGCTTCGTCGCCTGGAACGGCACGGCCGCCAGCTACGGCAGCTTTAGCGACACCGGCAGCGGCACCTACAGCTACCTGCTGAACAACGCCAGCGCCGCGGTGCAGGCCCTGGACGATGGCGAGAGCCTGACCGAGACCTTTACCTACAGCATGCGTGACGCCGATGGCGACCTGGCCAGCGCCACCCTGACCATTACCATTACCGGCAGCAACGATGTGCCGCAGATCACCGTTGACCCGGGCAATCAAGGGGCCAATGACCAGGTCTTCGAGGCGGGGCTGGCCACGGGCTCCAACGCGGCGGGCACTGGCGAATTCGCCAGCGGCAGCTTTAGCCTGAGCGACGCCGACGGCCTGGATGACCTGCAGAGCGTGACCATCAACGGCGTCACCGTGGCCCTCGGCAGCCTGGTGGGCAGTGTGTTCGCCGGTGCGAACGGCAACCTGAGCGTCACCGCCTACAACCCCGCCACCGGAGTGGCCAGTTACTCCTATGAGTTGATCTCGCCGACCACCGATGGCCCGGGTGTCGAGAGCGATACCTTTAGCCTGAGTGTGTCCGATGGCACCGCCTCCTCGGTGCCCGCGTCGATCGTGATCGAGATCGTCGATGACCTGCCCAATGCGGTGGACGACGGCAACAGCGTGGCTGAAGGCAGCCTGTTGGCCATCACCGGCAATGTGCTGAGCAACGACCTGCACCCTAACGGCCAACCGGGCGCCGACACGCCCACCAGCTTCGTCGCCTGGAGCAGCACGGCCGCCAGCTACGGCAGCTTTAGCGACACCGGCAGCGGCACCTACAGCTACCTGTTGAACAACGGCAGCACCGCGGTGCAGGCCCTGGACGATGGCGAGACCCTGACCTAAACCTTTACCTACAGCATGCGTGACGCCGACGGCGACTTGGACACCGCCACCCTGACCCTCACCATCACCGGCAGCAACGATGTGCCGCAGATCACCGTTGACCCGGGTAATCAGGGGGCCAATGACCAGGTCTTCGAGGCTGGCCTGGCCACGGGCTCCAACGCGGCGGGCACTGGCGAATTCGCCAGCGGCAGCTTTAGTTTGAGCGACGCCGACGGCCTGGATGACCTGCAAAGCGTGACCATCAACGGCGTCACCGTGGCCCTTGGCAGCCTGGTGGGATCGGTTTTCGCCGGCAGCCATGGCAATCTCACGGTGACGGCTTACAACCCGGCCACCGGGGTGGCCAGTTACAGCTATCAACTGACCAGCCCAACCACTGATGGCCCGGGTGTCGAAAGCGATACCTTTAGCCTGAGTGTGTCCGACGGCACGGCCTCCTCGGTGCCCGCGTCGATCGTGATCGAGATCGTCGATGACCTGCCCAATGCCGTAAACGACGTCAACAGCCAGGTCGAGGACAGCCCGCTGGCCATCACCGGCAATGTGCTGAGCAACGACCTGCACCCTAACGGCCAGCCGGGCGCCGACACGCCCACCAGTTTCGTCGCCTGGAGCAGCACGGTCGCCAGCTACGGCAGCTTTAGCGACACCGGCAGCGGCACCTACAGCTACTTGCTGAACAATGGCAGCGCCGCGGTGCAGGCCCTGGACATGGGCGAGACCCTGACCGAAACCTTTACCTACAGCATGCGTGACGCCGACGGCGACCTGGACACCGCCACCCTGATCATCACCATCACCGGCAGCAACGATGTGCCGCAGATCACCGTCGACCCGGGCAATCAGGGGGCCAACGACCAGGTGTTCGAATCCGCCCTGGCCACCGGCTCGAATGCGGTCGGCAACGGCGAATTCGCCAGCGGCAGCTTTACCCTGACGGATGTGGACGGCCTGGACGACCTGCAAAGCGTCAGTATCAACGGCACCATCGTTGTGCTGGGTAGCCTGGTGGGCAGCGTGTTCGCCGGTGGCCATGGCAACCTGACCATCACCGCCTACAACCCGGCCACCGGAGTGGCCAGCTACAGCTATCAATTGACCTCACCGACCATCGACGCGCCCGGCACCGAAACCGATGTCTTCAGCCTGAGCGTCTCGGATGGCAGTGCCTGGTCGACCACGGCCTTTATCGTGCTGGAGATCGTCGATGACCAGCCCAATGCGGTGAATGACGGCAACAGCGTGGTGGAAGGCAGCCTGGTCGCCATCACCGGCAATGTGCTGAGCAACGACCTGCACCCTAACGGCCAGCCGGGCGCGGATACCCCGACCAGCTTTATGGGATGGGGCAGTGTGATCGGCACCTATGGCACCTTTACCGATACCGGTAACGGCACCTATAGCTACAGCCTGAACAATGCCAATGTCGCCGTGCAGGCCCTGGAGGTCGGGCAGACCCTGACTGAAACCTTTACCTACAGCATGCGCGACGCCGACGGCGACCTGGACACCGCAGTCCTGACCATCACCATCATCGGCAGCAACGATGTGCCGCAAGTGACGGTCGACCCGGGCAATCAGGGGGCCAACGACCAGGTCTTCGAAGCCGGTCTGGCCAGCGGCTCGAACGCGCCCTCCAACAGCGAATTCGCCACCGGCACCTTTACCCTGAGCGACGCTGACGGCCTGGCCGACCTGCAAAGCGTGACCCTCAATGGCGTCACGGTGGGCATCGGTAGCCTGGCCGGCTCGGTCTTTGCCGGAGGCCATGGGACCCTGACCGTCACGGGGTACAACCCGGCCACCGGGGTGGCCACTTATACCTATCAGCTGACCAACCCCACGACCGACGGCCCGGGCATCGAGACCGATACCTTTAGCCTCAGCGTGTTCGATGGCACGGCGTCCTCGGTACCGGCATCGATTGTGATCGAGATCATCGATGATCTGCCGGTGGCGTACAGTGATTCGAACAGCCTGGCCGAGGGCGGCGTGGTGGGCGGCAACGTCCTGGGCAACGATGTGATGGGCGCCGATGGTCCGCTGGCGGGTGGCGCGGTGGTTGGTGTACGGACCGGCGGCGATACCTCGACCCCGGCCGCGGGTGCGGTCGGTACCTCGCTGAGCGGTACCTATGGCACGCTCCAGCTCAACGCCGATGGGTCCTACACCTACACCGGCACCCCCAACCTGGTACCGCCCAGCGGTGCGACCGAAGTGTTCACCTACACCATCAGCGATGCCGATGGTGACCTGTCGACCACCACCCTGACGTTGACCTTGACCGACAGCGGGATGCTGGCGGCCAATGACCTGGATGCCCTGGTCCATGAGAATGCCTTGGACCTGGTGCAAGGCGGCGCCGATCTGGCCCCGGGAACAGTGACTGGCAGCCTGCCCGGCTCCGCGTTGGAGACCGACAGCAGCAACACGTTGGTGGGTGCCGTAAGCGGTGGCGTCGGGGCCATCACCTACGCCCTGGTGGGGAGTGCAACCGGTGCCTTTGGGGTGATTCATATCAACCCGGACGGCAGCTATGTCTATACCCTGACCGGGCCAGCGGAAACCATGCCGAATGCCAATAACGGCACGGATCAGGTCATCACCGAAACCTTTACCTACAGCGCCACCGATGCCAATGGCAACAGCGCCATGGGCAGCATCCTGGTCACCATAGTCGACGATGTGCCGACCTTGGGCGACTTTACCCCGGCGAGCCTGCCCAATGAGGTTGGCACGGTCAATGGCGTCTTCGTT
This sequence comes from Pseudomonas sp., assembly GCF_040514055.1. Lineage (GTDB taxonomy): Bacteria > Pseudomonadota > Gammaproteobacteria > Pseudomonadales > Pseudomonadaceae > Aquipseudomonas. The sequence continues at coordinate 5,576 of NZ_JBEVDL010000041.1, forward strand.
CTCGAAGCGGGCGCGGACGGCCTGGCCGGGTTCCAGATCAGCGGGCCGCCCTTGAGCGGCGTGACCTACAGCTCGGTCAATAACTTCGATGGCCTGGGCGGCTTTGTCAGCACCACTCTGACCGCCACCGGCCCGGGCAGCGTCACGCTCTTCACCCTGACGGTAAACGCCGACGAAACCTACAGCTTCAACCTGGTCACTCCTGAAGCGACCACCACCGAAACGGTGTCGTTGTTGAACCTCACCGCCGGTGGGCCGCAGCCTTGGGTGGAAACCGCCGATGGACGTATCGAATTCACCGGCAACAGCACCGGTGTCAACTCGTCGACCCAGGGCTTTGGCGTCGCCAACCAGTTCCTTGGGGTCGGCGAGAGTTTCACCATGGAGTTTCACAACCCCGGGGCGGTTGGCAATGATGCTCCCGGCTCGAGTCCGCAACTGGTCGACAGCGTTTTGCTGACCAACAATAGCGTCAATGGCTCGCTGACCATCCAATGGACAGCCACCAATACCACCACTGGCGTGGTTCAAACCGGCACTGTGGCGGTGTCGGGCTCGACCACCAATATCGATCCGTCGATCAGTTTCAATCAGTTGGAAATCAGCGGCGTCAGCGGCAGTGGGCAGGGTGTGCGGTTCTCGTCGGCCACGGTCTCCACCAGCATCCTGCCGGAGGACCAGAACCTGACCTTCAACATAGTCGCCCAGGACGGTGATGGAGACATGGACGGGGCCACGCTGGTCGTGGATATCGTGGTGACCGCGGACCCCAACCTGGCACCCGATGCGCTCAACGACAGTGCCACCACCCTGCAGGGGGTGCCGGTCACCATCGACGTCTTGGCCAACGACAGCGATGCCAATGGTAATCCGCTGAACATCGTGTCGGTCAGCAACTCCGCTCCGGTGTACGGCACCACGGCCATCGTCAATGGCCAGATCGTCTATACCCCGACCACCAACCCCGGTCCTGGTGGTTTGACCGACCAGTTCACCTACACCATCAGCGACGGGCAGGGTGGCGGCGACACGGCCACCGTAACGGTCACTATCACCGATGCGCTGCCCACCGCCGTGGCGGATACCACCACTCCGGGGGCGACTCGTACCGAATCGGTCAACCTGATCCTGGTGCTGGATTCCTCGGGCAGTATCAGCAATTCGCAGATGACCCTGATCAAGGGCGCCGTCACCAACCTGATCAGCACTTACGGCGCGGCGCTGGTCAAGGTGATGCTGGTGGATTTCGACGACTCGGCGACCGTCTTCACTTCCAGCGGCAGTGCCTGGCTGACCGGTGCCGCGGCCACCAGCATCATCAACTCCAGCTCGATCACCAACGGTGGCGGCACCGATTACGATTCGGCCATCGCCGCGGTGCAGAGCAGCTTCGCCGGTGCGCCGCTGGCCGACAAAACCTATATGTACTTTCTCTCCGATGGGGAGCCGACCGGGAACGATGGCAGCAACGACAACTCCATCAGCGCGGCGGAGCGTACCGCCTGGGTCAATTTCGCCAGCAACAGCGGGGGGGCGGTGCCACGTATCCACGAGGTGTATTCGGTGGGTATTGGCAGCGGCAGCCTGACCACCCAGCTGAATCAGGTGGCCTGGTCGTCCACAGGTGGCAGCAATGTCTTTATCATCAGCTCGGTCAGCCAGCTCAGCGGTACGCTGACGCAGATCTCCGATTCCTCGACCGGCAATGTCACCAGCAACGACCTGCCCGGAGCCGACGGTTGGGCGACCGCCCGCCTGGTGTCGGTGACCTACGGCGCCACCACCTACAACTTCAATGCCGGGGATGCGATCAACAACGAAGTAACCATTGCCCTGGGCGCCACCCAGGGCACCCTGATCATTCGCGAGAACGGCACCTACACCTATACGCCACCCAGCGCGGGGGCCAGCGGTGCCGATGTCAGCGTCACCTATGTGATTCGCGATGCCGACGGGTCGACCTCCAGCGCGACCCTGACGGTGGATATCGCGCCACTGGCCCCGGCACCATTGGCCGCGACCAGCAGCTTCGCCTTTACCGAGGAGCCGGATGGGTTGCTGATGGATGGCGATGACGATGAGGGCGCCGGTATGCAGGCACTGGGCGTGAGCGGCCCGGCACCCGAGAGCGAACTCGCCGATGCGGGGTCGCTGACCGACGCCCCGACACCGGATGAGCAAAGCCAGTTGCTGGTGGATGGCAGCCAGCCCGATGACCCCGATCCTTCGCTCGAGGGGCCCGCTGGAGACACTCTGCCCCTGGCAGCCGAACTGGCCAGCCTGCTCGAGCCGCAGGATGACTCCGCGGATCCGACACTGGACAGCGACCTGCTGATGGCCGCGGACGATCAGGGCGCTGCGGCGGGTTATACCCAGGTCCATGTGGAGAGTATCGCCGACGTCTACCTGGATTTGGCGTCGCTGCTGGTCGGCGAAACCGATGACGTCAATGTGCTGAGCCAGTACCTGTCCTTTTCGGTCAGCGCGACCTCGACCAGCATTGGTATCAGCCCGCTGGGCGATGGCGCGGTGTCCCAGGGGGTCGAGTTGCAGGGGATCGACCTGGCCAGTCATTACGGTGTGGGTACCGAGGCCGGTGGTCTGGTCGCCGACGCCAACGAGGCGACCATTATCCAGGGGCTGCTCGGCGACGGCGCCTTGCATGTGGACACCGTCTAACCTTGCAAGGGTAAGCAAGCCCGCCACCCGATGGGTGGCGGGCTTTTTTCTTCCGGCGGGAGAGGGAAGCCATGCGCTACATACAACGTGACGAGCGACAGCAGATCGTACGGGCGGCCTCGGAGCCGTTCGAGGGCATGAGTGAGCAGCTCGCGGCAGAGGATCCGGAACTGCAGGCCTTTCTGCTGCACAACCGGCTGGCCTCCCTGCAGCATTCGGACCTTGAACTGGTGCGGGTGATCGAGGATCTGGTGGGGGTGCTGGTCAAGCGAGGCGTGATCCGCTACACCGACTTGCCCGAGGCCGCGCGGCTGAAACTGCATCAGCGCGCCGAGACCCGCGCGCACCTGGGGGAACTGAGCGGTTTGCTCGGCGAGGACGAACATCGACTCCTGTAGCGCGCCAGCCGTTATCGCGCGCCTTGGGCGCCGGGGCTCCACGGCGCCGGGGCGCCGATCAGACGCCCCATCGCCCCCTGGATGCCCAACTCGCCCAGCACCTGCAGCTCCCCTGCAGTTTCGACCATCTCCGCAATCAGCGGCAGGTCGATGCTGTGGGCGGCGCGCTGAATCGCCTCGATAAACAGGCGCTTGTCGCTTTCCAGGTCAATGTTGCGGATATAGCTGCCATCGATTTTCAGGTAGGCCAGGCCCAGGTGCGTGAGGTTGCCGATCAGGCTGAAGCGGCCGCCAAAGTGTTGCAGGCCCAGCCGGAAGCCGGCTGAGCGAACACCCTGGCTGAGCCGTTCCAGTTCATCGGTGGGAGGCAGATAGCGCTCGTCGACTTCCAGGGTCAGCAAGGCCGCGTATTCCGGGTAAGCGGCCAGCAGTTCGAGCAGCCGCTTCAGGCTGGCGGGGTCGCGTAAGGTGGCCGCGGAGAGGCTCAGGGCCATGGCCTGTGGGTACTGCGCCAGGTGATTCAGGCAGTGCTCAAGCATGATCAGATCGAGTCGACTGGCCCAGCCCAGGCGTTCGATCCAGGGCAGAAAGCGCCCGGCTGCAACGGTCTCGCCCTGGGGGTCGAGCAGGCGCGCCAATACCTTGTGTTGAATCAGGTGCAGGGTGTCGTCGCAGCGCGCCACGGGTTGGAAATACAGCTGCAGCTTGCCATGACTGAGGGCGTCCTCCAGCCAGGCGCGCCAATGGTGCAGGCCCTCGCTGGGCTGAACGCTGAAATCGTCCAGGCGCTGCCAGGCTTGGCTGGGGTGGTGTTGGGCCTGGGCCAGCGCCTGGTCGGCGCGGCTGATCACCGTGGCCATGTCTTCGCCGGGCCGATAGGCGCCTATGCCCAGGTGAGCCACTGGAGTGCAATCACTGGCGCCGGTCTGGTAAAGGCTATCCAAGCCTTCGCACAGCTCTGTCGCCAGCAGATCGGCATCCTCCGCCGTCAAGCCGGGCACCAACAGGCTGAATTCTCCGCCGCGACTGCGTGAGGCCAGCCAATCCGGGGTACCACGGCGATGCAGCAGGCGTTTGAATTGCTCGCCGATCGCCACGATCAGCGCGTCGGTCCGTTGCCCGCCCAGACGCTGGTTGAGGCCACCCAGGTCATTGACCCGCAGCAGCAGCAGATAGCCTTCGCTGCTCTGTTCGGTCAGCGCCAGTTGATTGCCCAGTTGAATGTCGAACAGCCGCCGGTTGGCCAGGCCGGTCAGGCTGTCCTGATAAGCCTCGTTGCGCAGTTTTTCACTGCGCGCGGCCTCCTCGGCGAACAGGGCCTTGAGTTTTTCCACCATCAGGTTCATGGCGACCACCACCCGTCTCAATTCCGGGGTGCGGGGCACCCGTGGCAGGGTCAGAAACTCGCGTTGGGTGATCGCATGTGCCTGCTGCACCATGCTGTCCAGCGGGCGCAGCTGGCTGCGCAGCAACCATCCGCCGAGGATAGCGCTGGTCAGGCCGCACAGCAGCAGCCAGAACAGACTGCCCAGCGCGCCGTCCCAGAGGCGCGCCAGGGCGAATTGCGGATGGCTCAGCACCTCGACCCGCGCCGCCTGTTCCCAGCCGCGCATGATCAGGGCGTCGCCGCCCTGGGGGCGCAGGTCGACCAGGCGGGCGAACCAGGCGGGGACGTTATCGCTGCCCGGTGGTGCACTGCGCTCCACCAGTACCTGGCCATCGGCAATGCGGATCACCCGGATGCTGGCGAAATAACCGCTGTCGAATATCGAGCTGACCATCAGCTCGACCATCGCCGCGTCATCCACATGGGGGGTCATGGACAGGCCCAGGGCGGTGGCCGCGTCCTGGGCATGGGAGCGCAACTGGCTGATCAATTGTTCGCGCGAAGACTCCACGCCGGCGATAAAACTGCCGGTGAAGGCCACCAGCAGAAACAGGCAAATGGCGAGAAACAGCTGTTTGAGCAGGGACATCGACTAACCCTCGGCAATGGCGAAGCCTTCGGCGCGCATTTTTTTCAACAGGTCCTGCCAGCGCGACAACTGTTTGCTGTCGCCGCTGCGTTTACCGCCGCCGGCGCCCGGCAGGTAGACCCCTTCGGCATTAAAGGAGTACACCGGCAGCAGATCGTTGCGTTGCGAGGCGGGGCGGATATCGTTGATCAGGTTGTCCAGCACCAGCGGTTCGGCGGTGAGGCTGGGGTAGTAGGTCAGCACCATGTGCGCCTGGTTGTAATTCAGTGCCTTGACGTAGGTGATGCGCAGTTTGTCGCTGGCGACGCCCAGCTCGCGCAGGGTGAAGTACTTGGCGATGGAATAGTCCTCGCAGTCCCCGGCACCCTGGATCAGGGCTTCCACAGGCGAAGCCCAATAGTCCTGCTGCTTCCAGATGGTACGGTCGTCGACGAAGCGCAGTTGGCGATTGATAAAGCGGTTGACCGCGGCCAACTGGTCCGGCTCCGCCAGGGTGCGGGTCTCCAGCAACAGGTCCTGCCAGGCCTGTAGTCGCCCTTTGGCCGGGCCCAGGTCGCCGTAGCGCTGCTCGGCGATGCGCAGCACTTGCGCGAAATCCCAGGAAGCCAATGCCAGCCCCAGGCCAAACCCGGCCAGCACTGCCACCGCAACGCGTTGCCAGCGCCTGGCCCATCCGGGACTGCCGTGGGGTGACTGCATGCGCCACGTCTCCAGCGAAGATGGGTTCAGTCTAGGCGCAGTTATCCTGCCATGTGGGGGCGCCGCTAGCGCGGTGGCAGGGTTTTTTGTTTGAGGATATAGCCGCTGACCAGCACCGCGCTGGTCAGCATAAAACCGCGGGCCCAGGGTTGGGCGACCAGGTAGCAGGACAGCGCAATACTGGTCCACATCAGGCCCATGGCCCAGACTTTACCTCGCAACGGAATACCTTGGCCGTCGAGGTAATCGCGGATCCAGGGGCCCAGGCGGGGATGGCCGACCAGCCATTGGTAGAATCGCGGTGAGCTGCGGGCGAAGCAGGCGGCCGCCAGCAGCAGAAAGGGGGTGGTCGGCAACACCGGCAGAAAAATGCCGACCACCCCTAGCCCGACGCTCAGCCAGCCCAGGCTCAGTAAGCCGTAACGCACGGCCGGGTGGCTGCTGAGAGGTCTGTGGCGCGGTGTGCCGTCCGCTGGGTTGGGCTTAGTGATGGCGGGGTTTGAGCAGGGCCGGCTTTTCATCCGGGGCATTGCACAGCAGAAACAGTGCGGTGAGCAATTCGGGAATTTGCTCGACCATGTCGGCCATCAGGTCCGGGTCTGCCGCGATCTCGACGAACTCCGGTTGCTCGTCGAACAGGCCCGAGCCCACCATGATCGGCAGCAGCAGTTCGCTGACCTCGTCTTCGGCCTCTTCGAACCACACCGCTTCGCGCAAAAACACCCCTTCCATAAAGCCGATGCACCAGCCGCGAATGTCCGATTCGTCCGGTACCTCGCCCAGGTCGAGGTCGCACGGCAGCTCCAGGTCCTCGTCGGCGGCCAGCTGGCGGGTGATATGAGCCTTGAGGTGAATCAGCGTTGCCTCGATCTCATCGCGCTCGGCGTCGCTGCGATAGTGCGGGGGTTCGGCGAACAAGGCATCGATCCACTCGCGGTCAGGTACCTGCTCGGGGCAGATCGACAGGGCGGTCAGATACCCATGGGCAGCCACGGAGTCCAGGGCCTCGTCGTGCAGTTCGTCGGCGTCGAGGAAGGCTTGCAGGCGGGACAATTGCTCGGCGAAAGACATCGTGGCACTACCTTGAGGGACTAAACGAGGAGGGATTTTAGCCTGGATAGCCGCTCAGGACCCGATTGTCCGGGGTTTTTTTTTACCGCCTGGATCAACGGCCAGGCCCCGCCTGGTCACATCCGGAACGTCGCGGTGTCCAGCTGTCGAGGCTGTCGGCGGTGACTTACAGGGCCTCGGGTGCCGCTCGCCGGACAGGCGTAGAGCGGTCCGGCAGGGTGGTCGGGTATACTGGAACGTTACTGATCGGCCAGGCTTGACAGCAGGGCCGGTGGGGAGCCGCTCGCATCTGCGGGTGCACGGCTCTTAATTTGGCAACAGCTTGGAGTGTTTATGCTCGAACCGGCGCTGCGCATCCTTAAGGATATCTTCGGCTACGACAGTTTTCGGGGTCGCCAGGAAGCGATCATCGAGCGCGTGGCCCAGGGTGGCGACGCGTTGGTGCTGATGCCCACCGGGGGGGGCAAGTCGCTGTGTTTCCAGGTGCCCGCCCTGCTGCGCGAGGGCTTGGCAGTGGTGGTGTCGCCGCTGATCGCCCTGATGGACGATCAGGTCGCTACGCTCGAGGAGCTGGGGGTGGCGGCCGTGGCGTTGAATTCCACGCTGAGCGCCGAGGCGCAGCGTGAGATTGCCGAGCGCATCCGTCGCGGCGAAATCAAGATGCTGTATCTGGCGCCCGAGCGCCTGGTGCAGCCGCGCATGCTGAATTTCCTGCAGGGGCTGCAGATTGCGCTGTTCGCCATCGACGAGGCGCACTGCGTCTCGCAATGGGGGCATGATTTCCGCCCCGAGTACCTGCAGCTGGGCCAGCTCGCCGAGCTGTTTCCCCAGGTGCCGCGCATTGCGCTGACGGCCACGGCGGACATGCGCACCCGTGAAGAAATCGTCACTCGGCTGCACCTGCAGGACGCCGAACGTTTTCTCTCCAGCTTCGATCGGCCGAACATCTTTTACCGCATCGTGCCCAAGGAACAGCCGCGCAAGCAACTGCTGAGCTTCCTCAGCGAGCGCAAGGGCGATGCCGGTATCGTCTACTGCCTGTCGCGCAAAAAGGTCGAAGAGGTAGCGGCCTTCCTCGCCAGTGAAGGGCATCCGGCGCTGCCGTACCATGCCGGCCTGCCCCATGAGCTGCGCGCCTATCATCAGAAGCGCTTTCTCAACGAGGAAGGCTTGATCATGGTGGCCACCATCGCCTTCGGCATGGGCATCGACAAGCCGAACGTACGTTTTGTCGCGCACCTGGACCTGCCTAAGTCCCTCGAGGCCTATTACCAGGAGACCGGCCGCGCCGGGCGTGACGGGTTACCCGCCGATGCCTGGATGGCGTACGGGTTGCAGGACGTGCTGCTGCTCAAACAGATGTTGCAGAACTCCGACGGCGATGAGCGGCACAAGCGCGTCGAGCAACACAAGCTCGATGCGATGTTGGCGTTGTGCGAACAGATTCGCTGCCGGCGCCAGGCGCTGCTGGCCTATTTTGACGAGACCCTGGCGCAACCGTGCGGGCACTGCGACAACTGTGTCGATGGGGTGCAGACCTGGGATGCGACCGAGCCGGCCCGGCAGGCGCTGTCGGCGATTCACCGCAGCGGTCAGCGCTACGGCGTGGGTCATCTGGTGGATATCCTGCTGGGCCGCGACAACGAAAAAGTCCGTGGTCTCGGCCATCAACACCTGTCCGTGTTCGGCCTGGGCAAGCCGCTTGGCGAAGGCGAATGGCGTTCGTTGTTTCGGCAGCTGGTGGCGCGCGGGCTGGTGGATGTCGACCTGGAGGGCTACGGCGGGCTGCGTCTGTCGGCGAGTTGCCGGCCGCTGCTGCGTGGCGAGGTGGCCTTGCAACTGCGTCGTGACCTCAAACCCCAGCAGGCGGGCAAATCCTCGACCAGCGCCGCCAGCCAACTGGTTCGCCACGAAGAGCGCGAGCGCTGGGAGGCGCTGCGGGCGTTGCGGCGCAAGTTGGCGGAGGAACATGGGGTGCCGCCTTATGTGATTTTTCCGGACTCCACGCTGTTGGAAATGCTGCGTAGCCAGCCGGATTCGTTGGCCGCGATGGGCCGTGTCAGTGGCGTGGGCGCGCGTAAGTTGGAACGTTATGGCCAAGCCTTTCTCGAGGTGCTGGGGGGCGCTGCCGCGGCACCTGTTGCGGTGGCGGATATCCGTCACGAGCTGATCAGCCTGGCCCGCGCCGGGATGACTCCCGCGCAGATCGCCGGGCAGCTCAAGTGCAGTGAAAAGAACGTCTATACCCTGTTGGCCGAGGCCATTGGCGCCCAGCAATTGTCCCTGGAGCAGGCGCTGGACCTGCCCGAGGCGGTCCTGGAAGAGGTGCAGGACGCATTCTTGGACGGTGAAGCTGAGCTGCCCTCTGTCGCCAGCCTTGCGCCGCGTTTCACCGGGCGTGTCGCTGAGGGTGTGCTCTATTGCGTGCGGGCGGCACTGCAGGCGGAGCTCGAGGCGTAAAGCCTGCTTGCGTCAGGTAAATGGCGTCAATAAGCGACAAACTTGTGACGCGTCGGTCAAGCGGCTAAGGTGGGCTCGGGTCTTCCATGGATGAGGTCAGGGTGCGCGATCATCAGGTGTGGCTGGACGATGTGCGTCCTAATCCGTATGCCGATCAGCTGGCAGTGGGGTTTCGCCTGCTGCGGTTTTCCCGGGTGCTGGAGCTGGAGTACCGGGCCTACAGCCTGGAGGACAGCTTCGAGCTCAAGCGCATCGCCTTGAGCGTGGGCATGCTGATCTGGATGGTTTTCGCGGCGTTGGATATCAGCCTGGTCAGCGGCGCGTCGCTCGGCGGGATGCTCGCTGTGCGCGTACTGGTACTCGCCCTGCTGCTCTCCTGTGCCTGGCTGATCCTGCGGCGCGACCTCACGCATCTGCTGCTGCCCCTGAGTATGGTGTGCATCCTGGCCCTGGGGGTCGGCTCGGCGCTGGTGGTCGGGATCGCCCACCGGGTCGATCCGGCCTATCCCTATGAAGGCTTGCTGCTGGTGAGCATGGCCGCCTATTTTCTGGTCGGCCTGCGCCTGAACCAAGCCTTGATGTGTGCCTTGGCGGTGCTGGTGGTGTATGTGGCTGTCGAGCTGTTGGCCAGGTTGCCGACGGCGCGGCTGATCAACAACGTGCTGTTTCTGTCGTTCGGTAACCTGATGGGCGCACTGGGTTGCTACCTGCTGGAGTTCAAGTCCCGCGAGCATTTTCTGATCAGCCGCCTGATGCGGGTGCTGGCCGACCATGACAGCCTGACCGGGCTGCACAATCGCCGCAGTTTCAATCACCATTTCGAGCGGCTCTGGCGTCAGGGCATGCGCGAGCAGCGCCGCCTGGCACTGTTGATTTGCGATATCGATCATTTCAAGGCCTACAACGACCGTTACGGTCACCAGGCCGGCGATAACGTGCTGCAACGGGTCGCCCAATTGCTAGAGGAGGCCGCGCGTCGGCCGCTGGATATGTCCGTGCGGCTGGGGGGCGAAGAGTTCGCGGTGTTGCTGTACGACATCGGCCCGGAGGAGGCGCGCCAGCGCGCCGAGATCCTGCGCACGGGCCTGGAAGCCTTGAACATCCTCCATGAGGGCTCGGACACGGCGCCAAGGGTAACCCTCTCCATTGGCGTCGCCTGCATCGCGCCTGACGAGCAGGGCGTGCTCAGCCAACTGTACGAACACGCGGACCGTGCCCTCTACGAGGCCAAGGCCTTTGGTCGTAACCAGGTGGTCAGCTGAGGGTGCGGCCGCTGCGCTGGCGTTTTCGGTCCCTCGCGATGGCGCCTTGAGTGACTGTGGCCGGGCGGAGCGGGTGCTAGCATCGGCCAACCCCGAATGACGAGCCGCGTCCATGCACAAGTTGATCAAGGCCGACGGCCAGCCGCACTATGGCCTGTTTCCCGAGGCCCCGGGCCTGGTCAATTACCGTGATTTCGACTTTCGCTCGCCCATGGGGCGACCCCTGGGCGCCTGGAGTAAACGCCGGACCTTCCATCAGTTCCAGTACTTCGGCCTGATCAGCGACCAGCTGATCGGCGGCTGTGCGCTGGCTGACCTGAGCCTGGTCGGCATCGGTTTCGTGTACCTGTTCCATCCGCCTACAGGGCGGATGATCGAGCGTCGGTTCAAGTTGCCGCTGGGGTGGGGAACGCGTTTTTCCCAGCAGCCCAACGACGGCGTGTGCGAACTGCGCAGTGGCGGCAACCTGCTGCGCCTGGAGAACCAGGCCGCCAGCGGCGAAAAGCGCCTGTTGGTGTCGTTGGACGATGGTACTTCGATCGAGGCTTGTTTCACCGAGCGCCAGCCGGCGTTCGAGCCCATGTGCATTTGCACGCCCACGGCGGTGAACGGTTGGGTCTACGCGCAGAAGGTCGCCGGCGTGCGTTGTACCGGCACTGTGCGCAGCGCGCTGGGTGAGTTCGACCTGGCGGCGTTGGACGCCTTTGCCCACCATGACTGGTCGGCCGGCTATATGCGCCGGGAAACCACCTGGAACTGGGCCTGCCTGTCAGGCCTGGCCGGGGGGGAGCGGGTTGGGCTCAATCTGTCCTGCGGGGTCAATGAGACCAGTTTCACCGAAAACTGCTTCTGGCTGGAGGGCGTGCTGCACAAGGTCGACACGGTGCGATTCCAGTTCGACCGTGACCATCCGCTGTTGCCCTGGCGGATCGGCTCCCATGACGGCCGGGTGGAACTGAGCTTCGAGGCCCAGGGTATGCACCAGGAGCGCCTGAACCTGGGTGTCATCGCCAGCAACTTCAAACAGATATTCGGTCGGTTCAGCGGCACCCTGCGTCCGGCGGGACGCCCGGCGGTGGTGATCGACAACCTCTGGGGCTTCGTTGAGGATCAATACGCCAAATGGTGAGCGGATATGACGCAGCCCTTGATCCGCGCTACAAGGCTATGATTAGCTGACTAATAATTAGTTTTTCGAGTCAGTTTCCATGTCGTATTCCGAGCAACATCGTTTTGCAATGCAGCTGGCCCAGCTGTCGCGCGGCTGGCGTGCCGAGCTCGATCGGCGCCTGGCCGGTCTCGGCCTGTCCCAGGCCCGTTGGCTGGTCTTGCTGCACCTGGCGCGTTTCCAAGAGCTGCCGACCCAGCGTGAGCTGGCCCAGAGCGTGGGGGTTGAAGGGCCGACCCTGGCCCGTTTGCTGGACAGCCTGGAGGCCCAGGGGTTGGTCCGCCGTCAGGCGGTGGCGGAAGACCGGCGCGCCAAGAAGATCTCCCTGAGTGCCGAAGCCCGGCCGCTGATCGAGCAGATCGAGGCCATTTCCACTCAGCTGCGCCTGGAGCTGTTCGCCGGCCTGGACGAAGAGGAGTTGCGCTGCTGCCAGCGGGTGCACGCGCGGATCCTGGCCAATCTGGAAAAACCCTGATGGCCCACAGCCTCGAAGCGCTGCAACGGCGTTTCGGGGCAGGCTACCCGCGCTGGCTGCTGGCGTTGCTGATGCTGGGCAGCATGGCCATGGTCCTGGCGTCCACCAGTATCAATGTCGCCTTGCCGGCCATCATGCAGGCATTTTCCATCGGTCGTCCGCTGGTGCAGTGGCTGTCCACCGGTTTTCTCGCGGCCATGACCGCCGGACTGCTGCTGGCTGCTCCGGTTCAGGCACGCTGGGGTCCCAAACGCACCCTGCAGACGGGGCTGGGGGTGTTCGTGCTGGTGTCGGCACTGGCCTTGCTGGCCGATCACGCCTGGCAGCTGATCCTTATCCGTATCGTTCAAGGCCTCTGTGCCGGTCTGGTGCAACCCCTGGCCATGGTGCTGCTGTTTCGCGTCTACACCAGCGGCGGCGGCCGCGGCATGGCGTTGGGGTTGTATGGGCTCGGGGTCATGGTGGCGCCGACGCTGGGCCCTAGCATCGGGGGGTACCTGGTCGATCATTTCGGCTGGGTCGCGGTGTTCTGGTTGCCGCTGCCGTTGTGCCTGCTGGTGCTGGTCGGCGCACAGTGGCTGATGCCCGACAGCCGAGAGGAAAACCCGCCACGTTTCGACCTGCTGGCCTTCGGGTTGCTGTGTCTGGCCTTGTTCGCCTCCCTGGGTGCCCTGGCCGAGGCCCAGCGCCTGGGTTGGCAGGCGTCCAGTGCTTGGGGGTGCGCGGTGTTGGCTGTGCTCGGCACGCTCGGGTTTATCGCGCGCAGCCGCCTGGCCGGTGATTGCCTGGTGCCGCTGCAGCTGTGGCGCCATTCGGCGTTTCGCCACAGCAGCTGGGTGGCCCTGGCGCTTGGCCTGGGCCTGTATGGCTCGATCTACCAGATCCCGCTGTTTCTGCAGACTGTGGCCGGGTACAGCGCCGGCCAGGCCGGCCTGTTGCTGCTGCCGACCGGGGTGCTGATGGGCATCGCCTCCTTCGCCGGGGGCTGGCTGAGCGACCGCTGGGCCACGGCGGGTTTGCTGGTGGCCGGGCTGCTGCTGTTCGCGTTGTCATGCGTCGCGCTGGGGATGACCGGTGCCGGGACTTCATTTGTATTGCTTTGCGGCTGGGCCTGCGTCGGGCGCATGGGCCTGGGGCTGCTATTGCCGGCCCTGAGTACTTCCTCTCTGGAGCAGCTGCCCGCGGAAGAACTGGCACTGGGGGCCGGCGCCATTACCTTTGTACGGCAACTGGGTGGCGCGTTCGGGGTCAACCTGTTGACCGGCTTTATCGAGTGGCGATACCAGGCCGGGGGCGCCGATGTGGTGGCTGAGGCCCTGGCGTTCCGGCAGAGTTTCTGGTTGGTGGGATTTCTGTTTTTACTGGCCCTGATCCCGGCGAGTCGACTTCGCAGCAAAAGAACGCCTATACATTGAAAGGTAAAATCTTGATCGAGTTGGCAGATTTTTGCGTATGCTCCAGGTATGGGTTCTGGCGGGGCAGGGCATTCTGGCCAATACCAACCATACTGGATTTTGGGGGGCAGGTTCGCACGGAGCTCGACCTGACCTGTAAGCTGTTGCAACGCCGTCCTTAAACGCCTGCGTGGGGTAGGAGGGCCGTGCCAAGCAGTGGCGTGTGAGCCGGGCATACCGGGGAGGTCCACATGGCGTTTGTGCGTAGCCTGGTGCTCTGCTGGCTGGCGAGTACCGCTTGTTATTCCAGCCTTGCGACTGCTTTGGGCCTGGGTGAAATCACCCTGCACTCGGCGCTCAATCAGCCGCTGGAAGCGCGAATCGAACTGCTCGAGGTGGGTGAGCTGAGCTCGGACGAGGTGCTGGTCCGCCTGGCGCCTGCCGAGGCTTTCCAGCGCTCCGGGGTCGAGCGATTTTTCTTCCTCAACGACCTGCGTTTTACTCCCGTGATGCGCGGCCGCGAAAGTTATATCCGGGTGGTCTCCGGCAAGCCCGTCCGTGAACCCTATCTCAACTTCTTGGTGGAGCTTGAGCGTCCCGTTGGGCGGTTATTGCGCGAATACACGGTGCTGCTGGATCCACCCTTGACCACTCGCCCCGACCAATTGGCCGACCGCCTTGGCGCACCGGCTGCGCCAATGGCTGAAGTGGCGCCGCGCCGTGCCGCTGCGGCGTTGCCGGTAGCCCCGCCCCCTGCGTTGCAGGGCCAGCGTTACCGGGTGGTGCGAGGTGACAGCCTCTGGTCCATCGCTCAACGCTTGCAGGCGGACCGTAGTCAGGCTGGTGTGGCCGAGCTGATGCGCGGCATCCATGCGCTCAACCCGCAGGCCTTTGCCGGCGGCAATATCGACCGCCTGCAACTGGACGCTGACCTGCTGTTGCCGGACAGCGTTCAATCGCCGACTCCACGGGAACCGCGCACTGAAACAATTGAAACAACTGTTGCTGCTGCGCCGGCGACTGCGGCGCAGCCGGTCCCGTCGCCGGCAGGCGCCGGTTCGGCCGAGATGGCGGCGGCCCAAGCCGAAACCGAGCAGGCGCTGGCCGAGGGTATTGCGCAGCGTGAGCAATTGCAGCAGACCTTGGCCGATCTGCAGGCCCAGTTGCAGGCGCTGCAGGCGCAGATGCTGAACAAAGACCAGCAACTGGCCGCTCTTCAGGCGCAATTGACCGAGCGCCAGCAGCCTGCCGCGCCGGCGCTGCCCCCCGCGAACGCACAGCCCGAGACTGGCAGTCGGCAAGCTCCGCTTCCTTCCCAGGCAAGGGTGGCGCCCTGGCTGATGGGGTTGGTACTGGTGGCCGGGTTGCTTATCCTGGCCCTGGCCATCGCGCTGCTGGTGGTGCTGAACCGGCTGCGACGTGATCGTCAGGCGCTGGCGACGCCTGCTGGGGTGACGGCCCCGGTACCCCTACCGGTGCTACCCGTGGAACCGCTGGCGCCGGTCCGGGTCCCGCGCGCCCCGCCATCCTTGGCCCCTCGTCCGCCAGCGGTCAGCACCGATGCGCTGGACGGAGCCAATATCTATATCGCCTACGGGCGTTTCAGCGAGGCGGTTGGTGCATTGCGCGCCGCCCTGGACAAGGAGCCCGAGCGGACAGATCTGCGCTTTCGATTGCTGGAGGTGCTGGCGGAATTGGGCGATCCTGCGGGTTATTTGGAGCAGCAGGCGATCTTGCGCGAAGCCGGTTTCAGCGAGGTCCAATTGCAGGACCTGCAGTCGCGTTACCCGCGTCTGGCCATGGCGGCGCCTTTGGCGCCGGCGCTGCCAGCCACTCAGGCCGTTGCCGCGGCAGCGCCGGCCAGTAACGAGCTGCTGGATGACTTCCAGCTGAATCTGGATGACCTGTCGCTGGATGCCGACTGGGACAAGATCAGTCCCTTTCAGCAGGGTCATGTCGGCCGGAAGAAACCCGCCGATGTGCCGACGCCGATGATGGACGATCCGACCTTCCTGTCCAATCTCAGCGTATTGCCGGAAGTCTTCGAGCTGAGCGAACAGGATTCCCTGGCGCATTTTCCGTCCGCCGCCGCGGAGCCTCCGCCACAGGAGCTGCTGGCTGAAGAGTTCAGCGATGCGTTCAGTGCGCTGGCAGCCGAATCCCTGGCGCCCGGTTCGAGCCTGGACAGCGACCTCGATCATCTGGCGGCCGACCGCGAGCATTTGAGCAAGCTCAATCTGGCGCTGGCGTATATCTCGCAAAGTGATATCGAGAGTGCCTGCAATATTCTCAATCAGGTGCTTAACGAAGGCGACGACCAGCAGAAGCAGGAGGCCCGGGAGTTGCTGGCGCGGATTGCCTGAAGTGGCGCTGCACCAGCATGCTGCGCCGCCGCTGGTCGAGCCCAGCCTGGCGCTGGCGATCACGCGCAGGGTTAGACTGGCGACTCGTCCAGTCACCGAGAGCGGATCATGAGTGCTCATAAACCCGAGATCGTTATCACCTACTGCACCCAATGCCAGTGGCTGCTACGGGCCGCCTGGCTCGCTCAGGAACTGCTCAGCACCTTTACCGACGACCTGGCGCGCGTCTGCCTGGCGCCGGCCAGCGGCGGCGTGTTTCGCATCGAGTGCGACGGGGTGCAACTGTGGGAGCGTAAGGCCGATGGCGGTTTCCCCGAGGCCAAGGTGCTCAAGCAGCGGGTTCGCGACCTGATCGATCCGCAGCGGGACCTGGGCCATAACGAAGCCCGCGACTGAGGCCGGCGCCGGGTGCCGGCCCTGGTCATCGCATCAGCGCAGCTGGTGGAGTACCGCGAGGATCGGCTGCATGACGCTTTCGCCGAGTTTTTTCGAGCGTTCGCCGTTCCAGCCGTACACGGGGTCGGGCAAGTCGGCGTTGTCCTTGAACGGCATCTCGATGGTGTAGGCCAGGCAGTCGAAGTGCTCGCCGACCCAGTTGGTCGCCAACGTCAGGTTCGCCTGGCCTGGCTCGTCACGGCCGTAGCCGAAGCGGTCCTGGAAGTCCGGTGAGGCCGCGATCCAGGCAGCCTTGAAGGCGTTTTCGAGGGTTTCAAGACGGGGGCTGTAGGACGGGTTGCCCTCGCAGCCGGCGACGAAATTGTAGGGCAGTGCTTCGTCACCGTGCACGTCGAGAAACAGGTCAATACCGGTTTCCAGCATGCGTTGACGCACCAGGAACACCTCGGGCGAGCGTTCCAGGCTGGGGGCCTGCCATTCGCGATTGAGGTTGGCACCGACGCTGTTGGTGCGCAGATTGCCCCGTGCGGCGCCGTCCGGGTTCATATTCGGCACCACATAGAACTGGCAACGTTCGAGCAGCACACGGCTGACCGGATCGTCGCCGTCCAGCAGGCGTTCGAGAAAGCCCTCCATAAACCATTCGGCCATGGTCTCGCCCGGGTGTTGCCGGGCGGTCAGCCAGATGTTCTTTTTCTGCGCCAGTGACGTCTTGCTGTCGCTGTCGGTGATGCGCAACAAGGTCATGTCGCGCCCATCCAGAGTCTGGCCCAGGGGCTCAAGCTTGACCTTGTCGGAGACACTGGCAAAACCGATCAGGTCCAGATGACGCTCGTCCGAGTACGGTTCGAAATAGGCGAAGTAGAGGCTGTTGCCGGCGGGCGTCAGCTGGGTACTGAGCACTTGTCCATCGTACTCACTCGGGATGCGGAACCAGTGCTGGCGGTCGTAGCTGGCCACCACCTGATAGTCGGTCCAGCCCTCGGGATAAGCGCTGTTGCCGGCGTTCAGAAAGCGCAGGGTGACCGGCAGGCCTTCGGCACCTTGCAGGCGGAAATGGAACCACTGGGCGAATTCACTGGCGTTATCGGCCTTGATCCTAAGTTGAATGTCGCGGTGATCCGCGAGGCTGACCACCTCGATGGCGCCGGAATCGAAGGCGCTGGAAATGCTGATCATGGAAGCTCCTGAAACGACCTGCGCGGTGGCGCGGATCGATAGATAGTGGGCCTTGTGGGCGCTGTAACGGCAGCCGTCGCAGCGCCCTGATGGCGAGTGCGAACTGGCAGACACGGTAATGGGCGCCTGCTGTTTAGGCAATCCCGCTCAGGGCCTGGCCGGGTCGACGTCGGCCAGCGGCAGCGGCGGGTGGCTTGCCTCGCCCATGCGGGCGCTGAGGACGATGGCGAAAAGGATCAAGGCGCCGCCCGCGGCCATGCGCAGTGTCGGCGTTTCGGCAAAGATCAACCAGGCGAAACCGATGCCATAGACCGGCTCCAGGGCGAAGACCACGGCGGCGGTGCGCGCCTTGAGCACGTCCAGGCTGGCGACGAACAGGCTGTGCGCCACGCCGGTACAGAAAATTCCCAGCAGCGCCAGCCACAGCCAGTCCATGGCGCTCACCTGGCCCAGCAGCGGGGCGGCGAAGGGCAGCAGGCAAACGGCAACCACCAGGTTCTGGCACAGCGCGGCCTGGACCGCGCCGAGTTTGCCGGAACCGGCGCGATTGACCAGCGACAGCAGGGCGAACAACAGCCCCGATAGCACACCCCAGAGCAAGCCGCTGGTGGCGCCGCTGCTCAGGTCGAAGTGCGGGGTGACCAGCACCAGGCCGATCGTGACCAGGACCACCATCAACCATTCCTGGCGACGAATCCGCTCACGGTACAGAAGGCCCTCGAGCAGCACCGTAAGGGCGGGAAAACTGGTGAATCCCAGGGTGGCAATGGCCACGCCGGCCACCTTCACGGCGATGAAAAAGCTCACCCAGTGACCGGCCAGCAGCACGCCGCCAACGCTCAGGCGTAGCCAGTCGCGACCCTGAAGGGGCTGCCAGGGCGAGCGGGTCACCAGCCGGGCGAACACCGCCAGAGCCATTACGGCAAAGGCGGCGCGGCCGAACACGATCACGTTGGGGGTGGTGGTCGCCAGTTTGCCCAGTACACCGGTGAGGCCAAACAACAGGGCGCCGCAGTGCAGGGCGGTCAGGGCGGAGCGAGGGGTCATAGAACGCTCAAGGGAAGATTGAAAGGAACCGCCTGCTCAAGCCAGGCGGCTGCCATTGGGCAGCGGGTGGTCGAAGCCGGCCAGGACCACCTGACCCTGCTCGTCGTAGACGCCGGTGACCAGCACCTCCGAGCGCACACCCGCGATGGATTTCGGTGCAAAATTGCAGACGCAGAGCACCTGCCGACCCGGCAGCTCGGCGGCGCTGTACAGGGCGGTCAGCTGTGCGCTGGAGGTCTTGATACCCAAGGGGCCGAGATCGATCTCCAGCACCAGCGCCGGTTTTTTCGCGCGTGGATTGAGCGCCGCGCTGAGGAGGGTGCCAACGCGCAACTCCACCCGCTCGAAATCCTGCCAATTTATGGTCTGCATGCTTTTCCACCCCTCGAAGGACGAAACAGAGTCTAGGGTGCCCGCTGTCCCGAGTCTGTCGCACGGCTAATGGGTTTTGTCGCGGGACTCGCGGCGCAGCGCACTGGGGGTCTGGCCGAAGGCGCGCAGCAGGGCGGCGCTAAACGCGCTTTGCGACGCGTAGCCGACCTGGGCGGCCACCTCGCCGAGCGGCAGGCGGCTTGCGCAGAGTAATTGCCGGGCCCGCTGCAGGCGGCGCTGGCGAACATAGTCCATGGGCGTCTGTCCGGTTTCCTCGAGAAAACGGATATGAAAGCGCGCCACCGAAAGCCCGCTCAGGCGCGCCAGGTCGGCGACCTGCAACGGGTGGCCAACATGCTGGTCGACATAGGCGTCCAGCGCCGCCAGCGGCAAGCCGCAAGGCGGCGCCTCGCGCTCACCCACCAGGCTGGCGAGCAACAGCGCGGCTCCTTGTTGGGCAATCACCCCGTCCTGCAGCTGGCTGGCGGCGAGCCAATTGACCAGTTGCCCCTGGCGTGGGTTCAGGCTGAACGCGCTGGGGCGTTCCAGCAGGCGCTGGCTGGCCGAGGCATGGTCGCCCAGGCGTTGTTGCAGCCATTCGGCCGAGGGTACATCCAGTACCAGGCATTCACTGCCGCCGGTGCTGCCGCACGCATGCTGGGTATCGCAAGGCACCACGGCCAGGGTCTGGCAGGTCACCTGGCTACCGAAACCGGCGACTTCGAAGTCCAACTGGCCGCGCAGGCCAAACACCAACTGGGCGTGGTCGTGGCGGTGGGCGATGCGGTCATGACGGTAGCGGCGCAGGGAAAGTATCGAATGCATCAGGGGTTCCTCGGTGCAGGTCCCCAGTCTACCCGTGGAATGCCCGCCGATTGCGCCGCCGGGCAAAAATACCGGGCAGTCCACGGCGATTGCTGCGCCTGCCTGTCACAGGCCTGCTGCGGGACTGTCACGGCGCGGTCATGGGGCCGGTGCAAGCTCGGGCCAAACCCGCCGGAGGCCTCCCTCGATGAGTAGCGCTCAGCTCGCCATGCCCAGCCGCAAACAACGGGTGCGCACCCTGTGGATATCGGATGTCCACCTGGGCACCCGGGACTGTCAGGCCGAACACCTGGCGCGGTTTCTCAAGCGCTACCAGGCCGATCAACTGTATCTGGTGGGCGATATCATCGATGGCTGGAAGCTGCGCAGCGGCATCTATTGGCCGCAGGCCCATACCAATGTGCTGCGCCGACTGCTGACGCTAAGCAAGCGGGGTACTGAGGTGATCTACGTCACCGGCAATCACGACGAGTTTCTGCGGCGCTATTCCAGCCTGGTGCTGGGCAATATCCGCCTGGTCGACGAGGCCGAGCATACGACAGCCGATGGCCGTCGGCTGTTGGTGATCCATGGTGACCAGTTCGATGTGATCACCCGCTACCACCGCTGGTTGGCCTTTCTGGGCGATTCGGCCTACGAGTTCACCCTGACCCTCAATCGCTGGCTCAACCACTGGCGCAGCCGCTGGGGCTACGGCTACTGGTCGCTGTCGGCGTACCTCAAGCACAAGGTCAAAAGCGCGGTGAACTTCATCAGCGACTTTGAGCAGGCGATCGCTCACGAATGTCAGAAACGGGGTTTCAACGGGGTGATCTGCGGCCATATCCACCACGCCGAGATCCGCGCCATGGGGGAGGTGGAGTATATGAACTGCGGCGATTGGGTCGAATCCTGCACGGCGCTGATCGAGCATCTCGACGGCAGCATCGAATTGTATCGACTGGCCGACGATCAGCAGCGACAGGCCGCGCAGGCCGCCCAGCGCGAGGCCGCAGTGGAGCCGGTGTTGTGAGGATACTGCTGGTCAGCGACGCCTGGCTGCCCCAGGTCAACGGTGTGGTGACCTGCCTGCAGGCACTGATGGTGGAGTTGCAGGCGCTTGGGCACAAGGTGCGTCTGCTGTCGCCCCAGGACTTTCGCACCTGCCCCTGTCCCACTTATCCGCAGATCCCCCTGGCCTGGGACCTATGGCAGGTGGGCCGGATGATTGGCGACTTCGCCCCCGACTGCGTGCACCTGGCGACCGAGGGGCCGCTTGGCTGGGCCGCCCGGCGCTGGTTGCTCAAGCGCGACCTGGCCTTCAGCAGCGCGGTGCACACGCGCTTTCCCGAATACCTGAACAGTCGCTGGCGCGGCTTCCCCTTGGCCTGGGGCTACGCCTATCTGCGGGCCTTCCACCGGCCCAGTCGCGCCGTCTTGGTGAGCACCCCGCGGATGATCGACGCGCTGGGCGCGGAGGGTCTGCGCAATCTGGTGGTCTGGTCCAAAGGGGTCGACACCGGGTTGTTCCAGCCCGGCTGGGAGCCTGCTGCACAGGCCAGGCC
Organism: Pseudomonas sp.; assembly: GCF_040514055.1. Taxonomy (GTDB): domain Bacteria; phylum Pseudomonadota; class Gammaproteobacteria; order Pseudomonadales; family Pseudomonadaceae; genus Aquipseudomonas. Next base: position 26,884 of record NZ_JBEVDL010000041.1, read on the forward strand.
GGTGTTTCTCTGCGTCGGACGGCTGGCCCCGGAAAAAAACCTGGAAGCGTTTTTGCGCCTCGATCTGCCCGGTGAAAAATGGTTGGTTGGGGACGGCCCGGCGCGCGAGACGCTGCAGGCGCGCTACCCCGAAGCGCGCTTCTTCGGGTCTTTGCACGGGCAGGCGCTGGCCGCGGCCTATCGAGCGGCTAGCGTGCTGGTCTTTCCGTCACGGACCGATACCCTGGGCCTGGTCATGCTCGAAGCCCTGGCCTGCGGCACGCCTGTGGCCGCCTTTGCGGTGAGCGGGCCGCTGGATCTGCTGGAGCAGGGCGTGACCGGGATCCTGGACGAGGATCTGGGTCGGGCGTGCCGCGCGGCACTGCATCTGGACCGCGCAGCGTGCGCCGCATCGGCCCTGCAGCAGGGATGGCGGGCCAGCGCCTTGCAGTTCCTGGCTCGCCAGACCCTGCTCGACGGCGCCCGCGGCGCCAACGCAGCGGCGCCGCTGGACGCTCCGGTTAGAGAATGACCTTGTCGCGCAGCTTCTCGGCGGCCTGGTTAAGCGCCTGGATGACCTTTTCCTTGTCGAAATTCTGGATGCCGTTGGTATCCAGGTACATGGAAAAGCCCGGCAATTCATGTTCGAAGTAACTGGAGGACGCGCCCAGGTCGCGGCGGAAATCCACCACCTGATAGATCTGCACCGGGCGGGAGAAGCCCTTGACGGTGATCTGACCCTTGTCGCGGCACATGATCACGTCCTTGACCAGGGAGTAGGTCTCGTGGGAGATCAGGATCTCACCGGATTCGGCGGCGCTCTCCAGACGGCTGGCGAGATTAACGTCCCGGCCGATGATGGTGTAGTCCATGCGTGTGTCAGCGCCGAAGTTGCCTACGGTGCAATAGCCGGTGTTCAGCCCCATGCGGATTTCCAGCGGCTTGGTAATGCCCTGGGCGCGCCACTGCTGACGCAGCACTTTCATGTGCTTGCGCATGGTAATGGCCATCGACACGGCGGCCACGGCATCGCGTTTGGCGCCGTGACTGGCCGGGTCGCCGAAGAACACCATCACGCAGTCGCCGATGAATTTGTCGATCGTGCCGCCATACTTGAGGGTGATTTTCGACATCTCGTTCAGGTAAGTATTGAGCAGATCGGTGAGGGCTTCGGCTTCCAGCTCCTCAGCCAGCTCGGTAAAGCCCTTGATATCAGAAAAGAACACCGTGAGTTTTTTGCGCTGGGTCTCCAGGCGCACACTCTTCTTGCCGCTGAAGATCGACTCCCAGACCTGGGGAGACAGGTACTTCGCCAGGTTGCGCGCCAGGCGGGCGGCCTTTTCCTGCTCGCGTTTGACCTCCACCCTGGCCAAGCCGAGGCGCAGGCCCTGCTGGTGAACGAAGTAGGCGGTGATGCAGATGTACAGCGTGGTGAACAGGACACTGACCAGCGCCACCAGCGTCGGCGTGGCAGCCTTCAATTCCGGTCGAATGATGACGCTGGTCAGCACCATGCTGCTGACCGCCACCAGCAGCGACAGGCCCAGGTGGCGTAACCCGCCGATGATCAATGCGCTGAAACTGAGGATCAGCAGGAACATCAGGCTGGGAACCACGCAGAACCCGAGCAGCACCGCCGCGCCACCGGCATGCATCGAGTCGATGAACAGCAGGGCCAGGTTGGTCTGGTGGGGGTGATCGCGTTTGAAACCCCGGCTCAGCTGGTGGGCCAGGTGCGGGTAGAGCAGGGCGTAGGGCACGATCCAGAGAATGTCGTAGCTGAAGTACTGCACATAAGTGCCGGCGGCGATGCTGGCGGCCGTGGCAATGTAGGCCAGCACCCGCGAGTAATACTCGCGCAGCGGCGGGGTGGGCAGACCTTGAAGGCGGTCGGAAGAGGCTGACTTCATCAAATGCTTACAATCCCTGCAGGGTTTTTTGACGCCTCGACTGGGCGTCCAGATCCACTGCAATAGCTGAGCCATGCAGGCATCCGGTGCGGGATCATAACCAAGCGGTTGCCGGGCAGCCAACTACGACCGCCGAAAGGCGCTATATCCGCGATGACTCAACCGTTGTCGTCGCGATTACCGACTTCAGAAGCGAATGCGGCCGGTCAAGGCGTCCTTGAGCATCACCCAATCGCCCAGCAGGCTGTAGAGCGGGTACTGGAACGTGGCTGGTCGGTTCTTTTCAAAGATGAAATGGCCGACCCAGGCGAAGCCGTAGCCCAGCAGCGGGATAAACAGCAGCAAGGCCCAACGCTGGCTAAACAGGACATAGCCGATAAGGCCCAGGATCAGCAGGCTGCCGGCATAGTGCAGACGGCGGCAGACCATGTTGCTGTGCTGCTCCAGGTAAAACGGGTAAAAATCGGCAAACCGGGTATAACGCTCGACACCGTGCGGTTTCATGCTTCCCCCTCCTGTCTGTGGGTCATCACAGTGTAGGGCGACTGTCCTGCTGGGCCAGTGACATTGGGCGCCACTTTAGTATCCTTGTCCGCCAGCCCCTCCCGGGCCCGCTGGCCGATCCCACTCAAACAAGAAGGCGCCATGAGCGAACGTACCACCTCCTCGAGCTGGGCCCTGGGTATCGTCCAGGGCCTGGAAATGGGCGGCGTCGATTGCCGCAGCCTGTTCGTCGAACTGGCGTTGGATTACCAGGCCTTGCAGGACCCGGATGCCCGATTCCCCCAGGATCGCATGACCCGCTTGTGGGAACGCGCGGTGGAGCTGTCCGGTAACCCGGCCATCGGGTTGAACATGGCCAAGGTCGTGCGTCCCGCGTCGTTCCACGTGGTGGGTTATGCGCTGATGTCCAGCCGCACGCTGACCGAAGGCTTTGCCCGCCTGGTGCGTTACCAGCGGATCATCGGCGAAGGCGCCGACCTGAGTTTCCGCCCGCTGCCCGAAGGTTATGCGCTGACGCTGGCGATCCACGGTGACCGTCTGGCGCCGGCCCGGCAGAGTGCCGAGGCGTCACTGGCTTACGCCTTGGCGTTTTGCCGCTGGATGACCGGTAAAACCATACGCCCTGTGCGAGTCTGTTTCCAGGGGCCGCCGCCCGCCGACCTGCTGCCTTACCAGGAGGTCTTCCAGGCGCCCATCCAGTTCAATGCGCCGCACTACAGCCTGCTGTTCGAGCGGGCCGACATGGACGCGCCACTGCCCACCGCCAATGCGGCATTGGCGCAGTTGCATGATCGCTTCGCCGGCGAGTACCTGGCGCGTTTTTCCGAGAGCCGGGTGACGCACCAGGCCCGCCAGGTGCTGTGCCGGCTGTTGCCACAAGGCGAGCCCAAGCGTGATGCGGTGGCCCAGGCGCTGCACCTGTCCCAGCGCACCTTGCAGCGCCGCCTGCAGGAGGAGGGCACCAGTTTCCAGCAGTTGCTTGACGACACGCGTCGCGAACTGGCCCAGCAGTACCTGGCGCAGCCCAACCTGACCCTGCTGGAGGCCGCCTACCTGCTGGGCTTCGCTGACCCGAGCAACTTCTTTCGGGCCTTCCGCCGCTGGTTCGCCGCCACCCCGGGTGAGTACCGCCTGCGGCATCTGCAGGGACTTACCTCGCCCTGACCGGCGATGGGGGCGGGCAGTGGCGGTTGCAGCATGGGTATCGCTGCGCTCGACCGTATCCTACGGGTTAACGTGCCGTTGGGTCGTCAGCATGGGTATCGCTGCGCTCGACCGTATCCTACGGGTTAACGTGCTGTGGGGTAGTTCGGCATGGGTATCGCTGCGCTCGACCCATCCTACGGGCTGACGTGCTGTGGGGTAGTTCGGCATGGGTATCGCTGCGCTCGACCCATCCTACGGGCTAACGTGCTGTGGGGTAGTTCGGCATGGGTATCGCTGCGCTCAACCCATCCTACGGCTTCATTGGCGGTCGACGGGGGGATAAGCCAGGGGCGCAGGAGGATGGAGGGTGGCCTCGGCGCGTGGTTTAGCGCCAGCCCACCTGGGCTCTCATCCCCTGCCAGCTGGTCGGGTGTGCGCCCATCTCAGTGTCGCCAGAACGCCGGCATGCACAGCACCAGCACGGTAATGATTTCCAGGCGCCCGAGCAGCATGCCGAGTGACAGCAACCATTTGGCGCTGTCGGGCAGGCTGGCGAAGGTGCCGGCCGGGCCGATGATCGGTCCCATGCCCGGGCCCACACCCGACACCGTGCTGGCGGCGCCGCTCAGGGCGGTGATCCAGTCCAGGCCGCACAGGGTCAAGCCCAGGGCGAGCACCGCGATGGTGATGGTGAAAAAGAACGAAAAGGTCAGGATCGACCGTACGATGTCCTCGTCCAGGCGGTGGCGGTTGTATTGCTGCTTGATCACCGCGCGGGGATGCACCAGCTGCTGCAGGTTGGCCTTGAGCAGGATATAGGCCACCTGGAAACGGAAGATCTTCAGTCCGCCGGCGGTCGAGCCCGAGCATCCGCCGATAAACCCCAGGTAGAAAAACAACATGGCGGCAAAGCCGCCCCAGAGGCTGTAGTCGCCAAGGGCCAAGCCGGTGGTGGTCATGATCGAGGTGGTGTTGACCGCCACATGGCGGACCGCTTCCAGCCAGTGCAACTCGGTGGTCAGCCAGTACCAGGTGCCCAGCACCAGCCAGCTGCTCAACAGCAGGCCAAAAAAACCCCGTACCTGCTGGTCGTGCCACAGGGCGCGGTAGTTCCCCCGCAGCATCGACACATAGAGGACGAACGGTAGGCTGCCGAGGATCATCACCACCACCGCCACCCAATGCACCGCCGGTTGTGTCCAGTTGCCCAGGGAGCGGTCCGAGGTGGAGAAGCCGCCGGTGGAGATGGCTGACATGGCGTGGTTGATCGCGTCGAACAGGCCCATGCCCGCCGCCCAGAACCCCAGGAAACCCAACAGGCTGAGACCCAGGTACGCCACCACCATGTACTTGGCGACCATGTGCGAACGCGGCATGACCTTGTCCGAGCGGTCCGATGACTCGGTCTGGAACAGGCGCATGCCGCCGATACGCAGCATCGGCAGGATGGCCACCGCCATGGCGATAAAACCGATGCCCCCCAGCCAGTGCAGCAGTGAGCGCCAGATCAGGATGCCCGGTGACATGCCATCCAGGCCGCTGAGTACGGTCGCTCCGGTGGCGGTGATGCCCGACATGCTTTCGAAGAACGCATCGGTGTAGTCCATGTCCTGGCTGAACAGAAAGGGCAGCGCGGCGAAGATGGCCACCAGCACCCAGCTGGACACGGTCAGCAGGTACATGTCCCGTGGCCGCAGCTGGCTGCTGCCCGGCAGGCCCGGAATGACCAGTGCCAGACCGGTCAATAAGGTGATCAGGCTCGACCAGAGAAAGGCCTGAATGCCCTCGGTGCGCGCGAACAGCAGTTGCGTCAGCATCGGCACCACCATGGCGATGGCCAGGGTGATCAGGAAGATGCCGTTGATAAAACCGATGATGCGTAGAGTCGGCGACGCCATGAATGTGGGCTCTGGGAGGTAGTCGTCAGTCTAGTGGTCTTTAGTGGCCGCAGTACGGGGGCCGGGCGCCGTGGAGCGGCCGAGGGCGCGTCATTCAGTGTTTCCAGAAGGCCTTGGTGAACAACACCAGTACCGTGAGGATTTCCAGACGGCCCAGCAGCATACCGAGGGTCAGCAACCATTTTGCCGCATCCGGCAAGCTGGAAAAATTACCGGCTGGGCCAATGATCGGACCCAGGCCAGGGCCCACGTTACAGACCGCGGTGGCGGCACCGGTCAGCGCGGTGACCCAATCCAGGCCGAGCAGGGCCAGTCCCAGGGCAATAAAGCCGATGGTGACGGTGAAAAAAAACGAAAAGGTCACCAGCGAGCGGACGATATCCTCGTCCAGGTTATGGCCGTTGTACTGTTGCTTGATCACCGCACGCGGGTGTACCAGCTGTTGCAGGTTGGCCTTGAGCAGTACATAGGCGACCTGGAAACGAAAGATCTTCAGGCCGCCAGCGGTGGAGCCGGAACAGCCCCCGACAAAGGTCAGGTAGAAAAACAGCAGGATGGCAAAACTGCCCCATTGGGTGTAATCGCCCAGGGCGACGCCGGTGGTGGTGACAACCGAGGTGACATTGACCGCGACGATGCGCAGGGCATCTAGCCAGGCATGTTCGGAGTTTTGCCACAGCCAGGTGGCGAACACCAGCCAGGTCGCCAGCAGGAAACCGACAAAGCCGCGGACCTGGTGATCCTTGATCAGCGCGCGGCGGTGCCCGCGCAGCATGGCCACGTAAAGGGTGAAGGGCAGCGCGCCGAGCATCATAAACAGCACCGCCACCCAGTGCACCGCCGGCTGCGGCCAGTGCGCCAGGGACGCATCGGAGGTGGAAAAGCCGCCGGTGGAGATCATCGACATCGAGTGGTTGACCGCCTCGAAAGGGGTCATGCCGGCCAGCCAGAAACACAGGGTACCCAGGGCACTCAGGCCGACATAGACCAGCAATATGTACTTGGCCGCCATGTGCGAACGCGGCATCACCTTCTGGCCCCAATCCGAGGACTCGGTCTGGAACAGGCGCATGCCGCCGACCCGCAGCAGCGGCAGAATCGCCACCGCCATGCCGATAAAGCCGATGCCGCCCAGCCAATGCAGCATGGAGCGCCAGATCAGCAACCCGGGGGAGGCTGAGTCCAGCCCGGTCAGGATGGTCGCGCCCGTGGTAGTGATGCCGGACATGGTCTCGAAAAACGAATCGGTGTAGCTGATGTGCTGGATCAGCACCATGGGCAACGCGGCGAAGCAGCACACCACCACCCAGCTGGCGGTGGTCAGCAGGTACATGTCGCGGGGGCGCAACTGCGCGTGCTCAGGGCGTCCAGGCAGCATCAGGACCACGCCGGCAGCCAGGGTGATCAGGCTCGACCAGAGGAAGGCCAGGAGGTCGTCGGTACGGTCGAACGCCAGCAGGGTCAGCATGGGAATGACCATGCTCAGCGCCAGCGTGATCAGAAAGATGCCGAGGATAAATCCGATGATACGCAGCGTCGACAGGGCCATTAAGCCGGCTCGGCAGGAACGGAGCGCGCATTCTACCCGCAGCCCCGACAGACACGGAGCGATTTTTCCGGGGCGGTCAGTGCTCCGGTTGCGTTGTGTTCGGCGGCTCGCCGGCGGGATCGGCTAGAATGCCTGCTTCTTTTCCTGGAGGTGGTCAATGGAAGCTCTCGACGCCCTGCTCAATCGCGTATCGGCCCCGCGCCTGTGCGAGCCCGCACCGGATCACGGGCAGCGCGAGCTGTTGTTTCGCGCCGCGTTGCGTGCGCCGGACCACGGCCAGTTGCGCCCTTGGCGTTTTCTCACCGTAGAAGGCGAGGCCCGTGAACGCCTGGGTGAACTGCTGGTTGAAGCCGTATTGGCGGACAACCCGGCGGCGCCTGCCGAGGCCTTGAGCAAGGCCCGCGGCATGCCCCTGCGGGCGCCCTTGCTGGTGGTGGTGATCGCCCGCCCCCAGGCGCACCCCAAGGTACCGCAGCAGGAGCAGGTCCTGGCCGCGGCGTGCGCCGCCCATGCCATCCTGCTGGCGGCCTATGCCCAGGGCATAGGTGCGGTCTGGCGCACCGGCGAGTTGAGCTACAGTCCCCGGGTCGCAGCTGGCCTGGGCCTGGCGGACGGCGAGCAGGTCATCGCCTTTCTCTACCTGGGGACGCCGGAGCGCGAATTGCGGGTCGCGCCCGCACTGGATCCGGCGGATTTCGTCAGCGCCTGGTCCGCTCCGACGCTGAGCTAGTTCAGCTCGGCGGCGACGGAATCAACGGCAAGCTGAGGCGGGCGGTAAAACCACCTTGCGGGTGATTGTCCAGGTCCAGCCGGCCGCCATGGCGTTCGACCGCGCGGCGGGCAATCGCCAGGCCCAGGCCATGGCCTTCGCTGTCCTGCCCAGGTGCGCGAAAAAAAGGTTCGCCCAGGCGCGCCAGATGCTCCGGCTCGACCCCGGGACCATGGTCGCGCACGCTCAACACCACCTGGTCGCCCTGGCGTTGCGCGGACAGCTCGATCGGCCGCTCGCCGCCGTTGAAGCGCACGGCATTGCGCAGCAGGTTGTCCACGGCGCGTTCGAGCATCTCGGGCCAGCCCTGCAACGTCAGCCCGGCCGGGCAGTCGATCTGGATACGCTGTTGCGACGCGCTCAGCAGGGCCGTGTCCCGCAGTTGTGCCAGCAGGGTAGCCAGTTCCAGGGTACGCGCGGGACCCGGGTCGGCATCCAGGCGGGCGAGGGCCAGAATCTCGCTGATCAGGGCCTCCAGGCGGTCGCACTCGCGCACCAGGCGTGGCCATAGCCGTTCGCGCTCCTCGGCATTGGCGCGCTCGGCCAGGGCCAGGGCAATGCGCAGGCGGGTCAGCGGTGAGCGCAGCTCGTGGGAGACGTCCCGCAGCAGCTGGCGCTGGCTACCGATCAGGCCCTGCAGGCGCGCGCCCATGCGGTTGAAGTCCTTGGCCAACACGCCGAATTCGTCGCGTCGGTTGGCCAGCCGCGCCAGGCTGTTCTGTTGATAGCTGGTTTGTCCAAGGTCATGGACGGCGCCGCGCAGTCGCGCCAATGGGCGGGTGATCGACAGGGTCAGCAGCAGGCTGAGTACGGTCAGTACCACCAGGGCGATGCCCAGCGCGCTTAGTGGCCAGAGCCGGCTGTCGCGGTGCCAGGCGTCCAGCTCCGCGTGGGGGATGCGGTAGATCAGCAGGTAGCTCTGGCCGCTGACCGGGCTGCTGTACTCCTCGGCCAGGCGTCGCCAGGGCAGGCGTCGTGGGCTCTGGCGCGCCTCGAAGGCAGCCGCGCGCGGCGGAAAGGTCCCGGGTACCAGTGCCTGGCCATCGTCGTCGAGCACCTGCACATTGATATGGGAGGCTTGCCTGAGCTGCTCCAGGGCTTGTTGCGCAGCGGGCGCGCCCTGGGTTTCGTAGATTTGCGTCCAGCGCTGGGCCAACTGGTCCAGCGCCGGGTGATGATTAATGATCCAGGCGTCCTGGTTCAGTGCCCGCCCCAGTAGCAGGAAGAGCCCGGCTACCAGCGCGATGGCCAGCCAGAAACTGGCGAAGATGCGCCAGAATAATGATCGCACGACGGCTCCTTGAACGAGCGGACCCGCCGGCGTAGCGCCGGCGGGGCGAAACGAAGGCCTGGGGGCCAGGGGTGAGCTTACTGACTTTGATTGGCTTGCTGGGCTTTCCAGGCCTTGAACTCGGCCCGTTCGGCCCGGCGTTCGGCCATTTTCTGCAGCTGCTCGTCGAACGCCTTCTGTTGTTCGGGTTTGAGCAGCGCACGAATCTCGCCCTGGGTCTTGGTCTCGGCGGCCTTCAGGTCGGCTTGCAGCGCCTGTTGTTCGGCGGCGGGCAGCTTGTCCAGGTAACGCTGGGTAATTTCCTGGCGCGTGTGCATTTGCCCGCCCATCAACTTGCCGACCTGCTGGCGCTGCTCCTGGCTCAGGTCCAGTTCCTTGAACAGGTGACGGCCCTGGTGCTGGCCGTCCGGGCGATGGCCGTCGGCGGGCATCGCCAGGGCGATGGCGGGCAGGGTAGCGGTGAACAACAGGGCGATCAGGATCTTGCGCATGGTGAGGCTCCTTGGCTGGGGTCCGGTTGATTGCCGGATGTACCCAGTCTAGGGAGGCCTAGGTCAAGGGCGGTCAGGCAAGGGTAAAGCCTGGGTAAAGCTGTGCGGATCAGACGCTGTAGTAATAGCCCCGGCTGCGCAGCGCCAGGATGCGCGGACGGCCGTCCGGGTGCGGGCCAATCTTCTTGCGCAGGTTGCTGACATGCATGTCCAGGCTGCGATCGTAGAGGGTCAACTTGCGGCCCAGGGCCAGTTGCGCCAGCGCCTGTTTATCCACCGGTTCGCCAGGCTGCTGCAGCAAGGCCTCGAGCAAGCGGCTCTCGGACAGGGTCAACAGCACCTCCTGATCGCCGATGCTGACCACACCACGGGCCTGGCTGAAACTCAGGTCGCCCAGCGCCACCTGGCTTGAAGGTGTAGGTGCCGCGCTGCGGCGCAGAACGGCGCGCAAGCGTGCGGTCAGTTCCCGCGGGTCGCAGGGTTTGGCCAGGTAATCGTCCGCGCCCAGCTCCAGGCCGAGGATACGGTCCAGCGGCTCGCCGCGGGCGGACAACATCAGCACCGGCAGGTCGGGGTGGTCACTGCGCAGTTGCTTGAGCAATTCAAGGCCGCTGCCGTCGGGCAGCATCACGTCCAGTACCACCGCCGCCGGCGCCTGGTTCAGCAACGCCTGGCGGGCGCTGCCACCGTCATGGCAGGCGCTGACGACGAAGCCCTCCTGACTGAGCCAGCTGGCCAACAGTTCGCACAGCTCGCGGTCGTCGTCGATCAGCAGAAGGTCGTTCATAGGGGACTCAATTACTCCATTCGCGGCGCGATTTGCGTCGGCCGCGCAGCAAGGCGCCGAGCAGGGTCGCAGTCAGGGTGACTGCCGCGCCGAGGGCGAACCACAGCTGTTGTTCGGTAAGCAGGCGCGGCGGTTGCCCCGCTTGGGCTTCGCGCAGTTGCAGCTTGAGGCGCTGGTTGTCCTGGCGCAGGCGGACCAGCTGAGGGGTGTCGCGTCCGCTCTGCGCCAGCGCCGCCTGCAGCTGCAACGCCAGTTCGGCCCGTTGCCGTTCGCTTTCGGCCAGTTGTTGGACCAAGGCGTCGCTGGTGGGCGGTGCGGCACTGCCCGGCTCGGATTCAAGGGCCGGCTCGGCGCGCAGCGGCGAGGCCAGGCAGCACAGCAACAGCAGATGACGCAGCGGACCTGAGTGCATCGGAACTCCTCTGGACTGCCAGCGGTCGGCGATCGACCGGGGTTAGGGGAAGACCTGCTTGAAAGGTTTGACCAACACCTGGGCGTAGACGCCCGCGGCAACATAGGGGTCGCTGTCGGCCCAGGCTTGGGCGCTGGCGAGGGCGTCGAACTCGGCGACGATCAGGCTGCCGCTAAAACCGGCCGCGCCGGGGTCCAGGCTGTCCACCGCCGGGTGCGGCCCGGCCAATACCAGGCGGCCGGCATCCTGCAGCTGCTGGAGACGGGCCAGGTGTTGCGGTCGAGCCGCCAGGCGCTGGGGCAGGGAGTCGGCTGCATCGGTGGCAATGATCGCGTAGAGCATGTCAGTCCTTGTTCTCGCTGGGGGGAGAAGCTGCGTCGGTGTCGTGCAGGTGTCTGGCCAGGTACAGGCCCTGGCCGACCATAAAGAGCAAGGTCATGCCCAGGCTGCCGAAGACCTTGAAGTCGACCCAGATGCTTTGGAAGGTGAAGGCGACAAACAGATTGGCGGCGCCGCTGAAGATGAAAAATACGATCCAGGCCAGGTTCAGGCGCACCCAGATGGCGTCGGGCAACGTGATGGCGTGGCCCATCATGCGCTGGATCAGGGGCTTGTCGCCGATAAAATGGCTGCCGATAAAGGCCAGGGCGAACAGCCAGTTCACCACCGGCGCTTTCCATTTCAGGAAGGTTTCGCTGTGGAAGGCCAGGGTCAGGCTGCCGAAGACGAGGCAGGCGACCAGGGTCAGCCACTGGCTCTTCTCCAGCTTGCGCTGTTGAATAAGCAAGCCGCCGTAAACGAGCACCGAGCTGGCGATCAGCACCGCGGTGGCGCTGAAGATGCCGCCGAACTGATAGGTCTGACCAAACAGCTCCACGGCCCGGGGGTCGAGCTTGAACACGATAAAGAACAGCAGCAGCGGTATGAAGTCGATGAATTGTTTCACGGTGGCAGCCAGCAGCAGGATGTCCCGGCATAATAACAAACCAGACCCGGCACGAAACGCTGATCGACTCAGAGTTTGCGCCAGCCACCAGATGCTGCCCTGCCGAGCAGCCGCTACGCTGTGTTAACGCCAGGCCCGGGACGCGCTAGCACCCGTGCCGGGAACCAAGGAAACGCCCGATGACCGTCGATCTACATTGCCACAGCACCGCCTCCGATGGTGCGCTCGCCCCCGCCCTGGTGGTGGCGCGTGCCCACGAGCGCGGCGTGCGTCTGCTGGCCCTGACCGACCATGACACCCTGGAAGGCCTTGAGGAGGCTCACGCCGCGGCCCGCGAGCTGGGGCTGCAGTTGATCAACGGCATCGAGCTGTCCTGCCTGTGGGGTGGCGCAACCATCCATGTGCTGGGCTATGCCTTCGCCAGCCAGGCGCCTGCGCTGCAGCGCGCCATCGCCGAGCTGCATGGCGGGCGCTGGTTGCGCGCCGAGGAAATCGATCGGCGTCTGGCCGCCAAGGGCATGCCCGGGGCGCTGGAGGGCGCGCGCGCCATCCAGCAGGCCCTGGGCGACCGTGGTAACGCGCCAGCCCGACCGCATTTCGCCGATTTCCTGGTCCAGCAGGGCTATGTCAAGGACCGCGCCGAGGCGTTCCGCAAATGGCTGGGTTCGGGCAAGCTGGGTGACGTCAAGCAGCATTGGCCGAGCCTGGAGCAGACCCTGGAGACCTTGACCGAGGCGGGTGCCTGGATCAGCCTGGCCCATCCGATGCAATATGACTTTACCCGCAGCAAGCGGCGCAAGCTGATCGCCGCCTTTATCCAGGCCGGCGGTCATGCGCTTGAGGTGGTCAACGGCCTGCAACCGGCCGAACAGGTGGGCAGCCTGGCCACCCTGGTGCGCGAGTTCGGTATGCTGGCCAGCGTTGGCAGCGATTTTCATGCGCCCAGCGACTGGTCGGAGCTGGGCCTGTACCGTCCCTTACCCCTTGACCTGCCGCCGCTATGGGCGCGTTTCGATCATGACCAGCAGCCCGCAGCCCTTTGAACAGGGAGTTCCCGTGAGTCAATTTTTCCAGGTCCATCCGGACAATCCTCAGGCGCGCCTGATCAAGCAGGCGGTCGAGATCATCCGGGCGGGCGGTGTCGTGGTGTTTCCCACGGATTCGTCCTACGCGGTGGGCTGCCATATCGGTGACAAGAACGCCATCGAGCGCATTCGCCGTCTGCGCCAGTTGGACGACAAGCACAATTTCACCCTGATCTGCAGCGACCTGTCGCAGCTCGGCCTGTTCGCCAAGGTCGACACCGGCGCCTTTCGTCTGCTCAAAGCGCATACGCCGGGGCCTTACACCTTTATCCTCAGTGCCACCCGCGAAGTGCCGCGCATGTTGCTGCACGCCAAGCGCCGTACCATTGGCCTGCGCGTCCCGCGCCACCCGATCACCCAGGCGCTGCTCGAACAGCTGGGCGAGCCACTGATGAGCGTCAGCCTGATCATGCCCGGCGAGGTCCTTCCATTGAGCGATCCCTACGAGATGCGCCAGTTGCTGGAGCATCATGTGGACCTGATCATCGACGGCGGCTTCGGCGGCCTGGCGGCCTCCACCGTGGTCAACCTGTCCGACGGCGAGCCCGAGGTGATTCGGGTCGGCTGTGGCGATCCGTCGCCCTTTGCCGAGGGTGCTTGAGGCATGCCGGCACTTGGCATTTCGCCTTCGGCCATAGGCATGGAACCCCTGAGGGCGGGCTTATGAGCCTGGTCGATTCCCAGCGCCGGGTGTTGTCCGGCATGCGGCCCAGCGGTTACCTGCACCTGGGGCACTACCAGGGGGTATTGAAAAACTGGGTGCGGCTGCAGCACGAATACGACTGTTTTTTCTGCATCGTCGATTGGCACGCACTGACCACCGACTACGACGACGTCGGGCAGATTTCCCAGCAGGTCATGGCCATGGCAGTGGACTGGCTGGCCGCCGGGGTCAGCCCCAGCTCGGCCACCCTGTTTATCCAGTCCCAGGTGCCGGAACACGCGGAATTGCAGCTGTTGCTGTCAATGATCTGCCCGCTCAGTTGGTTGGAACGGGTGCCGTCCTACAAGGAACAGCAGGAGCAGTTGCACACCAAGGACCTGGGCACCTATGGTTTTCTCGGTTATCCCTTGCTGCAGGCGGCTGACATCCTGCTGTACCGCGCGGGGCTGGTGCCGGTGGGCGCGGACCAGTTGCCGCACATCGAGTTCGCCCGGGACGTGGCGCGACGCTTCAACCATTTGTACGGGCGTGAGCCGGGTTTTGCCGTCAAGGCCGAGGCGGCCATCCTCAAACTGGGCAAGAAAACCGCCAAACTCTATAACGGCTTGCGCAAGGCGTTCCAGGAGCAGGGTGATGTCGAGGCCCTGGAGACCGCCCGGGCGCTGCTCAAGGAGGTGCAGAACCTGACCCTGGGCGACCGCGAGCGGTTGTTCGGCTACCTGGATGGCGGCGGTCGGGTGCTGCTGCCCGAGCCGCAGGCGCTGCTTGGCGCGGCCCCGCGGCTGACTGGCCTGGATGGCCAGAAAATGGCCAAGTCCAATGACAACGCGATTTTCCTGCGCGACGCGCCGGCCGAGGTGGAGGAGAAGATCCGCCGCATGCCTACCGACCCGGCGCGGGTGCACCGCAGTGATCCCGGCGAGCCGCAGCGTTGCCCGGTCTGGGCGCTGCACGGGGTTTACTCCGGCGAAGCCACTGGCCAGTGGGTGCAGCAGGGTTGCCGCAGCGCCAGTATCGGCTGCCTGGAGTGCAAGGCGCCGTTGGCGGCGGCGATTCAGGCCGAACTGATTCCCCTGCAGCAGCGCGCCGAGGAGTACCAGAGCAGCCCAGACCTGGTGCGTGGCATTCTCGCCGAAGGCGCCGAACGGGCCCGGGACCAGGCCCGCGAGACCCTGGTCGAGGTGCGCCAGGCCATGGGCCTGAGTTACCGCTGACGGGGTAGCAGTGGGTGTAAACTGGCTTTTTTGCGCGGTCGGCCTTTGGCCATTGCGCCAACTCGAGCGGGCCGCGTGTTCAGCGGCCTGCTACTTTCGCGGTTCTGCCGCATCGACCGAGAGACCGATTCCATCCATGTCGTCCGCCCCGCCCGATCCGCAGGCCAGTGCCCAGCAGGAATTGCCCTTCGCCCTGGTCTATGGCCAGGCGGTGACCGAACTGCCACTGGACCTGTATATCCCGCCGGATGCCCTGGAAGTCTTTCTCGAGGCCTTCGAAGGGCCGCTGGACCTGCTGCTGTACCTGATCCGCAAGCAGAACATCGATATCCTCGATATCCCGGTGGCCGAGATCACTCGCCAGTACATGGGATACGTGGAACTGATGCACAGCGTGCGCCTGGAGCTCGCCGCCGAGTACCTGGTGATGGCGGCGATGCTGGCGGAGATCAAGTCGCGCATGCTGCTCCCGCGCTCGGCGGAGGTCGAGGACGAAGAGGACGACCCACGTGCCGAGCTGATCCGTCGCCTGCAGGAATACGAGCGCTACAAGGCGGCGGCCGAAGGTATCGACGGCTTGCCACGGGTCGGCCGTGATTCCCGGGTGCCGCAGCTGGACGCCCCTCAGGCGCGGGCCCGGCAACTGTTGCCGACGGTCAGCCTGGAAGAGCTGCTGGTATCCATGGCCGAGGTCCTGCGCCGCGCCGACATGTTCGAAAGCCACCAGGTGACCCGCGAGGCGCTGTCGACCCGCGAGCGCATGAGCGAAGTGCTGGAGCGGCTCAAGGGCGGCGCCTTTGTACCCTTTGTCGCCCTGTTTACCGCGCAGGAGGGGCGCCTCGGAGTGGTGGTCACTTTTATGGCCGTGCTCGAGCTGATCAAGGAATCCCTGGTCGAGTTGGTGCAGAACGAGGTCTTTGGCCCTATCCATGTACGTGCACGAGCCGAGTAGCGCGCGATGAACCTGACCGATCCCCGCGAGCTGGCCTCGCTGCTGGAAGCCTTTCTGCTCGCCTCGGGCAAACCCCACTCGCTGGAGCGCCTGGTCGAGTTGTTCGACGAAACCGAGCGGCCGGATCTGCCGGTGTTCAAAAAAGCCTTGGTGTTGCTCGGCAAGTCTTGCGAGGGGCGGGCCTTCGAACTGAAGGAGGTAGCCTCCGGATACCGCCTGCAGGTGCGGGAAAAATACGCGCCCTGGGTCGGGCGGCTGTGGGAGGAGCGGCCGCAGCGTTACTCGCGGGCGATGCTGGAGACCCTGGCGCTGATCGCCTACCGGCAACCGATCACCCGCGGCGAGATCGAGGAGATCCGCGGTGTGGCGGTCAACAGCCATATCGTCAAGACCTTGCTCGAGCGGGAGTGGGTCAGGGTGGTGGGCTACCGCGACGTACCTGGCAAGCCGGCGATGTTCGCCACTACCCGGCAGTTTCTCGATCATTTCAACCTCAAGAGCTTGGACGAGCTGCCACCCCTGGCCGCCTTGCGCGAGCTGGAGCCTGAACCCATGCTGGCCTTCGATGAAGACCTGCCGGTGCCTGCCGGTCTGCAGGCCCGGGCCGATGCCGCTGCAGGCGAGGGTGAGGGGGACGCGAGCGAACCGAGGGAGGAAACCAGTTTCCGCAGCCTGCTGGCCGAACTCGACGATATGGAGCAGGGCCTGAAGATCGATTTCCAGGACCTGCCCGAGGAGGCCTTCGAGACGCTGGGCGGAGCGATCGGGGTGCCGGCGTTACCTGCAGGCGAGTCACCCGAACAGCCCCCCGGACAGGCCGCAGAGCCGCCGGACCTGAGCGACCCCGTCGAGCCCGCAGCGGTGGGCGCAACCGGGGTAGCGGCGGCGGACGAGGCATTCGACGAGGCGGCCGAGCTGGAGCGGGCCATGGCCGAGGAACGGCTGGCCCAGGCGGAGGAGCGCTAGGGGATACACCCGCGGGCGTGCTGAGTCAGGGCCTTCGCGGGCATGGCCCGCCCTTACGATGCGGAGGTGCCGCCGTTTTTGTGTCCCGCCACGGCCCTGGTCAGCCCGTTGAATTCTTCACCCCGACCTCGTCATACCCGCGCAAGCGAGTATCCAGGTGCGTCGACCAGGTTCCCGCCCGTACGCGCCTGCGGTGCACGCCGCTGAATCGTGCCAGACAGGATTGCCGCCTTCGCGGGAATGACCAATAAGCGACCTTCCGCCTGGGTGCCGGCGCTTCAGCGGGTGGGGTGGACGGCTCCTTCTGCGCAAGGCGCTGCGCGCGCCATGGCCAGCGACGCCTAACTGCGCGCCTCCAGGTACTGCTGATAGTCGGGAATCCGGCAGGCATGGGCGACGTCCAGCAGCGGGCTGCTGAGCAGGTAGTCGGCGCTACTTTCGTTGCAGGCCACCGGGATATTCCAGACCGCCGCGACCCGCAGCAAGGCCTTGATGTCCGGGTCGTGGGGCTGTTGTTCGAACGGGTCCCAGAAGAACACCAGCAGGTCCACGCGGCGCTCGGCGATGCGCGCGCCGAGTTGCTGGTCGCCGCCTAACGGGCCGCTGAGCATGCATTCCACCGGCAGATCCAGGCGCCGGCTCAGCAGCAGGCCGGTGGTGCCGGTGGCGAGCAACTGGTGTCTCGCCAGCCGTTCGCGTTGGCATTCGCTCCAGTCCAGCAGGAATTCCTTACAGTGGTCGTGGGCCACCAGCGCGATGCGTTTTTGCGCCGGCAGCTGCGCGGTGGTGAACGACAGCGGCTTCATGGGGCGGTTCTCCGAGGTGACGAGTGATAACGAGGCCGGGGGGAGGCGGTGTGGCGGACGATCTTGGTTTTTCGCGGCCGTGGGTCCCTCCTACGCACGGCCGGGCGCCTGGTCGCTGTCAGGGCGCGTCGCACAGCGCCATGCAAGTATCGAGCATGCGGTTGGAGAAACCCCACTCGTTGTCGTACCAGGCCATGACCTTGAGCAGCTTGCCGCTGGTCTTGGTGTGGTTGGCGTCGAAGATCGACGACAGCGGGTTGTGGTTGAAGTCGCACGACACCAGCGGCAGGCTGTTGTAGCCCAGCACGCTGGAATGCTGGCTGGCGCCGTGCAGCAGGGCGTTGACCTGCTCGGCGCTGGTTTCGCGGCGCAGCTGCAGGGTCAGGTCGATCAGCGAGACATTGATCACCGGTACGCGCACGGCCATGCCGGTGAGTTTGCCGGCCAGCTCCGGCAGCACCAGGCCGACCGCCTCGGCGGCGCCGGTCTTGGTCGGAATCATCGACTGGGTGGCCGAGCGCGCGCGGTAAGGATCGCTGTGATAGACATCGGAGAGGTTCTGGTCATTGGTGTAGGCATGGATGGTGGTCATCAGGCCGTGTTCGATGCCCAGCTCGCGGTGCAGCACCTGGGCCACCGGTGCCAGGCAGTTGGTGGTGCAGGAGGCATTGGAGATAATGCGATGGGACTGGCGCAGCAGGTCATGATTGACGCCGTAGACCACGGTCAGGTCGGCGCCTTTGGCCGGCGCGGAAATGATCACCCGGCCGGCGCCGGCCTCGAGGTGCGCGGCGGCGCGCTCGCGCTCGGTGAACAGCCCGGTGCACTCGAAGACCACGTCCACCCGCTGGGCCTTCCAGGGCAGCTCGGCGGGGTTGCGAATGGCGCTGACGGCGATCCGGTCGCCGTTGATCAGCAGGTGTTCCTGATCGTGCTCGACGCTGCCGTCAAAAATGCCGTGCACACTGTCGTACTTGAAGAGGTGGGCATTGATGGCGCAGTCGCCCAGGTCGTTGATCGCCACCACCTGTAGGCGCTGGCGGTAGGCTTGACTGTAAAGCGCGCGGAGCACGTTGCGACCGATGCGGCCGAAACCGTTGATGGCGATGCGCAGTGTCATGGTGAGTTCTCATTTTTGTTGTTTGAATTACAAGATTATTCTCGTTGTTCTAGAAATCAAGCGTTTTAAGTGGCAGAATTTTGTTAAAGCTACAAACTAATCCATTCGTTCGCCTGGAGTTCCTGACATGCATCCCCGCGTACTTGAGGTCACTGACCGCCTGATCGCCCGCAGCCGTGCGACCCGCGAACGCTACTTGGCGCTGATCCGCGGTGCCGCCAGCGACGGGCCGCAACGCGGCAAGTTGCAGTGCGCCAATTTTGCCCATGGCGTGGCTGGTTGTGGCAGCGACGACAAGCAGACCCTGCGCCTGATGCAGGCCGCCAACGTGGCGATCGTCTCGTCCTATAACGACATGCTTTCGGCCCACCAGCCCTATGAGCACTACCCCGAGCAGATCAAACGGGCCCTGCGCGAAATCGGTTCGGTCGGCCAGTTCGCCGGTGGCGTGCCGGCCATGTGCGACGGGGTGACCCAGGGCGAGCCGGGCATGGAGCTGGGCATCGCCAGCCGCGAGGTGATCGCCCTGTCCACCGCGGTGGCGCTGTCGCATAACATGTTCGATGCGACCTTGTGCCTGGGCATCTGCGACAAGATCGTCCCTGGGCTGCTGATGGGCGCCTTGCGTTTCGGTCACCTGCCGACCCTGTTCGTGCCCGGTGGGCCGATGCCGTCCGGGCTGTCGAACAAGGCCAAGGCCGACGTGCGTCAGCGCTACGCCGAGGGCAAGGCCAGCCGCGAGGAATTGCTGGAAGCCGAGATGGGGGCCTACCACAGCCCCGGCACCTGCACCTTCTACGGCACCGCCAACACCAATCAATTGCTGATGGAAGTGATGGGCCTGCACCTGCCGGGCGCCTCCTTCGTCAACCCCTACACGCCGCTGCGCGACGCCCTGACCCACGAGGCGGCGCAGCAGGTGACGCGCCTGACCCGCGCCGGCGGGCAGTTCACGCCGCTGGGCGAGATCGTCGACGAACGTTGCCTGGTCAATTCCATCGTCGCCCTGCATGCCACTGGCGGCTCGACCAACCACACCCTGCATATGCCGGCGATCGCCCGCGCGGCCGGGATCCAGCTGACCTGGCAGGACATGGCCGACCTTTCCGCCGTGGTGCCGACCCTGGCCCACGTCTACCCCAACGGCAAGGACGACATCAACCACTTCCAGGCTGCCGGCGGCATGGCCTTTTTGATCCGCGAACTGCTCGATGGCGGGCTGTTGCACGACAACGTCAATACCGTGGCCGGCCCGGGCCTGCGCCGCTATACCCAGGAGCCTTTCCTCGCCGAGGGTCGTCTGGTCTGGCGCGACGGACCGACCAGCAGCCTCGATGAAAAAGTCCTGCGGCCCCTGGCGCGGCCATTTTCCGCCGAAGGCGGCCTGCGGGTGATGACCGGCAACCTTGGCCGTGGGGTGATGAAGGTGTCCGCGGTGGCCCCCGAGCACCAGGTGGTCGAAGCGCCTGCCCGGGTCTTTCAGGACCAGCAGGCGTTGGCCGAGGCCTTCAAAGCCGGTGAACTGGAATGCGACATGGTGGCGGTGATGCGTTTTCAGGGCCCGCGCTGCAACGGCATGCCGGAGTTGCACAAGATGACGCCCTTTCTCGGGGTGCTGCAGGACCGTGGTTTCAAGGTCGCGCTGGTCACCGACGGGCGCATGTCCGGGGCATCGGGCAAGATTCCCGCGGCCATCCACGTCTGCCCCGAGGCCTTCGACGGCGGTCCGCTGGCCCGGGTGCGCGACGGCGACATCATCCGCGTGGACGGCGTCAACGGCGAGTTGCAGGTGCTGGTGGACGAGGCCGAATGGGCCGCCCGCACGCCTGCCGAGTCGCTGATCGACAGCGGTGAAGGCTGTGGCCGCGAGCTGTTTTCCTTTATGCGCCTGGCCTTCAGCTCGGCCGATCAGGGTGCCAGCGCCTTTACCCAGAGCCTGGAGGCCCTGAAATGAAGTTGGCGCTGGTCGGCGACATCGGCGGCACCAATGCCCGCTTCGCCCTGTGGCGCGACAACGGCCTAGAGGCGGTCCAGGTCCTCAGCGTGGCCGAGTACGCCGATCCGGAGCAGGCGGTGCTGGCCTACCTGGGCGCCCTCGGGCTGCCCCTGGGGGCGGTGACGGCCGTGTGCCTGGCGTGCGCCGGCCCGGTCAGCGGCGACGAGTTTCGTTTTACCAACAACCATTGGCGCCTGAGCCGCCAGGCCTTCTGCCGGGCGCTGCAGGTCGAGACCCTGCTGCTGGTCAACGATTTTTCCGCCATGGCCCTGGGCATGACCCGCCTGCAGGAGCACGAGCGCCTGCTGGTCTGTCCGGGCGAGGCCGAGCCCCTGCGCCCGGTGGTGGTGGTCGGGCCGGGCACCGGCTTGGGGGTGGGCACCCTGCTCGACCTCGGCGGAGGTCGCTGGACGGCGCTGCCTGGGGAGGGCGGGCATGTCGACTTGCCGATCGGCACCCTGCGCGAAGAATCCCTGTGGAAATACCTGCTGATGCAGCTCGGTCATGTGCGTGCCGAGGATGTGCTCAGTGGCAGCGGCCTGCTGCTGCTGTACCGGGCCAGCTGCGCCCTGGACGGCCGGCCGGCGCGCTGGGATTCGCCGGCCCAGGTCACCGCCGCGGCGCTGGCCGGAGAAGCGGACGCGGTGGCGGTGCTCGATCAGTTCTGCTGCTGGCTCGGCCGGGTGGCCGGCAACAATGTGCTGACCCTGGGCGCGCGGGGTGGCGTCTACATCGTCGGCGGCGTGGTGCCGCGCTTCGCCGAGTTCTTTCGAGTCAGCGGTTTTGCCCGCTGTTTCGCCGACAAGGGCTGCATGAGCGATTACCTGCACCGCGTGCCAGTGTGGCTGGTGACGGCGCCGTACCCGGGGCTGGAGGGGGCGGGCGTGGCACTGCAGCAACAGCTGGCATGAGCGCGGGCTGTGCGCCGGTCCTGGGCGCATCGCCGCGCGACGCGGTAAGCTCCCTGTCCAGTACGGGCCGGCCAGACCGGGCCGCCTATCACCCCTGACAGGCAATTAAGGACGGCGGTTGTGAGCCAAACGGGCAAATCGATTCTATTGGTGGACGACGACCAGGAGATCCGCGAGCTGCTGCAGGCCTACCTCAGTCGCGCCGGTTTCCAGGTGCGCACCGTGGCCGACGGCGCCGGGTTTCGTCAGGCGCTGAGCGACGAGCCCGCCGACCTGGCGATCCTCGACGTGATGCTGCCCGACGAGGACGGCTTCAGCCTGTGCCGCTGGGTACGCCAGCACCCGCGCCTGGCCCAGGTACCGATCATCATGCTGACCGCCAGTTCCGACGAGGCCGACCGGGTGATCGGCCTGGAGCTGGGCGCCGACGACTACCTGGGCAAGCCCTTCAGTCCCCGCGAGCTGCAAGCGCGCATCAAGGCCCTGCTGCGCCGGGCGCAGTTCGGCCAGGAGCGCGGCCGAGGCGAGGTCCTGGCCTTCGACGAGTGGCGGCTGGACATGGTCAGCCATCGGCTGTTCAACCTCGATGGCGAGGAAGTGCTGCTGTCGGGGGCCGATTTTGCCCTGCTCAAGCTGTTCCTCGACCATCCCCAGCAGATCCTCGACCGGGACACCATCGGCAATGCCACCCGTGGCCGCGAGCTGATGCCCCTGGAGCGCATCGTCGACATGGCGGTCAGCCGCCTGCGGCAGCGCCTGCGTGACACCGGCAAGGCGCCGCGGCTGATCCGCACCGTCCGCGGCAGCGGCTACCTGCTGGCGGCCACTGTCAGCGCCCACGCCGGTGAGGCCCGTTGAGGCGGTTGCTGCCGCGTTCGCTGCTGGGGCGCATGCTGCTGCTGACCCTGCTGGTGGTGCTGCTGGCGCAGGCCTTGTCGAGCCTGATCTGGTTGTCGCAACTGCGCGCCAGCCAGATGGAAGGACTGTTGACCAGTGCCCGCAGCCTGGCCCATTCCATGGCGGCCAGCGTCAGTTATTTTCGCTCGTTGCCCCTGGGGTACCGGCCGCTGGTGCTGGATCAGCTGCGCAACATGGGCGGCACGCGGTTTTTCGTTTCGCTCAACGATAAGCCCCTGGTGATGCAGGTGCTGCCGGCCACCCCGCGCAAAAGCGCGGTGCTGGCCGAGGTCGACCAGGTGTTGCGCGAGCGCCTGGGCCGCCAATTGGACCTGTCGGTGCAGTTCGTCGGCCCGGACGACCTGCGGATCTTCAACGGCGAGCTCAAGCTGGAGGAGTTGCCGCGCTCCTGGGCCCACTATGCCCTGAGCCTGGAGCCGGTGGACCCGCCGGTGCTGGTGACGCAGATCCAGATCGCCCCGGACGAGTGGCTGTATATCGCCTCGCTGATGCCCGAGCCCTATGTCAGCCTGGAACCCCAGGGCCTGCCGCTGCAGCAGCTGTGGTTTATCCTGCTGACCAGCAGTTTTCTGCTGCTGTTTATCGGTTTGCTGGTGCACTGGCAGAGCCGTCCGCTCAAGCGCCTGGCGGTGGCGGCGCGGGAGATGTCCCTGGGCGCCGAGGTCGAGCCGCTGGCGGAAGCCGGCGGCAGCGAAGTGGTGGAGGTCAGTCGCGCCTTCAATGCCATGCGCGAACGCATCGGCCGTTACCTGAACGAACGCAGTCAGTTGTTCAGCGCCATCTCCCACGACCTGCGTACGCCCATCACCCGCTTGCGCCTGCGCGTCGAACTGCTGGAGGACGAGGCGGTGCAGGGCAAGTTCGGCCGTGACCTGGATGAGCTGGAATTGCTGGTCAAGGGTGCACTGCAGTGTGTCAAGGACACCGATATCCACGAGAATATCGAGCCGGTCGATCTTAACCAGCTGCTGTTGTGCGTGGTCGAGCCCTATCTGGCGCCAGCCGGCAATGGCCGCATCACGCAGCTGGGCGAGGCGCTGCAGGCTTACCCGGGCAAGCCCCTGGCGCTCAAGCGCTGCATCGGCAACCTGATCGACAATGCGCTCAAGTATGGCCAGAACGCCCACCTGCTGATCGAGGACGATGCCGAAGCCTTTGTCCTGCATGTCGACGACGAGGGGCCCGGCGTGCCCGAGCAACGTCTGGAACAGGTGTTCCAGCCGCATTTTCGCCTCGCCGGGCAGCAGCAGGGCTACGGCCTGGGGCTGGGCATCGCGCGCAATATCGCCCACAGCCATGGTGGCGAAGTGAGCCTGCGCAACCTGCGCGAAGGCGGCCTGCGCGTGACCCTGGTGCTGCCGCGTTTTGCGTAGGATGGGTGGGGCCGCCTAGGTGGGGCCGCCTAGGTGGGACCGCCTAGGTCGAGCGCAGCGATATCCATCGAACAGTTTCGTAGCCCGGATAAGCCTCGGCGCAATCCCGGGATGCGAGTTTCGCTGAAGCGCTAATGACCGCTGGGTTTCGCCGGACAACCGCGCTACCCAGCCTACGAGCGTCACCGAGCGCACTTTTGCGCGGTTGCAATCAATGCATGACCTTATGTAACCACCCCGTGACCTTTGCGCGTCCCTTCGTTACCCGCCGGCCTGTTGGCCTTGGTTAGACTCCTGTGCAGGGCAGGCACCAGACTTGCTCCCGCATAACAACAAGAAACAAGGACCTCTTCATGAAAGCGATTTCTCGCCTCACCGCTGCTATCTCCATTGCTTCGTTACTGCCCCTCAGCGCCCTGGCCGGTCAGGTCGAAGTGTTGCACTGGTGGACCTCGGGCGGTGAAAAGCGCGCCGCCGACACCCTGCAGAAACTGGTCGAAGCCAAGGGTCATACCTGGAAGGACTTTGCCGTGGCCGGCGGCGGTGGCGAAGCCGCCATGACCGTGCTGAAAACCCGCGCGGTATCCGGAAATCCGCCTGCCGCTGCGCAGATCAAGGGCCCGGATATCCAGGAGTGGGGCGAGCTGGGCCTGCTGGCCGACCTCGATGACGTGGCCAAGGCCGCCGAGTGGGACAAGTTGTTGCCCAAGCAGGTCGCCGACATCATGAAGTACGACGGCTCCTATGTGGCGGTGCCGATCAACGTGCACCGGGTCAACTGGTTGTGGATCAACCCCGAGGTGTTCAAGAAGGCCGGCGCCACGCCGCCGACCACCCTCGAGGAATTCTTCGCCGCCGCCGACAAGCTCAAGGCCGCCGGTTTCATTCCCCTGGCCCATGGCGGTCAGCCATGGCAGGACGGCACCGTGTTCGAGGACCTGGTCTTCGCCATTCTCGGCGCGGACGGCTACCACAAGGCCTTTGTCGAGCAGGACAAGGCGACCCTGACCGGCGACAAGATGGTCGAAGTCTTCGCCACCCTGAAAAAACTCCATGGCTATATCGATGCCGACGCCGCTGGGCGTGACTGGAACAGCGCCACCGCCTTGTTGATCAATGGCAAGGCTGGCATGCAGATCATGGGTGACTGGGCGAAAAGCGAGTGGAGCGCCGCCAACAAGGTGGCGGGCCAGGATTACCAGTGCCTGCCGTTCCCCGGGACCCAGGGCAGCTTCGCCTACAACATCGACTCGCTGGCCATGTTCAAGCTGGCCGACGCGGAGAACCGCAAGGCTCAGGAAGACCTGGCGCGCACCGTGCTGGAGCCGGAGTTCCAGCAGTTCTTCAACCAGAACAAGGGCTCCATCCCGGTCCGCCAGGACCAGGACATGAGCCAGTTCGACAGCTGCGCCCAGCAGTCGATGCGCGACTTCAAGGAAGCCGCCAAGGGTAACGGCCTGCAGCCGAGCCTGGCCCACGGCATGGCCGCGTCCAGCTACGTGCAGGGGGCGGTGTTCGACGTGGTGACCAACTTCTTCAACGATCCGGATGCCGATCCGAAGAAGGCCGCGCAGCAACTGGCCGCCGCCATCCAGGCGGTGCAATAGCCCAGCGCCCGGGGCTGCTCCGGCGGCCCTGATCCGCCCGATTCAACGCTGTTAACGCCCGGTGCGGGCCCGCTGGCCCGCGCCTGGGAAGCGTTCGCGCCCATTTTTTTGTGTCTGGGCTCGTCGACCCCTGTTGGGGTCGGAGTGCCGCGACGCGGTAACGGTCTTTATCGTCGCTTCAATGGAGTGTCCCATGAGCTCAACCGCCGTTTTCGCCAAGGCTTCGCCGCTGGACGCCTTACAGCGCTGGCTGCCGAAGCTGGTGCTGGCGCCGAGCATGCTGATCGTGCTGGTCGGCTTTTACGGCTACATCCTCTGGACCTTTGTCCTGTCGTTCACCGGTTCGCGTTTTATGCCCAGCTACAACTGGGTCGGCCTGCAGCAATACGCACGGCTGATGGAGAACGACCGCTGGTGGGTGGCGAGCAAGAACCTGCTGGTGTTCGGCGGGCTGTTTATCGGCATCAGCCTGGTACTCGGAGTGTTGCTGGCGGTGCTGCTGGACCAGCGGATCCGCCGCGAAGGCTTTATCCGCACGATTTTCCTCTACCCCATGGCCCTGTCGATGATCGTCACCGGCACCGCCTGGAAATGGCTGCTCAACCCGGGCCTGGGCCTGGACAAGCTGCTGCGCGACTGGGGCTGGGAGGGCTTGCGTTTCGACTGGCTGGTGGACCCCGATCGGGTCGTCTACTGCCTGGTGATCGCCGCGGTCTGGCAGTCCTCCGGTTTTGTCATGGCGCTGTTCCTGGCCGGGCTGCGCGGGGTCGACCAGTCGATCATCCGCGCCGCCCAGGTCGATGGCGCCAGCCTGCCGAACATCTATCTGCGCATCGTCCTGCCGAGCCTGGGGCCGGTGTTCTTCAGCGCGCTGATGATTCTTGCGCATATCGCCATCAAGAGTTTCGACCTGGTCGCCTCGATGACGGCCGGCGGCCCGGGCTACGCCTCGGACCTGCCGGCGATGTTTATGTACGCCCACACCTTCACCCGCGGCCAGATGGGCCTGGGCGCCGCCAGCGCGATCCTGATGCTGGGCGCGGTGCTGGCGATCCTGGTGCCTTACCTGTATTCCGAACTGAGGAGCAAACGGCATGCATAGCCCGGCGCGCAAACCTGTGCTGACCTTCTCGCGGTTGGCCATCTACGCCACCCTGCTGCTGGCCTGTGCGGTCTACCTGGTGCCGCTGGTGGTGATGCTGCTGACCAGCTTCAAGACCCCGGAGGACATTCGCACCGGCAATCTGCTGTCCTGGCCCGAGCTGTTCAGCGCCATCGGTTGGCTCAAGGCCTGGGACGGCATCGGCGGCTACTTCTGGAACTCGGTGAAGATCACCGTGCCGGCCGTGCTGATCTCGACCCTGCTCGGCGCACTCAACGGCTACGTGCTGGCCATGTGGCGCTTTCGCGGCTCGCAGCTGTTCTTCGGCCTGCTGCTGTTCGGCTGCTTCCTGCCGTTCCAGGTGGTGCTGCTGCCGGCGTCCTTCACCCTCGGGCAGTTGGGACTGGCCAACACCACCGGCGGCCTGGTGCTGGTGCACGTGGTCTACGGGCTGGCGTTCACCACGCTGTTCTTTCGCAACTACTACGTGAGCATTCCCGATGCCCTGGTGCGCGCGGCGCGCCTGGACGGTGCCGGCTTTTTCACCATCTTCGGACGGATCCTGCTGCCCATGTCGATCCCCATCGTCATGGTCTGCCTGATCTGGCAGTTCACCCAGATCTGGAACGACTTCCTGTTCGGCGTGGTGTTCGCCAGCGGCGACACCCAGCCGGTCACCGTGGCGTTGAACAACCTGGTGAACACCAGCACCGGCGCCAAGGAATACAACGTCGACATGGCCGCGGCGATGATCGCCGGGCTGCCCACGCTGGTGGTCTATGTGCTGGCCGGCAAGTACTTCCTGCGCGGCCTCACCGCCGGCGCCGTCAAGGGTTGAGCGGCGGCGCCCGCTGAGACGGGGTGGCGCCAGTGCGCCGCGCCCGATCGGCCGCCGCGATGCTTCACCGATTTTGGAGAAATGAAATGGCAACCCTCGAACTGCGTAACGTCAATAAGTCCTATGGCAGCGGCCTGGCCGACACCCTGAAGAACATCGAGATCAAGATCGATTCGGGTGAGTTCCTGATCCTGGTCGGGCCGTCCGGTTGCGGCAAGTCGACCCTGATGAACTGCATCGCCGGTCTGGAAGACATCAGCGGTGGGGCGATCCTGGTGGACGATGCCGACATCAGCGGCATGAGCCCCAAGGATCGCGACATCGCCATGGTGTTCCAGTCCTATGCGCTGTACCCGACCATGACGGTGCGCGACAACATCGCCTTCGGCCTGAAGATGCGCAAGATGGCGCCGGCCGCCATCGAGGAAGAAGTGGCGCGGGTGGCCAAGCTGCTGCAGATCGAGCACCTGCTGGGGCGCAAGCCCGGGCAGCTGTCCGGCGGCCAGCAGCAGCGGGTGGCCATGGGCCGGGCCCTGGCGCGGCGGCCGAAGATCTACCTGTTCGACGAGCCGCTGTCCAACCTCGACGCCAAGCTGCGGGTCGAGATGCGCACCGAAATCAAGCTGATGCACCAGCGCCTGAAGACCACCACGGTCTATGTCACCCACGACCAGATCGAGGCCATGACCCTGGGCGACAAGGTCGCGGTGATGAAGGACGGGGTAATTCAGCAGTTCGGCACCCCGCAAGAAATCTACAACGACCCGGCCAACCTGTTCGTCGCCAGCTTTATCGGTTCGCCGCCGATGAACTTCATTCCGCTGCGCCTGCAGCGCCGTGAGGGGCAGCTGCTGGCGGTCTTGGACAGCGGCCAGGCGCGCTGCGAGATCCCGCTGGGTCTGGCCGACGGCCAGCTCGAAGGTCGCGAGGTGATCCTCGGCATTCGCCCCGAACAGATCCTGCTGGCCCAGGGCGAGGCGCTGCCGAGCATCCGTGCCGAGGTGCAGGTCACCGAGCCGACCGGTCCGGACACCCTGGTGTTCGTCGAGCTGAACCAGACCAAGGTCTGTTGCCGTCTGGCGCCGGATGCCGCACCACGGGTGGGCGAGAGCCTGGCGCTGCAGTTCGAGCCGAGCCGGGTGCTGCTGTTCGATGCGCACAGCGGCGAGCGCCTGGGGCGCCTGGCGGCGCCGGCGAGCCAGGAGCGCGGTGCCAAAGTGACCCAGCTCAAGGGGCGATAAGCAAGGGCGTCGCGCCATTGGCGCGGCGCGGTGAGGCCCCTGGGGAGCAGGCGCGGTATCCAGGGGAGGGGGGCGCGATGACTGCCGTTAGCGCGTCGCGCACCCCGGCAAGGACGCTCAGTTCGGCAGCAGGCGCGATCCCGTTACAACAATAAAAAAACAACAGGAGTGGATATGAAGAACAAACTCGGTTTGGCCCTGACCCTCGGCAGCCTGGCGCTGCCGGTGCATGCGCTGGAGTTCAGCGGCTACGTGCGCAGCGGCGTTGGCGGCTCCGTCGACGGTGGCTCCCAGGCCTGTTTCAAATTGCCGGGCGCGCAATCGAAGTACCGCCTGGGCAACGAGTGCGAGCAGTACGGCGAGTTGGACCTGCGTCAGGACCTGGCGACCCTGGACGACGGCTCGGTCCTGAGCGTCGAGGGCATGGTCGCGTTGTTTAACGAATACGACCATACGCCCAAGTTCACCGGCGATTTCGGCAATGCGCGCATGGCCCAGATGTACGGTGAGTGGAGCAATATGCCGGCGCTCAACGGCGGCTCCTTCTGGGCCGGTCGGCGTTTCTACAAACGGAACGACATCCATATCTCCGACTTCTACTACTGGAACCAGAGCGCCACCGGCGCCGGCTTCGAGGATGTGCTGATCGGTGACCTCAAGTACAGCTACGCCTTCTCGCGCAAGGACAGCGTGTTCCAGAAGGAATATATCAACCGCCACGACTTCAACATCGGCGGCTTCAAGACCAACCCGGGCGGCGAGCTGGAGCTGGGCCTGAGTTTTATCGACAAGCCCAGCAGCGTCGAGGATGCCAACAGCGGTTGGGCGGTGACGTTGCAGCATGTGCAGGACGAGTTCCTCGGCGGCACCAACAAGCTCGCCGTGCAGTATGGCCAGGGACCGGGCACGGGCCTGGGTTACACCGGCGACGTCGGCCTGGACGACAGCGCCAAGAGCTACCGCCTGGTGGAGTTCTTCGATTGGCAGGTGACTCCCCAGTTCGGCGGCCAGGTCGAGGCGGTGTACCAGAAAGACGTGCGTGATAATGCCTCCGACCAGAACTGGCTGTCCCTGGGCGTGCGTCCGACCTACGCCTTCACCGACCAGATCAAGCTGGTCACCGAACTGGGCTATGACCAGGTGCAGGCCTCCGGCGGTACCCGCCGTTTGTCCAAGTTCACCGTGGCGCCGACCTGGTCGCCGGCCGGTCCGGGCTTCTGGACCCGCCCGGAAGTGCGGCTGTACTACACCTATGCCAACTGGAACCAGGCGGCGCAGGATGCGGCCAACCTGCTGGACGCCGGTTCGGCGCTGTCCGACACCGGGGCGTTCGAAACCAGCCGGCATGGCTCCAACTTCGGTGTGCAGGTCGAGTACTGGTGGAAGTAGCCTTGTCCGCGGCCAGGGACGGGATGTCCTGGCGTCAGTCCGGCTCGTCCATCGGGTAACGGCTGTCCACCAGGCTTTCCTTGATCTTGCGCAGGTGCGGCTGGAAGTCCACCCCGCGGCGCAGGGTCACCCCGGTGGCCAGTACGTCGAGCACGGTGAGCTGGATGATGCGCGAGGTCATCGGCATGTAGATGTCGGTGTCCTCGGGCAGCGGAATGTCCAGGCTCAGGGTGCAGAGTTTGGCCAGCGGCGAGCCCGCCGCGGTCAGCCCCAGTACGGAGGCGCCGTTGTCCCGAGCGATGCGCGCCACATCCACCAGCTCGCGGGTGCGGCCGGTGTAGGAAATGATCACGAACAGCTCGCCGGTGTGCGCCACCGACGCCAGCATGCGCTGCATCAGCACGTCGGCGTGGGCGGAGACCGCCAGGTTGAAGCGAAAGAATTTATGCTGGGCGTCCAGGGCCACCGAGGCCGAGGCGCCCAGGCCGAAGAAATGGATCTGGCGGGCCTGAATCAGCAGGTCCACCGCGCGGCTGATCAGTTGCGGATCCAGCAGTTTGCAGGCGCTGTCCAAGGAGGCGATGGCACTGCCGAAAATTTTCTGGGTGTAGGCCTCCGGTCCGTCGTCGGCCTCCACCGCGCGGCTGACATAGGCCGCGCCGCTGGCCAGGCTCTGGGCCAGCTGCATCTTCAGCTCGGGGTAGCCATTGACGCCAAAGGAGCGGCAGAAACGGTTGACGGTCGGCTCGCTGACCTGGGCCGCCTGGGCCAGGGTGGCGATGCTGAAACGGGTCGCCTGCTGGGGGTTGCGCAGGATCGCCTCGGCCACTTTGCGCTCGGCTTTATTCAGCTCTTCGACACGGCCCTGAATCTGCTCGAGAAGGTTTCGCACGCGGTCCATATGGGTTCCTTAGGCGGGGCGGGCAATCGGTGGCCTATCCTACTGATGGGCCTGGGGCTTCGCCAGTGCCGTGGCTTTGCAAAAATATGTTGTTTAGTTACTACATAATCAGTTGATTGAAGCTGTTTTTCGGTGTATTTCTATCACTAATTGTTAATAGAACGAATATTATGCCTGTCATTACGGTCAAACCCTGTACCTTTGTGTTGTTCGGCGCCCTCGGTGACCTGGCGCTGCGCAAGCTGTTCCCGGCGCTTTACCAGCTCGACCGCGCCGGCCTGCTGCACGCCAGTACCCGCATCGTGGCCCTGGCCCGAGAGAAGGGCGAGGCCGGCACGCACCTGGCGACCATCGAGGCCACGCTGCTGCGTTATGTGCCGGCGGCGGACATCGAGCCGACCGTGCTGCAGCGCTTCCGGGCGCGCCTGAGTTACCTGAGCATGGATTTTTTCACCGCCGGCGATTACGCGCCGCTGGCCGAGCAAGTGGCTGGCACCGACCCCTTGATCGCCTACTTCGCCACGCCCGCCTCGGTCTACGGCGCCATCTGCGAGAACCTCGCGGCGGTTGGCCTGGCCGAACAGAGCCGGGTGGTGCTGGAAAAACCCATCGGCCATGACCTGGCGTCGTCGCGGGAGGTCAACGAGGCGGTGGCGCGGTATTTTCCGGAAAGCCGCATCTACCGCATCGACCATTACCTGGGCAAGGAGACGGTGCAAAACCTGATCGCCCTGCGTTTCGCCAACAGCCTGTTCGAAACCCAGTGGAACCAGCACCATATCTCCCACGTGGAAATTACCGTGGCGGAAAAGGTGGGCATCGAGGGCCGCTGGGGCTATTTCGACCAGGCCGGCCAGTTGCGCGACATGATCCAGAACCACCTGTTGCAGTTGCTGTGTCTGATCGCCATGGACCCGCCCAGCGACCTGTCGGCCGACAGCATCCGCGACGAGAAGGTCAAGGTGCTCAAGGCCCTGGCGCCGATCACCGCCGAGCAGTTCGGCCGCCAGGTGGTGCGCGGCCAGTACGCCACCGGGAGCAGCGACGGCAAGCCGGTCCCGGGTTATTTGGAAGAGGAAAACGCCAATCCCCACAGCGACACCGAGACCTTCGTCGCGCTGCGGGCCGATATCCGCAACTGGCGCTGGTCCGGTGTGCCGTTTTACCTGCGCACCGGCAAACGCATGCCGCAGAAATTGTCGCAGATCGTTATCCATTTCAAGGAGTCGTCGCACTATATCTTCGCCCCCGAGCAGCGGCCGTTGGTCAGCAACCGGCTGATCATCCGCCTGCAGCCGGACGAAGGGATTTCCTTGCAGGTGATGACCAAGGACCAGGGCCTCGACAAGGGCATGCATCTGCGCAGTGGCCCGTTGCAGCTGAATTTTTCCGAAACCTATAAAAGCACGCGTATCCCCGATGCCTACGAGCGCCTGGTGCTGGAAGTGATGCAGGGCAACCAGTACCTCTTTGTGCGCAAGGACGAAGTCGAACACGCCTGGCTCTGGTGCGACCAGCTGATCGCCGGCTGGACCCAGTTGGGCGATTCGCCGAAACCCTACACCGCCGGCTCCTGGGGGCCGATGGCCTCGATGGCGCTGATCACCCGTGACGGGAGGTCCTGGTATGGCGATCTCTGAGTTGTCACTGCCGGCCGGCGTGTCCGCCCACGACTGGGACACCCCGCGGGCGCTGGCCCAGTCCCTGGCCGAAGCAGTCGCGACGGCATTGCGCGCGGCCCTGGAGCAGCGCGGCAGCGCCACCCTGGTGGTGTCCGGCGGACGCAGCCCCATCGCGTTTTTCGAAGCCTTGTCCAGCCAGTCGCTGGAATGGCCACGGGTGCTGGTCAGCCTGGCGGATGAGCGCTGGGTGCCGGTCGAACACCCGGACAGCAATGCTGGCCTGGTGCGCCGCCATCTGCTGCGAGGCGAAGCGGCCCGGGCGCGCTTTCTGGGCCTGTACCGCAACACCGACAGCCTCGAGGAGGCCGCTGCGCTGGCCGACCAATTGCTGGCCGACCTGCCGACTCCGATCGATGTGCTGGTGCTGGGCATGGGGGATGACGGGCACACCGCCTCGCTGTTTCCCCACAGTCCGAACCTGCCGCTGGCGCTGCGGCCGGATTGTCCACGCCGCTGCGTGGCGATGTTGGCGCCAAGCGTGCCGCACCAGCGTCTGAGCATGACCCTGCCGTTGCTGGCCTCGGCGCGTCATGCCTTTCTGGCGCTGCAGGGCGCCAGCAAACAACAGGCCCTGGCCCAGGCCCTGGCCGGCGCGGACCCCCAGGCCATGCCGATCCGCGCGCTGCTGCGCGCGCCCCTGCAGATTTATTGGTGCCCCTAAGAGGAGTGGTCGCGATGAGCGCAACCCCGAGCAAACCCAGCATGGCCGAGAAGATCGGCCTGATCGACGATTTCTGCGGGCGCGCGCGCATCCTGCCGGTCATCACCATCAACCGTGAGGAAGAGATCCTGCCGCTGGCCGATGCGCTGGCCGCCGGTGGCCTGACCACGCTGGAAGTCACCCTGCGCTCGGCGCTGGGGCTGACGGCCATCCGCCTGCTGCGCGAAGCCCGCCCCGCGCTGTGCATCGGCGCCGGCACCGTGCTCGACCCGGCCATGCTGGCCGAGGCCGAGGCGGCGGGCGCGCAGTTCCTGGTCAGCCCGGGGGGGACCGCGGAGCTGTTGCAGGCCGGGGTCGAGAGCGCCTTGCCGCTGTTGCCGGGGATCAGCAGCGCCTCGGAAATCATGCTCGGCTACGCCCTGGGCTATCGGCGTTTCAAGTTGTTCCCCGCCGAGGTCTGTGGTGGCGCCGCGGCGC
Organism: Pseudomonas sp.; assembly: GCF_040514055.1. Lineage (GTDB taxonomy): Bacteria > Pseudomonadota > Gammaproteobacteria > Pseudomonadales > Pseudomonadaceae > Aquipseudomonas. The sequence continues at coordinate 60,469 of NZ_JBEVDL010000041.1, forward strand.
TCAAGGCCCTGGGTGGGCCTTTCCCCGGCGTGCGGTTCTGCCCGACCGGTGGTGTCAATCCGGACAACCTGCGCCGTTACATGCAAGTGCCTAACGTGATGTGCGTGGGTGGCAGCTGGATGCTCGAGGCCGGCTGGATCGCCGCTGGCGACTGGGCCCGGGTCACGCGCGTCAGCGCCGAGGCGCTGACCCTGCTGGACTGAACGGCGCCTGGCAACCCTTTTGCTCGGTCCGGTCTTGCTGCCGGTCCGGGCTTTTTTATGCCCTGGGGATGGTCGCCGCGGGTGCCACCCGGCCGGTTGTGGTCTAGGCTCAACGCCACGCGTGGCGCGTGCGCCAGGCGACGTATCCGCGTATCATGCGCGCCCATTCCATCGGAACTGCCACACCGGGAGGTGCCCAGATGACCGAGCACGATAAAGACACCCATATTACCCACGGCGAAAAGCTGCAGAAAGTCCTGGCCCGCATCGGCCTGGGCTCGCGCCGTGATGTCGAAAGTTGGATCAGCGAAGGCCGGGTCAAGGTCAACGGCAGCGTGGCCACCCTCGGCCAGCGCGTCGACCTGCATGACGCGATCGCCGTCGACGGTCGCCTGCTCAAGCGCGAAGAAGAAGCCGAAACCGTCCGTCGGGTGTTGATCTACAACAAGCCCGATGGCGAGATCTGCACCCGTGTCGACCCGGAAGGTCGTCCGACCGTGTTCGACAAGATGCCAAAGCCGAAAGAAGGCCGCTGGATCAACATCGGTCGTCTGGACATCAACACCACCGGTCTGCTGATGTTCACCACCGACGGTGAACTGGCCAACCGCCTGATGCACCCGTCCTACGAAATGGACCGTGAATACGCAGTCCGTGTGCGTGGCGAAGTCGATGACGAAATGATCGAGCGTTTGAAAGCGGGCGTCGTTCTAGAAGACGGTCCGGCCAAGTTCACCGACATCAAGCAGGCACCAGGAGGCGAAGGCTTCAACCACTGGTACCACTGCGTGGTGATGGAAGGTCGTAACCGCGAAGTTCGTCGTCTGTGGGAATCCCAGGGCCTGGTGGTCAGCCGCCTGAAGCGCGTGCGTTTCGGTCCGGTGTTCCTCAACTCCGACCTGCCGATGGGCCGCTGGCGCGAAATGAGCCAGTACGAAGTCGACATTCTGAGTGCTGAAGTGGGCTTGACCCCGGTGGCCATGCCGCAGATGAACGCCAAGAGCAAAGACAAGCTCGAGCGCATGCAGCGTAAATCGTCCCGTCCGATGGGCACTACCGAGCGCGTACGCACACTGCGTCCTGCGGCAGGCGCACCGGCTGCCGGTCCTCGTCCAGCCCGTGAGCCGCATATCGAAGGCGAACGTCCTGCCCGCAAGCCGGCAGCACCTCGTGCCGATGGCGAGCGCGGTCCACGCACTCCGCGTCCGGCCAACGGTCGCACTGAACGTGGCGAAGGCCGTGGCGCGCCAACAGGCGGTCGCAGCGATCGCGGCGCACCTGCTGGTCGTGGTGAATCGGGTCGTGGTACGCCAGTGGCGGATCGTCCGTCCGATACCAAGCGTCCGGCCAAACCTGCACCGAAAAAACGTCCAGGCATCGTTCTGGTCGACAAGGACGCGCCATCGGGCAAGCGTCGTGGTGCACCGGCCGGTTCGGGCCAGCGTCCGGGCTTCGGTCGTCGCAAGCCTGAGTAATCGGTAAGCGGCACATGAAAAACGCCAACCTTCGGGTTGGCGTTTTTTTTTGCCGCCTTTAATGATGTGGTGAATTCAAGGGCCTCTTCGCGAGCAAGCCCACTCCCACATTCATTCAAGATGTCCCAGAGAGTGCTTGCGCCCATTCACCCTGTGGGAGCCAAGCTTGCTCGCGATGGCGTCTTCGGCCATTCCACCCAGTTCCGGAATGGAAAACCTGCGTTACGGCCTGTAAAGAAAAACTTACGAAATTCCCCGATTCATCCAGCGCAATTGACACTTCCTGGATTCTGTAAGGAATTCCTTCCGTTGGGCGCTTCCATGCCCCCTCGCCAGCGCTCTGGCCCGCTTGTTTCAGCCTCCATAGAAGGATCAGATGCGCCCCATGCCTGCCGCGCA
>NZ_JBEVDL010000002.1:0-72903 GCF_040514055.1 Pseudomonas sp.
CCTGGAATACGGCCGAAAACACGCCACCTCCCTCAGTGGGAACGTCCTGGAAGACCTGGAGCGCCGACTGCGCTACGAAACGCAGCAACAAAGCCGAGTGGTGGGCTAAATATGTGGGGATCACTCAGGGTCGGAGTGATTAAATTTTATCCAAACCTACCCGCTAACTACCTCGTATGCGCGCTAAATGCCCTCTAAAGAAGGGCCAACAGCCGCTCTATGGAATCTTGATGTCAGACATCAGCAAAGCGCTTGACGAATTATATGATGATCATCATTCTATAGGTTCACTCCACCTTGCGGATCCGCGCCCCAAGTCACTGCCCGTGAACAGCAGCGCCGATCTCACCGAGGTGGACGGCGAACGAGTCACCTATCGTCGTTGAGCATCAGGTGGCGCGAACCACGCCTCCTGGCCTATTTTCCCTCCGAGAGAGAACAACCCATGATCGCCCATTCGACCGTCCTTATTACCGGCGCCTCCAGCGGCATCGGCGCCACCTATGCCGAGCGCTTCGCCCGTCGCGGCCATGACCTGATTCTGGTGGCCCGCGACAAGGCGCGGCTGGACACACTTGCCCTGCGTCTGCAGCAGGAACACGGCATCAGCGCCGAAGTCATCCAGGCCGACCTGACCCAGTTCGGCGATCTGGAGAGGCTGGAAAAACGCCTGCGCGAAGACACCCGGATCGGCATCCTGATCAACAATGCCGGCGCGGCCCAATCGGGCAGTTTTATCGAGCAGAGCACCGACAGCGTCACGCGCCTGGTCACACTCAACACCACCGCGCTGGTGCGCCTTGCCAGCGCGATTGCCCCGCGGCTGGCCAACGCCGGTACCGGTGCCATCGTCAATATCGGCTCGGTCGTGGGTTTGGCGCCGGAACTGGGCATGACCGTCTATGGGGCCACCAAGGCGTTCGTGCTGTTTCTCTCCCAGGGACTGAGCCTGGAGCTCATGCCCAAGGGCGTCTATGTCCAGGCCGTGCTGCCTGCCGCCACCCGCACCGAGATCTGGGAGCGGGCGGGCATCGACATCACCACCCTGCCCGAGGTGATGGAGGTCGACGATCTGGTGGACGCCGCCTTGGTCGGATTCGATCGCCGGGAGCCGGTGACCATCCCGCCGCTGCAGGAGGCTGCCCGCTGGGAAACCCTGCAGGCCAGCCGCCAAGCCCTGCTCGGGGGCCTGCGCCAGGCCCAGGTGGCCGAGCGTTATCGCAGCATTTCCTAGGCAGCAGGCAGCAAACAGATGCCGCCAGGGCCTGTTGGCACGCTGCGCACGGCCGTGCCGGCGACTGAGCCGCTGTCCAGGCGTTCGACAGGCGCCCCCCCGGCTCAGCGAGCAAACGACCGCACGCCCTTGCCGAACCGGGCCGCGCCAGGACGCTCGAACGCCTGGCACACCGACCCCATCAGCAGCTGGCCGAGAGGAGAAACCTGGATGCGCTGGCGGTTCAGGGTCAGCAAACCATCGCGGCTCATTTGTTCCAGCAGCGGCCAGGAGGCCGCAAAGTGCTCCCGCAGGCATACACCGAACTGCTGTTCGAGGCTGCCGATGTCCAAGCACAGGTGACAGACAAGGCTGTCGACCAGTGTGCGGCGCAGATGATCGTCCTGGCCGCACCGCAAGCCGCGACGGGTCGCCAACTGGCCCAGCTGCAATTGGCTTTGGTAATGCGCCAGACTGCGACTGTTCTGCGCATAAAGGTCGCCCACCTGGCTGATCGCCGAGACACCGAGACCAATCTGATCTGAACAGCGCTGGTGGCTGTACCCCTCGCAGGTGCGCCGCAATTGGCCGCTCTCCTGAGCAATCACCAACTCGTCTTCGGGCAACGCAAAGAGCCCCATGCCGATGTAACGGTAATTGGCGAGGCTCAGCTGCTCCACGCAGTGGCGCCGCATCATCCGCTTGTCCTCGAGGCTGGACAGTCCACGCAGGGACAGACGCCCCGGCGACCCCATGCGCTGCAAGGGCTCGGCATAGTCGAACAACCAGATCCGGCTGGGCAGCAATTCGATTATGGCGGCCACCTTGCGCACAAAGCTCTCCCGGGTTTGCCAGGCGCGGCCGTAACCCAGTTCGATGGTCAGCGAGCGAAAGCGCAGGGTGCGCGCGGCATCGATCAGCGAGCAGATGTGTCGCGGATCTCGCAGCGCCTCCGGCCCAAAGGTGCTGGTCTCGGCGTCCGCCACGCACAGGCGGACGTGGTTGAAGCCCAATTCCCGTACTAAGCCCATGGTGGCCCAGTCCGTACGCGTCTGCTCGAGCCCGATGCTGTAATCGCCGGCATCGTTATCCAGCAAGCGCAAGCGCGTGCGCACATGGGCCAGCAATCTCCGCATCGCGTCGGCGCCCAGCAGGCTACCGCCAGCCAGGTGAAACCGGGTGACTTGCTGCTGTCGCAGGTGGCAACCGATCAAGTCGATTTCTCGCCTCAAACAGTCCAGGTAATCACCGATGGGGTCGGCCGACGCACGCCGCCAGCCGGGGTAAAGCGCGTGCCTGGAAGGCAGGCGCACCGTCAACGCCAGCGGCCGTTTCGCCTGCCGACTGCCGCGCAGGGCCCGCAGCAGATCCAGCGAGCCGACCCGGTGGTGAAAGGTGCTGCTATCGGGAAAGCCACCTCCGCTGAAGACGCCATAAACAGGGCGATCGAGCAGTGCGCCGTCCCAGTCGATGGATTCGAACATCCGGTCCCTGCCACCCTGAGCATGTCGACAGAGTGTAACCAGGTTCGTACGGAGGCTCCTTAACGTGCGTCAACTCCGCCGACGCGGGAGCTGCGTTTCGTGGATCGTGTAGGGGGCCAGGTACTAAGGCGACGACGAATCGGCATGGGTATCGCTGCGCTCAACCCATCCTACGAAACGGGCTTCAGGACTCACGCGGCGGATTTGAATACAGTGACAATGGACTGCTCAGGGCAGATAAAAGCAGCTCCAACAAGCCGTTATGCAAGCGGTAGTTGCGCTGAGGGAGGCTCTTGATGCAACGGAACCCTGAGCGGCCCACGGACCGCCGCGTGGGCTCGCAGGTTGTGTCAAGGCAGTGCTCCATGCTACAGCCATTATCTCCCGATGTTATACATACGAGCTCCGCGTTTCATCCAGAATAAATGGATGATTGTTTTCATCGAAAATATCGTAAAGCCTGTCTGAGCCATGCTCCAGCTTGAACTCGAGCTCGGCAGTGGTGATCGGTGTCAGGTGCAGTAGCTGAACAGGGATGCCAGACTTTTCATAAAGGCGATCGCTAAATTCATTGTCGGGCGAAAGAATGCTTGAAATAAAGAGGACGGTGTCGAGGCTGCCTGGTGAAAAATAAGGCTCTGCCGGTTGGCCATTCGGAATGGTGTGGCCCTGAGCAAAATAGCTCCCGTACTGGTGCGGATACCGCGCGTAATAACGAATCAGATGGATGTACTCCTCTTTGGGTTCGGTGACATACATCAGTATCTCGGCCCGTTGGTAGTCATCGGGAATGCCGGCGGCAAGGGTCATGGGCACATCGCTCATGCCCGAGGAGACGAGCGTATAGAAAGTCCGGCCTTGATAGCCAGGCTTGTAAACAAACACATCGATATGAGGAGACAATGGCGATATTTCGTGACTGACAGAATCACAATCGCCAAATAACTCGTCGAAGAGCTGCTCACGAAAATCCTGCAACTGTTCACCGGACTCAGTCTGAAAACCAATCAGGTCGGCGCCTGCTTGAGAGTTTTCATGGGCAGCTGTTACAGCTCCGATGCCGGCTTTCTTCTTTTGTTTGAAAGGACCAAACAAGTCACGACTCCTGTTCAAGTGCGATGGCAATCTACATCGTGGTTTCAAAGGCGATGAGCAAAATCTAAAGCGGTAACTAGGATATGCCCAGGAAGCGACCCTGGACAGGTCAGGGTGAGTATGGTTTCTGCCCGAACCTTCCAGCCCTGATCTGACCTTGCCCCCATAAACCCGTGGCGGCTCAGAAGCCTGGGTTTGACACGATCTGGTCCAGCAATCGTGAGCGGGGGGTTAAGCGCTGGATCGGGCCTCGTAGGTTTCCGGCCCGATGCGTTTCAAGCTGCCAGGACGCCGCTGACGGCTGTGCTCGCGGGCAAGGATAAATGGAGTTTGACCACCCCCAGAAACGCGAAAGCCCCGCAGTGCGGGGCTTTCGGGTGATGCGTATGGCGGAGGCGGTGGGATTCGAACTCACGGACCTGTTACAGTCGACGGTTTTCAAGACCGTTGCCTTAAACCACTCGGCCACACCTCCGCAGATCCTGCGGGCGGCAATAATACCCGAACGTAACACGCTGTCAAACTCTCGCGCTTGGCAGCCGCCAGACCTCTGTTATGATCGCCACTGACCCGGGTCACGGACCTTATTGTTAGGAGTGTCGCCATGAACGAACAGAACTACGCCATCAATCTAGGCAAGACGCAGGAGCTGGAAGTCAGCGCCATGCTGCGCAATACCTACGGCTTGCTGGCCCTCACCCTGGCCTTCAGCGGCCTGGTGGCTTTCCTGGCCCAGCAAATGAATGCGCCACGACTGGGCTTCTTTATGGTGTTGATCGGCTTCTACGGCCTGTTCTTCGTCACCGTGAAATTGCGCAACTCGGCCTGGGGCCTGGTATCGACTTTTGCGCTGACCGGCTTTATGGGCTTCACCCTGGGCCCGATCCTGAGCCACTACCTGAGCATGCCCAACGGCGGTCAAGTGGTCGCCTCGGCCTTTATCATGACTGCCCTGGTGTTCAGCGGCCTGTCGGCCTACGTGCTGACCACCCGCAAGGACATGAGCTTCCTCAGCGGCTTTATCGTCGCCGGCCTGTTTGTCCTGTTTGGCGCCATGCTGGTGGGCTATTTCTTCAACATCAGCGGCCTGCAACTGGCGATCAGCATCGGTTTCGTGATCTTCGCCTCGGCCTGCATCCTGTTCCAGACCAGCGCCATCGTGAACGGCGGTGAGCGAAACTACATCATGGCCACCATCAGCCTGTATGTATCGATCTATAACCTGTTCGTCAGCTTGCTGCAGATCATGGGCATCATGAGCAGCAACGACTGATTCATCAGCGCTGAAAAAGCCCGCCTAGGCGGGCTTTTTCATGCCCGTGGTACGCATCCGCCTGGCTCAGGCCTTATCATGGCGGCAGTTTCCCGGATCGATATCGCCATGAAATTCGCCATCGCCGTTTTCGCGCCCGCCCATGCCCCCGCCTCGCGCCGCGCCTTGCGTTTCGCCCAGGCCGTGGTCGACGGCGGTCACCAGATCGTCCGCCTGTTTTTCTACCAGGACGGCGTGCACAGCGCCTCGGCCAATACGGTGGTGGCCCAGGACGAGGTGGATATCGCCGCCCAGTGGCACAGCTGGGTTCAGGCAAAGGGTCTGGACGGCGTGGTGTGCATCGCCGCCGCCCTGCGCCGCGGGGTGCTGAACGTCGAGGAAGCCCAGCGTTACCAGCGGCCGGCCGCCAATCTCGGTAGCGGCTGGGAACTGTCCGGCCTGGGCCAGTTGCACGAGGCCGCGCAACTGGCGGACCGCCTGGTCTGTTTTGGAGGCCCTTGAGATGAACCCGGTCAAATCCTTGCTGATCATCAGCCGACAGGCGCCCTGGGCCGGCCCCGGCGCCCGTGAAGCCCTGGATATCGCCCTGGCCGGAGGCGCTTTCGATTTGCCGATCGGCCTGCTGTTTCTCGATGACGGGGTGTTCCAGCTGACCCAGGCCCAACGCCCGGCAACCCTCGAGCAAAAGGACCTGGGCGCCAACTTGCAGGCCTTGCCGCTGTTCGGGGTCGAATCGCTGTATGCCTGCCGGCACAGCCTGGCCGTGCGCGGCCTGGGGCAAACAGCGCTTGGCCTGCCGGTAAGCGTTTTGGACGACGACCAGCTGCGCGCGTTGGTCGATCACTATGAACAGGTAATCACCCTCTAATGGCCACCTTGCACCTGCTGTCCCACTCCCCTTTCGGCGATACCCGCCTGGACAGCTGCCTGCGCCTGCTGGGCACGGACGACGCCTTGCTGCTCAGTGGCGACGCGGTCTATGCCCTGCAGCCTGGCACCGTTCCAGCACAACGCCTGCTGGCCTTGCCAGAGGGCGTCGCGCTGCTGGCCTTGGAGGAGGACCTGCTGGCCCGCGCCCTGGCGGCTCCACCGCGGGTGCGGGTGCTGGATTACCCCGGGTTCGTCGACTGCTGCAGCCGTTACGCCAAGGTCAACAGCTGGTTATGAACAGCCTTCAGCTCGACCATCAGGCCATCGCGCTGGATAAGGACGGTTTCCTGCTCGACCTGCACTGCTGGTCGCCAGCGGTGGCCGAGGCCTTGGCGGCGCGCGAGGGCCTGGTGCTGAGCCCCGAGCACTGGGAAGTGCTGGACCTGCTACGCGAGTTCTACCGCGAATTCCAGCTGTCCCCCGCCAGCCGTCCGCTGGTCAAGTACACCGCCCTGAAACTCGGCCCGGACAAAGGCACCAGCCTGCACCTCAACCGCCTGTTCAAGGGCACTCCCGCCAAACTGGCCGCCAAGCTGGCGGGCCTGCCAAAACCGACCAATTGCCTATGAATCCGCTGAACCTGAGCACACCCGCCGAACACCCCTTTGCCCCCTATGTCCGCATCCTCGGCAAGGGCAAACGCGGCGCGCGCAACCTGACCCAGGACGAAGCGCGGGATGCCATGGGCATGCTGCTCGACGGCCAAGTGGAAGACACCCAGCTCGGCGCCTTCCTGATGTTGATGCGCTACAAGGAAGAAAGCCCCGAGGAGTTGGCGGGCTTTACCCAGGCGGTACGCACGCGGATCACCGCTCCGCCGATCGCGGTCGATATCGACTGGCCCAGCTACGCCGGCAAGAAGCGCCACCTGCCCTGGTACCTGTTGGCCGCCAAGTGCCTGGGGGACAACGGCGTGCGGATCTTTATGCACGGGGCCGGCGCCCACACCGCCGGCCGCCTGTACAGCGAACAGCTGCTGCAGCAGCTGGACATTCCGCTGTGTCGCGACTGGTCGGCGGTGGCGCACAGCCTCGACCAGCGCTGCCTGGCCTTTATGCCGCTGAACGACTGGATGCCCGGCTTGCAGCGGATGATCGAACTGCGCAACACCCTGGGCCTGCGCTCGCCAATCCACTCGCTGACCCGTGTGCTCAATCCCCTGGGCGCCCGCTGCGGATTGCAAAGCATCTTCCATCCCGGTTACCAGGAGCCCCACCGCGAAGCCAGCCGCCTGTTGGGCGACAGCTCGATCGTGATCAAGGGCGACGGCGGGGAAATCGAAGTCAACCCGGATGTCGCCGGCCACCTTTACGGAACTGCCAACGGGCTTGCCTGGGACGAGCAATGGCCGGCCCTGGCCGCCCAGCGCCACGTCAAACCCGAGCGCCTGGAGCCCGATCACCTGCTCGCCTTCTGGCGGGGCGAGGTCGCGGATGCCTACGGCGAGCTGGCCGTCCAGGCCACCGTGGCACTGGCGCTGCGCGGCCTGGGGGTGATGCGTGAGGCCGCCTTCGAGCAGGCACAGGGTTATTGGCTAGCCCGCAACAAATCGATTTAGCCGATAATACACTCCTGAACTTTGCGCTCTTCGTTCGAATCCATCTCCGTAGACTGAATGCCTGACCACTGCGGGTCAGGTACAACCAGGAGCCGGACATGGGGTTGTTAGTCGAGGGACAGTGGCGGGACCAGTGGTACGACACCGCCAAGGACGGACGCTTTGAGCGCGAGAACGCCCAGCGCCGTGACTGGATCAGCGCCGACGGCAGCGCCCCGCCCGGCCAGCTAACCGCTTACGCGGCGCAAGCCGGCCGTTACCACCTGTACGTGTCCCTCGCCTGCCCCTGGGCCCACCGCACCCTGATCCTGCGCCAACTCAAGGACCTGGAGTCGCTGATCGACGTTTCGGTGGTCAGTTGGCTGATGGGCGGACAAGGCTGGACCTTTGACCCGGCGCACGGCGCCAGCGGCGACCGTTTGGATGGCCTGGCCTACCTGCATCAGCGCTACACTCGTGACGACCCCCACTACAGCGGCCGTGTCACCGTTCCGCTGCTGTGGGACAAGACACAGGAACGTATCGTCAACAACGAGTCGGCGGAGATCATCCGCATGTTCAATACGGCATTTGACGAACTGACCGGCAACCGTCTGGACTTTTACCCCGAACCACTGCGCGGCGAGATCGACGCACTCAACGCCCGGATCTATCCGGCGGTAAACAATGGTGTGTACCGGGCCGGCTTCGCCACCACCCAGACGGCCTATGGCGAAGCCTTTACCGCGCTGTTCGAGGAGCTGGAAGCCCTGGATTCCCTGCTGGACCGGCGCCGCTACCTGGCCGGCGACTACCTGACCGAAGCCGACTGGCGGCTGTTCACCACACTCATCCGCTTCGACGCGGTGTACCACGGCCATTTCAAGTGCAACCTGCGGCGCATCGCCGATTACCCGAACCTGTCCAACTGGTTGCGCGAGCTGTACCAGTGGCCGGGCGTGGCGCAGACCGTCGATTTCGAGCATATCAAACACCACTACTACGCCAGCCACCGCACCATCAACCCAACCGGGATCGTGCCCATGGGGCCGGCCCAGCAGCTGGAGGCCGCCCACGACCGCGAGCGCCTGCCGGGCCGGAGCGTCTGGCAACGGCCGTTATAGGATTTTCTTGAGCGTTGAGGGTGTTATGCGGCATGGGCAGGTGGAGCATGGGGCACGAGCAACAGCACTCAGGGAAAGACCCTCGCCGTCACTGGATTCCCGCCTGCGCGGGAATGACGGCATTTTGATCGGCGGCAGGGCACCTATCGCTCAGCCCTGCTGCGCGCCTTCGAACCAGGCCAGTTTCTCGCGCAGTTTGACCACCTCGCCGACTATCACCAGGGTCGGTGCATGCACTTCATGCTCGGCCACCAATTGAGGCAGATTGGCCAGGGTCCCGGTGAAGACCCGCTGATTGGCCGTGGTGCCCTGCTGGATCAAGGCGGCCGGTGTGTCGGCGGCGCGCCCGTGCGCCACCAGTTGCTGGCAGATCAGCGGTAAGCCGATCAGCCCCATATAGAACACCAGGGTCTGGCCGGGTGCGGTCAGGTCCGCCCATGGCAAGTCGCAACTGCCATCCTTGAGGTGCCCGGTGACAAAAAGTACCGACTGGGCATAATCGCGGTGGGTCAGGGGAATGCCGGCATAGGCCGCGCACCCGCTGGCGGCGGTGATACCCGGTACCACCTGGAAGGGAATACCGTGGGCTGCCAGCTCCTCGATTTCCTCGCCACCACGGCCGAAGATAAAAGGATCGCCGCCCTTCAGGCGCAGTACTCGTTTACCTTGCTTGGCCAAGGTGACCAGTTGCTGGTTGAGCTGCTCCTGGGGCACGGCATGCTCGGCGCGCTGCTTGCCGACGTAAATGCGCTCGGCATCACGGCGGCACAGGTCGATGATCGCCGGGGCGACCAGACGGTCGTAGAGCACCACATCGGCCTGCTGCATCAGGCGCAGGGCACGGAAGGTCAACAGGTCCGGATCACCCGGACCGGCGCCCACCAGATAGACCTCGCCCAACGCCCGGGGCGCGACCCCGGCGATCTTCGCCTGCAACTGGCGCTCACCCTCCCCCAGCTTGCCGGCGAACACGCTTTCGGCGATCTGACCCTGGAATACATCCTCCCAGAACACCCGACGCTGCTGCACATCGGGAAACAGGGCACGCACCTGGGCGCGGAATTTCTTCGCCAGGCCGGCCAGTTGACCGTAGGTGGAGGGGATCCAGGTCTCGATCTTGGCGCGAATCAGGCGCGCCAGCACCGGCGCGTCGCCGCCGCTGGTGACGGCGACGATCAGCGGCGAACGATCGACGATGGCCGGGAAAATAACGCTGCACAGCGCCGGCGCATCCACCACGTTGACCGGAATGCCGCGGGCCTGGGCCTGGCTGGAAATCTGCGCGTTCAGCGGTTCGTCATCGGTGGCGGCGATCACCAGGGCCACGCCATCCAGGTCCGCCGATTGATAGCCGCGCACCAGGACCTCAGCGCAAGCACCGGCCAGTTCGCGCAGCTCGTCACGCACCTCGGGCGCCACCACGCGCAAGGTCGCCCCGGCATCCACCAACAGCCGCGCCTTGCGCAACGCCACCTCACCACCGCCGACGACCAGCACCCGGCGGTCCTGCAGTTTGTGAAACAGGGGAAGGAAGTCCATGGCGCACACTCTCGATCAGATGTAAGCAAAGGGGCGGCGCGCTGGCCGCCCCACGCTGCGCGGCCGGTTCAGCCGCCGGCGGGTTGCGAGCAACCCGCGACAAGGGTCCAGAGGCGCTTAGCCGATGACCTCGAGGCCGCCCATATAGGGCTTGAGCACCTCAGGCACGCGGATCGAGCCATCGGCTTGCTGGTAGTTCTCCAACACCGCGACCAAGGTGCGGCCCACCGCCAGGCCGGAGCCGTTGAGGGTATGCACCAGCTCGGGTTTGCCGGTTTCCGGGTTGCGCCAGCGCGCCTGCATGCGCCGCGCCTGGAAATCGCCGCAGTTGGAGCATGAAGAGATCTCCCGGTACTTGTCCTGGCTCGGCACCCAGACTTCCAGGTCATAGGTTTTGACCGCGCCAAACCCCATGTCGCCGGTGCACAGCGCCAGTACCCGGTACGGCAACTCGAGCAGCTGCAAGACCTTCTCGGCATTGCCGGTCAGGCTTTCCAGGGCCTCGGCGGACTTGCCGGGCTCGACCACCTGCACCATTTCCACCTTGTCGAACTGGTGCTGGCGGATCATGCCGCGGGTATCGCGGCCGGAAGCGCCGGCTTCACTGCGGAAACAGGGGGTATGCGCCACCAGTTTCAGCGGCAGTTGCTTGGCCTCGAGGATCTCGCCGCTGACGATATTGGTCAGCGACACCTCGGCGGTCGGGATCAGGTACAGGTCGCTCTCACCCTCGCGGCCGATCTTGAACAGGTCTTCCTCGAACTTGGGCAGTTGACCGGTGCCCTGCAAGGCCGAGGCCTGGACCAGATAAGGGGTGTAGGCCTCCTCATAGCCATGCTCGTCGGTGTGCAGGTTGATCATAAATTGCGCCAGGGCGCGGTGCAGCCGGGCAATCGGGCCACGCAACACGGCGAAACGGGCCCCGGACATGCGCGCGGCGCGCTCGAAGTCCAGCCAGCCATGCTGCTCGCCCAGGCTGACATGGTCCTGGATGGCGAAATCGAACGCCTTGGGCGTACCCCAGCGGCGTACCTCGACGTTGCCCTCCTCATCGGCGCCCACCGGCACGGACGGGTCCGGCAGGTTGGGGATGCGCAGCAGGATATCGTCCAACTCGCCCTGGATCCGGTCCAGCTCCAGCTTGCCGGCGGCCAACTCGTCGGCCATACGCTCCACATCGGCCATCAGCGGCGCAGTGTCTTCGCCACGCGCCTTGGCCTGGCCAATGGACTTGGAACGCGCATTACGCTCGGCCTGCAGCAGCTCGGTACGGGTTTGCACCACCTTGCGCTGGGCTTCCAGCGCCTCGATGCGCACCACGTCCAGCTGAAAACCGCGGGAGGCCAGGCGCTGCGCCACGTCCTGAAGCTGGGTGCGTACCAATTTGGAGTCAAGCATGGAGGTTCTCGTCTTTGTACAACGGGTTAAATGAAGGTATCGAGCGCGGGTCGGGCAGTGGCCTCCCTGGAGGGACGCAAAAAACCCACCGTTCGATAAACACAGAAACAAGGAAGCGGAGTTTACGACGAGTAAATCCGCTAGCCGAAGGCCTTTTTCAGGGCAGAGGGCTCAAGGGCGCATTTTCTTGCTCAAAGACGTCCCAGGGACAGGCCACCCCAGGTCGCCAGCAAGCCACCGAACACGCTGAGCGCGGCGTACAGGCACGCCTGCAGGCCCTGGCCGCTCTCCAGCAGCCGCAAGCTGTCCAGTGAAAACGACGAAAAGGTGGTCAGGCCGCCAAGCACACCGACAATCAGCCCCGCCCGCAACGCCAGAGGCACCTCCGGGCGAACCAGGAACACCGCGTAGAGGTAACCGATCGCCAGGCAACCAAGCAAATTCACCGCCAGGGTCGCTAAATAGAAATGCTGGGGCCAGTGGGCATTGATCCAGTTACCGGTGACGAACCGCAACAGCGTGCCCGCCATGCCGCCGGTCGCCACCGCCAGCACCACGCCGATCATGGCTTGCGCCGCTGGCGAGGACTGGCCCGGTCCTGGGCCGCCAAATGTTGCAGCTTGTCACGGATCTTCAACTCAAGACCGCGGGGCACCGGCTGGTAATACTGGCGCGGCGTCATACTTTCCGGGAAATAGTCCTCGCCGGCGGCGTAGGCCTCCGGTTCGTCATGGGCGTAGCGGTACTCGTCGCCATAGCCAAGTTCCTTCATCAACTTGGTCGGTGCGTTGCGCAAGTGCAGCGGCACCTCCTGGGAGCCATTTTCGCTGACGTCGCGCATGGCCGCCTTGAAGGCGCTGTACACCGCGTTGCTCTTCGGCGCGCAGGCCAGGTAGACCAGCGCCTGGGCTACCGCCAGCTCCCCCTCCGGGCTGCCCAGTCGCTCTTGCACGTCCCAGGCCGACAGGCACAGGCTCAAGGCTCGAGGATCGGCATTGCCAATGTCTTCGCTGGCCATGCGCACCACGCGGCGGGCGATGTACAGCGGGTCGCAGCCGCCGTCCAGCATGCGCGCGAACCAGTACAGGGTCGCGTCGGGGTTGGAGCCGCGCACCGATTTGTGCAGCGCGGATATCTGGTCGTAGAAGGCCTCGCCGCCCTTGTCAAAGCGCCGCTGGCTGTCACCCAGCAGGCTCTGCAGCAGCCCGACGCTGATCGGCCCGCCGTCCTCGGCCAGGTCGGCCGCGTTCTCCAGGAAATTCAGCAGGCGCCGTCCATCACCATCGGCAGCGGCCAACAGCACGCGAAAACTCTCCTCGGGCAGGCTCAGCTGGCGTTTACCCAAGCCTTTTTCTTCACTCAATGCCCGCTGCACCAACTTGCGCAGGGCCGCTTCGTCGAGGCTTCTCAGCACATAGACACGGGCCCGGGAAAGCAGCGCGTTGTTCAGTTCGAACGAGGGGTTTTCCGTGGTCGCGCCGATAAAGATCAACGTGCCGTCTTCCACATAGGGCAGGAAGGCGTCCTGTTGCGACTTGTTGAAGCGGTGCACCTCATCGACGAACAACAGGGTGCGACGGCCATACTGGGCGGCGTGCTGCTGGGCGATTTCAACCGCCTGGCGGATCTCCTTGACCCCCGAGAGCACCGCCGAGAGCGTCTCGAAGTGGGCGTCGGTGACCTGCGCCAGCAGGCGCGCCAGGGTGGTCTTGCCGACACCCGGCGGCCCCCAGAAAATCATCGAGTGCAGCGCACCCTGCTCCAGGGCCTCGCGCAGCGGCTTGCCGCGGGCCAGCAAGTGTTCCTGGCCGACATACTCGTCCAGATTGGTCGCCCGCAATCGGGCGGCCAGCGGTTGAGCGACGGGGGTGTTGCGAAACAGGTCCATGGCAGGTCAGGGCCTCGGGTACGGACGCCGTGGCGGCGTCACTCCTCGATCACATCGGTGCCCTCGGGAACCTCGAAGGTGAACTGCTTGATATCGAGTTTTTCGTTCATCTTCACATTGAGAAACAGGATATTGGTGCGTTGGCCGATAGTGTCGATCAACTGCATGTCATTGACCACACCATTACGGAAGGACAGGCGCAAGCTGTCGAACAGGCTGTCCTTGGCCTTGGGCTTGAGGGTGAAATCCACCACGTCACCGCCCTCCTTGTGGCTGATTTCGAAGTTTTCCTGAATCTGCGAGACATCGCCGGACAGCAACAGTGCCGGGGTGTGGGTCAGGCGCTTGTCCAGGGTCTGGATGGTGACCTGCTCCAGATCAGGGTCGTATAACCAGACCTTCTCACCATTGGACACCAACAACTGCTGCTGCGGCTCGTCGGTGTGCCAGCGGAACAACCCCGGGCGCTTGAGCGCCAGCTCCCCGGCGGTCTCCTGCAGCTGGGTGCCGCTGCCATCGAGAGTCAGCTGGGAGAAGCGCGCGGTGATGGTCTGCGCCTGGTTCAACAACTCGCTCAGGCGCTTGACCGCCACGGCGTCATCCGCCCGGGCGCACAGGCTGGTCATGCTCAGGGCGGCCAGCATCAGCGCCGCTATCGTTCGTATTACGTGCATGAAAATCCTTAATGTCAGTCGCGTGTCGGGCCCGGCGCGATCACATCCCGCGAGCCGTTGGTGTTCATGGCGGTTACCACGCCGGCCATTTCCATGGCTTCGACCATGCGTGCGGCGCGGTTGTAACCGATTTTCAATTTACGTTGTACCGCAGAAATCGAGGCGCGCCGGCTCTCTGTGACAAAGCGCACGGCCTCGTCGTACAGCGGGTCTTCCTCGCTGCCCTCGCCGCCCTCGCCGCTGCTGCCACCGTCGAAACCGCTGCCAGGTTCCTCGACGCCGGCCAGGATGTCCTCGATATAATCCGGCGTGCCACGCAGTTTCCAGGCCTCCACCACCCGATGGACTTCCTCGTCGGAGACGAAGGCGCCGTGCACCCGGATCGGCAACCCGGTACCCGGTGGCAGGTAAAGCATGTCGCCGTGGCCGAGCAGTTGCTCGGCGCCACCCTGATCGAGGATGGTGCGCGAATCGATCTTGCTCGACACCTGAAACGCCATGCGGGTCGGGATATTGGCCTTGATCAACCCGGTAATCACGTCCACCGAGGGCCGCTGGGTCGCCAGGATCAGGTGAATACCAGCCGCCCGGGCCTTCTGCGCGATCCGTGCGATCAACTCTTCGACCTTCTTGCCGACGATCATCATCATGTCGGCGAACTCGTCGACTACGACAACTATGGTCGGCAGGCTTTTCAGCAAGGGCGCCTCGTCGTGCACACTTTCGCGCTTGTACAGCGGATCGGTCAGCGGTTCGCCGGCCTCTTCGGCATCCTTGACCTTGCGATTGAAGCCCGCCAGGTTGCGCACCCCCAACTTGGACATCAATTTATAGCGTCGTTCCATTTCGGCGACGCTCCAGCGCAATGCGTTGGCCGCCTCCTTCATATCGGTGACCACCGGACATAACAGGTGGGGAATACCTTCGTAGATCGACAGCTCGAGCATCTTCGGGTCGATCATGATCAGCCGCGCCTCTTCTGGCGTGGACTTGAACAAAATCGACAGGATCATGGCGTTGACCCCCACCGATTTGCCCGAGCCAGTGGTGCCGGCCACCAGCAGGTGGGGCATCTTGGCCAGGTCGGTGATGACCGGACGGCCGCCGATGTCATGGCCGAGGGCCAGGGTCACCGGTGATTTGGCGTCGTCGAACTCGGGGGAGGACAGTACTTCGGAGAAGCGTACGATCTGCCGATCCTCATTGGGCACCTCAATACCCACCGTGGTCTTGCCCGGAATGACTTCCACCACCCGCACGCTGATGATCGCCATCGAGCGCGCCAGGTCTTTGGCCAGGCCGGAAATCCGACTGACCTTGACCCCCGCCGCCAGCTGGATCTCGAAGCGGGTAATCACCGGACCCGGGTGCACGGACTCGACCATGACCTCGACACCGAACTCCTTGAGCTTGATCTCCAGCAGGCGCGACATGGCCTCCAGGGACTCAGGCGAAAATTTCTTCTGCTTTTTCTCGGCAACATCGAGGATGGAGATGGGCGGCAAGGTCCCTTCCACCGCGCTGTCGACGAACAACGGCGCCTGTTTCTCCTTTTGCACACGCTTGCTCGGCTCTTCGCTTTTGGCCGGCAGCGGCGGCGTGATGACCGGCGGCGTGCGGGTCTCGCGAGCGGTCATGTGCTTGGTCAGGGCCTCTTCGCGCTCGATCAACCGCTCCTTGACCTTGGCCTGCTCACGGCGGTCATGCACCACCGGCGCGGCGACTTCGCTGACCCGTTCATCGACCTCACGCAGTTGCGCGACCATGCGCTTGCGCTGAACCCGCGCATCCCACCAGCGGTTGCCGGCGTTCTGCACCAATTCGACCAGGTCCAGGGTGATCTTGCCGGTCAAGTCCATGACACGGAACCAGGACAGGTCGCTGAACACCGTCAAACCGAAAAGGAACAATGCAATAAATAGCAGCGTGCTGCCCTGCACATTCAACCCGGTGACCGCCAGGCGGCCCAGGCTTTCACCCAGCGCGCCACCGGCCGACGCTGGCAGGCTGGAGCCGGATTGAAAGTGGATATAGGCCAGCGCCGCGCCCGACAGCACCAGGAAGACCAAGCCGATCAGGCGCCAGGAAAACAGCCAGCCACTCCAGACCCAGGGCTGATGGCGGCCGCGGTACACCTGCAAGGTCTTGATCGCCAGCAGCGCCGGAAACAGGTAGGCAAAATAGCCCAGGGCCATAAACAGGATATCGGCGAACCAGGCGCCGGCACGGCCGGCGGCGTTCTGCACCTGAGCGACAGTGCTGGTGTGGGTCCAACCGGGATCGGCGGGGTCGTAGGTCAGCAGCGCCATCCACAGGTAGAGGCACAACGCACCCAGGGCGATCAGCGCGCCTTCCTTGAGCCGGTAATGTAGTTGCTGACGCCAGACGGGAGCCTGGGCACTGGGGGTGGGATTCTTCAAAACGGGTCTTTTCCTGCGCCAAACCGGGTATCCAAGGGCCGCCATTGTAAGCCTTTAGGGGAGCGATGCCAGTGCGAAGCAGTGACATTAAAAGTGAGACCCAGCGGTCAAAAAGAGAGACGTATCACTCATTTTGAGGCCTACTGGCTCACTATACTGCGCTGCGTTTCATTCACCTGATGGCCTACTGCCTCTTACCTGCTGTGCACCCAGCAAAGGACACTGCCCAATGAAATCCCGTAATCTCCTCAGCCTGCTCGTCGCCACCGCCATTCTCGGCGGTTGCCAGAACATGGACGCCGGCACCCTGCTCCAAAGCGGCGGCTTGGCGCTTCAGGCAGCCACCCTTAGCGATGCCGAAGTCAAAGCCCAATCCGATGGCGCCTGCGCGGCCATGGACGAGGAAAACAAAATCGCCCCTGCCGGTAACAAGTACGCCAAGCGCCTGGCAGGCATCGCCAAGTCCCTGGGCAGCTCGGTCGACGGCACCCCGATCAACTACAAGGTCTACATGACCGATGATGTCAACGCCTGGGCCATGGCCAACGGCTGCGTACGGGTCTACAGCGGCCTGATGGACCTGATGACCGACAACGAAGTCGCCGGCGTGCTGGGTCATGAAATCGGCCACGTCGGCCTGGGCCACAGCAAAAAAGCCATGCAAGTCGAAATGGCTACGAACGCGGCCCAGTACGCCGCCTCTGCGTCGTCCAATGGCGCCGTCTCGACCCTGTCGCAAACGCAACTGGGCGACCTGGGCAACGCACTGGTCAACTCCCAGTTCTCCCAGTCCCAGGAAACCGATGCCGACACCTACTCCTACAACCTGCTGACCAAGCGCAAGGTCAACCCCCAAGGCCTGGCGACCGCCATGGACAAACTGGCCAAGCTCGGCGGCGGCAGCGAACACAGCATGTTCGACTCCCACCCGCCAAGCGCAGAGCGCGCGCAACATATTCGCGACCTGATCGCCGGTAAGAAGTAAGCCAAGATCAGGTATGCTCTTGCCCAGTCTCGAGCATACCTGAACTTTCGAAGGACCCCTTTCCATGAGCGACGTGAAACATTCCCGCCTGATCATTCTCGGCTCCGGCCCCGCCGGCTACAGCGCAGCGGTCTATGCAGCCCGTGCCAACCTCAAGCCCCTGGTCATCACCGGCATCCAGCCCGGCGGTCAATTGACCACCACCACCGAAGTGGACAACTGGCCCGGCGACGTTGAAGGGCTAACCGGCCCCGCGCTGATGGAGCGCATGCAAAAGCATGCCGAACGCTTCGACACCGAAATCGTTTTCGACCATATCCATACCGCCAACCTGGATCAGCGCCCTTTCACCCTGATCGGTGACAGCGGCACCTACAGCTGCGACGCCCTGATTATCGCCACCGGTGCCTCCGCCCAGTACCTGGGCCTGCCGTCTGAAGAAGCCTTTGCCGGCAAAGGTGTTTCCGCCTGTGCCACCTGCGACGGGTTCTTCTATCGCAACCAGGTGGTCGCCGTGATCGGCGGCGGCAATACCGCTGTCGAGGAAGCCCTGTACCTGTCCAACATCGCCAAGGAAGTGCATCTGGTGCACCGCCGCGACAAGCTGCGCTCGGAGAAAATCCTCCAGGACAAACTCTTCGAGAAAGCCGCCAACGGCAATATCCGCCTGCACTGGAACCAGAACCTCGACGAAGTACTGGGCGACGCCACGGGAGTCACCGGCGCGCGCCTGCGCGACAGCCATAGCGGCGCCACCCAAGACCTGCCCCTGGCCGGTGTCTTTATCGCCATTGGTCACAAGCCCAATACCGAGCTGTTCCAAGGCAAGCTGGAGATGCGTGACGGCTACCTGATGATCAAGGGCGGCAGCGAGGGCAATGTCACCGCCACCAGCATCGAGGGCGTATTCGCCGCGGGCGACGTCGCCGACCACGTCTATCGCCAGGCCATCACCTCGGCCGGTGCGGGCTGCATGGCCGCCCTGGATGCCGAGAAATTCCTCGATAACTAAATTGCCCGCCCCCGCGGATGCCTGGCATCCGCGCTTCCTGGTGCCGCGCCCCCGATGCTGACCTGGCTGCAACGCGACTCCCTGACCTTTCCGCCGCTGGCAAGCGCCCTGCGCGAACCCAACGGACTGCTGGCGGCGGGCGGTGACCTGAGCCCCGACCGGCTGATCGCTGCCTACCGCCATGGCTGCTTTCCCTGGTTCGAACAGGGTCAACCCGTTCTGTGGTGGTCACCGGACCCGCGCACCGTGCTGTTTCCGGACGAGCTGCACCTGTCACGCAGTCTGGCCAAGTGCCTGCGCCAGCAACGCCTGCAGGTCAGCTTCGACCAGCACTTCGCGACCGTCATCCAGGCCTGCGCCGCGCCGCGCTCCTACACCGACGCTACCTGGATCACCGCTTCCATGCAGCAGGCCTATCTGCAGCTGCATCAGCGAGGTATCGCCCATTCGGTGGAGGTATGGCTGGACGGGGAACTGGTGGGCGGACTCTATGGTCTAGCGCTGGGCAGGCTGTTTTTCGGCGAGTCCATGTTCAGCCGTGTCGACAACGCTTCCAAGGTGGGGTTCGCCACCCTGGTCCAGGCGCTCAGGAACTGGGGATTTGTGCTGATCGACTGCCAGATGCCCACCGCCCACTTGCACAGCTTCGGTGCACGCGCCATACCCCGCGCCGAGTTCTCCGGCTACCTGCAGCAGTTTCTCGATCAACCGAGCGAGGCCCCTCGCGGCTCCTGGGCGACGGGCAAAGCCTGACATACAATGATTTGAAGTGTTATCCGAGCACCGACCATGACCGAGCTGGCCCGCCTCAAGTTCTATGCCACTCAACCGCATCCCTGTAGCTACCTGCCCGACGAACAAGCCACCACCTTGTTTCTCGACCCCAGTCAGCCCATGGACGGACAGGTCTATGCCGAGCTGTCGGAGCTGGGCTTTCGGCGCAGCGGCGACCACCTCTACCGACCGCATTGCCAACGCTGCAGCGCCTGTGTGCCCGCGCGCATTCCGGTCGACCAGTTCACCCCGAACCGTCAACAAAAGCGCATCCTCAAACGTAACCAGGCACTTCTGGTCAAGGCGGTACGACCGGTGTTCACCGAGGAATACTACGGCCTGTACATGCGCTACATCGAGCAACGGCATGCCGACGGCGACATGTATCCGCCCAATCGCGAGCAATTCGCCACCTTCCTGGTACGTGACCTGCCGTTTTCGCGCTTTTATGAATTTCGCCTGGAGGGACGCTTGCTCGCGATCGCCGTGACCGATGTGCTGCCCAATGGCCTCTCCGCGGTCTATACCTTCTACGAGCCCACTGAAGAGCGACGCAGCCTGGGGCGCTACGCCATCCTGTGGCAGGTCGGCGAAGCGACTCGCCTGGGCTTGCAGGCCGTTTACCTGGGGTATTGGATCAAGGCCTGCCGCAAGATGAATTACAAGACTCAATATCGGCCCATCGAGCTGTTCGTCAATCAGCGTTGGATCACACTAAGCTGAAGCCCCTTGGCGTAGCCCCCTGTTTTCGGGCACAATGCACGCCGCTTTTGCCTGGAGCCACTTGCACCGGGCCACTCATTCGTTACCGAGGGCTTTACTGCATGTCGAAAGAAGACAGCTTCGAAATGGAAGGCACTGTCGTCGACACCCTGCCCAACACCATGTTCCGTGTGGAGTTGGAAAACGGGCACGTCGTAACCGCGCATATCTCCGGCAAAATGCGCAAGAACTACATCCGAATTCTGACCGGCGACAAAGTACGCGTTGAGTTGACGCCCTACGACTTGAGCAAGGGCCGCATCACCTACCGCGCCCGCTAAGCAAGTCCCCATAAAAAAACGCCCGGCACTGCCGGGCGTTTTTGTATTACCACCGCGCCGAACAAGCGCTTCTCGCGTTTGCCCGGACCGCTCCAGACTTATGCCATCTCGGCCGTGGTTTCGAAGTCGAACGTCAGTTCGCCGTCCTTGACCCCGATATGCACCACGCCACCGTGCTCGGCCAGCTCCCCGAACAGGATCTCTTCGGCCAAGGGCCGCTTGATCTTGTCCTGGATCAGCCGCGCCATAGGGCGAGCGCCCATTTGCGCATCGTAACCGCCTTCAGCCAACCAGCTGCGTGCGGCATCGCTGACCTCGAGCATGACCCGCTTGTCCTCCAATTGCGCCTGCAGTTCAGTGAGGAACTTGTCGACCACGCTTTTGATCACCTCATGGCTTAAGCGACCAAATTGGATGATAGTGTCCAGCCGATTACGGAACTCGGGCGTGAAACTCTTCTTGATCACCTCCATCGCATCGGTAGAGTGATCCTGATGGGTGAAGCCGATCGAGGCACGCGCAGCGGTTTCAGCACCGGCGTTGGTGGTCATGATCACTATCACATTGCGGAAGTCCGCCTTGCGCCCGTTGTTGTCGGTCAGCGTGCCATGGTCCATTACCTGCAGCAGCAGATTGAACACCTCCGGGTGAGCCTTTTCGATCTCATCGAGCAGCAACACACAATGGGGCATCTTGGTGATCGCTTCGGTGAGCAAGCCGCCCTGGTCGAAACCGACATAACCCGGCGGTGCGCCGATCAACCGCGACACCGTGTGGCGCTCCATGTACTCGGACATGTCGAAACGCACCAGTTCGATGCCCATGGCCTTGGCCAGTTGCCGCGCCGCCTCGGTCTTGCCCACCCCAGTGGGGCCAGCAAACAAGAACGAACCCACCGGCTTGTCAGGCGACTTCAGTCCTGCCCGGGACAACTTGATCGCAGTGGACAACGAATCGATCGCCGCATCCTGACCGAACACAGTCAGTTTGAGGTCGCGCTCCAGATTTCGCAGCAACTCCTTGTCGGAGCTGGTGACATGCTTGGGCGGAATTCGCGCGATCTTCGCCACGATATCCTCGACCTGGGCCACCTCGATGCGCTTGAGGCGCTTCTCCAGAGGCTGCAGGCGCTGATAGGCCCCCGCCTCGTCGATCACATCGATGGCCTTGTCCGGCATATGCCGGTCATTGATATAACGCGACGCCAGCTCGGCCGCCGCGCGCAATGCCTCGTCACTGTATTCGATACCGTGGTGCTGCTCGAAACGCCCCTTGAGGCCGCGCAGGATACCGACGGTGTCCTCCACGGACGGCTCGGACACATCGACCTTCTGGAAGCGCCGCGCCAAGGCCCGGTCCTTCTCGAAGATACCGCGAAATTCCTGGAACGTGGTGGAACCGATGCAGCGAATCTCGCCCGACGAGAGCATGGGCTTGAGCAGGTTGGAGGCATCCATCACCCCACCCGATGCCGCGCCCGCACCGATGATGGTGTGGATCTCGTCGATAAACAGAATCGCATGGGGGCGCTTGCGCAACTCGTTGAGCAACGCCTTGAAGCGTTTTTCGAAATCGCCCCGGTATTTGGTGCCGGCGAGCAAGGCGCCCAGGTCGAGCGAATAGACCACGCTGTCCGCCAGCAGGTCCGGTACCTGGCTGTCGACGATACGCTTGGCCAGGCCTTCAGCGATGGCGGTCTTGCCCACACCGGCCTCACCCACCAGCAGCGGGTTGTTCTTGCGCCGCCGCGCCAGGATCTGCGCAACACGCTCGACCTCGGGCTCACGCCCCACCAGCGGATCGATACGGCCCTGGCGCGCCAGTTCGTTCAGATTGCTGGCATAGGCATCGAGCGGATTGCTCGAGGCAGCCGCTTCGCCCCCTTCATCGTCCTGCATCTCGCTGTCGCCTTCGTTTTGATCACCATGTCCGGGCACCTTGGAGATACCGTGGGCGATGAAATTGACCACATCGATACGCGCCACACTCTGCTGCTTGAGCAGGAAAACGGCCTGACTTTCCTGCTCGCTGAAAATCGCCACCAGCACATTGGCGCCAGTCACTTCACGCTTGCCGGAGCTTTGCACGTGGAACACCGCACGCTGCAATACCCGCTGGAACCCCAGCGTCGGCTGAGTCTCGCGCTCCTCATCATGCTGAGGAATCAACGGCGTGGTGGAGTCGATGAATTCCTGCAGGTCGTGACGCAGTTTATCGAGGTTGGCGCCGCAGGCGCGCAGCACGCTGGCGGCCGCCTCATTGTCCAATAAGGCCAACAGAAGATGCTCAACCGTCATGAATTCATGACGCTTGGTGCGGGCCTCCTTGAAGGCCAGATTGAGGGTGACTTCGAGCTCTCGGTTTAACATAGCTTCACCTCATTCCCAATCATTCCCAAGCGGCCGGTGTTAACCGTCCCTCTCTATCTCACAGAGTAGCGGATGCTGACTTTCTCTCGCGTACTGATTGACCTGCATCGCCTTGGTCTCGGCGATATCGCGGGTGAAGATACCGCACACCGCCCGCCCCTCTGTATGGACGGTCAGCATGACCTTGGTGGCCATTTCGCGATTCAAATTGAAAAACACCTCGAGAATTTCGACCACGAAATCCATCGGGGTGTAGTCATCGTTGAATAAAATCACCTTGTACAACGGCGGAGCCTGCAAGGCGGGCTTGGCTTCCTGTACCGCCAATCCCCCAACACCATCCTCGTCTGAGGCCGGATGGTCCTGGTTGAATGTTAGTCGAATCTGGCTATTTAGACGCATGCTGGCGAGAAAGGTCCATGCTGGGGCGAGACGATTACAGGGGTAGATTGACCGGCTTTGCAGCCACCTGCAGCATTCGCTTGACTATCGGCAAAACGGTGTTACAAACAAGGAATACCCACTTCGGGTATCAGGGGTTCCGCGTCCACGCCACAAACGGATTTTTTGGGCGCGGGGTCTAAGTGGATGATACTCCAGTGATGGAGTTCTTTGCAGAGGGATATGAGCATGCTTAGCGGTAAGGTCAAGTGGTTCAACAACGCCAAGGGCTACGGATTTATCCTGGCCGATGGCAAGGACGAGGACCTGTTCGCCCATTACTCGGCGATCCAAATGGACGGTTACAAAACGCTAAAAGCCGGTCAGCCGGTCAAGTTTGATATCATTCAGGGCCCGAAGGGGCTTCATGCCGTGAATATCAGTTCAATTTCTGCATCACTTGATGCGCCTGCACCTGCCGCCGCCAGCCAAGCGCAGGCATCCAAGGCTGAAGTCTGAAACCGGGCGCTCACTGATCCAGCATAAAAAAGGCCGATCCTGATGATCGGCCTTCTTTTTGTCGCAGGTTCGCTTACATGTGGCGAATCATGGCATCGCCGAACTGCGAGCAGGACTGCAACTCGGCGCCTTCCATCAGGCGCTCGAAGTCGTAGGTCACGGTCTTGGCGGCAATCGCGCCTTCGGTGCCCTTGATCAGCAGATCAGCAGCTTCCAGCCAGCCCATATGGCGCAGCATCATCTCGGCGGAGAGAATCAGCGAGCCTGGATTGACCTTGTCCTGGCCAGCGTACTTGGGCGCGGTGCCGTGGGTCGCTTCGAACATGGCAATGGTGTCCGACAGGTTTGCACCAGGGGCAATACCGATACCACCCACTTCCGCGGCCAGGGCGTCAGAGAGGTAGTCACCGTTCAGGTTAAGGGTGGCGATCACATCGTATTCGGCCGGGCGCAGCAGGATCTGCTGCAGCATCGCGTCGGCGATGGCGTCCTTGACCACAATGCTCTTGCCGGTGTTGGGGTTCTTGAATTGCATCCAAGGACCGCCATCCAGCAGCTCGGCACCGAATTCCTTCTGCGCCACCTCGTAGCCCCACTCCTTGAAGGCACCTTCGGTGAACTTCATGATGTTGCCTTTGTGAACGATGGTCACAGAGCTGCGGTCATTGTCGATGGCGTACTGGAACGCCTTGCGCACCAGGCGCTTGGTACCGGCTTCGGATACCGGCTTGATGCCGATACCGCACATGTCGGTGAAGCGGATCTTCTTGACGCCCATTTCCTCGGTGAGGAACTTGATCACTTTTTTCGCTTCGTCGGACCCGGCTTTCCACTCAACCCCGGCATAAATATCTTCGGAGTTTTCACGGAAGATGATCATGTCGACGTCTTGCGGCCTTTTCACCGGGCTCGGTACACCGGTGAACCAACGAACCGGACGCTGGCACACATACAGGTCCAACTCCTGGCGCAGGGCAACGTTCAGCGAACGGATGCCGCCACCGACCGGAGTGGTCAGCGGGCCCTTGATGGACACCACGTAGTCGCGCACCGCTTCCAGCGTTTCGGCAGGCAGCCAGGTATCGGCGGAGTAGACCTGCGTGGCTTTCTCGCCGGCATAGACTTCCATCCAGGAAATCTTGCGCTCGCCACCGTAGGCCTTGTTCACAGCCGCATCGACGACCTTGATCATCACCGGACTGATATCGACACCGATACCATCCCCTTCGATATAGGGGATGATTGGATTGTTAGGTACGTTCAGGGACATATCGGCATTGACGGTGATTTTGTCACCGACCGCTGGCACCTGGATCTTTTGGTATCCCATGCTGGACTCCGTTGCTCTCGTGGTCTGTCATCCCGCCGCACGGATGGCGCGGCGAAATGCCTGTTTAGGTCTCGGAAAGGCGGATCATTCTTGTAGTTTTTCTACAGAAAGTCACGCGCTTTCCCGTGGCAAACGCAGGGGGCTACTGCGTGTAGCCTACCCTCGGTACTTTCCCCAGCAGCGATGTAGCCTGACTACAGAATCGCTACAGCCCGACTGCGCAAGCCGCCATAGAGCCTAGCAGCTTGCCAACCCTCGCGGCCGGCCGGCGCCAGCCGTTATGATGGGGCCAGGCACTCAAGGAGCTGACACATGCGCTTCACCCCCCATGTCACGGTTGCTACCGTGGTCGAAGACAACGGCCGATTTCTGCTGGTCGAGGAAATGGCCGATGGCCGCGCGGTATTTAATCAACCTGCCGGGCATTTGGAAGCCGACGAAAGTCTGACCCAGGCGGCGCTGCGCGAAACGCTCGAGGAAACCGGCTGGGATATCGAGCTGACCGCGGTCACCGGCATTTACCTCTATACCGCCCCGAGCAATGGGGTGACCTACCAGCGCATCTGTTTTGCCGGACGCGTCCTGGGCCACCGACCGGCCCATCCGCTGGACGAGGGCATTATCGGCCCGCGCTGGATGACCCGCGCGGAACTGGCCGAGCAACCGGAACGCTGGCGCAGCGAGCTGGTGTTGCGCTGCATCGATGACTACCTGGACGGCGCCCGTTTCGACCTGAGCCTGATCCGCGATCAGGTCGAGTCGCCGCGCGAGGACCGCGCCTGATAGAATCGCGCTTTATTCAAGCCGTTGCCGACTCCCCTATGCCTGATTCAACTCAAACCCGCGTGATCGTCGGCATGTCCGGCGGCGTCGACTCCTCCGTCTCGGCCCTGTTGCTGCAGCAACAGGGATACCAGGTCGAAGGCCTGTTCATGAAGAACTGGGAAGAGGATGACGGCACCGAGTACTGCACGGCCATGGACGACCTCGCCGATGCCCAGGCGGTCTGCGACAAACTCGGTATCGTGCTGCACACCGCCAATTTTGCCGCAGAATACTGGGACAATGTCTTCGAGCATTTTCTCGCCGAATACAAGGCCGGGCGCACCCCCAACCCGGACATCCTGTGCAACCGCGAGATCAAGTTCAAAGCCTTTCTCGATTACGCCCTGACCCTGGGCGCCAACCTGATTGCCACGGGTCATTACGTGCGGCGACGTGACCTCGACGGCCGCACCGAGCTGCTCAAGGGCCTGGACCCCAACAAGGACCAGAGCTATTTCCTGCACGCGGTCGGTGGCGAGCAGTTGGCGAAAACCCTGTTCCCGGTCGGCGAGCTGGAGAAACCGGCGGTACGTGCCCTGGCCGAACAACACGCGCTGGCGACCGCCAAGAAAAAGGATTCCACCGGCATCTGCTTCATCGGCGAAAGGCGCTTCAGCGACTTCCTCAAGCAATACCTGCCCGCGCAACCGGGCCTGATCGAGACCACCGAAGGTGAGGTCATCGGCCATCACCACGGCCTGATGTACCACACCATCGGCCAGCGCCAGGGACTCGGCATCGGCGGCCTGAAAGACGCCAGCGAGGAACCCTGGTACGTGCTGATCAAGGACCTGGAACGCAACGTATTGGTGGTCGGCCAGGGCAACGAGCACCCCTGGTTGTTTGCCAGGGCACTGCTGTGCACGGACATCTATTGGGTCAACCCCGTCGACCTCAGCCAGCCGCGTGAGCTGACCGCCAAGGTGCGTTACCGCCAGAGCGACCAAGCCTGCACACTGGAAAAAACCCCAGGAGGCTACCGCGCCCTGTTCGCCTCGCCTCAGCGCGCGGTCACGCCCGGTCAATCGGTGGTGTTCTACGACGGCGAGATCTGCCTGGGCGGCGGCGTCATCGAAACAGCCGAACCCTGGACCCGCAAGGACAAACCGGCATGACCCCGACGCAGCAGCAGTTGGTGGCCCTGGGCGCCGTATTCCAGGCTGCCGTACTGGTGGACCGGGTCGCCCGCACCGGCCAGAGCAATGAACCCGCGCTGGCCTGCCTGATGGGCAGCCTGATGGTCCGCGAGCCAAAAGATACCCTTGAGGTGTTCGGCGGCGATGACCTCAACCTGCGCGACGGCTATCGCGCCCTGCTCAGCGCCCTGGAGCGCGACCCCGCGACCCTGCAACGGGAAACCTTGCGTTACGCCCTCGCCCTGCTCGCGCTGGAGCGACAGCTGGCACGCCGCGAGGACATGCTGGAGCTGATCGGCAAGCGCCTGGATCAAATTCAACAGCAAGTGCAGCATTTCGGCCTTACCCATGAGAACGTCATCGCCGCCAGCGGCAGCCTGTACCAGGACACGCTCAGCACCTTCCGCCAGCGCATCCAGGTGCAGGGCGATATGCGCCATCTGCAGCAACCGAACAACGCGGCGAAGATCCGCGCCTTACTGCTGACCGGCATTCGCGCCGCGCGGCTCTGGCGTCAGCTGGGCGGGCACCGCTGGCAGCTGGTGTTCAGCCGCCGGCGCCTGCTGCAGGATCTGCGCCCGCTACTGCGCGGCTGATGACCAGCCGATCGGTCAAGCCGCTGCAGGGCGCCGCGCTGCTGACGCTGTCGGCGCTGCTGTTCGCCCTGATGGGCGTCGGCGTGCGCGAAGTGTCCGATACGGTCAATAACGAATCGGTGGTGTTCTTCCGCAACCTGGTCGGCGTGTTGTTCTTCCTGCCATTGGTGCTCTTGCGCGGCACCCGCCCGCTGCGTACCGGCCGTCTGAAATCCCACCTGTGGCGCAGCACCTATGGCCTGGCGGCCATGTATTGTTTTTTCTACGCCATCGCCCACCTGCCGCTGGCCGACGCGATGCTGTTTACCTACTCGGCACCGATGTTCACTCCCCTGATCGCCCGCTGGCTGCTTAAGGAACCGCTGACCCGGCGCATGCTGCTGACCAGTGCGATAGGGCTGGTCGGCGTGCTGCTGGTGGCCAAACCCAGCGCCGCACTGGTCGACAGCAAGGCCCTGGTCGGCCTGGCCGCCGGCCTGCTGGCCGCCTTCGCCTTTGTCTCGATCCGGGAGATGAGCGACAGCGAACCGGCGTTTCGCATCGTCTTCTATTTCTCCCTGTTCAGTACCCTGATTTCCGCCATCCCCCTGGCATGGGCCTGGCAACCGGTCACGACGCACGCGCTGTGGCTGTTGCTGGGTATCGGCCTGTTGGCCACCGTCAGCCAGATCGTCATGTCCAAGGCCTACGGCCTGGCGCCGCCCGGCCTCATCGGGCCCTTCGCCTACCTGGCCATCGTCTTCGCCGGTGTTATCGCCTGGCTGCGCTGGGGCGAGACCCCGGACCTCACGTCGCTGCTCGGCGCGGCGCTGATCTTCGCGGCCAGCCTGCTGGCGATTCCGCGACGACGAAGCTGACGCCGATCGGACAGAGCCGGTCGAACGCCTTTTTTTCGTGTATGATTTGCCCCCTTTTCGTTACCCGACTGTCCGAGAATGCCCTCCATGCTGCTCTCCTCGCTCACCGCGGTTTCTCCTGTCGACGGCCGTTACGCCGGCAGAACCAGCGCCCTGCGCCCGATCTTCAGCGAATACGGCCTGATCCGTTTTCGCGTCATGGTCGAGGTCCGCTGGCTGCAGCGCCTGGCCGCGCACCCCGGCATCCCGGAGGTCGCGCCCTTCTCGGCAGAAGCCAATGCCCGCCTCGAGAGCCTGGTCAGCGACTTCCAGTTGGCGCACGCCGAGCGCGTCAAGGAAATCGAGCGCACCACCAACCATGATGTCAAAGCCGTGGAGTACCTGCTCAAGGAGCAGGTCGCGTCCCTGCCGGAACTGGCCAAGGTCAGCGAATTCATTCACTTCGCCTGCACCAGCGAGGACATCAACAATCTGTCCCACGCGCTGATGCTGCGCGAGGGTCGTGACACCGTACTGCTGCCGCTGATGCGTCAGCTGGCCGGGGCCATCCGTGAACTGGCGGTGCGCTTCGCCGACGTGCCGATGTTGTCGCGCACCCATGGCCAGCCCGCCTCGCCGACCACCCTGGGCAAGGAGTTGGCCAACGTGGTCTACCGCCTGGAGCGGCAGATCAGCCAGGTGGCGGCCGTACCGCTGCTGGGCAAGATCAACGGCGCCGTGGGCAACTACAACGCCCACCTGTCCGCCTACCCCGAGCTGGACTGGGAAGCCAACGCCCAGGCGTTCATCGAAGATGAACTCGGGCTGACCTTCAACCCCTACACCACCCAGATCGAACCCCACGATTACATCGCCGAGCTGTTCGACGCGGTCGCCCGCTTCAACACCATCCTGATCGATTTCGACCGTGACATCTGGGGCTACATTTCCCTGGGCTATTTCAAACAGCGCACCATCGCCGGTGAAATCGGCTCTTCGACCATGCCGCACAAGGTCAACCCGATCGACTTCGAGAATTCCGAAGGCAACCTCGGTATCGCCAACGCCCTGTTGCAGCACCTGGCCAGCAAGCTGCCGGTGTCGCGCTGGCAGCGCGACCTGACCGACTCGACCGTGCTGCGCAACCTGGGCGTGGGTTTCGCCCATAGCCTGATCGCCTATGAGGCCAGCCTCAAGGGCATCAGCAAGCTCGAGCTGAACGAAGCCCGTATCGCCGCGGACCTGGATGCCTGCTGGGAAGTGCTGGCGGAACCGGTTCAGACCGTGATGCGCCGCTACGGCGTGGAAAACGCCTACGAGAAGCTCAAGGAGCTGACCCGCGGCAAAGGCATCAGCGCGCAAGCCCTGCAGACCTTTATCGACGGTCTGGCGATTCCGGCCGAGGCCAAGTTGCAGTTGCGCGCCCTCACGCCGGCCGGCTACGCCGGTAACGCCGCTGCACAGGCCAAGCGCATCTGACCGCCAACGCCCTCTGCACGCCCGGCAGTGCCGGGCGTTTTTATTTATGGGTTTAAATCGTTTTCAAGGGCTTAGCTATGAATCCTGATGTACCTCTGCAACTTCTGGGCGGCCTCAGCGCGCGCGTGTTCCTGCGTGACTACTGGCAGAAAAAGCCCCTGCTGATCCGCCAGGCCCTGACCGACTTCCACAGCCCGATCAGCCCCGACGAATTGGCTGGCCTGGCCCTCGAGGACGCCGTCGAGTCACGCCTGGTCATCGAGCACGGCGAACGCCCCTGGGAGCTGCGCCGCGGCCCTTTTGCCGAAGACGCCTTCAGCCAGTTACCCGAACGGGACTGGACGCTGCTGGTCCAGGCCGTCGACCAGTTTGTCCCCGAAGTCGCCGACCTGCTGCAACACTTCCGTTTCCTGCCCAGCTGGCGGATCGACGACGTGATGATCAGCTTCGCCACACCCGGTGGCGGAGTCGGCCCCCACTTCGATAACTACGACGTATTTCTTCTTCAAGGCCAAGGACAACGGCGTTGGAAAATTGGCCAGATGTGCGACGCCGACAGCCCGTTGCTCGAACATGCGGATTTGCGCATCCTGGCTCACTTTGAACAGACCGACGAATGGGTACTGGAGCCCGGCGACATGCTGTACCTGCCGCCACGTTTGGCTCACTACGGCACCGCCGAGGACGACTGCATGACATATTCCGTGGGCTTCCGCGCCCCCAGCGCCGCCGAAGTGCTGACCCATTTCACCGATTTTCTCGGCCAATTCCTGCCGGACGAAGAACGCTACAGCGATGCGGGTGCTCAACCCAGCAACGATCCGCACCAGATCCAACGCGACTCGCTCGATCGGCTCAAGGCGCTGCTGGCCGAGCACATGGGTGACGAGCGCCTGTTGATGACCTGGTTCGGCCAATTCATGACCGAGCCACGCTACCCTGAATTGGTCGCCGGCACCGAACTCGCCGAACCTGAACTGCTCGACGCCCTGGGGCAAGGCGCGGTGCTGGTGCGCAACCCCAGCGCCCGCCTGGCCTGGTCCGAGGTAGGCGAGGACCTGGTGCTGTTCGCCAGTGGCCAGAGCCGCCTGCTGTCAGCCCAGTTGCGCGACCTGCTGAAACTGATCTGCTCTGCCGACGCCCTGCATGCGGACAACCTCAACCCATGGCTGAGCGACGAGGAGGGGCGTAATCTGGTACTGGAACTGGTCAAACAGGGCAGCCTGGAGTTTGCTGATGAATAACATCCATATCCGTATCGCCGATTGGCAGAAAGACAATGCCGAGCTGCGCCGCATCCGGGAAAAGGTGTTCATCGCCGAACAAGCGGTACCGCCCGAGCTGGAGTGGGACGCCGACGATCAAGGCGCCGTACACTTCCTCGCACTGGACGGCGATTATGCGATCGGTACTGCGCGCCTGCTACCCGATGGCCATATCGGCCGGGTGTCGGTACTCAAGGATTGGCGCGGCCTGAAAGTGGGCGACGCGCTGATGCAAGCGGCCATCGCCGAAGCCGAACGCCGCGGCCTGCAGGAGCAGCGCCTGAGCGCCCAAGTGCATGCCAGCGCTTTTTATGAACGCCTGGGATTCAAGATCATCAGCGGCGAGTTTCTCGAAGCCGGCATCCCCCATGTGGACATGCTACGCCACAGCCAGTGAGGTCAGGATGAACGACGAAGACACCCCGGCAGAGCCGGCAGTCGCCCTGAATGAGGCACTGCCGGCGATTGAATTCGAATCGCCGGGGCGCTTTCCCGTGCACAACCCTGAGTCCCACCTCCCGGAGCCCGAAGCCTGGGAGCCGGCCCCCTTTGCCCTGGGCAACCACGACCGCCTGGAGCGCTTCAGCAGCCCTTCCGAAGCCCGCGCCCACGCCCTGGCACTGTTGCAGCAAGCCAAACGCAACCTGTGCCTGTACAGCGACGACCTGGAGCCCTGGCTGTATCACCACAGCAGTGTGTTGCAGGCCTGCACCGCGTTCCTCCTGGCTCACTCGAAAAACCGTCTGCGCATCCTGCTGCGCGATGTCGGGCCAGCGGTCAAGGAGGGTCACCGTTTGCTGGCCTTGTCGCGCCGACTGCCCAGTAGCTGCCAGATCCGCAAGCTCAACCCGGACCACCCCAACGAGGAAGTCGCCTTTCTGTTGGCCGACACACAGGGCCTGCTGCTGCGCCCCGAGCCGGACCAGACCGCGGGCTACGCCCTCTATCAGGATCCAGGCCGCGTCCGCCAGCGCCAGGCGCAGTTCGATCAGGCCTGGGATACCAGCGTCACCGACCCGGATCTTCGGAGCTTCCTCCTGTGAAACTACGTTCCCTGCTCGCGGCCGTGCTGGTCGCCCTGAGTCTGCCGTTACAAGCCGCCACCGAAGTACTGCCGCTGAACTACCGTACCGCCGAAGACGTGCTACCGGTGGTGCAATCGGTTTTGGGTAACGATGGCCGCGTCAACGCCTACGGCAACCAGCTGATCATCAATGCCGAGCCGGCCAAGAT
The DNA here is from genome assembly GCF_040514055.1 of Pseudomonas sp. GTDB lineage: Bacteria > Pseudomonadota > Gammaproteobacteria > Pseudomonadales > Pseudomonadaceae > Aquipseudomonas. The sequence continues at coordinate 32,359 of NZ_JBEVDL010000002.1, forward strand.
CGAGGAGATCCGCCAGCTGCTCAATCAGCTGGACACCCAACCCAAGCGCCTGCTGATCACCGTGGCCACCCAGGACAGCAGCAGCGCCGACGACCGCGGCTATCAGGTGGACGGCTCCGTCAGCATCGGCGATGTCGAGGTCGAAGCCGGTCAGGGCGAACGGCGTGGCCAGGACCGCGTCCGCATCATCAACCGCAGCACCGACAGTCGCCAGGGCGGCACGCAACAGGTGCAGGCCACCGAAGGGTACCCGGCGCTGATCCAGGTCGGTCAGAGCGTGCCCATCACCACCTACTCCACCGATGCCTATGGCCAGGTGTATCAGGACTCGCAGTACCGCAACGTCACCCAAGGGTTCTACGTCACCGCCAGCCTCACGGGCGATCGGGTGCACCTGAGCATCAGCAGCAACAATGATCGACTCAGCCAGTCCCAGCCCGGCGCCATCGACGTGCAGAGCACCGATACACGGGTCAGCGGCCGGCTCGGGGAGTGGATCAGCCTGGGCGGCATCAGCGAAGAAACCCGCGACGATCAGGGCGGTTTGACGCAACACCGCGCCACCCGCGGGCGTAACGACATGAGCCTGCGGGTGAAGGTCGAAGCCCTCGATTGAGGGTGAACGGCAGGCATTACCGACCTTGCGCGCAGTTATGTAGTAGTCGTAAAAAAGCACTACAAATTATTTGACGAACACTTGTTTGAAAGTGCATCATGAGCTCGCTCCCGCTAATCAGGGGCCCTGTAACGGGCCTCCGGATCGCGCTCTGACCTACCGACTTGAGCCGATTCGTGTTGTGTAGCCCACAAGGCAGTTCGACGAGGTTGCGACTGGAACGTAGTTGTCCTGAGGGACGGGGAAGCGTTTTAGCGTATCAGCACGATCGACAGATTCAGCCTTGCGTCGCCATCGGCTGCCACACGCCGAGGCCTCAATCGGCTCCTGTCATCCACTGTTCGTCAATTGCCCCCTCCTCTCGAGCCAGTCTCGTCCCGGTCGAAACTTCAACGTGCTGCACGCGTGCTACCAACCTCGGTTCTGGCTGGGGAATATCGTGCTCAGGCAAACACATACTTTGAAGGATTGATCATGTCAGCTTATCAAAACGACATTAAGGCCGTTGCCGCTCTGAAAGAACAAGCCGGCAGCAGCTGGAGCGCCATCAACCCTGAATCCGTCGCTCGCATGCGCGCTCAGAATCGCTTCAAGACCGGTCTGGAAATCGCCCAGTACACGGCCGACATCATGCGCAAAGACATGGCCGAGTACGATGCTGACTCCTCCGTCTACACCCAGTCGCTCGGCTGCTGGCACGGCTTCATCGGTCAGCAGAAGCTGATCTCGATCAAGAAGCACCTGAAGACCACCGACAAACGCTACCTCTACCTGTCGGGCTGGATGGTTGCTGCTCTGCGTTCGGATTTCGGTCCGCTGCCGGATCAGTCCATGCATGAGAAAACCTCGGTTTCCGGCCTGATCGAAGAGCTATACACCTTCCTGCGCCAGGCTGATGCCCGCGAACTGGACCTGTTGTTCAGCGCCCTGGACACCGCCCGCGCCGCTGGCGACAAGGCCAAGGCCGCCGACCTGCAAGCCCAGATCGACAACTACGAAACCCACGTCGTACCTATCATCGCCGACATCGACGCTGGCTTCGGTAACCCGGAAGCCACCTACCTGCTGGCCAAGAAGATGATCGAAGCCGGTGCGTGCTGCATCCAGATCGAAAACCAGGTTTCCGACGAGAAGCAGTGCGGCCACCAAGACGGCAAAGTCACCGTGCCGCACGCGGACTTCCTCGCCAAGATCAACGCCGTTCGCTACGCATTCCTCGAGCTGGGCATCGACAACGGTGTGATCGTCGCGCGTACCGACTCCCTGGGTGCCGGCCTGACCAAGCAGATCGCCGTGACCAACCAGCCGGGCGACCTGGGCGACCAGTACAACTCCTTCCTGGATTGCGAAGAAGTGTCCGCTGCCGACCTGAACAACGGCGACGTGGTGCTGAACCGCGGTGGCAAGCTGCTGCGTCCCAAGCGCCTGCCGTCCAACCTGTTCCAGTTCCGTGCCGGCACCGGTGAAGCGCGTTGCGTGCTGGACAGCATCACCTCGCTGCAGAACGGCGCTGACATGCTGTGGATCGAAACCGAGAAGCCCCACGTCGGCCAGATCGCAGAAATGGTCAACGAAATCCGCAAAACCATCCCGAACGCCAAGCTGGTCTACAACAACAGCCCGTCGTTCAACTGGACCCTGAACTTCCGCCAGCAGGTATTCGATGCGTTCGTCGCGGAAGGCAAGGACGTTTCGGCTTACGATCGTGCCAAGCTGATGAGCGTCGACTACGACGAAACCGAGTTGGCTCAAGTGGCTGACGAGAAGATCCGTACCTTCCAGCGTGACGGCTCGGCTCAAGCGGGTATCTTCCACCACCTGATCACCCTGCCGACCTACCACACCGCCGCGCTGTCCACCGACAACCTGGCCAAAGGGTACTTCGCAGACCAGGGCATGCTGGCCTATGTCAAAGGCGTTCAGCGTCAGGAGATCCGTCAAGGTATCGCCTGCGTCAAGCACCAGAACATGTCCGGCTCCGACATCGGCGACGCTCACAAAGAGTACTTCGCCGGTGAAGCAGCGCTGAAAGCGGGCGGCAAAGACAACACCATGAACCAGTTCCACTGAGTACATGGATGACCCGGGCTTGCCCGGGTGATTGAGAAACGGGCCTCTGGCCCGTTTTTTTATGCCCGGATAAAACCGCCCTGCCCCGGCGCCCGCCACCATCGCTACCGGGGGGCGCACCGCTCAAGGACGGCAGGTGCAGCCTCGTCATTTGTGCGTCCGATCACGTGGACTGTCACAGTTTCGTCGTCTTAGGTCTTTATGGTCATGGCTCCGTTGACCAGCCCCCATGGAGCCGAAACCGTGAGCCCTGAGAATAATGATGCCGTGCTGTTTGGGTCCGGCGACGAGTTACCCAGCAACCACAGCGACAACCCCCATTTCAGCGACCTGATCGATCGTCTCAGCCGGCGGCAAGTGCTGGCCGGCGGTGCGGCGCTGGGCGCTTTGAGCTTTCTGGGCGTCGCCCTGCCGGACTCCGCCCAGGCCGAGAACGCCTCTCGAGACACCTCGGTGGAGTCGCTGTTTCGCCGTAACCGCCTGCCCTTCAAAGCGATTGCAACGGGCAGGACGGACAGCATCACGGTGCCAGAAGGTTACGTCGCCAGCCCCTTTCTGCCCTGGGGCACGCCAATCACCGGCAGCTACCCCGCCTACCAGGACGACGGCAGCAACAGCGCCCAGGACCAGGCGGAACAAATGGGCATGCACCACGATGGCATGCATTTTTTCCCGATCGATGCCCAGCGCGGCCGTGGCCGTGAAAGCAACCATGGCCTGCTGGTAATGAACCATGAGTACATCGACGCCCCGCTGCTGCACCCCAAAGGGCCGACCACGGTTGAGGACAAACGCACCAGCGCCGAAGAAGTACGCAAGGAAATCAACGCCCACGGGGTCTCCGTGGTGGAAATCCGTCGCAATCGCGCGGGCGATTGGGACCTGGTGGCCAGCCCACGCAACCGCCGCATCACCGCGGCGACCCCCATGCAGATCAGCGGTCCGGCCCGCGGCCACCGCCTGCTCGCGACCCGCCATAGCCCGGACGGCACCGCCACCCGCGGTACCCAGAACAACTGCTCGAACGGCTTCACCCCCTGGGGGACTTACCTGACCTGCGAAGAAAACTGGTCGGGTTACTTCGCCACCCGCGACAAGGAGTTACCCCGCGAACTCAAGCGCTATGGCTTGCGCAGCACCAGCCGCTTCGGCTGGGACACCCTGCCGGGTGACGAATTCGAACGTTTCGACGCCACCCGCATGGGCACCGACGCCGGCCAGGACTACCGTAACGAACCCAACCATTTTGGCTGGATCGTCGAGATCGACCCGTTCGACCCAACGTCGGTACCGGTCAAGCGCACCGCCCTCGGACGCTTTGCCCACGAGGGGCTGATCTTCGCGCCGGTAAAAGCCGGGCGTCCGATCGTTTGCTACTCTGGCGACGACTCGCAGAATGAGTACGTCTACAAATACATCAGCCGCGAGAAATACCGTCCGGGGCGCAGCACTGGCGAGCTGCTGGATGAGGGCAGCCTGTTTGTCGCGCGTTTCGATGGCACTGGCGAAGGCGAGTGGCTGCCCCTGGACATCACCGACGCAGGCTTCCAGGCGAGCTGTCTGAAGGCCGGGGTTAGGTTCGCCGACCAGGGCGAAGTGCTGATCAACACCCGTCTGGCCGCCGACACCGTCGGGGCAACCAAGATGGACCGCCCGGAATGGGGCGCCGTCAACCCGGAAAATGGCGAGGTGTATTTCACCCTGACCAACAATACCGCGCGCACCGACGTGGACCCCGCCAACCCACGGCCCGCCAACGCCTACGGTCATATCATCCGTTGGCGAGAGGACCAGGCCGATCACGGTGGTCGTCGGTTCAGCTGGAACCTGTTTCTGCTCGCCGGCCCCGAGGGCGACAGCCGTGGCGCCGATGGCATGGCCTTGACGGCCGACAATCGACTCGCGAGCCCCGACGGACTGTGGTTCGACGAAAACGGCCGGCTGTGGATCCAGACCGACATGAGCGGCAGCCAACTGCGCGACGGTCCCTTCGGCAATAACCAGATGCTGGTCGCCGATCCGCGCACGGGCGAGATGAAACGTTTCCTGGTCGGGCCCCTGGGCGCGGAAGTCACCGGGATCGCGGCGACCCCGGATTTCCGCACGCTGTTCGTCAATATCCAGCATCCAGGCGAAGGATCGACCGCGACCAACCTGCTCAGCACCTGGCCGGATGGCCCTGGCCGCCGCCCGCGCTCCTCCACCGTGGTCATTCGCCGCGCGGACAACAAACGCTTGCTGTAAGCCCGCCGCCGACCGCCCACCGGCCGGTCGGCAGCTCGCTGCGCCGGCCTCGACTAGGCTAAGAATCCTGGCCTCATGGAGGATTCGCCATGACTAGTCGCACACGCTTGCTGCTCTTCGGCACCTCGCTGGGTGCCTTACTCTTGGCCGGCGGCACATTGCTGCAGCCTGAAGTACCGGTGCCGGCAGCCGTATCACCACCCGCGCGCTCAACTTCGCCCGTTCTGCCGCCCCCATCCGCCCCCTCGCCCCGCGGGGCCCCCGCAGCCCTGACGATCAGCCAGGCGATCGATGCTCAGGAAAGACGAATGGCCTTCCACCTGGCCTATCGCAATTATTTGGCCCAGGCGGCCGACCTCGATGCCCGCGAGCGCGAGCGGCAGGCTGGGCGCCTGGCCGAACAAATCGACGCCTACGAGGCGCGCGACGAGCTGGCCTTGAGCGAGGCGCTGTTACTGCAAGTGGCACTGATCCGGGCCAGCGGCGCCGACGCGGCCACTCAACAAAAACGTGCCGATGCGCTGAGTGCGCGTTACCGAGGCCTGAGCGTCGCTCGCCAAGCACCGCAAACCTCGCCGCAATTCGAGCGCTACAAGGTCGAGGAACAACAGATAGTCGCCGAGGTACTGGGCCTGACCCTCTTGCCGCCCGGCCTGAGCCGCGACCAGTACCTGCGCCAGCGCTTGCAAGCCGCCCGCGAAGCGGCGTACGCGGCCGATCCGGGCAATGCCCGCTGATCGAATCCTAAAAAAAGGCCAGCAGCGGGCTGGCCTTTTTGCAACGTGACCTCAGAGCAACTGATCGAGCAGGTAGTACAGCAGGTTGAAGGGCTTCTGCCGATCAGCGAGATCACTCGACTCGGAGGCCTGGAGTACCGGACCGCTGCCGTCGAGCAGGCTGCTGACGAACTGGTCCAGTTGCAGGTTCTGCTCCTGGATATCGGCATTGGCAAACTCGATGATGGCCGTGCAATGGCTTTCGTTCACCCCACGGTACTGCGGGAAATACCCGCCCATATTGGGCAGACTCGCTAACCCATTGCGCAGTCGCTGGGTATCGATGGCCCAGCGCGCATGGATCAAGCCGGTCTTGGTCGCCCGGTCCGGCGCAGCGATGATCTCCGGGTCAAAACGCTCGTAGGAATAGGACGAGTAATTGAGGTCCTGCCAAAAATGCGTATGCCCCATGCGGTCGGCCGGAAAATGACTGGACAAGGCCGCATAGATACTGCCGAGGTCGTGGAGGTTCAGGCCCGGCAGGCGTGACTGCAGGTAGGCCAGCGGGCCCGCGTCCAGTCCCCAGGCCTGGCGAATATGGGTCTGCAACGGCAGCGACGGATAGTCACGCGACGAACCGCCGACCGGCGCGCCGAATACCGGCCCCGAGTCGTCAAGCAGATAGCCGCGACTGGGGGCGAGATCCTGGCGCAGGGCCGCATGGTGCATCAGGCTGCCGGCACCGCCGGCGCTGCACCCGGTATTGAGCAACTGCCCGGGCCGCGGCAGGTGGTCTTTCAACCAACCCGTCACAGCCCGCAGATTGCGCAGCCCGTTGTGATGCCAGACCAACGGGGCCTGGGGGCTTTGTGGATTGGGATAAATCGCCACTTTGTCCCCGGCGTAGGTATCACCGGTGCAATACGGCACATAGACCAGGTTCCAGTTCTGCGTCTTGACCCGGGTCCAGGGATGCAGGCGCACCACAAAGGGACTGACCAGACTGGCACCAGGATTGAGCAGGCTCATGTAGTTATCGGCGATGCCTTGGGGATTGCGCGCGCCGCGGATGCCGGTCTGACCGCTGCAGCTGGCATGGTCCCAGCAAGCGCCGCCACCCTCCAGGTAGATCAGGGTGTTGCTGCTGTTAGGCACGCGGTTGACGAAAAACTTGTAGGGCGAGCCGTTACCACAGACAGCCCCGGTCTGGGGTGCCAGTTGCACCCGCTGCCAGGCGTAATGACGATTGGCGGTAAAGCCGTCGAACCCCGGTGGGTTGGCGAGTAACGGGTAAGGCCCAAGGCGCTGGGCCGGAGTTACCGGGTTGTCGGGCCCCGGCGGCGAAACCAGGTGTTTCAGGGTTTGCCAAAAACTGTAGTCGCCCAGCTCGGCGCTGGCGGGCGCAGCCACCCCCACCAGCATTGGGGCGAGTAGACACAAGACACGCGTGGTAACAGGCATGATGGTTTCCCTCATCGGAGGTTACCGAAGGGTCGACATGCTCGAAGCGACCTCAACACGCGGACCCGACCCTTGCCCGATCAATCCTGCAGCCGGGCACCGTCGCAAGCGACGTTTAAGCACGCTAGTACAAGAAAAAGCAGCTCACCATCGGCCTGGAAGAACCATTGGGGATAGCCAGGCGCGGACTCAGCCGGCCTGGTTATGGGCCCGTGAAACAATGAGCGGATGCGTTGCAAGACAGCGGGATTCAAAGCTTTAAATGTAAACAGTTATCATTCATATAAAACATTGTTATTTTCTCCCGCCCTTTATCGCGTTTGAAGCTAGAGTCCTAAAGTCGGGTACAGGCCCCGGCTCCCGCTGGCTGGAGCGCGAAACACCGCCACCGAACCTGGCGGCTAAGTTAATTTTTTATAAGGATAAATTTACTTACGGCTGCATCCACGCATAAAATTGGTCAGATAGATTGCTGGCTAAGCATCATGGACCAGCAGCACACCTACAAATACTAGAACTCGCCGTTCCCTGTTCAGGAGTTCGGGCATGCCTGCTGAAGCTGTTGTAACCCTTTCCCATAACTGGGGTTTTGCTGTATTTCTGCTGGGGGTCGTGGGGCTGTGCGCCTTTATGCTGGGCGTGTCGAGCCTGCTCGGCAGCAAGGCTTGGGGCCGCAGCAAAAACGAACCCTTCGAATCCGGCATGCTGCCCACCGGCGGTGCCCGCCTGCGCCTGTCGGCAAAATTCTATCTGGTCGCGATGCTCTTCGTGATCTTCGACGTTGAAGCCCTCTTTCTGTTCGCCTGGTCGGTCTCGGTTCGCGAAAGCGGCTGGGCCGGTTTTGTCGAAGCGACAATTTTTATAGCAATTCTGTTGGCTGGTCTTGTCTACCTATGGCGGATCGGGGCGCTCGACTGGGCTCCCGAAGGTCGCCGCAAGCGGCAGGCGAAGCTAAAACAATGAGGCTTTGGCGATGCAATACAAACTCACCAGGATCGACCCGGATGCGCCTAACGAGCAGTATCCGATCGGCGAGCGGGAGATGGTTCCCGACCCGTTAGAAGGCCAGGTTCACCGCAACATCTACATGGGCAAGCTGCAGGACGTGCTGAATACGACGGTCAACTGGGGACGCAAGAACTCCCTGTGGCCGTACAACTTCGGCCTGTCGTGTTGCTACGTGGAGATGACGACGGCCTTTACCGCTCCCCACGACATCGCTCGTTTCGGTGCCGAAGTCATTCGGGCGTCACCCCGCCAGGCCGACTTCATGGTCATCGCCGGCACCTGCTTTATCAAGATGGCGCCGATCATCCAGCGCCTCTATGAGCAGATGCTGGAACCCAAATGGGTCATCTCCATGGGGGCCTGCGCCAATTCCGGCGGCATGTACGACATCTACTCGGTCGTTCAGGGTGTGGATAAATTCCTCCCGGTGGACGTCTACGTACCCGGCTGCCCGCCGCGTCCGGAAGCCTTTCTGCAGGCCCTGATGTTACTGCAGGACTCGATTGGCCAGGAGCGTCGCCCACTGTCCTGGGTCGTCGGCGAGCAAGGCGTGTACCGCGCCGACATGCCGTCGCAAAAGGAACAGCGCCGCGAACAGCGTATCCAGGTGACCAACCTGCGCAGCCCCGACGAAGTCTGAGCCAGTCCTTTCCACAAGAAAGCGTGCTTCATTCTTTACGTTGACCGATAGCGACCGAGACCATGACTGCGGACACCGCCCTGTACATCCCGCCTTACAAGGCCGACGACCAAAACGTGGTCGTCGAGCTGAACTCGCGCTTTGGCGCCGAGACCTTCACTATCCAGTCGACCCGCACCGGCATGCCCGTGCTGTGGGTCCCCCGGGAACGGCTGATCGAGGTGCTGACCTTCCTGCGTCAGCTGCCCAAGCCCTATGTGATGCTCTACGACCTGCACGGCATGGACGAGCGCCTGCGCACCCAGCGCCGCGGCCTGCCGGGCGCCGACTTCAGCGTGTTCTACCACCTGCTGTCGATCGAGCGTAATAGTGACGTAATGCTCAAGGTCGCCTTGTCCGAGAGCGACCTCAACCTGCCGACCTGCACCGCCATCTGGCCCAACGCCAACTGGTACGAGCGCGAGGTCTGGGACCTGTACGGCATCACCTTCGTCGGCCATCCGCACCTGACCCGCATCATGATGCCGCCGACCTGGGAAGGTCACCCGCTGCGCAAGGACTACCCCGCGCGCGCCACCGAGTTCGACCCCTTTAGCCTGTCGGTGGCCAAGCAGAACCTGGAAGAAGAAGCCGCGCGCTTCAAGCCCGAAGACTGGGGCATGAAACGCCAGGGCGCCCACGAGGACTATATGTTCCTCAACCTCGGGCCCAACCACCCTTCGGCCCACGGCGCCTTCCGCATCATCCTGCAGCTCGACGGCGAAGAAATCGTCGACTGCGTGCCGGAAGTCGGCTACCACCATCGTGGTGCCGAGAAAATGGCCGAGCGCCAGTCCTGGCACAGCTTTATTCCCTACACCGACCGGATCGACTACCTGGGTGGGGTGATGAACAACCTGCCCTACGTGCTGGCGGTGGAAAAACTCGCAGGCATCCAGGTGCCGCAGAAAGTCGACGTGATTCGCATCATGCTGGCCGAGTTCTTCCGCATCACCAGCCACCTGCTGTTCCTTGGCACCTATATCCAGGACGTGGGGGCCATGACCCCGGTGTTCTTCACTTTCACCGACCGCCAGCGTGCCTACACGGTGATCGAAGCCATCACCGGTTTCCGCCTGCACCCGGCCTGGTACCGTATCGGCGGGGTCGCCCACGACCTGCCGCGCGGCTGGGACAAGCTGGTCAAGGACTTCGTCGACTGGCTGCCCAAGCGCCTGGACGAATACGAAAAGGCCGCCCTGAAGAACAGCATCCTCAAGGCGCGGACCGTCGGCGTGGCGCAGTACAACACCAAGGAAGCGCTGGAGTGGGGCGTCACCGGCGCCGGCCTGCGTTCCACCGGTCTGGACTTCGACCTGCGCAAGGCGCGGCCGTATTCCGGCTACGAGAACTTCGAATTCGAAGTGCCGCTGGCGGTCAATGGCGATGCCTATGACCGTTGCATCGTGCGGGTGGAAGAGATGCGCCAGAGCATCCGCATCATCGACCAGTGCCTGCGCAACATGCCCGAAGGCCCGTACAAGGCGGATCACCCGCTGACCACGCCGCCGCCGAAAGAGCGCACCCTGCAGCACATCGAGACCTTGATCACGCACTTCCTGCAGGTTTCCTGGGGGCCGGTCATGCCGGCCAACGAAGCCTTCCAGATGATCGAAGCGACCAAGGGTATCAACAGCTATTACCTGACGAGCGACGGCGGCACCATGAGCTACCGCACCCGGATACGCACCCCCAGTTTCCCGCACCTGCAGCAGATCCCTTCGGTGATCCGCGGCAGCATGGTGGCAGACCTGATTGCCTACCTGGGCAGTATCGACTTCGTTATGGCCGACGTGGACCGCTGATATGACGCTGATTCAGACCGACCGTTTCATCTTGAGCGAAGCCGAGCGCGAAGCCATCGAGCATGAACTGCACCACTACGAGGACTCGCGCGCCGCGTCCATCGAGGCCCTGAAGATCGTTCAGCGCGCCCGCGGCTGGGTACCCGACGGTGCCATCGCCGCCATTGGCGAGCTGATCGGCATCCCGGCCAGCGACGTCGAAGGGGTTGCCACCTTCTACAGCCAGATTTTCCGCCAGCCGGTGGGCCGGCATATCATCCGCGTCTGCGACAGCATGGTCTGCTATATCGGTGGCCACGAATCGGTGGTCGCCCGTATCCAGCAGCAATTGGGCATCGGCCTGGGCGAAACCAGCGCCGACGGCCGCTTCACCCTGCTGCCGGTCTGTTGCCTGGGCAACTGCGACAAGGCCCCGGCATTGATGATCGACGACCACACCTTCGGCGATGTCGCGCCGGACGGCGTCGCCGCCCTGCTGGAGGCCTACCCATGACGTCCACTTCGACCCAGCGCCTGACCTCCTTCGGCCCGGCCAACCTGATCGCCCGCAGTGCCGAAACCCATCCGCTGACCTGGCGCCTGCGCGATGATGGTGCCCCGGTCTGGCTGGAGGAATACCAGGCCAAGGACGGCTATGCGGCCGCCCGCAAGGCCTTTGCCGAGCTGTCCCAGGACGAGATCGTGCAGACCGTCAAGGACTCCGGCCTCAAGGGCCGCGGCGGCGCCGGTTTCCCCACCGGGGTGAAATGGGGCCTGATGCCCAAGGACGAATCGCTGAACCTGCGTTACCTGCTGTGCAACGCCGACGAGATGGAACCCAACACCTGGAAAGACCGCATGCTGATGGAGCAGCTGCCACACCTGCTGATCGAGGGCATGCTGATCAGCGCCCGGGCACTCAAGGCCTACCGCGGCTATATCTTCCTGCGTGGCGAATACGTCGACGCGGCGACCAACCTCAACCGCGCGGTCGAGCAAGCCAAGGCCGCCGGTCTGTTGGGCAAGAACATCCTGGGCAGCGGCTTCGACTTCGAGCTGTTCGTGCACACCGGTGCCGGGCGCTACATCTGCGGCGAAGAAACCGCCCTGATCAACTCCCTGGAAGGCCGTCGCGCCAACCCGCGCTCCAAGCCGCCCTTCCCCGCCGCGGTGGGCGTCTGGGGTAAACCGACCTGCGTCAACAACGTCGAGACCCTGTGCAACGTGCCGGCCATCGTCGGCCAGGGCGTGGACTGGTACAAATCCCTGGCCCGTCCCGGCAGCGAAGACCACGGCACCAAGCTGATGGGGTTTTCCGGCAAGGTGAAAAACCCCGGCCTGTGGGAACTGCCCTTTGGCGTGCCGGCCCGCGAGCTGTTCGAGGACTATGCCGGCGGCATGCGCGACGGCTTCAAGCTCAAGTGCTGGCAGCCCGGCGGTGCCGGTACCGGCTTCCTGCTGCCCGAACACCTGGACGCGCCGATGTTCGCCGCCGGCATCGCCAAGGTGGGGACCCGGATGGGGACCGGCCTGGCCATGGCGGTGGACGAAAGCGTCAACATGGTCAGCCTGCTGCGCAACATGGAAGAATTCTTCGCCCGCGAGTCCTGTGGGTTCTGCACCCCGTGCCGCGACGGCCTGCCGTGGAGCGTCAAGCTGCTGCGCGCCCTGGAGCGTGGCGAAGGCCAGGCCGGCGACATCGAAACCCTGGAGCAACTGTGCAGTTTCCTCGGCCCTGGCAAGACCTTCTGTGCGCACGCACCGGGCGCCGTGGAACCCCTGGGCAGCGCGATCAAGTATTTCCGGCCGGAGTTCGAGGCGGGCATAACCCCCTTGCATGCCCCGGTCCAGGCTCGGCCGGTGCCGGTCAGCCTGTAACCCGGCCCTTGGCGGCGGAACAGGACGGGGGACGTTGGCCCGAAGGGCCATTACCCCTCCTCCCGCGCTTCCACCCAGGGCAGCACTGAATTCTATTAGCCACACCCGCCACAAGCGGGTCAACGAAGAAACCTGAACCATGGCCACTATCCACGTAGACGGCAAAGCGCTCGAAGTCGACGGGGCGGACAACCTGCTCCAGGCCTGCCTGTCGCTGGGCCTCGACATCCCTTACTTCTGCTGGCACCCGGCGCTGGGCAGCGTCGGCGCCTGCCGGCAGTGCGCGGTCAAGCAGTACACCGACGAGAACGACAAACGCGGTCGCCTGGTCATGTCCTGCATGACCCCCGCCACCGACAACAGCTGGATCTCCATCGACGACGAAGAGGCCAAGCAGTTTCGCGCCAGCGTCGTCGAATGGCTGATGACCAACCACCCGCACGACTGCCCGGTCTGCGAAGAAGGTGGCCATTGTCATTTGCAGGACATGACGGTGATGACCGGCCACAACGAGCGGCGTTACCGCTTCACCAAGCGCACCCACCAGAACCAGCAGCTCGGCCCGTTCATCGCCCACGAGATGAACCGCTGCATCGCCTGCTACCGCTGCGTGCGCTTCTAAAATGACTATGCCGGCGGCACCGACCTGGGCGTCTTCGGCGCCCACGACAACGTCTATTTCGGCCGCGTCGAAGACGGTACCCTGGAAAGCGAGTTTTCCGGCAACCTCACCGAGGTCTGCCCGACCGGTGTCTTCACCGACAAGACCCACTCCGAGCGCTACAACCGCAAATGGGACATGCAGTTCGCCCCGAGCATCTGCCATGGTTGCTCCAGTGGCTGCAACATCAGCCCCGGCGAGCGCTACGGAGAGATCCGCCGCATCGAGAACCGCTACAACGGCTCGGTCAACCAGTATTTCCTCTGCGACCGTGGCCGCTTCGGCTATGGCTACGTCAACCGCACCGACCGGCCGCGCCAACCCTTGCTGCAGGTGAGTGGCCAGGCAGCTGAGAAGCTCGGCCTGGACGCCGCCCTGGACAAGGCGGCCGACCTGCTGCGCGGACGCACCATTGTCGGCATCGGCTCACCACGGGCCAGCCTGGAAAGCAACTACGCCCTGCGCGAGCTGGTGGGTGCCGAGCATTTCTATTCGGGCATCGCCGCCCACGAGCTGGACAACCTGCGCCTGGTGCTGCAGGTGCTGCAGGACAGCCCGCTGCCGATCCCGACGCTGCGCGACGTGGAAGACCACGACGCGATCTTCGTGCTCGGCGAAGACCTGACGCAAACCGCCGCACGCCTGGCCCTGGCCTTGCGCCAGTCGGTCAAAGGCAAGGCCGAAGCCATGGCCGAGGCGATGAAAATCCAGCCCTGGCTCAATGCCGCGGTGCAGAACATCGGCCAGGACGCGCTCCATCCGCTGTTTATCGCCAGCCTCGATGAAACCCGCCTGGACGACGTGGCCGAGGCCTGCGTGCATGCGGCGCCGGACGACCTGGCGCGCCTGGGTTTCGCTGTCGCTCATATTCTGGACGCCGGCTCACCGGCGGTCAGCGGCCTCGAGCCGGAAGCCGAAGAACTGGCGCGGCGCATCGCCGACGCCCTGCTGGCGGCCAAGCGCCCGCTGATCATCGCCGGCACTTCCCTGGGCAACCGCGGCCTGATCGAGGCGGCGGCGAATATCGCCAAGGCCCTCAAGGCCCGCGAGAAAAATGGTTCGCTGAGCCTGGTCGTCGCCGAGGCCAACAGCCTGGGTCTGGCCATGCTGGGCGGCGACAGCGCCGATGCCGCGCTGCAGGCCCTGACCGCGGGCCAGGCCGATGCCCTGGTGGTGCTGGAAAACGATCTCTACACCCGCGCCGATGCCAGCCTGGTCGACGCCGCACTGAGCGCCGCCAAGGTGGTGATAGTCGCCGATCACCAGCAAACCGCCACCACCGCCCGCGCCCACCTGGTGCTGCCGGCCGCCAGCTTCGCCGAAGGCGACGGTACCCTGGTCAGCCAGGAAGGCCGCGCGCAACGCTTCTTCCAGGTGTTCGAACCGACTTACCTGGATGCAAGCATCCTGGTCCATGAAGGCTGGCGCTGGTTGCACGCCCTGCGCAGCACCCTGCTCGGCCAGGCCGTGGACTGGACCCAACTGGACCAGGTCACCGCCGCCACCGCCGCCAGCACCCCGCTGCTGGCCGGTATCCTCGGCGCCGCGCCAAACGCCTCGTTCCGCGTCAAGGGCATGAAACTGGCCCGCGAGCCGCTGCGCTACAGCGGCCGTACCGCCATGCGCGCCAATATCAGCGTGCACGAGCCGCGCCAGCCCCAGGACAAGGATTCGGCCTTCGCCTTCTCGATGGAAGGCTACTCGGGTTCGGTCGAGCCACGCCAGCAGATCCCCTTCGCCTGGGCTCCGGGCTGGAACTCGCCGCAAGCCTGGAACAAGTTCCAGGACGAAGTGGGTGGGCACCTGCGCGCCGGCGATCCAGGCGTGCGCCTGATCGAAAGCCGCGGCGATGGCCTGAGCTGGTTCGCCCAGGTACCGGCGCCCTTCGCCCCCGCCGCCGGCACCTGGCAAGTGGTGCCGCTGCATCACCTGTTTGGCAGCGAGGAGACCTCGTCCCGCGCTGCACCGGTGCAGGAACGCATTCCGGCACCTTATGTCGCCCTGGCCAAGTCCGAAGCGGACCGCCTGGGGGTCAACGACGGCGCACTGCTCAGCCTGAACCTGAACGGTCAGGCCCTGCGCCTGCCGCTGAGGATCCGTGAAGAGCTGGGCGCCGGGCTGGTCGGCCTGCCGGTCGGTTTGGCGGGCATTCCAGCGGTACTTGCCGGACGCAGCGCGGACAGCCTGCAGGAGGCCGCACAATGATGAGCTGGTTCACTCCCGAGGTCATCGACATCCTCCTCGCCGTGGTTCGCGCGGTGGTCATCCTGCTGGCCGTGGTGATCTGCGGGGCCCTGCTGAGCTGGGTCGAGCGACGCCTGCTGGCGCTCTGGCAGGACCGTTACGGTCCGAACCGGGTCGGCCCTTTTGGCATGTTCCAGATCGCCGCCGACATGGTGAAGATGTTCTTCAAGGAAGACTGGACACCACCGTTCGCCGACAAGGTGATCTTCACCCTGGCGCCGGTGGTAGCCATGAGCGCCTTGCTGATCGCCTTCTCGATCATCCCCATCACCCCGACCTGGGGCGTGGCGGACCTGAACATCGGCCTGCTGTTCTTCCTCGCCATGGCCGGTGTGTCGGTCTACGCGGTGCTGTTCGCCGGCTGGTCGAGCAACAACAAGTTCGCCCTGCTCGGTGCGCTGCGGGCCTCGGCCCAGACCCTGTCCTATGAAGTCTTTATGGGCCTGGCCCTGATGGGCATCGTGATCCAGGTCGGCTCGTTCAACATGCGCGACATCGTCGAATACCAGGCGCAGAACCTCTGGTTTATCATTCCGCAGTTTTTCGGCTTCTGTACCTTCTTTATCGCCGGCGTGGCCGTGACCCACCGTCACCCCTTCGACCAGCCGGAAGCCGAGCAGGAACTGGCCGACGGTTACCACATCGAATATGCCGGGATGAAATGGGGCATGTTCTTCGTCGGTGAATACATCGGCATCGTGCTGATCTCGGCGCTGCTGGTGACGCTGTTCTTCGGCGGCTGGCATGGTCCGTTCGGCATACTGCCGTCCCTGGCCTTTGTCTGGTTCGCCCTGAAAACCAGCTTTTTCATCATGCTGTTTATCCTGCTGCGCGCCTCGATTCCCCGGCCGCGTTATGACCAGGTAATGAGTTTCAGCTGGAAGTTCTGCCTGCCGCTGACCTTGATCAATCTGCTGGTGACCGCGGCGGTGGTGCTCCTGAGCGCCCCGTCCGGCACGGTCAACTAAGGAGAATGAGCATGTTCAAGTACGTGTTCGACGTCATTCATTGCACCGACAGCCCGCTACGCGGCCTGGAGGTGTTGCTGTTTTCCCATAACGGCCCCTGCGGCACGGCCTACTGAGGAGAAGCGGCATGTTCAACTATATACGCGACGTAATCCACGGCACCTTTACCCAGTTGCGCAGCCTGGTCATGGTGTTTTCCCACTCGTTCCGCAAGCGCGACACCCTGCAGTACCCGGAAGAAGCGGTGTACCTGCCGCCGCGCTACCGTGGGCGTATCGTGCTGACCCGCGACCCCGATGGCGAGGAGCGCTGCGTGGCTTGCAACCTCTGCGCGGTGGCTTGCCCGGTGGGCTGCATCTCGCTGCAGAAGGCCGAGACCGAGGATGGTCGCTGGTACCCGGATTTCTTTCGCATCAACTTCTCGCGCTGCATCTTCTGCGGCCTGTGCGAGGAAGCCTGTCCGACCACCGCGATCCAGCTCACCCCGGATTTCGAGATGGCCGAGTACAAGCGCCAGGACCTGGTGTACGAAAAAGAAGACCTGCTGATCTCCGGCCCCGGCAAGAACCCGGACTACAACTTCTATCGGGTGGCCGGCATGGCCATTGCCGGCAAGCCGAAAGGCGCCGCGCAGAACGAAGCCGAACCGATCAACGTCAAGGGGCTGTTGCCATGAGGCACCCGGGATGAGCGCGCGGCCGGCGGCCTCTTGGCCGGCGCTGCGCCCACCCCGCCCTCAACAGCTCTTGCGGACAGGATAAGGATAATTATGGAATTCGCTTTTTACTTTGCGTCCGGTGTCGCGGTGGTGTCCACCCTGCGGGTGATCACCAACAGCAATCCGGTGCATGCGCTGCTCTACCTGATCATCTCGCTGCTGGCGGTGTCGATGACCTTCTTCGCCCTCGGCGCGCCCTTCGCCGGTGCCCTGGAGATCATCGTCTACGCTGGCGCGATCATGGTGTTGTTCGTCTTCGTGGTGATGATGCTCAACCTCGGCCCCGCCGCGGTGGACCAGGAACGCACCTGGATGCGCCCCGGTATCTGGACCGGTCCGGGCCTGCTGGCCCTGGCCCTGCTGGCCGAGCTGCTTTACGTGCTGTTCGCTGGCCCGATCAGCGGCGGCACCCTGGGCGGGCAGACGGTCGATGCAAAAGCCGTGGGCGTCAGCCTGTTCGGTCCCTACCTGCTGGTCGTCGAGCTGGCGTCCATGCTGCTGCTGGCTGCCCTGGTCGCGGCCTTCCACCTCGGCCGTCATGAGGCGAAAGAATGATGAACGCGATCCCCCTGGAACATGGCCTGGCCGTCGCCGGCATGCTGTTCTGCCTGGGCCTGGCCGGCCTGATGGTTCGGCGCAACATCCTGTTCGTGCTGATGAGCCTGGAAATCATGATGAACGCCGCGGCCCTGGCCTTTATCGTCGCCGGCAGCCGCTGGGGCCAGCCTGACGGCCAGGTGATGTTTATCCTGGTACTGAGCCTGGCCGCCGCAGAGGCCAGCATCGGCCTGGCGATCCTGCTGCAGCTGTACCGGCGCTTCAACACCCTCGATATCGACGCAGCCAGCGAGATGCGCGGATGAACCTCTTATTCCTGACCTGTGTATTCCCCCTGCTGGGGTTCCTGTTGCTGGCGTTTTCCCGCGGGCGTTGGTCCGAGAACCTCAGCGCCCTGATCGGCGTCGGCTCGATCGGCCTCTCGGCGCTGGTCACGGCCTGGGTGATCTGGCAGTTCAATGTCGCCCCGCCCGAGGGCGGCGCCTATACCCAGGTGCTTTGGCAATGGATGTCGGTGGACGGTTTCGCGCCGAACTTCGCCCTGTACCTGGACGGCCTGTCGGTGACCATGCTCGGCGTGGTGGTGGGCGTGGGCTTTCTGATCCACCTGTTTGCCTCCTGGTACATGCGCGGCGAAGCCGGTTACTCGCGCTTTTTTGCCTACACCAACCTGTTTATCGCCAGCATGCTGTTTCTGGTCCTGGGCGATAACCTGCTGTTCCTGTACTTCGGTTGGGAAGGCGTGGGCCTGTGCAGTTACCTGCTGATCGGTTTCTATTACAGCAACCGCAACAACGGCAACGCCGCGCTCAAGGCCTTTATCGTCACCCGCATTGGCGACGTGTTTATGGCCATCGGCCTGTTCCTGCTGTTCCTCCACCTGGGCACCCTGAATATCCAGGAACTGCTGGTGGTGGCGCCGCAGAAGTACGTCGCCGGCGATACCTGGCTGTGGCTGGCGACCCTGATGCTGCTGGGCGGCGCGGTGGGCAAATCGGCTCAGCTGCCGTTGCAGACCTGGCTGGCGGACGCCATGGCCGGCCCCACGCCGGTCTCGGCCCTGATCCACGCGGCGACCATGGTCACCGCCGGTGTCTACCTGATCGCCCGTACCCACGGCCTGTTCAGCCTGACGCCGCAGATCCTCGAGCTGGTTGGCATCATCGGCGGCGTAACCCTGGTCCTGGCCGGTTTCGCCGCCCTGGTGCAGACCGACATCAAGCGTATCCTCGCCTACTCGACCATGAGCCAGATCGGCTACATGTTCCTGGCCCTGGGCGTTGGCGCCTGGGACGGCGCGATCTTCCACCTGATGACTCACGCCTTCTTCAAGGCCCTGCTGTTCCTCGCCTCCGGTGCGGTGATCGTGGCCTGCCACCACGAGCAGAACATCTTCAAGATGGGCGGCCTGTGGAAAAAGCTGCCGCTGGCCTACACCAGTTTTATGGTCGGTGGCGCGGCGCTGTCCGCCCTGCCGCTGGTCACCGCGGGCTTCTACTCCAAGGACGAGATCCTTTGGGAAGCTTTCGCCAGCGGTCATCAGTGGCTGTTGTACGCCGGCCTGGTCGGTGCCTTTATGACCTCGCTCTACACCTTCCGCCTGATCTTCATCGCCTTCCACGGCGAAGCCAAGACCGAGGCCCACGCCGGTCATGGCGTGGCCCACTGGCTGCCGCTGAGCGTATTGATCGTGCTCTCGACCTTCATCGGTGCGCTGATCAGCCCGCCGCTGGCCGGCGTGCTGCCGGAAAGCGTCGGGCATGCCGGTGGCGAAGCCAAGCACAGCCTGGAAATCGCCTCGGGCGCCATCGCCCTGGCGGGTATCCTGCTGGCCGCGCTGCTGTTCCTCGGTAAACGCAGCCTGGTATCGGCCGTCGCCCGCAGTGCGCCGGGGCGTTTCCTGTCCGCCTGGTGGTTCGCCGCCTGGGGCTTCGACTGGCTGTACGACCTGCTGTTCGTCAAACCCTACCTGCTGTTGACCCGCCTGCTGGCGCGCGATCCGGTGGACGGCACGATGAACCTGGTGCCGCGCCTGGTGCGCGGCGGCCACCGCCTGATGAGTCGCACCGAGACCGGCAATCTGCGCTGGTACGCCGCGTCCATCGTCGGTGGTGCGGTACTGGTTCTGGGCGCCGTCCTGCTGGCGGCTGTCTGAGATGAATTTACGCATTTGCGCAAGGAATTGAGCCCGTCATGATTCTGCCCTGGCTAATCCTGATCCCCTTTATCGGCGGCCTGCTGTGCTGGCAAGGCGAGCGCTTCAGCGCCACCCTGCCGCGCTGGATCGCCCTGTTCACCATGACGCTGGAGCTCGGCCTGGGTCTGTGGCTGTGGAGCACCGGCGACTACAGCCTGGCCCCGGCACCGGGCGCCGACCCGACCTGGACCCTGGAATTCAAACGCGTCTGGATCGAGCGTTTTGGCATCAGCCTGCACCTGGCCCTGGATGGCCTGTCCTTGCTGATGATCCTGCTCACCGGCCTGCTCGGTGTGCTCTCGGTACTCTGCTCCTGGAAAGAGATCCAGAACCACGTCGGCTTTTTCCACCTCAACCTGATGTGGATACTCGGCGGCGTGATCGGGGTGTTCCTCGCTCTCGACCTGTTCCTGTTCTTCTTCTTCTGGGAAATGATGCTGGTGCCGATGTACTTCCTCATCGCGCTCTGGGGCCACAGCTCCGACGATGGCAAGAAGACCCGCATCTACGCCGCCACCAAGTTCTTCATCTACACCCAGGCCAGCGGCCTGATCATGCTGGTGGCGATTCTGGGCCTGGTGTTCGTCAACTACAGCACCAGCGGCGTGATCACCTTCGACTACAGCCAGTTGCTGAAGGCCGAACTGCCGCGCGGCACCGAATACATCCTGATGCTGGGCTTTTTTATCGCCTTCGCGGTGAAACTGCCGGTGGTGCCCTTCCACTCCTGGCTGCCGGACGCCCACGCCCAGGCACCCACCGCCGGCTCCGTCGACCTGGCCGGTATCCTGCTGAAAACCGCGGCCTATGGCCTGCTGCGTTTCGCCCTGCCGCTGTTCCCCAATGCCTCGGCCGAGTTCGCGCCGATCGCCATGGGCCTGGGCCTGGTCGGGATCTTCTACGGCGCCATCCTGTCGTTCGCCCAGACCGACATCAAGCGCCTGATCGCCTACTCCAGCGTCTCGCACATGGGCTTTATCCTGATCGGCATCTACTCCGGTAGCCAGATGGCGCTGCAGGGCGTGGTGGTGCAGATGCTCGCCCACGGCCTGTCGGCGGCCGCGCTGTTTATCCTCTGCGGCCAGCTCTACGAGCGCCTGCATACCCGTGACATGCGCCTGATGGGCGGCCTCTGGTCGCGCATCGCCTACCTGCCGGCGATCAGCCTGTTCTTCGCCGCCGCGTCCCTGGGCTTGCCGGGCACCGGCAACTTCGTCGGCGAGTTCCTGATCCTGATGGGCGCCTTCAAAAGCGCCCCCTGGAGCGTGGTGATCGCCACCTCCGGGCTGGTATTCGCCTCGGTCTACTCGCTGATCATGATCCACCGCGCCTACTTTGGTCCGACCCAGTCCGACGCGCCACTCAAGGGCCTCGATGGCCGCGAGCTGGCCATGGTGCTGGGCCTGGCGGTGCTGCTGATCGTGCTCGGGGTCTACCCGCAGCCGGTGCTCGACACCACCACCGCCAGCATGCAGGGCGTCCAGCAGTGGCTCGGTGCCGCTTTCACTCAACTTGCATCGGGCCGGTAGCCTGTAATGGAAAGCCGCGTTATGGAATTCACCACACAACACCTGCTCGCCCTGCTGCCGTTGCTCGTCACCTGCGCCACCCTGGTGGTGGTGATGCTGGCGATCGCCTGGCGACGCAACCATGCCCTGACCTTCGTGCTGTCGATCATCGGCCTCAACCTGGCGCTGCTGTCGCTGGTTCCGGCCTTACAGGCCGCCCCCCTGGCGGTCACCGCGCTGTTGCAGGTGGACAGCTTCGCCATCTTTTACATGGGCCTGATCCTGGTCTCGACCCTGGCCTGCGTGACCCTGGTGCACGCCTACCTCGGGGCCGAGTCCGGTGCCGGCTACCCCGGCAACCGCGAAGAGCTCTACCTGCTGATCCTGCTGGCCGCCGCCGGGGGCTTGGTACTGGTCTGCGCGCAGCACCTGGCCGGCCTGTTTATTGGCCTGGAACTGCTGTCGGTGCCGGTATACGGCATGGTCGCCTACGCCTTTTTCAACAAGCGCTCACTGGAAGCCGGCATCAAGTACATGGTGCTTTCGGCGGCCGGTTCGGCCTTTCTGCTGTTCGGCATGGCGCTGCTGTACGCCGATGCCGGCAGCCTCAGCTTCGCCGGTATCGGCGCGGCGCTGGCCCAAAGCGGCCTGCCCAGCCCCCTGGCGCAACTGGGCCTGGGCATGATGCTGATCGGCTTGGGCTTCAAGCTGTCGCTGGTGCCCTTCCACCTCTGGACCCCGGACGTCTACGAGGGCGCCCCGGCGCCGGTGGCGGCCTTCCTGGCTACCGCCAGCAAGGTGGCGGTGTTCGCCGTGCTGCTGCGCCTGTTCCAGCTGTCGCCGGTAGCCAACGGCGGACTGCTGAACGATGTGCTGACCGCCCTCGCGGTGGCCTCGATCCTGATCGGCAACCTGCTGGCGTTGACCCAGAACAACCTCAAGCGGCTGCTGGGGTACTCCTCCATCGCCCACTTCGGTTACCTGCTGATCGCCCTGATCGCCAGTAAGGGCCTGGCGGTGGAAGCGGTTGGCGTGTACCTGGCGACCTATGTGCTGACCAGCCTGGGTGCCTTCGGCGTGATCACCTTGATGTCCACGCCCTATAACGGCCGTGACTGCGATGCGTTGTACGAGTACCGCGGCCTGTTCTGGCGTCGCCCCTACCTGACCGCGGTACTGACGGTGATGATGCTGTCGCTGGCCGGCATTCCGCTGACCGCCGGTTTTATCGGCAAGTTCTACGTGGTCGCGGTGGGCGTGCAGTCCCAGCAATGGTGGTTGCTTGGCGCGTTGGTGATGGGCAGTGCCATCGGCGTGTTCTATTACCTGCGGGTGATGGTCACCCTGTACCTGATCGAACCGAACCTGCGCCGCCACGACGCCCCGTTCAACTGGGGTCAACGTACCGGTGGGCTGATGCTGCTGGCAATTTCCCTGCTGGCCTTTGTCCTCGGTGTCTACCCGCAGCCACTGCTGGAGCTGGTGCAGCAGGCGGGTCTGGTGATGACGCCCTAAGCCGCGCCTGCATAAAAAACCCGGCCAAGGCCGGGTTTTTTTATGGGCGTCGTTGCAGCCCACGCCCCTGCCTGGCCCTTCCTTCGCGGCCATGGGCCGCTGCTACAGGTTGGGTACCGCCGCGGCGCCTGCACGGACACGCTTTTCGTAGGGTGGCGTTAGTCGCGCAGAATGTGGGCCTGGCACACCACGCTGCACCTTCCGCGCGGCGTAACCCACGCGGGCACGCGCGCCCCCCAAAACAGGAAAATACCCTAGGCACTCGCGCCAGCCAGCACCTGCCGCGGCGGCAGGCGGCGAATCCAGATCAACCAGACCACCAGCACATCGAGCATGATCAGGACCTGCCACAGGTACAGGTGGGCGAACTCGAAGGCGGCCGGGCTCCATAGCGCCAGGTAATAGAGGCTGATCACGCGCAGCACGTTGAGCGCCTGAATGGCGACAAAACCCAACAGCAGCCCGACCAGCTTGTGGCGCCAGGGCGCCGGATAGGCCAGGATCGCCGCGCTGAGCAGGATGCAGGCCTCGATGCCATTGCAGCCGGCCTCGATCGACACCCCACCGCCCCGCGACAGGCTTTGCAGCACCTTGCCATAGGCCACCACATCGGCATCGAAGGCACCGATCAAGGCGGCGCTGATATCGGCCAGCAGCAGGGTCCAGGGCAGCACTAGGTGGCGCTGCACCGGCGGGGTCAGCTCAAGGGTGAACAAGCCCAGCACCAGCAGCAGAAACAGCAGAAAAAAACGGGTCATCGCAGGTCCGCGCAAAAGAGTCGCGCCGTGACTGACGCGGTCGAACTCTAGGGCTCATCAGGGTGACGAGCAAGCCCCGGCGTCTCCATTAAGATCCCCATACGACGTTGAGAAACATTGCAAAGGAACGCGCCTTCCGCGCCTGGCCCGGAACCCTTTTTCGCGGGAACCGGGGTGCCTGCGGACAGTGTCCACAGGCCCTAAGGCAGCTGAATGGTCTTTTTCGTGCCGGTGAAGATGCCCCAGCTTGAAAGGAACAATGCCGCAATCAACGGGCCGATGACAAAGCCGTTAAGGCCGAAGATGGTCAGGCCACCCAGGGTTGAGACCAGGATCAGGTAGTCGGGCATACGAGTGTCGCGGCCCACCAGGATCGGGCGCAGCACGTTGTCCACCAGGCCGATCACCAGTACGCCGAACAGGGTCAGCACCACGCCTTGCCAGATGGCCCCGCTAAGCAGGAAAAACGCTGCCACCGGCACCCAGACGATACCCGCGCCCACGGCCGGCAGCAGCGACAGGAAGGCCATCAGTACCGCCCAGAGCAAGGGACTGGGCACATCCAGAAACCAGAAAATCAAGCCGCCCAACGCCCCCTGAGCCACCGCCACCAGCACGTTACCCTTGACCGTCGCGCGCACCACCCGGGTGAATTTCAGCTGCAACCGGCGTTTTTGCGGCTCACCCAGCGGAATCGCCATGCGGATCTTGCGCACCAGCTCCGGGCCATCGCGCAGAAAGAAAAACAGCAGGTAGAGCATCACGAAAAAACTGATCACGAACTCGAAAGTATTCTGCCCCAGGGTATACGCCTGGGCCGCCACCACCTGGCTGCCCTGCATCGCACCGGCAACGATCTTGTCGCGCAGGCCGTTGATATTGCCCAGGCCCAGCCGGTCCATCTGCCGTTGCAGGTAGGATGGCAGCAGGTCGCGGAACTGTGCCAGGTAGCCGGCGACATCCAGCTCACCGGTCTCGATCCGTTTATACAGGCCGCTCGCTTCCTGGATCAGCAAGCCCGTGGTGAACACCACCGGCAAGATGGCGATCACCAGGCAGATAAACAGGGTACCGAGCGCGGTCAGGTTCTTTGACAAGCCAAAGCGCCGGGCCAGGTGGCGCTGCAAGGGGGCGAACAGAATCGCCAGGATCACCGCCCAGAACAAGGCCCCGTAATAGGGCAACAGTATCCAGATAAAGGCGCAGGTGACCGCCACCAGCAAGAGCAGGAAGGTCTTGTTTTCGAGGTTGAGGCTATGCATGGGGACTCACGGTCGGGGAAACGTATGACACTTAGTCAGCAGTGGGCTGGCCAAGTGCCAAATCTCTTGCACCACCAGCGCAGGGCCGCCCAAGCCAGAGCGGCGCGGGGTGCAAGGGCTACCGCGGCCAGGGTCAGCCACCGCCCATCCGGGCGCCCTTAGATACGGAACTGCCGCACCAGCGCCCCCAACCGCTGGCCCAATTCGGCCAGGCTGCGGGCGGTTTGCGCACTCTGTTGGGTTTCGTCGGCCACATTGTCCACGGCCGAGGCGATCTGATGCACGCTGCGATTGATCTCCTCGGCCACGGCGGTCTGCTCCTCGGCGGCACTGGCGATCTGAGCGTTCATGCTGTTGATGGTGCCGATCAGCCGCGCAATGGCATCCAGCGAGGTGCCGGCCTGGTTGGCCTGCTCGCTGGTGGCGTCGCCGGCTTCGCTGGAGCGGCGCATGGCCGTTACGGCAGCGGCAGTGCCCTGTTGCAGGCGATCGATCATGCCCTGGATTTCCTGGGTGCTCTGCTGTGTGCGGCTGGCCAAGGCGCGCACCTCGTCGGCGACCACGGCAAAACCACGCCCGGCCTCACCGGCTCGGGCCGCCTCGATTGCCGCGTTCAGGGCCAGCAGGTTGGTTTGCTCGGCGATGGAGCGAATCACCGCCAGCACGCTGACGATCGACTGTACATCCTGCTGCAGGCTGTCCAGCGACGCACCGCCGCTGCGGATATCGGTTACCAGGGCATGAATCCGCGAGATGCTGCCATCGACGACTTTTTTTGCCGCCTGGCCTTCTTCATCGGTTTTTTGCGCCGCTTCGGCGGCGCCCTGGGCACTCTTGGCCACCTCGTGGGCGGCGGCCGACATCTCGTTGATGGCCGTGGCGACCTGGTCGGTTTCATGCCGCTGGCGGCCCATGGCCTGATCGGAGCGCTGGGTTTGCGCCGACACCTGCCCGACCAACTCGGTGAGCTGACCGGTCATTTCGACGATCTGCCGCACCAGGCCGTGGATCTTGGCCACGAAACTGTTGAACGAATTCGCCAGTTGCCCCAGTTCGTCATCACCGCTCACCGGCAGGCGGCGGGTCAGGTCACCCTCGCCCGCGGCAATGTCATCCAGGTTGGCCTTGATGGCCTGCAACGGCCGCAGTATGGAGTTGCTCAGCGCCAGGCCGGCGATGCCCAGCACCACCAGCAACACGGCTGCGATAACCACGATACTGGTCACCACGGTCCTGATCCGGGCATCGATGGCCGCCTGAACTTCCGCGACCCGGGCCTCGATCCCATCCAGGTTGACTGCGGTACCCAGCGCCATATCCCACTTGGGCAGGTAAAAGCTGTACGCCAGTTTCGGCACCAGAACCTTTTCGTTGCCCGGCAAAGGCGAGGAGTAGTTCAGGTAGAAGGTGCCGTTCTTGGCGACATTGACCAGTTCACGGTTGAGGTAGATACCGTTCGGATCCTTGCGGTCGGCCAGGCTCTTGCCGACATCCGCCGGGTTGTCGCCGCGAAACAGCCGTACCACCTGACTGTCGTGGCCGAAAAAATAACCGTCCTTGCCGTATTTGATCTTCGACAGCACTGCGATGGCCTGGGTACGGCTGGCCATGTCACCGGACGCCGCCCCCTCGTACAGGCCTTGCACCGCCCCCTGGGCAATACGCACGTAGTTTTCCAGCTCCCTGCGGCTTTCCTGCAGCAGCCGCTCGCGGGTTTGCGTGACCTCGTCCTCCGCCAGGCTTTGCAGCACCTTGGCGGCGGCACCGCTCAAGGCCAAGGCAAATAGAACGACCGGAACCAGGCCCAACAAGAGCACCTTCGACTTCAACGTCATTTGCAATGTCCTTGTAGATAAGACAGTCGAAGCCGCGGATGCGAGCTCGACGGGGCGGGACCCTGTCAGCTGAGAAGCACTGCGCCTTTTAGAGCGCAGACTAAACGGGGGAAAATATGGAGTCCGCAGCCCACCACACGCAGGTCAATCCGTGGGCAAAACCACACCCTGATCACTGCTATCGGCCAGTTGTGGCGACTCTTAAGCAGCGTAGATGAGGCCACCGCTGGGCGCCCGCTACAGCACCATTGCCGCCACCCAGCCGAACACCAGCAAGGGCAGGTTGTAATGCAGAAAGGTCGGCACCACGGTATCCCAGATATGGTTGTGTTGACCGTCAACGTTAAGCCCGGAGGTGGGTCCGAGGGTGGAGTCCGAGGCGGGAGAACCGGCATCGCCCAACGCACCGGCAGTGCCGACGATACTGACGATAGCCAGGGGGCTGAACCCCAGTTGCACCCCCAGGGGCACGAAAATGGCGGCAATGATCGGCACGGTGGAAAAGGACGAGCCGATGCCCATGGTCACCAACAGACCGACCAGCAGCATCAGCAAGGCACCGATCGCCCGGCTGTCGCCGATCCAGGCCACCGAAGCGTCGACCAGGCCCTTCACTTCGCCGGTGGCTTTCATCACTTCGGCAAAACCGGCAGCGGCAATCATGATAAAACCGATCATGGCCATCATCTTCATGCCTTCGGTGAACAGATCCTCTGTCTCGCGCCAGCGCACCACGCCCGACAGGGAGAAAATCACGAAACCGAGCAAGGCGCCGAGGATCATCGAGTCGAGCCAGAGCTGCACGACAAAGGCCGCGGCGACCGCCACCGCGGCCACCAGCAGGCTCCAGGGACTGTACCGGATCGCCACCTGCTCGACCTGCTCGATGCTGGCCAGGTCGTAGACGCGTTTTTTGCGGTAACTGAAAAACACCGCGATCAACAGGCCCACCAGCATGCCCACCGCGGGAATTGCCATGGCTTCGGTGACATTCACCCCGCTCACATCGACACCACTCTTGATCACGTTGGCCAACAGGATCTCGTTGAGGAAGATATTGCCGAACCCCACGGGCAGGAACATATAGGGCGTGATCAGGCCGAAGGTAATCACACAGGCGATCAGTCGGCGGTCGATCTGCAACCGCGTCAGCACGTACAGCAGCGGTGGCACCAGCAACGGGATAAAGGCGATATGGATCGGCAGGATATTTTGCGAGGCCACCGCCACGCTTAGCAGCAGGCCAATCAGCAGCCATTTGACCGACTGGCCGCCCTGCTGCTCTTGGCGCCCCACCATATGCAGCACCCGGTCGGCCAACGCATGGGCCAGGCCCGACTTGGCGATCGCCACGGCGAAGGCGCCGAGCAAGGCATAGGACAAGGCCACCGTGGCGCCGCCGCCCAGTCCCTGATTAAAGGCGGTCAGGGTCCCCTGCATGCCCAGGCCACCCAGCAGTCCGCCGGCCAGTGCACCGACGATCAGCGCCACCACGACGTGCACACGGCACAGGCTGAGCACCAACATCAGGCCGACAGCGGCCACTACTGCATTCATAACAAACTCCAACGAAAACGCCCAGGGGGCCAGGCGCGGCATGGCTACGCACCGAAAAAGGGCGCGTACTCTGCCCCATGCCCGCGCCTCTGTCAAAATGCCATGCCTTTGGCGCTATGATGGAGATAGCCGGCCACGCGCCGGCGTCCAAAAACGCCGTTTCAAGAAAGGTACGTGCGCGCCGATAGCGCCTTTGTCGTCCTGCCGAATTCAAAGGAAGCCCCTTATGCGTCCCAGCCAGCTCTCGATCCAGTGGAAGATCACCTTGCTGGCCGGGCTCTGCCTGCTCGCCATCGTCACCCTGTTGGTGGGCGCCTCGCTCTACCAGGCAAAGAGCAGTGCCCAGTGGGCTCGGCAATCGAGCAGCCGGATGCTCGATGAATCAGCACAATTGCGCATGCAGGCCCGCGGCGAAACCCAGGCACTGCGTATCCAGCGCTATTTCATGGATACCTATCAATACGGCAAGGGCTTCGTCCGCCAGGTGCTGTTTCTCAAGGACCAGGCGGAAAAGCGCTTCCTCGATGCCTTCGACCTGCGTGAAGACCTGACCCGCCAAGTGCAGAGCGCGCTGCAGGCCAACCCCAACCTGCTGGGCCTGTACGTGGTCTTCGACGCCAACGCCCTGGACGGCAAGGACAGCCTGTTCGCCGACCAACCCAAGCTGGGTAGCAATGAAAAGGGGCGCTTCGCCCTGTATTGGTCGCAGTCCGCTGGTGGCGCACTGGAGTCCGAGGCCATGACCGAGAGTGAGCTGGCCAATGCCACCCCCGGGGCCAACGGTGTCGCGTTCAATGCCTGGTACACCTGCCCCCGGGAAACCCGCCAAGCCTGCGTGCTCGACCCTTACCTCGACGAGGTGGACGGCAAGTCGACACTGATGACCAGCATCGCCTTTCCCCTGGAGATCGAGGGCAAGGTGGTGGGCGTGCTGGGCGTGGATATCAGCCTGAGCAACTTGCAGGGCATCAGCCTGCAGGCCAGCCAGGAACTTTTCGACGGTCAGGGCCATGTCAGCATCCTTAGCCCGGTCGGGCGCCTGGCGGGACACAGCCGGGATCCGGCGCAGCTGGGCAACGCGGTGATCGCGGCCTTTCCCGAGCAGGGCCAGGAGCTGAACAGCCTGGTCGCCGCAGGCCAGGCGCAGGTGCTGCATCACGCCGACATGCTGCGTATCCTCACGCCCTTGCTGCCGATTCCGGAATCACGTCCCTGGGCCGTACTGCTCGAGGTTCCGCAAGCAGTGTTGCAGCGCCCGGCCGACCAGTTAGGGGCCGACTTGGCTGCCCGCAGCACCACTGACGGTATCCAGGCACTCGGGCTGGGCCTGGTGGCGGTGATCCTCGGCCTGCTACTGATGAGCCTGACGGCACGCGGCGTGACCCGGCCCATCCTGGAAGTGGCCGAGCGGCTCAAGGGTATCGCCACCGGTGAAGGCGATCTGACCCGTCGCCTGGAGTATGCCCGGCAGGACGAACTGGGTGAGCTGACGGCCTGGTTCAATCGCTTTCTGGACAAGCTGCAACCCATCATTGCCGACGTTAAACGTTCGGTGACCGATGCCCGTGGCACGGCTGATCAGTCCGCCTCGATCGCCAGCCAGACCAGTGCCGGCATGCAGCAGCAATACCGTGAAGTCGACCAGGTGGCGACCGCCTCCCAGGAAATGAGCAGCACCGCCCAGGACGTGGCACGCAGCGCCGCACTGGCGGCCGAGGCGGCCCGCGGTGCCGATCGCGCCACCCGCGAAGGGCTGGGCATCATCGACCTGACCACCCGCAGCATCGACAACCTGTCGATCAATATGAACACCGCGATGGTCCAGGTGCAGGGCCTGGCCAGCAGCAGCCAACAAATCGGCTCGGTGTTGGAGGTGATCCGCTCCATCGCCGAACAGACCAACCTGCTGGCGCTGAATGCTGCAATCGAGGCGGCCCGCGCCGGTGAAGCCGGCCGCGGCTTTGCGGTGGTCGCCGATGAGGTGCGCAACCTCGCCAAGCGTACCCAGGACTCGGTCGAGGAAATTCGCCAGGTCATCGAAGGTTTGCAGCAGGGCACCCGCGAGGTGGTCGGCGCCATGGACGACAGCCATCGACAGGCCCAGAGCAGCGTCAGCCAGGTGGAACACGCGGTGGCGGCGCTGCAACGCATCGGCGAGGCCGTTACCGTGATCACCGACATGAACCTGCAAATTGCCAGTGCGGCCGAAGAGCAAAGCGCGGTGGCCGAGGAAATTACCCGCAATGTCGCCAGTATCCGCGATGTCACCGAATCACTCGCCGGACAAGCCGACGAGTCCGCGCGGGTCAGCCAATCGCTGAACAACCTGGCCAACCATCAACAAGGGCTGATGGATCAGTTCAAGGTCTAGGTCAGTCAGGTCCTCGGGCCTGATGGCCTGATAGGTCCGCGGCAGTGGCGCGCCCGCGCTTGTCGCCGCTCCCGCCGGCCATTAGCCTGGGAGCCCCCCTTGAAAGGAACACCCCATGCTGAATTTCGCCATTGTCGCCGGCTCCAGTCGCCTCGATAGCCAATCGGGCAAGGTTGCCCGTTTTTTGCGGACGCGCATGATCCAGGCGGGCTTGTGCAGCGAGCACAGCAGCACTGTGATCGACCTCGGCGTTACCCCGCTGCCGCTGTGGCCGGCGGAGGACAGCAGTAACTGGGCGGCAATAGCCGCGCAGTTGCAAGCGGCAGACGGACTGATCGTTATCGCTCCCGAGTGGAATGGCATGGCAGGGCCGGCGATCAAGAACTTTTTCATCTACGCCACCAAGGCCGAACTGGCACATAAACCGGGCTTGTTGGTTGGGGTATCGTCCGGCATCGGCGGCGCTTACCCCATCAGCGAACTGCGCGCCTCCAGTTACAAAAACTGCCGTATTTGCTATTTGCCCGAACACTTGATCGTGCGGCAGGTGGAGCAGGTACTCAATGCGCAAGACGCAACCGATGACCACGAGCAACGGCTGCACGCCCGCATCGACTACAGCCTGGACCTGCTGTTCAAATACGCGGTGGCGCTCAAGCCGGTGCGGGCGGCCGTGGACATGAATTCGCCCGCCTTTGCCAACGGTATGTAACCCCTGGGCGACGGCTCTGCCAGACCGTCGCCGCATACTGCGGTAACCGACTCATAGGTTATTGTCCACTTCCCGAGCCGGAACCCGAGCCACTGCTGGAACCCGAACCTGAGCCAGTGGCTCCAGAGCCCGTGTCGCTGCCCGAACCCGGGGCGGTGCTCTCGGCCCCATTGTCGCTTCCCATACCGCTGTTCGAATTCGTTCCGGCATCCGTATCAGCACCGGTACCGCCATTCGGACCGGTGTCAGTACCAGAATCCCCGTTGGATGGATTGGTGGGAGCTTCGATAGGGGCAATCGGTTCAATGGGCTCCGTGGTGGCGGCCAATACGCTGCACGACAGCAGGCTGGCGAAAATCACCACCGTTAGTTTCTGTACGCTCATGTTCGATACTCCGGTGCGTTTGAGAGTGCACAACCGCCAGACGATGTTAAGCACACTTGGCAACACTCGCGTTGATCGCCACCTGCAAACAACCCGCACTGGGATTCAGGCCGGGAAGTTGCCAGAGCGATGTTGAACCAGAACAGACCAAGAGGCGCACTCCGGTTCGATGGCAAAGCTCCAGCAGCGGTTATGCCAACCAAGCCTTCTAAAAAAATCAATTAAAAACAATAGATTGCACCACCAACCCGCCATCCCCTCCATGCAAAATGCCTGATTTACAACTGGCCGCCCATGCAAGTTGCCCCATTCACTCACGTTATTTATCGGCTGTTAGTGATGGATAAATCCGTCTGAACCCTTGTTTTGAGTCCCGGTCATTAATGGCGCGCGCATTAAAAAACGGCCAGACGGCCCCCTTATTACTGAGGCATACACCCCCTTAAAAAGGTGACTGACCATGAACACTTCCCGCAAAAGCTTACTGTCCACTGCCCTCGCCGTGCTGATGGGCACCCTGGCCAATCAGGCCCTGGCCGATAGCGCGGCTGACTTCGTCGATGAAGCGTCGGCCAAAGGCATTGCCGAGATCGAAACCAGCAAGATGGCGATGGAGAAAGCCACCAGCCCGGACATCAAAACCTTCGCCGAGCAGATGATCAAGGACCATACCCAAGCCAATCAGGAGCTGGCCGCGCTGGCCACTCGCAAGAACCTGGAAGTGGCGGACGATGCCGAGTTGATGAGCAAAGCCAAGGCGATGATCCTGGAGTTGCGCTCGGGCGAGTCCTTTGACGAGGCCTATGCGAATAATCAGGTCAAGGCCCATGAGGCAACTATCGAACTCTTCCGTGAAGAAATGCAGGACGCCGAAGACCCAGATTTGAAAGCCTTCGCCACCAGTGCCTTACCCAAGCTGGAGCACCACTTGGAAATGGCGAAAAAACTGGCGGCCGCTCACCAGAAAACCGAGTGACCGACCCGCCCGCCCCCTCTGCAGCCCCCTAGGTGGGCTGCAGAGGGGGCGCTGCGACAACTGGCGGCGGTAATGGCCAATCAGTCTTCCCAGATCAGCCCGCCGTGCTCGTCGACTTCCACCACCTTGTTCAGCGCCGCGTTCGCGGCCGCATCCGCCTCGGCCGCCAGATCGTAGACGCGCTGGCTGGCCACCTGATGGATAGTCGGTTGCTCGGCACTGTCACGCCGCTTGAGGGCGATCACTGCTTTGAAGCCTTCCCCCTGGGGATATGCACTGGACACTGCTTCATAGGTTTTAAAATGTTTACGCGCCATCACCCTCTCCCTCGTCGAGTACCTGGACAATGGACAGCGATATTTGAACAAATACTCAGCCACTCTCGATGGCAAATTCCACTCTTCCTCCAAGCGTAACCCGGCTTCGTCGCCTGTAGCACAAACTTGCAAAACTGGGCGCAGCGTCAGCACCTGAGCGCTGGTCTTGCCCCTGGCTCTAGGGCTATATTTTGCCATCAGCCAAGACCTCTACAACCCTGTCTTACCCCAGCCGAGTGCACCCTATGGTTATCAGGTTTAGCGCCGTTCTTTTGATGATGGCCTCGACGGTATGCGCTGCCTTTGACGCCGAAACCGAGGACTATCAGGATTGTGTCTTGACCCACCAAAAGGGTGCGAAAACGGAACGCTCGGCGTTCTATATCCAGCAGTCCTGCCGCAAGTATTTTCTCGAAGGCAATTATCTGTTTACCGCGGAGAAGCGCTACCACAGATGCATTATCGACAAAATGCCCGGCGTGGAAACCGAGGCGGCAACCTCGCAGGTATTGAGTATCTGTAACGAGAAGAGCCAAGACTGATTCTCCGGGCTTGGCCTGTTCACGCCAGGCAACGCAAGCAGTTACAGCGGATCGCCAAGGGACTCTTGGCGCGCAAAAGGTCGCGCGGACGGCCCACCGCGACACCAAGCGACTCCCACAGTCAGCGACACAGAGGCACTATAGTGGTCGACTGACCTGTTTCCCCCATTCAAAGGAATGCCCATGAACAAGCCTTATAACGTCGCCGTTTTGGTCGGCAGCCTGCGCAAAGCCTCCATCAACCGCCGCCTGGCCCTGGCACTGGCCGAGCTGGCACCGCCTTCGCTGAAACTGGAAATCATCGAAATTGGCGACTTGCCGCTGTACAACGAAGATATCGATGCCGGTACAGCACCTGCTGCCTATGACAGTTTCCGGGCCAATCTGAAGGCGTCCGATGCGCTGCTGTTCATCACTCCGGAATACAACCGTTCAGTGCCCGGCGCGCTGAAAAATGCCGTTGATGTCGGGTCACGCCCCTATGGCAAAAGCGGCTTCAGTGGCAAACCCGGGGCGGTGCTCAGTGCCTCGCCGGGCGCCGTCGGCGGCTTTGGCGCCAACCACCATTTGCGCCAATCGCTGGTCTTCCTCGACGTGCCGGTGTTGCAACAACCCGAGGCTTATCTCGGTGGCGCCGGAAGCTTCTTCGATGAAGCGGGCAAGCTAAGCGACGGCATCCGCCCCTTCCTGCAAAAATTTATCGATGCCTATGCGCTGTGGGTGGAGCAGCACGTGCGTTCCTGACCGAGCGCTGACCGGCTGCACGGCCGTCCTGGCCTTATTCAGGCTTCTTCTGCGGCAGGTCGAGGGTCACGCGCAGACCGCCCAAGGGGCCTTGCGACAACTGCAAGCGCCCCTGCCAGGACTCCACCATATCCCGCACTATGGCCAACCCCAGGCCATGCCCGGCCACCTGTTCATCCAGGCGACTGCCGCGATTGAGCACCTCGTCACGGGCGGCAGGGTCGATACCGGGCCCATCGTCATCGACTTCCATCCGGAAACCGTCTGGCTGACGGCTGATGGTCAGTCGCACCCGTGCATCCGCCCACTTGCAGGCGTTGTCCAAAAGATTGCCAAGCATCTCCAGCAAATCCTCGCGATCCCAGGGCAGGCGCAACCCGGCCGGGGCGTCCCAGGACAACAGCAGGTCATCGCCATGAATCATCTGCAAGGTAGCGAACAGCCCAGGCAGCTCTTCGGCACATTGAAAATGCGCGCCGGGCAAGACTTCTCCGGCCAGCCGGGCACGCCCTAGCTCGCGGGACAGGCGTTGCTCGATCTGACCCAACTGCTCCTGCACGGTGGCACGCAGCCCAGGGTCGAGGTCCTCCCGTGCAGCCAGGCTGACCAGCACCGCCAAGGGGGTCTTTAGCGCATGGCCGAGGTTGCCCAGCGCATGTCGCGAGCGCTTCAGGCTGTCCTCGGTGTGGGCCAACAGGCGATTGATTTGCGCCACCAGCGGCTCGAGC
This sequence comes from Pseudomonas sp., assembly GCF_040514055.1. GTDB lineage: Bacteria > Pseudomonadota > Gammaproteobacteria > Pseudomonadales > Pseudomonadaceae > Aquipseudomonas. The sequence goes on from NZ_JBEVDL010000002.1 coordinate 67,371, forward strand.
TCCGCGGGCACCTGGCTGTCCAGCGCGCCTCGCTGGCCGTCCTGCAATTGGGCGACCTGGCGCCGTACCTGCTCCAGGGGCAGCAACGCCGAACGCACCGTCAGGCGCTGCAGCCACAGCACCAGCAACAAGGCGCCGATGCCCACGCCCAGGCCCAGCTGTCGTACCTGATTAAAACTGTCCAGCACCGGCCGATAGTCCTGTGCCACGGTAATCGACAGGTCTTCGCCGAAACGCCGGTAGCGGGCGTGATAGAGCAGCAGGGTCTGCTCCCGCGGGCCTTCCACCAACTCCGCCTGCAGCCCGGGCGCGCTGGCCCGAAGCAGTTCGTAATCCCAGGACGACCGCGAGCGCCAGACCGTCTCGGAAAAATCGATGCGAAAATAATGGCCGGAGAACGGCCGTTGATAGGCAGGCGCCAGACGCTGTTCATTCAGCTGCAGCCCGGCCGGCCCGCGTACCAGGGCGATCAGCAGCCCCTGCGCCTCCTCGCGCAAGCCCGATTCGAGGTAGCGCCGCAGGCCATGGTCGAACAGCCAGAGACTGGCCTGGACCAGCAGCAGGCCGCTGACCAGCCAGATCACCACCAGCCCCAGGCTCAGGCGTTGCTGGATCGACCTCACTCAGGCTGCTCGCTGAACCTGTAACCCTGGCCACGGCGGGTTTCGATCACCTCGCTGCCGAGCTTGCGGCGCAGACGGTTGACCAACACTTCCAGGACATTGGAATCACGTTCGGTTTCACCGTCATACAGGTGCTCGGTCAGGTGGCTCTTGGACAACAGCTGCCCCGGATGCAGCATGAAATAGCGCAGCAGACGGAATTCCGCGGCGGTCAATTCGACCACCTTGCCAGCGCGGCTGACCGATTGCCGGCCTTCGTCCAACTCCAGGCCAGAGGCCTGCAGTTGCGGCTGGTTGGCCAACCCATGGGCACGGCGCAGCAGCGCCTGGACGCGCAAGTGCAACTCTTGCGGGTGAAAGGGTTTGCACAGGTAATCATCCGCGCCTGCCTTCAGCCCTTCGATTCGTTCGGCCCAGGAGCTGCGCGCGGTCAGTATCAGTACCGGCGTGGCCAGGCCCGCGGCGCGCCACGCCTGCAGCACCTCAAGCCCCGGCTTGCCGGGCAGGCCGAGGTCCAGGATGATCAGGTCATAGGGTTCGGTCGCGCCCTGGTGCACCGCATCGCGGCCATCGGCCAACCAATCCACGGCGTAGCCCTGACGGCTCAGGCCGGCGAGCAATTCGTCGGCCAGGGGTACATGGTCTTCCACCAACAGCAGGCGCATCAGTCGTCTTCCTCGTCCTTCAGGATGCGTCCATCACGGGCATCCAGCTCCAGTTCCCTGACGCTACCGCCGGTGATCAACAACTCAACTTCATAGACCAGCACCTCGTCCTCCTCCTCGAGTTCAGCCTCCAACAGGGTCGCCCCGGGGTAACGCCCCAGGGCGGACTGGATCAGCTCTTCCAGGGGCTGGATCACCCCTTCGCGGCGCAAACGCAGCGCCTCGTCCTGATCGAGGTCCCGGGCCAGCAGCGGGGTGCTGGCCAGAACCGCTGACAGGAGGGGAATCAGCGGGGCCATGAAGCGTCTTTTCATCAGTTGTCCTGGTGGTCCTTGAGCACTTCAGCGGTGGCGGCATCCAGCTCCAGGTCCCACTGTTGGCCCTGGGGATCGCGCAGTTCGACCTGGTAGATATACCGACCGTACTCTTCCTCCAGTTCGGTTTCACTTACCGTGGCGCCCGGGTGTTTGGCGATGGCGGCCGCGTTCAGTTTCTCGAAGGACTGCACGGTTCCGGCATCACGCAACTTAAGGGCTTCATCCGGCCCCAGGTCACGGGCCTGGGCCATGCCCGAGACCGTTACAAGGGTGATACCGGCAAACAAAGCGGAAAAGCGGGTGGATTTGCGAGTGAAATTCAGCATCGGGTCGTTCCTCAGAAGTCGTTTTGACAGGACCCAAGATAAGCCACTGGACTGAACTCAAGCTTAATCCGCCAGGCCCCTCACCTGGCAATGGTGTGAGCGGCATGGGACCATCATTCACCGGATGAAGTCGCTTGGCCCGGCGACACGGGCCTCTATAATCGCTGTCTTGCGCCATGGAGGCCAGTATGAGCGGCATTCACATCAAATCCCCAAGCCTTACCTTGAAGGCCGGTCCGCGTGCCCTGACGCGTATTCGCGAGCGTGGGCTGCACCCGGCCGACGTCGGCATTTTGCCCGGCGCCGCGGGCGGACCCAAAGCCCTCGGCATCCAGGGGCTGGACCTGGCCCTGTTTGGCGACTGGCTGCCCCGGGCGCCGCGGGAACGTTCCCTGATCGGCGCCTCGATCGGTTCCTGGCGCTTTGCCAGCGCCTGCCTGGCAGATCCCGCCGAGGGCCTGCAACGGCTGGGCGAGCTCTACACCGGCCAGCGCTTCAGCAAGGGCGTCAGCATGGCGCAGGTGTCGCTCAGCTGCAGCCAGATGCTCGACGAGCTGCTCGACGGCCGTGACGGCCAGATCCTCGACAACCCCCATTACCGGCTCAATATCGTGGTGGTTAAAAGCCACGGCCGCCTGGCCTATGATCACCGCGGTACGCTAGGGCTGGGATTGTCGTCGGTCATCGGCAGCAACCTGCTCGGCCGGCCGCGCCTGGCCAAGCATTTCGAACGGGTGATCCTGCACGATGAACGCTTGCTGCCACCGCTCAGCGCGCTGACCGACTTCCCATCGCGCTTCCTGACCTTGAATGCCGATAACCTGCGGTTCGCCCTGCTCGCCTCCGGCTCCATTCCCATGATCATGGAAGGGGTACGCGACATCCCCGGTGCCGGGCCGGGCACCTACCGTGACGGCGGTCTGCTCGATTACCACCTGGACCTGCCTTACAGCGGGGAGGATGTGGTGCTCTACCCGCACTTCACCGACAAGGTGATTCCTGGCTGGTTCGACAAGGGCTTGCCCTGGCGTCGCGGCGACAATGGTCGCCTGCAGGATGTGCTGTTACTGGCGCCTTCACGGGACTACCTGGCGCGCCTGCCCCACGGCAAACTGCCGGACCGCAAGGATTTCAACCGTTATCTGGGCGACGACGCCGGGCGCGAACGGTACTGGCGCACGGCCATGAGCGAGAGCCGTCGGCTCGGTGACGAGTTTCTCGAATTGCAGGAAAGCGGCCAACTGGCCGAACGATTGCAGCCGCTCTGATGCCTGGACTCTATAAACGCCTGTCCCGGGAATTCCCTGCATGAAGTTGGCGGTGGCCATAGTTCACGGTATCGGTACGCAAGCCGATCTGCGCGACGACGAGGGCGTACACGACTATGCACGGCGCCTGATCGGCGGCTTGCGCCGACGCTTGGGTGATCACGCTCCGCACGTTGCCTTCGAAAGCCTGTTCTGGGCCAGCGTGCTGGATACCCGCGAACAGGCCTACCTGGATGCGCTGGCCAAGGAGCCCGTCACCTGGCGCTGGCTGCGGCGCATCGTCACCTCGTTCCTGGGGGACGCCAGCGGTTATCGGCAGGTCGGCCAGGTCCACGACAGCGCCTATGAACAGGTGCACGAGCACCTGCGCGACGGCTTGAACCGGCTCAGGGCCCGGGTGGGACACGACACCCCGCTGGTGGTGCTCTGCCACTCCCTGGGCGGGCATATCTTTTCCAACTTCGTCTGGGACCAGCAGCAACTTAACCCGACCATCAGCTCCCCGTCAGACGACTTCCTGGCCTTGGAGACCCTGGCTGGCCTGGTCACCTTTGGCTGCAATATTCCACTGTTCACCTTTGCCTATGACCCCGTGGTGCCCATTCGCTTCCCGGGCGACCGCTTGAGCCCGGAGCTGCGGCAAAAAGCCCGCTGGTTGAATTTCTACGCCCCGGCCGATAGCCTCGGTTATCCTTTACGCCCCCTGCAGAATTATGCCCAAGTGGTGCATGAAGACCGCAGTCAGCCGGTGGGGCCCTGGTATAAACGCCATACCCCCCTTAGCCATTTCGAGTATTGGACCGATGCCCGCTTCCATGACTACGTGGCGCAGTTTCTGCGCAGCCTGTTGCCTGCTGATACTCAGTGAGGCCACCCACGCGGCCCTCAGTCAGCAGGCCCGCCAGGAAATCGACGGACTGCTGAAGTTCGTCGAAAGCAGCGGCTGCAGTTTTATCCGCAACGGCGAGAGCCACTCGCCCGTGGATGCCCGGGCGCACCTGCAAAAAAAATTCGACTACCTCGCCGACAAGGACAAACTGGCGTCCGCCGAGGACTTTATCGAACATGCTGCCACTGAAAGCAGCATCAGTGGCGAGCCCTACAGCGTCGACTGCGCCGGACAGAAACAGCTCTCCGGCGAGTGGCTGCGTCAGGAACTGCAACGCCTGAGAAAGCCCTGAGCGGGTCATACCTCCGCACAGGCGGCGGCAGAGCTGGTAAACTGCCAGCCTGCTTTGATCGCAGCGGCGATCGTCATTTTCAGAGCGTTATAGCGTGGAATTATTCAAGGAATTCATCTTCGAGTCGGCTCATCGCCTACCCCATGTCCCGGCGGGTCACAAGTGTGGGCGCCTGCACGGTCACTCGTTTCGGGTGGCAATCTATATCGAGGGTGACGTTGATCCCCATACCGGCTGGATCCGCGATTTTTCCGAAATCAAGGCCATCTTCAAGCCCTTATACGAACTACTCGACCACAACTACCTGAACGATATCCCCGGCCTGGAGAACCCCACCAGCGAAGTCCTGTGCCAGTGGATCTGGAAAGAGCTCAAACCGCTGCTGCCGGAGCTGTCGCGCATCCGCATTCATGAGACCTGCACCAGTGGCTGTGAGTACCGCGGCGACTGAAAGGCTCAGCCTTGATAAAACCACCTGCGGGTGGTTTTTTTATGGGCCTGGTTTGGGTGGACGGGGTCCGGAGAGCAGCTCGCCCCCAGGCCGATACGCAGCTGCGTGTTGGCGGGCTGGCGCCAGACGGCGCGCCGAGGCCGCCCTACACCACAAGCCTCGGCCCGCGCAGCGCCCGGTGGCAGGCCCGCCGCCGGACCGGAGTTTTTTGCGCGCACAAACAAACGCCCTGACCGCGTAAGCGGACAGGGCGTTTGGAATTGAAGCTTGACGATGACCTACTCTCACATGGGGAAACCCCACACTACCATCGGCGATGCATCGTTTCACGGCTGAGTTCGGGATGGGATCAGGTGGTTCCAATGCTCTATGGTCGTCAAGCAATTCGGGTGGTCGGCTGCCCAGGGCAACCGGCCAAAATGGGGATGTGATAGATCATTTGCGTTGCGGACATTCGGTGCTGCGTCTTCCACCGTCAATTTGCCGTTTAAGCAAATTGCTTGGGTGTTATATGGTCAAGCCTCACGGGCAATTAGTATGGGTTAGCTCAACGCCTCACAGCGCTTACACACCCCACCTATCAACGTCGTAGTCTTCGACGGCCCTTCAGGGGACTCAAGGTCCCAGTGAGATCTCATCTTGAGGCTAGTTTCCCGCTTAGATGCTTTCAGCGGTTATCTATTCCGAACATAGCTACCCGGC
>NZ_JBEVDL010000010.1:0-2999 GCF_040514055.1 Pseudomonas sp.
CCAACACCACCATGGTCAACGACTATGTGCGTTACGACGCGATGGCCGCCTACAAGCTGACCAAGAACATCGACCTGCAACTGAACGTGCAGAACCTGACCGACGTCACCTACTACGACAAGGCGTTCTCCACGCACTTCGCCAACCAGGCGGCGGGCCGGACTGCGTTGCTGAGCACCAACTTCCACTTCTGATGACTCAAACCTGTAGGCGCTGCCTTTTAAAAGATCGCAGCCTCGTTGCACTCGACAGCTCCTACAGGGCAATGCGTACTCACCTGTAGGAGCTGCCGCAGGCTGCGATCTTTTGATTTTGTTTTTCAAGATCAAAAGATCGCAGCCTTCGGCAGCTCACAGGGGGCCAGCCCCGTTCATCCAGGTGAACGGGGCTTTTGTGTGCAAAGGGAATGTTTCTCGACAACCCACGGCATAATGCGCGCCGTGATGATTACTTTTGAACGAACAAGGCGAGCGACGTGTTGAAGAAAACCCTGTTCCAGTTGCACTGGTTTTTTGGCATCACTGCCGGACTGGTCCTGGCCCTGATGGGCATCACCGGTGCGACGGTCTCGTTTCAGGATGAGATCCTGTCCGCGCTGAACCCTTCCGTGTTGCAAGTCCAGAAGCAAGTCGCTGGCGTGCTGCCACCCGCCGATCTGGTGGAAAAGATCGAAGCGACGACGGGCATGAAAGTCGCAATGCTCTCGGTGGGCATCGACAGCGACACTGCCGCCAAAGTGTTCTTCACTCCGCCAGCGGGCGAGCGGCGCGGCCCCATGCGCTACTTCGACCCCTACACCGGTGAACTGCTGGGCGACGCCACCGGCCAGGGCTTCTTCGGCCTGATGCTGCAACTGCACCGCTTCCTTGCCATGGGCGATACCGGTCGGCAGATCACCGGTGCCTGCACCCTGATCCTGGTGTTCTTCTGCCTGTCCGGCCTGTACCTGCGCTGGCCTCGCCAGTGGAAAAGCTGGCGCGCCTGGCTGACCCTCGACTGGAAGAAAAAAGGCCGCAGCTTCAACTGGGACCTGCACTCGATTGCCGGCACCTGGTGCCTGGTGTTTTACCTCCTGGCCGCGTTGACCGGGCTGTCCTGGTCCTACGAGTGGTACAACAAGGGCCTGACCCGATTGCTTTCCGATTCGCCGCAGAACGAACGTGTGCGCGGCGGACGCGGCCCTGGGCCAAGCGGTCCGGCGCCGACGGCCGATTATTCGGCGATGTGGAGCAGCATCTACAGCGCCGCCGGTCCCGACCTGAGCTTCTACAACACGCGCATGCCCCCCGTGGCCGGGCAACCGGCGACCGTTTTCTACCTGTTGAAAAACTCGCCCCACGACCGTGCGCTGAACCAGATCAGCCTCGACCCGGTGACCGGCGCGATCAAACGCCATGACCGCTACAGCGACAAGAGCGTCAAAGCGCAACTGCTGACCAGCATCTATGCGCTGCACGTGGGCAGCTACTTCGGCATCGTCGGACGCATCATCCTGACGCTCACGGCCTTGAGCATGCCGCTGTTCTTCATCACCGGCTGGCTGCTGTACCTGGATCGCCGGCGCAAGAAACGCCAGATCAAGGACGCCCGCAAAGGCCTGGCCCAACCCGCCGGCGACACCCCGGCATGGCTGATCGGTTTCGCCAGCCAGAGTGGCTTTGCCGAGCAACTGGCCTGGCAGACTGCCGGCCAGTTGCAGGCTGCTGGCCTGCCAGTCAACGTGCAGCCGTTGGCCACTGTCAGCGAGCAGGATCTGCAGGGCTCAAGCAATGCGCTGTTCGTGGTCAGTACCTTTGGCGACGGCGAAGCGCCGGACAGCGCCCGCGGTTTCGAGCGCAAGGTGCTGGGCCGGGCGTTGAGCCTCGACAGCCTGAACTACGCCGTGCTTGGGCTCGGCGACCGGCAGTATCAGCACTTCTGCGGGTTCGCCCACCGCCTGCACAACTGGCTGGGCGAGCACGGCGGCAAGACCTTGTTCGCACCGGTGGAAGTCGACAGTGGCGACCCCTATGCCTTGCGTCACTGGCAGCAGCAACTCGGCCAGCTGACCGGCCAGGCGCCGATCGACACCTGGCAGGCCCCGCGTTACGACAACTGGACCCTGACCCGTCGCGAGCTGCTCAACCCGGACAGCAGCGGTGCCCCGGTGTACCTGCTTGGCCTGGCCGCCCCCACCACCAGCAGTTGGCTGGCCGGTGACCTGGTGGAAGTGCTGCCACGCAATTGCCCTTGGGCCATCGAACACTTCCTCGACGGCCTGGGGATCGACGGCCGCGCCACGATTGAACTCGATGGCTTGGCGCAAACCCTGGAGCAGGCCCTCGCCGGTCGCCAACTGCCCGAGAACCGTACGCACCTGGTCGGCTTGCATGCCCAGGCGCTGGTGGATGCGCTGGTGCCGTTGGCGATGCGCGAATACTCCATCGCCTCGATTGCCGCCGATGGTGTCCTGGAGCTGATCGTGCGCCAGGAGCTGCATGCCGATGGCAGCCTTGGCGTCGGTTCCGGCTGGCTGACCGAACACGCCCCCGTGGGCGGCAGCATCAGCCTGCGGGTGCGGCGCAACAGCGGCTTCCACCTGCCCAATGAAACGGTGCCGATGATCCTGCTGGGCAACGGCACCGGCCTCGCCGGCTTGCGCAGCCTGCTCAAGGCGCGCATCGCCGATGGCCAACAGCGTCACTGGCTGTTGTTCGGCGAGCGCAATCGTGAGCACGACTACCTGTGTCGCGATGAGCTGCAAGAGTGGTTGATTGCCGGCGATCTCGAGCGCCTGGACCTGGCGTTTTCCCGGGACCAGGCCGAGAAGATCTACGTGCAGGATCGCCTGCGCGAATCGGCCAATGAGCTGAAGAAATGGCTGGCGGACGGTGCGGTGATCTACATCTGCGGCAGCCTGCAGGGCATGGCCTCAGGCGTCGATCAAGTGCTCAACGATGTACTCGGCGCTGCCGAGGTCGAGCGCCTGATCGAACAGGGCCGCTACCGCCGCGACGTCT
>NZ_JBEVDL010000069.1:0-37571 GCF_040514055.1 Pseudomonas sp.
AATCTGCCTCCGACCTGCTCGACCTCAAGGAAACCCTTGATCGACGCAATCAGGACGCGGAAAACCTGCTGCAACAGCAAGGCCGCATCAACACCGAATTGCAGGAAGGCCTGATGCGTACGCGCATGGTGCCCTTCGACCGCCTGGTGCCGCGTCTGCGCCGTATCGTCCGGCAAGTGGCGGGCGAGCTGGGCAAGCAGGTCGAATTCGCGGTGGGTAACGCCGACGGTGAGATGGACCGTACCGTGCTCGAGCGGATCGTCGCGCCGCTGGAGCATATGCTGCGTAACGCCGTCGACCACGGTATCGAGCGTGGCGAGATCCGCCGCGCCGCGGGCAAGCCGGAAACGGGCAACATTCGCCTGGATATCGGGCGCGAGGGCGGCGATATCGTGCTGACCCTGGTGGATGACGGTGGCGGTATCCGCCTCGACGCGGTACGCCGCAAGGCGATCGAGCGCGGCATGATGGACAGCGAATCTGATCTCAGCGATCACGAAATCCTGCAGTTCATTCTGGAGGCTGGTTTCTCCACGGCCGAGAAAGTCACGCAGATCTCCGGTCGTGGCGTGGGCATGGATGTGGTGCACTCCGAGGTCAAGCAACTCGGCGGTTCCATGAGCATCGAGTCGACGCCGGGGGTTGGTTCGACCTTCCGCATTCGCCTGCCCTTTACCGTGTCGGTCAACCGCGCCCTGATGGTGCTGTCCGGCGAGGACCTGTACGCCATCCCGTTGAACACCATCGAAGGTATCGTGCGGGTCTCGCCCTACGAGCTGGAAGCCTACTACCAGCCGGATGCACCGCGCTTCGAGTACGCCGGCCAGGCCTATGAGCTGCGCTACCTGGGCGACCTGCTGAACAACGGGCAACAGCCCAAGCTGGTTGGGCAGAGCCTGCCATTGCCGGTGATCCTGGTGCGCTCCACCGAGCACGCCGTGGCGGTGCAGGTCGACAGCCTGGCGGGTTCGCGGGAGATCGTGGTGAAAAGCCTCGGGCCGCAGTTCTCCGGGGTGCACGGGGTGTCCGGTGCGACCATCCTGGGTGACGGTCGCGTGGTGATCATTCTCGACCTGCTGGCCACCATTCGGGTGCTGCATGCACACCTGCTCAATACCCTGCAGCCGCGTTTGGCCACGCGCGCGGAAATCGCCGCGGAAGTCGAAGCCGAACGGCCGACGCTGGTCATGGTGGTGGACGACTCGGTGACCGTGCGCAAGGTCACCACCCGTCTGCTGGAACGCAATGGCATGAACGTGCTGACCGCCAAGGACGGGGTGGATGCGATCTCGCAACTGCAGGAGCACAAGCCGGATATCATGCTGCTGGACATCGAAATGCCGCGCATGGACGGTTTCGAAGTGGCCACCCTGGTGCGGCACGACGAGCGCCTGAAGGACTTGCCGATCATCATGATCACCTCACGGACCGGCGAGAAGCACCGCGACCGGGCGATGAACATTGGCGTCAACGAGTACCTGGGCAAGCCTTACCAGGAGTCGTTGCTGCTTGAAACCATCGCGCAGTTGGTCAATCGCCAACCGGTCGAGCGGACATGACCGAACGCGCTGCCGCGCGGATCGCGGTGATCGCCGACACCTCGCTGCAGCGCCACGTGCTGCAGCAGGCCTTGGCCGCCAATGGCTACCGGGTGGTGCTCAACAGCGACCCGGCCCGCCTGGACGACGAAGCGCTGGCCGCCTGCGAGGCGGACCTGTGGTTGGTGGACTTGGCGCAAACCGACGACTCGCCGTTGATCGACCGATTGCTGGAGCGCGCGACCGCCCCGGTGTTGTTCGGCGAAGGCCATGCGCCGGAGCGCCATTCCGAGAATTACCCACGCTGGGAGCGTCGCCTGTTCGGCAAGCTCAAGCGGCTGGTCGGCGATCCGTCCCAGGCGGTGGGGCCCAGCCTGGACGCGCTGCTGGCCGAGGCCCAGCGCCCGGTGCGCCTGGAGCTGCCAGCGGCGTTGGCGGGCACGCCACTGGTCGCTGGTGAGCCCGCGCGCCAGGTCTGGTTGCTGGCCGCTTCCCTGGGCGGGCCGGCGGCGGTCAAGGCGTTCCTCGATGCGCTGCCCGGCGGCCTGCCGGTAGGCTTTATCTACGCCCAACATATCGATGCCAGTTTTGAAGGGGCCTTGCCCCAGGCGGTGGGGCGTCACAGCCAGTGGCACGTCAACCCGGCCCGTGGTGGCGACAGCATTCGCTGTGGCGAAGTGGTGGTCGCACCGATTTCCCATGAGCTGGGCTTTGCCGACGACGGTGCCATGCAGATCGCCAGCCACGGCTGGCCGGAGCCCTACAGCCCGTCCATCGACCAGATGATGCTGAATTTGGCGCAGTGTTACGGTGCCCAGTGCGGCGTGATGGCCTTTAGCGGCATGGGCAGCGACGGCAGTGCCGCGGCGGCCTATGTGCGGCGCCAGGGCGGGGCCATCTGGACCCAGCGGGCCGATAGCTGTGCCTGTCCGAGCATGCCGGACAGCTTGCGCGAGGGCGGTTACAGCGCCTTCAGTGGCGACCCGCGGGAGCTGGCGGCCAATCTGGTGAGCCATCTCACCGCGCAGTGCGAGTAAGCGTTGGCTGCGGCCGACCGCTGTGTTGATCGTCATGGTGCCGGTGGGCGTGTCACCTGCCGCGTTGCCTTTATGAGTTGCCCATTTTCGCCGGGTTGACGCGGGGTTGTTGCCCCAGCCGCCCGGCCCGCCGATGCCGTTGCAGGACATGTCCATGAGCCAAGCCGTAGCCACTCCCAATAGCATCACCAGCCTGACCGGTTTGTTGATTCCCCTGGCCGACCGCACCTTGTTGCTGCCCAACGTGGTAGTCGCCGAGCTGATTCCCTACCGTACCCCGCAGGTCACCCCGGGCATGCCCGACTGGTTCCTCGGCCAGGTGGCGTGGCGCGATCTGCGCCTGCCCTTGTTGTCGTTCGAGGCCGCCTCCACGGGGCGCCCGCACGCAGCCGGGATGGGCGCGCGGGTGGCGGTGCTGAACGCTGCCGGTGGACGTTCCCATGTGAAATTCATCGCGCTGCTGGTGCAGGGCATTCCACGCTCGATAAAACTCGGCGCCGACCTGGCGCGTTCCGATGCCGAGTTGGCGGCTTTCGAGCAAGGCGCCGCCAGCGTGGCCGGTGAAGTGGTGAAGATTCCCGACCTCGAGGCGCTGGAACAACTGCTCGCCGATGCCGAGCTGATCTGATCCACTGATGGCCGGGTCGGACCATCGGCTGATCGGCGCGGTCGAAGTGGCCCGCTTTGATGGCCAGGGTCAGCGATTCGCAAAACACAGTCACGAGGAGTTCGTGATCAGCGCCAACCTGCTCGGCCATGAGCGGGTATGGCTCGATGGTCGTAACTTCGACGCCGATGCCGGCACCCTCACCACTTACAACCCTGGACAAATTCAGGGCGGTGGGGTGGCCGAGGGACAGCCCTGGCGTTTTGTCAGCCTGTACCTGCCCCCCGAGCTGTTGGTCCACAGTCTGGGCTTGGCGTATCTGGAATTCGCCCGTCCGGCGTTACGATCGCCTTGGCTGGTGCAACGTCTGGCGCAAGCGGTCGAGCATGGCCTGAGCGCGGATGCCTTTGTGCGCGAAGGGGCCGAAGAGCAATTGCTGGTGCTACTGGGCGAGCTCGTCCTGGCCTGCGGTGTGCGCATACCGGCCTCGACTCACCTGGGCAACCGCGCCGTGACCCAGGTGAAGGAGTGGCTGGCGGCGCAACTGGACAGCGCCCCCAGCCTGGAGCAAATGGCCCTGTTGTGCGGGCTGTCGAAATTCCAGTTGCTGCGCGCCTTTCAGAAAGACACCGGTCTCAGCCCTCGGCAATGGGCCATGCAACTGCGCACCCGCCGCGCCCAAGGCCTGTTGCGCCAGGGGCGAGCCGTCACCGAGATCGCCCAGTGCCTGGGCTTCGTGGATCAAAGCCATCTGACCCGGCATTTTCGCGCGGCTTATGGCCTACCCCCGGGGCAGTACCAACGTGCCGTCCGCGGCTGATCCGCTGCAATCCCGTACAAGATTTTCTCCGCTGGCTACGCGAAGCTCAGTGCTCTATCCGCTGGAGTGCTGTTCGATGCTCGTCGTCTTTTTCGCCGCCCTGCTATTTGGTTTCGTCTTTTGCCTGTCGCCCGGAGCGGTTTTGGCCGAGACCTTGCGCCGGGGATTGAATCACGGGTTTCGCCCGGCCTTGCTGGTGCAGTTCGGTTCGTTAATAGGCGATGCGCTCTGGGCGCTGATCGGCCTCACGGGACTGGCACTGCTATTGGCCCAAGAGGCGGTCCGGTTACCGCTGACCCTCGCATGTGCGGCCTACCTGGCCTGGTTGGGCTGGCAAAGCCTGGGCGATGCGCTGCGGCCGGCGCAGCCGACAAGTACCGCGGGTCAGGCGGCGCGCGGGGCGTTTTGGGCCGGTGCGCTGATTTCCCTGTCCAACCCGAAGAATCTGGTTTATTGGGGCGCGTTGGGTAGCGCGTTGGCCGGCATTGTCGAGGGTGTGCCCAGCCAGGCCCAGGCGCTGGTGTTCTTCGCTGGCTTTATGCTGGCCTCGCTGCTCTGCTGTTTTATCAGCGCGGCGTTGGTGGACTGGTTGCGCAGGGCCGCGACGCCGTTCTGGCACCGGGTCAGTCATGGGGTGTGCGGGGTGCTGCTGTTCGTCCTGGCCGGTTTGGCGCTGCGCGGCCTGTAAGTCAGCCTAGGACGTGGCGGCTTGGGTGGCTGTGGGAGGCGCGCCCTCGCGCCGAAGGGCGTCGCGTTACCTGGATGTTGCGCATGGCACCCCAACACTGTTCGGCCCGAGGGCGGGCCTCCTACAACGTCGTAGAGGGCATGATCATCCTTTGCCAAGTCCTACAACCACATGGGGTCCCTTTTGCGTGTAACCCATGCGCACGGAATCCACAGGCCCTAGAAGTCGCCCCACAGCTGCTGGGCCAGGCTCAGCGCTACCACCGCCGCGGTCTCGGTGCGCAGCACGCGGGGGCCGAGACGGGCTGCGTGAAACGCGGCCTTTAGCGCCAGTGCCACTTCGGCGTCGTTCAAGCCGCCTTCCGGGCCGATCAGGAACGCCAGGGTCGCCGGTGTGGCATGAGTGGCCAGCGGCTCGGCCACCGGATGCAGTACCAGCTTGAGGTCGGCCTGGGTCTGTTGCAGCCAGTCGGCCAGAGGCAGGGGAGCGTGGATCAACGGCAGCACCGAACGCCCGCATTGCTCGCAGGCGCTGATCGCCACCTGGCGCCAGTGGGCCATGCGCTTGTCGGTGCGTTCGTCCTTGAGCCGTACTTCGCAGCGTTCGCTGACGATCGGAGTGATCTGCGTGACCCCCAGTTCAGTGGCTTTCTGGATCGCCCAGTCCATGCGTTCGCCGCGCGACAGTCCCTGGCCCAGGTGCACGGCGAGCCGCGACTCGGCTTGCCCGGCGAACTGTTCGCGCAGCTCCACGCGCAGGTTTTTCTTGCTTACCTCGACCAATTTACCGAGGTATTCCTGGCCGCTGCCATCGAACAACTGCACCGCATCGCCGACCGTGTGGCGCAGCACCCGGCCGATGTAGTGGGCCTGGGCTTCGGGCAAGTCATGGGCGCCAAGGGTTAGCGGGGCATCGATAAAAAAGCGGGAAAGGCGCATAGGGGCAGCTGCACGCGGCAAGTGAGAAGCCGCAAGCTTAAAGCTTTCTACGGGGGGCTAGTAGCCTGCCGGCGCTTTTAGCCCGGGTCGCGGAACTCCGGATGACGGCCGCTGACCGCTACGTGAACGGCGCTGCGGGTGGCCAGGTCAATGCCCTCGCTGGCCACTTCGGCGAGAAAGTCGATCTGTTCCTCGGTGATGACGTATGGCGGCAGGAAGTACACCACGCTGCCCAACGGACGGAGCAAGGCGCCACGGGACAAGGCGTGCTGGAACACCTTCAGGCCACGGCGTTCCTGCCAGGCGTAAGGGGTCTTGCTGGCTTTGTCCTGGACCATCTCGATGGCCAGCGTCATGCCTGTCTGGCGCACTTCCGCCACATGCGGGTGGTCGGCCAGGTGGGCCGTGGCGCTGGCCATGCGCGCCGCGAGGCGACGGTTGTTCTCGATCACGTTGTCCTGCTCGAAGATATCCAGGGTCGCCAGGGCGGCGGCGCAGGCCAGCGGGTTGCCGGTGTAGGTGTGCGAATGCAGAAACGCGCGCAGGGTCGGGTAGTCGTCGTAGAAGGCCTGGTAGACCTGGTCGCTGGTCAGTACCGCGGCCATCGGCAGGTAGCCGCCGGTCAGGGCCTTCGACAGGCAGAGAAAGTCCGGCGCGATGCCCGCCTGCTCGCAGGCGAACATGGTGCCGGTGCGGCCGAAGCCCACCGCGATTTCATCGAGAATCAGGTGCACGCCATAGCGGTCGCAGGCGTCGCGCAGCAGCTGCAGGTACACCGGATGGTACATGCGCATGCCGCCGGCACCCTGGATCAGCGGTTCGACTATGACCGCGGCAACCTCCTGGTGATGCTCGTCCAGGCACTGCTCCATGTGGGCGAACATGGTTCGCGAGTGGGCTTCCCAGCTTACCCCTTCGGGACGGTGATAGCAGTCCGGACTGGGCACCTTGAGGGTGTCCAGCAACAGCGGCTTGTAGGTTTCGGTGAACAGGGCGACGTCGCCCACCGACATGGCGGCTACGGTTTCGCCGTGGTAACTGTTGGTCAGGGTGACAAAGCGCTTTTTCGCCGATTGGCCGCTGTTGAGCCAGTAATGGAAGCTCATCTTCAGCGCCACTTCGATACCCGAAGAACCGTTGTCGGCATAGAACACCCGGTCCAAGCCGGCCGGGGTGATGCGCACCAGGCGCTCGGACAACTCGATTACCGGCTGGTGGCTGAACCCGGCGAGCATCACGTGTTCCAGCTGGTCGACCTGATCCTTGATGCGCTGATTGATCCTTGGGTTGGCATGGCCGAAGACATTCACCCACCAGGAACTGACGGCATCCAGATAGCGTTTGCCCTCGAAGTCTTCCAGCCAGACACCCTCGCCACGTTTGATCGGCACCAGGGGCAACTGCTCGTGGTCCTTCATCTGGGTGCAGGGATGCCAGAGCACCGCCAAATCCCGCTGCATCCACTGGTCGTTCAGGCCCATCTCGTCTCTCCTCGCCCATGGGTGGCAAACGCTGCCGGCCGGGCCTCGTGGGCGAGGGGGCGGTGCGCAGGGACGCTAGCCTAAGCAATGCGCGCGGCAGCGACAACCGCCACGAGCGCGTGTAGCCGTGGGAGGCCCTGCAAGCTGGCCGTTGGTGGCCCTGTAGCAGCCGCTGGGCGACGGCTCGGGAACTTGCCAGGCGAGTGGAGCACTAACCGGGTTGGTTTGAAAAAACGGCCTATCAATCGTATTTCTCGATATTTCAAAGCAAAATTTTCCGCTTTAATTCGATAGATTAGGCGCTAATCTGAACCCATTGTTTTCAAGGACGTACCCCGATATGCAATGGCGAAACACCCCTTACCGCTACGGACTGGTCAGCATGGCGCTGCATTGGGGAATTGCCCTGACGGTCTTCAGCCTGTTCGGCCTGGGGCTCTGGATGGTCGAGCTGGACTATTACAGCAGTTGGAGCCATACCGCGCCGGCCCTGCATAAAAGCATCGGGCTGACGCTGTTCGCCTTGATGCTGCTGCGCCTGCTCTGGCGGTTTGTCAGCCCACCGCCGCCGCCGCTCAACAGTTACAGCCGCATGACCCGCCTGGGTGCCACCTTCGGCCACGCCCTGCTCTATCTCGGTCTGTTCGCGCTGATGGTCTCGGGTTACCTGATTTCCACCGCCGACGGACGCGGCATCGCGGTATTCGGCCTGTTCGAGGTGCCTGCCAGTATCACCAGTATTCCCGAACAGGCCGACCTGGCGGGTTGGATTCACGAATACCTGGCCTGGGGCCTGGTGGTTTTCGCCAGTCTGCATGGACTGGCGGCCCTGAAACACCATTTCATCGACCGCGATGCCACCCTGACACGCATGCTCGGGCGCCGCGCGGATTAACCCTGCACTAAAAGGATACTCACTCATGTTGAAGAAAACCCTTACCGCGCTGGCCCTGGGCACGGCACTGTTGGGCGCCGGTCAGGCCATGGCTGCCGACTATGCGATCGACAAGCAAGGCCAACACGCCTTCGTCAACTTCAAGATCAGCCACCTGGGCTTTAGCTGGTTGTACGGCACCTTCAAGGACTTCGACGGCACCTTTAGCTACGACGAGAAAAACCCCGAGGCGAGCAAGGTCAAGGTCACGCTGAACACCGCCAGCGTCGACTCCAACCACGCCGAGCGCGACAAGCACATCCGCAGCAAGGATTTCCTCAACGTCGACAAGAACCCCACCGCCACCTTCGTCTCCACCGGCGTCAAGTCCACCGGCAGCGGCACCGCCGACATCACCGGTGACCTGACCCTCAACGGCGTGACCAAGCCGGTGGTGATCGCCGCCAAGTTTATCGGCCAGGGTGAGAGCCAATGGGGCGATTACCGCGCCGGCTTCGAGGGCTCCACCAAGTTGAAGCTGAAGGACTTCGCGATCCAGAAGGACCTTGGTGAGACCGCCCAGGAAGTCGAGCTGATCATCTCGGTGGAAGGCGTGCGCCAGTAAGGCGTTCTCCTAACACCCGACGCCGACCCCTGGGTCGGCGTTTTTTTGCCTGCGCCTGCTGGCCCTGATGGTCGACTGGCCGCGACTGAATATCACCAACCTGCGCTGCAGGCGCTTTCGACGCGCTGACGTACCACATAGGAGAATCGACCCGATTCGCCGTTGTATTCGGCCAATGGTAGGGGGGACCTCTGTGGCATCAGGAACTCCAGTTTCAGGGCATAGAGATAGGTCTGATAGGTGTTCATGACCCACTGGCTGCCTGGGCAATCGGGAAAATACTCGGTGACCCATTCGTTTTCATACTCGCAACCTTCGTCGTCTTCATGTTTTTTATACCCCTCCGAGTACTGGCTGTAGGTTTTATTCGGGCACTCAAGGCGCGACACGCTTCTCGAGCAGATCCCGGGTGTCTCGCAGCGTGCCTGCTCCGATTTTTCGTAGCTACCCAGGTACGATTGCGTCCAAGAGGCCCTGATATCGCACGTCAAGCCGCTGTCGCTACGGCTGAGGAAGAAGCTGCCGCCTTGGTAGGCGCTGGCGGGCACTGACGTTTCGAGGGTGCCGTTTGCATGCCCCAGTGTCAGGTCGGCGGAAAACAGTGGGGCGGTGGCAAAGCTGACGTGCAGTGTCCCCGGGTGGATCAGCCCGGCGCCGCCCTCGGCGGACAGCCGCAGGGGCGCACCGTCGTGGGTGGTCAGCTCGCCGGTGGTGTATTGCCGGGTACAGCCAGTGGTCAGTGCCAGCGTTATCAGCATGCTCAATGTCAGGGATTTCATCGTCGGTGTCTTTGACTGGGGCGGTGGAAGCAGGTCGCTCGAACGCCTGGCGCGCGACCGGCCAGCGCAGGACGCCCGGCCGCGTAGCTATTGCGCGAGCGGGGTGTTCGAGAATCGGTATTAAACGCGCGGGGTGGCGTCGTCAGTCAGGGTCGGCCGGCGAGGCATACCGCGGGCGCAGGTGATGGCTGCCAGAAGAGCGCGCGATAGTGGGCAAGTGAGGGCGGTACGCAAGCGGGGAAGTGTCAAAGCGATGCAATGCGCGCGAGGTGGCCAAGTCTGTGGTCCAGGTTGCCGTGGGCGCCGCGGCTCCGCAGACGAGTCGAACGTCTGGTGGGCGAGCGGCGTATCAGCTGTATACCCCGGCGCGCAGAAAGCGTCCAGATGGCCGGCATGGCGCTTGGTTACGCCGTATTTCGGTGGTGTTGTGGCGATTGCGATGAAGCACGCCAGGGCAGGGCACTGCCTAGTGCGCGCGCAGTGTGAGCAGGCGTGCAGGCAGTACGGCAATGGCCCACCAGAATAAGCCCCAGAGCCACGCCTGCAGACCTCAGCCCAGCGGCGAGGGCGCCGGCCAGCCACCATAGTACGCCAGGCTGTAAACGTCCAAGCCCACGACGTGGAACAGCATCAAGGGCAGGTAAAGCGTACCAGCGAGCAAGGGCGCGAGGGCCTGGGGCGAAGTCCACAGCAGGGTGGCGTGGGTCAGCATCAGGCCTGCAAAAAATATCCAGCATCGCTGCATAGGAACGCTTCTGTGAGTGAGTCGGACCTGCCAGCCTTCGAGGATAACCTGCTGAGCCGGCATGATCCTGCATTTGGTGCGCTTAACGCAGCTTGCCGGCAGCGACAGACACAAGAGTTCTATTGTCGAGCCCGGGTACTGAGTCGCTCAGCGGCGGCTTCCGAGCGAGGTGCATGAGCTGGTGCTGTCCTGTCGCAATAGGTACGACGCGCGCCCGGTCGACCCGTTGAACTCGGCCAGCGCTGCCGCTGAGGGGGCCAGAAATTCGAGTTTCAGGGTGTAGTGGTAGCGTTGATAGGTATTGCTGACATTTCGACTACCCGGGCAATCCGGGAAATGGTCATCGCTCAACCGGGTTTCGTGCACGCAGCCTTCATCTTTCGCGTGCTTTTGATAACCCTTGGAGTACTGACTGTAGGTCCCCCCCGGACACACCCGGTAGGACACATTCTTCAGGCAGACGCCGGGCATGGTGCAGCTTACCGAGTCCGTCTGCCCATAGGTATCCAGATCTTCTCTTGTCCAGAAAGCCTTGATATCCGTGTTTAGGCCGCTCTCGTGGCGGGACAGAGCCAAGGCCCGACCTTGATAGGCATTGGCGGGGACCGAGAGTTGCAACGTACCGGTCCTGTGCTTCAGGGTTAGGGTGTCGGAGGGCCATAGGCTGGTTTCAATGCTCACCTGCATCGTTCCAGGTTTGAGCAAACCGTCGGCGCCGTCGCGCACCCGCAACGGCGCACCGTCTTGGGTGCTCAGTTCGCCGAGGTAGGTATCTCCGGTGCAACCGCCCACCAGTGTCAGGGTAATCAGCATGCCAAGTGTCAGACGCTTCATCGTGGGTATTTTTGACCAAGGGTGAGTGGGTAGGGCGAATACGAAGCTCACACGTAAACACCGCCTAGTGACTGCGTGGGGAGAGGATGTCGAGGGTGGAAATTAAGTGCGTGTAGCGCAGTCCTCAGCCAGGGTCCGCTGGCGAGGCATGCCGCGGGAGCCGATGAGTGCGCCCTCTGGGTGCGCAGGCATTGATAGGAGGAGCGGAAGAAGGGAAATGCATGCAGCGGTTTTGCAGTAGGCAATTGCGCGAGGGGTGGCCAAATCTGTGGTCCAGGTGTTTGTGGGCGTCACTGTACCGCAGACGCGTCGAAGCTCTGGCGTAGCGGCGGCGTGCACGCTGTATACGCTGGCGAGCAGGAAACGTCCAGAGGCCCGCCACGGGGCTCAACAAAAACGCCGGCACAGGGCCGGCGTCGGGACTTGCCTGTCGCCTTAACCTTCGCGGTTACGCGTCAGCAGCGCCGGGCGTTCGCCGCGGGCGCGGTTGGGCAGCTGCTCCAGCTGTTCCAGCTGCTCGGGGGTCAGCGCGCGGTCGATTTTCGATTCCTTGTGCACGATCACCGGCTGGCTGGTGCGCGGACCTTTGACGGCCGGCTCCTGGCGCAGGGACTCGCTACGGACCGGCTCGCGTGGGCCGCGACCACGGGGTTGGCCGTCACGAGCACCGCCGTTGGCACGGGGAGCGGCGCCCGCCGGGCGTTTGCCCTGGCCACCGGTACGTGCGCCGGCGCCTTGGCCACCACTGCCCTGGGGCCGTGGTGGGCGAGCGGCACCGGAACTGGCCGGAGTGCCGGTGGCCGGTGCGCCAGGACGACGGCCGCGGTTCTGCGCCTTGTTCTGGTGCGGGCTGACGTAGTCGGCGCGGTTGCCGAAATTGTCCACGTCGTCGTCAAGGAACTCGTCGGGGGCGCGGCCGTCAGGGGCGCGATTACCCAGGGCGTCTTCATTGTCGAGTCGGGCGGCGGCATTACGCTCGCTCGGTCCGCGCTCGGCGGTGCGTGGCGCTGCGCGGTCGCCACGGGGCTGGCGCTGTTCGCGGGGCTGCTGGGCCGGTTGGGCGGCGCGTGGCGCGGCCGGCTTGCTCTGGCCCTTGTCTTTGCCCTTGTCCTTGCGCCCGGCACCGCTGCCGCCGCCACCGCCGCGTGGGCTGTTGGGGTCGCGTGGGCCACGGGGATTGCGCACATCGGGACGCTCGCGCACTTCAGGCTTTTCAGCCTCGACAGTGCTGGCATCGAAGCCCATCAGGTCGCCGTCGGCGATCTTCTGCTTGGTCATGCGCTCAATGCCCTTGAGCAGCTTCTCTTCGTCCGGCGCCACCAGGGAAATGGCTTCACCGCTGCGCCCGGCGCGGCCGGTGCGGCCGATACGGTGCACATAGTCTTCTTCGATATTCGGCAGTTCGAAGTTGACCACGTGGGGCAACTGGTCGATATCCAGGCCGCGGGCGGCGATATCGGTGGCGACCATGATGCGCACGGCGCCGGCCTTGAAGTCGGCCAGGGCTTTGGTGCGGGCGTTCTGGCTCTTGTTGCCGTGAATCGCCACCGAGCTCAGACCGTGTTTGTCCAGGTACTCGGCCAGGCGGTTGGCGCCGTGTTTGGTGCGGGTGAACACCAGCACCTGTTCCCAGGCGCCCGCAGTGATCAGGTGTGCCAGCAGGGCACGCTTGTGGCTGGCCTGCAGGCGGAACACCCGTTGCTCGATACGCTCGACCGTGGTGTTCGGTGGCGTGACTTCGATGCGCTCGGGGTTGTGCAGCAGCTTGCCGGCGAGGTCGGTGATGTCCTTGGAAAAGGTCGCCGAAAACAGCAGGTTCTGCCGTTTGGCCGGCAGTCGCGCCAGGACCTTTTTCACATCGTGGACAAAGCCCATGTCGAGCATGCGGTCGGCTTCGTCCAGTACGAGGATTTCCACGTGGGACAAATCGACACTGCGCTGGCCGGCGAGGTCGAGCAGGCGGCCCGGGCAGGCCACCAGCACGTCGACACCCTTGGCCATGGCCTGGACCTGGGGGTTCATGCCAACACCACCGAAGATGCAGGTGCTGACGAACTTAAGGTCGCGGGCGTACAGCTTGAAGCTCTCGTGCACCTGCGCAGCCAGTTCGCGAGTCGGGGTCAGCACCAGCACACGGGGCTGGCGTGGACCATGGCGTTGCTCGCGATCGGGATGGCCGTTGGGGAACAGCCGCTCGAGGATCGGCAAGGCGAAACCGCCGGTTTTACCCGTCCCTGTTTGGGCCGCAACCATCAGATCGCGACCTTGCAACACGGCGGGAATGGCCCGCTGTTGCACTGGAGTGGGCTCGGTGTAGCCCGCTGCCTCGATGGCGCGGACTAAAGCCTCGGAGAGACCGAGGGAAGCAAAGGACATGAGTAATCCTGTCTTAGTAGCGGGCTGAGCCCGATGGGGTGAAGGTGTCTGGCGTGAGGCGCTCTAGAAAGAGCGCTCCCGACCGGTCCTGCTGGGCAACGAGGGCCGAGCGTCCGGGCGCAAGCTTGACGGGAACTCCGAGTATAACAGAGCGGCGCGTCTGTGCGACTAGTAAGGGGCAACGCCCCGGTGACAGGGGTCATGGGTTTGGTAAAAACACCGACTAATCGCGAAACCAGGGCGAGTCGGCCAGGTCGTCGGGCGCCTGCCAGGTGCCGCCCTGGATCGGGCCGATCTTGAAGAAAGCTGCAGGCGGCGGGTGCCGGGCATCATGCCGACCACCCGATCGCCGGCCTGGTGCCGGCGGCGCCTTGGCCAATCCAGGGTCTGGGCGCGCCGCAGCGAGCCGATCTGGCCTTGCAGAATAGACAGGCGCTCAGCGAGGCAGCTTAAGATTTTTCCAGATCGCCAGGCTCGGTTCGGCCTGGTTCAGCGTGTAGAAATGCAGGCCCGGCGCGCCGCCTTGCAACAGCCGCTCGCACATCTCGCTGATGACCTGCTCACCATAGGCCTGGATGCTCTGCACGTCATCGCCGTAGGCTTCCAGTTGCTTGCGGATCCAACGCGGAATCTCGGCACCGCAGGCGTCGGAAAAGCGCGCCAGCTTGCTGTAGTTGGTGATCGGCATGATGCCCGGCACGATCGGGATCGATACGCCCATTTTCTGCACCCGCTCGACAAAATAGAAATAGCTGTCGGCGTTGAAGAAATACTGGGTGATGGCGCTGTCGGCGCCGGCGCGGGCCTTGCGCACGAAGTTGGCGAGGTCGTCCTCGAAACTGCGTGCCTGGGGGTGCATTTCCGGGTAGGCGGCCACTTCGATATGGAAATGCCCGGCGCTTTCCTCGCGGATAAAACTCACCAGGTCATTGGCGTGGCGCAGTTCGCCGCTGGCCATGCCCATGCCCGAGGGCAGGTCGCCGCGCAGGGCGACGATGCGCTGGATACCCGCGGCCTGGTACCGGGCGAGCAGGGCGCGCAGGTCGGCCTTCGAATCGCCGACACAGGACAGGTGGGGTGCGGCGGGTACCTTCACCTCCTGTTCCAGTTGCAGCACGGTATTGACCGTACGGTCGCGGGTCGAGCCGCCGGCACCGTAGGTACAGGAAAAGAAATCCGGTTTGTAGCGGGCCAGCTGATGAGCGGTGGCGAGCAGTTTTTCGTGCCCGGCATCGGTCTTGGTCGGATAGAACTCGAAACTGAAACGGCGTTCTTGAGACATGGAGAAGGTTCCCTGCTCAGCAGCAAGCCGCAAGCCGCAGACTGCAAGGGGTTTGACCCCGTTTTGCAGCGTGCGGCTTGCCAGCGTGGGGCTGGGGTTAGTAACGGTAAGCGTGAGGCTTGAACGGGCCTTCTTGCGGCACGCCGATGTACTCGGCCTGCTGCTGGGTCAGTTGCGTGACCACGCCGCCGAAACCCTTGACCATTTCCAGGGCCACTTCTTCGTCGAGTTTCTTCGGCAACACTTCGACGCTCAGGCGTGCAGCTTTCTCGTTCGCCGGCAGGTCGGCGAACTTGGCGCCGAACAGCAGGATCTGTGCGAGCACCTGGTTGGCGAAGGAGCCGTCCATGATCCGGCTCGGGTGGCCGGTGGCATTGCCCAGGTTGACCAGGCGGCCTTCGGACAACAGGATCAGGTAGTCGTCGTTCTGCGCGTCGAAGCTGCCAGGACCGGTGCGGTGAACCTTGTGCACCTGCGGCTTGACCTCTTCCCAGGCCCAGTTCTTGCGCATAAAGGCGGTATCGATTTCATTGTCGAAGTGACCGATGTTGCAGACCACCGCGCGTTTTTTCAGCGCCTTGAGCATGTTGGCGTCGCAGACGTTGAAGTTGCCGGTGGTGGTCACCAACAGGTCGATCTTGCCCAGCAGGGCGCTGTCGACGCTGGCGGCGGTGCCGTCGTTGATGCCGTTCTTGAAGGCCGAGACCAGCTCGAAACCGTCCATGCAGGCCTGCATGGCGCAGATCGGATCGACTTCGGTGACGCGTACGATCATGCCTTCCTGGCGCAGCGACTGGGCCGAGCCCTTGCCGACGTCGCCGTAACCGATCACCAGCGCCTGCTTGCCGGAGAGCAGGTGGTCGGTACCGCGTTTGATCGCATCGTTCAGGCTGTGGCGGCAACCGTACTTGTTGTCGTTCTTGCTCTTGGTCACCGAGTCATTGACGTTGATCGCCGGCACTTTCAGGGTGCCCTTGGCCAGCATCTCCAGCAAGCGGTGCACGCCGGTGGTGGTTTCCTCGGTGATGCCGTGGATCTTGTCCAGCATCGCCGGGTACTTGTCATGGATGATCTGGGTCAGGTCGCCGCCGTCGTCCAGAATCATGTTGGCGGCCCAGGGGCTGCCGTTGTGCAGGATGGTCTGCTCGATGCACCACTCGTATTCTTCTTCGGTTTCGCCTTTCCAGGCATAGACCGGGATGCCGGCGGCGGCGATGGCGGCGGCCGCCTGATCCTGGGTCGAGAAGATATTGCAGGACGACCAGCGGACTTCGGCGCCCAGGGCGACCAGGGTCTCGATCAGCACGGCAGTCTGGATGGTCATGTGAATGCACCCCAGGACCTTGGCGCCGCGCAGTGGCTGCTCGCCGGCATACTTGCGGCGCAGGCCCATGAGTGCCGGCATTTCCGATTCGGCGATGATGATTTCGCGACGGCCCCAGGCGGCCAGTTCGATGTCGGCAACCTTGAAGTCGGTAAAACCGGCAGGCGTCAGTACAGCGCTCATAACTGAGTACTCCATTCGTTGTCTGCGAATGGGCGCCGTTGCTGCGTATGGTTAACGCCCTCTCCGAGCCTGACAGGTCGTGGTTTCAGACCTGCTGCAGCGCCCCTCGGACAGGTGGCGGGAACGGGCAACGCTGGGTTGGCCGCATGAAGCCCGGCAAGTATAGCCGCGCCGCGCGCCGCACCCAAGGCTTTCCGTCGCTCGCCGCACGGAGTCGGCACGCCTGACCGCCAGGCCGTATTTAGGGCGTGCCCTGCGGGTGGCGATCCTCTGCCGGTTCGAGGCCTGAAGAAGAGTCGCTGCCCCAGTGCAGCTGAGCTCTGACCCGGTTGCCTGGCGGATAGAACTCCAGGTGCTGGCACAGTTGCCGCACCAGTGTCAGCCCGCGCCCGTGATAGAGGCGGGGCGCGTGGGCGGCGGGGGGTGAAAACAGTCGATCGATATCGAAGCCGGCACCGCTGTCGTGGATCTGTACCTGCAGGTGATTGCCGGATGGACTGCCGTGCTGCTGGATATCGATGCGGATTTCTCCCTCCTGCAAGGCCGCCAGGCGCAAGGCCCGGGTTTCGAAGTAGCGTTCGAAACCCTCGGCTTGGTCCTTGATGGCGGAGTCCAGGCCCAGTACCCCATGATCCAGGGCATTGCTCAGCAGCTCATTGAGGATCAGCGCCAGCACCCCTTGGCGCTCTGCCGGCAGGCCCAGGCTGTTGCACAGGTTGCTGACCATGGGCGCCGCGTCCAGGCGCTGCAATTGCGGTGCGGTCAGGGTCAACTGCAGGCTCCAGCTCTCGGCGACGCCGTCACCGGCCAGGGCCGGCCGACAGGCCGTGCGCGCCTCGCCCCGGCATTCGAGCAGCAGGCAGGACAGGTCGTCGTGGGGCAGGCATCCGTCGAGGTGCTGGCCCAGGCGCTGTTGCAGCTCCTCCATCCAGTGGGAAAGAGGGGCGCTGCTCAGGCAGCGTTCCAGGCGCGCGGTGCCGAAGGGCTCGCCCTGGGCGTTTTCGGCCTCAATCAGGCCATCCGAATACAACAGCAGGCGTTGCCCGGACTCGATGGCAACGGTCTCGCACTCTGATTCGAACTCCCCATCGGCGACTATGCCCAGCGGCAGGTTCAGGGATTTGAAGCGGCGCACCACCTGGCCCTGTTCGTCAACCAGCAGGGCCGCCGGGATCCCGCCATTCCACACCGAGAGCACGTCCTCGCGCGGGCGCAACACCGCCAGCAGGGCGGCGACAAAACGGTCAGCTGGCGAATAGGCGCGGTTACGCAGGTTGAGTTCACGGGCGATAGTCTCGAGCTTGAAGCCCTTGCTGGCCATGGCATAAAAAGTCTGCGACAGCGGTATCAGGGTCAGCGCCGCGGGCAAGCCATGGCCGGTGGCATCGGCCAGCATCACGTAGAGGTCGCCATTGCTGGCCGGACACACCAACAGCAGGTCGCCGGACACCTCGCTGGCCGCTTGCAACAGATGGCGCACCTGGGGGTGCTCGAGCAGGTCGCGGCGCACCAGGCGCTCCATCAGGAAACGGCAAATGCGCCGCTCTTCCGCCTCGGCATGGTGGTAATGCAGCAGTTGCTGGTTCTGTTCGGCGACCTGTTCCTGCAGCGCGGCGATGCGCCGGAAGGCGTTGATCTTGGCCGCCAGAATGGCCAGGTTGACCGGTTTGGCGATGAAGTCGTCGCAACCGGCGTCGAGCGAGGCGACCTGGTCATCGGTTTCGCTCATGCCCGACAGCATGATGATCGGCCGCCAGCCCCGGTCCGTCTGCAGCTCGCGAATGGCGCGGGTCACGCCGATGCCGTCCATGCCGGGCATCAATTGGTCGACCAGGATCAGGTCGAACGGCTCTTGCTGATAACGGCGCAACGCCTCCTCGCCATTGCTGACCACGGAGCACTGATGTCCCAGGGAGCCAATAAACGCCTTGAGCAGCATGCGCAGGGTAGCGTCGTCGTCGACGCTGAGGATTTTCAGCGGACGCATGGGTCAGCTGATGGTGAACAGGCGATGGAAGTTGGCGACCTCGAAGACTTCCTTGGCGATACCGTGCAGGTGACGCAGCTCCACGGACTTGTGCAGGGCCTGGGCCTTGTCGCGCAGCAGCAGCAAGATGCCCAGCGCGGCCGAGTCGATGTACTGCACCTGCTGCAGGTCGATCACCAGGCACTGCACTGCCGGCTTGGCCAGTTCCAGCTCGTAGGCATCGCGAAAGGTGCGGTAGGAGTGAAAGTCGAAACGTTCACCCAGGCGGATCACGGCAGTGTTCGTTTCATTCACGGTGCGGCTTCCTTGATCAGGGTTAGAACAGTTCGATTTCACCGGGTTTCATCGAGGTCTGGCTGACGGGGTTGTGCAGCTTGCTGCTGAGCTGCTGCTGCTGGGTCTGCAGTTGTTCCTGCTGGGCATCCTGGTTGAGTTCGGCCAGGCCCTCGAGGCTGATGGAAAACTGCTCCAGCCGGGCCGCATGCTTGCGGATCTGGGTGAGCAACTGGTTGCTCAGGTCCTGGAACTGCAAGGCGGTGATGGCGGCGCCAACGTCACTGGCGACGGCCTGGGAGACCTGTTCCAGTTCCTGGACGGCCTTGAGCGTGCGCAGATTCATCTGCGCCAGGTCCTCGAGCATGGTGTTGACCTGTTTTTTCGACGACATGGCGAAACTCATGTCCTTGGCCGCCAGCTGGCTGATTGCAAGGTCGGCCTGCTGCAGTTCCTGGTGCACCGTGCCGATATGGGTGCGGATCTCTTCGGAGAACAGGCTGGAGCGCGTGGACAGTGCCCGTACCTCGTCCGCGACCACGGCGAAACCACGGCCGGCTTCCCCGGCGCGGGCCGCCTCGATGGCGGCGTTCAAGGCCAACAGATTGGTCTGCTTGGCGATGGCATCCATGTCGCTGGTGGATTTGACGATCTCGCCGATCTTGGCGGTGATGCGGTCCATGCTGTCGACCAGCGCCATGGAAGTGCGGCTGGTTTCGACCGTCGACTCGACGAACAGGCTAAGGGTTTGTTGGGTGGTGGTGACGAAATGCTGGAAATTCACCTTGTCGGTCGCGCCGTCATTCTGGTCACGGTAGTGGTCGATCAGCGAGCCAGCGATGCGTTGCTGGCGTTCGACCAACTGATTGATGCTGCTGAAACTGTGGGTCAGGTGCTCGATCGCCGTGTCCAGCAGGCCATCGACCTGTCGGCTGTGCTGGGTGATCTGCCCCGCCTGGTGGGCGACGGCCTGGCGCAGCGGCTCGAAGCTATCGGCCAGCGCGGGCGGCGGAGCCTCCAGCAGTTCGTTGCCTGCACTGGCGAGCAGTCCGACACGCTGGATCAGATACCACACACTGCCCAGTGCCACCACCGCGCCCAGCACCAGGGGTGCCCAGGCAGGCAACTCGGTAACCAGCAGCAGACTGGCCAGCAACCAGGGCAACAGCAACAGGGCAGTCAGGGTCAGGGCGGAGGGTGGAGAGGGGCTATTGCCAAGCATCATGGACTCCCTGTGCGATGCACACTCATTGATCCAGGCTCGCTATAAACCTAGGTTCCGCGGGGTTAATGTCAACTGGCGGCGCGGTAATACCCGGTCAGCTGGTACGACGGTGCAGGGAGCGAATCAGCCTGGCCTCGGCGCGGCGCGCCATTGGGCGGATTCATTATATTTTTCTGAAATTAATAGGATTTTTTAACTCCTAAATAGGCTTACAGCGAAGGCCGTGGTCAGGTGTGTACAGGGCGGGGTAGGCAAGCCGAACTCTTTGGCCACGCAACCGTCACAATCCCAGGCCTGCCGTACCGGTGGGGCACCGAACTTCGCAGGAGTACTCTCATGTCTCTGAAGTCGCATTGCGCTGCCGTGCTGCTTTTCTGCCTGGTCCCCAGCCTGCCGGCGCTCGCCGAATCCTGCTACGTGACCGCCGAATCGGGCATGCACGGTCCGTCCGGCATTGTCGGCAAAAGCTGCTTCGAACACCGTGGCATGCCCGCCGGCTCCCTGGACTGGGCGTGCGGCGACCGCAGCGAAATCGGCGTCAAGAAGACCAAGCAGGCGAGTTGCCCGACCGGTTATTTCGGTAAGTGCACGGCGGCCATGACCCAGGAAACCCTGGCCAACGAGGCCGCTTCGGGTCGCTGGACTACTGACGATGCGCAGCCTTCGACCATTCCCAAGGACGCCCAGATCATCACCTATCACTACCAGGCGGCGGACCAGAGCCAGGCCCGTATCGACTGCGAGCAGGGTGGTGGGCACTGGTCGCCCTGACGGCAAGGCCCCGGCCATGTCCGGCGAACCGGCGGCCGGCGCTCCGTTTGACCAATAAGCGGGTTGCCCTGTCAACGCGGCCATGGCGTTCCACGTCCCATGACCCCAGTCTGTAGCGCTCTATCGTCCTGATTCTGGAGCCGCCATGACCTTGGCCTATTGGTGTGTGCTGATTGCCTTGTTTCTCCCTTACCTGGGGACCCTGGTCGCCAAGGTGCCCAACGGTGGTTTGAGTCGACGGCACAACCGCGATCCGCGGGCGTTTCTCGCCTCGCTCTCGGGGGCCGGGCGCCGGGCCAACAACGCCCAGCTCAATGGGTTCGAAGTGACCCCGGCCTTCAGTGCAGCGGTCATCATCGCGCATCTGGCCGGCGGCGCCGAGCAGGGGGTGATCGATCAGCTGGCCGTGGCCTTTGTGCTTAGCCGGGTGCTGTATTTCATCTGTTACCTGGCCGACTGGGGCCCCCTGCGGTCCCTGGTCTGGTTCGTCGGAATGGCCCTGATCGCCGCCTTGTTTCTGGTGTCCGCCTGAGCCGAGGCTCGTCTGCGGCAATCCGCCGCACCGTGCCGGCGGGGCTTGAGGACGGATACTGTCGGCTGTCTTTCGGAGTCGACGCTGTGGTCAAGATGTGGAAAAAAGCGCTACTGATACCTGTTGTGTGTCTGGCACTGGTCGCCTGTGGCGGTGTCGATCCCGATTCGCCCCTGGGTCAGCGCCAGGCGGTATTCAAGCAAATGCTCAAGACCAGCGAGCATCTGGGAGGCATGCTGCGGGGGCGCTTGGCGTTCGATCCGACGGCCTTTGCCGAAGGTTCCAAGCGCCTCGAGCAGCTTTCGCGCCAGCCGTGGCAGCACTTTCCCCAGGTCAAGGAGGATATGCACAGTCAGGCCCGTGACGAGGTCTGGCAGCGTCAGGCGCGTTTCCAGGAGCTCGCCCGCGCGCTCGAGCAATCGACGGCGCGGTTGCTCGAGGCCACCACCCGGGCGCCGCTGGCAGCGGCTGAACTGGCCGCACCGCTGCAGCGCGTGGAAGCGGCCTGCGAGGCCTGCCACAAGGAGTTTCGCGCGTTCTGAGGGTTGGTCAGCCTGGTCCTGGGCTCAAAAGCCCGGGACCCCGGCGGCCCGCAGCTGCTCACGCAGCGCCCGGATATTGGGATCGCGGAAAAAAGCGCGCAGTTGCCTGGCCTTTTCCGGGCCCACGGCGGGTTCGGCGCGCCACCGCTGTTCGCTACGCTCGGCCAGCGCCTGCCAGCTGTCCCCCAGGTCCAGCCCGCTGCTCGGCGGCAGCCCCAACGCCCGCAGCCAGGTGGCGAAGGGACGCTTGCGGGCGTGTTGGAAAGCCTGGAACAGCTTGGCTGCTCGCGCCGGGCCCACACCTGAGGTTTGCGCCAGGGTCTGTTCGGTGAGCATCAGCCAGGCCAGCAGATTCGGCAGCTGCCCCGCCCGCAGCAGGGCGTCCCAGGTCCCCGTGCCTGTCCCGTTCAGATCCAGTCCCTGGGCGCCCCCAAGCCATTGCAGGCGAGCCAGGAATTGTTCTTCACAGCCCGCGGTGGGGTGCCAGCAACTGAGTGGGTGGTAGTCGAGCGAGTTGGGCGGCTGCACGGGCGCGCGCTCCCGGGTGCGCCACAGCACGCTGTCCAGGCGCGGTATAACCCGTCCGCTCAGGCTCAGGACGATCTGGTCACCGGGGCGTATGTCCCATGCCCGCCAGCGGGCCAGTGAGCCCAGGCTGACCCGCTCGATGCGGCGATCGTCCAGCTGCAGCGGCTCCAGGCTTAGCACCGGCGTAATGCGCCCGCGCCGGCCAATGCTGAACGTCACCCGGCGCACCTCGGCGACTGCCTGGATCCGCGGATATTTCCAGGCCACCGCCCAGTGCGGGGGCTGGGCCTGCCAGCGTTCGCCGGCAGGACGGCTGCCCTGGCGCAGCACCACGCCATCGCTGGCGAATGGCAGTTCGCTGCGGTACCAGTGAGCGCGCCACTGAGCGGCTTGCTGCAGGCTGACCAGGGGCTCGCTGAAGCGTTGCGTATCAGGGAAGCCCAGCCCGCTGAGTGCCTGCAGTCGGTCCGGCATGGACACTGGGCCATCCGGCCACTCCCAGACGAACAGGCCAATCCCCGCCGCCTCCTGCGCGGTCAGCCGGTGCCGCGCCATCAGCCCGGCGACTTTGCCGCGGGCGCCCAGGCTGCCGCTTTGGGCTTGCACATGGCCGGGCAAGCGCCAATACAGCTCAGCCTGCAACAGCAGGTCGCGTGCGCTCGGCACGGTCTGCGGGACGGCGGCAATACGCCGCGCATTGGCGGTCCAGTCCTGGCCTCGGCGTCCATCGCCGCGGCTGATCACCTGCTGCAGCTGGCCGCCGCGGTAGATCAGGGTCACGGCCACGCCGTCCACCTTGGGCTGGATCCAGAGATCCTGGCGGTATTCGAGCCAGGCCTGTACCTGGGCCTCGCTGTCGAGCTTGTGCAGACCGGTATGGCTGATCGGGTGGGGCAGCGTGCCGCCGCTGCTGGCCAGCGGATTGGCCGGGGCCGGCAGCAGGTTGGGGAAGCAGCTGCGCCAGTTGGCCTGGCGCAGCCGCAGCTGGTCGTACAGCTCATCGGGGACGGGCGACTGGCCCAGTCGGTGGTAACGGTCGTCCCACTCGGCGAGTTGCCCCTCGAGAGCCTGCAGCTCGGTCCCGGCGCGCTCCGGCGTCCAGTCGGGGCAGGGGGCGGCAAGCAACTGACCGGTGAGCAAGCCTAGCGGCAGAAGGGTCCAGGGTTTCACAATGAGCGTCCTTGCTCGGAAACGGTGCCCGCAGTCTAGCCACTCCAGCAGCCGGGCATAAAAAAGCCCCGCACCAGGCGGGGCTTTTTCGTTTCGGCGGGCTTACAGGCCAGCGGCGGCGCGCAAGGCCTCGGCGCGGTCGGTCTGTTCCCAGGTAAAGGTGGTGAAGCTGTCGCCGTCCACCGTGACCTGTTGCGGGATGCGGCCGAAGTGACCGTAGGCCGCGGTAGCCTGGTACATGGGGTGCAACAGGTCGAGCATCTTGGTGATGGCGTAGGGGCGCAGGTCGAAATGCGCGCGCACCAGCTGGATGATCTTCTCGTCGCTGATCTTGCCGGTGCCGAAGGTGTTGATCGAAATCGAGGTGGGTTGCGCCACGCCGATGGCGTAGGACACCTGGATCTCGCAACGTTCGGCCAGGCCGGCGGCAACCAGGTTCTTGGCCACGTAGCGGCCGGCATAGGCGGCGGAGCGATCGACCTTGGAGGGATCCTTGCCGGAGAAGGCGCCACCGCCGTGGCGGGCCATGCCGCCGTAGGAGTCGACGATGATCTTGCGGCCGGTCAGGCCGCAATCGCCCACCGGGCCGCCGATCACGAAGTTGCCGGTCGGGTTGATATGGAACTGGGTGTCCTTGTGCAGCAGCTCGGCTGGCAGCACGTGCTTGACGATCAGCTCCATCACCGCTTCGCGCAGGTCGGAATACTTCACTTCCGGATTGTGCTGGGTCGACAGCACCACCGCGTCGATGCCGACCACCTGGCCGTTTTCGTAGCGGCAGGTGACCTGGGACTTGGCGTCCGGGCGCAGCCAGGGCAGCAGGCCGGACTTGCGGGCTTCGGCCTGACGCTCCACCAGACGGTGCGAGAAGCAGATCGGCGCCGGCATCAGCACGTCGGTTTCATTGCTGGCGTAGCCGAACATCAGGCCCTGGTCGCCGGCGCCCTGGTCTTCGGGCTTGGCCCGGTCGACGCCCTGGTTGATGTCCGGGGACTGCTTGCCGATGATATTGATGATGCCGCAGGTGGCACCGTCGAAGCCGACTTCGGAGCTGTTGTAGCCGATGTCGATGATCACCTTGCGCACCAAGTCTTCCAGGTCGACCCAGGCGGAGGTGGTGACTTCGCCGGCGACTATGGCCACACCGGTCTTGACCAGGGTTTCACAGGCCACGCGGGCATGCTTGTCCTGGGCGATGATGGCGTCGAGCACCGCATCGGAAATCTGGTCGGCGATCTTGTCCGGATGCCCTTCAGACACGGACTCGGAGGTAAAAAGAGAGTATTCGCTCATCGGGGCATATTCCTATTGATCGAGGGGTGAGGCACGCCAGCCGGTCGCTGGAAATGGCGGACCTGAATCTGGAATCCATTACGTAAGCCCACGTACAGGCTTTCACCGGGCGTCAGCCCTGCGGCACAGGCCCAGCGGGCCAGGTCATCCTGTTCAAACCCCAACCAGAGATCACCGCAGGCCTCCCTGGCCCAACTCTGGTTGTGGCTGCATAACTCGGTTACCAGCAGGCTGCCGCCGGGCTTGACCCGTGGCGCCAGTTGCTTCAGGGCCTCGGCCGGCGCGGCGAAATGGTGCAGGACCATGTTCAGCACCAGGCAATCGACCGCTTCGCCGGCGGCGTCGAGGGCGTCGGCCAGCTGCAGTTGCACGTTGTCCAGGCCCTCGTGCAGGCAGCGCAGGCGCGCCAGCTCGAGCATCGCCGGACTGTTGTCCAGGGCGATCACCCGCTCGAAGCGTCGCGCCAGCTCGGGCAGGAAACCGCCGTCGCCGGGGCCCACCTCGAGGGCGCTGGCCCCGGGTGCGAAGCCCAGGGCGTCGAGCAGGGCCAGCACGCTGTCGCGGTACTGCGGCAGGCCGGCGATCAGGTCTTGCCGGGCCTGGAAGTGCGAGGCGATACGGGCGAAGAACTCATGGCTGGCCGCCGCGCGCTGGGCGTGCACCTGGCCAATGCGGCCGCGGACATCGGCGGGCAGGGTCAGGTCATCGACCTCGTCGAGCAGGGCGCCATGCAAGCGGCCACCCAGGAGGTCGGCTTGGGCCAGGGCGCGACGGTAAAAGATCGCATTGCCTTCGCGGCGGGTCGCCACCAGGCCGGCCTGGGCCAGCACTTTCAGGTGGTGGCTCATGCCGGACTGGCCGGTGGCGAAAATCTGCGCGAGCTCCAGGACCCCGAACGAATCGTTCGCCAGCGCGCGCAAGACATTGAGCCGCAGCGGGTCGCCGCCGGCCTTGCACAAGGCAGCCAGTTCGTCGCAGTCGTCATGGCGGATCAGGGGTGCACGCAGGTTCATAGGGTCGCCAGTCTAGACGCTGGTTTTTCATCCATCAATGGCTATATCTAAAAGTTTTGATATTGGAGAAGGCCTGCGGCAAGCCGTAAGCCATAAGCGGCAAGTCAGTGCAGGGGCAAGTCCAATGATCGTGCGGGCCGGGGGCTCATTTGTATTTCGGCGGCCGGGGGCCGAGTTTGGTCATTGCCCCCATGGGGCCGGGTGGGCGAAAATAGCCGCCTTTTTTCGACCTACTGTTTCAGCAGTCTTCCCAGGAGATCAGCGATGCCCAGCCGTCGTGAGCGTGCCAATGCCATCCGTGCCCTCAGCATGGATGCCGTGCAGAAAGCCAACAGCGGCCACCCCGGCGCCCCGATGGGCATGGCGGACATCGCCGAAGTGCTGTGGCGCGATTACCTCAAGCACAATCCGAGCAACCCCGAGTTCGCCGACCGCGACCGATTTGTGCTGTCCAACGGCCATGGCTCGATGTTGATCTATTCGCTGCTGCACCTGACCGGCTACGACGTCACGGTCGAGGACCTGAAGAATTTCCGTCAGCTGGGTTCGCGTACGCCCGGCCATCCGGAATACGGCTACACCGCCGGTGTCGAAACCACCACCGGGCCGCTGGGCCAGGGCTTGGCCAACGCCGTGGGCTTCGCCCTGGCGGAGAAAGTGCTGGCGGCCCAGTTCAACCGCGATGGCCACGCCATCGTCGACCACCACACCTATGTGTTCCTGGGTGATGGTTGCATGATGGAAGGTATCTCCCACGAGGTCAGCTCCCTGGCGGGCACCCTGGGCCTGGGCAAACTGATCGCCTTCTACGATGACAACGGCATTTCCATCGACGGCGAAGTCCACGGCTGGTTCACCGACGACACGCCCAAGCGCTTCGAAGCCTACGGCTGGCAGGTGATCCGCAATGTCGACGGGCACGACCCGGAAGAAATCAAGACCGCCATCGAAACCGCACGCAAGAGCGCGCAGCCAACCTTGATCTGTTGCAAGACGGTGATCGGCTTCGGTTCGCCCAACAAGCAGGGCAAGGAAGATTGCCACGGCGCGCCCCTGGGCAACGACGAGATCGCCCTGACCCGCGCGACCCTGGGCTGGAACCATGCGCCCTTCGAAGTCCCCAGCGACATTCGCGCCGAATGGGACGCTCGCGAGGCCGGTGCCGCGGCCGAAGCGCAGTGGAATGCACGCTTCGCCGCCTACGCCAGCGCCTACCCGGAGCTGGCCGCCGAGTTCAGCCGGCGGATCAAGGGCCAATTGCCGGCCGATTTCGCCGACAAGGCCGCGGCTTATATCGCCGATGTGGCGAACAAGGGCGAGACCATCGCCAGCCGCAAGGCCAGCCAGAACGCCCTGAACGCCTTCGGCCCGCTGCTGCCGGAATTCCTCGGCGGCTCGGCGGACCTGGCCGGGTCCAATCTGACCCTGTGGAAGGGCTGCCAGGGTGTGACCGCCGAGGACGCCTCCGGCAACTACCTGTTCTACGGCGTGCGCGAGTTCGGCATGAGCGCGATCATGAACGGTATCGCCCTGCACGGCGGTTTCGTGCCGTATGGCGCGACCTTCCTGATCTTTATGGAATACGCGCGCAACGCGGTGCGCATGTCGGCGCTGATGAAAAAGCGCGTGCTCTATGTCTTCACCCACGACTCCATCGGCCTGGGCGAAGACGGACCGACCCACCAGCCGATCGAGCAACTGGCCAGCCTGCGCTGCACGCCGAACCTCGATACCTGGCGGCCGGCGGATGCGGTCGAGTCCGCGGTGGCCTGGAAGTACGCCATCGAGCGCAACGACGGTCCTTCGGCCCTGATCTTCTCGCGGCAGAACTTGCCGCACCAGCCGCGTGACGCCGGGCAACTGGCCGACGTGGCGCGCGGCGGTTACATCCTCAAGGATTGCGCCGGCGAGCCCGAGCTGATCCTGATCGCCACTGGCTCCGAAGTCGGTTTGGCGGTCCAGGCCGCCGACCAGCTCAGCGAGCAGGGGCGACGGGTGCGCGTGGTGTCCATGCCCTGCACCAGCGTGTTCGATGCCCAGGACGCCGGTTACCGTCAGGCGGTATTGCCGTTGCAGGTGGGCGCGCGTATCGCCATCGAGGCGGCACACGCCGACTATTGGTACAAGTATGTGGGCCTGGAAGGCCGGGTCATCGGCATGACCAGCTTTGGCGAGTCGGCGCCAGCGCCGGCCCTGTTCGAGCATTTCGGCTTCACCGTCGAAAACATTCTCGGTACCGCCGACGAATTGCTCGAAGGCTGAAGGGGGTTGTGTCAGGCAAGGTGGCGCGCGGCTGGCCCGCGCGGCGTCCCTGCGTCCATTCGTGCCCTTGACTGCAGTGAGCTCTTGCATGCCGCGTCCTCCTTATAGAGTTGCCCTCAACGGTTATGGCCGTATCGGTCGCTGCGTGCTGCGCGCGTTGTACGAGCGCGCCAGCCTGGCCGCCGCTGGTACCGGGGCGCATTTGAAAATCGTCGCGATCAACGACCTGGCCGACATGGCCAGCCTGGAATACCTGACGCGCTTCGATTCCACCCATGGCCGCTTCCCGGGTACCGTCGAGGTCGATGGCGCGTGCCTGCAGATCAACGGCGATCGCCTGCAGGTGCTGCGCAGTGCCGCGCCGGAAGGTATCGACTGGGCGGCGCTGGATATCGACCTGGTGCTGGAGTGCTCGGGTGCCTACAACAGTCGCGCCGACGCCGAACGCTTCCTCGCCGCCGGTGCGCCGCGGGTATTGTTCTCCCAGCCGATGGCCAGCGAGGCGGATGTCGACGCCACCATCGTCTACGGTGTCAATCAGGCCAGCCTGCGCGGCAGCGAACGCCTTGTCTCCAATGCCTCCTGCACCACCAACTGCGGCGTGCCGTTGCTGCAAGTGCTGAACCAGGCGATCGGCCTGGAGTACGTGTCGATTACTACCATCCATTCGGCAATGAATGATCAGCCGGTGATCGACGCCTACCACCACGAGGATTTACGGCGTACGCGCTCGGCGTTTCAGTCGGTGATTCCGGTGTCCACCGGACTGGCGCGGGGCATCGAGCGCCTGCTGCCGGAACTTGCCGGCCGAATTCAGGCCAAAGCGGTGCGGGTGCCGACCGTCAACGTGTCCTGCCTGGATATTACTCTGCAGATGGCCCGCGATACCGACGCCGCCGAAGTCAACGCGGTGCTGCGGCGAGCGGCCGAAGTAGGTCCGCTGCGCGGCTTGCTGGCCTACACCGAGCTGCCCCATGCCAGTTGCGACTTCAATCACGATCCCCATTCGGCGATCGTCGACGGCAGCCAGACCCGGGTTTCCGGCCCACGCCTGGTCAACCTGCTGGCCTGGTTCGACAACGAGTGGGGTTTTGCCAATCGCATGCTCGATGTCGCCGACCAGTACCTGGGTGCCGTGGCGGCCAGGCATTCGAATTCCCATTTAACAGCTCCGGTAAAGGACTGACCATGACCCTGAAGATGACCGACCTCGACCTCAACGGCCTGCGCGTGCTGATCCGCGAAGACCTCAATGTGCCGGTGAAGGACGGTGTGATCACCAGCGATGCCCGTATCCTGGCTGCGCTGCCGACCCTCAAACTGGCCCTGGAAAAAGGCGCGGCGGTGATGGTCTGCTCGCACCTGGGCCGCCCCAGCGAAGGTGAGTTCAGCGCGGAAAACAGTCTCAAGCCGGTCGCCGACTACCTCAGTCGCGCGTTGGGCCGCGAGGTGCCGCTGGTCGCCGATTACCTGGACGGCGTACAGGTCCAGCCGGGTGAACTGGTGCTGTTGGAGAACGTGCGCTTCAACCCGGGCGAGAAGAAGAACCTCGACGAACTGGCGCAACGCTACGCGGCGCTCTGCGACGTGTTTGTCATGGACGCCTTTGGCACCGCGCACCGCGCCGAGGGTTCGACCCACGGGGTCGCCAAGTTCGCCAAGGTCGCGGCGGCGGGCCCGTTGCTGGCGGCCGAGCTCGATGCGTTGGGCAAGGCCCTGGGGGCTCCAGCCAAGCCGATGGCGGCGATCGTCGCTGGCTCCAAGGTGTCGACCAAACTCGATGTGCTCAACAGCCTGAGTCAGATCTGCGATCAGTTGATCGTCGGCGGCGGGATTGCCAATACCTTTCTGGCGGCTGCCGGTCACCCGGTGGGCAAGTCCCTGTACGAACCGGATCTGCTGGAGACCGCCCGCGCCATCGCGGCCAAGGTCAGCGTGCCCTTGCCGGTGGACGTGGTGGTGGCCAAGGAGTTCGCCGAATCGGCCCGCGCCACGGTCAAGACCATCGACGCGGTCGAGGCGGACGACATGATCCTGGACATCGGGCCGAAAACCGCGGCGATGTTCGCTGACCTGCTGAAATCATCCCGGACTATCCTGTGGAATGGACCGGTGGGGGTATTCGAGTTCGACCAGTTCGGCGAGGGCACCAAGGCCTTGGCGTTGGCGATCGCCGAGAGTTCGGCGTTTTCCATTGCCGGCGGTGGCGACACCCTGGCGGCGATCGATAAATACCAGGTGGCGGAGCGGATTTCCTATATCTCCACCGGCGGCGGTGCCTTTCTCGAGTTCGTCGAAGGCAAGGTGTTGCCCGCGGTGGCTATCCTGGAAGAACGGGCCAAGCAGGCCTGATCGGGCGCAGCGGCGCGGCAGCCGGCGCGAGGCCGTTCACGCTTTGCGCGCTGCGGCCTCGGCCGTGGCAACTTATTCGCTGCCTCGGTGGTCTTTGACAGGCCAGTGGGGAGGCCGCTGCCGAGGGCAGTGGTCGGAATGTTGGACTATGTTCGCTGTTCGCTGAGCCAGGAGAGTTCATCATGGGTAAGTTTGCCGCGTTGCTGCTGTTGTGTGCGGGGTTGGCCGGTTGCACAGGAGGGGCGTCACTCTGTCAGGGCCTGACGCCGCCGGCGGCCAGTGGCCCCACCGAGCAGGATAACCAGCGTATCGAGACCCAAAGCACCGGGGACCCGACGACGACCGGGCACCAGGATCAGGATTGTTGAGCGCGGCGCTGTCGCCCGCCATCGAAAAAGGAACGGGCATGCCGTGGTACAGAATACCCGCCGTTGGGCTGCTGTTCAGTTTGTCGAGCGCCTGCAGCCTGCTGCCGTCGGCTGAAGCGCCCTGGATCCACTGGGTGTGTGACAGCCAGGCCCAGGTGGACTGGCGTTTTGTTGATGCCGGACAGCAACGGGTCGAGCTGCGCCTGCCGCCCAGTGAGCGGGTTTACCCGCTGACGGCGGAAGTGGCGACCTCGGGTCGCGCCTTCAGTGATGGCGTGCTGGCCCTGCAGGTGCAGGAGGATCAAGGCCTGGTCTACTGGGTGGCGAGCGACGACTTGGTGGGGCGCGGCTGTCGCGCGCCTTGAGGCAGGCGCCCGGAGCCGGCTGAAGGGACTGCCGAATACCTGCGCGGATGGCCTGGCAATGCCGGCCACCTGGGCGAACGAGACGATGAATTTTAACCAGGGCGGCTCCAGGGCCGCCCTTTCCAACTTGAACGGCAGCTGCCCCGGGGCAGGCCTGCACGATTAACCCCACTGGGAGAGAACTACACCATGGCACTTATCAGCATGCGCCAGTTGCTGGACCACGCCGCCGAATTCGGCTACGGCGTGCCGGCCTACAACGTCAACAACCTGGAACAGATGCGCGCCATCATGGAAGCGGCTGACAAGACCAACTCCCCGGTGATCGTGCAGGCCTCCGCCGGTGCCCGTAAATATGCCGGTGCCCCCTTTCTGCGTCACCTGATTCTCGCTGCTATCGAAGAGTTTCCGCATATCCCGGTGTGCATGCACCAGGATCACGGTACCAGCCCGGACGTTTGCCAGCGCTCGATCCAACTGGGGTTCAGCTCGGTGATGATGGACGGCTCGCTGGGTGAGGACGGCAAGACCCCGACCGACTACGAGTACAACGTGCGCGTGACCCAACAGACCGTGGCCATGGCCCATGCCTGCGGCGTGTCGGTGGAAGGGGAGCTGGGCTGCCTGGGCAGTCTGGAAACCGGCATGGCCGGCGAAGAAGACGGCATCGGTGCCGAGGGCGTGCTGGACCACAGTCAGATGCTGACCGATCCGGAAGAGGCCGCGGACTTCGTCAAGAAGACCCAGGTCGATGCCCTGGCCATTGCCATTGGCACCAGCCATGGCGCCTACAAGTTCACCAAGCCACCGACCGGCGACATCCTGGCGATCGACCGGATCAAGGCGATCCATGCACGGATCCCCAACACGCACCTGGTCATGCACGGCTCTTCTTCGGTGCCCCAGGAGTGGCTGGCGATCATCAACCAGTACGGTGGTGACATCAAGGAAACCTACGGCGTGCCGGTCGAGGAGATCGTCGAGGGCATCAAGCACGGCGTGCGCAAGGTCAATATCGACACCGACCTGCGTCTCGCGTCCACCGGGGCCATGCGCCGTTTTATGGCCCAGCACCCGAGCGAGTTCGATCCGCGGAAATTTTTCGGGGAAACCGTCAAGGCCATGCGCGATGTCTGCATCGCCCGCTATGAAGCCTTCGGCACCGCCGGCAATGCATCGAAAATCAAGGCCATTTCCCTGGAAGGCATGTACCAGCGGTATGCCAAAGGCGAGTTGAGCGCCAAGGTGAATTAAGGTTATGCCTTGAGCTGCCGATGACCCATTAAGCCCGCCGCGACGCGGGCTTTTTTATGGCGCTTGCGCTGGCAGCCGGTCTAGGCTGACCAGGAGCGAGTGTCGCCTCGCAGGCGTCACGCGCTGTGCATGACCCCAATTTTTCGCAATGCCAGAGGTGCTCAATGGCTTCGCTCAAAACTGTTCAGGCCCGCTACACGGTGATCTTTATCGTTTTTATCGGGGTGATTTTCCTGCTCACGGAGCAGGGCATCCGGCACTTCGTGGCCCCCAAGCTGAAGGAGTCGGAGGAGCAAGTGGTGCTGGGCAAGGTCGAGGGCATTGCCGATGAAATCCTGCTCGAGCTGGGCCGGGTCCAGGCGCAATCGCGGGCCATCACCCAGGCGGTGCCCTTGCTCGACAGCGCGGTCATCGACCAGGTCTTGCCAGGGCTGGTCGATCAGTACGGCGATGCCAAGGTGTTTGGTGGCGGGGTCTGGCCGTTG
Source organism: Pseudomonas sp. (assembly GCF_040514055.1). Taxonomy (GTDB): domain Bacteria; phylum Pseudomonadota; class Gammaproteobacteria; order Pseudomonadales; family Pseudomonadaceae; genus Aquipseudomonas. Next base: position 32,552 of record NZ_JBEVDL010000069.1, read on the forward strand.
CCGAATAAGCGCACCGAGGGCCGCGCCAAGGACAGCAGCTTTTTCCACCGGGACGGCGCCGGCCAGCTGAAGGTCAATACCTTCTGGAACTCCGACGCCGCGCCCAATTACTACGAACAGCCCTGGCACAAGGCCGGCCAGCAGGCCCCGCGCGGCCAGTGCGCCTGGGCCGCGGCCTATCAGGATGACGCCAGTCCGCAGCCGCGGACCAACTGCGCCATGGCCATCTACAAGGATGGCGCGTTGTTTGGCGTCTCGACCATCGATGTGACACTGGGCTTTTTCAATGCCCTGGTGGCCGAAAAGGAACGCGAAATCCAGGGTGAGGTGATGATCGTCGAGGCGGATGGCAAGGTGCTGAGCAATCAGGCCCGGCTCGGCGGGGAAATCGTCCTGAAGAACGTCGCCGAACTGGCAGCGCGTTCGCCCTTCGTCGCGCAGATTCAGCAAGGGCTGCGCGGCGCGGCGAGTGGCGGGGTGTACCGCGCCGACTATGAGGCGGCCGATGGCCAAGCCTACAGCTTTTTCCTGCAGCCGGTCGCCGGGACGCCCTGGTTGCTGGCTACGGGGTTGCCCACCGACCTGTTGACCGAGCGCAGCGATCAGGTGCTCGGAACCCTCGCCGCGTTGCAGATCCCCATGGTGGTGCTGCTGCTGGCGCTGATGATCTTCGCCATCCGCAAGCTGATGACGCGTCTGGCGGTGTTGCGCGGCAATATCGACTCGCTGTCGGCGGGCGATGCCGATCTGACCCGGCGTATCGAGGTCCGCGGCGAAGACGAGGTGGACCGCGTGGGGACCTCGGTCAACCGCTTTATCATCTACCTACAGGGCATGATTGGCGATGTGACCCAGGCCAGCGGACAGATCGCCCAGGAGCTGGCGCAGCTGCAGCGCCAATCCCAGCACACCAACCAGATCCTGACCCGGCACGCCTCGGAAACCGATCAGGCCGTCACGGCCATTACCGAAATGAGCTCCACGGCCGACTCGGTGGCCCGCAGCGCCACGGAAACCGCGAGTTTCACCCAGAACGTCAATACTGGCGCGCAAAAATCCAAGGGGGTGGTGGATGAGGCCTCGGCCAGTGTGCTGGCGCTGATCGACGAGGTGCAGAGCGCCACGGCCAAGGTGCAGGACATGCAGCAGGACGCCCAGCGGATCAACGATGTACTGGGTGTGATCGGCGAGATTGCCGGACAGACCAACCTGCTGGCGCTGAACGCCGCCATCGAGGCCGCACGAGCAGGTGAGCAGGGCCGCGGTTTCGCGGTGGTTGCCGACGAAGTGCGGGCGCTGGCCGGGCGTACCCAGCAGAGCACCTCGGAGATCAACGAGATGCTCGCCCGCCTGCAGCAGGGTGTCAGCTCGGCCGTCAGCGCCATGGAGAAAACCAAGGCCAGCTGCCAGGCCACGGCGGACAAGACCTCGCGGGTCAATGTGGGGCTGGACGACATGGCCAGCTCGGTAGTGCGCATCCATGACCTCAGCGCGCAGATCGCCACGGCTGCCGAAGAGCAGAGTGCGGTTACCGAGGAGATCAATCAGAACATGGTCGCCATCCGCCATATGGTCGATGAATTGGTCAGCAGTGGTGGCCAGGCGGATCAAAGCACCGCGGCCTTGCTGGTCTCCAATGCCCGGCTGGTGGAACTGGTGAACCGCTTCAAGGTGAGTTGACCCCCGGCGGCGCCCTGCGCTGCAGTTCACGGCGGGACTGTGCGGCGGCGCGCCCAACGGGCGCGACTCGCCCCACAAAAACAGATAAAAATCGGCAAACGGAGAAGAGATAGCGCTGAACGTGTGGTGATTGGCGTCTTGGGACGAGCCAGCTGGTTAGCATGCGCGCCTCCAACATTCATGACGATGATGACGCCATGTTCAATCAGAAGATCACCAAAGGTTTCACCTGTTACGCGCTGGCTGTTGGTCTCAGCCCCCTGACGCTGGCGGTGGCGCAGGCCAACCAGGTCCCGGAAGTCCGGGGTCACAGCGAGTATCTCTCCGCGGAGCGGGTGTACAGCAGCTGGATTTGGGCGCGTGATGCCGATGGCGATCGATTGACCTTCGCCATCACCCGTCAGCCCAAGTACGGCACCATCAAGCTGGATTGGAACAAGGGGCGTTATGAATACACGCCCACTGCCAAAGCCCCGGGCAATTTCGACGATTTCGAATACCGCGCCACCGATGGCAAGAGCTGGTCGGAGCCGACCCGTGTGCACTTGAACCTGCTGCCCGCCGACGGCAGTGCCGGCAACCGCGCGCCGGAAGTGGCCAACCAGAATCAGCGGATCGACGCGGCCGTGCAATTGAATGGCACGCTCTGGGCGCGCGACGCCGATAACCACGCGCTGACGTTCACCGTCATCGACTACCCGACCCTGGGCGCCTTGCAGGTCGACCGCAAAACCGGCCGCTATACCTACAAGGCCTACCGCGATGCCAGCGGACAGGACAGTTTCAGCTACCGGGTCAGCGACACCCGTGGCGCGAACTCCACCATTGCCCTGGTGCGCCTCGACCTGCGCGGCAGTGCAACGCCTCCGGTCACTCCACCTGTCACCCCGCCCGTGACCCCCCCGGTCAAACCGCCGGTGACGCCCCCGGTGACGCCGCCGGTCATCCCGGGCAATCCGCCGTTGGATCCGGCGCTGCGCAGCAAGGCCGATTTCTCGCCACTGGTGCGCGAGGTGCTGACCAGCGAGTTTTTCGTCGAGCATTTCGACCATGCCAAGGCCGGTCGCCTGGAGGCCGTACTGGCCGCCATCGATTTCCTGGCCCGCCAGCAGCAGATCCAGGATCCAGACCTGGACAAGCTGCTGTACTTCGTCAGGGCGTACAACTTCTACCAGGGGTTCAGCAAGGCTACGCCGGCCCAACTGGCCATGCTGGAAAAAGCGCTGTTCCAGGTGGCGAACATGCGCGACCTGCTGGTCTACCAAAAGGCCTCCGGGTCGGTGATCGAAGGCTATGTGGTGGCGCTCGGCGGTCTGATGAGTTCGCCCCAGGCCAGTGCCGGCATCGTGCGTCATCTGCCGCGCCTGCTGGAGCTGGTCAATCACCTGAATGCCACGGCGCAGTTGAGCAAGGAGTCGAGTTACGGCGACGCGGTGTTCAATGTGCTCAACCTGTTCGACCGCTTCGGCTGGGCGGAGGGCGCGCTGCGCGATGCCCTGATCAGCGACAGCCGTTTCCCCGACGCGATCGCGCGCCTGGGCAGTGGTCGCAATGCGCTGTGGCGCAATAACGACGGCTATGTGGTGATGAACAGCATCGAGGCCCTGGGCAAACTGGCGCGGTTGAGCCAGGGCACCTGGCGTGATTCCGTCGACCGCGGCGCCCGGCAGGTGATGCAGGCCCACCTGGGGCAGGGCAAGCTCGACGACCTGGAACTCAAGAGCAACTTCCGCAGTTATTACGTCGACTACGCCTACCGCGGCGATGTCGACAATGCCTGCAGCGCCCGTTTCAACGGCCTGTGCTACAGCTTCAAGATCGAGGAGGTATTGCCCCAGACCCATGTCTGCAGCCCGAGCCTGAAAGTGCGCGCCCAGCCGATGACCACGGCGCAAATGAGCGGTATCTGCCAAAGCCTGGGCGGCCAGGAACGCGACTTCCACCGTATCATGCAGACCAACTGGAAGCCGGTGGCGGACGACCTGAACGAAAGCCTCGAGCTGGTGATTTTCTCCAGCCGCGAGCAGTACCAGAAATTCGGCGGCTTGCTGTACAACTTCAGCACCGACAACGGCGGCATGTACCTGGAAGGCAGCCCCTGGGTGGCCGGCAACCAGGCGCGCTTCTTCGCCTATGTGCAGCCCAACCCGACCTGGCAGGTGTGGAACCTCAACCACGAGTACGTGCATTACCTGGACGGTCGCTTCAATCAGTACGGGGCCTTCGGTCACTTCCCGCTCAACCTGACCACCTGGTGGGCTGAAGGCCTGGCGGAATACCTGGCGTGGGGCAGTCAATTCGAGCGTGGCATGAACGATGTCAGCAGCGTGCCCGTGGCCAGCCGGCCGAGCCTGAATGCCATCGCCAACCTGTCGTACGAGAGCGGCAGCAGCATGGTCTACCACTGGTCCTACACCCTGCACCGCTTCCTGCAGGAGCGCGATCCGCAGCGCCACCTGGCCTTGGCCGGGCACTTGCGCCGCAACGATCTGGCCGGTTACAAAAATGCCCTGGCCGAGCTGGATCGGGTATATGGCGGCAGTTTCCCGGCCTGGCGCGACCAGTTGATCAGCGCCTGGCAACAGCGGCCACGCAAGGCGGCGGACCTTCAGGCCTCGGCCAAGTCGATGAGCCTGGGCGCCTTGCCCGAGCATGCCACCGTCCACCAACGCCAGTTGGATCCGGGCGCCAGCCTGGCGCGCCCACCGCGCGACTGATCGGCACCGCAATGAAAAAAGCCCGCAGCATTGCGGGCTTTTTTGTGCGCCGTGAGCCGACCTCAGAGGTGCTGGATCTGCAGCTGCTCGAAGGTCGCTTTACCCGCTTCGGTCTCGTAGCCCGTGTTGTCCTGGGTATAGACGCCGGCCTTGAAGTACAGCGGTTTGACCGCCCAGGCGCTGTTCATCTGGCCGTTCCAACTGCGGTTATAGCTGTTGATGCTCAGGGCGCCGGTGCGGCTCAGGCGGATGTCGTAGCTGAAGCGGGCGTTCAACGGTACACCGCTGGCGACCGTGATGACCTGGCCCTCGGCATCGGTGGGGGAGAAACGCACCTTGGCGACGATATTGCCGGTGCCCAGGTAGGCCTTGTATTGGTATTCGAGTTTCAGCAACGGGCTATTGCTGTCCTTGGCGTGAATCTGGCCAATGACGATCTTGCCACTGGACGGCACCTGACTGACCAGCAGCGAGGCGCTCAGGCGGTTGTCGGCGCTGGCGTACAACCAGTTGCGCAGCTGGCCGTCGGCATAGGTCTCGCGCAGTTCGCTGCGCGGGTAGCTGGCATTGGCGGTGGTGGTGCCATTGACCGGTGCCCAAAAGGTGATCTTGCCCGTGGAAGT
>NZ_JBEVDL010000091.1:0-4628 GCF_040514055.1 Pseudomonas sp.
GAACCCGATGATCGTGCTCGCCGATGCCGACATCGAAAAAGCCGTGCAGGGCGCGATCCTCGGCGGCCTGCTGAACAATGGCCAGGTGTGCGCGGCGGCCTCGCGCTTCTACGTGCATCGTTCGATCCACGACCAGTTTGTCGAAGCACTCGCGGCGGCGGTCTCGGCAATGCCGATTGGCGCGGGCATGAACGGCGAAGCGGCGATCAACCCGTTGGTGTCGCGCAAGCAGCAGCAAAGCGTGCTCAAGCACATCGAGCTGGCCCGCCAGGAAGGTGCGCGGGTGGTGGCGGGCGGCGAGTTGCTGGAAGGCGAGGGCTTCTTCGTCCAGCCGACCATTCTCGCCGACATCGACCACAGCATGGCAGTGGCGCGCGAAGAGGTATTCGGTCCGGTGCTGGGGGTGATGCCGTTCGACGATGAAGACGCGGTCATCGCGCTGGCCAACGACAACCGTTACGGGCTGGCCGCCAGCCTGTGGACCAACGACCTGGGCAAGGCCATGAACCTGGTGCCGCGCATCGAAGCCGGTACGGTGTGGGTCAACGCCCACGTGCTGCTCGACCCGGCGATGCCGTTCGGTGGCGTCAAGCAATCGGGCATGGGGCGCGAGTTCGGTCGTGCGGTGATCGAGGCCTACACCGAGCTTAAATCGGTGTGTATCGCCCACTGATGAACCTGTAGGAGCTGTGTAGGAGCTGACGAGTGAAACGAGGCTGCGATCTTTTGATTGTAAAAAAGCAAGATCAAAAGATCGCAGCCTGCGGCAGCTCCTACATAAGCCGCGTTACGCCGTTGGCGGTTTCGCCAGTTCAATCCCGGCGGCGCCCAGCCGCTTGAGAATCTCGAACAGCAGCTCGCTCTTGATCGAAACCACCATGCGTGGGCTGCTGACATAACCGGTGACGGTCAGGGTAATGCCTTCAGGCTTGAGCTGGCTGAAGCGCACCACCGGTGCCGGCTTCTCCAGGATGGTCTCGTGCTCGCGGAAGGTGTCCAACAGCAGGTTGCGCACCTGCTCGGGGTCGATGTCCAGCGGGAACATCAGTTCGAGTGACGCCACCCCCTGGGCGCTGCCGCCGAGGGTGACGTTGCGCAGGTTCTGCGAGATCAATTGCGAGTTCGGCACGATCACGATCGAGCGGTCGGCCAGCTGTATTTCGGTGGCCCGCACGTTGATCCGGCGGATGTCGCCTTCGACCCCGCTGATGCTGATCAGGTCGCCGACCTTCACCGGGCGCTCGGTCAACAGGATGATGCCGGAAACGAAGTTCTTGACGATCTCCTGCAAGCCGAAGCCGATGCCCACCGAGAGGGCGCTGACGATCCAGGCCAGGTTGGTCCACTTGACCCCCAGCGACGACAGCATCAGCAGCAGCACCAGGGCATAGCCGATGTTGGAAAATAGCGTGCTGAGCGAGGCACACATGCCCGGGTCCATTTCGGTTTTCGGCAGGAATTCGTTGTCCAGCCAGCGCCGCAGCGAACGAATCAGGTAGACGCCGATGATCACGGCGAGCAAGGCATGCAACAGGTTGGCCGGGACGATGTTCAGTCTGCGCAGGCCGTCGCCACCGAGGATGGCGAGGATGTTGGTGGCCAGTTGTTCGAGGGTCGACCCGATGCCACCCACCACCAGGGTGATCAGCGCGATCAGCAACAACGAGGCGCGGCCGGCACCGGAGAGGATGATCGAAATCTGTTCCAGCCGCGTATCGCCAATGCCCAATAGCTGTTTCAAGGACTTGCCGGTGGAGGTGCGGGGGGAAAACAGGTGTTCGCAGCCGTCTTTGACCAGCTGGGTCAGCAAATAAAAGCCGGCGAAGATGATGTAGAACCACACCAGTTCGTAAGTGATGAAGCGCGACAGCGATACGTAGCCGGCGAGCAAGGCCAGGAGTGAAATCACGATCGCAATGCTGGCGAACGAATAGATCAGCCCGGCGAAGGTCCGGCCAGCCTCGGGGGCGACCCCCGCCATGACCATGTCCCGGCGGGTTTTGCTGACGCGAAACAGCAGCATCGCGATCATGACCGAGACGATCAGGGCGACCGCGCCCCGGACCGAGATCACCAGCTCCGCGCTCATGCTGGTGGCGTTGGTCATCTGCGCCAGCGATACCAGCAACAGCAGTGTCCAGGCCAGCCGTGCCGGGTAGGGCTCCATCGCCAGGGCGAGCGGATCGGCAAAGTTTGGCAGGCGCCATGAGGGGTGCTGCGTGGACAGCAGTGCGCGACTCAGGCCGAGGATCAGCACGCAGGTATAGACGATCTTTTCGAAGTCCTGGGAAAACCCCGTCAGCTGTGGCGTCAGCGGCAGTTCGCGGGTGAAGGCAAAAAACAGCAGGCGCAAGGCTATCCAGGCCGTCAGCACCGTGGCGATGACCGAGGCCAGGGCCAGGGCGCTACGCCGCAGGCGACCTTCCGGCATGCGATGGATGCACAACCAGGTCAGCCCGCGTTCGGCCAGCCGCCGTCCCACGACCCAAAGCAGCACGGCCATCGCGATCAACAGGCTGGTCAGCAGGCGCGCGCCCGGTTGCCAGGTGGCGTCCAGGGTGTCCTTGATCTGGTGCAGGAAGGCGCTGAATTTTTCCCGGTCATGCTCTGGCGGATTGAGCAGGGGGGCCCAGAACCAGGGGTTGAGTACGCTCCTGGTCCGCTGGGTCATTTCGGTTTCCAGCAGGCTGCGGCGGATGGCGGCAATCTGGGTCAGCAGTTCGGCGGCGCTGGCCTTGAGCGCTACCAGGGTTTTCAGTTTGGCGTCGACCCGGGATTTCTGTTCGGTCAGGGTGATTCTCTGGAGGGCGATATCGGACTTCTCGGGCGCGGCATCCGCCACTGGCGGCGGGCCCAGCACGCCCAATTGCGCCTGCAACTGGTCCTGCTCGGGCAACAGCAGTGCCGAGAGGCGATCGACCTCCTTGACGAGCGCCTGCACCAGATCCTGCGGGCTTTCCAGCTGGCTGTAGTTGATGGCCTGTGACACTTGCTGCTTGTAGCTGCCGAGTTGGCCCTGCAGCGCCTCCAGATCGCTGTCGGAAACGCTGGCGGAAGCGGGTGGCTGGGCGTTTGTGGGGATATCGGGCATGGGCGCCGCCGATAGCCATCCGGCGCTCGGCCCGAACAGTAAAGCGATGAGAATCACGAAGCTCAAGGCATTGCGCATCGGCGTGCTCGACTGGTTATGTGTCACTCCAACCTATGAGGTTAGGTCATGACTCAACGTTATCGAGGCTTTTTTGGTCGCAAGTGCAACGGCAAGATCAAAAGATCGCAGCCTGCGGCAGCTCCTACAGGGGATCGCATTCGATTTGCTGGCGTTATTCGCCCGCTCGCCGGGCCGGAAAGAACAACTCGAAACACGTCACACCATCAGCACTCGTGACGCTGCACTGGCCGTTGTGCAACTGCATGATCGTCGCCACGATCGACAACCCCAGGCCGTTGGATTGCGCCGAGCGCTCGCGGGATTCGTCGACGCGGTAAAAGCGTTCGAACAGTCGGGGCAGGTGTTCGGCGGGGATCGTCTGGCCCTGGTTGCGCACCTGCAAGCGGATGCCATCGGCAGAGGGCGTGGCGCAGATCGCCAGCTCGGAGTTCGGCGCGCCGTACTTGATGGCGTTGGCGCACAGGTTGGCCAGGGCGCGGCGCAACAGCATCGGCTCGGCCCAGATCACACCGCTGCCTTGGGCGCTGATGGCGATTCCGACATCCGCCGCGAGCCCTTCGAAATAGTCGGCCATGCGTTCCATTTCATCCAGGGCGCCCAGTTCCTGGCGTTGGCGCAGGGCACTGGCCGGGTCGGTGCGGGCCAGGAACAGCATGTTGTCGAGCATGCGTGCCAGGCGCTCAAGTTCCTCGACATTGGAGGCGAGCAACTGTTGATAATGCTCGATGCTGCGGTCTTGCTGCAGGGCGACCTGGGTTTCACCGAGCAGGTTATTGATCGGCGTGCGCAGCTCATGGGCCATGTCGGTGGACACCTGGCCCAGTTGCACGAAACCTCTGCCGAGGCGGTCGAGCATGGCATTGAAGGCCTCGATCATCGGTAGCAACTCCAGCGGCGCGCCCTGGCTGTCCAGGCGTTCGCCGAGATTACCGACGCCGATGCCCTGGGCATGCCGGGCCACGCGCCGCACCGGCAACAGGCCGCGCTGCACCAGCACGTAGCCGGAAAGTGCCAGCAGAATCGCCGCCACGCTGGCGAACAGGTAGACGTTGAGCCGGTAACTGGCGAGCACCGCCGTGCGTTCAGTCATCAGGCGCCCGGTCACCACTTCCAGCGTGCCCTGGTCACCGGAGGCGATGGTCGCCGCCAGTGCGGAAAAAGGTACGCCATTAACGTTGGGCAAGTGCTGCACGTCGCCGAGGCCCAGTGGGTGGTCCATGGCCATGGGGGTCAATACGGGCATGTCCAGATTGCCCGGATTCACCTGCAGCAACGGCGGTTGCCCGGGCGCGCCGATACTCAACAGGGCTTCGCGGTTGCCGAGCATGTTCTGGAACAGCGCGGGTTTGCTGCGGATCAGCTCCAGGGTGTTGCTGTCGTTGAGGAACGTGCGCAGTTGATCGATGCGGGTGATCAGCGCCGCGTCATCACGGCGGACCAATTCGCGCTCCAGGTC
>NZ_JBEVDL010000097.1:0-9899 GCF_040514055.1 Pseudomonas sp.
AGGAATATGATCATTGCGAAACTGAGATGGGCTTGCCACAGGTTGATCATTTCAGGCGCTCGGACAGCCAGGCTTCGTTGAAGGTGACGTGCTTGATGAAGGTGTTGTTCCAGGAATAAACCAGGTGATACATGCCGTCGGGGCTGCGAATGAAGTAGGGGTACTCGTACTCGAACTCACACCCGCGGCTGGTACAGACCCGGGTGTCCAGGTTGCTCAGGAACTGCGCCTCCAGGGGCTGGCGCAGCGCACCGCTGGAGTCGCGAAATTCCTGGCCAATGATTTCCTTGTAGGCTTGCGGGGAAAACGGCTCGCCTTCCGGGTCAGGTGATTTATCCAGGTCGCGCAGGGCGCGCCAGTCGTCCATTTTCGCATCGGTGCCGTACAGGCTCAGCTTGAAACGGCCTTCGCGCAGGTCATTGAGTGCCACCAGCAAGCCGTGTTCCGGCGTGGCGACCGCCGCCAGCGAAGAGTTTGGATTGGACGGGTCCAGCGGATAGGGTTCGCTCCAGGTTTGCCCGGCGTCTTCGGTCCGCGTTGCCAGCACTCGGTGGTGGGTCTCGCCGGCATAACGCAACAGGGCGACTCCGCGCTGGCCATCCAGTGGCACGACCGTCGGCTGCAATGAATTGGTGCCACGGCTGATACGGAATTTGTCGATGACGTTGCCGTCCGGGCTCAGGTACAGGTACTCGGCAAACTTGCCGAGAAACTCGTGATACACCGGAAGGCCAATGGAACCATCGGCATGAAACACCGGGGCCGAACGCACCAGGGTGCTGATATTCAGAAAGGGCGAGGTGATCAACTGGCGCGGTGCAGACCAGTTATCGCCGAAGTCATCAGAGACCATCACATTGACTGCGCTGCCGGCCCAACCCCCCATCGACACCGAGACATAGAAGAGCCACAGACGATTGTCCGGCGCCAGCGCCACGACCGGGTTGCCAAGCTTGCGAATGTACTTTCGAGTGCCTTGCTGGGTCGACTGCCGAGTCGCCAACACCTGTTCCGCACCCCATTCACCGGTTTTCGCGTTGAACCGGGCGGAACGCACCTGCACGTCTGCGGCGCCTTCGCGGGTGCCGGCGAACCAGACCGACATCAGGCTGCCGTCAGGCAGTGCCGTAACCGCCGAGGAATGCACAAAGTCCACCAGGCCCGAGGATGCGAAGCGACTGGTGTAGACGGGCTTGGCCACTTTGTCGGCCACAGCCATCGCCGGGCTCATCAAGGCAAAGGAGGAATGGACAGCGGCAGGGTGGGCAAACCAGGCGCCCGCGAACAGGCTAACCAAAATAACGTAAACGGCAAGGCGGGGAGGATTGATGCGCATCATACGGCTCGGCATCTCAGGGGCCTGATCGAGCGCCGTAACCTATCACTAGTAGATGTATATGCGGAGTTTAGCCAGGAGTGTATTTGTAAGGAAATGTTTGTATCTGCTGGGATTTTCGGCGAACGCATATATCCGGAGTCTTGAAAGTCCCGTACCAGAGGCATCGCTGCATGAATTGAAACATCCCTATGCGAGACGTCCGCTATTAGCTTTAGATGCGTGGTACGAATATCCCTGATTTACCCTCCTAAATTCCGGACTTGCTGCAGGCCCCACACAGCGGGTGATGGTGCGCGGCATAGAGCATCCGACCCTGCTGGGCGAGACCGAAGCCTTGCTCGGTTAACTTGCGGGCATGGGTAAAAACGCTCCTCGATAACGATCGGCGCTTTTTACTTGACGCTGAACAAGGTTCAGTGGGAAAAAGTGCGAGCCGGGGAAAATTGGATCCAAAAAAATCAGCGCTGGAATTAGGGACGATTCATGAAAACGCTTGTGTGCTTGCTGGTCGCAACCATTGTCGGTGCCCTGCTACAGGCGGTCGGTGTGCCCCACGGTTTGTTGCTCGGCTCGATCCTCGCCACGGCCATCATTGCCGCAAAGTCAGGCTTCGCGCCCAGGCTGCGCTTTGGCCTGGGTTACGTGCAAGTCGCCTTGGGAATCACCACCGGGCTGATGTTCCAGGCCTGGGACAGCCACACAGCCGCTGCCTTGCTGCCCAGCCTGGGTCTGTTGCTGGTATGCCTGGCGGCACAGATCGTCGTGTCCGGGTTCTGGTTGTGCAGAGTCTGCGGCTGGAACCCCAAGGATTCGCTGCTGGCGGTCTACCCGGGCGCGCTCGCGGCGGTGTTCGATCTACTGGAGTCGGAGCGGGCATCGAGCAAGGTGATCGTGGTGCACCTGGTGCGATTGCTGTTCATCACCCTGCTGGTGAGTTTCTGCGTGACCGGGCAAACCGCGGTAAGGACTGTCGACAGCAGTCCGTGGCTAGTGAGCACGCTGCTGATCCTGCTCTCGCTGATTGCCCTGTGCCTGGCGCTGGGTCGCGTGCTCCTGCGCTTTGGAGTACCGGCGCCATTCATGTTGACGGCCATTGTCCTGACCGGCGTCTACGTCAGGTCGGATTATCTCCCGGGTTTCCAGATGCCGCCGTGGAGCATCGATTTTGCCTCGGTGCTGCTGGGCATGTTGATCGGATCGAAATTCCGCGACATCAGCCTCGGGGAACTGCTGCGCCACGGACGCAGCGGATTGATGTCGGTGGGGCTGATGCTGCTGGTGGCGGCGGGCTTCGCCGCCGTGGCGTGGCAGATGCTGGGCAGTGACCCGCTGACGCTGTGGCTGGCGTACATGCCGGGCGCGATCGAGACCATTTCGATCGTCGCGTTCAGCAGTGGGCTGAACGTCGTGTTCATTCTGTCCCACCATCTGGTGCGGATGGTCGTGCTGCATTTTTCCCCGGCGTTGCTGATCCAGGCGCGGCGCTGGCGCGAGAGTGCCGACCGGGGCTGACGGGGCACTGGTTTGTATCCCAGCGTATCAGGTGTGCCTGCAGCCAACTGCGCATACATATCCAGGGTGGCGTGGACACCTGGCCGATACATGGCGGCGTTTGAATGGGGCACACCGCATCCGCGGTACAACCACTGGAGAATCGCGATGTCCCTGTTCAATATTCGTAAAACCGCTGGCGCACTCGGCGTGGCCATTGCCGCGACCACATTGGCCGCTGTCACGGGCCTGGCCCAGGCCCAGGAGGTCAAGTCGGCCACTCAGGATGCCCCGGCGACCAAGAGCTGGCAGATCGGCCTGCACCGCACCGATCTGTTGCACAGGGACCTGGACGTTGCGGGACAGGAAGTGCTTCAGGTGCGCGTGGATTTCGAACCGGGCGTGGCCTCGCCCAAACACTCCCACCCGGGGGTTGAGGTGGCCTATGTCCTGCAGGGCACGTTCGAGTATCAGCTTGAGGGGCAGCCTGCGGTGACACTCAAGGCGGGGGACTCGCTTTATATCCCGGCAGGGGTGGCGCATGTGGCGAAGAATACAAGCGCGACTACCAGCTCGGAACTGGCGACCTACATCGTCAAGAAGGGGGCGCCGTTGGTAAAGATTGTTGCTCAATAGGTTATGCGCTCAAGAGGGCGAGCATGCTGGCTTTATTCAGCGTGCTCGCCCCAGGAGCGCACCACTCGACCTCACAAAGCCTCCCGCAGCAGCCTCAGGTAATCCGCACTGTCGGAAATCGAATTATGCCCCACCCCCGGTATCACCCTGAGCACGGCCACCCCCGGAGCGAAATGCTCGAACAGCCGCTGGGTGCTCGAGCGCGGGATCACCTCGTCGTGCTCTGCAGCCATCAGCAAAGTCGGTACGCTGATCTCCCGGGCATATCGCCAGGACTCAAAGCGATCCTGCAACAGCCACCGGACCGGAAAGATCGGAAACTGCCGCGCAGCGAGTTCTTCCAGGCTGTTATAGGGCGTGATCAGCACCAGGCGCGATGCCGGGCGCTGGCTGGCCAGGCGCACCGCGACACCCGAGCCCAGGCTGCGGCCCACCAGCGTCACCTGCGGGTGCCGGGCGTACACCTCGTCGAACAACGCCAGGGCATCGCGCTGAATGGCCTCTTCGGACGGCGAGCCAGAGCTGCCGCCAAACCCTCGGTAGTGCAGGAAGTAAAGGGCATGATCGGTAAACGCCGCTGAAAACGAGGGCAGGTTGCGTGACACGTCCTCGGCGTTGCCACCGAAATAGATCAACGCCTTGGGGCCCTCGTGCTCGCGCACCGAGACCAATATCTGCGCATCGGAGCGGGGCAGCGTCAACAGCGAACTCGCCACGGCCCGGGGCTGGGGGTAATAAATGAGGGCGCGCTGGAACACCCACAGTGCCACACAGAGCACCAGGTACAGCGCGATGACGATGCCTGCGATGATCATCAGGATACGCGACATTCGGCTAACGTTAGGGAGCGGCATTGACGACTCAGGGTGGAAAACGGCGATCACTTGATCGCTGTCGCAGTGTAGTCGATTGGCCGCGTGGCGCGCCGGTCCGGGAGGGAAGCGATGCCCATCGCGCTGAAATCGCTGAAGATTCTGCCCGCGGAAAGAACCGCGCTGATGCTGGGTTTTGCCTTCCATTTTTGTGTGCTCGCCAGTTATTACCTGGTCCGACCCTTGCGCGATGCCCTGGGCCTGGAGGGCGGTGCGGACCAATTGCAGTGGCTGTTCAGCGCCACCTTCGTGGTGATGTTGCTGATGGTACCGCTCTACGGTGCGCTGGTGTCCCGACTGCCGGCTACGCGTTTCGTGCCATTGATCTATCGGCTGATTGCGCTGTCGATGCTGGTGTTCGGGCTGCTGATCGCCAATCACGTTGCGCCGGTGACCGTCGGGCGGGTGTTTTTTGTCTGGATCAGCATTTACAACCTGTTCATCGTCACGATCTTCTGGAGCGTGCTGGTCGACCGGTTTTCCAGTAACCAGGGACGCCGGTTATTCGGTTACATCGCGGCCGGTGGCACCTTGGGCACCTTTATCGGGCCTTTGCTCGCCGCGACCATGGCCGTGCGCCTGGGCCCGATGGCCCTGACGCTGGGGGCGGCGGTGCTGCTCGAGATCGCCGTGCGTTGCTACCGGGCCCTGCTCAGGCGCACGGTGTCGCGCACTGACAACCGCTCCCCGGATGGTGAGCGAATGGGTGGCAGCATGCTGGCCGGCATCACCCTGATCCTTCGCTCGCGCTACCTCCTTGGGCTGGTGGCGTTCATGCTGCTGCACACCAGCGCCGCGACCCTTTTGTACTTTGAACAAGGCCGGATCGTCTCAGGCAGCTACGCTGATGTGGCAAGCCGCACTCAATTTTTTGCCTGGGTTGATTTGCTGGTGTCGGTGCTGACCCTGGTGTTTCAGCTGTTGCTGACCGCGCCGTTGATCCGTTGGGTCGGCGTGGGCGGGGCGCTGGTGATGTTGCCCCTGGCGAGCGTCGTGGCATTCTCGGCGATGGCCATGGCGCCGGCACCTGCTACCGTTGCCCTGGCGCAAGGGCTGCGTCGGGCGGTGGAATTTGCCTTCGTTCGGCCGGCGCGAGAGGTGCTGTGGACGGTGGTCAGCCGCGAAGAGAAATACAAGGCCAAGAACGTGATCGAAACCCTGGTCTATCGCGGCGGCGATGCCGCCAGTGGCTGGCTGTCTGCGGGGCTGACGGCAGTGGGCGCCGGGTTTGGTCTGGTGGCCCTGGCGATTCTGCCGGTTGCGGGTGTATGGGCAGGGTTGTGTTTCTGGCTGGCCAGGCGGCAGGAACAACGGGCGGCCAGCACCCAGGTGGAGGAGCAAAATCATGAGCCACACTGATGGAATTACCCGTCGCCGACTACTCACGCTGGCTGCCGGTGTCTCGGCGGTCTTCACGTTCGACCCGGCCGGGGCGCAAGCGCCGCCGATCGCCACAGGAGGCAAGAGCATGCAGACCCGAGGCATTCCTTCCAGCGCCGAGCCGCTGCCCATCGTTGGGTTGGGCACTTATCGCGGCTTCGATGTCGCCCCTGCCGACCCCGCCTACAAGCAGCTGCCGGCCGTGCTTGATGCACTGTTCGAGAAGGGCGGCACGCTGGTCGACAGCTCGCCGATGTACGGGCGCGCCGAGCAGACCACCGGTGAGCTGCTGTCGATCCACGAACCGCGCTCGCCGGCTTTCCTGGCGACCAAGGTATGGACCCGTGGTCGCGAAGAAGGCATTGCGCAGATGGAGCAATCATTCCAGCTGCTGCAAACCGACCGGATCGACCTGATGCAGATCCACAACCTGCTGGACTGGAAAACCCATCTGCCGACATTGCGCGAATGGAAAGAGCAAGGGCGCATCCGCTACATCGGGATCACCCATTACACCGCGTCGGCCTATGACGAGGTGGAGGCGGTGCTCAAGGCTGAACAACTCGACTTTCTGCAAATCAATTACGCCCTGGACGATCGCGCAGTCGAGAAGCGTATTCTGCCGCTATGCCGGGAACGTGGCGTAGCGGTGATCTGTAATCGGCCGTTTGGCGGCGGTGGCCTGATTACGCGCCTGAAGGGCAAGCCCCTGCCGGGCTGGGCTTCGCAGGTACAGGTCAATAGCTGGCCGCAACTGGCGCTGAAATTTCTGCTGTCGCATTCGGCGGTAACCTGTGTGATCCCAGGCACCGGCAATCCGCGTTACATGGCCGACAATGCGGCGGCCGGATTCGGCCCGATGCTGACCGGGGCGCAGCGTGAACAGCTGATTGATCTGGTGAGCTGAGGAGCTCCAATTCGGCTCACCCGTTAACGTTTACCATCCTGCAGGAGCGAGCTCGCTCGGGAAAACCCGAGTACGCCGCGGGCTGCCAGGCACCCCCGCGTCATCGTTAACGCCCATCGCCAGCAAGCTGGCTCCTGCAAGTGATTTCGGCAGCCTTAGAAATTGAACGAAGCACTCAACCGCGCCGTCAGCGGCGCGCCCTGGAATACGTAGTCATCGCCCATGTATTCTCCGGCATCGCGCCAGTAGCGCTTGTCGAACAGGTTGTCGACGCTCAGGCGAAAGACCGTCTCGTAACCCTCTATTCGCGTGCTGAATCGGCTGCCGACATTGAAGATCGCGTAGGCGCCGGTTTCTACTTCGCCGATTTGGCTCGCGTATTTGCTGGCGCTGTACTGCACCCCACCGAGCAATGCCAGGCCGTCTATCCAGGGCAGTGCATAGTCGCCGGAAAGGCTGGCGCGCAAGGTCGGCACATTGATTGTCTGGTGGCCCTCATAAGCCGCCGTTCCCGTGCCGCTGACCCGGGAACGAATCGCCGCGACACTGGCACTGATCTGCAGGCGTTGCGTCGCCCAGCCATTGGCGGACAGCTCCAGGCCGGTGTTCTTCTGTTCGCCCTGTTGCGCGAAAGTGAAGGTGCCGTCGTCGTTGGGGCGCGAATACTGATACGCCTGGCGAATCTGAAACAGCGCCGCGCCCAGGCTGATGCGCTGCCAGTCATACTTGACCCCGGCCTCGATTTGCCGGGACACGGTTGGCGCGAGGATTTCAAAGGCGTTGGTGGTAAACCACGCCGCCTCGCCGCCCAGGGACAGGCCTTTGCTATAGCGGGTGTACAGCGACAGGTTCTGCACCGGCTTGTAGATCAGCGCAGCCTGGGGCAGGAACTCGTAACGGCGGGTATGACGAGTGGTTTCGCCCTGGCTGTCAAAGGTTTCCTCGTCCAGACGCACCGCGCGCCCGCCCAATACGGTTTGCCAGTGCTCGTTGAAGCTGATCCGGTCATTGAAAAACAGCCCGTACTGGCGGCTGTCCAGACGTCTCTGGGAGTCATTGAGCGGGCCGTCATAACGGGCGAAGTCTGCAGGCTCGCTGTCGATATTGGCGCTGCCGATCATCACATTGATCGGGTCGCGCTTGTCCACCACCCGGCGAAACGCACTGGTGCCCAAGGTCAGTTCGTGGCCCAGGCCAGCCGTGTCGAAGCGCCCGCTGAGGGTCGCCTGCAGCTCGTCGTTGCGGCGGGTATCGTCGGGGCTGCGGAAGTCATAGATATCGTAGTCGCCCTCCGGGCTGAAGTAATTCGGCACTGCGGCGTCGGCGCAGCTGGCGGCACCGTAGCAACCCCAGGCGAACGAGCTGTAGTCGTCGATCACCACCCGGCTGCGCGAAGCGCTGATGTCGGTTTTCCATGCATCACTGAACCGGTACTCGAACTTGCCGTTGAGGTTCAGCGCATCGGTGCTGACCGGGTTGGAGCCGCTCTGGTGGGCCAGCAGCTTTTTTGGCGAGGCATGGTGCGGCAGTCGGGTGCCACCCAGCAGTTGGTAGCCAGGCGCCGAGCGCTGTTCCCGGCTCTGGTATTCGGCGTCCAGTTGCAGCAGCGCATCGGGGCTGATGTTCCAGTCAAAGGCCAGGGAGGCAAAATCCCGCTGACCGTTGGCATGTTCAACGTAGGAATGGATATCTTCATGGGCCAGGTTGGCGCGCAGGCCGAACTGCTGTTCGCTGCCGAAGAACCCGCCGACATCGGTCGCCAGATAGCCGCTGCCGCGGTCATCGGTCGAGACCGTGACCTGGCGCACATCGGTCGGCCGCTTGGTCACGTAGTTGACCAGCCCACCGGGCTCCGACACGCCGCTTTCCAGGCCCGACAGGCCCTTGAGCAGTTCGACCTGCTGCTTGTTTTCCAGCCCGACGTTTTGTTCGCCAGTGATGGTGCGACCATTGATCCTGTAGCTACTGGCGGAGTTGAGCGAGTAGCCGCGCACCACGAAGTTCTCGTAATAGCCTACCGGGGCGTAGGCTTGACCCACCGAGGCGTCATTGCGCAGGACTTCGCTGAGCAGGCGCGCCTGTTGATCCTTGATAAGGGCATCAGTGATAACCGTCACCGCCGCCGGGGTGTCGAGTAGCGTGGTCGAGTCGAAGCTGGCGACCGATGCGCTTTCAGCCTGATAGCCGGAAGTGTCTTCGCCGGTAACGGTGAGTGCCGGCAACTCGGTGTCGGCCGCCAGCGCGCTGTTGGCCGATAACAGGCCCAAGGTCAGTAGATTGATGGCGGACAAGCCCTGGTGTCCTGTCCGGTAAAGCCTGTCCATGCATACTCCTCGAAGTCTGACCCGCACTCAAAGCGCGCCATCATACAGAGGACGTATCCTGGCCGGCGATTGTTAATGCCAGCGCCAGGCCTTTACACCAGATAGCGCCGGAACCAGCCCAGGGTCCTGTCCCACGCCAGGTTTGCCGCAGCCTCGTCATAGCGCGGCGTGGAATCATTGTGAAAACCGTGATTGGCACCAGGATAAATGTGGGCCTCGTAGGTCTTGCTGGCGGACTTGAGCGCCTGCTCGTACGCCGGCCAACCTTCATTGATGCGCGTGTCCAGCTCGCCGTAGTGCAACATCACCGGGGCCTTGATTCGCGGCACGTCTTTGGCCTCCGGCTGACGCCCGTAAAAGGCCACGGCGGCCCCCAGTTCCGGATAGGCCACGGCCGCGGCATTGGCCACGCCGCCGCCGTAACAGAAGCCGGTGATGCCAACCTTGCCCGTGGCGGCGTCATGTTTCATCAACCACTCGATGGCTGCGAAGAAGTCGTTCATGAGCTTTTCCGGGTTGACGGTCGCCTGCAGCTCGCGGCCCTTGTCATCGTTTCCCGGATAGCCACCCACCGAGGTCAGGCCATCAGGGGCGAGGGCGATGAAACCCGCCTTGGCAAGGCGTCGGGCGACGTCTTCGATATAGGGATTGAGACCGCGATTCTCATGCACGACCACTACCCCCGGCACCTTGCCCGGCGCTTTGGCCGGGCGCACCAGATAGGCGCGCACCTGCCCGTTGCCCTGGGGTGAAGGATAGGTGATGTACTCGGCAATAATGTCCGGGTCGGTGAAGGCGACTTGCTCGGCCAGGGCATAGTTGGGGGTGAGGCTCGCAAGCAGGGCGCCAGCGGTCAGTCCGCCAAAGGTGAATAGCGCCGCGCGGTCAAGAAACTCGCGTCGGTTGATCTTGCCGTGGGCGTAGTAGTCGTAGAGTTCGAGCAGTTGCGG
>NZ_JBEVDL010000060.1:0-2793 GCF_040514055.1 Pseudomonas sp.
GCCAGGGATAACGGCATGATCGCCACGGCGCCACGTAAAAACGCGCTGCGCGGCATGAGTGAGTTGGACATAACGCTCTGCAACCAGGGAAAGACCGCAGACTTTGCCAGCAGTCACGGCCGATGGCTTGAACAATCTTGCGCAGTTTGCACTGGCTGCTGCCTCGCTCAACATGACGATGCCGCATTTTCCTGATTGACAAACCACCCGCCGGCTTTTAAAACTGGGCGCCTCATTCAGGGTGTAAACAAAGATGTCCGCAACCTTCAATCTCGACGCTCGTGTCATTGGCTTGACTGCCAAGGCCCAGGCTCGTGTTGCGCGCACCCTCAAATCGAAGAAACAGTCGCTCATGTGACCGGGGCGCGCTGTCCCGTCAGATGAGATGACAGGACATTGAGCGCGACGGACCACCCGCCCCTTGCTTACCTCCTCCTGCCCTTCTGACGGTGACGAAATCGGTCAACCATCAGGAGAAAGTGCATGTCATCGTTCCAAGGTATCTGGGTTCCCCTCGTTACGCCGTTCCACCATGGCGCCATCGATTTCATCGGTTTGCGCGGGCTGGTCAGCCATCTGCTGGAAAGTGGCGTCGACGGCCTGATTGTCTGTGGCACCACCGGCGAACCGGCGGCCATGGGCAAGCACGAGCAGCTGGCGGTGCTCGATGCGGTGCTGGAGCAGGTGCCGGCTGAGCAGGTGGTCATGGGCCTCGCCGGCAACAACCTGATCGAGCTGCTGCACTTTCAGGAGGAGATTCTCAAGCGCCCGGTGGCCGGCCTGCTGGTGCCGCCGCCCTATTACATCCGGCCGTCCCAGGCCGGGCTCGAAAGGTTTTTCCAGACGGTCGCCGATGCCTCCAGCGTGCCGCTGATCCTGTACGACATCCCCTACCGCACTGGCGTGACCTTCGACCAGGGGACCTTGTTGAACATCGTCGCCCATGAGCGCATCGTCGCGATCAAGGACTGTGGCGGCAACCTGAACAACACCCTGGCATTGCTGGCCAGCGGCAAGGTCGACGTGCTGTGCGGTGAAGACAACCAGATCTTCAATGCCCTGTGCCTGGGCGCCACCGGCGTGATTGCCGCATCGGCGCATGTCCATACCGATCGTTTCGTGACCTTGTACCGACAAGTTCGCGACCACCAGCTGGCGGCCGCCCGTGCCACGTTCTTCCAGCTGCTGCCGCTGATCCAGAGCCTGTTCATCGAACCCAATCCCGCGCCGGTGAAAACCGCGCTGGCCCTGCAAGGTTTGATCGGCGATGAGCTGCGCGCGCCGATGCAACGCAGCAGCGAGGCCATGGTCACGCGTTTGAAGGAGGTGCTCGGCGCGCTGGCCAGCGACAATCGATAGAGCGCCAGGCCGCCGCCCGCGTACCATGGTGCGATTGGACCGACGCGCCAGGAGGTCGACATGCTCTATCGAATCGCCGCCGATGGCCTGGTGTTGTTGCACCTGGCGTTCATTGTGTTCGTGGTGGGCGGCGGCCTGCTGGTGCTCAAATGGCCGCGCCTGATGATGTGGCACCTGCCTGCCGCCACCTGGGGCGTGGCGGTGGAGCTGTTCCACCTGCCCTGCCCGCTGACACGCTGGGAAAACAGCATGCGCCAGGCCGCAGGGGAAACGGGCTACGGCGCTGGCTTCATCGAACACTACGTGTGGCCGATCATTTACCCGGCAGGGCTGACGCCGGCCATCCAGCTCGGACTGGGCGGTGCAGTACTGCTGGTTAACGTACTGGTCTATCTTCGATTGATCCGGCAGAGGAAACGCCGACTGTAACGCCTACGGCAAACACGAGGACCCGGTCCATGCTGTCGACTGAAGACCTGACGCTGCTGCAAGCGATCCGCGAGACCGGCAGCCTGTCGCGGGCCGCCGCCTACCTCGGCAAGGCGCCCTCGACGGTGTCCTATGCCGCGCGGCAACTGGAAGAACGCTTCGATGCCCTGCTGTTCGATCGCCGGCGCTACCGCCTGCAACTCACCCCGGCGGGTGAATTGCTGGTCAACGAGGCGGCGCGCCTGATGCAGGACGTAGCTACCCAGGCACCGGGTCGGCTCGTTACTGAGCAATGGCTCGCTGGTTGAAAAGCAGATGGCCGACCCGCGCGAGCCGAACATCCTGTATGCCGGCTGGCGCGGTGATCACGACGGGCGTGCTTTGGGCTGGTGGCTGGAAAAGCTCAAGCAATCCTACCTGTGCACCCGGCTGGTACAGGGCAGCGACCGCTTTGCCTGAGCCTCAGTTGGCAATCACGCTCATGTTGCGCCCGCTGGCCTTGGCCACGTACAGCGCCTTGTCGGCCGCCCCGATCAGCTCGCCGGTCTGGGCTTGCGACGCCGGATCGTACCCGCAGACCCCCACGCTGACCGTGACCTTGCCATCCGGACTTTCACTGTGCGGCAAGCTGGCGGCCTGCACCGCATGGCGGATTTTCTCCGCCAGCAGGAAAGCGCCGACGTAGTCAGTCCCCGGCAGCACCACGGCAAACTCCTCGCCGCCAAAACGCGCAGCCAGATCGCCAGGGCGCTTGATGTGCTCGGTAATGATCCCGGCGATCTTGCGCAGGCACTCATCGCCGGCCAGGTGGCCATAACGATCGTTGAAAGGCTTGAAGTGATCGACATCGATCATCAGCAGCGCCAGTCCCGACACGTTGTGCCGGGCGCGGCTCATTTCGGCCTGGATGAACAGGTCGAACTGGCGTCGATTGGCCAGGCCCGTGAGCGCGTCCTCCAGCGCCAGCAACTCAAGGTTGCGATTGAGCTCCAGCAGCCGCTCCTG
>NZ_JBEVDL010000038.1:0-7191 GCF_040514055.1 Pseudomonas sp.
GCGATGCGCACCAGGCGCACGGCTTTGCCTTGCAGGGCGCTTTCGACTTGATGGCGCAGATCGGGTTGCGGCTCATCCAGGCGCACCCGGACTTCCAGCCAGGGCTGGCGCTGAATGTCGGCCAGCAGGTCGATGTTTGGCAGGTCGGCCAGTTGCAGCAGAATGTCGGCCAACGGCGCCGGCCCGATGCGCTGCAGATTCACTGCGCGGGGAATCAGCTTGGGTTCGACGCTGACCAGGGTTTCGCCGTCGAGGATGACGTCGAGAATCTGATGCTGATAACCGATCTCGGAAAACGACAGCGGAATCGGCGAACCGCTGTAGCGGATGCGTTCTTCAGCGTTGACCTTCTGCGGCTTGTGCAGATGCCCGAGGGCGACGTAGCTGATGCTCGGCCCGAACAGGCTGGCGGGCAGCGCTTCGGCATTGCCGATGATCAGGCTGCGCTCGGAGTCTTCCGACACCGAACCGCCGGCCATGTGCGCGTGACTGATGGCGATCAGCGCCTGGCCCCGTTTGCGCTTGGCGTTGGCGGCTGCGATCAGCCATTCGTGAACCTGGCCGATACCGCGCAGGTAGTTGTCGCCCAGATGCGCGCCGGTGACTTCGGCCGGGCGCAGGAACGGCAGCGCCAGGCACCAGGCGACGGTCTTGCCCTTGGCATCCGGTAATGGCAACAGCAGCCGCTCGGCGTCGAGTTGACCGTCGTCCAGCCACAGCACCCGCCCCAGGGCATGGGTGCGCAAACGGCGCATCAACGGCGCGGGCAGCTCAATGCGTGAGCCGGAATCGTGGTTGCCGGCGATCATCACGATGGTCAGCTTCGGCTGCTGTTCGTGGGCGCTGACGATGAAATCGTAAAGGCGTTCCTGGGCTTTGACCGGCGGGTTGACCGTGTCAAAGATATCGCCGGCGATCAACAGCACATCGGGCAGGTCCTGCTTGAGCTGGCGCAGCAGCCAGTCGAGGAAACAACCGTGTTCGAAATCGCGGTCCTGGCCGTGCAGATTCTGCCCGAGGTGCCAGTCGGAGGTGTGAAACAGACGCAAGGCGTGCTCCGTAGGAAATAAGGTGATGGCCGCAGGGAAAATGATGGCGGCTAAAAGGGAGAGAGTTTACTGGCAAACAGCAAAAAGATCGCAGCCTTCGGCAGCGCCTACATTGGAATGGCGTACCCCCTGTAGGAGCTGGCTTGCCAGCGACGGCGGCTTCATGGGCGCGGCACGGCTTGCGGCCGCTTTCGCTGGCAAGCCAGCTCCTACAAGGATTTTTGCCAGCCCCTGGATTTGGGTAGCCCCCGATTACCTGTAGGAGCTACCGCAGGCTGATCTTTTGAGGTTATTTGGGGTAGAGCGGCGGCAACCCGCTGTCGCCCACCGGGTCATGCACCCGATCGGCAATCGGGATCGCCTTGATTGCCCGCCACAGATCCTCACCCTGCCAATGCTGGCCGGTTTCGCTGTAGAGCGCGCCGTTCAGCCCGTCGAGGGCGTCGGACAACGGTACGAAGCGGGCGGCCATGTCGGCCAGGGTTTCCGGTTGCTGCCGCGCCCAGGCGTCCAGGGCCTGGCGTGTGGCGTGGGTGTCATTGGCCTGACAGGCGCGCTTGAGGTCGTCGAGCACGGTGCGCGGGCTCGGGCCGGTCTGCGCGACACGCAGGATCGCCGGCTGCCAGCGGGCGCGCCACCACAGGCCGAAGCCCAGCACGGTGCTGCAGGCGAGGATCAGGGTACTGAGTTTCCAGCGCCAGAGTGTCTGGCTGTCGACGGCGGAAACGAGGGGCGCTGTGCCGGCCGGGGTGTCGACCAGGCTCGGATTGTTCGCCACTTGCAGGGTCTGGGCCGGTAGGCTGCTGTGTTCCAGGTGATCCTCCAAGGTGTTCCACCAGGTCACTTCCACCGCAGGCAACTCGATGGCGCCGCTGCGGGTCGGCACCAGGGCTTCGCGGTCTTCACGACTGCCGATCAGGCCGCGCTCGCTGTTATGGTTGCCCAGCACCGGTTGATCCGGGTAGCGCCGCAAGCCGTTGACATCGGTGGCGGGCAATGGCGGCAGTTGTGAACTGGCCAGGCCCTCGGCCTTCACCGTCAGGCGGCGGGTCAGCGAATCGCCCACCTGCGCGTGATCCGGTGGCGGGTTCCAGCTTTCGCTCAGGCTCAGGCTTCGGGCCGGCAGCCAGGGCACGTCGGCCGGGTAAGCGTCCGGTTTGGCCTTGACCGCCAGCATGATTTCGGAGGAGCTGACGCGCATCAGCTTGCCGGATTTGGGTACCTGGGAGGTGGCGTCCACCAGGGCGGCATTGAAGATTTGCGCCGGAATGATCAATGCACCACTGTGTTGCGGGTAGATCGCGTAGCGCATTTCGATCACGCCGTGACGCAGGCCATTGATGTCTTTCTCATAGGTGCGCGACTCGCCCAGTTGCTCGATGCGCACATCGGCGATCTGCAAGGGCGGCAGGCTGCTGTCGTCGTACAGCGACACCGAATGGTAGATCCGCAGGGTCAGGATCGCCTGGGCCTGAACGTACACGCTGTTTTGATCGAGGCTGGCGTCGATGAACACCGGGGCCAGTTTTTGGCGGCTGTCCTGGGTTTCGCTCTGGACCACTTGCAGGGTGATCGGCTGGCTCTGCGCCTCGCCCAGTTGCAGCGCCGCAATCTCCACGCTGCCGGTCTGCCGAGGCAGCAGGGTGATGATCCACCGGGTGGTCGCACGGTTGTCGCCGTCAAGGGTGGTCAACTGGTTGACCTGGCGGGTGCCGCGGACTTCGAACAGGGGTTCCAGTGGCGTCAGGTCAGGCTTGCCGAACTGTGTCATGTCAGAGGTTTCCAGGGTCAGTTCGACCGTCTCGCCGGAGTTCAAGCGACTGCGATCCACACTGGCGACCAGCTCCGCGGCCTGGGCCTGAACGGTGCAGAACAACAGGGCAGGCGGCAGCGCCAGCATGGAGAGGGTGAAGCGGGTCATCGAGTTTTTCCCTGATCCTGATGTTGTTGCTGTTCGTACCAGAATTTGCGCCTGAGCAATTCACCCGGGTTATCCGGGATCTTGCGCAGCCATTGCTCCAACGCCTGGCGCTGTTCGCCATCGATGCTGTCAGTGGCCGGGCGCAGGGGCGGCCTGGTGTGTTGTTCATCTCCCAGCTCACTGCCGGGGACCTCGTTGGTACCTGGTTTGGGCGGCGTCGTCGACGGCTGCCCGGCATTTTCCACGGCCTGTTGGGCATCGGTTTGCGGTTCGCCGTTGCCCGACGGTCGAGTGGCCGCGCCGGACGGTGGTTCTTGCTGGCTGGCCTGGTTTTCGTTGTCCGGTTTTTGCTCCGGCTTGACCGGCGGCGGGGTGGTTTTCTGCTTGATCAGATTTTCCACCAGCGCCTTGTTGGTCAATGCCGGGCGTAAATCCGGCTGACGTTCGAGCGCCTGTTCGTAAGCGTCCAGCGCTGCTTCCAGTTCACCGCTCCTGGCCAGGGCGTTGCCACGATTGTAGTGGGCGTGGGCGTCGTTGCCTGCGGCGAACCGCTGAGCGGCGCCACTGTAGTCGCCGGCCTCATACAGCGCCACGCCCTGCCATTGCACGTCGGCGAAATGCTCTGCGGCCTCGGCCGGACGTTTCTGGTTGAGCAAGTGCATGCCCTGCTGATCCGGCCGCCGCCACAGGTCCTCGAAGTCGAAGGCGTAGCTGGGTTGCGGCAGCAGCAACAGGAGCGGCAGGCAGAACAGCCAGCCGCGGCGACCGGCGCAGGCGGCCAGCAGCAACAGCGGCAATAATAGCCAGTAACCCTGATCGGCCCAGGCGTCGAGGCGCACGGTCTGGCCGTCATTGATCAGTGTGCGCGGGCCGTCGAGCAGGCCCAGCGCACGCAGGTCGGCATCGTCCAGACGCGCATGGCGGTAGCGCCCGTCCAGTGCACTGGCGAAGGCCTTGAGGCCGGGTTCGTCCAGATGGGGCACCAGAATCGCGCCCTGAGCATCCTTGAGGAAACTGCCGTCCTCTTGCGTGATCGGCGCACCTTCGGCGGTGCCGATGCCGAGCATCAGCAATTGCGTCGATTTGCCCTCCAGCGCCTGACGGATTCCTTGACGTTCCTGTTCGGTCAGGGTCGAACCGATGAGCAGGATCCGCCCCTCGCCGAGAGCAGCCTGATTCAGCAGGGCAAGGGCCTTGGCCACCGCCAGGTCGGCGCGATGGCCGGCCTGGGGCATCAGCGACGGCTTGAGCGCATCCAGCAGATTGCGGCTGGTGGACAGGTCATCCGACAGGGGCACCAGGGTGTGGGCGCTGCCGGCGTAGACGACGATGGCGGTCTGGGCATCGCTGCGGTTTTGCAGCAGGTCGAACAACTTGCGCCGCGCCTGTTCCAGGCGGTTCGGCGTGACGTCGGTGGCGAGCATTTCCGGGGTCAGTTCCAGGATCACCACCAGCGGATCGGCCGGCTTCTGACTGGGTTGCTCGACACGTTCCCAACCCGGTCCCAGCAATGCCAGGATGGTCAGCACCCACGCCACGCCCAGGGCGACCCATGGCAGTTTGCTGTTGCGACCGCTGCCGCCACTGAGCAATGTCGCATGGAAGGCTGGCGGCAGAATCATCTGCCAGCGTCCCGCACGTTTCTGTCGGTGCCAGAGTTGCCACAGCAGCCAGCCGAGCAGCGGCAATAACAGCAGCCACCAGGGGCGGAACCAGAAGGGCCAGAGCGCACTCATCGGCGCCTCCGCAGGCGCAGGCGGTTGAGGCGCCTGCGCCAGTCGGGCAGTTGCGATTGCAAGAACAGATCCTTGTTAAACAGGCGCTGCAAGGGGTTGTCCGGCCAGAGCTCGCGGACCACCAGCAACATGCTCAGCAGCAATGCCATTGCCAGCGGCCAGTGATACAAGGCCTGGGCCGGACGCGCCTGGGTGGGTTGTTGCGTCACCGGTTCGAGCGTGTCGAGCAGGTCCTTGATCACCTGCAGCTCCTGGCCATCGCGCGCGCGGAAGTACTGGCCGCCGGTGGCTTTGGCGATGGCTTTCAAGGACGGCTCGTCGAGGTCCAGGCTCGGGTTGATCCCGAGAAAGCCGAGTGTGCCACTGTCCTCCGGATTGGCACCGATGCCGATGGTGTAGATTTTCACCCCTTCGAGTGCCGCCAGTCGCGCCGCCGTCAGCGGGGCGATTTCGCCGCCGTTATTGGCGCCGTCGGTGACCAAAATCAGCACGCGACTTTGCGCCGGGCGCATGCGCAACCGCTTCAGGGCCAGGCCAATGGCATCGCCGATCGCGGTGTTTTTGCCGGCGATGCCGATGCGCGCTTCGTCGAGCCAGACCCGCACGGTGCGCCGGTCGAAGGTCAGCGGTGCTTGCAGGTACGCCTGGCTGCCAAACAGGATCAGGCCGACCCGGTCGCCTTCGCGACCTTCGAGGAAGTCGCCGAGTAAATGCTGGACCAATGTCAGGCGGCTGACCTCGTCGTCCTGCCAGCGCATGTCGGGAAAGTCCATGGAACCGGACACGTCCACCGCGACCAGCAGGTCGCGGCCGCTGGCGGCAATCGGCAGCGGCTCGCCGAGCCATTGCGGGCGGGCCGCGGCGATCAGCAACAATAACCACAGCAGAATGAATGGCGCTTGTTGGCGCCAGGCCGGCAGGTTGGCTCGGGCGCGGCGCCGGGCCAAGCCTTCGAGGTCACTGAGGAAGCTGACCTTGAGCGCCGGCTCGCCGCTGTCGGCCACCGGCAGCACCATGCGCAACAGCCAGGGCAGTGGCAGCAGGGCGAACATCCACGGCCAGGCGAATTCAAACATGCTTGCGAATCCAGGTATCGACCGCTTGAGTCAGGCCGGCGATGGCCTTGTCGTCAAGCTTGCATTCAGGCTTGTAGGCGCCTTCGACCAGCACCATCCAGCGGGTCAGGCCGGCAGCCGGGCAGCGGTTGTCGAGAAAGGCCAGCCATTTGCGCCCGTTCAGGGTGTGGCTCTGGCTGTACGGGTAGTGGTTGCGGCACAGGCGCTTGAGCAAACCGTTGAGTTGCTGCAGCCAGGCACCGGCCGGTGCGCCGTCGTAAGGCTTGGGCATCAGTGCGAGCTCGGCCAGGGCCGCGATGCGCACCGGGTCCAGCGGTTGTTCGGCGCGCACGACTGGGCGGTTGTCGGGAAGCAAGCGTCGTAATTGCCACATGCCGAAACCTAACACAGGCAATAACAGCAGCAGTAACCACCAGCCCGGCGCCGGTGGCCAGAATTCGATCGGTGGCGGCGAAATCAGCGGTTGCAGTTGCTCGAGGCTGCTCATCGGCTTTTCCCCGGACGTTCTGGGTTGAGGTACTCGCGCAGTTGTTCGACCATCTCGCTCTGCGTGCTCAACGGCATCAACAGTACCCGCAGTTTCTGCGCCAGCAGTTCCCAGCGAGCGACGCGCGCCTCGGCCTGGGCGCGGTAAGTC
Source organism: Pseudomonas sp. (assembly GCF_040514055.1). GTDB lineage: Bacteria > Pseudomonadota > Gammaproteobacteria > Pseudomonadales > Pseudomonadaceae > Aquipseudomonas. The sequence goes on from NZ_JBEVDL010000038.1 coordinate 6,420, forward strand.
TGGCGCAGGTCGAAATTGAGGGTGTCGAGTTCCAGTTGCGCCCCCCGTTCCGCGAAGCGCAGCAGCCCGGCGGCAGGCAGGGCATGATCAAGCGGATCGGACACCGGCAGCAACAACAGGTCGCAATGGCGCGACAACAGGCTCAGCTGCTGTTCGGCGCCCTCGGTCAGGGCGCGTTCGTCGCAGATCACGATCACCAGGCTGCCGGGACGCAGGACTTCCCGGGCACGGCGCAGGGCAATGTTGAACGCGTCGCGGTCCGGCTCGGTTTCGGTGTGCAACGACTGATTGACCCGCACCAGGCGGTTGAGCAACTGCAACAGGCTCTGTTTGCTGCGCCGTGGCTTGATCTCGTAATGCTCTTTGTCACCGAACACCAGGCCGCCGACCCGGTCGTTATGACCCAGCGCCGCCCAGCCGATCAGGCTCGCGGCCTGGGCGGCGAGTACCGATTTGAACATCAGCCCCGAACCGAAAAACAGCCGGCAGCTTTGCTCGACCATGATGAAAATCGGCCGCTCGCGCTCTTCGTGGAACAGCTTGGTGTGCGGTTCCTGAGTGCGGGCGGTGACGCGCCAATCGATGCTGCGCACGTCGTCGCCGGCCTGATAGACCCGCACCTGGTCGAAATCCACGCCTCGGCCACGCAGTTTCGAATGATGCAGGCCGATCAGCGGGCTGCGCTGGCTCGGCGTCGAGAACAGTTGCACTTCACGCACTCGATGGCGCATTTCGATCAGTTCGGCGAGGCTGACACGGATGCCCGGTTCGG
>NZ_JBEVDL010000020.1:0-5778 GCF_040514055.1 Pseudomonas sp.
ATCAGCGTGGTGGCGACCGGCCTGTGCACCATCAGTCAGGACGATTTCATCACCTTCTTCCTCAACTTCATTTTCTTCATGAGCTACTTCCTGATCCCCTGGACGGCGATCAACCTGGTGGACTTCTATTGCCTGCGCAAAGGTGAATACCGGATCGACGACATCTTCGACCTCAACGGGATTTACGGGCGGGTCAACTGGATCGCCTGCGGCAGTTTTGTCCTGGCGATTGCCCTGGAGATTCCGTTCATGAATACCACGCTCTATGTCGGTCCGGTCGCCACGGCGCTCGATGGCGTCGACCTGGCCTGGCTGGTCGGCTTGCTGGTGCCGGCCTTGAGTTATTACTGGCTGATGAAGCTCGGCAAGCGCGGCGAACGCATCGCTGAACTGTCCTGATCCATCCCTCAAGAACACAACGCCGGACTCAGTGCCCGGCGTTGCGCTCGAAAATGGCCCCTTCGATACCCAACACTTCTCGGGTATCGGCGTAGATCCCCACCCCCTTCTCCCAGACGTGCTTGATCGATTGATCGGCGCAGCGAATCCGGTAGTTGAGTTCGAACGGCTCGCGCCGTGACAGGGCATATTGCACTTCGCGCCAGACATAATCGGCGTCCTGCGCCAGGATCAGGCTGTTGTAGGTGAATTCGTGATTGTCCACCAGCCGCTCCGCGGGATAGCCGGTCAGTTGCAGGCACCCGGCGCTGACGAATTCCATGGTCCAGTCCCGGTTGTTGCGGCCGCGATAGATCAGCCCCGGCATGCTGTCGAGCAAACTCATGCAACTGCGCTGGCTGGCCAGCAAGGCAATCTCGCGCCGCTTGTGCACGGTGATATCCCCCGCTACCAGATAGAACCCCTGGTCACCGCGCTTGAGACTGACCTCGAACCAGCGCAACTCCCCCGAGGGGTGCACGAAACGCAGACGCTGGTTGAACGAAGTCTCGGGCCGCCGCCGCAATTCATGCAGCGCCTGGCGCCACATCGATCGGTCTTCGTGGTGCACATGGTCAATCAGGTAACGCTCGCCCTGGGGTCGATCCATCAGCTCGACCCACGCCAGGTTGAAGTGGACGATGCGACCGTCATCGGCCAGTTCAAGCAACGCCGCCGGGAAGTGATCCATCCGCTGCACAGGCGCTGTTGGGACGATTGCCTCGGGGTGATCGATCATCTAATGGCGCTCCTCATGTCTCACCGATGCGCCGTTATGCACCCAGGCCGCCAGCTCCAGGCGCGAGTGCAGACTGAGCTTCTGCAAGAGATTCTTCACATAGATCTTCACCGTGCCGTCGCTGATCCCCAGTTCCCGGCCGATCTGCTTATTGCTCATGCCGGCGGCGATCAAGGCCAGCGTCTGGCCTTCGCGCTCGGTCAGGTTATGGGTATCGGCGTGCTCAAGATCGTGCCCGGGCCGGGGCGTCGGCGCGTCCTGGTCGGCCAGCAGGGCAATCAGGGTCGAATCCAGGACGATCGCGCCCCGGTTGCAATTGCGCATGTAGTCCAGCAGTGCATCGGGCTCGGTTTCCTTGAGCACATAACCACTGGCCCCCAGGCGCAGGGCCATCAGCAGTTCGGCGCGATCCATCGACGCGGTGAGCACCACCACCTGACAGTCGAGGCGCAACTGGCGCAGCTCATCGAGGACCTGCAAGCCGCTCAAGCCGGGCATGTGCAGGTCAAGCAGGACCTGTTGCGGCGCCAGGCTCACGGCCAGATTGATGCCTTCGCGGCCACTGGCGGCCTGGCCCACCACTTCAAAGTCGTCGCTGGCACCGAACAGCTGGGCCAGGCCCTTGCGAAACAACGGGTGATCATCGATCAGTAACAAGGTCGTGCAGTCCATCGAAATTCCCCTCAGGCAAATCCTGGTGACGGCAAAGGCCAAGGTGTACGCGTACCCCGTGCGGGCGGATGGCCTCGATGGCCAGGCGCGCACCAATGCTCGCGGCCCGCTCGCGGATGATCGCCAGGCCGAAATGGTTGTCCTCCCCGGACGCCGGGCTCAAGCCGATGCCGTCATCCTCCACCGACACCGACACAGCGCCGTCCTGGTCTTGCCGCAACTCGATGCGCACATGCCGTGCATGGGAATGGCGTACAGCGTTGGCCAGCGCCTCGCGGATGATCTGCAGTACCTGCAATTCGGTTTCCGCGCCCAGGGCATCGTCGGCCAGGCGGTTGTCCAGTTCGAACACGATGATGCAGCGCCGCGAGAACTCCGCGACCGAGTCGGCCAGGGCCTGGCGCAGGGAACGCCCGTCCATGGTCAGGCGGGCGCTGGTGATCAATTCACGTACCTGGCGCTGCAACTGGCTCAAGCCGCCGCGCAGCTCCTGCAACACCGCAGCCGCCTGCGCAGGCGCGCCCAGCTGCGACTGCAGCAGACTCGCCTGGAACGACAGATAACCCAGCTGCTGCGCCACCGAATCGTGCAGTTCACGGGCCAGTGCACCGTGCCGGAAAGTCGCCTGCCGACGCTGCTGTTCACGGCTGTGACAGAGCAGACGCACGCTGACGTCCACGGCCTGCGCGGCCTCCTCCAGCAACTGGCGCCAGCTCGCGCCGGCCGCGCGCGGCGTATCGAGCAGCAACCAGCCGCTGCTGCCGGGTTGGTCGCCGTTGGGTACGGAACACAGCAGGCGATGCACGCCCCGTTGCCGACAAGGGCCGCAGGCCTGGGCGGATTCACTCGCTGCCGAGGCACGCCGTGGGCAGTCCAGCACGCCCTGGCAACCCTCGATCACGCCGCGCCGAGCCGGCGTCGGCTCGACACCGGCCAGGACCAGATTCAGCTGGCAAGCGGGCAACAGTGCTTCGAAACGGTCCAGAAAAACCGCCAGGGCACCGTCAGCGTGCACCTGGCTCAAGGGCAACCCGGCCAACAGCTGGCGCACGCTGCGCGCCTGTTCGGGACGGATACGCCCCAACCAGAGCGGCCACCACTGCACTCGTGTTCGCACTCTCGATCACTCCCCGTCCGCTTGCTCGGCTGTGAACAAGGACGAGCAACTTCCATGCCCTGAATGGCCGCCGTGCTCGACCTACCCCCAAAGAGATAGCGCTTTTTCTGGATTGAGAGATTTTTCCCCGTAGGAAATTATCTTCCTCAGCAGGAAACAACACGCCCTGTGCAACGCCACCTTTCCCGCCCCGCAAACAGGGGCGGATCAACAGGAAAGCCAGCATGACGGATAGACACAGCGCCGCTCCGGATCGACTTCACAGCCTGCCGCGCTATCGCCAGCCCCAGCCTCGTGAAGCCGCCACCCGCCATATCGTGGTCATGCAATCGGCGGCCGCCTGCGCGTCCTTTGTCGGCGACTTGCAACAGCCCCTGGTGCTGAACCAGCAGAACAGCGACTTCCAAGCGCGCCTGCAGCAGGTACTGGGCAGCGCCACCGTGGGCAGTCACCTGTACATCATGGGCGACGAGGCATTCGTCTGGCGCATCCATGCCCAGGCTCGCGCCGCCGGGCTGGAAGACGACGAGATCGACATCACCCACGCCACCGTCGGCCCGCGCCAGGTGTATTGCGTGCATTGCGGACTGACCCAGGCGTGCGGGCCGCAGCCAGCGATGACCTGCGAGCGCTGTGAAGTCGGGCTGGAGGTGCGCCAGCACTTTTCCCAACGCCTGGGGGCTTACCTCGGCGTCTGCAGCGATCCCGACCAGCCCTACGCCGGAGTCCAGCCATGAGCGCCTCGCTGAAGGTCCGGGTCAGCACGGCCGACATGCTCACCCCCGTGGTGCGCGAACTCACCCTGGAACCCTGCAGCGGCACCCTGCCGGGATTCTCCGCCGGCAGTCATGTGCAGGTGCACCTGCCACTGGGCAGCGGCCAGGTGCGCAATGCCTATTCGTTGACCAGCGACCCGGCGGACCGCCAGCACTACCGCATCGCCGTACGCCTGCAGGAAGCCTCCCGCGGCGGCTCACAGTACCTGCATCGACACGTCCAGGTGGGTGACACCCTGCAGATATCGCCGCCGGCCAACCTGTTCGCCCTGCACGCCCCCGCCCGCCTGCACATCCTCATCGCCGGCGGCATCGGCATCACGCCGTTCATGGCGCACATCGCCGAGCTGGAGCGACGCCAGGCCGATTTCGAACTGCATTACCTGTATCGCCCTGGCCTGAGCGATGCCTATCTCGAGCCCTTGCAACAACGGCTGGGCTCGCGACTGCACACCTACAGCGCCCGCCCGGACCTGGACACCATCTTGCGCGACCGCCCGCTGGGCAGCCATGTCTATACCTGTGGCCCGCAACCCTTGCTCGATGCAGTCCGGCAACAGGCCAAGGCCCTGGGCTGGCCTTCGATGCGGGTGCACTGGGAGGCCTTCAAGGCCGCAGAACCTGGGCAAGCCTTTGACCTGGAACTGCTGCGCAGCGGGCAGCGCCTGCGGGTCGGCGCTGAACAGAGTCTGCTCGAAGCGCTGGAGTCCGCCGGCCTGCAGGTGCCCAACCTGTGTCGCGGCGGGGTCTGCGGCCAATGCATGACCCGCCATGTGCGCGGCGACATCGAACACCGCGACAGCTTCCTCAGCCCCGCCGAGCAGGGCGAATTTCTCATGCCCTGCGTCTCTCGCGGCCGCGGCCCCTGCGTTTCGCTAGACCTCTAGGAGTCGACCATGACCATTCCATCCAGCCCGGTGCTGAGCTACCGCAACGACTTCAGTTTTCGCAACAGTCCCGCCGCCATCCGCCGCTTTCCATTCCCGTTCACCGAGGACAGCTACCTGTATTCGGTGAACATCGAACCGGCCACGTCCCGGGACCCTGGTTCGATTTACCAGCACGGCTTCGACATCGACGAACACTACCGTTCGGAAATGGCCGAACGCGCCCTGGTACTGGACAAGGACCCGCGCCGCTACCTGGTGATGCCGCACATGCAAGTGGCAGCGTGGGATGCCCTGCAGATGCTCATGGAGCAGCTCGCCGCCGATTATCCGCAGTGGTTTGTGCTGGAGCGTCAGGGCGAGCACTGGCATTGGCGCAATCAGCTGCTGGACATCGACCAGCACTTTGTCTTCGGCGATGCCGCGAGCCTGCCCTGCGAGCCGCTGGAGTTCATCACCCGCCAGGTCCAGGGGGATTTCGCCCTGCTCGACCAGCGCGACGGTGATCTGTACATGGACGCCGGCATGGTCACGAGCCCAGCCGACTGGTCCCTGGCATTCGACGCCGGCATGAGTTTCAAGCAGTGGCATTCGCCCGTGCCCATGGCCCATCAGATGGGCGTGTTCGACCGCGCACTCAAGTACCTGCTGGCCTTGCAGGTCGGGAAGCCGGTTCGCCGCCTGAACTGGACGCTGACCATCAATCCGCGCCTCGACTCCTCACCCGAGACGTTCCATGAATGGGGCGCCGACCGTGGGCGCATTACGGCTGGCAACGTCGGGCAGCAAGTGCATCTGCGGGTCGAACTGCAAGTGATGGCCCGCTTGCCCCGCAGCAACGCGGTGATGTTCAGCATCCGCACCTACCTGATCAGCATGGATGAGCTGGTCACTCAGCCCGGCTGGGGCTGCCGCCTGCACCGCGTCCTGCGCGACCTGCCCGAGCCGATCGCCGACTACAAGGGCATGAGCCGCTACCGACAGACCCTGGTCCAGTGGCTGAGCCGCTTCGACCTGCAAGCCTGACCCCTTACCACTTTCTCCCGACAAGGATCCTCACATGGCTCACTCATGGCGTATTTCTGCACTGGCCGAACGGCACCGCGCACTCGGCTCGAACCTGGAAGACTGGAACGGCATGGGCACTGC
>NZ_JBEVDL010000004.1:0-48250 GCF_040514055.1 Pseudomonas sp.
TCGGGATGAGCGTCCCGGACACCCATTTGGGACCACTGATGAGGGTAATAACTGTGCTTGAAGCCTACCGCAAACATATCGAAGAGCGTGCAGCCCTGGGTATCGTTCCCCAGCCGCTTAACGCCGAACAAACAGCAGGCCTGGTCGAGCTGCTGAAAAACCCTCCGGCTGGCGAAGAAGAATTTCTCGTTGACCTGATCACCAATCGCATTCCACCAGGCGTGGACGAAGCGGCCTATGTCAAAGCCGGCTTCCTGTCTGCACTGGCCAAGGGCGAAGTTTCCTCCCCTCTGCTGGACAAAAAGCGCGCTGTAGAACTGCTCGGCACCATGCAGGGCGGCTACAACATCGTCACTCTGGTTGACCTGCTGGACGACGCCGAGCTGGCGCCAGTCGCTGCCGCGCAACTCAAGCACACCCTGCTGATGTTCGATGCATTCCACGACGTCGCGGAAAAAGCCAAGAACGGCAACGTTCACGCCAAAGGCGTGCTGCAATCCTGGGCTGACGGCGAGTGGTTCAAGAACCGCCCGACCCTGGCCGACAAGATCAGCCTGCGTGTATTCAAGGTGACTGGCGAGACCAACACCGACGACCTGTCCCCTGCTCCTGATGCCTGGTCCCGCCCGGACATCCCGCTGCACGCCCTGGCCATGCTGAAAATGGCCCGCGACGGCATCGTGCCGGACGTACAAGGCTCCATCGGCCCGATGAAGCAGATCGAAGAAATGCGCGGCCAGGGTTTCCCTATCGCCTACGTCGGTGACGTGGTCGGTACCGGCTCCTCGCGTAAATCGGCAACCAACTCGGTGCTGTGGTTCTTCGGTGACGACGTTCCTTACGTCCCGAACAAGCGCGCTGGCGGCTTCTGCTTCGGCAGCAAGATCGCTCCGATCTTCTACAACACCATGGAAGATGCGGGCGCACTGCCCATCGAATTCGATGTGACCAACATCAACATGGGTGACGTGATCGACGTTTACCCATACGAAGGCAAGGTCTGCAAGCACGACAGCGACGAAGTGATCACCACTTTCGAACTGAAAACCCCGGTCCTGCTGGATGAAGTCCGTGCTGGCGGTCGTATTCCGCTGATCATCGGTCGCGGTCTGACCGGCAAGGCGCGCACCGAGCTGGGCCTGCCTCCTTCGACCCTGTTCAAGCTGCCTGAAGTCCCTGCTGCGAGCACCAAAGGCTTCACCCTGGCACAGAAGATGGTCGGCAAGGCATGCGGTACCGACGGTATCCGTCCTGGCACCTACTGCGAACCGAAAATGACCACCGTCGGCTCTCAGGACACCACCGGTCCCATGACCCGTGACGAACTGAAAGACCTGGCGTGCCTGGGCTTCTCGACCGATCTGGTGATGCAGTCTTTCTGCCACACCGCGGCCTACCCGAAGCCGATCGACGTCACTACCCACCACACCCTGCCCGACTTCATCATGACCCGTGGCGGTGTGTCCCTGCGTCCGGGCGACGGCATCATCCACAGCTGGCTGAACCGCATGCTGCTGCCGGATACCGTCGGCACCGGCGGTGACTCCCACACCCGTTTCCCGATCGGCATCTCCTTCCCGGCCGGTTCCGGCCTGGTCGCCTTCGCTGCGGCCACCGGCGTGATGCCGCTGGACATGCCCGAGTCGATCCTGGTTCGCTTCAAGGGCGAGCTGCAACCGGGCGTCACCCTGCGTGACCTGGTGCATGCGATCCCCTACTACGCGATCCAGAAAGGCTTGCTGACGGTCGAGAAAAAAGGCAAGAAAAACGCCTTTTCCGGACGCATCCTGGAAATCGAGGGCCTGGAAAAACTCACCGTCGAGCAAGCCTTCGAGCTGTCCGACGCCTCGGCCGAACGCTCCGCCGCCGGTTGCACCATCAAGCTGTCGAAAGAGTCGATCGCCGAGTACCTGCAGTCCAACATCACCTTGCTGCGCTGGATGATCGGCGAAGGCTACGGCGATGCCCGGACCCTGGAGCGCCGTGCGCTGGCGATGGAAGCCTGGCTGGCCCAGCCGGACCTGCTGGAAGCCGACAAGGACGCCGAATACGCCGAGGTCATCGAGATCGACCTGGCCGACGTCAAGGAACCGGTGCTCTGCGCACCGAACGACCCGGACGATGCGCGCCTGCTGTCCAGCGTGGCGGGCGCGAAGATCGACGAAGTCTTTATCGGCTCCTGCATGACCAACATCGGCCATTTCCGTGCGGCCGGCAAGCTGCTGGAAAAGGTCAAGGGTCAGTTGCCCACCCGTCTGTGGCTGTCGCCGCCGACCAAGATGGACGCTCACCAGTTGACCGAGGAAGGTTACTACGGCATCTACGGCAAGGCCGGCGCGCGCATGGAAATGCCGGGCTGTTCGCTGTGCATGGGTAACCAGGCACGGGTAGAGGCCAACTCGACCGTGGTCTCCACCTCGACCCGTAACTTCCCCAACCGTCTGGGTGACGGTGCCAACGTCTACCTGGCGTCGGCGGAGCTGGCGTCGGTGGCGTCGATCCTCGGTCGCCTGCCGACTGTCGAGGAGTACATGGTCTACGCGAAGGAAATCGACACCATGGCCGCGGACGTATACCGCTACCTGAGTTTCGACCAAATCGCCGAGTTCCGTGAAGCCGCGGCCAACGCCAAGATCCCGGTGATTCAAGCCTAAGCTCTGCGTGCGTTGAAAAACCCCGCCTCGTGCGGGGTTTTTTATTGCCTAGGACGCGCCAGCGGGCTAGTTTTCGCCTGTGGACCAACCAACCAGGAGTAAACGCAATGAAACATTGGCTATTGGCCATTTTCTGTCTGGCCAGCCTGGCCGGCTGCTCCAGCGAGTACATCATCATGACGACCGATGGGCAAATGCTCACCAGCGACGGCGAACCGGAGCTGGACAAAAACACCGGCATGCTCGAATTCGAGGACAGCGAAGGGCGTAAACAGCATATTCCCCAGGCCAACGTGAAACAGATGATGGAGCGCTGAATGCCCATCAGGCTCTACCACCCCGCCACGGCGGGGTTTTTTTTGCCCGTCAGCATGGCTGGCATATCGCTTGCTTAAGCATTGCCCACCGGACTCGCGGCAACGGCGGGGTCCGTTCACAGACACGGGCGGCGTTTCTGGCCACCCCGCCTTCGGTAGCCGGGACGGTGCCTTTTCGTTCAACGGCGGAACCCAGCAAATGAACACGATGCACAGCACCCGTAACGATGCACTGGCCTGGGTGGCCGGCAGCGACGCACCGGAAAAGAGCGCGTTGAACCTGGGTTTTATGGCCCTGACCGACTCCGCGTCGCTGATAGTCGCCGCCACCCAGGGCTTCGCCCAGCCTTATGGGCTGACCCTCAACCTGCACCGCCAGGCGTCCTGGGCCAGCCTGCGCGACCGTTTGCTCAGCGGCGAACTGGATGCCGCACAAAGCCTGTACGGGCAGATCTACGGCATCCACCTCGGCCTCGGCGGCCCGGCCACCGACATGGCCATTCTTATGGGACTGTGCCAGAACGGCCAGGCGATCAACCTCTCCGAACCGTTACGGCGCGCGGGCGTGACCTCCGCCGAGGCGCTGGCCGCACGCGTGCGCCAGAGCGGTGCAAAACTGACGTTTGCTCAGACTTTCCCCACCGGCACCCACGCCATGTGGCTCAACTACTGGCTGGCCGCCCAGGGGATCCACCCGCTGGAAGACGTCAACACCGTGGTGGTACCGCCTTCGCAGATGGTTGCCCACCTGCAGGCCGGGCGGATCGACGGTTTTTGCGCCGGCGGGCCCTGGGGCGCCCTGGCAGTGGACCAGGGGCAAGGCTTTACCCTCGCCACCAGCCAGTCGATCTGGGCCGCCCATCCGGAGAAGGTACTGGGGGTGACCCGCGAATTCGTCGAACGCTACCCCAATACCGCGCGCGCCCTGACCATGGCGGTGCTGGAGGCCAGTCGCTTTATCGACCAGAACCTGGAAAACCGCCGCAGCACGGCGCAACTGATCAGCGGCCGCGATTACGTCGACGCGCCGCTGTCGACCATCGAGCCGCGTTTTCTCGGTCAGTATGAGGACGGCCTAGGCCACGCATGGCTGGATGCCCACCCGCTGAGCTTCTTCAGCGAGGGTCAGGTCAGCATGCCCTGGCTCTCCGACGGAATATGGTTTATGACCCAGTTCCGCCGTTGGGGCTTGCTCAAGGAGGACCCCGACTACCTGGGCATCGCCCGGCAGATCCACCAGCTCGACCTCTACCGCCAGGCCGCCGAAGCCCTGGATATCGCCGTGCCGAGCCATCCCATGCGCCGCTCCACCCTGCTCGACGGCAGTGTCTGGGAGGGGAGCGACCCGGCCGGCTACGCCCGCAGTTTTGCCATCCATGCGCGCAGCGACACCGTCGCGCCCATTGCCCTGTAACGGAATACCGCCATGCTGCGAATTTTGTTGATCAACGACACCCCGAAGAAGGTGGGCCGCTTGAAAAGCGCGCTGATCGAAGCGGGCTTCGAGGTCATCGACGAGTCGGGGCTGACCATCGACCTGCCCGAACGGGTCGAGGCCGTACGTCCGGATGTGATCCTGATCGACACCGAGTCCCCCAGCCGCGACGTGATGGAGCAAGTGGTGCTGGTCAGCCGCGACCAGCCGCGCCCAATCGTCATGTTTACCGACGAACAGGACCCGGGGGTGATGCGCCAGGCGATCCAGGCCGGGGTCAGCGCCTACATAGTCGAGGGCATCCAGGCCAACCGACTCAAGCCGATACTCGATGTCGCCATGGTCCGCTTCGAGAGCGACCAGGCCCTGCGCGCCCAATTGCACGCCCGCGACCAGCAGATGGCCGAACGCAAACGCATCGAGTTGGCCAAGGGCATGCTGATGAAAATGAAAGCCTGCAACGAGGAAGAGGCTTATACCCTGATGCGGCGGCAAGCCATGAGCCGCCAACAGAAGCTGATCCAGGTTGCCGAGCAGATCATTGCGATGAACGACTTATTGGGCTGATAGGAGCCCCGCAAGCCAGTACAACCAGATTCCAAATGTGTGACGCCATCAAAGGATGTCTGCTTGACGGCTGTTAGGCTGCCTGCCCAATCCAAGGAGCAGGAACCCTATCGATGCCGACATTCTTCCAACTACGCCCGCGCTCAAGCCAAGCGATGGGCTTGGCAGCTGTGTTTTCAAGCGCGCTTTCGCTGCTCGCCATGTTTTGCCCGGCCGCCGGGGCAGAGGTCAGACCCGGGTTGTCTCCTGGGGGTAACTTCGCCTTGGAGCAATGGAAGCTGGTTGTTCCCGTCGACAAGGAGGGGCTGTTTACCGGCAAGGCCCTCACGGTACTTCCGGCTCAATTGGCCGGTCCAACCGGTTACACTTCACCCTGGTTCCATACCGCGTCCGACGGGGCTATGACCTTTTGGACGCCGGTGAGCGGTGCCACGGCGGAAATTGCACCCAACGGCGATCCGCGCTCCGAGCTACGCGAAATGATCGATCCCAGTAACGATCAGGTGAACTGGGACAGTTTCGGTAGCGCACTGCTTGAGGCGCAGCTCAAGGTGATGCAAGTTCCAGCAGGCGATGGCTTGATCATCGTGGGGCAAGCCCATTCGCACCGACCCGGCCGTAAAACCGCCCCCCTGGCCAAGCTCTATTACAAATACGATTTTGTGAAGCAAACCGGCAAGCTGCTCACCAATTTGCAAACCTTGCCTGACCCGCAAACCACGCCCTACTCAGTTCATGAGGTGGCTCGCGACATCAAGCTGGGACAGGCTTTCACCTATCAAATAAAAGTATCCCGCAGCGGCACCGAACCGGCGGTAGTCGCTGTCTCGGTGGACAATGGCGCTCCTGCACAAATGACCATGAATCCGGCCTGGGATCCAGTGACCTTCTACTTCAAGGCAGGCGCCTACCTTAATTCGGCCACCAGCGCCACGGACGGCGGTCTGGTGAAGTTCTACCGGCTGGCCGCCAGCCATCCGGCCAACGGCCTGAGCATCGTCACCCCGTCCGCCCTGCCCGCCGCCACCGTCGGCAGCCCCTACAAGTTCGCCTTGCAGGCCCGCGGTGGGATCGGCGGCAGTACCTGGCGGTTAGTCAGCGGTTTTCCGCCCGCAGGTTTGAGCCTGGGGACGGACGGGGTGATCGGCGGCAGCGCGTTGCCCAGCGCCGTGACCAGCAAGCCCAATGATGTGATGGTGCAGGTCAGGGACGCCAACGGCAGTACCTTTGCCAAGAAATTTTCCATCCTGGTCACGCCCTAGGCCTTTGAGCATAGCGTTGGCGCCTGGTTGGGCGCGAAAACAGGCAAGAATCGCGAAGTTTGCTCACGCTAAATGAGCGACGCGTAACACTGTATCGCACCTCAGCAGGCTTAGCCTCCGTGTTGCGTGCATAAGTCGGGTCCATTTTCCGCGGCAACGCGGCGCGTGTGGCGAGCATCCACAGGCCCTAACCCGCGGGCAAAGGCATAGGCGGGGGTACCGCTTGCTCAACTGAACGGCACCCGACGGGAACTGTTATGGTTGGTGAAATGTAAGTTGTTAAACTGTACCTGTTTTTCGGTTGCCCTGTGTATCTGCTGCTGGGCGCGACTCTTGGTTAGGCTCCTGGCACCGTCCTCTTCCCCAACGAGTCGCCATGCACACCGACGAACAATCGCTACTGGCCGAGGCCGATCGCCGCGCACTGGCCTACACCGCCGGTATCGCCGAGCGTCCCGCCTTCCCTCGGACAAGCGCCATCGCCGCCCTGAGCGCGTTCAACGAACCCTGGCCGGCCCAGGGGCGCGCAGCGGGGCAGGTCCTGCAACAACTGGATGACCTGGCTTCGCCGGCCACCGTGGCCTCCAACGGGCCCCGTTACTTCGGTTTTGTCATCGGCGCCACCCTGCCGGCGGCTGCCGCCGCCGAGCGGCTGGTGCTGGCCTGGGACCAGTGCGCCTCGTCGTTCGACAACTCACCGGCGGCGGACGCTATCGAGCGGGTCGCCGGGCGCTGGATCACCGAGGCGCTGGACCTGCCCCGCGACAGTGCCGTGGGCTTCGGCACCAGTGCCACCGCTTGCACCCTCGCCTGCCTGGCCGCCGCCCGGCGGGTGCTGCTGGCGCGCCAGGGCTGGGATTTCGACGGCGACGGCCTGAACGGCGCACCCGAGGTGCGGGTGGTGATTTCCGCCAGTGCCCATATCACCGTGAAGAAGGCCTTGCGCATCCTGGGGTTTGGTATCAATCGTCTGATTCTCGCGCCGACCGACGAGCACGGTCGGGTCGACCCGCGGCAACTGCCAGAACTGGACGAGCGGACCCTGCTCTGCCTGCAGGCCGGCGAGGTCAATACCGGGGAATTCGACCCGTTCCTCGCGCTGATCCCTCGCGCCAAAGCGGCCGGCGCCTGGGTCCATGTCGACGGTGCCTTTGGCTTATGGGCCCGCTGCAGCGGCCAGGCACAGTTGGTCGATGGCGTCGAGCTGGCCGACAGCTGGACCACTGATGGGCACAAATGGCTGAACAGCCCTTACGACGGCGCCATGGCCATCTGTCGCGATGCCGCCGCCCTGGCGGCCGCCATGAACAGCGACGCGGTCTATGCCACGGCCAGCCAGGACGCCCAGAAAAACCTCAACCTGGAATTCTCCCGGCGTGCCCGGGGCGTAGCGATCTGGGCGGCCCTGGCCGCCCTCGGCCGCGATGGCCTGCGCGAGCTGCTCGACCGTCACCTGCGCCAGGCCCGGGAACTGGCCGAGCGGCTGCGCGCGGCCGGCTTTGAAGTGCTCAATCGGGTGGTGCTCAACCAGGTGCTGGTGCGCGCCGACAGCGATGCCCAGACCCTGGCGATCCGCGAGGCGGCCCAGGCCTCGGGGCAGGTCTGGTTCGGTCCGACGCTCTGGCAGGGCCGTCCGGCCTTTCGCCTGAGCCTGTCGTCCTGGCGCACCACCGACGCCGACGTCGACTCCCTGGCCACGCTGTTGATCGAACTGCGCCAGCGCACGGCCGTCTGAGACCGCCAGCCGCCGCGAACCAACCGACGCACCTGGAGTCTGCTCTGAAGCCTGCCCATCGCAGGCCTCGGGCACGCAGTCACCGCGAAAGGGACCGTCTCGAGCCGCCCTTGGGACGAGGACAGCCCGGCATGCAGGTTATGAGCACACCGCTTCAACACCGCCGCGACACCCGCCCGGCGCACCGAATCGCCCTTCTGGGCAGCCTGTTGCTGGGCATTTCGCTGACGCCCAGGGCCTCGGCGGACCTCTATCCGGATGTTCCGCCCGGCGGCAACTTTGACCTGCAGTACTGGAACCTGACTTTGCCGGTGGATGCCGAAGGCGCTAACGGCGGTACCGCGGCAATCCTGCCGGCGGATCGACTGAGCAGCCCCCTGGGCTATCAATCGTTTTGGTTCGCCACCGACACCGATGGCGCCATGACGCTGTGGGTTCCGCTCAATGGCGCCCTGGCCAGCGGCGCCAGCCGGCCCCGTGTGGAGTTGCGCGAACGCAGTGGCTCGAGCCTGTTGGGCAGCGCCTGGAGCGCCGCCGGGCATTCGCTGCAGGAAGCCCTGGTCAAGGTGACCCAGGTGCCGGACGATGGCCTGGTCAACCTCGGCGAGGTCCATAGCAGTGCTGGTGCGCCGCTGATCCTGCTGTACTACCGCCATGACGCGGCCCGTCAAACGGGCCAGGTCATCGCCCGATATCAGGGGTTGCCGTCGCCCGGCTCGCCGTCCAGCCGCCATACCCTGGCCAGCAATGTGCGCCTGGGGCAAGGTTTTTCCTACCAGTTGCAGGTCAAGGAAAACGTCGCCAGCGCCTCGGTCAATGGCGGCGCCGCGACACGCTGGGTCATGGACCCGGCCTGGGTCGGCGAGACCTTCTATTTCAAGGCTGGCGCCGCCCTGCACCGGCGCGGCGACAGCGCCACGGAGGGCGCGCGGGTGAAATTCTACCGCCTGGCCGCCAGCCACCCCAACGACGGCCTGCTGATCAACAGCCAGGGCATCCTGCCGCCGGCCCAGGTCGGCCACCCCTACCTGGCCCAGCTCTACAGCACCGGCGGACGTGGTGGCGCCACCTGGACCCTGGTTAGCGGCCATCCGCCCGCCGGCCTAAACCTGGACGCCGACGGCGTGCTGCGGGGCAGCCCCGACGCCAGTGCGGCCTCCAGTCAGGCCCATTGGTTTATGGCCCAGGTACGCGATGTGCACGGCAGCACCCATGCCAAGACCTTCTCGTTGCGGGTCGAGCCTGCGGCTCCTTGAGACTGCCGACCTCGATGCGGGCTCGACAAGCACTGAGCGCTGCGTTTATCGTGCGCCCTGGCCACCGCAGTGGCCAACGTCGCTCGGACGGTTCCGGGCGCTGACGTCTTCGAGGAACACATGGCTGAACAAGCTAAGCGCCGTTTTGCGCGCATCGATCGCCTGCCCCCCTACGTTTTCAATATCACCGCCGAACTGAAGATGGCCGCCCGCCGCCGTGGCGAGGACATCATCGACTTCAGCATGGGCAATCCGGACGGCGCCACGCCGCCGCACATAGTCGAAAAACTGGTGCAAGTCGCCCAGCGCGAAGACACCCACGGCTACTCCACCTCCCGCGGCATCCCACGCCTGCGCCGGGCCATTTCGCGTTGGTACGCCGACCGCTATCAGGTGGACATCGACCCGGAAAGCGAGGCCATTGTCACCATCGGCTCCAAGGAAGGCCTGGCGCACCTGATGCTCGCCACCCTGGACCACGGCGACACGGTACTGGTGCCCAACCCCAGCTACCCGATCCATATCTATGGCGCGGTGATCGCCGGCGCCCAGGTGCGTTCGGTGCCGCTGATCCCCGGCGTGGATTTCTTCGCGGAACTGGAGCGGGCGATTCGCGAATCCATCCCCAAGCCCAAGATGATGATCCTTGGCTTTCCGTCCAACCCCACCGCCCAATGCGTGGAACTGGATTTTTTCGAGCGGGTGGTGGCCCTGGCCAAGCAGTACGACGTGCTGGTGATCCATGACCTGGCCTACGCCGACATCGTCTACGACGGCTGGAAAGCCCCTTCGATCATGCAGGTGCCGGGCGCCAAGGATATTGCGGTGGAGTTTTTCACCCTGTCCAAGAGTTACAACATGGCCGGTTGGCGCATCGGTTTTATGGTCGGCAACCCGGAGCTGGTCAGCGCCTTGGCGCGGATCAAGAGTTACCACGACTACGGCACCTTTACCCCCCTGCAGGTGGCGGCCATAGCCGCTCTGGAAGGCGACCAGCAATGCGTGCTGGACATTGCCGAGCAGTATCGGCAACGGCGCAATGTGCTGGTCAAGGGCCTGCATGAACTGGGCTGGATGGTGGAAAACCCCAAGGCCTCGATGTACGTCTGGGCCAAGATACCGGCGGCTTACGCCCAACTCGGCTCGCTGGAGTTCGCCAAAAAACTCTTGAGCGAGGCCAAGGTCTGCGTCTCGCCCGGCATCGGCTTTGGCGACTATGGCGATGACCATGTGCGCTTTGCCCTGATCGAGAACCAGGATCGCATCCGCCAGGCCCTGCGTGGCATTCGTGGCATGTTCCGCGCCGACGGGCTGTTGCCGCGCGAGGCCAAGCCCTCTGCCTCCTTGTAGGAGGCCTACCCGCGGCCCGAGGCCGCGGGATTCTTTCTGCTACAGCCAGGTGAGTCGGGCTCCTTTCGGCGCGAGGTCGCGCCTTCTACAGGGTGCGGTTCGCGCGGGTTATTCTTCCAGCTCTTTATTGGAGGCCAATATTTTATCCAGCGCCTCGTTCATTACCTGATCCCAGGTCTGTCTGGCCGGACTTTCGCCAAACATATGATTTATATACCAGGTATCCTGGTGCACATGCAAAATACCAAAGCGGCCCTGCTTATCGTAGTAAATATAATAATGCGCTTCGCTCGCCCACGAAAAATCATCCCAGGTTGCAACGACGATATAGTTGGAATTCAGGTGATCGATTTCGTCCTGGGTGTAAATGGCGTTTTCATGGTTGGGATCGAGTTCCTCGCGGGCATTGCTCCATTGATAATTGATCATGTCCGCCAAGCCCAGCGAGTGAAATCTCACGTAACTTTTCGACTCTTTGTTTTTCACCAGACGCTCAAGCGAATAGACCGACAGATATTGAAGCGCCTTGCCACCGCCAAGCCAGCCGTGCGTACGGTAAAATGCCACTAAATCGGCAGGAAAGGGCAACGCAGGACCGAAAGCATTGATGGTTTGCTCAGGCACGGGCTTTCCAAATTTCGACAGAGAGGCATAAGCATCCAGATGCTGCTGCAAGCTTCCCTTCTCTCCCTGCTCCCTCACCAAGTACTCGTGGTATTGGGTACGGGACGCTATCTCCAGGGCGTTCAACTCTTTGATTAGGCCATTCAAGCGCTCAACGGTTTCTGGCTGCATAGCTAGACTCGCATTCGACAATGAAAAACTCAGGAACAATCCGATAACGCGCAGGCACCGTGCAAGGGGCACACCGAAAAAGCCATGCAACCTATGTCTTACCATCCACTGATTTCCCTTCATAGCAGCGCTGAGACCCTGCACGACTAAAATAATAACCAGCCCTTCTAACCGGACGTTTGCGGTAGCAGAGCGCGAACATCCTGGTACCACACCACAGGCGAAGTTCGGGCATTGTACTCAGCTTTCCGTGACCGACCGCCTATGAGTTCTCACTGCGCTTCAATATTCTGTCCAGCGCTTCATTCATCACCTGATCCCAGGTTTGCCTGGCCGGACTTTCATCGAACATATGCTCGATTTTCCAGGTATCTTGATGCAAGTGAAAAATACCGAAGCAGCCCTGTCTGTCATAATAAATATAAAAATGCGCCTCGCTTCCCCACGAATAATCCTCCCAGGTTGCGACTACAATATAACTGCTGTTTAAATAATCGATATGTTCCTGGGTGAAAATAGCCTGCTCACTGCTGACATCAAGCTCGTCGCGGTCGTTATCCCATTGGAAATTGATCATATCCGCCAAGCCCAGCGAATGGAATTGCTGGTAAGCGTAATCTGCACCGTACATCCCCAACAATTTCTCAAGTGAAAAAACAGTCAACACTTGAAATGCAGTTCCACCGTAAAACCAACCTTGAGTGCGATAAAATGCCACTAGATCGGCAGGAAAAGGCACTGCTGGAGCAATTTCCTGGATAGCTTGTTCAGCGACCGGCTGGCCAAAGGTCGACAGTGAGGCATACGCCTCCAGATGCTGTCGCAAGCTTTCTTTCTCACCCTTTTCCCTCACCAAGTAATTGTGGTACTGGGTACGAGACGCTGTTTCGAGAGCATTGAACTTCGTCAGTGCCTCGTTAAATCGCTCAAGTGTTTTTGACTGCATGGCAAGACTCGTATTTTATAATGAAAAACCCAGGAGTACAGAGGCAACAGGGAAGTGCTTTGCACCGGCACTCACAAAACCCATGCAAATTATCTTTCCCCATGCTACGTCCAGCCAAGGAGAGTGCTGGCAGCCCTGCACCTTTAAGACAACAGCAAGTATTACATTGTGTTCCCAATAACGTTCCTCCCCCCTTTCCCAACGCCAGTCCGTAGGCGGATTACCTGCAGGCGGGTGTTCGATGACCGAGGGTGCTCGAACATCACCCAGCAGGATCGGTGAGTTAAGGCGTGCGCATCATGCTGCATCGACCGCGTTTTTCCCAACCTCCGAGGCCTTCCAGTTGCAGCGCATGCTCTACCCATATCACCGGTCCTGCAGAGTAACGGCAGACGCAGCCGAGTCGCTTCTCGAGGTAGGCGACTAAGGGTGGTCCGAACCCCACGGCCGGCTGTCACACGACTGACACCTAAACGACTTAATCTTCGCGGCACTTTCCCTTCCCCCTGTTTAAGGTGTTTGTGCCATGCCGCGCGCCCGGGCTGCTGTCGAACGTGAAATCTGGAGTCGGACCACGACTTTTCTGCTGCTGGGGTTTATCGCCTACGCCCTGCCCTGGTCGGTGTTCGCCGCCCTACCCCTGCCCGCCGACGGGCAACCGCTGCTGCGTATCCAGGGCTCCAACACCGTGGGCGCCAAGCTCGGTCCGGCGCTGGTCATGGGTCTGTTCGAAGAACAGGGCTTGAGCGATATACGCGTGGAAAAGACTGCGGAGAACGAACAACGGGTGCTGGGCCGCACCCGCGAGGGTCGCCAAGTGCAGGTACAGGTTGCCGCCCACGGCTCGGGTACCGGCTTTGTCGCCCTCAAGGACGGTACGGCCGAGCTGGCCGCCTCCTCGCGGCCGGTCAAGGACAGCGAGGCCCAGGCGCTTGGCGCCGCGGGCGACCTCAAGGACCGGCGCGCCGAACAGGTGATCGCCCTCGACGGGCTGGCGATCATCCTGCACCCGGACAATCCGCTCAAAGCACTGAGCACCGAACAACTGGCGGGGATTTTTTCCGGCGAGATCGCCACCTGGGAAGCGCTGGGGAGCCGCGGTGGTGCGATCAGCCTGTATGCCCGCGATGACCAGTCGGGCACCTACGACACCTTCAAGGAGCTGGTGCTGGCGGCCCAGGGCAAGACCTTGGCCCCTGCGGCACGGCGCTTCGAGTCCAGCGAGCAATTATCCGATGCGGTAAGCCGCGACACGAACGGCATCGGCTTTATCGGCCTGCCCTATGTGCGCCAGGCCAAGGCGCTGGCCATTGGCGCCGGCGATGCCCAGGCGTTGCTGCCCAGTGCCACCTCGATCGCCACTGAGGACTACCCGCTGTCGCGCCGGCTGTTTTTCTACAACCGCGTGAACGAGAAAAACCCCTGGGCCCAGGCACTGGTGGCCTTCGCCCACAGCGCGCGCGGCCAGGCCATCGTGCAGAAGACCGGTTTTGTCGCCCAGAGCGTCGAGGCGGTGACGGTTGACCCCACCGCCGGCATGCCGGCCGCCTATGCGCAGCTGAGCCAGCAGGCCCAGCGGCTGTCGGTGAACTTTCGTTTCCAGGAAGGCAGCGCCACCCTGGACAACAAGGCGCAACGGGATATTGGTCGAGTGCTGGATTACCTCACGCGCCAGGGCAAGCTGCGCGACGAGGTGGTGCTGGTCGGTTTTGGCGACGCCAAAAGCGATCCGGCCCGGGCGGAGCTGCTGTCGAAGTTGCGGGCCATGGCGGTGCGCCGCGAGCTGGCCAAGGGCGGGGTGATGCCGCGCGAGGTCACCGGCCTGGGCGATGAACTGCCGGTGGCGGCCAACAGCGCCGACAGCGGCCGGATGAAAAACCGCCGGGTGGAAGTCTGGGTGTATTAGGGACTGCTGACAGGGTGCGCATGGGTTACACCACGCGATAAGGCTGGGCGCGGCAAGGGCATGACCATCGCCGGCGTCCCGCGCCTGGTCAGGACCCTTCTGGGTGCACCATCACAGGTTTTCGCGGTGCCACAGGGACTTCGGCGAATGCCGATGGCTGCGCCACGCCGCACTGCAAATTAGTATCAGTCGATTCGCATAGGGGTACTGTCGCCGCAGGGCGCGGGCGCAGTAACCTGCCCGGGTTTGCAGCCAAACCAAGAATAATAAAGCGACCCCTGGAGCCCCCTTATGTACCTGGTGTGTGGCGAAGCCCTGTTCGATTTTTTCCTCGAGTCCACTGCCGAAGTACCCGGCAACCAGCTGCTGTACCGCGCCATCGCCGGCGGCTCGCCCTTTAACGTCGCGGTTGGGCTGGCGCGTCTGGACGTGCCGGTCGGCTTGTTCGCCGGACTGTCGCGCGACCACCTGGGCCGCCGTCTGCACCAGGTACTGGTCGACGAAGGAGTCGGCACCGAGCAGGTGCTCGAGGTCGATGCGCCGACCACCCTGGCCATGGTCGGGGTCGACGCCCTGGGGGCGCCGCAATACAGCTTCCGCGGCGAAGGCTGCGCCGATCGCCTGTTGCAGCATCTGCCGAAGCTGGCCGAGCAGGTACGCGGCCTGCACCTGGGGTCTTATTCCCTGGTGGTCGAGCCGATCGGCACCACCCTGCTGGCACTGGTCGAGCGGGAAAGTGGGCGGCGGCTGATCAGCCTGGACCCCAATATACGGCTCAACGTCGAGCCCGACCTGCTGCGTTGGCGTGCACGCATCGAGGCGTTCGCCCGCCACGCTCACCTGATCAAGGTCAGCGACGAGGACCTGGCGCTGCTCTACCCAGGCGAGGATCCGGAACACCTGGCCCAGGGCTGGCTCGACCATCGCTGCGAACTGGTGTTGCTGACCCGCGGCCGGCAAGGCGCCAGCCTGTTCAGCCGCCGCCACGGTCAGCGTTCGCAGCCAGCACGAGCGGTGGTGACCCGCGACACGGTCGGCGCCGGTGACAGCTTCCAGGCCGCGGTGCTCGCCTACCTGCACGAACAGGGCCTGGACAACCCCGAGAGCCTGGCCCTGATCACCCCTCGGCAACTGGACGCGTTGCTGGCATTCGCCGTAACAGCCGCGGCCCTCACCTGTTCGCGGCTGGGTCCGCAACTGCCTTACCGCCACGAGCTGCCCCTGTAGCCCTGCGCGCCGATGGCCCAGGCGGCCAAAAGGGTTTATAAAATCGCGTTCATTGCCCCCGCGTGAGAAGCATGAAAACCACGGACCCCTCCTATGAATTGATGGACGATCACGACGGCCACTCGTTGATCTACCGCGAGCACGGTTTTCCCTGCCACCTGGTGCGCTGGCACAATCACCAGGAGTACGAGTTGCACCTGATAGTCGCCAGCTCCGGCAAGGTCTTTATCGGCGATTACATCGGCAACTTCGGCCCGGACAGTCTGTTTCTCACCGGGCCGCACCTGCCGCATAACTGGATCAGCCAGCTGGAGGACGACCAGGTGGTGCCCCAGCGCGACATGCTGGTCAATTTCACCGACCAGTTGTTCGAGTCCGGCACCCAGGTGTTCAGCGAGCTGCGCCGGCTGGCGCCACTGTTCGAACGGGCGCGCTACGGCATCGAGTTCCATTGCCGGCACACCATCGGCCAGGCCAAGGATCTGATGCAGTCCATCGCCGACAGCAGCGGCATGGCGCGCCTGGGGTATTTTTTGATCCTGCTGGAGCTGCTCGCCAGCAGCGACGACTATCAGCTGCTGTCGGGCAGCACCTCGGCGCAACTGGGAGACGACAACAACGTCGACCGTACCAACCTCGCGGTCAATTACATCTTCCAGCACTACATGCGCGAGTTGCCGCTGGAGGAAGTGGCCGATCACCTGGGCATGAAAGCCACCTATTTCTCGCGGTTCTTCAAGCAGGCCACCGGCCGTTGCTTCGTCGAGTTCGTCAACAGCCTGCGCATCAGCAAGTCCTGCGAACTGCTGGCCGACGGCAAGCGACCAGTCACCGATGTCTGCTTCGAGTCGGGCTTCAACAACCTGTCGAACTTCAACCGGCGTTTCCAGCAACTCAAAGGCATGACCCCCTCGCACTACCGCCGGCTGGTGGTGCAACGCCTGACCGAGCAAAACCTCGGCTAGCCGCCGTTCTGCGCGTCCTGCCGGGCTCGCTCCGCTCGACCCGTTCGCGGTTGCGCCGCCGCCGGGGCACAGCCCGTTTCCCACAGTGCAAAATAATACGGATCGCGGTATGGCCCAGGCTTTGTCCTGCCTGGCGCCGCTCGTTGTAATAGGCCCGGGCGTCTGCGACACCTCGCGCGCCCGCCCATTACAACAATAAGAAAGGACACAAGATGACTCACAAGACCCACCGGCGCCTGGCGTTGTCGTGCGCTTGCCTGCTCGCCAGCGGCACCCTCCAGGCCGCGGAATTCACCGGTTACCTGCGCGGCGGCCTGGGCGATTCCTCGGGCCATGGTTCGCAAAGCTGCTTTCGCCTGCCCGGCGCCGCGTCCAAGTACCGCCTCGGCAACGAATGCGAGCAGTACGCCGAACTTGCCCTGAAACAGGATCTGCTGACCCTCGACGACGGCTCCCAGCTGGGCGTCTACGGCATGCTTAGCCTGAGCAATGCCTACGACCATACCCCCCGTTTCGACGGTGAGTTCGGCCAGACACGGATGCCCCAGGCCTACGCCTACTGGCGCGATATCGCCGCGCTGAACCAGGGCACCCTCTGGGCTGGGCGGCGTTTCTACAAGCGCAACGACATTCATATGTCCGACTTCTTCTACTGGAACCAGACCGCCACCGGCATAGGCCTGGAAGACGTGGAACTGGGCGGGCTGAAATACAGCTACGCCTTCTCGCGCAAGGACAATATCGACCAGCAGCGCTATATCAACCGACATGATTTCAACGTCGGCGGCATCGACGTCAACCCCGGTGGCGCGCTGGAGTTCGGCTTCAGTTATCTGGACAAGCCCGACACCCGGGACGCAGCCCACAGCGGCTGGAGCCTGACCGCCCAGCACCAGCAACTGGATTTTCTCGGTGCCGGCACCCGCAACACGGTCGCCCTGCAATACGGCGAGGGCCCGGGCACCGGTCTGGGCAGCACCGGTGATAGCGGCCTGGACCGCTCGGCCAAGAGTTACCGCCTGGTCGAGTACTTCGATTGGCAGCTGACCCCGCGCCTCAGTGGGCAGTTCCAGGTGGTCTACCAGAAGGACAAACGCCCCGACGGGGCCGACCAGGATTGGCTGTCAGCGGGCGTGCGCCCGGTCTATGCGCTGACCGACCAGTTCAAGCTGCAGCTCGAACTGGGGCACGACCAGGTCGATGCCACGGACGGAGTGCGCAGGTTGAACAAGCTGACCCTGGCGCCCACCTGGTCACCCAGTGGTCCGGGCTTTCGCGACCGCCCTGAAGTGCGCCTGTTCTACACCTACGCGCAGTGGAACCAGGCGGCCCAGGACGCCGCCAGCCTGCTGGACGCCGGTTCCTCGCTGTCCGACAGCGGCAACTTCGGCGATGCGCGTCACGGCTCGACCCTTGGCCTGCAAGTCGAACACTGGTGGTAGGCACCGGCGAACCGATACGCAATCCAGGCAGTGCCCGGGCACGCCCCTGGTGCGCCTGGCGCGCCCGCCGCGGTCTGACTGCACCCACCGAGATCGATGCCCTACCGGCGGAGTGCAAAATAGTATCGGTTCAGGTGGGGCCAAGGCTTTGTAAGTCGGGCCCGGCGGCGGTGTAATGAGCCTCGAGACGCTTCTTCACACAGGGCGATACGCCGCCCGGAAGCCTACAAAAACAATAATCGACTGGCGCCCCCGGGCGCACAAGAGAGTGTGAGATGACTGCAAGTAAAACCCTGCTCGCCCTCGGCCTGCTGGCCCTGTCCAGCGCCGCGGCCGCCGAAACCCTGACCATCGCCACGGTCAACAACAGCGACATGATCCGCATGCAGCGGCTTTCCAAATCCTTCGAACAGGCCCATCCCGGCATCACCCTGAACTGGGTGGTGCTTGAGGAAAACGTGCTGCGTCAGCGCCTGACCACCGATATCGCCACCCAGGGCGGCCAGTTCGACGTGCTGACCATCGGTATGTACGAAGCCGCGCTGTGGGGCGCCAAGGGCTGGTTGGCGCCCATGACCGGGCTGCCGGCCGACTATGCCCTGGACGACGTGTTTCCTTCGGTGCGCGAAGGGCTGTCGGTCAACGGCACGCTCTTCGCCCTGCCGTTCTACGCCGAAAGTTCGATGACCTACTATCGCCGCGACCTGTTCGCCGCCGCCGGCCTGGCGATGCCCGAGCACCCGACCTGGACGCAAATGGCCGAGTTCGCCGCGAAACTGCACAAGCCCGAGCAGGAGCAATATGGCCTGTGCCTGCGTGGCAAGGCCGGCTGGGGCGAGAACATGGCGTTGATCACCACCCTGGCCAATGCCCACGGCGCCCGCTGGTTCGACGAGCAGTGGCAGCCTGAATTCACCGGTCCGGAATGGACCCAGGCGCTGACCTATTACGTGCGGACCCTGGGCAGCTTTGGCCCACCGGGCGCGTCGAGCAATGGTTTCAACGAGAACCTGGCGCTGTTCAACAGCGGCAAGTGCGCGATGTGGGTCGATGCCAGCGTGGCCGGCTCCTTTGTCACCGACACTGCCCAGAGCAAGGTGGCCGACAAGGTCGGCTTCGCCTTCGCCCCGCAGCAGAGCACCGCCAAGGGCTCGGCCTGGTTGTACTCCTGGTCCCTGGCCATCCCCAGCACCTCGAAGGCGCAGGCGGCGGCCAAGGCCTTCACCACCTGGGCCACGTCCAAGCAGTACGCCGAGCTGGTGGCCAGTACGGACGGGGTCGCCAACGTGCCGCCGGGCACCCGGGCCTCCACCTACAACGAGGCCTATATGGCTGCCGCGCCCTTTGCCGCGATCACCCTGCAGTCGATGAAAAACGCCAATCCGGCCAGCCCCAGCATCAAGCCGGTGCCCTATGTCGGCATCCAGCTGGTGACCATTCCCGAGTTCCAGGCCATCGGTACCCAGGTCGGCCAACTGTTCGCCGCCGCCCTGACCGGGCAGACCACGGTGGAGCAGGCCCTGCAAGCGGCCCAGCAGGCCAGCAGCCGGGAAATGAAACGCGCCGGTTATCCCAAGTAAGCCCGCCCCCAGGGGCGCGGATCGTCCTGCGGGAGCGATCACGCCCCGCGCCCGCCGGCATGATGGAGTGAGTGCATGAGTAGCCTGTTCGAAACCATGGCGGCGCCGGTTGGCGCCACCGTTCAGACCGCGCGCGCAGCGCGCAAACGCGCCCCCGGCGGCTGGCTGGTCAGCCCCTCGGTGGCCGTGCTGCTGCTGTGGATGATCGTGCCCCTGGGCATGACCCTGTATTTCTCGGTGATCCGCTACAACCTGCTGTACCCCGGAGAGAAGGCCTTCGTCGGCCTGGAAAATTTCAGCTACTTCATCACCGACGCCGGCTTTCTGCCGGGCATGGGCAATACCCTGATCCTGGTCGCCAGCGTGCTGCTGATCAGCGTGGTGCTTGGGGTGCTGATCTCCGCCCTGCTGGAGGCCGCCGAGTTCACCGGCCGCGGCATCGTCCGGGTGTTGCTGATTTCGCCGTTTTTTATCATGCCCACGGTCAGTGCGCTGGTCTGGAAGAACCTGATCTTCCACCCGGTGTCCGGCGTGCTGGCGGCGCTCTGGAAATTTTTTGGCGCCCAGCCGGTGGACTGGTTGGCCCAGTACCCGCTGCTGTCGATCGTGATCATCGTCGCCTGGCAATGGCTGCCCTTCGCCATCCTGATCCTGATGACCGCCATGCAGTCCCTGGACCAGGAACAACAGGAAGCGGCGCGCCTGGACGGCGCCGGGGCCGTGGCGATCTTCTGGCACCTGACCCTGCCCCACCTGGCGCGGCCGATCGCGGTGGTGGTGATGATCGAGACGATTTTCCTGCTGTCGATCTTCGCCGAGATCTTCACCACCACCAGCGGCGGGCCGGGTTATGCCTCGACCAACCTGGCCTACCTGATCTACAGCCAGGCGCTGCTGCAATTCGATGTCGGCACCGCCTCGGCCGGCGGCCTGATCGCCGTGCTGCTGGCCAATATCGCGGCCTTCGTGCTGGTGCGCATGCTCGGCAAGAACCTCACGGACAAGCACTAGGGAGCCCATGATGCTGACGCTCAACCAAACCCGTCGCCTGCACACCGGCCTGATCGGCGTGCTGGCCTGGACGGTCGCGCTGCTGCTGTTCTTCCCCATTCTGTGGATGCTGATGACCAGCTTCAAGACCGAGATCGACGCCTTCGCCACGCCGCCGCAGTTCTTTTTCAGCCCGACCCTGGAGAACTACCTGTTGATCCAGGACCGCAGCGACTACCTGAAGTACGCCTGGAACTCGGTGACCATCTCCTTCGGCGCCACGCTGCTGGGCATGCTGCTGGCCGTGCCGGCCGCCTACTCCATGGCCTTTTTCGAGAGCAAAAGGACCAAGCGCACGCTGCTGTGGATGCTCTCGACCAAGATGTTGCCGCCGGTGGGCGTGCTGATGCCGATCTACCTGCTGGCCAAGAGCCTGGGCCTGCTGGACAGTCGTAGCGTGCTGATTGTGATCTACACCCTGATCAACCTGCCGATCATGGTCTGGATGATCTACACCTATTTCAAGGACATCCCCCGGGACATCCTCGAAGCCGCGCGCATGGACGGCGCCACCACCCTGCAGGAAATCGTCCGGGTGCTGCTGCCCATCAGCAAGGGCGGCCTGGCCTCCACCGTGTTGCTGTCGCTGATCCTCTGCTGGAACGAGGCGTTCTGGTCGCTCAACCTGACCGCGTCCAGCGCCGCGCCGCTGACGGCCCTGATCGCCTCCTACTCCAGCCCTGAAGGCTTGTTCTGGGCCAAGCTGTCGGCCGTCTCGACCCTGGCCTGCGCGCCGATCCTGCTGTTCGGCTGGATCGGCCAGAAGCAACTGGTGCGCGGCCTGTCTTTTGGAGCGGTGAAATGAAGCCGCTACTGCCCTCGCCCGCCCTTATTCAATGGCCGCGCCCGGCCGTGCCTGTTTACCTTGCCCGAGGCCTTCACCATGGCTGATCTGAAAATCCGCAACCTGCAAAAAGGCTTCGATGGCCAGGCCATTATCCAGGGTATCGACCTGGATATCCGCGACCGCGAATTCGTGGTCTTCGTCGGCCCCTCCGGCTGCGGCAAGTCGACCCTGCTGCGGCTGATCGCCGGCCTGGAAGACGTCACCCACGGCAGCATCGAACTGGACGGGCGCGATATCACCCAAGCCAGTCCGGCCAAGCGCGACCTGGCCATGGTGTTCCAGACCTACGCGCTTTACCCGCACATGACCGTGCGCAAGAACATGTCCTTCGCCCTCGACCTGGCCGGGGTGCCCAAGGCCGAGGTGGACAGGAAGATCAAGGACACCGCGCACATCCTCGGCCTCGACCAGTTGCTGGAGCGCAAGCCGCGCCAGCTGTCCGGCGGCCAGCGCCAGCGGGTCGCCATCGGCCGCGCCATCGTGCGCAACCCCAAGGTGTTCCTGTTCGACGAACCCCTGTCCAACCTCGATGCGGCGCTGCGCGTACAGATGCGCCTGGAACTGGCGCGCCTGCACCAGGAACTCAAGGCCACCATGATCTACGTGACCCACGACCAGGTCGAAGCCATGACCCTGGCCGACAAGGTGGTGGTGCTCAATGGCGGGCGCGTGGAGCAGGTGGGCTCGCCCCTGGAGCTCTACCACCACCCGGCCAACCTGTTCGTCGCCGGCTTTCTCGGCACCCCGAAGATGGGCTTTCTCAAGGGCCGGGTCACCCAGCTGGGCGCCGCCAGCTGCACCCTTGAGTTGGACGCGGGTGGCTCGATCACCCTGCCGCGCAGCGGCGCGACGCTGGCCATCGGCAGCCCGGTCACCCTGGGCGTGCGTCCCGAGCACTTGAGTGTGGCCGAGCCAGGCCAGGGCTGCCTGAGCGTGACCACCGACGTCAGCGAGCGCCTGGGCAGCGACACTTTCTGCCATGTGCGCACCCGCTCCGGCGAGCCACTGACCCTGCGCATTCGCGGCGACTTCACCCGCGGTTACGGCCAATGCCTGGACCTGGCGCTCGACCCGGCCCACTGCCACCTGTTCGATGAACGTGGCCTGGCGATCGGCCTGGCGCTGCGACAGGCCGCCTAAATCCGCGCGCACGCTGCGCGGCTCAACGTACTGCGCATCCACCGTCCCTGTGTGGGACGGACGGATTCGATCGGCTTTTTTTGGAAGACATGAGATGAAACTCAACCAGCAGAACCTCGGCGCGCTCCCAACCGCCATCGATGTGCCGGCCTATGCCCTCGAGCGCCGGCGCCAGGGCATCGCCCATATCGGCGTGGGCGGTTTCCATCGCGCGCACCAGGCGGTCTACACCGAAGCGCTGTTCAACGCCGGCCTCGACAGCCTGGACTGGGGCATCTGCGGGATCGGCCTGCGCCCGGAGGACCGCGCGGTGCGCGATGCCCTGGCCGCCCAGGATTACCTGTACAGCCTGGTGCAGCTCAGCGATGCGCCAAACAACCCGGTGCGGGTGGTCGGCGCGGTGGGCGCCATGCTGCTGGCCGAGGAATCGGCCCAGGCGGTGATCGACACCTTGGCCGATCCGGCCATCCGCATCGTTTCGCTGACCATTACCGAAGGCGGTTATTGCCTGGACGACAGCAGCGGTGAATTCAATGCCGAACTGGCGCCTATCCAGCACGACATCGCCCACCCCGAGGCCCCCGTCAGTGTATTCGGCTTCCTCCTGGCGGCCCTGGCCAAGCGCCGCGACCAGGGCCTGCCCGGTTTTACCCTGATGTCCTGCGATAACCTGCCGCACAACGGCGCGGTGGCGCGCAAGGCCCTGCTGGCCTTCGCCGAGCGGGTGAACCCGGCGCTGGCTGTCTGGATCGCCGAGCAGGTCAGTTTCCCCAATGCCATGGTCGATCGAATCACCCCCATGACCAGCGTCGCGCACAAGGCCGAGCTGAGCCGCCGGCATGGCCTGGAGGATGCCTGGCCGGTGGTCTGCGAGCCGTTTATGCAGTGGGTACTGGAGGACAATTTCATCAACGGTCGGCCGGCCTGGGAGCGGGTAGGCGTACAGTTCACCGATGACGTCACGCCCTACGAGGCGATGAAGATCAAGTTGCTCAACGGCAGCCACCTGGCACTCACCTACCTGGGCGTGCTCAGGGGCCACCGGTTCGTTCACCAGACCATGGCCGACCCACTGTTCGTCGCCTATGTCCGTGAGTTTATGGACCAGGATGTGACGCCACAGTTGGCCCCCGTCCCGGGCATCGACCTGGAGGCCTACAAGGTCCAGTTGATCGAGCGTTTTTCCAATCGGGCAATCGCCGACCAGCTGGAACGGGTCTGCTCGGACGGCTCCTCGAAATTGCCCAAGTTTATCCTGCCCACCCTCGAGCGCCTGATCGAGGAAGGCCGCCCCCTGGACCGCGTGGCCCTGGTGGTGGCCGCCTGGGCGCTGCACCTCAAGGGGGTCGACGAACAGGGCCAGGGTTTCGCCGTGGTCGATCCGCGGGCGGACTACTGCCAAGGCCTGGTGGCCGACGAGGCGCAACTGGTCGAGCGTGTCCTCGGCGCAAGGGAGATCTTGGGCACCCAGGTGCAACACCCGGCCTTTGTCGCGGCCTTCGAGCGCAGCCTGCGGAGCCTGCGTCAACGGGGCGTAGAAGGGACCCTGGCCGCGTTAGTGGGAGCGCGGCGATGAGCAGCCTGCTGACGCAGCTCGAGCGCCATATGCTTGCCGAGGATCAGCGCGCGCCGCGCCCGGCGCCCCTGGATGAAGCGCAGTTCCGCTGGCAGATAAACCAGGACGCCATGGCCACGGAGAAACTGGCCGAGGGTATCCGTGGTTTCCATGCCGACCAGCAGCGCCTCGAGGCGCTGGTCGAACAGCAGCTGCTGCAGCTGCGCGGCACCTCCTGAGGACGGCTTATGTTTCTCGGTATCGATTGCGGCACCCAGGGCACCAAGGCGCTGTTGCTGGACGCCGACAGCGGCCAGGTGCTGGGCGAAGGCGCGGCAGCCCATGACCTGATCGGCGGCGCCCCGGGGCGCCGCGAACAGGACCCCGCACAGTGGCTCAACGCCTGCGAGCAGGCGACCCGCCAGGCCCTGCGCGCCGCCGGTGCCACGGGTACGGCGGTGCGCGGCATCGGCGTCTCCGGCCAGCAGCACGGCCTGGTCCTGCTCGACGCTCAGGGCGCGCTGCTGCGCCCGGCCAAACTCTGGTGCGACACCGAATCCGCCGATGAAAATGCCCGGCTGCTGGAGCACCTGGGCGGCCCCCGGGGCTCCCTGGAGCGCCTGGGCGTGGCCATCGCCCCCGGCTACACGGTGTCGAAGCTGCTCTGGACCCGCGAGCGGCATCCCGAGGTCTTTGCCCGCATCGCCCACTTATTGCTGCCCCACGACTACATCAACCACTGGCTGACCGGGAGAGCCTGCAGCGAGTACGGCGATGCCTCGGGCACCGGTTACTTCGATGTGCGGCGGCGTTGTTGGGACACCGCGCTGCTGCGCCATATCGACCCCAGCGGACGTCTGCAAGCGGCCTTGCCACAGCTGCTCGAAGCGCACCAGCCGGCCGGCCGGCTGCTGCCCGCGGTGGCCACGCGGCTGGGCCTGCCCGCCGGCACCCTGGTGGCCAGCGGGGGCGGCGACAATATGCTCGGCGCCATCGGCACCGGCAATATCCGCCCGGGGGTGATCACCATGAGCCTCGGCACCTCCGGCACTCTCTATGCCTATTCGGACCAACCCGCGGTCAGTCCGCTGCCGGAAGTGGCCAGCTTCTGCTCGTCCAGCGGCGGCTGGCTGTCGCTGATCTGCACCATGAACCTGACCAACGCCAACGCGGCCGTCCGCGACCTGTTGGCGCTGGACCTGGCGTCGTTCAACGGACTGCTGGCCCAGGCGCCGATCGGGGCCGGGGGCATGCTGATGCTGCCGTTTCTCAACGGCGAGCGGGTGCCCGCCCTGCCCCAGGCCAACGCCAGCCTGCTGGGATTGACCAGCGACAACCTGACCCGCGCCAACCTCTGTCGTGCGGTCGTGGAAGGCACCACCTTCGGCCTGCGCTACGGCCTCGACCTACTGCGCGAAGGCGGCCTGAACAGCCAGGGCATTCGCCTGATCGGCGGCGGCGCGAAAAACCCGCTGTGGCGGCAGATGGTCGCCGACATCACCGACACCCCGGTGATCTGCACCCGCCACGGCGAAGCGGCAGCCTTGGGCGCGGCCATCCAGGCCGCCTGGTGCCTGGCTCGGCAAAGCGATCCGAGCGCCAGTCTGGCGACCCTCTGCGAGCGCTGCGTCAGCCTGGATCCCGACAGCGCGGTCAGCCCCATCGCCGCCCACGTCGCGGCTTACGCACCTGTATATGGCCGTTACCGCGAACAGCTGCATGCCCTGTATGGCCCGGCCCCTTCCCCTTGACGAGCGTCCTAACCATGCACCCACCGCGCTGTGACCAGACCCCGGCCTGGGCCGCCCTGCGCCAGCACTATGCCGAGCACGGGCGGCACTTCGACCTGCGCCAGGCCTTCGCCGCCGATCCGTATCGCTTCGAGCGCTTCGCCGTAGAGGCTCCGGAGCTGTTCGCCGACCTGTCGAAAAACCTGCTCGACGCCCCGACCCAGGCGCTGCTACTGGACCTGGCAGGCGACTGCCAGCTGGAGGCGCGGCGCGACAGCCTGTTCGCCGGGGCGGCGATCAACCACACCGAAGGTCGCGCGGTGCTGCACAGCGCCCTGCGGGCTCCGCGCGGACGTGGCGAGCTGAGCGAGCGGGTCAACGACAGCCTGGAGCGCATGCTGGCGTATGCCGAAAGCGTGCGGGCCAACCGCGGCATCCGCCACGTGGTGAATATCGGCATTGGCGGCAGCGACCTGGGGCCGCAGATGGTGGTGAGCGCACTGGAGGCCCTGGCCCTGCCCGGTCTGTCGTTGCATTTCGTCGGCAACGTCGACGGGCACGACCTGGAGCCGGTGCTGCGCCCGCTAAAACCCCAGGAGACGCTGTTTATCATTGCCAGCAAGACCTTTACCACCCAGGAAACCCTGGCCAATACCCAGGCGGCGAAAGCCTGGTTCCTGGGCAATGGCGGCCGAGACATCGCCGGGCATTTCGTCGCCACCACCGCCAACGCGTCGGCGGCCAAGGCACTGGGCATCGAGACCAGCTTCGAGTTCTGGGACTGGGTCGGTGGGCGCTATTCGTTATGGTCGACCATTGGCCTGCCGATCGCCCTGGCCATCGGCGCCGCGGCGTTTCGCGAGCTGCTGGCCGGCGCCCATGCCATGGACCGGCATTTCGCCGAGGCGCCGATGGCCCTCAACCTGCCCGTTCGGCTGGGACTGCTGGATATCTGGTACCGCAACTTCCACGGCTTCGCCAGCCGCAGCATCGCGCCCTACCACCAGGGCCTCAAACGCCTGCCCGCCTACCTGCAGCAGCTGGAGATGGAAAGCAACGGCAAGTGCGTGGACCTGGCGGGCGAGCCCCTGCCGTTCGCCACCAGCCCGGTGATCTGGGGTGAACCGGGAACCAACGGCCAGCACGCCTATTTTCAGCTGCTGCACCAGGGCACCGATGTGATCCCGGTGGAATTTATCCTGGTCAAGCGCCCTGCCCACGCCTGGCCTGATCAGCATCACCAGCTGCTGGCCAGCGGCCTGGCGCAGTCCCAGGCACTGATGCTCGGCAAGACCACGGCCCAGGCGCTGGAGGAAAACCCGCCGACCGCCTCACCGCACCTGGACCCGGCGATCCTGGCCCGGCACCGGACCTTTCCCGGCAACCGCCCCAGCAGCACGCTGCTGCTCGAAGCGCTGACGCCGCGGGCGTTGGGGGCCCTGATCGCCCTCTTCGAACACCGGGTCTTTGTCAGCGGCGCGCTGTGGGGCATCAACAGCTTCGACCAATGGGGCGTCGAACTGGGCAAGGCGCTCTGCAGTGACCTGCTGCCACGCCTGCGCAGTGGCGCGCTGGACGGCCTGGACGGTTCCACCGCCGGCCTGCTGGCACGCCTGCGCAGCTGAGCCATATGCCAAGGCCAAGGCCAAGGCCCTGAACGCCAGAGACCGTTGGGGTGCACCGTAGGATGGCGTTGAGCGAAGCGATACCCATGACATTGATTGACCGGCAACACCCTGGCGTCAGGGCTGCTCGCCGCCGTCCACATCAGGACCTCCGCCGTCCCCCGCGCGGCAGAGCGTTGTGGTTCAGCGTTCGTGGCTTGGATGTGCAGGATGGGTATCGCTGCGCTCAACCCATCCTGCGGCCTTGAACGCCAGCGACCGGGGCGAAGCGATACCCATCACATTGATGGTCGCTGCCCATGTGCGTGTGTCGGCCAGCGCCCGGCAGCAGTTGGAGTGGCTGAAGCAGGATGCGGCGCTGGGCTTCCAGCGCCTGTACCTGCACAACGTCCACCCCGACCAGGCCGCCTTTATCTCGACGTTCGGCCAACAGGTGCTGCCACATTTTCGCCCCTGAGCCCCGCCAGGACATCAGCCCCCGTCAGTGACGGCTGCGCAAGGCATCCTTGGGCACGTACTTGCCGATCTCGAACTTGCCGATCGCCATGCGGTGCACTTCGTCCGGGCCGTCGGCCAGGCGCAGGGTGCGCTGCATGGCGTACCAGTAGGCCAGCGGGAAATCGTTGGAAACCCCGGCGCCGCCATGAATCTGAATGGCCCGGTCGATGACCTTGAGGGCGACGTTCGGCGCCACCACCTTGATCTGGGCGATTTCGCTGGCGGCGATCTTGTTGCCCACGGTGTCCATCATGTACGCCGCGTTCAGGGTCAACAGCCGCGCCATATTGATCTCCATGCGCGAGTCGGCGATCAGGTCGATATTGCCACCCAGGCGTGCCAGGGGCTGGCCGAACGCGGTGCGCTCGACGGAACGCTGGCACATCAGTTTCAGGGCCCGCTCGGCCATGCCAATCGAGCGCATGCAGTGGTGGATGCGTCCGGGACCGAGGCGACCCTGGGCGATCTCGAAACCACGGCCCTCGCCCAGCAGCACGCTGTCGTAGGGCACCCGCACGTTCTCGAACAGCACTTCGGCGTGGCCATGGGGCGCATCGTCATAACCGAACACCGGCAGCGCACGCACCACCGTCACCCCTGGCGCGTCCATGGGCACCAGGATCATCGAATGTTGCTGGTGACGCGGTGCGTCGGGATTGGTCAGGCCCATAAAGATCATGATCTTGCAGCGCGGGTCGCAGGCGCCGGAGGTCCACCACTTGCGTCCGTTGATCACCCATTCATCGCCCTCGCGCACGGCGCGGGCCTGCATATTGGTGGCGTCCGAGGAGGCCACGCCCGGCTCGGTCATGGCAAAGGCGGAGCGGATCTCGCCCTTGAGCAGCGGTTCCAGCCACTGCTGCTTCTGCGCCTCGTTGGCATAACGCACCAGCACCTCCATATTGCCGGTGTCCGGTGCCGCGCAGTTGAACGGCTCGGGACCGATCAGCGAGCTGCCCATGATCTCGGCCAGTGGCGCGTATTCGGTATTGGTCAGCCCGGCGCCCAGGTCGGATTCCGGCAGAAACAGGTTCCACAGCCCCTCGGCCTTGGCCTTGGTTTTCAGCTCCTCCATGATGGCTGTGGGCTGCCAGCGATCTCCTTCGGCGACTTGCTGCTCGAAAATGGCCTCGGCCGGGTAGACATGGTTTTCCATAAAGGCCGTGACACGCTCACGCAACGCTTGAACCTTGGGCGAATAGGCAAAATCCATGTGCAGGTACCTTCTGGGGCGGTGGAAAGGGGCAATGCGGTCTGAAAATGATCCTAGATCAGCGGTTAAAATTTATCTAACCTATTCTCGCCGTGTATAAACATTCATAACCGATATATGATCGGCGAATGTGGACCAGCCCTGGAGCGCGCTCGAAATGAACCTGAACAAGGTCGATCTCAATCTGTTTATCGTCTTCGACGCCATCTATACCGAGGCCAACCTGACCCGTGCCGGACAGATCGTCGGCATCACCCAGCCAGCGGTGTCCAACGCCCTCTCGCGGCTGCGCGAGACCTTCAACGACCCGCTGTTCGTGCGCACCGCCCAGGGCATGGTGCCCACCCCCATGGCGCAAAATATCATCGGTCCGGTGCGCAATGCGCTGTCGCTGCTACGGGTCTCCGTGCAGGAAAGCCGCATCTTCAACCCGCTGCAGGCCAACAAGACCTACCGCATCAGCATGACCGACCTGACCGAGCAGGTAATGCTGCCCCCGCTGTTCCAGCGCTTGCGGCGCCTGGCCCCGCAGGTGTTTATCGAAAGTTTCCTGGCCAAGCGCCGGGAAACCACCAAGGAGCTGGCGGCCGGCCGCCTGGATTTCGCGGTGGACGCTCCGCTCAACACCGACCCCCAGGTGCGTCACGTCAAGCTGCTGGAAGACCGTTATGTCTGCGCCTTCCGCCAGGGTCATCCGTTGACCAAGGACAAGCTCAGCCTGGACGATTACCTGTCCCTGACCCATATCCACATTTCAAGTCGCCGCAATGGCCTGGGCCACGTGGATCTGGCGCTGGGCAAGATGGGCATCCAGCGGCGGATCGCCCTGCGCTCACAGCACTACCTGATGGCGTCCACCGTGATGCAGCAAACCGATATGGCCATGACCGTGCCGGAGCGTTTCGCCCGCCGTCATGGGCTGCATTATGTGCCCCTGCCCCTCAACGACGTGCCGCCGGTGGAGACCCACCTGTACTGGCACGAAAGCACGGATCAGGACCCGGCCAACCGTTGGATGCGCGAACAGATGATCGAATTGGCGCAACAGGTGATGGCTCAGGAGAAAAAAACTGATATCGCCTGAGTTTTGACGCAACCCTGGATTTCAGCGCCAGTGACCGTCGAGCTTGACCCTGGCCGGTCATGTTGGAGACCGGCAGGTCAGGTCTTGTCCCCCTCTGTGCACGCATGCCTCTTATCGGATGATAACGAGGCCTATTTGCATCATTAAGCCCTTTCCCAAGGCCGTTCTCCCAAAGACCGCTTCTCCGATACGCCCTCTCACGTCGATTTTTGCCCAGATTTCACTAAAAAGACCCAACCCAAGGGTTATTTTCCCGGGCAAAGCCTGAAAAAAACCTCAGCCTTATCATTTTTTTTTGACCGCTCCATGACAGCGGATTTTTCCCGTTATTCCCATTTGGAAGGCAGTATTTCCGGGCTATACAGAAATGTTCCGAAACTATCGGAATTGTTCGTAAATGAAGAGTCAAATTCAGGTACGAACGGTCACCCAACTTTAGTTAGGTAGGGATGAACGTCCGGAGTGCTGATACTTTTTGTAACCATCACCGGCACCCATAGCACGTCATAAAGCTGACAGCAGTTCAGCGGCGGTGCGGATGATAGTGATTTTTCGCTGCCCCGATACTCGACCCGTAGCCTGGTCATGCGCCAGAAGGATTTGCCATGCGCCTGAATTCCGTACTGCTGTGCCTGCTATTTAGCCTGCCGCTGTCCGCCGGGGCGGTCACCGCCGAAGAGGTGGCCCAACGTGCCGACGAGAACCTGCGCGGCTACGACGATGTGCAGATGAATCTGGAGATGGTGCTGATCAGCCCCTCCGGGGAAACCGCCAGCCGACGCCTGCGGGTACGCAGCCGCGAGGCCGGCGACAGCACCGACCAAACCCTGATGACCTTCGACAGCCCGCGGGACCTGGCCGGGTCGGGGTTGCTGTCGCACAACCAGGCCACCGGGGAGGACGAACAATGGCTGTACCTGCCTGCGGTAAAACGTATCAAGCAAATCGGCGCCCGTAACAAGTCCGGCCCCTTTATGGGCTCTGAATTCGCTTTCGAAGATATCGTCACGCCGTTCTGGCAGAAGTTTCACTATCGCTCCCTGGCCGAGGACACCCTCGACGGCCTGGCCTGTTACACCCTTGAGCGAATCCCCAACGACCCCTTCTCCGGCTATGCCCGGCAACGGGTCTGGATCGACCAGCAGCAGTACCTGATTCGCCGCATCGAGTATTTCGACCGCAAGAACAGCCTGCTGAAAACCTACAGCGCCACCGACTTCAAGCAGTACGCCGGCAAACACTGGCGGCCCGGGCAGATGTTGATGGTCAATCAGCAAACCGGCAAACAGACCCGCCTGCTGTGGAATGACTACAGCTTTCACACTGGCTTGAGCGAGCGCGACTTCAGCCAGAACGCGCTGTTGCGAGTGCGCTGAGATGGCCCAGCGCTTGATCGCCCTGTGCGCCCTGTTGTGCAGCCTGCCGACCCAGGCGCTGCAGCAGCGCCACGAGCTGGGGCTCGAGGCCTGGGGCTTCGCCGAGCCCGGGGCCCAGGGCCAGGCCCGTGACAACAGCTCGCTCAGCTTGCGCAGCGAGTTCTGGCACGACCTCGATAATGGCCGTGACCGCCTGGCCCTGACGCCCTTCGTGCGCGCCGATGCCCGGGACGCCGAGCGCAGCCATGCCGACCTGCGTGAAGCCAGCTGGAATCACCTGGGCGACGGCTTCGAGTTGCGCGCGGGCGTGCGCCAGGTGTTCTGGGGCGTCACCGAAGGCGTACACCTGGTCGATATCATCAACCAGACCGACCAGGTGGAAAGCCTCGATGGCGAGCAGAAACTCGGGCAGCCGATGCTCAACCTGGCCATCGAGCGCGACCAGCAGATGCTCGACCTGTTTGTGCTGGTCGGCGCCCGCGAGCGCACCTTTCCCGGGGAGCAGGGCCGCCTGCGCCTGCCGCTGTGGGTCGACGAGGACCTGGCCCATTACGAGTCGTCCCGGGAGAACCGCCGCCTGGACCTGGCCGCGCGCTGGCAATTGAACCTGCCGGCCCTGCGCCTGGGACTCAGCGGGTTCTCCGGCACCGCCCGTGAACCGGAGCTGCAGCCGGTGGTCGAGTTCGACCAGGTGCGACTGGACCAGGGTCGCCCAGTGGGCTTCGCCCCGGGTTATCAACCGGTGCTCGCCCCCTACTACCCGCTGATCAACCAGCTGGGCCTGGACCTGCAAGTCACCCAGGGCGACCTGCTGTGGAAACTCGAGGCGATCCAGCGCAACGGCGGGCGGGAAAATTTCAACGCCGCCGATGCCGGCCTCGAGTACACCCAGGTCGGCGCCTTCGGCAGCGGCCTGGACCTCGGCTGGCTGCTCGAATACCTGCACGACAGTCGCGGCGAGCGAGCCAGCGGGCCCTTCGAGCACGACCTGCTGCTGGGCTGGCGGGTGGCGTTCAACGACGCGGCCAGCAGCAGCCTGTTGACCAGCCTGATCCTCGACCGCGACAGCGGCGAGCGGTTGTTCAGTATCGAGGCCCAGCACCGTCTCGACGAGGACCTGTCGCTGGAACTGGAAGTGCGGGCCGTCGCCGGTGGCCGCCAACGCCCCCAGGACCCCGTCGAGTTTCTCCTCGAGCCCGACCTCGAACACAAGCTGCGCCCCCTGCTGCAGGACGATTTCGTGCGTCTGGAGCTGAGCTGGTTTTTTTAAGGGTTCTGAGCGCCGGCCCGCCAGGGCCGGGGTGACCAGGACAGCGGTGTTACCCGGGCCGATCGACTGTCGACCCACCCGGAAGGTCCGCCGCGGCGGTGCCTTCGGCCACCAGAAGAGGCTTCGCCATGAAAGAGTTGCGCACCGCAGACCAATGGATGGACCGGCAGATCGCACGCCTGGCCCATGGCATAGTCGCTTACCCGTTCTACGCCATGCTGTTCGGCCTGCTGCTGGTGGCCGGTGCGGCCGTCGGCCTCGGCGGTTACCGCTACTCCCTTGATCACCGGGTCTTTTTCAGCGCGGAAAATCCGCAGTTGCAGGCCTTCGAGAAGCTGCACCAGGACTATTCGAAAACCGACGCGGTGATCATCGCCCTGGCGCCGCGCTCAGGCTCGGTGTTCACCCCCGAGTTTCTCAGCGCACTGCACGACTTGACTGAAAAAAGTTGGCAGCTGCCCTACTCCCAGCGCGTCGAGTCGCTGACCAACTTCCAGCACGTGCGGGTCGCGGGCGACAGCCTCGACACCGCCGACCTGGTGCAGAACCCAGCTCAACTCGACAGCGCGGCGCTGGCCGAGGTTCGCCGCATCGCCCTGGCCGAGCCGTTCCTGGTCAATGCCCTGGTCAACCCCGCGGGGACGGTGGCCGGGGTGCGGGTAACCCTCAATATGCCCGGCGTGGACCAGCTCAAGGAAGTGCCGGAAGTGGTGCATGCCATTCGTGCCCTGGTGGCCGAACTGCACCGGACGCACCCGGGCATCGACAGCCACCTGGCCGGCCAGACCATCGCCAATCAGGCCTTCCCCGAGGAATCCCAGGCCGACTTCGTCCGGGTCTGGCCCTGGTTCGGCCTGACCATGATGCTCCTGCTGGTGTACTTCTACCGCAGCATCAAGGCCATGCTGGTGACCTTCCTCGCCTGCCAGCTGGCGGTGCTCGGCGGTGCCGGGTTGATCGGCTTTTTCACCCCCACCATCAATGACTCGGTGATCATCTCGCCGATCATGATCCTCTCCATGGCCTTCGCCGACGGCATCCACCTGGTGGTCAACTGGATCCAGGGCATGCATGCCGGCCAGGACAAGCGGACCGCCATGGTGCACAGCCTGCAGAGCAACATGGGCGCCATGACGGTGACCTCGCTGATGACCGCGGTGGGCTTCCTGACCCTGTACTTCAACGACTCGCCGCCCTTCCAGGTCATGGGCTACATAGTCGCCGCCGGGGTGATGTTCGCCCTGCTGGTCACCTTCTTTATCACCGCGCCCCTGCTGGTCGTGCTGCCGGGTCGGCCGCCGAAGAAGATCTCGCCACTGATGACCGCCGATTCGGTGCAGATGGGCCGCCTGGCCGACTTCGTGATCCGCCGCCGTCACCCGATCTTCGCCTTGATGCTGGTGCTGGCCGGGGCGCTGATCGCCTTCGTGCCGCGCAACCAGGTCAACGATGACATCGTCAAGTACTACACCCCCGACACCACCTTTCGCCAGGACATGGAGTTCGTCAACCAGCACCTGACCGGTATCGGCGAGATCAACTACTCGCTGCCGGCCGGCGGCCCCGACCGCATCGCCGAACCGGAGTACCTGCGGACCCTCGACGCCTTCCAGCAGTGGCTCAAGACCCAGCCCGACGTGACCCAGGTGAACTCCCTGGTCGACATCATCAAGCGCATGAACCAGGTGATGCACGACAACGACCCGGCCTTCTACCGGATCCCGGACAGCCGCGAGGAGATCGCCCAGTACCTGTTGCAGTACGAACTGTCGATGCCCTATGGCATGGACCTGAACTACCTGATCCGCTTCGACCGCGCCGAGTCGCGGGTGCGGGTGGCCGTCGGCACCTCCAGTGGGCAAAAAATCATCGCCGTGGACGCCGCCGCCAATGCCTGGCTGAAGCAGCACGCGCCGGCCACCATGCAGGTCCAGGGCGCGTCGCTGTCGCTGATGTTCGCGCACATTGGCGAGCGCTCGATCACCGGCATGTTCGGCGGCATGCTTGGCTCGCTGCTGATGGAATCGCTGTTCATCATGCTGGTGTTCGGCGCCTGGCGCCTGGGCTTCGCCAGTTTCGTCGGCAACCTGATCCCCATCGGCATGGCGTTCGGCGCCTGGGCCTTGCTCAACGGCAATATCGATCTGGGCCTGACCCTGGTGCTGGGCATCTCCTTCAGCGTGGTGGTCGATGACACCATCCACTTCATCAGCAAGTACGAACACGCCCGCCAGCAGGGGCTGATGCCCGAGGACGCGATCCGCGCGGCCTTTCGCAACGTCGGCTTCGCCCTGCTGACCACCACCCTGGTGCTGGGCTCGGGGTTCGCCTGGCTGGCCAATTCGACCATCCAGGTGACAGTGAACACGGCGATTGTCACCACCATCACCATCGCCTTCGCCCTGCTGGTGGACCTGTTCCTGCTGCCGATCCTGTTCCTATTCATCGACAAGCGCGATATGGCTGTAGCGCCTGCCCACGACGAGCTCACGCTACCCAAGGTGATTCAACATGGCTGACGATACTGCGACTCTCCCCCCTCGGCACGGCGAGCAGGACCTGGCCCAGGTCCGCCAGGAAATCAGTGCCCGACTGGGCCGCGACACCGTCGCCGACCTGCACCGACCGCGTCCCTGGCTGGACGCCCTGGCCGTGCTGGCTTCCGTCGGCCTGTTCGGGCTCAACTTGCACCTGCTGGCCAGCCTGCCGTTCGGCCTGACCTGGGGCCTGCTGTTCGTGCTGCAAGGCTTTTTGCTGCAGTTGCTGGGCCTGGTCAGTCATGACCTGTTCGTCCACCGGCGCCTCTGGGGCTCGACCGGCTCCTGGCTGGCCAGCCTGGTGCTGACCCTGCCGCGCCTGTCGCTGCCCACCGGTTACGCCCAGGCGCACCTGGCGCACCACCGCTGGATCGGCACCGAGCGGGACACCGAAGCCTACAAGCAGCAACTGGACAGCCGCGGCAAACGCTGGCTGTTCGCCACGCTGCTGGGCATCAAGCTGGCCCAGGCCGGCAAGCTGAAACAGGGCGAATCGCTCAAGGGCTACCACGACGTCAGTGGCCAGGGCGAATCGGTCGAGCGACGCGCGCGCCTGGAAAAAACCCTGCTGCGCGCAGGCCTGCTGGCCTTGTTGCCACTGGCCTGGCTGTTTCCGGCCCACACCCTGCTCGGCTACCTGCTGCCGGTGCTGGTGGTGGGCCCGGTTGCCAACAGCCTGCGGATCATCATCGAACATGCCGAGGCGGATCCTGGCAACCCCTGGCACTGGTCGACCTGCTACCGCACGGGGCCGATCAGCCGCCTGCTGTTTTTCTGGGACTCGGGCGATTGCCACGTGATCCACCACATTTTCCCGCGCCTGCCGTTCTACCACATGGGCCGCGCCGTCGAGCTGATGCGCCCGCTGCTGCTGGCCCACGGCGTCGTCGAGCGGCGCTCGTACCTCGACCTGCTCAAGGGCTGGTTTATCCAGGGTTACGCGCACCGCAGCCTGTGGCCGCGGCCCCGCCGCTCGCCCTCCACACCGCTTTCTTCCGCTTCATGACAGGGATCGCTATGCACACTCAAACGCTGACACTGGCTTCACCCTTTCCCAGCCGTTTCCTCGCCTGGCTCAAGGAACGGTTCCCCTTCGCCAACGCCCTGCTGTTTTTCATCCTCTACCTGGCCACCGCCACGGTGGTGCGCGCCGGGCAAACCGGCAGCCTCGAGGTCAGCCTGCGCGACCTGATCGGCTGCCTGGTCACCTGGTCGTTTTTCCTGCTGCTGCGGGTGTTGGACGAGCACAAGGACTACCAACTCGATTGCCACAATCACCCCCAGCGGGTGCTGCAAAGCGGGCTGATCAGCCTGCGCCACCTGAAAGTCGCCGGGGTGTTGGCGGTGCTCGCCCAGGGGCTCTGGTCGCTGTGGCTGGACCAGGGCATCGGCCAGGTGACGCTGGCCTGGGTCGCGCTGCTGGCCTGGACCGGGCTGATGGCCAAGGAGTTCTTTATCCACGACTGGCTCAACCGCCACCTGACCTGGTACGCGGTGTCGCACATGCTGGTCATGCCCCTGGTGGTCTGGTGGCTGGCCAACCTGGCCGCACCCGGCTGCACCTTGAGCCTCGAGTTGCAGGCCATGATGGCGCTGGCCTTCGTCAGCGGCTTCTGTTTCGAGATCACCCGCAAGACCAAGGGCCCGGAGGAGGAACGCGACAGCATCGAATCCTACTCGCGGATCTT
Organism: Pseudomonas sp.; assembly: GCF_040514055.1. Taxonomy (GTDB): domain Bacteria; phylum Pseudomonadota; class Gammaproteobacteria; order Pseudomonadales; family Pseudomonadaceae; genus Aquipseudomonas. Next base: position 37,051 of record NZ_JBEVDL010000004.1, read on the forward strand.
TGGCACCCGCAGCTCGGCGGTGCTGGTGGTGGTGCTGGTCAGCCTGATGCTGCTGAACCAGCTGTGGTTGTTGCGCCTGCTGGTAAACGGTTGGCCGGTCTGGGCGGTACTGGTGCTGGTCGCGGCCTACGCCCTGGCCCTGCGCCAACTGTTCGCCTTTATCCGCACGCCCTCGGCCGCCCTGCGCGGCAAGAACGAGGCCCTGGTCGCCCTGACCATGCTGGCCGGTTATGCCGTGCTGATCGCCACCGTGGCGCTCGACCACGGCCTTTCCCTTTATCTGATCTGAGGAACAGAGCATGCGAATCAATACCCAAGAAGACGCGCAGCGCATGTCCTTCAGCGAGAAGCACCATGCCTGCCTGACGTTGCTGGTCCCCACTTCGCTGAGCCCCTTGACACCGCTGGAAGTGTCCAAGGACCACCTCTGGGTCCGGGTCGAGCCGGACCGCTTGCTGCCCAGCCTCGGCAGCGCCCTGAAAAACCTGCAACTGCATGCCCTCGGCCAGGACTTTATCCTGCCGAACATGCGCCTGGAGCATATCCGCAAGGCCGCCGGCGGCCCGCACCTGCTGCTGTCCAGCGACGATTGCGAAATCACCACCCAGCGCCTTTGGGAGCTCAGTTACCGCATGCGCATGCAGCCCCAGCGCGGCGCCGAACTGTGCTACGACGAACTGACCCTGCCCAAGGTCCCGGCCCGCGGCCTGTACACCGAGCAGGCGCGCCAGGAACGCCTGGCCTTCGCCCGCGAACAGACCGGCGCGCAGCTCGGCGAGGTGGAACAAACCCGCCTCGATCCGCGCAAGCTGGTCAGCAACATCGAGGCCTTTATCGGCACCGTGGAAATCCCGGTGGGCCTGGCCGGCCCGCTGCATATCAAGGGCGAACACGCGGTGGGTCTGTACTACGCGCCCATGGCGACCTCCGAAGGCGCCCTGCTGGCCTCCGCCACGCGCGGCGCCACCGCGGTGTCACGCTCCGGCGGCGTGACCACCCGGGTCATCGGCCAGCGCATGATGCGCGTGCCGCTGTTCGGCTTCGGCTGCATGAAACAGGCGCTGTTCTTCGCCGACTGGGTGCAGGACCAGAGCCAGGACCTGGCCCTTGAGGTGCGCAAGTTTTCCAACTACGCCAAGTTGGTCGAGGTGCAGGCGCAGGTCATGGGCCGCAACGTGCACGTGCACTTCATCTACGAAACCGGCGACGCCGCCGGGCAGAACATGACCACCACCTGCACCTGGCAGGCCTGCCAGTGGATCTTCAAACAGTTGCAGCGCTTCGAAGGACTCAAGGTGCTGAATTTCATGGTCGAGGCCAACCTGTCCAACGACAAGAAGGTCACTTACCAGACCTTTCTCAAGGGCCGTGGCGTGCGGGTGATGGCCGAGGCGGTGCTGACCGACGAGATCTGCCAGCGGGTGCTCAAGGTCAGCGCGCCGCAGTTGGTGACGGCCTACCAGAACTTCGTCACCGGCTCCCTGGCGGCCGGCATGATCGGCTTCAACATCAATGTCGCCAACGTGGTCGCCGCCATGTTTACCGCCCTTGGCCAGGACATCGCCTGCGTGCATGAATCGGCCCTGGCGCAGTTGCACCTGGAACTCAACGACAGCGGCGACGTGTATTGCATCATGACCATGCCCTCGCTGGTGATTGGCACCGTCGGCGGCGGCACCAACCTGCCGCAACAGCGCGAGTGCCTGGAGCTGATCGACTGCGCCGGCCCCGGCAAGGCCCACAAACTGGCGGAAGTCATCGCCAGTTACTGCCTGGCCCTGGACCTCTCGACCCTGGCCGCGATCGCCGCCGACCAGTTCGCCCGCGCCCACGAGCGCCTGGGCCGCAATCGCCCGGTCAACTACCTGAAACTCGCTGACTTGGACACCCCGTTCTTCGCCGAGGCTCTGGCCCGCAGCGGCCTCAGCAGCCTGCGACCCTATGCCGTGGAATCTCTGGAGGTTGAAAACAAGGGCTCGAGCATCATCACCGAGCTGACCGCGCACAAGGTCAGCAAGTTGCTCGGGCACTTCCCCTTCACGCTCAAGACCAACGACGGCGATGTGCGGGTGATGGCCAAGGTCAAGCCGCTGGACGGCGAAGTCATCATCATGCTCAACAGCATGGCCAGCATGTGCGACGCGCGCCTGGCGCAGACTTTCAACCAGTACCGCGAACAGCTTGGTTTCAAGGGCTGCCATGTGCGCGAGCTGGCGGTGATGAGCCAGCAGGACCCGCGCTTTACCCGCCACGCGCCGCGCGTGTACGGCGTGGTCGAGGACCCGGAGCGCGAGGCCTTTGTCATAGTCGAGGAGTTGCTCGAGGGCCTCGAGCTGATGGACAGCGCCGACGACACCCACGACTGGACGCCGGCCCACCTGGAGGCCGCGATCCGCGGCATCGCCGAGGTGCACAGCATCTGGTATGGCCGCGAGGAAGAGCTCAAGCAGCAACCCTGGCTGGTGGACTACCCCAGCGCCGCTGGCATGCTGGAAAAACGCCGCCTCTGGGAGCTGCTCGGTACCCATGCCCGTGAGGAGTTCCCGGTATGGTTCAGCGAGGAGCACCTGGGGGTGTTCCGCAGCATCGTCAGCGGCATCGGCACCTGGTGGGCGGATATCGAACGCATGCCGCGCACCCTGATCCACAACGACTTCAACCCGCGCAATATCGCCCTGCGCAAGGACCGCGACGGCCTACGCCTGTGCGCCTACGACTGGGAACTGGCGACCCTGCACCTGCCCCAGCACGACCTGGCCGAGCTGCTGGGTTTCACCCTGATCGCGCCGGTCGACCCGGCCACGGTGGAGCGTTACCTGGAACTGCACCGCGTCGAGCTGGAGCGCCACAGCGGCCAGTCCATCGACCCGGAGCAATGGCGCTATGGCTACAAGCTGGCGCTGCGCGACCTGCTGGTCAATCGCCTGCCGATGTACCTGATGGCCCACACCTTCCGCCATTACCCATTTATGGAAAGGGTCTACCGCACCTTCCGCCACCTGCTGGAAATCGAAGGGGTACGCCTGTCATGACTCGTTACTTGCACACCCAGGAACAGGCTCTGTTCCTGCCCCCGGAGCTGCACGCCAACCTGCAGACCGTCTCTCAGACGCTGGAAATCGATGGGGTAAATTGGTCATGACTCAATATTTCTACACCCAGGAACAGGCCTTGTTCCTGCCGCCCGAGCAGCTCGGCGGTAAGGCTGCCAACCTCGCCCGCCTGACCCGTGAAGGTCTGCCCGTACCGCGCTGGTGGGTGCTGACCACCGAGGCCTTCCAGCTGCTGCTGGAGGACAACCACCTCAGCGCCTCGATCGAGGCACGGCTGAAACTGGTCGGCCGCGACAACGCCGCCCTCGAGGTGCTGGCCCTGCAGATCCAGCAACAGGTGCTGGCCGCGGTGCTGCCCCAGGTGTTGCGCAACCAACTCGCCGAGGCCCTGGCGGGCCAGGAGCAGGTCCAGTTCGCGGTGCGCTCCTCGGTGCTCGGTGAGGACGCCCAGGGCGCCTCGTTCGCCGGCCAGATGGACAGTTACCTGTTTCAGTCCGGGCTCAGCGCCATCGAGCAGAGCCTGCTGCAGGTCGCCGCCTCGGCGTTCAACGCCCGTGCCTTGCAGTACCGCCAGGCCAAGGGCATCGCCCTGAGCGATATCCGCGCCGCGGTGATCGTCCAGGAGATGGTCGAGGGCGACGTCTCGGGTGTGATGTTCACCGCCCACCCGGTCACCGGCAGCCGTCGCCATGCCCTGATCTCGGCGGCCTGGGGCGTCGGTGAAGGCATAGTCGCCGGTATCTGCAATACCGATGAATACAGCGTCGGCCTGTTCGACGACCAGGTCGCGGTGCAGCTGGCGGACAAGGACGTCGCCGTGCGTTTCGACAGCGGCAGCGGCCGCGGCACCCGGGAAGTAGAGGTCGATTCGGCGCAGCGCCATGCCCGGGCGCTGAGCGATGCCCAGGTGCTGCAGCTGCGCGACCAGGGTCGGCAGATCGCCAGCCTGCTGCGCTTTCCCCAGGACATCGAGTGGACCTTGCGCGGCGAGCAGTTCTATATCCTGCAGACCCGCCCCATCACCCGCTTGCCGGCGCCCAGCCAGCCCAGCGGCCAGCGCCTGGTGTTCGACAATTCGAATATTCAGGAATCCTACTGCGGGGTGACCACGCCGCTGACCTTCTCGTTCGCCAACCGTGCCTACGCCACGGTGTACGAACAGACCATGCGGGTGATCGGCGTCTCCGACCGGCAGATTCAGGCCCACCGCGACATGCTCGACAATATGCTTGGGCTGATCCACGGGCGGGTCTATTACAACATCAACAACTGGTACCGCGGCCTGCTGGTGCTGCCTTCGTTCAAGACCAACAAGGCCGACCTGGAACGCATGATGGGCCTGACCGATCCGGTGGATCTGGTGCAGGACCAGCAACCGGGCCTGGCGGCCAAGCTGGCCAAGTTGCCCCAGGTGCTGCGCGCGCTGTTCCTGCTGACGCGCGGTTTCCGCCGCATGGACGCGCTGGTCGGCGAGTTCCGCGCGATGTTCGACCGCGCCTACCGCAGCGTGCCGCGCGACGAACTGCATTGCCTGAGCGTCGGCGAGCTGATCGACGAAGTCCGTCGACTCGACCGTGAACTGCTGCAGCGCTGGACCTCGCCCATCGTCAACGATTTCTACGTGATGATGATGAACGGCCGGGTGCACCGCTGCCTGGTGGCCGCCGGCCTGGAACAGCCCGAGGTGCTGCAGAACAACCTGCTGTCCGGCGAGGACGGCATCGAGAGCACCGAGCCGACCAAACTGCTGCTGCGCATGTGCGCCTACGTGCGCACCCGCGCCGAACTCAAGGAGCTGATCGAGGGCGCCGACAACGCCAGTCTGCTGGGCCGGGTGCAGGTCTGGGACCCGCTGTTCCATGGCCAGTGCCTGCACTATATCGAGCAGTACGGTGACCGCACCATGGGCGAACTCAAGCTCGAGTCCATCACCCTGCGCCAGGACCCGAGTTTCCTCTTCGCCATTCTGAAGAACTACCTGAGCCGGCCCGACCTGACCCCCGAAACCCTGGCCGCCAACGAAGCGCGTTACCGCCTGCAGGCCGAGCAGCTGGCATTCGAGACCATCGCCCAGCGTCTCGGCGCCCGGGCCTTGCGCCGCTTCAAGAAGCACCTGGGGCAGCTGCGCTCGGCCATCCGCAACCGCGAGAACATGCGCCTGGCGCGTACCCGCATGTTCGGCCTGTACCGCGACCTGTTCCTCGAGATCGGCCAGCAGTTGGCCATGGACGAGGCCCTGGCCCTACCCCGGGATATCTTCTACCTGAGCCTGGACGAGCTTTACGCGCTGCAGGATGGGCGCGCCGTGCAGACCGAGCTGAAAAGCCTGGTCAGTGCCCGCCAGGCCGAGTATGCCGGCTACGAGCAGCAGGACCTGCCGCACCATTTCTGGACCTGGGGCATGGTCTACCGGCACAACAGCTACGAGTACCCGCACACCCCGGTGGTGCAGGCCGAGGGCGATATCCGCGGCATCGGTTGCTACCCGGGGGTGGTGGAGGAAAAAGTCCGGCTGATCTTCTCGCCCCAGGACGAGCTGTCGCTCAACGGGCAGATCCTCTGCACCGTGCGCACCGACCCGGGCTGGGCGCCGCTGTTCCCCACCGCTGGCGGCATTCTGGTGGAACGCGGCTCGACCCTGTCCCACTCGGCCGTGGTGGCCCGCGAGCTGGGCATTCCGGCGATTGTCGGGATTCCCGGGATCACCGCGTTGCTGCGCAACGGCGAGCGGGTGCGCATGGACGGCGCGGCGGGCACCATCGAACGCCTGGATCCGCTGGAGATCCCGGTGGCGGTCAGCCTGCTCGACGATCAGGGGGTGGCCCATGGCTAGTGTCTGGATGGGGGCCTGGCGGCCGGAACAGGCGCTGCCGGCTGCCTTTGTCGAGTTGCCCCAGCAGGTTTATGCCGAGCATCCGGCCTGGCTCGGCGAGGATCCCCAGGCCCTGGCCCGGCAGTTCTCGCCGGCCAACCCCTGGTTCGCCAGCGGCCAGGCCTGGCTGGGGGTGGAACCGGGCCTGGCGCGCCTGGCCGGTTTCTTCAATGGCCAGGTGGTGGACGGCGAAACCGTGGCGTTTTTCGGCTTCTGGGAGACACTGGAGGATCCGGCCGCCAACCAGCGCCTGTTCCAGGGCCTGCGCGACTGGGCCCATGGCTTGGGTGCCACCCGCCTGTACGGACCGATCAATTTCACCACCTTTGGCAATTACCGGTTGCGCCTGGACCAGTTCGAGGCTGGCTGCTTCGCCGGTGAACCCTTCAACCCGCCCTATTACCCGGGCCTGCTCGAGGGGCTCGGTCTGGACCTGCGTCACCGCTACCTCTCGACCTTCAACCAGACCGGGCAGATAGCCGCTTCGGTGGGGCCTGACTATATGCGGGTCAGGCCCGAGCTGCAGCGGCTGGTCAGCCTGGAGCCGCTCGACGGGGCGTTCTGGATGGCCCATCTGGACGAGTTGTACCCCTTCGTCGACCAGGTGTTCGGCGCCAACTTTGCCTATACGCCGTTGTCGCGCCAGGCGTTCGAGCAACAGTGCGGCCAGGGCCTGGCTGACCGGCTGTGCCCACACAGCTCGGTGCTGGCACGGGCAAAGGACGGCCGGATCGCCGGGTTTTTCCTCGCTTACCCCGACTACGGCCCGCTGTTGCGGCGGGACAGCCCTCAGCAAGTGTCCGCTAACTCGCTCAGCCATGCCGCGCACTACCCGTTGCTGCCCACGCCGCGCCAGCTGCTGGCCAAGACCGGTGGCGTGCACCCGGACTTCCGCCAGCACGGCCTGTTTACCGCCATGGGCAGCGAGGTGGTGCTGCGCGCCGCGCCCCATTACCAGCGCATCGTCGGCGCCATGGTGCGCGAGGACAACAACTCCCGGCAGTTCGCCCTGCGCCACAGTGGCGGTGACCTGCACCACTATGGCCTGTACGGGGGAAGCCTATGACCATCGACAATTTCTGCGCTCCCATGGTCGCCGCGGCCCGCCGCCATCCCCAACGTCTGGCGCTGCGGGTACCGCGCGCCAACGATGACTACCGCAGCGTCGATCACCTCAGCTATGCCGAGTTGTTGGCCCGCGCCGCCCAACTGCAGGACGGCCTGCTCAAGGCCGGCCTGCAGCGCGGCGACCGCGTGCTGCTGATCGCCCAGCCCAACCTGGACCTCTACGCGGTGATTCTTGCGCTGCTCGGCCTGGCCATGGTCCCCGTCCTGCTGGACCGCGGCATGAGCCGCCCACGCCTGGTCGCCTCGATCCGCCACAGTGGCGCCCGTGCCGTGCTCGGCGAGCGGCAGTTACTGAAACATTGGTGGCTGCTGCCCAGCCTCTGGCCCCTCAAGCGCCTGGCACTGGACGGTCGCACAGCGGGGGTAAGCGCGCTGAGCTGCAATACCCGACCCACGGCTCAGGGCTTTCGCTGCGAAACGGTGGACGAACACAGCCATGGGCTGATCAGCTTCACCTCCGGCAGCACCGGCCTGCCCAAGGGTGCCGACCGTACCCACGCCAGCCTGACGGCCCAGCACCTGGCCATCCGCGAACACTGGCCGGACCAGGACGACGACATCGACCTGCCCTGTTTCCCGGTGCTGGTGCTGCATAACCTCTGCTGCGGCATCAGCACCGTGCTGCCGGCCACCGACCTCGCCACACCGGGCCAGGTCGACGCCGCCAGCGTGTTGCGGCAGATCCAGCTCGATGGCATCACCCGCGTGGCTGGCGCGCCGGCTTACCTGCAGCGGCTGGTCGAGCACGCGCAGACCCATGGCTGGCGCTATCCCGGCGTGCGTTCGCTGGTGGTCGGCGGCTCGACCCTGACCGAGCGCCTGGCGCGCGATTGCCTGGCGGTTTTCCCCAATGCCCACGCCCGGGTGGTCTACGGCTCAACCGAAGCCGAGCCGATCGCCGAAGTGGACATGGACGAGCTGTTGCGCGACTGGCACCGGCAACCAGGCCACCTGGTCGGCCGGCCCGCGCCCATGACCGAACTGTGCATCGTCGACCCGAACCAGGCGCTGACGGACGCGAGGGCGGTGGTGCGTGCGCGGCAACCGGCCGGGCAATTGGGAGAAATCCTGGTGGCCGGCCCCCACGTGCTCAAGGCCTATGTGGACAACCCCCTGGCCACCGCCGAGAGCAAGATCCCCCGTGGCGACGGCCTGGTTTGGCACCGCACCGGCGATGTCGGCGCGCTGGACGACCAGGGTCGGCTCTGGCTCAGCGGCCGACTCAAGGATGCCTTGGCACTGGACGGCCAGCCGTTCTACAGCTTTCCCCTGGAAAAGGCGCTGGATGCCTTGCCTGGGGTACGCCGCAGCGCCTTGATCAGCCACGCCCAGGGTGACGCGGTGCTGGTCATCGAAGGCCATCCGCCGAGCGGGTTGGCCAGCCTGCTCGGCCAGCACGGTCTGGGCACCGCACGCCTGGCCCAGATCGAACGGATGCCGGTGGATGGCCGGCACAACAGCAAGATTGACCGCCCGGCCCTGCGCGACGCGCTGAGCAAGGGGCAACTGGTCCTCAAGGGAACCCCACCATGAAAAGCCTCGACACCCCCTCCTTGTACATAGTGCGGCTGAACCCGGCGGACCTGGTCACGCTGTCCGGCCTGCTGACCTCGGGCCTGGCCCTGCTCAGTGCCTTGAACGGCCTTTTTCCGCTGGCCTGCGCCTGCTTGTTCCTGGCCATGCTCGGCGACGCCCTGGACGGCATGCTGGCCCGCCACCTGCAGCTGGAGCGTCCGTTCGGGCGCTACCTGGACGGCTTCGTCGACATGCAGATCTACCTGGTGTCGCCCGCGCTGATTCTGTATCTGCAAGGTTTCGACGGCTTCTGGATGTTTTTCCTGCTGCTGCTGATGGGCTGCGGCTGCACGCGCCTGGCGGTGTTCAACGACATCGGCAATATCCGTGAGGGCGACGACCTGGCCTACCTGGGCATGCCGGTGTTCTGGAACCTGTTCCTGCTGGCCGGCTTCCAGTTGCTGGTGCTGTGGCTGCCGCCGCTGCTGCTGCACAGCCTGCTGGCCATTGCCCTGGTTGCGTTCAGTCACGCCATGCTCTGGCGCCGGCCGTTCTTCAAGTTCAAGCGCCTGTCGCATATTTTCGCGCTGTGCCTGGGCGGTTTTGCGCTGCTGGCAGCACTGCAGTTCCTGGTGGGCGTTCCCCATGGCTGAAGCCCTGCTGATTGCGCTGTACCTGCAAGTGCCAGTGGTGATTGGCGGGGTCCTGCATATGCTGGCGGTGACCCGCGACGCCTTGCCGACGCTGCGTGTTCCGCTGCATGCCGGCCTGTTCGGCGCCAACAAGACTTGGCGCGGGGTGCTGCTGGTGCCGCTGCTGACCGCCTTCGGCGCACTGTGCCTGTGGCCCAGCGAGCAGCTGCTGGGCGCTCGCGCGGTCTTCACCCAGCCGCTGTGGCTGGCCGGCCTGGTGGCCGGCTTCGCCTACGTGCTGGCCGAGCTGCCTAACTCCTGGATCAAACGCCGACTGGGCATCGCCCCAGGCGTGGCGCCTTCGCGCTGGGTGGTGCTGGGCGACCAGTTGGACTCGGGCCTGGGCGTGGCCCTGGCCTACGGCCTGCTACTGGGGCAACCGGCGCGGGTCTGCCTGCTGTACGCCCTGACCTTTCCGCTGACCGCGCTGCTGGTCAAGCGCCTGCTGTACTGGGGGCGGCTCAAGCAATCGGCGGTCTAGGAACAACGCAGGCAATTTTCGACCTGTAGCGCCTCACCCATTACAAAGCCGCTATCTAATGCGCCATGAGTGTCTCGCTGGGGATACCGCGGCCGTCGCGGCTGATCTCGATCCAGCCCCACTGGTCCTGGCAGGCGGTGCGCAAAGTGAGGAAGCCGGGGTCTCCATGGCCTGTCTATGCCCGTAGCAGTCTGGAACTGCGTCGCCCGACCTGCCCCTACGTAGCGGCCGCAGCGCACAAACCGTGGTCCATCGACAGTGTTGAACGCCAGTAACGCTACTCCCAGGGTCCATACCCGCGCCTTTGGAACACTGCAGTAACCGAAAGCTAAGCATTGCTGAATGCGAAATCAGATCAGATAACGCTCTTATCCAACTGATTTAAATGCATATAAATTATCAGTTGTTTAGCTGTGGAGCCGCTTCAGCGATCCCGCTTGACGTATACGTCAAGCATGCCTTACGTTAACGTAAAGGTCATAGCCCGAGCCCTGTCGATGAGCAGCCCCACCTACAGCATTTCCGAGTTGGCCCGCGAGCTGGACATCACCACCCGCGCCATCCGCTTCTACGAGGAGCAGGCGATGCTGGCCCCCGAGCGCCGGGGGCTGGAGCGCATCTACAGCGCCAAGGACAAGGTCACCCTCAAGCTGATCCTGCGCGGCAAGCGCATCGGTTTTTCCCTGGCCGAGTGCAAGGAGCTGATCGAGCTCTATGATCCGGTACACGGCAACCGCAAGCAGCTGGAAACCTTTATGCGCAAGATCGCCGAACGTCGCGCCCAGCTCGAGCAGCAGCTACTGGATATCCAACAGATGCAGCTGGAACTCGACACGGCCGAAGAGCGGTGCCAGGTAGCGCTGGCTGAAACCGATCAAAAACAATCTCTTAGCAACTGAATCTCTTTACAAATATAACAGGTGGAACCATGAGCTATCCGTCACTCAACTTCGCCCATGGCGAAACCCTGGACATGTTGCGCGAGCAAGTGCAGCACTTCGCCGCCGTCGAGATAGCCCCGCGCGCGGCCGAGCTGGACCGCGAAAACCTGTTTCCCGCCGACCTTTGGCGCAAGTTCGGCGACATGGGCCTGCTCGGTGTCACCGTCGAGGAAGAGTACGGCGGCGCCGGCCTGGGTTACCTGGCCCATGTGATCGCCATGGAAGAAATCAGCCGGGCCTCGGCCTCGGTCGCCCTCTCCTACGGCGCCCACTCCAACCTCTGCGTCAACCAGATCAAGCGTAACGGCACGGCCGCGCAGAAAGCCAAGTACCTGCCCAAGCTGGTCAGCGGCGAGCATGTCGGCGCCCTGGCCATGAGCGAGCCGAATGCCGGCTCCGACGTGGTATCGATGAAACTGCGCGCCGACAAACGTGGCGATCGCTACGTGCTCAATGGCAGCAAGACCTGGATTACCAACGGCCCTGACGCCAACACCTATGTGATCTACGCCAAGACC
>NZ_JBEVDL010000053.1:0-26983 GCF_040514055.1 Pseudomonas sp.
CTGCACCCGTACACCCAGGCGCTGCTGTCGGCCACTCCGACCATCCACCCGGATCCGGACAAGCCGAAAATCAACATCGTCGGTGAATTGCCCAACCCGCTGAACCCGCCGTCCGGCTGCGCCTTCCACAAGCGCTGCCCGTACGCGACCGAACGCTGCAGCGTCGAAGAGCCGGCCCTGCGCCTACTCGACAGCCGCCAGGTGGCTTGCCACTACGCGGAAGTCATCAACGGTTGACAGGCCGCGCCCCTGTCCACCCCACGCCAGCCGACGGACTGAGCGCTCCGGTTTGCCTAGACAAATCTGACGAACAACCATGCGAAAGGAGATCTCCGTCAACGTCCGCTCCTGGCCCAGAGTGTGTAAAAACGCTAGATCCTGTTTCGATTTTCAAGGCTGAGCGACTGTCCGGCTTAGTAGTCTGATCAAGGCACGATGTCCCTTCGTGATAAGCTAAGCGCCCCAGCAACGCGCCAGATCATCGGGACATGTAAAAACAGGCCGGTTTTTAGGCTGTTAGCGCCTTCATCAAACTGTTAGCACCGATGGCTTTCATCACCCGTTTCATGTTGTAGGCGAGCACGTTCAAACTCATCTTCGCCCATACCCCGACCAGCTTTCGCGTCAGGAAGTGCGTCGCACCCATCCATTGTTTGAGCGACCCGAAGGGATGCTCAACCGTCCGTTTTCGGACTCGCATCATCTCCGGTGCTTTGCTCAGCCGAAGTGGCATCTCCTCCACTACGGCTTCATGCTCCCAGCGTTGAACCTGTCGGTCCGTGTTCGATGTGCATACTGCGACTTCAACGCGCAGCCCTGGCATTTCGAACTCCAGTAACGATGCAACGTCAGGCCTTTTTCAACGTAGGAGTAGTGCCAGATCAGCACCTAGCCAGCCGGGCAAATGTATTCATTTTTTGCCGCGTCATAGATGAAGGCATCGTTATTGAAACGCCCGTCAGCCTTGGCTCCAGAGGTCATCGGCTAGGGCACATAGGCGGTGAGGGCAGCATAGTGACAAACCAGGATCTGTTGGCTTTTGAAGTAACCTCGGTCAGCCACTGCCGATAACGTATCTGACGCCATCGCCTCGCGCGCCTGCTTGGCCATCGAGCTGAGTTGATCGCGGTCGGAGCCGACGTTAGTCACCTCATGCGCAACGATCAAATGGGGCTGAGTATTGACTGCTATCGGCATGTTGTAACCAACGATTCCCGTACCGCGCGTCATCAGGGAGCGTACCGTGACTGGAGCTGAGGTAACTAAGTTTTGGCAAGCGCAGCGAGCAGCTAAGTCCGGATCAAGCCAGCTTGCTCGACAACTTGATCGACACTGATATTGCGGCTATCGAAGCCGAACTTGAGGCGCTGCAACCGGCAGCAGTCGAAGCCAAATTGCGCCAGCAACCCAAACGCGCGGCGCTGCCAACGCAATTTCCTCGCACGCTCCATCACGAACCGGACAACACCCACTGCCCATGCGGCTGTACACTCAAGCGCCTCGGTGAGGACGTCAGCGAGAAGCTGGACTACAGGCCCCACGCCCGGCGTATTTACCGTCGAGCGTCATGTCCGTGACACGTGGGTATGCGATGACTGCGAAACGCTGATCCAGGCACCTGTTCCGCCACAGGTCATCGAAAAAGGCATCCCGACGGCGGGCCTGCTGGCCCACGTCATGATCGCGAAGTTTGCCGACCATCTGCCGCTATACCGTAGATCTCATCTGCAGCTCATCGGAAATCGGACGAAGAAAATCGATACATTCTCCATCGACAGCAGTCCTTAATGGATACAACCAGTAAGTACACTTCATGGTACAACATAGAAGTGTACTTACATAAAAAACATATTAATTAAGCCATGCTATTATTCGAGTCTCCCCCGTACACCACAGCTCCAAAGAAAGGCCTTGATCATCAAGGCCTTTATTTATGCCTGGCGTAAACGTGGCGTAACGCAAATCAAGGGTCACGCTGGACGTTCGCCTAGTGGGCCCCCCAATGATCAGGCTCATACAAGAGGCTCACAACCAGGCGTACTGCCCTGAGCTGCGGGCGCCCCTGGCCGCCGAGCAATCTCAATCCTCCAACAACGCCAGCGCCCGGTCGAAATCGAAATGCTCGACTTGCTGCGCGACACGGGTCAGGCGTTCGGCCAGGTGTGGATCCAGGGCCCGCTCACGCAACGCGTGCAGCAGATCGACGGCGGCAGTATCGCTGTCGGCCAACAGACTTCTGAGCCTGGCCAGATGCGCCTGCAGCTCGGGGGCTGCCTGCTCCATGGACAGTTTCGGCGCGGGGCTTTCCTCAAGCAAACCCGCCAGCGCGCCCAAGACCGGAACCAGGCACCGCTCGAGTTCGGCCAGGGCCTGTAGCGGATCGCCCTGCGTGCCTGCCAGGCAGAGCTGCTCCAGGTCGGTAGCCGCCTGGGCCACCGATTTTGCGCCAATATTACCGGCGGTTCCGCGCAAGCTATGGGCGAGCCGGGCCGCCGCCGTCGGGTCGGCGTCCGTCAGTGCGGCCTGGAATTGCCCGGCGAAATCCGTATTGCTGGTGTAAAACTTGCGTAACAAGCGCCGATACAGCTCACTGCGCCCCATGCAGGTGGCCAGCCCGGCGTCCTGATCGATACCCTCCAGGGTGGTGGGCAGGCCAGCGACCAGCGCAGCCGCAGGCTCCTTGGCGACCACGGCCAGGCGGTTGGCGCTCGGCTTGATCCACTTGGCCAGAGTGGCGAACATGGTCGCCACATGCAGCGGCTTGGCAATATGGTCGTTCATGCCGCTGGCCAGCGCACGCTCACGGTCCCCGGCCATGGCGTTGGCCGTCATGGCGATCACCGGCAGCGCGGCGAAGCACGGCTGTTGGCGGATCCGCTCGGTGGCGGTATAGCCATCCATCACCGGCATCTGGCAGTCCATCAGCACGCCGTCGAAATCGCCGTCGCGCGCCAGCAGATCCAGGGCCTCCTGACCATCAACGGCCTGACTCAGCTCGATGCCCGCGTCCTGCAACAGCTCGCAGGCCAGCTCTCGGTTCAACTCGTTATCTTCCACCAGCAGCAGGCGCGCGCCGCGCAGGCTGGCCGTGGCGCTGGCGCTTTCGCCGCAGCGCTCGACTGCACGGGTATCGATCGCCGGCGCCTTGCCCAACGCACTACCAAAGGCCTCCAGCAGGGTGGAGGGCGTCACCGGCTTGGTCAGCACGATCGGCAGCTCCACACCGCGCAAGCCGGCCTGCTCGCGCACCTCTTCGCGGCCAAAGGCGGTAACCATGATCACCGACGGCGTCTGAACCGGGTTGGCCGCCCGCATCTGGCGCACCGTCTCCACCCCATCCATGCCCGGCATACGCCAGTCCATCAACACCAGGTCGTAGGGCAACGCCTTGCGTTCGGCCTCGGCCAACAGCGCCAGGGCCGCGCGGCCGCTGTCGGCCACATCCACCTCGACACCAAAACTGCTGGCCATGCCATACAGGATCTCGCGCGCGCTGGCGTTGTCGTCCACCACCAAGGCGCGCACGCCGAGCAGCTCGTCGAGGGTGAACATGCGTCGCGGTGGCGCCTCGCGCTGACGCCCCAGCGCAACCGTGAAATGAAAGGTGGAGCCCTGTCCTGGCACGCTGTCCACCCAAATACGCCCACCCATCAGCTCCACCAGGCGCTTGGAGATGGCCAGACCGAGACCCGTGCCGCCGTACTTGCGGGTGATCGAACTGTCAGCCTGGCTAAAGGACTGGAACAACCGCTCGCACTGCTCGGCATTCATGCCGATACCACTGTCGGACACCCAGCAATGCAACTCCAGCCGGTCGCCATCATCGCTCAGCGGCTCCACGCCCATCACGATCTCGCCCTGCTCGGTAAACTTCGCCGCGTTGTTGCCGAGGTTGATCAGCACCTGGCCCAGACGCAGCGGATCGCCGATCAGCGCGGTCGGCAGGTCGACCGCCGTATTGAACAGCAGCTCCAGGCCTTTATCCTCCGCGCGTAGGCCAATCATGCTGGCAACGTTCTCCAGCACATCTTCAAGATGAAAGGGAATGACCTCCAGGTCCATCTTGCCGGCCTCGATCTTGGAGAAATCGAGGATGTCGTTGATGATCCCCAGCAGGTTTTCCGCCGAGCGATGCACTTTCTCGATGTAGTTGCGCTGGCGGCTATCCAGTTCGGTACGCAGTGCCAGATGACTCATGCCGATGATGGCGTTCATCGGCGTGCGGATCTCGTGGCTCATATTGGCGAGGAACTCGCTCTTGGCCTGGGTGGCTTCCTCGGCCACCGCACGGGCCTCGCTGAGCTCGGTGACGTCAATGTTGACTCCGGTCGCGCGCAGCGGCGTGCCGTCAGGGGCACGGGTGAAACGGCTGAGGGACTTGAAGGTACGTACTGCGCCGTCGTTCTGTCGCACGATACGGAAGTCGAGCTCGAAGCGATCGGCACCGCTGGCGACCGCCTGCGCATAGGCATTATCGGCCGCTTCCGCATCGTCGGGATGCAGCAATGCCTTCCAGTGCGCCATCGTTCCCCCGAATCCACCCGGCTCGATGCCGAACATCTTTTCCAGCTGGGGCGTCCAGTAGTCATGGCCAGTGACGAAATCAACGTCAAACAGGCCGATGTCACCGGCCTCCTGCGCCAAGGTCAAGCGATCACTGGCCGTGCGCAGCTTGGCCCCCATGGCCCTGCGTTCACTGACGTCACGGACCGAAACACACACGCAGGTGCCACGCCCCTCCAGGGTCGGCAGGCGCGACAGGCCGATTTCCACCGAGAACAGGCTGCCGTCCTTGCGTACCCCTTGCAGGTCATCGAGGTTGGCGCCCATCTGCCGGGTTGTGCCCTGGGCAATAAAACCGTTGCGCAGCGCCACATGCTTGCCTCGAGCGGCCTCCGGCACCAGGCGCTCGATGGACTCACCGATCAGCTCGCCCGCCGGGTAGCCAAACAGGCTGTCCAGTTGCGGGTTGCTCATCAGGATCCTCCCGTCGGCCCCGACCACCAGCATGCCGTCTGGCGCCGCCTCGATGATCCCGCGATACCAGGCCTCGGTGGCACGCAGGGCGCTCTGCTGGACCTCCAGTTCGTGCGACTGTCGCTCCAGCTGCAGGGTTTGCGCGCCCATTTCATCGGCCTGGCGACGCGTTTCCTGGAGCAGGGTCTTGGCCACCTCGCTGCGCTCCATGATCGCCATGGAGCCGGCCAGCCGCGGCAACATTTCCTGCAGCAGCAGGGCCTCGTTCTCCTCCAGCGGGTGAAAGCCGGCCAGTTCCAGTACACCGAGGAGGCGCTCGCCACGCAGCACCGGCTGCACCAGCAGGTGGCTGGCCGGGGCCACCCCCAGTTGCGCACGCACGTGCCAGAACGGCTCCGGCAGCCCCGCCAGCTGACGCGGCTGCCGATCGACCGCGCACTGGCCAAGCAGTCCCTCGCCCAGGGCGACCCGGCTAGCCAGCGGGTGCTCAGGATCGGTGGCGTAGCTGCCCACCAGTTGCAAACTGCTCGACCGCTCGTGCAGGCAGTAGAGCGCGCCCTGACAGACACCAAATAGCGGCGCGATACGGCCGAAAAAGGCCCGCGCCAGCTCCTCCGGTGTCTCTGCCAGCTGCAAGTCGACCTGCAGGAGCGATACCTGGGCCTTGATCCTGCGCTGCCGCTCGAGCTGGCGCGCCTCCAGCTGCAGCGTGGCGATGGCCCGAGCCAGATCGCCGGTTTCGTTGTGCATATCGACATGGGGAATGGGTCGATCCAGCTGCCCCGCCGCCAACTGATCCACGGCTCGGCGCACCCGTTCGAGCGGGTTGCGAATCGACTGGCTGACCAACCAGGACAGAAGCAACGCCAGTGCCAGGCCGCCCAGCAGCAGGGTGTAGGTGAGCATGCTGCTCTGCCTGGCATAGGCGGAGATCTGCACGACCAGGTCGCGCAGTGCGGTCTGCTTGATTTGCGCGATATGCTCCAGCAACGCATCAGCGCGAGCGTCGAGCAGCTCGAATTCATCGCTGTTGAGCAGCAACTGCGCCTGCCCATGGCGGCCCTGTCCGGTCAGCTGCAAAGCTTCCTCAGCGGTCTGTTGGTGGCGTTCGAGCAGCAGTTCGAGCTCCGCCATCCGGGCCAGGTTCTCGGGTCGCCAGAGCGTTCCTTTGGCCAGGGCCAATTCTTCCCGCAGGCGTTGCCGAGCACCCTGCAGCTGCTTGAGGGCATCACCGCGCACCTCGGCGTTGCTGGTGGCAACGGACCGGTGCAGCGCCTGCACGATATGGGGTAACTGTACCCGCGCCTCGTGCATATGGAGGGCGCCGACCAAATCCCTGCTATAGAGCTGCTCCAGATCGTACGTCAGCGTGGCCTGGGTGCGTAGGCTCTGCACCCCGAGCGCCAGGGCCAACGTCAGCAGTGCGGCGAACCCCAGTACCAGCTTGTGCCGCAGTCCAAGAGGTTCAAGCAGGGTAAGCACGCTCATCGAAGAGCTCCTTGTCTAGTGCGCTGGGGTGCCGGGCTCAGGGCTCCTGGGCGATATGCTCCAGGGCCGCTCGTTGCCTGGCCATATCCTGGTCGCTGTCGGTGAAGCGCTCGGCAATGGCACGGAACTGCTCGGTGGCGGACAGAAAGGCATCGCAGATATCGGGATCGAAGTGCGAGCCGCGCCCTTGGCGAATGATCTCCACGGCCTGTTCGTGGGGCATGCCGGGCTTGTACACCCGGCGGCTGATCAGGGCGTCGTAGACATCCGCCACCGCCATCAGCCGGGCGCTGATGGGAATGGCGTCGGCGGCCAGGCCCTCGGGGTAGCCACTGCCATCCCATTTTTCCTGGTGGCTGTAGGCGATCTCCTTGGCCAGGCGCAGGAAGTCCACCGAAATGCCCAGCTGGTCCTCGGCATGCTGGATGGCATCACGCCCCAGGGTGGTGTGGGTCTTCATGATCTCGAACTCTTCCGGGGTGAAACGACCTGGCTTGAGCAGGATGTAATCGGGGATGCCGATCTTGCCGATGTCGTGCAGCGGCGCCGACTTGAACAGCACGCCGATGGTTTCCTCGGTGAGGAAGCTGCGGAAGCGCGGGTGTTCGCACAATAGTTCGGCCAACAGTTTGACGTAGTTCTGGGTGCGGCGAATGTGGTTGCCGGTCTCGTTGTCGCGGGTCTCCGCCAGGGACGCCATGGCCTGAATGGTCACATCCTGGATGGCCATCACCTCGCGGGTGCGGCGCTGGACTTCCTGCTCGAGAAAGTCGTTCTGATCGCGCAAGAAATCCGCGGCGGCTTTGAGTTTCAGCTGGGTATCTATCCGCGCCAGAACGCGTGGCGGGCTGATGGGTTTGGTGATGTAATCGACTGCACCCAGCTCGAGCCCATGAATTTCGTCCTCCACCGCCGCCATGGCGGTAAGGAAGATCACCGGGATAGCGCGGGTGCGCGGGTCCTGCTGGAGCTGCTCGGCCACTTGGAGGCCCGACAGGCCAGGCATCATGATGTCGAGCAGAATCAAGTCCGGCAGTACGTCCCCCTGCAGGATACGCAGGGCTTTCTCGCCACTGTTGGCCGCCTTGACCCGGTACCTGTCCTTGAGCAGGTCGGTCATCAGCATCAGGTTGTCCGGCGTATCGTCGACCACCAGCACGGTCGCGGGTTGAAAGTGACCTTGTGTACTGATCATGTTGAACGACTCCGCGCCAACTGAATAAGCGACGACCCGCACAGTGGCGCCCGGACCCATGCAAGCCTAGTCTCAAATTCGATGACTCCCGAAGCCTTTGCAGCTCCGCTGAGCATCGCTTGAACCCCGCCCGATTGCCTGGCCACCGCAATGGCTATCGGGTTCAAAAGGTGGCGCCTCTATCCGTATAACTAAGCCGGTCCAGCGGCTCATGCTGCACCTGGTGCCAGCAGCGGAAGCAGCAGGCGCAAACGTGTGAGGTTCGCCTCATCGTCCACCTCCAGACTCAGGCTGCCCTGCTGGGCCTGCGCCAGCAGTTTCGCCGAATAGGTACCCAAGCCACTGCCGCCCGCCTTGCCGTGGCTGGCATATTTTTCGAAGAAGTGCGGACGGAAGGCCGCGGGCACCGCGGGTTGATTCTCCATGGTCAACTCGAGGTGCGACCCTCGACTCAGCGCCAAGCGCACTCGCCCGCTGACAGGGGCGGCCTCACAGGCGTTCTTCAGTAAATTGTTCAGCAGCGAGAAGCACAGCAACTCATCGGCGCTGGCCCGCACCGACCCCAGCTCGAAGGCGTCATCGGCCACCAGTTCAATGGTCAACTCCTTGACCCGGTACGCCAATCGAGCCGACTCGCACAAGCGCCGCGCTGTCGCCAGGAGGTCGACAGGCACGGGCCGCAACGTGAAACGGCCGGTTTCGATCTTGTACAGCTCGCCAGCCAGGTCGAGCATACCCAGCAGGCTCTGGCCATCGCCCTGCAGGGTTTCCAGTATTTTCACCTGGCCTGGCAATAGGTTACCGCCCTCGAGAAGGCCTTCCACCAGTCCCACGATATTGCACAGCGGCGCCTTGAGGTCGTGCCGGGACATACTGGTCGCATCCTCTCGCAGACGCTCCAGATCCAGCATATTGTCGTACTCCTGCTGCAACACCTTGTGTTGCTCCACCAGGCGCAACTGGTTGACGACCCGCAGATGCAACGCCTTGGGATCGACAGGCTTGCTGACGAAATCTATCGCACCCAGTTCCAACGCCCGGATTTGCGCCGCCTGGTCGGTCATCGCCGTAATGAAGATCACCGGAATTCGACTGGCATCGGGGTGGCTGCGCAGGTGCTGGGCCAGCTCGAAGCCGTTCATGTTCGGCATCATCACATCCAGCAGTATCAGGTCTGGAGGCGTCTTCGAGGTGCAAATTGCCAGCGCGCCACGTCCATCCCGCGCTGCGAGCACCCGATAGTCCTGCTTGAACAGGTCCGCAATCAACGCCAGGTTGTCCGGCAGGTCGTCCACCACCAGCAAGGTCGGCCGCGTGCTTGGCTCAGGTGCCGGGCTCGACTCTTTGGGGACGACCAGTGTAGGCGGCAGGACCCGCGGCCTATGGGCCATGGCGCGGGTGATACGTTGGGCCAGGTCCTGCGCGGTGTAGGGCTTGATCAAAATGCTGCTGACCCCCGCCGCGATGGCATCGGTAATCTGCGCCTGCGAGTTTTCCGCGGTGACCATGATAAAGGGCAGCGGGGCCAGGCGAGGGTCGCTGCGCACCTCACGGAGCAGCGACAGGCCATCCATGACCGGCATATTCCAGTCGGAGACGACCACGTTCACCTTGTGCGAGCGCAGTAACGCAAGCGCCTCCATGCCGTTGTTGGCAAGCAGGATATGCCGGGCACCGAGCCGTTCCAGCTGACTGCTATTGATCTTACGCATGGTCTCGGCGTCATCGACGACCAGAAACACGGTTTCCGCAGTAATCATGGGGACTACATCCCTGGAAAAGACCCATCACCCGCACAGCCTAGCAGGCAATCCTTAAGACGTCGGCGCGCACGCCTGGCGAGCGATAGCGGCCAGTCTGGTATGCCCCAGAGGGTTTATGGCATATAGAACGCATCCCAACGCAGGCGCACCTAAAAGGAACACCCATGCAACTGATTGGCATGCTCGATTCGCCCTATGTCCGCCGTGTGGCGATTTCCCTGCAGCTGCTGAAACTGCCCTTCGAACACCGCTCGCTGTCGGTCTTCAGTACCTTCGCCGAATTCCAGCGGATCAACCCGGTGGTCAAGGCCCCGTCGCTGGTCTGCGACGACGGCACCCTGCTGATGGACTCCACCCTGATCCTCGAGTACGCCGAGGCACTGACCGCCCCCGCCAACAGCCTGATGCCCAAGGCGCTCGGACAGCGCCTGCAGGCGTTGCAGATCATCGGCCTGGCCCTGGTCGCCTGCGAGAAAAGCGTGCAAATCGTCTATGAACGCAATCTGCGGCCTGCCGAAAAACGTCATGAGCCCTGGCTCGACCGGGTGACGGGCCAGTTGCTGGCGGCCTACGACTTGCTCGAGGCCTGGCTGGAACGGCAGCCGGCGGCGGCCCAGGGCATCCCTCTGGACCAAGCGGGGATCAGCCTGGCCGTGGCCTGGCACTTTACCCAACAGATGATTGCCGATCGGGTCCCGGCGGCGAACTACCCGCGCCTGCAGGCCTTTTCCGCCCGTGCAGAAAAGCTGCCGGCCTTTCTCGCCGCCCCCCATGGGGCTAACACCTATCAACCCGGCGTCTAGTGCGACGACCGGGTGCCGCATGGCAATGTCCAGCCACGGCGGGATTCCCGCCTTCACGTGGCGGGGAGCGTGCGCCGGTGCTGGCATCGCGGCCCTGTCCGCCGCTTGGGTGCGCCAGAACGCCACCGGATCGCCCTGTCCGCTGAACCCGGTGGACAGGTCCAGGTGGAAAACCTAAGGTGCTTTTTTCAAGCGACCGCCCGCGCCGTAGGCGACAAGGATGCCCATGCCCCTGCCCACCCCAGACGCGCTATGCGACGACCCAGCCGAACAGATTCGCACCCTCGAACGCCAGCGGTTACGTGCCCTGGTGACCGCCGATATCGCCACCGCCGCTGCGCTGCACGCCGACGACTTCCAACTGATCACGCCAATCGGCGCGGCGCTGTCCAAGGCGCAGTACCTGGGCGCCATCGCCAACGGACATATCGATTACCGCCAGTGGGAACCCGGCCGCATGACGGTGCGGCTGCAGGGTGACAGTGCCTGTATCCGCTACCAGGCCAGGCTGGAGTTGGTGTTCGGTGGGCACCCGCTGCCGCCGGGCCAATTCTGGCACACCGATATCTACGAACGACGCCAAGGCCAGTGGCAAGTGGTCTGGTCCCAGGCCACCGAAATCAGGGACATTCCCCAGCCCTGATCCCCACCTGCCCCAAGTTGGGGCGTCACGCGCGGGAGGATATCCAGCGAAGTGCTGATGGCCCGGAAATCTCAGCACGCGGCCAGATAATCCGCGGTGGACAGCACCTGGGCGTAACCGAATTCCAGGGCTGCCATAAAGGCCGCATGGACCTGGACGGCGGGCACAGTGACACCCTTGAACTGCAAGTCGCGCGTCGCGCAGGCGTCATGGATGACGCGGGTGGGGTAACCGTAATCCACCGCCGCGCGGGTGATGCCGTCGATGCACATATGGCTCATGCTGCCGGCGATCACCAGCTCTTCGACGCCCTGCTGGTCGAGCAGCGCCTTGAGCCCGGTCTCGCGAAAGGCATTGATAAAATGCTTGACCACCACCACTTCGTCGCCTTGGTTCAGCACTTTCTCGTGGAGCTGCGCGCCCACCGAACCCGCGACAAAGAACGGCGCGTCGTCCGCCTCGGCCTCGTGGCGGATATGCACCACCAGGTTACCGGCCCGCCGGCAGGCCTGCAGGACGCGTACCGCGTTATCGGCAGCCGCTTCGACGCCCTCCAGCGGCCATTTACCGGTGGGGAAGTAATCGTTCTGGATATCGACCAGGATAAGCGCTTGTTTGGACATTTCGGTTGCCTCAAGGGATGCTGTGTGTGAGATCCAGTATCCCGGGCTCAACGGCGACCGAGGATGGGCCGGACCGACAATCAGCAGGGGAGAAATGACAATGGGCAGCGCACAACCGGTCAATGAGATTGGCCTGTTGGTATATCCCGGCGCCCAGATGGCCGCGGTGCATGGTTTGACCGACCTGCTCGGGGTGGCGCAACGCATCGCTGGCGAAGAAGCGTCCGGGACACTACCCCGGTTGCGCATCAGCCACTGGAGCTTCGGCAACGACCTGACAACCCTGCAGCGCAGCTTCGACAGCCTGCCGGAGCACGACAGCCCACTGGCCGCCGTGTTGATCCCCCCCTCACTCGCCGGGCTGCCAGGCGCAGCGGTGCTCGAACAGTTGGCGCAGTGGCTGCGCCAGCAGCATGCGAGTGGCGCGACCCTGGGTGCGGTCTGCCTGGGCGCCTACCTGCTGGCCGAGACCGGGCTACTCGACGGCCGTACCGTCACCACCCACTGGACCCACGCACAGGCCCTCGCCCTGCGTTTCCCCAGGCTCAAGGTCGACGCCGACCGGGCCTTGATCGACGATGGCGACATCCTCACCAGCGCCGGCCTGATGGCCTGGGCCGAGGTGGGGCTGCGCCTGGTGGATCGCGTGCTCGGGCCCAGCATCGCCAGCCGCACCGCGCGCTTTTTGATGATCGAACACCGTGACAGCGCCGCGCAGTGCGGCAGTCACTTCGCGCCCTTGCTCAACCACGGCGACGCCGCGGTGCTCAAGGTGCAGCACTGGTTGCACGGCAATGGCGCGGTGGACGTTTCGCTCGCCGCCATGGCGGCGCTGGCATGCCTGGAGGAACGCACCTTGCTGCGCCGCTTTCGCAGCGCCACCGGCCTCAAACCCACCGAGTACTGCCAGCACGTGCGCGTGGGCAAAGCCCGGCAGATGCTCGAGTTCAGCACAGGTACAGTCGAGCATATCGCCTGGACCGTGGGCTACCAGGACCCCGGAGCGTTTCGCGCGACCTTCAAGAAGATCACCGGGCTCTCGCCCAGTGAGTACCGTGGCCGCTTCGGCGCGCGGGTCGCTCCCGTGCGCTCGCAGTCCGACCCGATGCTCGACGTTAACTAGGGCCTGTGGACACTACCCGCACGCGCCGCGTTGCCGCGCGCACAGTGTCCACGTCGCCTAAGGGCGGCCTTGTGCCCTGACAGCGGCATCGGCGCCAAAACGCTGCAGCTGCATTTCCTGCAAGCGGCTCAGGGTACGGCGGAAGGCAAAGGCCAGGTACCCCTCGGTGTACAGCTGCTCCAAGGCCACCGCCGCCTCCAGGTACAGGGGGATATGGCGGTCGTAGCACTCGTCGACCAGCGCGATAAACCGCCGCACGCCGTCGTCATGCACCGAGAGCCGGGGCAACTCCCGCTCCCCGGCCGCCACCCGCTCGACTCCATCCTCGGTACCCCGGGCAATTTTCGCCGTGCGCTGGCACGCGCTTAGCGCCGGCACCTCGCTGAGCAGCACGGCGCTGAATTGATCGCATAGGGCAATGAAGTCGTAGGCCGCCAACGGCTGCTCGCAGAGATCGGCGTAACGGCACCAGATAATCGTCTCGCTACGGCGGATCACCGCCACGGGCCTATGAGCCAACTCGACGGGCGCATCGCACGGCGGCTGCCCTGCAGCCAAGCGGTCGAACACCGCACCCAAGGCACTGGCAGTATCGGGTTGAGACAGCCAGTAACGCTTATGCGCCTCACCGGGATGCAGGCGATGGTCCTGCGCGCCATCGACCGCCACCACCTGCATGCAGCGCTGGATGGCCGCGATGGCCGGCACGAAACGGTCCCGGTTGAACCCCTCGGCATACAACTGCTCAGGCGGCTGATTGGACGTGGCCACCAGCACCACCCCTTGCTCGAACATCAGCTGCAGCAGCCGCCCAAGGATGATCGCGTCGCCGATGTCGCTGACGAACAGCTCATCGAAGCACAACACCCGCACCTCTTCGCTCAACCCCTGGGCCAAGGCACGCAAGGGGTCGGCGGTTCCGGTCAGCTGGAACAGCCGCTGGTGCACCCAGCTCATAAAATGGTGGAAGTGCTGGCGCCGCGCCGGCACCTTCAAACTCTGGTAAAAACGGTCCATCAACCAGGTCTTGCCGCGACCGACCGCACCCCACAGGTAGACGCCGCTGACGGCGGCCGCCCCCTTCCGGTGCACTGCATCGTGGCACTGCTGCAAGGCCTCGGCCGCGCGCCGCTGGGCGGGGTCCGCAACGAAACCATGCAAGTCGAGGGCGTGCTGATAGGCCGCGAGTGGCGGCAAGGCTAGGTTCATGCAGAAGCTCGGCGAAGAAGAAGGGAGCAGTGCGCGTGGTAACGAGACGGTACGGTCGATGCACAGTCTACCCGGCTCAACCGCCCGCGAGGCAGCAGCGTTATGTTTGTTGCGCCTCCAGACCGCGATTGGCCTGACGGGCCGCATGGGGCGTAACCCGCCTGCTGACTGCAGGCCGATTATCCTGGGCGAGGTCGGCGAACAAGGCGTAGTAGGGCGGTCTCCGCGCGACGTCCAGCGGCAGCCCGCCGGGGTGCATCCGTCAAGCTTTGGGCTGGGCGGCGAAGAACAATACCAGGTCCGCCACCTGCTCAACCTTGCCAAAATAGGGATTGCGCTCGTAGTGCTGCAGGCTGCGCCCAGTGCGCTTGGCTATTGCCTCCACCACATAAAGATCCACCTCCTCTGCATCGAGCCCCAGATCCCGTAGCAGATGGTCCTGTGCGCGTAGCGGAAATCCGCCCGCTCCCTGCAAATATTCCTGCAGCTCTTCGTAGACCGCGCGAATGATCCAGGTGTCGATTTTCCGCCAGGCAAAGGCGCGGGTGAAACTGCACAATGACTCGCCGGGCCGCTGGGCCGCCAGCTGCTGCAGACGTTTTGCCTCACGACGCTGCATCAGCCAGGCCGCCACGACCCCGGTCGTGACCGCAGCAACTGTCCCAACCAAGTGCCAGGGCCGAGCCCAGGCCAGGACTCCGGCTACCAAGGCCAGCAGGCCCCAGAACGATGGAGCCCAGTACCATGGATTCGCCGTCACGCTACGGCGGGGCATAAAGCGGGATGCGGTGCGCATCGGGGCTGGCC
Organism: Pseudomonas sp.; assembly: GCF_040514055.1. Classification (GTDB taxonomy): domain Bacteria; phylum Pseudomonadota; class Gammaproteobacteria; order Pseudomonadales; family Pseudomonadaceae; genus Aquipseudomonas. Next base: position 14,632 of record NZ_JBEVDL010000053.1, read on the forward strand.
TCCCAGGACAACGTATTGGGAAAAGCGTAACGCCGCCCGAGTCCCGTCCTGCGCTACGCCCTTCTATAGTCAAAAGCTTACACGCAGAGAGGTCGATCCACGCTGGTGCGCCTTTCCCCGTATAGGTATTCTAGCTCTTACGGACTGCAGCACAGGAAGTGCTCGGGCAACTCAGGGACGAATGATCGCGCCAGGAAGGCACTTCGATACGGATATCGAAGATGATCCGCAAAACCCGCTTCGGCGGGTTTTTTCGTGGCCGAAGAATAACTTTCGTGCCATTGCTCCGTCATCCAAGTGCAACTTCCCCCTGGGCCACGCCCACACTTCCCCCTCTCAGGACCGGAAGCTCTGGGCGCGGAGCGTTGCCGCCCGATACGCGTGCCTTGAACCAGGCGAAACCGAAGGTGTAAAGCGTCAGCTGAACACCTGTACGCCCCTTAAAAACGCTGCTCGCGCGCCCTTCTCCCCAGGCCTTGCCGGGGGTTGTTTTTTCGCCAGGAGTTGGCGTAGAGTTTCTTCACTGTGTTTGCATGGGTCGCATTGAATCGTGACCTGGTGCAGTAGATCCTCTGTAGATTTGCTACATCCCGTTCGATGTTTCTTACTCTCTGCAACCAGTCCAGTACAGCCAGTTGAAAGAGGCTGTCATCAACTCTAGTTCCAAGGAAATAAGAATATGTCGAATCGTCAGAACGGTACCGTCAAGTGGTTTAACGACGAAAAAGGTTTTGGTTTTATCACTCCGGAGAGCGGTCCTGATCTGTTCGTGCACTTCCGTGCAATCGAAGGCAACGGCTTCAAGAGTCTGAAAGAAGGCCAGCGCGTTAGTTTCGTTGCAGTGCAAGGTCAAAAAGGCATGCAGGCGGACCAAGTCCAAGTTGTAAGCTGAAGCACTCAGTCGAAAAGGCCCCTGCTGGCGACAGCAGGGGCTTTTTTGTGCCTGCAGTACGCTCTCCCGGTAAGATAGCGGCCTGTTTCCCACCTGCGAAGCCCCATCATGCCCCACCCCCTGCTGCGCCCCCAGGGCGATTTCCCTGCCGCCGGACTGGTTCGCCGACTGGCGGCCCTGTTCTATGACGTTCTGCTGTGTACGGCCTTGCTGCTGGTCGTGACCTTCGCCTACAAGCTGGTGCAGATGGGCATCTACGGCGAAGCCCAGCTCAAGCAATGGTCCGATGCGGGCGCGCTGGACGGCGACCCGCTGCTGTCCAGCCTGCTGCTGCTGAGCCTGTTCGGCTTTTTTGCCAAGTTCTGGACCCACGGCGGGCAGACCCTGGGCATGCAGGTGTGGAACCTGCGGGTGCAGAACCGCGACGGCAGCGCCATTAGCCTGGTTCAGGCCTTGCTGCGGTTCGTGATCGCCATCGGCTCCTGGCTATGCCTGGGACTGGGCTTTCTCTGGATGCTCTGGGACAAGGACAAACTCAGCTGGCATGACCGCTATTCCGACAGCCTGATCGTGCAGTTGCCGAAAAACATCCACAAGAAGTGACGCCGCCGGGCCGGCGCTGCGCCGGCCCGCCTACAGCGACTCAACCCGCTCGGCGCAGCAACCAGACCCCGGCCAGGGCACAGATGCCCGCCGGCACCAGCACGGCGAACAGCGGTGAAAAACCGAATACCAGGCTGGACGGGCCCAGCAGGTCCTGGGCGATGCGGAACACGAAGCCCACCAGCACGCCGGTGAAGACCCGCTGGCCCAGGGTCACCGAGCGCAGCGGGCCGAAGACGAAGGAAATCGCCATCAGCACCAGCGCCGCCGTCACCAAGGGTTGCAGCACCTTGGTCCAGAACGCCAGCCAGTAACGCCCGTTGTTCAGCCCCTGGTCGGCCAGGTAATGGATATACCCCCACAGACCGGTTACCGACAACGCCTCAGGCTCGAGCACCACGGTGCCGAGCAATTGCGGATTCAGCTCGACCGCCCAGGGCTCGCTGGGTGCGTCGATGACTTCGGTGGTGCGGCCGCGGAAGACGGTAGTGGTCACCTCCTCCAACTGCCAATGGTCGCCTTGGTAATGGGCACGTTTGGCGAAGCTGGACGACAGCATGTGACGCTGGTCGTCGAACTGGTAACGGGTCACGCCGAACAGCACGCCGTTGGGTTGCACGGCGTTGATATGCACGAACTCGTCGCCCTGACGGTGCCAGAGGCCGCGTTTGGCGCTCTGCGCATCACCGCCGCCCTGGGCCATGGCTCGCCCGGCCTGGGCCTGGTTTTCGCTCCAGGGCGCCAGGTACTCGCCGATCAGGATACCGACCAGCAACAGCGCCAGCATCGGCTTCATCACCGCCCAGACGATACGCCCGAGGGACACCCCGGCCGCGCGCATGATGGTCAGCTCGCTGCTGCTGGCCAGGCTGCCCAGGCCAATCAGACAGCCGATCAGGGCGGCCATCGGCAGCATTTCATAGACCCGCCGCGGCGTGGTCAGCATCACGTAGTACGCCACTTCCTTCAGGCTGTAGGCATCGTCCAGGTCGCCCAGCTCGTCGATAAAGGCGAACAACAGGGCCAGGCTTACGATGATGCCCAGCACGGTAAGGATGGCGAACAGCACCTGGGTACCGATGTAACGATCCAGCTTAACCATGAGCCAGCTCCCGCGGCGCGCGACGACTTTGCCATTTCAGCCGCAGGGGCTCCCAATACAGCAATGCCAGGCCAATCATCAGGAACAGCCCGTGTACCCACCACAAGCCCAGGCTCATAGGGATCTTGCCCTTGTCCAACGCACCTCGCGCCGCAATCAGCAGCGCCAGGTAGGCCATGTACAGCAGGATCGCCGGCAACAGCTTGAGGAAACGCCCCTGCCGCGGATTGACCCGCGCCAGCGGCACCGCCAGCAGGGTGACCACGAACACCAGCAATGGCAGCGACAAGCGCCATTGCAGCTCAGCCTGGTGCCGCGGGTTGACGCTACCGATCAGATCCCGCGTCGGAACCGCCTCGCGGTCGCTGATTTCGCCACTGACTTCCGGTTTCGGCAACAGCACGCCATAGGTTTTGTACTGGATGGCCCGGTAATCGGCTTTCCCGGGATTGCCGTCGTAGCGGTAGCCGTTTTCCAGGATCAGGTAACGGCTGCCGTCCGGCTGGATCTCCTGACGGCCGCTCTCAGCCACCAGCACGGTGATACCGCGCTCCTTGTCGCCGTCCCGCGACAGGCGTTTCTCCGAGATAAAGATGCCGCCCAGGGCGCTGCGATCCTCGGCCATGGACTGGGTATAGGTAACCCGCGAACCGTTTTTCAGGGCCTGGAAACGCCCCGGTACCAAGGTATCGAACTCGGTCAGGGCGTCCTGCTGATTGAGGATCTGCGCCACCTGCGCCACACCCTGGGGGGCCAGGCCCAGGCTCAACCAGGCGACCAGCAGTGCCACCAGGGCGGCCGGCAGCAGGGTATAGCCCGTCAAGCGCTGCTGGCTCATGCCGGTGGCCGAGAGCACCGTCATCTCGCTGTCCAGGTACAGGCGCCCGTAGGCCAGCAGGATGCCGAGGAACAGCCCCAGGGGCAGGATCAGCTGCAGGAAACCCGGCAGGCGAAAGCCCATGATCATCAGCAATACGCCGGGATCGAGTGCTCCTTGCGCCGCCTGCGCCAGGTACTTGATAAAACGCCCGCTCATGATGATGACCAGCAGCACGGCACTGACCGCGCTCAGGGTGACCAGCAGCTCTCGGGACAGGTAACGGAAGACGATCAAACCAGACACTCCAGGGTTGTCAGGCTCAGGCGGCTACGCTCAAACTAGCCGCTATGTTGCCGGCCCGTCTAAGACGGGCCATCAAAAAAATGTTCGGCATTATCCTGCAATAGCGACTCTTTGTCTTGGGGACAGCTCATCATGGAATTCATCGTCAAAAGCGCCAGCCTGGAAACCCTTAAGACCGCCACCCTGGTGGTGGCGATCGGGGAAGGCGGCACGCTCGGCGCCGCCGCCGCGCGCATCGACAGCGCCAGTGACGGCGCGCTGTCCACCCTGCTCAAGCGCGGCGACCTGGCCGGTAAGGTCGGCCAGACCCTGCTGATCCACAGCCCGGCCAAGCTCAAGGCCGAACGCCTGTTGCTGGTGGGCGTGGGCAAGGACAGCGAACTCTCCGACCGGCAACTGCGCAAGACCGCCGGTGCCGTGCTCGCCGTCCTGAAAACCCTGGGCGGCGGCGATGCCGTGCTGGCCCTCGACGACCTGCAGGTCAAAGGCCGTGACCGCTACGCCAAGACCCGCCTGCTGGTGGAGACCCTGGCAGACTTGCAGTACCAGTTCGACCGTTTCAAGAGCGAGAAAGCCCCGACCACCGCCCTGAAGAAAATCACCCTGCTCACCGACAAGGCCTCGCTGGCCGAGGTCGAACGCGCCACCGTACAGGCCCAGGCGATTGCCGCCGGCATGGCCTTCACCCGCGACCTGGGCAACCTGCCGCCGAACCTCTGCCACCCGAGCTTCCTCGCCGACCAGGCGCGCGAACTGGGCAAGGCGCACAAGAACCTCAAGGTCGAAATCCTCGACGAAAAACAACTCAAGACCTTGGGCATGGGCGCCTTCCTGGCCGTCGGCCAGGGCAGCGAGCAACCTCCGCGCCTGATCGTCATGCAGTACCAGGGCGCCAAGAAGTCGGAGCAACCCTTCGCCCTGGTGGGCAAGGGCATCACCTTCGACACCGGCGGTATCAGCATCAAGCCGGCCGCCGGCATGGATGAGATGAAGTACGACATGTGCGGCGCTGCCAGCGTGTTCGGCACCCTGCGCGCGGTCCTCGAGATGCAGCTGCCGATCAACCTGGTGTGCCTGCTGGCCTGCGCGGAAAACATGCCCAGCGGCGGCGCGACCCGCCCCGGCGATATCGTCACCACCCTGAGCGGGCAAACCGTCGAAATCCTCAACACCGACGCCGAAGGCCGCCTGGTGCTGTGCGACACCCTGACCTATGCCGAGCGCTTCAAACCCCAGGCGGTGATCGATATCGCCACCCTCACCGGCGCCTGCATCGTCGCCCTGGGCAGCCATACCTCGGGCCTGATGGGTAATAATGACGACCTGGTGCAGCAGTTGCTGGACGCCGGCCGCAGCGCCGACGACCGTGCCTGGCAATTGCCGTTGTTCGACGAGTACCAGGAGCAGCTGGACAGCCCCTTCGCCGACATCGCCAATATCGGCGGCCCCAAGGCGGGCACCATCACCGCCGGGTGTTTCCTCTCGCGCTTCACCAAGCAGTACCCCTGGGCTCACCTGGACGTGGCAGGTACCGCCTGGATCAGCGGCGGCAAGGAAAAAGGCGCCACCGGTCGTCCGGTGCCGCTGCTGACCCAGTTCCTGCTGGACCGCGTCAAGGCCTGAGCCTTTGCGCCGGGGCGCCCAGCGCCCCGACGCAGCCGCGACGCCCCTCCGCCCCTGGACCCAACATGACCTCAGTCGACTTCTACATCCTGCCCAGTGCCGACCCCCAGGCCCGCCTGGCGTTCGCCTGCAAGCTGACGGAAAAAGCCTGGCGACTCGGTCACCGCGTTTACCTGCATTGCCAGGACGCCGCCCAACGCGAGGCGTTGGACGCTCGCCTGTGGACATTCAGGGCCGAGACGTTCATTCCCCATGGGGCGGCCGAGCTCGACGATCAGGCCCCGGTGGTGCTGGGCCTGGGCGACGACGCGGGCCCGCACCAGGACCTGCTGATCAACCTGAGTCTGGCGGTGCCGGGCTTTTTCAAGCGCTTCGCGCGGGTCGCCGAGGTGGTCATCGAAGAGCCGCACTGCCGCGCCGCCGCGCGGGAGAATTTCCGCTTCTACCGCGAAGGGGGCTATCCTTTGCAGGATCACCGCCTGTCCCGCCTTTGAATTGACCGATGGATACTCCAAAACCGCCGCACAAACCTGCCCACCTGCTGGACGACCTGGAGTCGATCCGTGAATTCCTGGTGGGCGACGTCAAAGCCGAGCCGCCGCTGTTGACCGACTCGGTGGACCTCGACTCGATCCCGCTGCTGTCGGAGGTGGTCAGCCCCGGCACCCTGCCCCCGGCACCACGCCCGGCGGCGCCCCCCGCGGCGGCGACTCCACCCGCCTATCCGGCTTCCATCGCCGACCTGTCGGCCAGTGAGCTGCGCACGCGCAGCACCCAGGTCGAACTGGCCCGCCTCAACACCGAGCTGCGGGCAGCCGCGCAACTGCTGCTGCAGGATGTAATCGACGATTTCGTGCCGCAGATCGAGGCCGAGCTCAAGCGGCGCCTGGACGCGCGCCTGGATCGCCTGCTGGCCCAGCGCAAGCCCTGATCGGCGGCACCGGCCGCGGGTCGCGGTGCCCGCCTAGGCCCCCGCGATCATCCCCGTTATACTTGCCGGCTTTCCCGATCAGTTGCCCATAGGGTCCCGCCGCGCATGGACAAGACCTACCAGCCTCACGCCATCGAATCCTCCTGGTACCAGACCTGGGAATCGAACAATTACTTCGCTCCGCAAGGCAGTGGTGAGCCATACACCATCATGATCCCGCCGCCGAACGTCACCGGCAGCCTGCACATGGGTCATGGTTTCAACAACTCGATCATGGACGCCCTGATCCGTTTCCGTCGCATGCAGGGCCGCAACACCCTGTGGCAACCGGGTACCGACCACGCCGGTATCGCCACCCAGATGGTGGTGGAACGCCAACTGGCGGCCGACGGCATCGGCCGCCACGACCTGGGCCGCGAAAAATTCCTGGAGAAAGTCTGGGAATGGAAGGAGCAGTCGGGCGGCACCATCACCCGTCAGATCCGCCGCCTGGGCTCCTCGGTGGACTGGTCGCGCGAACGTTTCACCATGGACGAAGGCTTGTCCGAAGCGGTCAAGGAAGCCTTTGTGCGCCTGCATCAGGACGGCCTGATCTACCGCGGCAAGCGCCTGGTCAACTGGGACACCAAGTTCCATACCGCCATTTCCGACCTCGAAGTGGAAAACCACGACGAGAAAGGCCACCTGTGGAACCTGCGCTACCCGCTGGCGGATGGTAACCAGACGGCAGACGGCAAGACCTACCTGGTGGTCGCCACCACGCGCCCGGAAACCATGCTCGGCGACGCCGCCGTGGCCGTGCACCCGGAAGACGAGCGTTACAAGGCGCTGATCGGCACCTTTGTCGACCTGCCGTTGCTGGGCCGGCGTATCCCGATCATCGCCGACGATTACTGCGACCCCGAATTCGGCACCGGCTGCGTGAAGATCACCCCGGCCCACGACTTCAACGACTACGAAGTCGGCAAGCGCCACAACCTGCCGCTGTTGAACATCTTCGACAAGAACGCCGCGGTGCTGGCCAGTGCCCAGGTGTTCAATTTCGATGGCAGCGTCAATGGCGCGATCGACGCCCGCCTGCCCGCCGAATACGCCGGTCTCGACCGTTTCGTGGCGCGCAAGCAGATCGTCGCCGCCTTCGAGGCCGCCGGCCTGCTGGAAAAAATCGACGACCACGCGCTGAAAGTCCCTAAAGGCGACCGTTCTGGCACTGTGATCGAACCCTGGTTGACCGACCAGTGGTACGTTTCCACCAAACCTTTGGCCGAAAAGGCGATTGCCGTGGTGGAAAGCGGTGAAATCCAGTTCGTGCCCAAGCAGTACGAGAATATGTATTTCTCCTGGATGCGCGATATCCAGGATTGGTGCATCAGCCGCCAGCTCTGGTGGGGCCACCGCATCCCGGCCTGGTACGACGACGCCGGCCAGGTCTATGTCGGCCGCGACGAGGCGGAAGTACGCGCCAAGCACCAGCTCGGCGACGCCAACCTGCGCCAGGACGAAGACGTGCTCGACACCTGGTTCAGCTCGGGCCTGTGGACCTTCTCCACCCTGGGCTGGCCGCAGCAAACCGCCGAGCTGAAGACCTTTCATCCCACCGATGTGCTGGTCACCGGTTTCGACATCATCTTCTTCTGGGTCGCCCGGATGATCATGCTGTCCACCCACCTGACCGGGCAGATCCCGTTCAAGACTGTCTATGTGCACGGCCTGGTGCGCGATGGCCAGGGTCAGAAGATGTCCAAGTCCAAGGGCAACGTGCTCGATCCGCTGGACATAGTCGACGGCATCAGCCTCGACGACCTGCTGGAAAAACGCACCAGCGGCATGATGCAGCCCAAGCTGGCGGAGAAGATCGCCAAGCAGACCCGCGTCGAATTCCCCGAGGGTATCGCCGCTTACGGTACCGATGCGCTGCGTTTCACCAACCTGGCGCTGGCCTCCACCGGCCGCGACATCAAGTTCGACATGGGCCGTGTCGAGGGTTATCGCAACTTCTGCAACAAGCTGTGGAACGCCGCCAACTTCGTGCTGGAAAACACCGAAAACCAGGACACCGGCGTTCAGGGCGAGGCCGTCGAGCTGTCGCCGGTGGACCGCTGGATCATTTCCGCCCTGCAGCGCACCGAGCAGGAAGTGACCCGTCAACTCGACGCCTTCCGCTTCGACCTGGCCGCGCAGGCGCTGTATGAGTTCACCTGGGACGAGTACTGCGCCTGGTACCTGGAGCTGGTCAAGCCGGTACTCTGGGACGAAAACGCCCCGCTCGAGCGCCAGCGCGGCACCCGCCGCACGCTGATCCGCGTGCTGGAAGTGGTGCTGCGTCTGGCCCACCCGTTTATGCCCTTTATCACCGAGGAAATCTGGCAACGGATCAAGGCCCAGGCCGGCGTCCAGGGCGAGACCATCATGCTGCAGGCCTGGCCGGTGGCCAACGAAAGCCGCATCGACCCGACCGCCGAAGGCGATATCGAGTGGGTCAAGCAGCTGATGCTGGGCGTGCGGCAGATCCGTGGTGAGATGAAGATCTCCATGGCAAAGCGCATCGATATCATCGTTGCCAACGCCAGTGCCGAGGACCTGCGCCGCCTGGCTGATTTCGAACCGCTGCTGGGCAAGCTGGCCAAGCTGGAGTCGGTCCGCGTCCTGGCCGCCGGCGAAGAAGCCCCGATGTCCGCCACCACCCTGGTCGGCGAGATGCAGGTGCTGGTGCCCATGGCCGGGCTGATCGACAAGGACGCCGAGCTGGCGCGCCTGGACAAGGAAATCCAGCGCCTGGCCGGCGAAGTGCAGCGGGTCGGCGGCAAGTTGGCGAACGAAGGTTTCGTCGCCAAGGCCCCCGCCGAGGTGCTGGACAAGGAGCGCGCCAAACTGGCCGAGGCCGAAACGGCACTGGCCAACCTCAATGAACAACGGGGCCGCATCGCCAGCCTCTAAGCGTCAACCTAGGCCCGCCCATGCGGGCCTTGTGTTTTCAGCCGAACCGCAAGGGAGCGCAGCATGTTCAAGCTCAGATTCGAATCCACCCTCCCCGTCAGCCGCGCTCAGGCCTGGCACTGGATCACCGACCCGGAGTCCTTGCTGGCGGAAATGCGCCCGCTGCTGAAAATGACCATGCCCGCGGGCCAGCACAGCCTGGAGAGCGTCACCCCGGGCGCGCCGCTGTTCACCAGTTGGCTTTGGCTGTTCGGCCTGCTGCCCATGGGCACTTCGCGCCTGACCCTGACGCGGATCGACCCGGGCCAGGGTTTTGTCGAGCAGTCGCCGATGACCAGCATGCGGTTCTGGCGTCACGAACGCCGTATCGAAAATGAACGCAGCAACCCGCCCCAGGTGTTGTTGGTGGACGAACTGACGGTCGAGCCCTTGCTGGCATCCTGGGTGACGCGCACCTTTCTCAAGGTATTCTTCACCCACCGCCATCGGGTACTGCGCCGCCGCGCGGCGCAGTGGGTGGCACCCGCCGCATCACCCGCAGACAAACCTGCCAAACGTCAGGCCCGGCCAGCGCCACCGCCTGGCCCAAAAAAGACCGGCTCCACCCAGGCCCCCACCCGGTAAAAAACCCATGGACGTCAGCAAGACCAAAAGCAGTTTCTACCGCCGCCTGTATGTCGCCCACCTGATCGACACCGGCGTCGCCAGCGTGCCGGCCCTGATGGCGGCCACCGGCATGCCCCGGCGAACCGCCCAGGACACCATCGCGGCTCTGGCCGACCTGGATATCGACTGCGCCTTCGAACAACAGGACGGCGCGCGCCATCACGCCGGCCATTATGTGATCCGCCACTGGGGCGCCATCGACAAGGCCTGGATCGGCGCCCACCTGGCACAGCTCAAGGCCGTCCTGGACTACCCTTGACCAGCCGCCGAGCTCAAGGCGTCGACAGGACTTGAGTCCGCTCCACACCCTGTCCTACTCTGTGCCACCGCCGGCACCAGGCGCCCCTCGACAACCCCGCGAGGCCGTCTCAGGACCTTGCCAAACACCCCACCCAGCCACGGGAAATAACGCTCTATGTATGCCTTGATGGCCCTGATTTTTGTACTCGGATACCTGTGCATCGCCTTCGAGCACCCGCTGAAGATCGACAAGGCCGCCTCGGCGCTGCTGACCGCGGTGCTCACCTGGACCGTCCTGGTGTTGGGCGTCAACGCCATCCTGCCGGACCTCGGCGGCACCGGTAGCGAGCACGTGGTCGAGGACTTGCGCCACCATCTGGGGGAGATTTCGGAAATCCTGTTTTTCCTGTTGGGCGCCATGACCATCGTCGAGCTGGTGGATGCCCACGAGGGGTTCAAGGTCATCACCGATCGCATCCGCACCAGCAAGCGCCTGTACCTGCTGTGGCTGATCGGCTTTATCACGTTCTTCCTGTCCGCCGTGCTGGACAACCTGACCACCACCATCGTCATGGTATCGCTGCTGCGCAAGCTGATCGACGATCGGCAGGAGCGCTGGTTCTTCGCCGGTGTCGTGGTGATCGCCGCCAATGCCGGTGGCGCCTGGTCGCCGATCGGCGACGTGACCACCACTATGCTCTGGATCGGTAACCAGGTCAGCGCCAGCGGCCTGATCGGCAGCCTGTTCCTGCCCAGCCTGGTCTGCCTGCTGGTGCCGCTGATCCTGCTCAGTTTCAGGCTGCGCGGCGAGACCCGGCGCCCCTCGACACCGGTCGAGCAAGGCCCGCAGAACGATCCGACCAGCCCCTTCGAACGCAACCTGGTGTTTGCCCTCGGCCTGGGCGCGCTGCTGTTCGTACCGGTGTTCAAGACCCTCACCCACCTGCCGCCGTACATGGGCATCCTGTTGGGCCTCGGCGTACTCTGGGTGGTCACCGAAGTGCTGCACCGCAGTAAGAACCAGGAAGAGCGGTACCCCTTGTCGGTGGTCGGTGTGCTGCGGCGGATCGATACCACCAGCGTGCTGTTCTTTCTCGGCATCCTGCTGGCGGTCTCGAGCCTGGCCACCGCAGGGCACCTGACCCAGGTCGCTACTTACCTCAAGGACAGCCTGGGCAATGTCTACGCCATCAATATCGCGATCGGCTTGCTGTCCTCGGTGGTGGACAACGTGCCGCTGGTGGCGGGGGCCATGAAAATGTACCCGCTGGTGAGCCCGGATGCCCTGGCCACGGCCGGCAGCGACAGCGGCTGGCTCGGCCACTTCGTCACCGACGGTACCTTCTGGGAGATGCTGGCGTACTGCGCCGGCACCGGCGGCAGCTGCCTGATCATCGGCTCAGCGGCCGGGGTGGCCGCCATGGGCATGGAACGCATCAACTTTATCTGGTACCTGAAAAAAATCAGCCTGCTGGCGCTGCTCGGCTACCTGGCCGGCGCCGCCACCTATATCGGGCTGAAAATGCTGGGTTGAACCCGGCTTTCGTGGCCAGGGGCCGCGTGCAAGGACACTGCACGCGGCCGTGGATCGGGCTGGAGCGCCCATAGTTTTTCAGCGCCGGCTACGCGGCTGTGGGAAAATGCAGCGCTCCGCCCCTGCCGATACCGCCCGCATGTCCGCGCCGACCAAACGCCCCAGCCGAAAACCCGCTACCCCTCGCCCACCTCGCAAAGCCGTGAGCGGCGGCCCGCCGCCACAGGTTGAAAAAAACCCGCTGCACCCGCGCAATCGCCATCAGGGTCGTTATGATTTTCCAGCCCTGATCACGGGCAGCCCCGAGCTGGCGGCCTTTGTCATTCTCAACCCCTACGGTAAGCAGAGCATCGACTTTGCCGATCCAGCGGCGGTCAGGCTGTTCAACCGTGCCTTGCTCAAACAGTTCTACGGCATCGCCCACTGGGACATTCCAGCCGGCTACCTGTGCCCGCCCATTCCCGGACGCGCCGACTACCTGCATTACCTGGCCGACCTGCTGGCCGCGGGCAATGGCGGGCAGATTCCGCGTGGGGCACGGGTGCGCGCGCTGGACATAGGGGTAGGCGCCAATTGCATCTATCCGCTGATCGGCCATTGCGACTATGGCTGGCAGTTCGTCGGCTCCGATATCGACGCCACCGCCCTGGCCTCGGCCAGCACCATCGTAGGGGCCAATGCAAAATTGGCCGGGGCCATCG
>NZ_JBEVDL010000067.1:0-80137 GCF_040514055.1 Pseudomonas sp.
ACAGGGCGGCGGCGAACGGGGCAATGCGTCGCATTCGGGCGATCTCCACGGTGAAAGGACCGATGATAGCGCCCCGGAATGCCCCCGGCCGGTCTTGTAACAGCTACCGACGCCAAGCGATATACTCGTCAGCTTCCCCCCGGGAGGTACCCATGAACGCCGCCGTCATGCAGGCCCGCAGCGCACTCAGCACCCTCAAAGATCCCTCGCTTTTCAAGGATAAAAACTATATCGACGGGCAGTGGGTCGGCGCCGACAACGGCACGACCATCGACGTGGACAACCCGGCCGACGGGTCGGTCGTGGGCACCGTGCCCAACTGTGGTGCGGCGGAGACCAAGCGCGCCATCGAGGCCGCCCGTGTCGCCCAGCACTCCTGGGCCAAGCTGACCGGCCGCGAGCGCTCGATCATCCTGCGCAAGTGGTTCGACCTCATGGTCGCCAACGCCGACGACCTCGCGCTCATCCTCACCACGGAGCAGGGCAAGCCCCTGGCCGAGGCCAAGGGTGAGATCGTCTATGCCGCGTCCTTTATCGAGTGGTTCGCCGAAGAAGCCAAACGCATCTACGGTGACACCATCCCCGGTCATCAGCCGGACAAGCGTCTGATGGTGCTCAAGCAGCCGATCGGGGTTACTGCCGCCATCACGCCCTGGAACGTCCCCGCGGCGATGATTACCCGCAAGGCCGGCCCGGCCCTGGCTGCCGGGTGCACCATGGTGATCAAACCAGCCAGCCAGACGCCGTTCTCGGCGCTGGCCTTGGTCGAACTGGCCCACCGTGCCGGCATCCCGAAGGGCGTGCTGTCGGTGGTCACCGGTTCCGCTGGCGATATCGGCGGCGAGCTGACTGGCAACCCGATCGTGCGTAAGCTGTCCTTTACCGGCTCCACCGAGATCGGTCGCCAGCTGATGGCCGAATGCGCCAAGGACATCAAGAAGGTGTCCCTGGAGCTGGGCGGCAACGCGCCCTTTATCGTGTTCGACGATGCCGACCTGGACGCTGCGGTGGAGGGCGCCCTGGCGTCCAAGTACCGTAACGCCGGGCAGACCTGTGTCTGCGCCAACCGCCTCTATGTACAGGAAGGCGTGTATGACGCCTTTGCCGAAAAGCTGATCGCCGCGGTGGCCAAGCTGAAGATCGGCAATGGCCTGGAGGCCGGTATCACCACCGGCCCGCTGATCGACGAAAAGGCCGTTGCCAAGGTTCTGGAACATATCGAGGACGCGGTGAGCAAGGGCGCTCGCTTGGTCGCGGGCGGCAACAGTCTGGGCGGCAATTTCTTCGAGCCGACCATCCTGCTCGATGTGCCGAAGAACGCCAAAGTCGCCAAGGAAGAGACCTTCGGGCCGCTGGCGCCACTGTTCCGCTTCAAGGACGAGGCCGAAGTGATCGCCCTGTCCAACGACACCGAATTTGGCCTGGCCTCCTACTTTTATGCACGGGACTTGGGGCGTGTGTTCCGCGTCGCCGAGGCACTGGAGTACGGTATCGTGGGGGTCAACACCGGGATCATTTCCACCGAAGTCGCGCCTTTTGGCGGGATCAAGGCCTCGGGCCTGGGCCGCGAAGGGTCCAAGTACGGCATCGAGGATTACCTGGAAATCAAATACCTGTGCCTGGGCGGCATCTGAGCCGCCTGGTACCACGATAACGCGCTTTTACCGAACCCCCCGAAGTCTCGGTAGGGTTCGGGCAGTCGATCATCGTATGCTGCCCGAGCCCGTTGCACAGACTTCCTGCCTTGAACTGAGCCGCCCGATGAGCGGCGAATGAGGACACCCATGAGCAAGACCAACGAATCCCTGATGCAACGCCGCCAGGCCGCCGTGCCCCGTGGTGTTGGCCAGATCCATCCGATCTTTGCCGCGTCGGCGAAAAACTCCCGCGTGACCGACGTCGAAGGCCGTGAGTTTATCGACTTCGCCGGCGGTATCGCGGTGCTCAACACCGGGCACTTGCACCCCAAGATCATCGCGGCCGTGCAGGACCAGTTGACCAAGCTGACCCACACCTGCTTCCAGGTGTTGGCCTACGAGCCCTATGTTGAGCTCTGCGAGAAGATCAACGCCCGGGTGCCGGGTGACTTTGCGAAAAAAACCCTGCTGGTCACCACCGGTTCGGAAGCGGTGGAAAACGCCGTGAAGATCGCCCGTGCCGCCACCGGCCGCGCCGGCGTGATCGCCTTCACCGGGGCCTACCACGGTCGCACCATGATGACCCTGGGTTTGACCGGCAAGGTCGTGCCCTATTCCGCGGGCATGGGCCTGATGCCCGGCGGTATCTTCCGCGCGCAGTTCCCCTGTGAGCTGCACGGCGTCAGCGTCGACGACTCGATCGCGAGCATCGAGCGAATCTTCAAGAACGATGCCGAACCCCGGGACATCGCCGCCATCATCATCGAGCCGGTGCAGGGCGAAGGTGGTTTCTACGTCGCGCCCAAGGCCTTTATGCAGCGCCTGCGGGCCCTGTGCGACCAGCACGGCATCCTGCTGATCGCCGACGAAGTGCAAACCGGCGCCGGGCGTACCGGCACCTTCTTCGCCATGGAGCAGATGGGCGTCACCGCCGACCTGACCACCTTCGCCAAATCCATCGCGGGCGGCTTCCCCCTGGCCGGCGTGTGCGGCAAGGCCGAATACATGGACGCGATCGCGCCGGGTGGCCTGGGCGGTACCTATGCCGGTAACCCGCTGGCTTGTGTGGCCGCCCTGGCGGTAATGGACGTGTTCGAGGAAGAAAAACTGCTGGATCGCTGCAAGGCGGTCGGCGAAACGCTGGTCACCGGACTCAAGGCCATCCAGGCCAAGCACCCGGTCATTGGTGAAGTGCGTGCCCTGGGCGCGATGATCGCCCTGGAGCTGTTCGAGGGAGGCGATCATCATAAGCCGGCCGCCGCGCTGGTCGGGCAGATCGTGGCCAAGTCCCGGGACAAGGGCTTGATCCTGCTGTCGTGCGGCACCTACGGCAACGTGTTGCGGGTGCTGGTGCCGATCACCGCCGAAGACGAGGTGCTGGAGCAGGGTCTGGCGATTATTGCCGAGTGCTTCGACGAACTGGCCTAAGCCCCAGTCGAGTGTCCAGAGACCCGCTTCGGCGGGTCTTTTTATTGGGCGTTGTAACCAGGCGGCACTTTGCTGAGGGACCCCTGTCGATTCGGTGCGGCTGAGCGCTATAGGCCTGGCCCGAGCTGGTCCAGGGCGCGATCTTCAGCTGTTCGACGGATCGAGGTTCAACACTGGGGTCGGGGTATCGGCCAGCTCGGCCAGCGGCCGCGGTCGGTCGATCAGGTAACCCTGGGCGTAGTCGACGCCCAACTGCCTGACGCAGTCCAGGGTGGCCTGGCTCTCGACGAACTCGGCAACCGTCTTGAGTCCCAGCTGCGTGGCGATCTGCTGCATGGAGCCGACCATGGCTTGGTTGATCGGATCCTGTTCCAGGCCATGAATAAAGCTGCCGTCGATCTTCAGGGTGTCTAACGGCAGATGACGCAGATACGCGTAGGAGGCGAAGCCGCTGCCGAAGTCGTCCAGTGCCACCTTGAGCCCCCGCTCGCGCAGCTGGGCGATCCAGTTGGCCGAGACCGCCAGTTCGCCCAGGGCGACCATTTCCGTGACCTCGATGCACAGCTTGCCCGGCGCCAGGGGGTAGCGTTCCAGTTCGGCCCGCAGCCACAGGTGAAACTCCGGGTCGAGCAAGGAACCGGCACTGAGATTGACGTTGGCTTGGGCCAACTGCCGCTGGTGTCGGGGGTTGGCCGCCAGCCACTGCAGCAGGTGATGGATCACCCAGCGGTCGACGGCGCCCAGCAGGCCGTAGCGCTCGGCCGCGCCGAGAAACTGCCCGGGGGTGACCCACTCGCCGCTCTGCGGGTCACGGTAACGCAGCAGTACCTCGTAGTGCTGGCCCGCCGAGGGCCCCTGCAGCGGTACCACGCTTTGGAAATACAGGGCGAAGTGTCCCTGTTCGAGGGCGGCGCGCAGGCGCGTGGTCCACTGCAACTGGCGGCGGTGTTCGCGCAAGGCACCGTCAGCCGGATTGAACAGGTGCACGCGGTTGCGCCCCTGGTGCTTGGCCAGCAGGGCGGCGCTGTCGGCCCAGTTCAAGGCCGTTTCCCAATCGGCCACGCCGGAGCTCAGGGCCAGTACGCCGATGCTCACGCCCAAGCGGAAGGGCCGCCCTTCCCAGGTGAAGACAAATTGCTCGACCGCCTGGCGCAAGGTTTCCGCCTGCAACAGGGCCGCGTCGGTGTCCAGCGCGCCGAGCATCACCGCGAACTCGTCGCCTCCGATCCGTGCCAGTTGCGCCTGGGTTGTTGGCAGCTGGCGCTGCAGGTGCGTGGCCAACTGGCGTAGCAGCTGGTCGCCGGCCGAATGCCCGCACAGGTCGTTGACCTGCTTGAACTGGTCCAGGTCGAGGTAGAGCAAATGGCTGAAAGGCGGGTGTGACGCGCCCAGGCTTTCCTGCAGCAGGCGCTCGAGCTCGCGGCGGTTGAGCAGTCCGGTCAGGGAGTCGTGCGCCGCCAGGCGTTGCAGGCGCTCTTCCAGGGCGCGGCGTTCGCTCAGGTCCACCACTATGCCTTCAACGCAGTCCTGGGCGGGGCGCAGGTGCAGCGACAGGTATACCCAGCAGTGGCCGCCGCCGCGGCTGTGCAGCTGGCATTCGCCGCTGACGGTGGGTTGCTCGGCACTCAAACGTGCGCTCAGGGCGGTCCAGCCAACGCCTAAAAACACCTGCTGCAGCGGCGTTTCCAGCAGGTCTTTCGACTCGCCGCCCCACAGGCGCAGAAAGCTCGGGTTGGCCTCCAGTACCCGGCCGCCGCGGGTGCAGCGCAGGATGCCTTCACCGGCATTGCGAAACAGCGCCTGGTACTGTTCCAGGTTGCCGATGGCCTGCTGCTGGCTGGCCAGCAGTGCCTGGCGGATTCGCTCCAGTTGCTTGCCGTTGAGCAGGCCGAACAGAAAGACGCTGATCACCGGCAGATAGGCGTGCAGGTAGTTCAGCGTCGGGGTGGTGGCAATGGCGCCGGCGCGGCTCAGCGGCACCAGCATCATCAGCATAATGGCGCCGCCCCAGCAGGCGAGGAAACCGCGGGCGAAGGGGCGTTGCAACCAGACGGCGGCCAGGGTCAGGCTCAGCTGGAACAGGCCGGTGAGCAGGATCAGGCTGTTGAGCAGGGCGTAGGCGCGATGGCTGTACGGCCCACAGATGGCCCACAGCGCCGTGGCCAGAATGGCCGTGAACAGGCTGTTGCGGGCCCAGCGCAAACGGCGCTCCTGCAGCTTTAACGCCGAGCAGATAAACAAGGTGCTGAAGATCAGCATCGCCGAGCCGCTCAGGTCGGCCAGCACCGAGGGGAACCGCGGCCACTGCTGCAGCAACAGGCCAACGATGCCTTGGGTCGCGGCGTTATACAGCGCCACGCTGAGGGCGGTGGCGCAAAAGAAGCCCAACTGCGGCCGGCGCAGGGCGCTGTACTTGAGCAGGTGGAACAGCGCCATCATCAGCAGTGCGCCGAACACCACCCCGCTTTGCAGCCAGTTGCGCGCCATTACCGTCGTGCTTTGGTCCCCCCCGATCAGCTGCATGGGCAGGTTCAGGGACGAATGGCTTTTGACCCGTAGCAGCAGGCTATGGGGCCCTTCGCCCAATGGCGGCAGGCGCAGCATAAAGTGCGGATAGGGTTCGCCGCGTGCGTCGAATGGCAGGCGACTGCCGCTGTGCAGCTGGGCCAGGACTTGGTCGCCGCGGTACAGCCAGACCTCGAGGTCTTCGAGGAACGGGTGGTCAATGATCAACCGCAGATGCTCATCCGCGGCGCTTTGCAGGGCGAACCCGACCCACCAGGTGCTGTCGCTGTAACCCAGGCGCGGGCTGCCCTCGATGGGGCTTCCCTGTTGCCGCAAGCGCTGCAGGGCCAGGGCGGGCTGCAGGCTGCCGGCGGGGTCTTCCAGTACCCGGCTGTGTTCCACGCTGACGGCGTGTTGCAAGTCGAGGCGGCGTAAATCCAGCAGCGGCAGCTCGGCCATGGCCGTGCGCGCGCCCAGCCCGCCATAGAGGCTCAGCAGCACCAGTAGCAGGCGCAGGCATACAGACATTCATGATCCCTCGAGAACGGCGCCCGCGTGCCAGAACAAGGGTTCCGGCCGACAATAACGCCCAGGCAGTTTAGCCGAGTGCCGGTTCGCTGATTGCGGGGGGAGTCTCACTCAGCCGTCTCGATGGCGACATCCGCGCATCGGTGCAGGCCCGCTGAGCGGGCAGGCGTCGGGCCATCAACGGCCTCGCCAAGTCCAGGCGGGGTCAGCTGTAGCCTGTGGGCGAATAGGCGTAACATCGACGCTGCCCGAAACAGCCAACGGATGGGTGTCGGGGCCGGGAGGCGCCGGGCAATTCCGCTGTAACAGGTTCACCCGGCCAGGGGTCTTCTGCCTTGGCCCCGCAGGAGTCTACCGTGCACGCCATGTTGCCCTTGCTCGACCAGCTGGCCTTTCCCGCGATCCGTCGCGGCGCGTTGCAGGCCCTGCAGGTCAACCTGACCTACCGCTGCAATCAACGTTGCCTGCATTGCCATGTGAACGCCGGGCCGAACCGCACCGAGGCAATGACCGACGAGTGCCTGGCCGTGCTGCACCAGGTCATCGATGCCCATCCGGTGGAGACCCTAGACCTCACGGGCGGGGCGCCGGAACTGCACCCGCGGTTCCGCGAGCTGGTGCGGCATGCGCGGCGCGAAGGCCTGCGGGTGATCGACCGCTGCAACCTGACCATTCTCAGCGAGCCAGACCAGGAAGACCTGGCAGACTTTCTCGCCGACCAGCGGGTCGAGGTCAGCGCCTCCTTGCCCTGTTATTCGCGTGGCAACGTCGACCAGCAGCGTGGCGATGGCGTTTTCGATGCCAGCATCGCCGGTCTGCGCCAACTCAACGCGCTGGGTTATGGCCAGCCAGACAGCGGGCTGCTGCTCAACCTGGTGTACAACCCTCAGGGTCCCAGCCTGCCGCCGCCCCAGCAAGCGCTGGAACTCGACTATAAACGTCACCTGGCCGAGGATTTCGGCATCCATTTCAACCATCTGCTGACCATCACCAACCAGCCGATCGCGCGCTTTGGCAGCACCCTGGTCAGCCGTGGCCAGTTCACCGACTACATGCAATTGCTGCGCGACAGTTACCGTGCGGAAAACCTCGCGCCGCTGATGTGCCGCAGCCTGGTCAGCGTCGACTGGCAGGGTTACCTGTACGATTGCGACTTCAACCAGATGCTCGAGCTGCCGCTGGCATTGATCGGGCGCGAACGCGCCCACCTGCGCGACTTGCTACAGACGGGGCTGGACGGCAACCCCATCGCCACCCGTGATCATTGTTTCGCCTGCACCGCGGGCCAGGGCTCCAGTTGTTCCGGCGCCCTGGCCTGAGGCATCGCTCGCACCTTCGACAAGGACCCGCTTTATGCACGAACAGGTAAAGACCTATTACGGCCAGACCCTGCAGTCCTCGGCGGACCTGCAGACCAGTGCCTGCTGCACCACCGCGGCGCCCCCCGAGTATGTGAAGCGGATCCTCGGCCGGCTGCATGACGAGGTGCTTAGCCGTTACTACGGCTGTGGCCTGATCGCCCCGGCCGCCCTCGAGGGCTGCACGGTGCTGGATCTCGGCTGTGGCGCCGGTCGGGATGCCTACTGCCTGTCGGCCCTGGTCGGTGAGTCGGGGCGGGTGACGGGGGTCGACATGACGGTCGAGCAATTGGCCGTGGCCCGCCGTCATCAGGCCTACCATGCCGAGGCATTCGGCTACGCCGAGTCCAACCTGGAGTTTCTCGAGGGCGAGATCGAGGCGCTGGATCGCCTGGGCCTGGAGAGCGAGCGTTTCGACGTGCTGGTGTCCAACTGCGTGATCAACCTGGTACCGGACAAGGCGCGGGTGCTGCGAGAGGCCTGGCGGGTGCTCAAGCCCGGGGGCGAGCTGTATTTTTCCGATGTCTATGCCGATCGCCGGGTGCCGGCGGAGTTGGCCGCGGACCCGGAGCTCTATGGCGAATGCCTGTCCGGCGCGCTCTATTGGGGGGATTTCCTGGGGTTGGCCAAGGCCGCCGGCTTTGCCGACCCGCGCCTGGTGGAAGACCGTCCGCTGCAGCTGAACAACCCGCGTATCGCCGAGCGCATCGGCCATATCGGCTTTTTCAGCGCGACCTACCGCCTGTTCAAGCTCGAGGGCCTGGAACCGGCGTGCGAGGACTATGGCCAGGCGGTGGTCTATCGGGGCAGCCTGGCCCACCAGCCGCAGGCGTTCCGCCTGGACAAACACCATGTCATCGAGCGGGGCAAGGTGTTCCCGGTGTGCGGCAACACCTACCGCATGCTCAAGGAATCGCGCTTTGCCGAGCATTTCCAGTTTATCGGCGATTTCTCCACCCATTACGGCATCTTCGCCGGCTGCGGCAGCCTGCTGCCGTTCGACCCCCAGCTGGCCGATGCCAGCGGCGGCTGTTGTTGAGGTCGCCTCGAAACGCGCCGCGGTTGGCCTGCGCGCCAACTGTCGTGCTCGACCGCTCCGGCGTGACCCCAGCGGCGTGCCTTGCCCCATGCACTGAGCGGGAAACCCGATGAATAGCCGCAAGTTGCTCCTGTTGGTGCTGTTGCTGACGGCGATCGGCAGTTTTTTCGCCTTCGACTTGGGCCATTATCTCGATCTGCAGGCCCTCAAGGCCCAGCAGGCGGCCCTGGCGGCCCAGGTGCAGGCGCACCCCTGGGCCGCAGCCGGGCTGTTCTTCCTGGCCTACGTGGCGGTCACCGGGCTGTCGCTGCCGGGGGCGGCGCTGATGACCTTGCTGGCCGGCGCCCTGTTCGGCTTGCTCCAAGGCTTTGTGCTGGTGTCCTTCGCCTCGACCCTGGGGGCCACCCTGGCCATGCTCAGCAGCCGTTACCTGCTGCGTGACTGGGTACGGGGGCGCTTTGGTCCGCGCCTGGCGGGTATCGATGCGGGGGTCGAGCGCGAAGGTGCGTTCTACCTGTTCGCCTTGCGCTTGGTGCCGCTGTTCCCGTTCTTCCTGATCAACCTGGCCATGGGCCTGACCCGCCTGCCGGTGCGCCGCTATTGGTGGGTCAGCCAGCTCGGCATGCTGCCTGGCACCCTGGTCTATGTGAATGCCGGGCGCGAGCTGGGCCGGCTCGATTCGCTGAGCGGAATCCTCTCGCCGGGGCTGCTCGGTGCCTTCGTGTTGCTGGGGCTGTTCCCGTTGATTGCCGGCAAGCTGCTGGGGTGGCTGCAGGCACGCCGGGTCTATGCCGGCTGGCACAAACCCAAGGCCTTCGACCGCAACCTGCTGGTGATCGGTGCCGGTGCCGGGGGCCTGGTCAGCGCCTATATTGCCGCCGCGGTCAAGGCCAAGGTCAGCCTGATCGAAAAGCACAGGATGGGCGGCGATTGCCTGAACAGCGGCTGCGTGCCTTCCAAGGCCCTGCTGCGATCGGCCAAACTGGCCCACGCGCTGACCCAGGCCGAGGCGCTAGGATTCGAGGCGCTGCAACCGCGGGTGGATTTCGCCGCGGTCATGACGCGCATCCAGCGGGTGATCAGCGCGATCGAGCCCCATGACTCAGTCGAACGTTACACCGGGCTGGGGGTCGAGGTGATTCAGGGCCAGGCGACCCTGATCTCGCCCTGGACGGTCAGCGTCAACGGCCAGTGCCTGAGCGCGCGCAGCATCATCATTGCCGCCGGGGCGCGCCCCCTGGTACCGACCATCCCCGGCCTGGAGCAGGTGCAGGCCTTCACCTCGGACAGCATCTGGGCGCTGCGCGAGCAACCGCGCTGGCTGCTGGTGCTGGGCGGCGGGCCGATCGGCTGCGAGTTGGCCCAGGCCTTCCAGCGCCTCGGCAGCCAGGTGATCCAGGTCGAGCTGGCCGAGCGTCTGCTGACGCGCGAGGACCCCGATGCCAGCGCGCGGGTGCTCGAGAGCCTGCGGACCGATGGGGTGGATGTGCGCCTGCAGCACCGCGCCGAACGCTTCGAGCGGATCGACGGCGAGCAGCGCATGATCGCCCGGCGGCTGGACACCGGGGAGCAGGTGACCATCGCCTTCGATTGCCTGTTGCTGGCCCTGGGTCGGGTGGCGAATGTCAGCGGCTACGGCGTCGAGACCCTGGGTCTGACGCTGCGACCCAACGGCACCCTGGAAACCGACGACTACCTGGCCACGCGTTTTCCCAATATCTACGCGGTGGGCGATGTCACCGGTCCCTACCAGTTCACCCATGTGGCGGCGCACCAGGCCTGGTATGCGGCGGTCAATGCGCTGTTCCACGGCTTCAAGCGTTTCAAGGTCGATTACCGGGTGATCCCGGCCTGCACCTTCACCGACCCCGAGGTGGCCCGCGTCGGCCTCTCGGAAACCGAGGCGAGCCTGCAGAAGATTGCCTTCGAAGTGACCCGCTACGGCATCGAGGACCTGGACCGCGCCATAGTCGACGACGTCGCCCGGGGTTACGTGAAGGTGCTGACCGTGCCCGGTAAGGACCGCATTCTCGGGGTGACCATTGTCGGTGAGCAGGCCGGCGAGCTGCTGGCCGAATACGTGCTAGCGATGAAACACGGCTTGGGATTGAACAAGATCCTCGGCACCCTCCACAGCTACCCGACCCTGGCCGAGGCCAACAAGTATGTGGCCGGCGAATGGAAGCGCGCCCATGCACCACAGCGGCTATTGCGCTGGGTCGAGGGTTTTCATGCCTGGCGGCGGGGATGATGCGCGTCCTGGCGCTGCTCCTTTGGGTGTTTGCCCCCCTGGCCCTGGCCGACAACCGCCTCACGCCCTGGACCGCCGGCCCGCCCGCTGGCGAATGGTCGTCGCCCTGGCGCCTGGCGGATATCCCCAAGCTCAAGCCTTCGGTTCGCCGCCTGGAGCAGCAGCAGGGTCGGCCCGTCCTGCGCATCGAGGCCGAGGCCGCCGCTGGCGGCCTGCTGCATCCCCTGGACCTGGACGGCGCCACGGCCTGGCAACTGAGCTGGCAGTGGCGCACCGAACAGTCCCTGCAGACGGCGCGCTTCGCCACCCGCGAGGGTGACGACTACGTGGCCCGGGTCTACGTGCTGCTCGATTACCCGCTGGACAGCCTGTCGTTCGTCACCCGGCAGAAGCTGCGCCTGGCCCGCGCCTTCTTCGACCCGGACCTGCCGGCGGCTACCCTGAGCTACGTCTGGGACAACCGCGAGGCCCCCGGCACCGCGGCCCGCAGCGCCTATACCGAGACGGTGGAGATGCGCGTGCTGCGCGGTCCGGAAGCGCCCCTGGGGCAATGGCTGACGGAGCGCCGCGATCTGCGCAGCGACGCCATCGCCGCCTTTGGCAGCGCGCCGCGGCGCATCCTCGGGGTGGTCTTCGCCGCGGACAGCGACAACACCGCAGAGCGGGTGCTGAGCGAGTTCGCCGAACCGCGGCTGGAGCCCGTCGCCCGCCCCTGAGGCGAGGTACGCGGCGGCGGTGGGGTTATTCGCTGCCGGTCAGGGTCGCGGCGTGGGGCGTCGTCGACTGCCGTTCGGCGCGGCGGGTCCAGCGGTTGGCCCGGGTGAAGGTGCCAAAGTCGTTGAAGCGCACGCCCATGTCGCGCATCACCCGGTGGGCGACCGGCAGGCTCAGCTGGCGGATGTAAAAGGGCTCCTTGACCACGAAATGATGGATTGCATGGCTGCTGCCGAAGTTGCAGCAGAACAGCTGCAGCGGCCATAGCCACCAGGGATTGAGGACCTGGGTCTGCTGGATCAGGTTGCCCGGCTCCACATCGCCGTAGTAGTGCATGTTCGAACTGACGAAGTGCAGGCAGAAGGTGCGCAATACATTGGGCCCCACCAGCACCACCACGGCGCCATTGACCACCGCCATCAGCTGCAGGGTGCTGGCCGACCAGGCTGGCGGCGTGGCCAGCCAGGCTCCCAGGCCATCGATGGCGTGGAAGCCGAGGAACAGGTACCAGGTGGCCCAATGGAGCAGGCCCAGGGGCGCATAGACCTTCAGCGTGCGGCTGAGGATCGACCATTTGTGGCGAGCGGTCCTGGCCCGCAACAAGCGGATAAACGACGACATCATGTTATCGCCCACCATCAGCAGGCGTGCCGGGCCCCAGGGCTCGCCGTTGGTGATGGCCCGCTCCTCGAGGTCGGCCTCGGTACCCGACACCTTGTGGTGATTGAGGTGCAGGTGCCGGCGCACCCAGGGGTTGATGGTACTCGGCCGCGCCAGCCAGACCAGCGCCAGCATCAGGTTATGCGGCAGCCGGCGCTGGCGGAAATACATGGAGTGGATCAGGTCGTGTTCCAGCTCGTGGGTCAGGGACGCGAAAAAGGCGTTGAGCAGCACGCAGGCCCAGCCGGCCAGGTGACCGTCGAAGTACAGCGCCGCCGAACCCAGCATCCCGCCTAGGGCCAGGGCCAGAATGGCCACACCGAGGGCGTCCTGGTGGCGCAGCAGGGGATAGCGCTGGCGCAGCTCGATGCCGTGGGCCAGCACCTGGGCCCGTATATGGGCGGACCGTTGCGCGTCCGTTTGCAGGCCGGCAATTGCGTTGGCAGGGGGCATGCTGAGATCCTCGGTTGACAGGTGACTACTATCCCGCGAGGCTCGCGAAGGCGCCTGACCCCAGACGCCAACCTGTTGACCGGACACGCCAATCGCATGACCGCCGAACCCACCACCCTTGCCAGCTGGACCCGTGCCCTGCGCAAGCAGCTCGAAGCCCTGGGTCTGGACAGCGCCGCGCTGTGCCGCGCGGCGGGGCTCGAGCTGAGCCTGCTGGAGGCGCCGAATGCCCGTTGTACGCTGTCGGCGACCACCCGGCTGTGGCACCTGGCGGTGATCGCCAGTGGCGATCCGGCACTGGGCTTGCGCACCTCGCAGTACGTCAGCCCGACCACTTTCCATGCCCTGGGATATGCCCTGGTCGCCAGCAGCAGCCTGCGGGAGATGTTCGAGCGCATCGTGCGCTACCACCGGGTGGTCAGCGATGCCCTGGCATTGGAGTTGCGCGAGTGCACCGAGGGTTATGAGTTTTGCTTCTGGGTGCCGCCTGGAGGTCCGTCGCCGGCTGCCGAGGCGCTGGATGCGTTCGCCGCCATCTATGTGCGCAGCTGCCGCAATCGCCTGGGTCGGGACTTCGCTCCCCTGGCGGTGCACTTGCAGCGGCCGGCGCCGCTGGATGAACAGCCCTGGCACCAGGTCTTTCGGGCGCCGCTGCAGTTCGCGGCCGCGCAGAACCTGCTGCGTTTTTCCCGCGAGACCTTCGAGCAGCGCCTGGACGACGGCAACCCGGAGTTGGCCGAGCACAACGAGACCGTCCTCGAACGGACCCTCGATCAGTTGCAGGCCGACACGTGGCGCAGCCGCGTGCGTGCCTGCCTGCAGGCGCAGCTGCCGGCGGGTGAGCCGTCGGCCGAGCGCATCGCCCAGACCCTGCACCTGAGCCTGCGCAGCCTGCAGCGGCACCTGGCGCAGGAAGGCCTGAGCTACGACCGGCTGCTGGCCGAAACCCGCCAGCAGCTGGCGCTGCGGCATCTGCGCGACCCGCGCTGCAGCATCAGCGAGATCGCCTACCTGCTGGGTTTCGCCGATACCAGCAGCTTCAGCCGGGCCTTCAAGCGCTGGACCGGCGAGGCCCCCAGCCAATACCGCGAGCGGCAGGTGCGGCCGTGATGCCCTTCGATCTGTTGCTGGTCGGCGCCGGCCATGCGCACCTGGGAGTGCTGCGCCGCTGGACGCGGGGTAAACGGCCGGCGGGGCGTATCGCTCTGCTGAGCGAGGGGCCCTGGGCCTGGTATTCCGGCATGCTGCCGGGGCTGCTTGGCGGCCGTTACCGCCCGGAGCAATGCCGGGTCGAACTGGCGCCCCTGTGCCGGGCCGCCGGGGTGGCGTTAGTGATCGACCAGGTCGCGGCGCTGGATGCGGCCGCGCTGCGCCTGGGCTTGAGCGCAGGCACTGCGCTGGAGGCGGCCTGGTTGTCGCTGAACGTGGGCGCCCGGGTGCTGGCACCGCCCAGCCAGGACCTGGGCTTGCAGCTGCTGACGGTCAAGCCCTTCGATGCCTTCGTGGCGGCCTGGCCGGCTTGGCAGGCCGATCCACAACCCCTGGCGATTGTGGGCGGCGGTGCCGCCGGCGTCGAACTGGCGCTGGCCCTGGCGGGTCGGGTACCGGCCCTGGCCCTGTTTGCCGGTGGTCCGTTGCTCGCGGGGCTGGCGCCGGGATTGCGTCTGCGGGCCCTGAGTCAGCTGCGCCAACGGGGCGTACAGGTGCGGGAAGATTGCCCCATCCAACGGGTGGTGGAAGACCAGCTGCAGAGCGGCGGCGAGACGGTCTGGCGCGGCCCGCGGCTGCTGTTGGCCAGTGGCGCCAGCCCCTGGCCCTGGTTGCACGAGAGCGGGCTGGCGTGCGACGACGCGGGGTTCCTGACCATCGCCGCGACCCTGCAGTGCCAGTCCCACCCCCGGGTGTTTGCGGTCGGCGACTGCGCCAGCCTGCCAGGCGCGGTTCGCAATGGGGTATACGCGGTGCGCCAGGGCCCGGTGTTGGCCGACAACCTGGCGGCGGCCCTGTCGGGCCAGGCGCTGCGCCGCTACCGGCCGCAACCGCGGAGCCTGGCCTTGCTGGCCAGCGGCGACGGTGGCGCGCTTATGGCGTGGGGCCGCTGGAGTGGCGGTGGCCGGCTCTACGGGTGGTGGAAGGAGCGCCTGGACCTGGCCTTTATCCAGGCCCACCAGGGGCCCAACGGCGCTTGACGGGCCTGCGGAACGGGATCGGGTCAGTCATGCAGGCTCAGCTGTAACAGCTTGGCCACCCCCCAACCCAGTCCCAGGCCGATGCCGGTGCCCAGCAGGTCGGCGATAAACAGCGGCCGATCTTGTGCGCCGCCCCCCTGCAGGTACTGCCAACCGTAGGGGTACACCGCGACCACGGCCAGTGCCGGCAGCAACGCCAGGTAGTACCAGAAACTGCGCAGGTCATAGGGTTTGACCGATTTGCAGAACAGCACGAAGGCCGAGGCCAGGGCGGCCATGACACTGGTGCGAACGACTTGGAACAACAGCTCGGTGCTTTCCATGGGCTGCAGCTCCTGAGTGGGTCAACAGTGCAACTGGAGTCGCTGGCGCAGGTGGCAAGGGGACTCCAACTCGTCGACTACGGCGTTGGCGTAGGTCACCAGCGGCCGGCGCGGGTCGTCCTCGGCCAAGCCTTCGGGGTGGCGCAGGTCGTCGAGGTGAAACTGCTCGGTCACCGCCAGGGCGTTTACCAGGGTCCAGGGCAGGGGGCTGTCCAGCAGCTGGGTGTGCAGCGGCTGCGCCTCGGGCTGATCCAGCCAATCGAAGTGGTCGATCAGCAGCAGATGCTCCACGCCGGCCTGGGGCAGCGCCTGGAGCAGCCCCTCGATGGGCTGCTGAACCGCGGCCAGGCGGGATGCGCTGAGCGCCCCACCGAACAGCGCCGGGCTGTTGAGCACGCACACGACGCCATGCATGCCCGCGACGCTTTCGACGATACCGCGTTCCAACCCTTCCCGGGGGTGGCCGTCGGCGACCTGCAGGCTGCCGAGCTTGGTCCGCAGGCCGGGCCGGGCGCTCAGGGCATTGAGGTCTTCGAGCACGGCCAGGGTTTCATGCTGGCGGTTCAGCAGTTCCACCAGCAGCGCACTGCCCAGGCTGCAATGGACCCCGTAGAGGGCGAATTTTCGCACCGCGGTTTCCAGGTTACGCATCAGCCTGCGCCATGGCCCAGCGGAACCTGGGTCCAGGGCGCGCGTGGTGCACGCCGCCGTTCCTGGTGGAGCGGGCCGCGCCTGGCTGGGCCCTCGACGGGGGCGGTCGGGCGAAGCGGGACGACAGGGTGATGGCGGCGGGCGATGCGCAGCATGCCCCAGAGCATGCTTGCCGCCACACACAGCCAGCCCGCAATCATCAGAAGGATCAGCGCTGCTGGGGTCATGGTCAGTTCCTCATCGTTCAGCGGCCCCTGAGGGGTCGCAAAGGGCGCGGGCCGGCTGACTAGGGCGGAGCGGGCACAGCGCGTGGCCAAGGCGACTGGACAAAGCGACTCGGCAGAGTCAATAGGAGCAGGCTTTGTGCCACAACCGACGATTGGCACGAATGCAGCAAAGTCAGGGGCTTAGCCCCAACTGCTGATAAGTCCTTGCATGCAGGGTGCATGAGCGCCCCCGGGCGGGCGGGCGTTTTGCATGATCCACGGCCTGCCTGGGTTCAGGGCAACGGCGCGGGTTTGGCCTTGAGGCGCTGCAGGGCCTCGATCAAGGCGGCCAAGGCCGGTTCGCTGATGGGCACGCTGGTCTGCACCCGATGCCGTCGGGCGCCGTCCTCGATGCTCAGCACAAAGGTCTGGCAATCGGCCCTGCCGGCGGTCGCGCACTCCAGGCGCGCCGGCAGGTGAAAGAAATCGGCGGCCTCGACCAATTGCCTGAGCCGGTCCGCCGTTTCGCGGTCGAGTTGCTCCAGGTCCAGCGTCAGCGGTCGATTCAGACCGGGAAAAAACGCCAGACCACCGCTTTGATTCAATTCGATTCGCACTGCAGTGCCTCCAGGGTCATACCTTGATGCCGACCGCCGACCAGCCTGTCGCGACAGCGCGTCGTTCAGGGCTGCTGCGACCGAAAATGCGGCCGGCCACATCATGGGTGATACCGGCGAAGCGCCGGAATCCGCTATTGGGTCTCAGGCGCGAATCACGCAGGGCCTCGTACCAGATACGCCCGGCACGCTCCCAGGCGAAGCCGCCCAGCTCCATGGCCACCTGGTAAAACGCGTGATTGGGAATGCCCGAGTTGATATGCACGCCGCCGTTGTCCGCAAAGGTGACCACGAAATCGCGCATGTGTTTGGGTTGCGGGTCCTTGCCCAGCAGCGGGTCGTCGAAGGCGCTGCCCGGGTCGCTCATGGAACGCAGGGCCTTGCCGTTGACGCCGCTGGCCAGCAGCCCTTGGCCGATCAGCCAGTCGGCCTGCTCGGCCGTCTGTTTTTGCACGTATTGCTTGATCAGGGAGCCGAACACGTCGGACATGGATTCGTTAAGGGCCCCCGACTGGTTGAAGTACTGCAACTGCGCCTCGTCCTCGGTAACCCCGTGGGCCAGTTCATGGCCGATGATGTCCAGGGCGATGGTGAAGCGATTGAATATGTCGCCGTCGCCGTCGCCAAAGACCATTTGCACCGAGTTCCAGAACGCGTTGTTGTAACCCTGGCCAAAATGCACGGTGGCATCCAGGGGCAGGCCGGAGCCGTCAATCGAATCGCGGTCGAAGATGTCATGGAAAAAATCATAGGTGGCGCCCAGGCCGTCAAAGGCTTCGTCCACCGCGATATCGTCCGTGGGGCCCTGGCCCTCGATGCGCACACTGCGGCCGGGCAGCTCCTGGGAGCCGTCGGCGGTGAACACGGTACGGCGTTTCTGCCGACTGGCCTGGCCGGTGGGCAGACTGCTGCGTGGGGTGGGCGGCGCGGCCATGCGCAATGCGCGGAAGGTGTTGTCCACGGAAATCGTGCGCAGGGCCTTGGCGCGTTGGTCGGGGCTGCCTTTGTGAACGATTTCATCGAGCACATAGGGCGGAATGATGCAAAACAGCGGGTTGCGCGGGTGATGGTGCCGGCACATGGTGATGAACCTCCTGTTCAGGGTGATAGTGCTTGGCATGGACCACCGCCGCTCGCAAGCACCCCGCCGGGACGGTCAGGCGAGGTGGGAGGGGCTTGGACGAGCGCTATAGCTGAGCATCTATCGCTCATCCATGAGCGGGCGTGGCGGTAAGGCCGGGTGTGGTCCATTCCCCTAGGTTTAGCAGCCCTGACCGCAGCTGCCGAGTCGGTGGCGGTGGCGTTGAGCGCGCCGGCGCCGGTCAGTCCTCGCGTCGCGACGGCCTGGATGGCATCGCGCGCCGGGTTCCAGATGACCGGGTGGCTAAAGCCTGGACTGACCACTGGGAGCAATTCGCCGTGCAAGGTCGTTTTGTTTTTTAACTTTCTATCCATTTATGATGCGCCGTTATGCCCCCTTGAAAGGGTCGTGAAGTTGTCGCTCCGCGTTGTTTGCTACATCCATGGTGCCGCTAATACTTCGTCTAGTTGGCGCTTTAATACGTTGGGTTGGGTAGCGCTTTATTTCTGGTACTGTACTTCGCTGCGTCAGGTCAGGTTGAATTCTGTCGGGGCTGTAATTGCGTTTCGTGTTGCAGCTGCTGTACTGGGAGTATAAATAAAATATCCGAATCCTTTAAAAAGAATAAAACTTTTTTTTGTGTGGGCTCGTCCGAGCTGTTGAATGCCCGCAGTGCATTCCTTGGCATTCCTGGCGTTTTTCAACAGGAGAATTGAAATGACTCAGCAACAAGATGAGAGCGGCAAGAAAACCGGCCAACAACGCGGAGGCGAACGCAGCGGTGGCAATTTCAAGAACGATCCGCAGCGCGCCGCCGAAGCCGGCCATAAAGGTGGGCAAGTCAGCGGTGGTAACTTCAAGAACGATCCGCAGCGCGCCGCCGAAGCCGGTCATAAAGGTGGACAAGTCAGCGGTGGTAACTTCAAGAACGACCCGCAGCGCGCCGCCGAAGCCGGTCATAAAGGTGGACAAGTCAGCGGTGGTAATTTTAAAAACGACCCTGGGCGGGCTGCGGAGGCGGGCCGTAAAGGTGGCCAGAGCAGCGGTGCAAGTCGCAGTAGCCGTGCTGTCGAGAGCGATACGGAGCAAGGCGATAATCAGGAGCAGGACCAGGAACGTTGAACGGGTTAAATAGGCGCAACCCGGTTGGCCACAACACTACTTCTTTCATTAAGGCGCCTTCGGTGAGAGCCGGTTGTCCTCACCGGCTGAGGAGCCGCACTAGTTATTGGCTCGGTCAAAGCGCGGTGCATCCGCCGTACTTAAATAATCTTGCGGTGGCGACATTTGCCGCGGAGCAGGCTTGGCTGGAGCACCATTGTTGCTTTTTTCGGGCCAGGTCAAACGCTGGCGCGTCAGCCGCCCGTTTGGGCGCGGGCGCTGCAAGTGCAGGTATACACTGCAACGGTTCGGCGGTGGGCGCGGGTTATTCGGTCGTGCGAGCGGTGGACACTCGCCGGAGTTACTGTGGGCAATGACGCAGGCAGGGCCGGTAGTGCGCTTGGGCGGGAGCGGTCGACAGGACGGCTGCGCCCACCACGTGCGCCCAAATTAGGAGGCCGCCGCAAGGCGCTTAACATAATTACTCGGGTTTTCGGTGCCAGTATCAACAAGCCCTCCAGCCTCGGCAATTATTAAAGGTTGGGCAGCGTTATTCAGTATTGGGGGGAGCGTACCGCGATTTAATTCGGCGTGAGTTGCGTGGGGTCGCCTTATCCCCGCGTGGCTTCGGCCAGGCGGTCGATGTCGAGCAGTTCGATCTCGCCATAGCCCAGGTGCAGGATGCCGCGATCCTCCAGGTCCCTGAGAATCTGGTTGGTGGTCTGCCGGGACAGCCCCACCAGGGCCGCCAGTTGCTCCTGGGCCAGGGGAATGGTGCGCCGCGGGCCGCGCTGCTCACCGTAGTTGTGCGCGATCAGCAGCAGGCGACGGGCCAGGCGCGGTGCCGCAGGCAGCAGGCTGAGGTCCTCCAGGGCGATAAAGGCCATGCGCAATTTCTGGCTCATCAGCAGCGCCAACTCGCGCCAGTACTGCGGTTGTGCCTGGAGCAGGGTCAGCAGCGCGGCCTGGGGAAGCTGCAGCAGCAGGCTCGGGCCTTCGGCGCTGGCGTCGTGGGTGCGCGGCTGGCCATCGAACAGGGCGATTTCGCCGAACCAGTTGGGCGGTTCCACCAGGGTCAGCAGGGCCTCCTTGCCGGCCTGGTTGACCGCCCCGACCCGCACGGCACCCTCGAGCACCGCGTACAAGCCGCAAGGGGGATCGCCACGGCAGAACAAGGTCTGGCCGGCCCCCAGCCGACGGGGGATGGCGCAGGCCAGCAGCCGCTCCTGCAGCGCTGCCGGCAGTGTGTTGAACCAGTGGCCCAGCGCCAGACGGTCGTGCCACTGCTCTCGGCGCATGCTCGCTCCAGGTTTGTCAGTTAGCTGACAGAGTGCCAGGCTGGTTGGGCGCATCATTGTCGGCCCCCTTGCGGAGATACTTCCATGAAAAGCTTGACCGATCATCTGGCGCAGTACGCGGCGTATCACCGTGACCGGCGGAATATCTTCAGTCATTTTATCGGCATTCCACTGATCGTGGTGGGCGTGGCGGTGCTGTTGTCACGGCCGGGCTTCAGCCTGGCGGGCCTGTGGGTGTCGCCCGCGACGCTGACGGCGCTGGTGGCCTCGGGGTTTTACCTGCGCCTGGATCGACGCTTTGGCGGGGTCATGCTGCTGCTGCTGGGCTTGAGCCTGTGGGTCGGTCAATCCTGGGCGCTGCAAACCACCGCCGCCTGGCTGGGCGCCGGTATCGGCCTGTTCGTGGTCGGCTGGATCATCCAGTTCATTGGCCACTACTACGAGGGCCGCAAGCCGGCGTTCGTCGACGATGTGATGGGCCTGGCGATCGGCCCGCTGTTCGTGGTGGCCGAGCTGGCCTTTCTGCTCGGGCTGCGCCCTGAGGTGGAGCACGACGTGGTCAGTCGTGCCGGTCCCACCTGCATTCGTACGGCCAAGCACCCGGTTTGAGGCGAGGGGAACAGCGCCAGCCTGCGCTGGCGTTGCGCCCGCCGCCCGCGGCTATTTTTTCAGCGCCAGCCACTGGTTGCTGAAGGCGCGGGTATGACGGTCGACGGTGGTCGGTGCAAAGGGGCGTCCGGAGGCACTGACCAGTGCGCTGCTCTGACTGTTCAGGTCGCTCAGGGCGTTTTTCAGATAGCCCCAGCGGGTGCGCAGCTTGTCGACACTGGCCGGGTCCTTGGCGGTCAGGCTGCCCAGTTGCGCATCGATGGAGGGCACCAGCAGCCGCTCGTCCTGGCCCAGGTACTGCTCGCCATGTTCACGGGCGATCTCGAAGTTGCCCATGTAGGAGCGGTAAAGGTATTGCACCGCGAGGTATTCGACCTTGGCGGGCAATTCGTCTGTGGCTGGGCTTTGGGCCTGGCTGTAGGCGGCGAAGAGGAACTCGCGCAGCGACTTGCTCAGCTCCTGGGGGTAGCGCCAGGGCATGTCCTCTTCCTTGGGGCCATAGGAAACACCGTTGCGCAACTGGGTAACAAGTTCTTGGTGGCTGGTACGCAAGGCCGCACTGGGCTTGCTGACGGCCTGAAAGGCGTTCTCCAGGGCCAGCAGGTCGCTGTCGAAGCGTTTTTGATGGCCGGTTTGAAAGCCCTCGCCGCGAAACAGCAGCAGGCTGCTGGTAGTTCGGCAGGCGAACACCTGAACCTGCTCCAGCGGCGTCAGGGCCGCGGCCAGCGCGCTGGAGGAAAAGCCGACCATCAACCCCATGGCCCACAGGAACAGGCCGTAGATCAAAGATGTGTAGCGCATGCCGAGGGGCTCCTTATTATTTTTTTAAGCAGTGCGAATCCAGGCGTCAGCGCAAGCGTGACAAGGTTCACAGCGTACTGGGTCGGCGGCCAAGCGGAATTACCCGAAAGAGTGATTTAGAGGCCCATGGCCACGTACTGTCAACTGGCTATTTTTTCCCGCGTGGTCGCTGCCGGCCCCCGGCGGAGCGGGCTCAGGGGTACAGGTCGCGCAGCCCGAGGGCCCGGGCAGGTGGACGGCAGGGCGGGGGGGTTGCGCGCGCAGGTGCCCGTCAGACCGGGCACCCATCTTTAGGTGGGGCGCGCGATGCGCCCGGGTGATCAGCGTGGCGCGTTGATCGGTTGGCCACCCTTGGGCTTGAAGTACAGGGTCTCGCCCCGCGCGAGGTCCGCCAGGCTGCCGTGATCCTTGGCCACTTCCGCTTCGATGGGTTCGACCTGCCCCGAGACGGTGAGGGTGATCCGGGTGATGGCGCCGAGTGGGCGGATATCGCGGACCTGGGCCGGCAGGTGATCGGCCAGGGCCTGGCGTGACAGCGACACCTCGTGGGGACGGAACAGCACGTGGTGATCGTCGCCCAGGTGCAGGCGATTGGAGTCGCCGAGGAAGTGATAGACGAAATCGCTGGCCGGATGCTCGTACACCTCACCCGGCGCCCCGATCTGCTCGATCACGCCCTTGTTCATCACCACGATACGGTCGGCGACCTCCATCGCCTCCTCCTGGTCGTGAGTGACGAACACCGAGGTCAGGTGCACCTCCTCGTGCAGGCGCGCCAGCCAGCGCCGCAGCTCCTTGCGCACCTTGGCGTCCAGGGCGCCGAAGGGCTCATCCAGCAGCAGCACCTTGGGCTCCACGGCCAAGGCGCGGGCCAGGGCGATGCGCTGGCGTTGCCCGCCGGAGAGTTGTTCGGGGTATCGGTCGGCCAGCCAGTCCAACTGCACCAGGTCGAGCAGGGTGTGGACTTTCTTGGCGATCAGGTTCTCGTCCGGCCGCTCTTTCTTCGGCTTCATGCGCAGGCCAAAGGCGACGTTGTCGAACACCGTCATATGGCGGAACAGGGCGTAGTGCTGAAACACGAAACCGACGTTACGGTCCCGCACATCGCGTCCCGAGACGTCCTCGCCGTGGAACACGATGCTGCCGCGATCGGGGGTCTCCAGGCCGGCGATGATGCGCAGCAAGGTGGTTTTGCCACAACCAGACGGGCCGAGCAGGGCGACCAGCTCGCCGCTGTTGATATCCAAGCTGATGTCGTTGAGCGCGCGGAAGGCGTTGAAGTTCTTGCTGACATTACTGACTTCGATGGACATAAGGCTTACTCCGGCGCGCCTGATTGGCGTAGGCGGTTGATACGG
This sequence comes from Pseudomonas sp., assembly GCF_040514055.1. GTDB lineage: Bacteria > Pseudomonadota > Gammaproteobacteria > Pseudomonadales > Pseudomonadaceae > Aquipseudomonas. The sequence continues at coordinate 22,808 of NZ_JBEVDL010000067.1, forward strand.
GACTCGCTCCACTGCTTGAGCAGCAGGATGAGTAACGCCAGGATCAACAGCAGGCTGGCGACACTGAACGCAGCGACGTGGTTGTATTCGTTGTAGAGAATCTCGACATGCAGCGGCAGGGTGTTGGTGTAGCCACGGATATGCCCGGACACCACCGACACCGCGCCGAACTCGCCCATGGCCCGCGCGGTGCACAGCACCACCCCGTAGATCAGGCCCCAGCGGATGTTCGGCAGCGTGATGTGCCAGAACATCTGCCAGCCATTGGCGCCCAGCAGGCGCGAGGCCTCTTCTTCCTGGGTGCCCTGTTCCTGCATCAGCGGGATCAGTTCGCGGGCGACGAAGGGTACGGTGACGAAGATGGTTGCCAGCACGATGCCGGGCAGGGCGAAGACGATCTGGATATCGCGGTCCTGCAGCCACTCGCCAAAAAAGCCCTGGGCGCCGAACAGCAGCACGTAGACCAGGCCGGCGATCACCGGCGAGACCGAGAACGGCAGATCGATCAGGGTCACCAGCAGGCTTTTGCCGCGAAACTCGTATTTGCTTACGCACCAGGCGGCGGCGACCCCGAACAACAGGTTCAGCGGCACCGAAATGCCCACCGCCAGCAGGGTCAGGGTGAGTGCGGAAAGGGCGTCGGGTTCCAGCATCGAGGTGAAGAAGGTTCCCAGGCCGAGCTTCAGCGCCTCGGACAACACCACGTAGAGCGGCAGCAGCAGAAACAGCGCGAACACCAGCCAGGCTGCGCCGATCAGCAGGGTGCGGGCCAACGGATTGCTGCGCCGCGCTGCGTTGGCGGAGGCAGCAAGGGTCATTGCACTCATGGCAGGCTCCTCAAGGGGTTTCAATGCGCCGCTGCAGCAGATTGATCAGCAGCAGCAGGACAAAAGACACCATCAACATCAGTACCCCGATGGACGTGGCCCCGGTGTAATCGTACTGGTCGAGTTTGACCATGATCAGCAACGGCAGGATCTCCGTCTTCATCGGCATGTTGCCGGCGATAAAGATCACCGAACCGTATTCGCCCACCCCGCGGGCGAAGGCCAGGGCAAAGCCGGTCAGCCAGGCGGGCAGCAAGGCCGGCACCAGGATATGGCGGAACACCTGCAGCGGTTTGGCGCCCAGGCAGGCGGCCGCCTCTTCGACCTCGCGCGGGATATCGGCCAGTACCGGCTGCACGGTGCGCACCACGAACGGCAGGGTGACGAAGGTCAGCGCCAGGGTAATGCCCAGTGGCGTGTAGGCGATCTTGAACCCCAGGTCGGCGGCGAATTGGCCGACCAGGCCGGCGGGGGCGTAGAGGGCGGTCAAGGCAATGCCGGCCACCGCGGTGGGCAGGGCGAACGGCAGGTCGATCATGGCGTCGATCACCTTGCGCCCGGGGAAGCGGTAACGCACCAGCACCCAGGCCAGCAGGGTGCCGATGACGCCATTGAGCAGGGCGGCGAACAGGGCGGTGCCGAAGCTCAGCTTGAGCGCGGCGACCACCCGGGGCGCACTGATGATGGTCCAGAATTGCTCCCAGGTGAGCTGGGAGGCGTGCACGAACATGGCACCCAGGGGTATCAGCACCAGGAGGCTGAGGTACACCAAGGTGTAGCCCAGCGTCAGCCCGAAGCCGGGTATGACGGGGGAAATACGGCGGGACATAGGACCTCGGCGGTAGTGATAAAGGGCCGTGAAAGGGCAAACCGTAGGATGGGTTGAGGCGCGTAGCGCCGCTACCCATCGCCGCGCGGCATGGGTATCGCTGTGCTCAACCTGGGCAGCCCCCCCATTCATTATTCTGAAGCGTGACGAGCGACGGTCAGACCAGGCGCAAGCCGGCGAGGGCCGCGGAGTTTACGAACTGTAAATGAGCAGCCCGAGCCGACTTGCAACGCCGTATGACCTAGCGCAGTAGCTTCAATGGGCCTGATAAATTTGATCGAACACCCCGCCATCATTGAAGAACTTAGGCTGTGCAGTTTTCCAGCCGCCGAAGTCCTTGTCGATGGTCACCAGCTTCAGGGTCGGGAACTGTTGGGCGAACTCGGCTGCCACCTTGGCATCACGGGGGCGGTAGAAGTTCTTCGCGGCGATGCGCTGGCCTTCCTCGCTGTACAGGTGCTTCAGGTAGGCTTCGGCCACTTCGCGGGTGCCTTTCTTGTCGACGTTCTTGTCGACCACCGCCACCGGTGGTTCGGCCAGGATGGACAACGAGGGTGCGATGATTTCGAAGTTATCGCCGCCTTGCTCTTTCAGCGCCAGGAAGGCCTCGTTCTCCCAGGCCAGCAGCACGTCGCCGATCTGGTTGTTGACGAAGGTGATGGTCGAACCGCGTGCGCCGGTGTCCAGCACCGGGACGTTCTTGTACAGCTTGCGCACGAAATCCTGGGCCTTGTCGTCACTGCCCAGGGTCTGTTGCGCATAGGCCCAGGCGGCCAGGAAGTTCCAGCGCGCGCCGCCGGAGGTCTTGGGGTTGGGGGTGATCACTTCGACGCCGGGCTTGACCAGGTCATTCCAGTCCTTGATGCCCTTGGGGTTGCCCTTGCGCACCAGGAACACGATGGTCGAGGTGTAGGGCGTACTCGCCTCCGGCAGGCGGCTTTGCCAGTCGGCTGGCAGCAGCTGCCCCAGTTTGTTGAGCTCGTCGATGTCGCCGGCCAAGGCCAGGGTCACCACGTCGGCGCGCAGGCCGTCGATGACCGCACGGGCCTGTTTGCCCGAACCGCCGTGGGATTGTTGCACTTTGATCGCTTCGTGGCCCTGGGCCGTCCAGTACTTATTGAACGCGGCGTTGTATTCCTGGTACAGCTCGCGAGTCGGGTCGTAGGACACGTTCAACAGCTCGGTGGCGGCCAGGGTGGGACCGGCGAACAGGCTGGTGGCCAGCGCGGCCAAGGCAAAACGGCGAAGGGTCATGGTGAGGCTCCTAAACAGGCGATAACACGCGGCGTTGGCTAGTTTTTTTGGGGTCTAACAGTGGCAGTGCGCATCGAAGCTCGACAACGCCCTGGTACAGCGGGGAGACAGCCTTGGCGGAAGCATCCTCCGGTGGCCCGGTCGGACTGGGGCGGGAGGTGCTCAGGCGGACTTGCCGCCGGCGCCCTGCAGGCGGAACTTCTCCTTGCGTTCGATCTGCACCACTTGGCCGTTGTGCACCGTGATTTCCACCGCGCCGAATTTCAGGCCCTGCAGGGCGGCCTGGATTTCACGCAGGATGCTGGCGTCGTCCTGGCCTTCTACGCTTCTGAGAGTGGCGCTCATAAATCTGCTCCTTGGAATGAGGGGGCCCGGTTGGCGAAAGTGGCGGGCATGGGACGGATCTTAAAACGAGGATTCATATTCCCGTAAATACTGTTTAAGAATTTTTATATAACCGATTTAAAAATCTCACGCACCACCATTCTTCCAAAAAGTAATAAGCAAATAAATTCTTATTCCTTCATGCCTGACGCCTGCCTGCCTACACTGGCCCCTGTCACCTGATTGCAGGTCTTGCACACGAGGGCGCCGCCATGGGCAGCGAGTCGATCCGTTATCTGATAGTTCCCGGCTGGCAGGGTTCGGCCGATGACCATTGGCAGAGCCACTGGCAGCGCAGCCTGCCCAATACCCAGCGCCTGGAGCGGCTCGACTGGCTCGCCCCCAATCGCGACGCCTGGTGTGCCGAGTTGCAGCGTCAGGTGGCCGCCGATCCGCGGCCGGTGATCCTGGTGGCTCACAGCCTGGGTTGCATCACTGTGGCGCATTGGGCCGCCCAGGCCCCTGCGCACCTGTTGCAGCGGGTCAGCGGCGCGCTGCTGGTGGCACCCGCGGATGTCGAACGCCCCGGTTGCCCGCTGGCGCTGCAGGGGTTCGCGCCGATTCCCGATCAACCGCTGCCGTTTCCCTGCCAAGTGGTCGGCTCCGATAACGACGCGGCGGCCAGTGCCGCCCGCGCCTTGCAACTGGCGCGGCAGTGGCAAGCCGAGGCGGCCATCCTGAGCGGCGCCGGGCACATCAACGTGAAGTCCGGACACCAGCGCTGGGAGCAGGGGTTCAGCTACCTGTACCGCCTGCAGAGCCGCATCGAATCACAGGCTCGGCGCCGGGCCTGAGTGCACCCGGGCGCGTGGTCGCGACGGGTGCTGTCGCGTTTTTTTCATTACCAGTGCCCCGTCTGCGCCCTCTGGTTCGGCGGGGCGGGAGTTTTTCATGAGCCGTCCCCCTGTCCCTGTCCATGCGTTTTTGACCTTTCCCGAGGCGGAGAAAAGCGCGCTGAGCATTCGCGCCAAGGCGCTGGTGTTTATCGACCCGCGTTCACGGCAACTGCGCGAGGCCTTGCAGCTATTGGCGCCGCGCGATCTGCCGGTACTGGTGGAGGGCGAAACCGGTACCGGCAAGGAATTGCTGGCCCGGCATATCCACCGCGAAAGCGATCGCCCCGGGCTGTTCGTCTCCCTCAGTTGCAGCAGTCTCAGCCCCAGCCAGGCCGAAGCCGAATTGTTCGGTTACAGCACGACGACGCCGACCCGCTCGGCCAGCAGCCGTGCCGGCTGGTTCGGTTCGGCCAATGGCGGCATCCTGTACCTGGATGAAATCGGCGACCTGCCGCTGGCGCTGCAACGTCAGCTGCTGGCGGCCCTGGAAACCCGCGAGGTGACCCGGGTCGGCGCATCCCAGGCGACCCCGGTGGAGGTGCGCCTGGTCGCCGCGACCAGCATCGACCTGGCCCAGGCGGTAGCGGCGGGCAAGTTCGACGAGCGCCTCTACCTGTACCTGAGTGAGGGCCGGCTGGTGCTGCCTCCGTTGCGTGAGCGGGTCGGCGATATCCTGCCGCTGGCCGAGTATTTCCTCGGCAGTTACACCCAACGCCTGCGTCTGCCGGTGCCCTTGATCAGCGAGGCCGCCCAGCAGGTACTGGAACAGCACGCCTGGCCCGGCAACACCCGCGAGTTGGAAAACGTGGTGCATTTCGCCCTGCTGGTCAGCCGTGGCGAGGAAATCCTGCCGGAGCATTTGAACCTGCCCGGCATCGACGATCCGCTGGCGATCATCGCGCGCCAGTTGGCCCGGCTGCGCGGCCGACCCGAGGCGCTGGTCCAGACCCGGGCCTTGGTGGAGCGGGTGCTGGGCTGAAACCGGCTCTATTTTGTTATTTCTAAAAAGAATAACAAAATAGATAAATAATATTTTATCGGTATAAAAAAACACCGTACTGTCCACCCATCGCGACATCGTTGCGGTTCGGTCAACTGTTCACCGCTCGCCCCAGGCGACGGCTCACTCAAGGACGCTTCCCATGAAAAAGATTTTTGTGCTCGGTGCACTGGCTGCTGCGCTGTCCATCGGTCTGGCCCAGGCCGGCGAAAAACTGGTGGTCGCCGCGACCCCGGTACCCCATGCCGAGATCCTCGAGCTGATCAAGCCGCAGCTGGCCAAGGACGGGGTGGACCTGGAAGTGAAAGTATTCACCGACTATGTGCAGCCCAACCTGCAGGTCGATCAGAAAAACCTGGATGCCAACTACTTCCAGACCAAACCCTACCTGGACAATTTCAACAGCGGCAAAGGCACTCATCTGGTGATCGTCCAGGGCGTGCACGTCGAACCGTTCGGCGGTTACTCGAGCAAGTACAAGAAGCTCAGCGATCTGCCGGACGGCGCCACCATCGCCATCCCCAATGAAGGCAGCAACAGTGGTCGCGCCCTGCTGCTGCTGCAGAAGGCTGGCCTGCTGACCCTGAAAGACTCGAGCAATGCCCTGTCCACCCCGAAGGACATCGCCAGCAACCCGAAACACTTCAAGTTCAAGGAACTCGAGGCGGCGCTGTTGCCACGGGTGCTGGACCAGGTCGACCTGGCGTTGATCAACACCAACTACGCCTTGGAAGCCAAGCTGGACCCGAGCAAGGATGCGCTGGTGCTGGAAGACAAGAGCTCGCCCTATGTGAACTACCTGGTGGCGCGCCCGGACAACCAGAACAGCGAGGCGATCAAAAAACTGGCCCTGGCCCTGACCAGCCCGCAGGTCAAAGCCTTTATCGAAGAGAAATACCACGGCGCGGTGGTACCGGCATTCTAAGCACGCCCCGTCACACCGTTTTCGCCAGCTTTCCTCATGCCGGTGCTCCATGCACCGGCTTTTTTTTGCCTGGTTTTTGCCGGCACCGACCTCACATCGCCTGAATGATCCGCCCGAGGGTCGCCAGGCCCTGCTCGCAGCGGGCGTCCCAGGGATGGCCGTAGTTCAGCCGGACGCAGTTGCGAAACCGCCGGGTCGGGGAAAAGATCGGTCCGGGGGCGAGGCTGATGCCCTGGGCCAGGGCGAGCTGGAACAGCGCGAGCGAGTCCACCCGCTCGGGCAACTCCAGCCAGAGAAAATAGCCCCCGGCCGGTTGGGTCACCCGGGTTTCGGCCGGCAGGTGGCGTGCCACCGCGCCCAGCAGCGCGGCCTGTTGCTCCTGCAGGGCATAGCGCAGGCGGCGCAAGTGCCGGTCGTAATCGCCGTGCTGCAGGTAGTCGGCAATGGCGGCCTGGGCCGGCAACGAGGCGGACAGGGTGGTCATCAGTTTCAGCCGCTCGACCATCTGCGCAAATCGCCCGGCGGCCACCCAGCCGACCCGGTAACCGGGGGCCAGGCTCTTGGAAAACGAACCGCAGTGCATCACCAGCCCGCTGCGGTCGAAGGCCTTGGCCGGTTTGGGCGGTTGCGTGCCGAAGTACAGCTCGGCGTAGACGTCGTCCTCGATCAACGGCACCTGGTGTCCTGCCAGCAATTCGACCAGCGCCTGCTTCTTGGTATCCGGCAAGGTCGCGCCCAGGGGGTTCTGGAAACTGGTCATAAACCAGCAGGCCTTGATCGGGTGCAGCGCCAGGGCCTCGGCCAGGGCCGCGAGATCGACGCCTTCGCGTGGGTGCACCGGTATCTCCACCGCCTTGAGCTTGAGGCGCTCCAGCACCTGCAAGCTGGCGTAGAAGGCCGGAGCCTCGATTGCCACCGTATCGCCGGGTTGGGTCACGGCCTGCAGGCAGAGGTTCAGGGCCTCCAGCGCGCCATTGGTGATCAGCAGCTCTTCCAGCGGCAGCATGACCCCGCCGACCATGTAGCGCAGGACGATCTGCCGGCGCAGCGCCGGGTTACCCGGCGACAGGTCCGCCACCAGCAGCCGTGGATCCATCTCCCGGGCGCTGCGCGCCAGGGAACGGGCCAGGCGTGGCAAGGGGAACAGCAGCGGGCTGGGGAACGCCGAACCGAACGGCAGGATGGCGGGGTCTTTGATCGAGGCCAGCACGGAAAACACCAGCTCACTGACATCCACCTCGGTGGACTGCCGCGGCCCCTTGCTGATCAAGGGCTCGGCCAGGCTGCGCGAGGCGTGCCGGCTGACGAAATAGCCGGAACGCGGGCGGGCGTGGATCAGTCCGCGGCGTTCCAGCAGGTAATAGGCCTGGAACACGGTGGACGGGCTGACCCCCTGGGTCTGGCTGGCGTAGCGTACCGAGGGCAGGCGCGCGTCGGGTGCCAATACGCCGCTGCGGATCAGCTCGGCGATTTCCTCGGCGAATTTCTCGTAGCGTTTCATCGGCTCCTGGCTGGCGAGTGGCGCGCTGTGCTGGCGCCACTCTAAAGGCAAATCGCCGGCGCGGCGACCCTGCCTTGGTGGGCCGCCGGTGCCGTGCCCCATCAGCGCCGGGTCGGTGCGATAAAGGTGCTGCTGGCCTGGTCGCGGCTGGCCGGGTCGGTCTGGTCGACCACGGCGAACGCCAACGCCTGGCGGCTGGCGCCGGCCGCGTCGGCCAGCAGCGCCACCGACACCGGCAGCACCCGCATCTCGCCTGCCGCCAGTTCGATCCGGGTCGGCCCGTGCAGCTCGAAACCCTCGGCCTGCTCCAGGCTCAGGCCATAGGTCCGGGCCTGCTGGGTCTTGTTGATTACCTTGAGGCTGTAGACGTTCTCGATCTGGCCTCGTTCGTTCTCGCGAAACAGCCCGCGGTCCTTGGCCACGTCCAGCGACACCAGCGGCCGGTTGGCCAGCGCCCAGCCGAAGGCCAGCAGCATCAGCAGCAGCGCGCTGCCATAGCCGAGCAGTGTCGGCCGCAGCAGGCGGGTCTTGCCGCCGGCCAGGCGGCGCTCGGAACGGTAACCAACCAGGCCGCGGGGGTAGGCCATCTTGTCCATGATCGAGTCGCAGGCATCGATGCAGGCGGCGCAGCCGATGCAGTCGATCTGCAGGCCGTCACGGATATCGATACCGGTCGGACAGACCTGGACACACAGCTGGCAGTCGATGCAGTCGCCGAGCCCCTGGGCCTGTGGCGTGCTGTCCTTGCGCCGCGGGCCGCGCCGTTCGCCACGCCGGGTGTCGTAGGCGACCAGTTGGGTATCGGCGTCGAACATCACACTCTGGAACCGCGAGTAGGGGCACATGTGCAGGCATACCTGTTCGCGCAGGAAACCGGCGTTGAGGTAGGTGGCGGCGGTGAAGAACAGCGTCCAGAACAGGCTGGCGCCGCCCATCTCGCCACTGGCCAGGTCGGCCAGCAGCGGCCGGATCGGGGTGAAGTAGCCGACGAAGGTCAGGGCCGTGGCCAGGCTGATCAGCAGCCAGAGGACGTGCTTGGAGGTCCGCCGGGCGAGTTTCTCCAGGCGCCAGGGCGCGGCGTCCAGCTTGATCCGGCGGTTGCGTTCGCCCTCGGTGACCCGTTCGCACCACATAAATACCCAGGTGAAGACGCTCTGCGGGCAGGCGTAGCCGCACCAGACCCGCCCGGCCAGCACGGTGATAAAAAACAGCCCGAAGGCGCAGATGATCAGCAGCGCCGAGAGCAGGATAAAGTCCTGGGGCCAGAAGGTCGCGCCGAAGATATGGTACTTGTGCTCGGACAGGTCCCAGAGCACCGCCTGGCGCCCGTTCCAGGGCAGCCACAGGGTGCCGAAATAGAGCAGGAACAACAGGCCGCCACCGAGCAGGCGCAGGGTGCGAAAGCGTCCGCTGAAACTGCGGGTGTGAATCTTGCCGGCCTTGGCGGGCGTGTTTCCTCGGGGCGTGATATCGAGCAGCGCGATGGCAATCGGGTCGGTCATGGGTCGGTCCTCCGCCGCAAGAAGGCGGCGCGGCGCACTATGGCGCTGGGACCGAGGAGGAAACAGATTCAGATTGCGCTGGAAAAAGCGGATCAGAGGCGCTAAAGGCCTGGCTGCAGGGAGTGCGACAATCCGGCGCGGGGACGGCCCCGCTCAACGGGCACTGATCTGCGTGATATCGCAGTATTGATTGCTGTACCGAAATGGGGCATGCGCCCGCGACCGTGTGGGGCTCCAGCCTTGGGCCCTGGTAACCAGGGCAATGGGGGAAAGCCCAGAGCTGAGCCCGCCTGCTGGGGGCGGGCCTCAGACCCTAGCAGTCCACCGCGAAGTGCCATTTGATGTCCTGCTCGGCGAGGGCCGACAGCACCCATTCGTAGTCCTGCAGGTCGTCGATCAGCGCGCTGCCATTGGCCAGGGAGCCCGGGTGGGTCACCAGGTGGCCATGCAGGGCGCGCACCGTCTTCAAGCCATCTTCGGCTTCGAACCAGGCTTCGGTGAGCAAGTCGCCGGTCTCGTCGTCGGCGTCGAGGAACTCCATGAATTCGTCGGCGTTCTGGCTGACGAAGGCCCAGATCGAGGTGACCTTGAGGCTTTTGCACAGCTCCTCGAGTTCGATTTCGTCGACCTTGGCAATCGCCTTGCCATTGACGAAGTCATCGACGCCCGGGAGGGGCCTTTCTGGAACGATGTAAATTGCAGCACCCATAACGACCTCACTCTTCTGTCGGCCGCGCAAGACCGGAATGTTTGCGAGCATAGTCCCAGGCGGGGAGTGGCGACCGTGATCGCCTGCCGGTATTGAGCGGCGTTTATCTTGGTTTCGTGAGCTGCCTCGCAGTCGGGCGCGGCGGCTTTATGCTGACACTGGTCTAGACCATGGAGTCGCTAGCCCAGGCGGGGATCGGCCGAGGTTCCCGAAACGACCTCGGCGTAGCCAGGGCCGCCCGGGAAGGGCCGCCCGGGTAAGGGCCGCCCAGAAAAGCGGCGTGCGAGTGTAGGGGCTGTTGAAGGCCGGATCAATCCGCGGTTTTGCGCCACAGGCTGGCAAGCCAGGGTTGTTGCGCGCGCGGCAGCCCGTGGGGGCGGTAGTAATGCTCCAGTTCCGTGAAGCCGGCGGCCAACAGGTGCCGCCGCCATTGAGGCAGGTCGTGGTAGGCCGCGTAGCGGTCGCCATTCCAGCCCTCCTGGTTATCCCCGCGCGGGTTGGAGCTGAACAGCACGCCGCCCGGCTTGAGCGTCCCGTGCAGTTGGCCCAGCACCCGCGGCAACAGCTGAACCGGCACGTGAAACAGCACCGCGTTGGCGAACACCCCGTCGAAGCGCTCGGGCGGCAGGTCCAGCTGCAGGAAGTCCTGCTGCCAGACCTCGCAGCCGCTGTCGAGCCGCGCCATCTCGGCGAAGCGCGCACAGCCGTCCAGGCCAATGGCCTGGTGCCCCAGGGCGCTGAACGTCTTCAGATCGCGCCCCGGCCCGCAGCCGAAATCGAGAATCTGCAGCGGTGCCGGGCCCTCGAGGTGGCGCAGCAGGGCGGCGATGTTCTGGCTGACATCGTGGTCGCGCGTGCCTTCGCGAAACGCCTCGGCGGCCTGCTCATAGTGCTGCAGGGTCAGTCGGGTAATCTGGAGCAGCTCGTCGGTGGGCAGGTTCATGGCGTGGGTCTGATGGCAGGTCGAAGACGATGCCCGGACTTATACCGAAGTTCTCGCGGCGATGGCAACGCGATGGTGTTCGGCGTTCGCGGCTTGGAGGTGCAGCATGGGTATCGCTGTGCTCAACCCATCCTACGGGCCTGTACGGCGCTTTGTAGGATGGGTTGAGCGAAGCGATACCCATCAATGATTGACCACCAGCAGCCCCTGCGTCCGCGCCGTCCACACCTGGGCCTCCGCCGCCCCCATGGGGCAGCGCGATGGTGTTCAGCGTTCGCGGCTTGGAGGTACAGCATGGGTATCGCTGTGCTCAACCCATCCTACGGACCTGTACGGCGCCTTGTAGGATGGTGTTGAGCGAAGCGATACCCATCAATGATTGACCACCAGCAGCCGCTGAGGGTCCAGGCGAACAACGCCTGGCCGCGGGTGTTTTCCGGGCGAGTGATGACGCGCAAAGACGCCTGCGGGGAGGATGGTGGCGCGGCATGGTCGGGGCGCAAGGGCGTCGTCACAGCAGGCGATTTGCATTCAGGTGGGATCTACCCAGGGCCGGGGATGATAGCGGTTCATCCGGGGGCCGGGCGCGGCAGTGACGGTAGAGTCGGCGCTGCAGCAGGCGTCTGTATCATACCGGTGGTTGGCGCTGCGGCTGGGCGTTCGGCGGCGGCGCCTGGGCGCTGTCGGGGTGGCCAACCTTCAGGTCCGCCCGTAGCTGGGGCAGGCAGTGGGGATATTCGCGGGCAATAAAGCCGATCAGGTGCTCACGCACATGGCAGCGCAGGTCCCAATTGCGCGATGAATCCGTCGAGCTCACCAGCGCGCGCAGCTGCAGCGCGTGCTCGCTGCTGTCGACCACCTGCAGCACGCAGACCCGTTGGTCCCACAGCTGCGGTGCGGCGTTCACCAGCCGCCGGAGCTCCTCGCGCAGGGGTTCGAGCGGCAGCGAATAATCGACCCAGAGAAATACCGAGCCGATCAGGTTGGCGTTGTTGCGGGTCCAGTTCTGGAAGGGTTTTTCCAGGAAATACTGCAGCGGCACGACCAGGCGCCGATCGTCCCAGATCCGTACGATGACGTAGGTGGCGGTGATTTCCTCGATGCGGCCCCATTCGTTTTCGATAATGACTACGTCGTCCAGGCGGATCGGCTGGGTAAAGGCGATTTGCAGGCCGGCGATCAGGTTGGCCAGTACCGGGCGCGCGGCGAACCCCACGGCTAGCCCGGCCAGGCCTGCGGAGGCCAGCAGGCTGGTGCCCAGCTGGCGCGCTCCGGGGAAGGTCATCAGCATGGCCGCGCAGCCGATCAGCAGCACGAAGAAACTCAGGGTTCGCACCAGCACCCGGGCCTGGGTCTGGATCCGTCGGGCGCGCAGGTTGTCCAGCACATCCAGTGGATTGCGCACTATCACCAACTGCTCCACGGCACGCACCGCGCCGAGCCCCAGCCAGGTCAGGGCGCCGATGATCAGCAGCAGGGTCGCCTGGCGCGCGAAGGCGATGTACCCCAGGGTGTCCGGCGCCGAGGTCCAGACCGCCTGCAGGCCGACCAAGGGCAGCAGCAGGCGCAGCGGCCGGTCGAGTTGTTCGCTCAATTGCCGGGCGAAGGGAAAGGCCCGGGACAGGCGCAGCATCAGCGCGGTCAGCAGGCGCCCGGCCAGGGACAGCACCAGCAACACGGCGCCTGCGGCCAGCAGGGTGCGTAGCGCCGGTTGTTGCAGCAGCTGGTGCCACTGCGGCCAGGTCGTGCTCGGTTGGGAAAAATCGATGGGGCGGCTCCGGTCGTCTGTCGCTTACCCAGCACTGACCGGCCGCGCGCCCTGGAAGTTCAGCCGCGGCGGCAGTTGAGGCCGGTTGCGCGGTGCGGGCGGCCCGCGCCGCGTCGCTCGGCAAGGCCCAGGCAACCCCTGGCCACGGACAGACTCCAATGCCCGGTGACGGACAGCTCCGGGAGACAGGCATGACCGAAAAACAGAAGATGCTCGACGGCCAGTTATACGATCCGGCAGACGCGGAGTTGCGCGCCGAGCAGGCGCTGACGGCGCACTGGTTGCAACGCTACAACCGCCTGCTGGACCCGGCGCAGCAGCACGCCCTGTTGCGCGAGCGTTGCGCCGAGGTTGGCGAAGCGACCTGCGTGCGCGCGCCCTTTCACTGCGACTATGGCTTCAATATTCGCCTGGGCGCGGGGGTCTTTATCAATTTCAATTGCGTGATCCTCGACGTGGCGGCGGTCAGCATCGGCGACGGCACGCAGATCGGCCCCGGGGTGCAACTGCTCACCGCCGACCATCCGCGCGACCCGCGCCAGCGCCGCGCCGGGTTGGAGTCCGGCAAGCCGATCCGCATCGGGCGCAATGTCTGGATCGGGGCTGGGGCGCTGCTGCTGCCCGGTGTCAGCATTGGCGACGATGCGCTGATCGGTGCCGGTGCCGTGGTCACCCGCGACGTGCCCCCGGGGCGCAGCGCGGTGGGCAACCCGGCGCGGCTGCTGCCGCTGGCAAATGACGACGGACAATGGGGGGATCAAGGCGCATAAAAAAGCCCGGCGCAGGCCGGGCTCGATATGCCGGGGTGATCAGGGTGTGCTGTAGATCTGGTCGAACACGCCGCCGTCCTTGAAGTGGGTCTGCTGGATCTGCGGCCATTCGCCGAAGGTTTTCACCACCGGCAGAAAATCCACCTTGGGGAAGCGGTCGGCGAACTCGGCGAGAATGGCCGGATCCCGTGGCCGCAGGTAGTTATTGGCGGCGATCCGCTGGGCCTCCGGGGACCACAGGTAGCTCAGGTAGGCCTCGGCCTCCTTGCGCGTGCCCTTCTTGTCGACCACCTTGTCCACCAGGGTCACCGGCGGCTCGGCTTCGGCCGAGACGCTGGGGTAGACCACCTCGAATTCGCCCCGCCCGAATTCCCGGGCGATCATCTCGGCTTCGTTCTCGAAGGTCAGCAGCACGTCACCGATCTGGTTCTGCATAAAGGTGGTGGTCGCCGCCCGGCCACCGGTGTCCAGCACCGGCGCCTGCTTGAACAGCTTGCCGACGAACGTGCGCGCAGCCTGCTCGTCACCACCCTGCTTGAGCACGTAACCCCAGGCCGACAGGTAGCTGTAGCGCCCGTTGCCTGAGGTCTTGGGGTTGGGCACCACTACCTGCACGCCGTCCTTGAGCAGGTCCGGCCAGTCCTTGAGGCCCTTGGGGTTGCCCTTGCGCACGATAAACACCGTGGCCGAGGTAAAGGGGGCACTGTTGTCCGGCAGGCGGGTGGCCCAGTCCTTCGGGATCAGTTGGCCGACATCGTGCAGGGCATTGATGTCGGTGGCCATGTTCATGGTGATCACGTCGGCCGGCAGGCCGTCGATCACCGCGCGGGCCTGTTTGCTCGAGCCGCCGTGGGACATCTGGATGGTCAACGCCTTGCCGCCTTCAGCCTCCCAGTGCTTTTGGAAGGCTGCGTTGTAGTCCTTGTAGAAGTCGCGCATCACATCGTAGGAGACGTTCAGTAGCGTGCTCGCATGGGCCCCCGACGCCAGCAGCAGGGTAGCGCCGAGCAGGGAGCGGGACAGCAGGCGGGGCAGTGTTTTCATGAAGGGAGTCCTGAAAGGAGGCGCGACAACGCTCGACTATAAACGGATCGATATAGCTTCAAATAGAATAATTAGTAATTTTCTTATGCGATTTAAGCTTGCTTAGGGCGAGCGCTGAGCGCGGCCTTTTATATTCTAAAAAGTAATAAATAAATTGTTATTTATTCTTTTTAAATTTTACGCTGACTGGCCATAGTGCAGCCACGCCACCACTGCACCAGGAGCCGCACCATGAGTATCCGCCTCGGCGACCTCGCCCCCGATTTTGAACAGGACTCCAGCCAGGGGCCTATCCACTTTCACCACTGGCTGGGTGAGGCCTGGGGTGTGCTGTTTTCCCATCCGGCGGACTTCACCCCGGTGTGCACCACCGAGCTGGGCTTGACCGCCAGCCTGGCGCCGCAGTTCGCCGCGCGCAACGTCAAGGCCATCGCCCTGTCGGTGGATCCGGTGGAATCGCACCAGCGCTGGATACTCGACATCAACGAGACGCAGAACACCCAGGTCAATTTTCCGATCCTGGCCGATGCCGACCGCAAGGTCTCGCAACTGTACGACCTGATCCACCCCAATGCCAACGACACGCTGACGGTGCGCTCGCTGTTCGTCATCGACCCGCAGAAGAAAGTCCGCTTGATCATCACCTACCCGGCCAGCACCGGACGTAACTTCAACGAGATCCTGCGGGTGATCGATTCGCTGCAACTGACCGACAGCCACAAGGTGGCCACGCCGGCCAACTGGCAGGACGGCGACGAGGTGGTCATCGTGCCCTCGCTGAAGGACGAAGCGGAAATCCAGCGGCGCTTTCCCAAGGGCTACCGCGCGGTCAGACCCTACCTGCGCTTGACCCCGCAGCCCAACCGTTGATGGCCAGCGTGCGCCCTTACCTGATTGAAAGGACTGAGTGATGCAGGTCGTTGCGATTGGCGGAAGCCCCAGCCTCACATCCCGTTCGGGCCTCCTGCTCGAGCGAGCCCGTCACGGTTTGCAGCGCCGTGGGGTGGAGGTGGTGAGTTACCAGATCCGTGATTTCCCGGCCGAGGACTTGTTGCATGCGCGCTTCGACAGCCCGTTGGTGATCGACCTGCAGCAACAGGTCGCCGCGGCCGATGGGTTGTTGATCGCCACGCCGGTGTACAAGGCCTCGTTGTCCGGCGCGTTGAAAACCCTGCTCGACCTGCTGCCGGAGCGCGCCCTGGAACACAAGGTGGTACTGCCCTTGTCCACTGGCGGCAGCAACGCGCACATGCTGGCGGTGGACTACGCCTTGCGTCCGGTGCTGGCGGCTTTGAAGGCCCAGGAGATGCTGCACGGCGTGTTCGCCGACGACGGCCAGATCGTCTACGCCGAGGGCGCCGCGGCGGCACGCCTGGCACCCGGTCTGGAGCAGCGCCTGGAAGACGCCCTGGAGCAGTTCTACAGCGCCCTGGCGCGGCGGCCCAAGCCGCTCGACCCACAGCTGTTGAACGAGCGCCTGATCGCGGCGCGTTGGAGCATGTAAGACAGCCCCGAACGGCTCTATCAGCGAAACACTAAAAACAGCCTTACTGAGCCGTCAACGGAGCAGCAGGCGCCACCACCCCAAGACGACAAAGGAGAGCGCCATGCGCCCTGTCACTCTGCGTCGAAGCCTGGTCGCCCTGTTTATCTCGGCCCTGGCGGTCGGCGTCAACAGCAACGTTCAGGCCGAGACCCTGCGAATCGGTTATCAGAAATACGGCACCCTGGTGCTGCTCAAAGCCCGCGGCACGCTGGAGAAGCGCCTGGCCAGCCAGGGCATCGACGTCAAGTGGACCGAGTTCCCCGGTGGCCCGCAGCTGCTGGAAGGGCTGAACCTGGGCTCCATCGATTTCGGCACCACCGGTGAGGCCCCGCCGATCTTCGCCCAGGCGGCCGGTGCCGACCTGCTGTATGTCGCCCATGAACCGCCGGCGCCGCTGAGCGAGGCGATCCTGTTGCCCAAGGACTCGTCCATCACCACGGTGGCGCAGCTCAAGGGCAAGAAAATCGCCCTGAACAAAGGCTCCAACGTGCATTACCTGCTGGTGCGGGCGCTGGAAGAAGCGGGCCTGTCGATCGGCGACATCACCCCGGTCTACCTGCCGCCGGCCGATGCTCGGGCCGCCTTCGAGCGCGGCAGCGTCGACGCCTGGGTCATCTGGGACCCCTTCCAGGCCGCCGCCGAGCAGCAGCTGCAGGCGCGCACCCTGCGCGATGGCCAGGGCCTGGTGAGCAACCATCAGTTCTACCTGGCGGCCCGGCCGTTCGCCGAGCGCCACCCGGAGGTGATCGGTGCCCTGGTCGAGGAAATTCGCACCGTCGGTGAATGGACCCAGCGCAGCCCTGAGGAAGCCACCGCCCAGGTCGCGCCCTTGCTCGGGCTGTCCGCCGACATCACCCGCATCGCCGTGCAGCGCCAGGGTTATGGCGCGCGCTGGATCGACGAGCCGGTGGTCGCCGCCCAGCAGCGCATCGCCGACACCTTCAGCCAACTCAAGTTGATCCCCAAACCCCTGAGCATTCGCGACGTGGTCTGGACGCCGCCGGCCAAGGTCGCCCTGGCGCCCTGATTTTGCCCCTTACGCCTACGCAAGGAGACCATTGCATGGCACTGAATATCTTCTGGTTCCTGCCGACCCACGGCGATGGCCATTACCTGGGCACCACCGAGGGCGCGCGGGCGGTCGACCACGGCTACCTGCAGCAGATCGCCCAGGCGGCCGATCGCCTGGGCTTCGGTGGCGTGCTGATCCCCACCGGCCGTTCCTGCGAGGACTCCTGGCTGGTGGCGGCGTCCCTGATCCCGGTCACCCAGCGACTGAAGTTCCTCGTCGCGTTGCGCCCGGGCATCGTCTCGCCGACCGTGGCGGCGCGCCAGGCGGCCACCCTGGATCGGCTGTCCAATGGCCGGGCGCTGTTCAACCTGGTCACCGGTGGCGACCCTGACGAACTGGCCGGCGATGGCCTGTTTCTCAGCCATGAGGAGCGTTACCAGGCGAGCGTCGAGTTCACCCATATCTGGCGGCGGGTGCTGGAAGGCGAAACCGTCGACTTCGAGGGCCAGCATATCCAGGTCAAGGGCGCCAAGCTGCTCTACCCGCCGGTGCAACAGCCGCGTCCGGCGCTGTATTTCGGCGGCTCTTCCGAGGCCGCCCAGGACCTCGCCGCCGAACAGGTGGAGCTGGCATTGACCTGGGGCGAACCCCCTGCCGCGGTGGCGGAAAAAATCGCCCAGTTGCGGGAAAAGGCCGCCGCCCGCGGGCGCACCCTGCGCTTCGGCATTCGCCTGCACGTGATCGTGCGGGAAACCACGGCCGAGGCCTGGCAGGCCGCCGAGCGGCTGATCGCCCACCTGGACGATGCCACCATCGCCCGCGCCCAGGCTTCCCTGGCCCGTTTCGACTCGGTCGGCCAACAGCGCATGAGCGCGCTGCACGGCGGTAACCGCGATCGCCTGGAAGTCAGCCCCAACCTCTGGGCCGGGGTCGGCCTGGTGCGCGGCGGCGCAGGCACCGCGCTGGTCGGCGACGGCCCGACGGTGGCGGCGCGGATCGAGGAATACGCGGCCCTGGGTATCGACACCTTTATCCTCTCCGGCTACCCGCACCTGGAGGAATCCTACCGGGTCGCCGAGCTGTTGTTTCCGCACCTGGACGTGGCGCGGCCCGCCGCACCCCAGGGGGCCAGCTATATCAGCCCCTTCGGTGAAATGATGGCCAGCGACCTGCTGCCCAAGACCGCGGAGCGTCACTGAGATGGCCGCCTCCCTCGCCCGCGCGCCCCTTCGGGCCATCGGCCTGCGCCTGGCGCCCTGGTTGCTGCCGCTGCTGCTGCTGGCGGTCTGGCAGCTGGCGAGCAGCAGCGGCTGGTTGTCCACGCGCATCCTGCCGGCGCCCGGCGCGGTGCTGGCGGCGGCGGTGAGCCTGATCGAGAGCGGCGAACTCTGGCGGCACCTGGGGATCAGCGGCTGGCGCGCGGCCATCGGTTTTGCCATAGGCGGGGGCCTCGGCCTGTTGCTGGGCTTTGTCACCGGCTTGTCGACCTGGGGCGAACGCCTGCTGGACAGCTCGGTGCAGATGATCCGCAACGTGCCGCACCTGGCGCTGATTCCCCTGGTGATCCTCTGGTTCGGTATCGACGAGGCGGCAAAGATCTTCCTGGTTGCCCTCGGCACGCTATTTCCCATCTACCTCAACACCTACCACGGCATTCGCAACGTCGACCCGGCGTTGGTGGAGATGGCGCGCAGTTACGGCCTCTCCGGCGTTGCCCTGTTCCGCCAGGTGATATTGCCGGGGGCGCTGCCGGCGATTCTGGTGGGGGTGCGTTTTGCCCTGGGTTTTATGTGGCTGACCCTGATCGTCGCGGAAACCATTTCTGCCGATGCCGGCATCGGTTACCTGGCGATGAACGCCCGCGAATTCCTGCAGACCGACGTGGTGGTCCTGGCCATCCTGCTCTACGCCGTGTTGGGCAAACTGGCCGACTTGGCCGCGCGGGGCCTGGAGCGCCTGTGGCTGCGTTGGCATCCGGCGCATCAGCCCCAGGGAGCGACCCCATGAACGCAATTCATCAGCTGCCGGCCCGCGCCCAGGGGCTCGAGCTGGGCATCCACCAGGTCAGCCGGGCCTTTGGCGAACGCCAGGTCCTGCGCCACCTCGACCTGCGGATCGAACCCGGCCAGTTCGTCGCCGTGGTCGGTCGCAGCGGCTGTGGCAAGAGCACCCTGCTGCGGTTGTTGGCCGGCCTGGATGCCCCCACCCAGGGCGTGTTGCAGGCCGACCAGGGCGACCTGGCGGCGGTGCGCGACGACATTCGCCTGATGTTCCAGGAGGCCCGCCTGCTGCCGTGGAAAACCTTGCTGGAGAACGTCGGGCTGGGCCTGGACGGCGATTGGCAACCGCGGGCGCGGCAAGCGCTGGCCGCGGTCGGCCTGGCCGACCGCGCCCTGGAGTGGCCCGCGGCGCTGTCCGGCGGGCAGAAACAACGGGTGGCGCTGGCCCGGGCCTTGATCCACCGGCCCCGCCTGCTGTTGCTCGACGAGCCGCTCGGCGCCCTGGACGCGCTGACCCGCATCGAAATGCAACAGCTGATCGAGCAGCTCTGGCTGCAGCAGGGCTTTACCGTGCTGCTGGTTACCCACGATGTCAGCGAAGCGCTGGCCATGGCCGATCGGGTGATCCTGATCGAGGATGGCCGGGTCGGCCTGGACCTCGCCGTCGACCTGCCGCGGCCCCATGCCCGGGGCTCGGCGGCCCTGGCGGCGTTGGAGGCCCAGGTGCTGAGCCGGGTGCTGGCGCAGCCGCCACTGCCCGTCGAGGTGCCCGTCGCGCCCCGCGCCACGCAATTGCAGTGGGCGCTGTGAGGCGCTCCGGTTTGGCCATCAGCGGCCCTTTTTTACCGGTCTGGAGCGCCCCTGGCGCCCGGCTCGAATACCGCAAGACCTGCAAGATCCCTACCCATCAGGAGCATCACCATGACCATCAAAGCCATCAACGTACGTAACCAGTTCAAGGGCACCATCAAGGAAATCGTCGAAGGCGACGTGTTGTCGGAAATCGACGTGCAGACCGCCTCGGGCATCGTCACCTCGGTGATCACCACCCGTTCGGTGCGCGAGCTCGAGCTGGGCGTCGGCTCGGAAGTGATCGCCTTCGTCAAATCCACGGAGGTGTCGATCGCCAAACTCTGAAAGGTCGCACGCGGGACCGGTGCAACGCCGGTCCGTGCGGGCGCGTCTCAGTCGGCCTGACGCACCTGGTTGCGGCCGCCATGCTTGGCGCCGTACAGGGCGCGGTCGGCGCGCTCCAGCAACTCGCTGGCGCTGCTCTGGCTGTCGGTCAGGACAAAGCCGGCGCTGAAGGTCACCTGAAACGTCTGGCCCGCGGCGACGAACTGCAGGGCGGCAAAGCGTTCGCGAATTTCATCGAGAATGCGCTGCGCCTGATCCGCCGGACAATCCGGCAGCACCGCGAGAAACTCCTCTCCGCCGTAACGACCCAGGCTGTCGACCCGACGCAGGCGCTGGCGCAACAGGTTGGCCAGGGCGCGGATGACGTTGTCGCCCGCGGCGTGTCCATGGCGATCGTTGACCTGCTTGAAATGATCGATGTCCAGCATCGCCACGCTGGCGCGGGTCTCATTGCGCAAGGCGCGCTCCAGCTCGATGGCCACCTGCTCCTTGATATCGGCGTGTTTCAGCAAGCCGGTGAGGCTGTCGCGCGCCAGGGCCATGCTCAGCAGGCGGGCGCGCTGGGCCCGGGCGAAGACAGTGGCAACCAGGCTATTGTCGGAAATCGGTTTGGTGACGAAGTCATCGCCGGCTTTGAGCATGGCATTCATCTGTCGGGCGATGTCGGTTTCCGCGGACAGGTAGATGATCGGCACGCGCAACCAGTCGTCGTAGAACCGGATGATCTGCGCCAGCTCGGGCCCGCTGCAGTCCGGCATATTGACGTCCAGCAACACCACCTCGGGGTTGAATTCGCGCAGGTGGCTGAACAACTCGGCCGGGGTGTGCAGCATCTGCACCTGCATGTTGGCGCCGCGCAGCACCAGGCTGTAACGACTGGCCAGGTCGCGGTCGTCGTCGATGATCAATACCCGGTAGGGTTCGCCCTGTTGCTGGACAAAGCAGCGGTCCAGGCAGTTTTCCAGCTTGGGCAGGTCCAGTGGTTTGCTGAACAGGCCGATGGCGCCGGCCCGCACCGCTTCCAGGTGGGTGGCGAAATCATCCTGGGCGCTGATGACCAGCAGCGGCAGGGGGGCGTCCAGGCGCTGTTGCAAGGCCTTGGCATATTGCAAGCCACTCTGCGTCTCGTCGGGTAGTTCGCTGTCGACGATCAGCGCGTCCGGCACGTGCCGCTGCAGGGCGGCGTCGAGCTCGGCGATGCCGCTGTAGTGTTCGGCCTGATAGCCGAAGGTGCTGAGGGTCTGGCGGACGCTTTCACCGTCCGCGCCCAGGCTTTCCAGGATGTAGATGCAGCGCGGCTGTGGCTCGCCGCGCGGGACTGCGCTTGGCGGGCTGGGCAGCGGTGGCGCCGGCGCGGTGGGCTCCAGCTGCTGCTGCAGTTCGGCGACCTGCAGGCTGAAGGCCTCAAGCACCTGCCGCTGCTGCTGGGTCTGCTGCAGCCACTGATCGGCCTGCTGCTCCAGTGCGCGGGCCCGTTCGCCCAGACCGCCGAAACCGAAGGTCCCGGCGGAGCCGGCCAGTTTGTGCAACTGATCGCGCAGCGCCAGCAGGGCGGCCTGGCGCTGCGCTTCGGACTCGACCGCCAGCAGCTGTCGGGCCTGCTCGGCCAGCGCCGGCAGCTCCTGCTGCAGGCGTTCGGCGAACTGCTGGCCGAGCTGCTGCAGGTACTCCTCCAGGGGCGGGTTCGACGCGCCGGGGTCATTCATGGGCCCGACTCCAGATTTGCCGGACCTGGGCGGCCAGTTGCATGGGGTCGAAGGGTTTGAGGATCACGTCGCGCGCGCCCAGGCCACGGTAGTGGGCGATTTCCGCAGGTTGTACCTTGGCAGTCATAAAGGCCACCGGGACCTGGCTGATGTCCACCAGGCCGGCCAGTTTGCTCAGGGTCTGGGGGCCATCCATGCCGGGCATCATCACATCCAGTAAGATAAAGTCGGGGGCAAAGCCCAGGACCCGGTCGAGAGCCTCCTGGCCGGAGGAGCAACTGAGCACCTGAAAGCCGCCGACCGCCTCGAGGGCGACTTTGGCCACCGCCTGGATCGAGTGATCGTCTTCCACGTGCAGAATGCGTCTGAGTTCATGCATGGCGGTTCTCCCTGGCCGTGAGCAGTCGGCCGAGCAAGGCCAGGAACAGTGTGGCGTCGGTGCGCGATTTTGCCAGCACCGCCTCGACCTGGCCCAGGCGGTCGCTGGGCAGGTCATGGGCACTGAGTAGCACCACGGGCAGTTCGGGGTGATCGCGCTGCAGCTCGTCGAGCAGCTCCAGGCCATTGCCATCGGGCAGGCCAAGGTCCAGCAACACCAGGTCGAAGTGGGCATGACGCAGCTGCTGGCGCGCCTGGGCGAGGCTGCCGGCGCTGACGAAGTCCGCCAGCCCCCGGCCCTGTTCGGCGATCACCCGGCGCAGGTCCGCGTCGTCCTCCACATGCAATACCCTGGGTTTGTCCGGTAGCCCGCCCAGGGCCTGGGACAGGCTGTTGAGCAGGCGTTGCGGGTCGATGGGTTTGTCCAGCCAGTCGACGGCCTGCACGCTGCCATTGAGGCTCAGACGCCCCTGGGCGCCACTTGCCGAGATCACCAGCACGGGCAACGCCTGGGTCGAGGGCTGCTCGCGCAATTCGCGCAGCAGTTGCAGGCCGTTGCCGTCCGGCAGGCGCAGGTCCAGGGTCAGGGCGGCGAAGGGCTGCGCCCGCAGCAGGGCGCGCGCCTGGGCCAGGCTGGCCGCACTGCGGACTTGGTAACCGGCGTGCAGCAGCAGTCCCTCGAGCAACTGCGCGGTGCTCGCGTCGTCTTCGATCACCAGCACCCAGGGCCGGGCGTCCGGGACCCGTGAGGGTTCCAGGATCGGCAGCTCGCACCAGAAGGTGCTGCCCTGGCCTTCGAGCGAGTCGAAACCGATCTGTCCGCCCATGCGTTCGACCAGTTCCTTGCTGATCGCCAGTCCCAGCCCGGTGCCGCCTTTCTGCCGGCTGTCGCTGGCGTCGGCCTGGGAAAATTTCTGGAAGATGCGCCCGTGAAAGGCCGTCGCGATACCCGGGCCCTGGTCGCGGACACTGAGGCGTACCCGCTGGCCGCGCTCGGCTGCGCAGAGTTCGACCAGGCCCCCGGCGGGTGAAAACTTGATGGCATTGGACAGGAAATTGGCCAGCACCTGCTGCAGGCGCAGGGCATCGGTGCGCACCGAAAGGTTCGGGCAGCTGCCACGCCACAGCCGTACGCCATGCAACTCGGCATAGGCCTGGTTGCTGGCCAGGCTGTCGTCGAGCAGGGCGGCCAGGTGATGGGGCTGCAGGTCGAACTCCATCTTGCCGGCGACCAGTTTGTCCATGTCCAGCAGGTCGTTGATCAGGTGACTCAGGCGCAGGCTGTTCTGGTGGGCGATCTCGAGCATCGGCCCGATCGCGACGGGGACCTCGCCCAGTGCACCGCCGCGAATCAAACCCAGGGCGCCGGCGATGGAGGTCAGGGGCGTGCGCAGTTCGTGACTGACGGTTGAGACGAACTCGCTTTTCATCTGCTCGATGCGTTTGCGTTCGGTCAGGTCCATGGCCGTGCCGCTGACGCGCACCGGCTGTCCCTGCTCGTCGTGCTGAATATAGCCGCGCAGCAGGATCGGCACAGCCTGGCCGTCGCGGTGCGGCATCCGGCACTCGATGCTGAGAAAGGTCTCGCCGCGGCGCAGCGCCCGGCCGATGGCCCGGCGCGCCGGTTGCAGGTCATCGGGATGGAGCAGTTGCTCCCAGCCTCGCAGGCCGCCGGCAGGCCCTTCCTCCGGCTGGCCGAGGATCTGCCAGCCCCGTGGCGAGATAAAAAAACGCCGGGCACGCAAGTCGAAATCCCACCAGCCGTCGTTGCTGCCCTTGAGCGCCAGGGCCAGGCGTTCCTCGCTTTCCTCCAGGGCCTGGCCCTGCTCGCGCAGCTGATCGGTCATGCCTGCGGCCAGGGCCAGGGCCTGGGCCCGGCGACGGCTGAGGCCGTCGACCAGGAAAAACAACAGCAGGCTGATGCAGCCGCCCAGGATCAGCAGGGCGGCCTGGCCCTGACGAAAACGCGCGGCGAAGCCGGGTTTCATCTGGAAGTTCAGGGTCCAGGTCTGCCCATAGAATTCAAGTTGGCGTTGGGCATCCGCCACCCCGGACGCGGTACCCGCGGCACGACTGCTGTACAGCAGGCGCTCGGGGTTGGCCTGGATCCCGGCATACAGGTCGAAATCCAGCAGCAAGGGGCTGGCGCCGAGAATGCCGGCCATCAGGTCGTACATGCGGTAGGGGCTGTAGACAAAGCCGCGCAACGCCTGCAGGCGTTCATCGGCGGTGGTTTGTGGGCGGTCAGGGGCGTAGACCGGCACATACATCAGCAGGCCCGGTTGCACCGTGCCGTGTGTTTCCTGCACCAGCACCACCTTGCCGCTGAGCTGGGCCTGGTTGTTGCGCGCCGCCGCCAGCATGGCCTCGCGCCGGTTGGCTTCGGAGAGCATGTCGAAACCGAAACTCGACAGGTTGCGCCCGCTGGACGGCTCCAGGTACAGCACCGCGCTGTACAGTTCGCGTTGGCCGTCCGGGTGCAGGTTAAAGCCAGTGAACCCCTCGGCGCGCACCGCGGCCTCCAGTGCGGCGCGCTGCTCGGCCTGCAGCACCTGGGCGAAGCCCACGCCCTGGATGCCGGGATAGCCGCTGGCGAGGTTCAGGCGGGTGATATAGGTATGCCATTCCTCGCGGGACACCGTGCGGCTGGCATCGAACAACCCGGCCCCGCCGAGCAGGATCCGTTCGTGATCGAGCATGCGCTCGCGAATCGCCTGCAGCACGTCCTCGGTCATCAGCTGGAATTGCTGGTTCGCCGCGTCGGCCTGGCTCAGGCGCAGGTTGTTCCAGGCCAGCAGCACGGCGCACAGACTGACCAGCAGCACGCCCCAGGCCAAGGGATGGCGCCGCGCCGGCGCGAGGCTTTCCGTCGCCGCGGCCAGGACCCTGTGTGGAGCGGCACTCACGCCTGGCCTGCCGTGTCGCGGATCGGCAATTCGAACCAGAAGGTGGCGCCCTGTCCTTCGACGGAGTCGAAGCCGATGCGGCCGCCCATGCGCTCGACCAGCTCCTTGCTGATCGCCAGGCCGAGGCCGGTACCGCCCTTGCGTCGGGCGTCGCTACTGTCGGCCTGGGAGAATTTGCTGAAAATCTGTTCGCGAAAAGCCTGGGGCACGCCCGGCCCCTGGTCTCGTACGCTGACGCGGACCTGATCGCCCTGCGTTTGCAGCCGCACGCGCACCGGGTGTTGCGGCGGGGAAAACTTGGCGGCGTTGGACAGCAGGTTGGCCAGCACCTGGGCCAGTCGCTGGCGGTCGACCCGCACCTGCACCGACGGCGCCGGGCCATCCAGTTGCAGGCTGACCTGATGCTGGCTGGCGTAGGGCTGGTTGTGTTGCAGCGCCTGTTCGACCAGCGGCGCCAAGGGCTGCTCCTCGAAGGCGAAGGCGAGCTTGCCGGCGGCCAGTTTCTCCATGTCCAGCAGGTCGTTGATCAGATTGCCCAGGTGCTGGCAGTTATCCTGGGCAATGCCCAGCATTTGGCGCATGGCCAGGGGGACCTCACCCAGGGCGCCGCCATTGACCAGGCCCAGCGAGCCGGTGATGGCAGTCAGCGGGGTGCGCAATTCGTGGCTGACGGTGGAGAGGAATTCGTCTTTCAGGCCTTCCAGGCGCTTGCGTGCGCTGATGTCGCTGATAAAGCCATGCCAGAGCACGTCGCCGTTAGGCAGGCGCTCGGGGCTGGCGCGGCCTTCGACCCAGATCAGGCCTCGCTGCGGATGGCGAACGCGGTATTCCTGGTGCCAGGTCGACAGTTGTCGAGCCGACTCCTCGATGGCTGCCTGGACCCGCTGCTGGTCGTCAGGCCAGTGGCGCGTGAACACCGCGCCGGCATCCTCGGTGACCTCGGCCGGGTCGAGGCCATAGATGCTTTGCAGGCCTTGGCTGGCATAAAGAAAGCAGGCGCTGCCGTCGGCCCGCAACAGGTACTGGTAGACCACGCCGGGCAGTTCGGCGGCCAGCCGTTGCAGGCGTTGCTGCGCCTGTTCGCGGTCACTCAGGTCATGGACCAGGACCAGGTAACCCAGCACCTGGTCGGGCGCCTGGCGAATCTGCGACAGGCTCAGCAGCACCGGGACGCGGCGACCATCGAGGCCCAGGCAGAGCCATTCACTTAGCTCGCGCAGGCCCTGACTGGCGCGGCCGGTGATTCGGGCAAAGGGCGTCGCGTGCGGCGCGTTCAGCGCCGTTGGCGCGGTGGCGCGCAGCGGCGCCTGCAGCAGCTCGCCGAGGGGCCGTCCGAGCAAGTCTTCGCCGCGGTAGCCCAGCAGGGCTTCGATGCCCGGATTGGCGCGCCGGATCAACCCCTGGGTATCGGTGATCAGCACTGCGCTGCCGGCATTGTCGAGCATCGCCTGTTGCAGCGCCGCCTGTTCGGCATGGGCGCGGGCGCTCAGGCGCAGCTCGATCAGACGCATCACCTGACGCCCCAGGCTGGCCAGGGCGCGGTGCTGGTCTTCGTCGAGGCGATGGGGGATCCGGTCGATCACGCACAGGGTCCCGAGGGCAAACCCGGCCGGGTCCTGCAGCGGCATGCCGGCGTAAAAACGGATGTCCGGGGCACCGGTGACCAGCGGGTTGTCGCGAAACCGCGGATCCTCCAGGGCGTTGGGCACCTGGAACAGTTCCTCACCGTTGATCGCATGGGCGCAGAAGGCCAGCTCCCGGGGCGTCTGGGGCGCATCCAGGCCGACCCGGCTCTTGAACCATTGGCGGTCGGCGTCGATCAGCGAGATCAGCGCGATGGGCGTGCCGCAGATTTGCGCCGCCAGGGCGGTGATGTCGTCGAACATCGCCTCCGGCAGGCTGTCGAGCAGCTCATAGCCGCGCAGGGCGGTGAGGCGTTCCAACTCGTTGGCGGGCAGCGGCGGATGACCGGGATGATCCGGCTGAGCAGGGCTGCGGGAACTCCCGGCGGAAGGCGCGGTATCGAGCGGCGGGTCGGCCTGGGGCGCCGAGGCGGGTGGTTTCATCGCGAGTTCCCCGCTCAAGGCAGGCCGGCCAGACGCCGCAAGCGCGCCTGATCCTGGGCGTCGGGGGTGGCGTCCAGCTCGCAGGCGGCCATGCGCATCAGAATGGTTTCGCGTTTGACATTGTTGCTCGGCAAGCCGTAACAGGCGCCGATCAGGTCACGCAGCGGCAGTGGCAGTCGCCACTGGACTTTCAGGCGATTGGCCAGGGTGTGGCTGGCGCTCTGCAGGGCGTGATCGAGTTGCTCGGCACTCAGCGGCTGGCCGCTGTCCTGCCACGCCTGGGCCTGGTGCAGCAGGCACAGCTCGCCCATGCGGTGCAGCAGTGCCGCGGTCTGCAGCGGGGCCGGATCGAGCTGGCACTGCCTGGCCAGCTCACCCACCCGCAGGTAAAGCCGCTCGACCTGCTGCATTTGTGCCAGCGCCTGCAGTTGCAGGTCCGGCTCGCGCAGCTCGGCCACCGGGCGCAGTCCCAGGCCCAGGCCGAGGTTCAGGCTGGTGGCCGCGCCCATCGCCTGCAGGGCCGCGGCCAGGCTCAGGCAGGGGGTGCCCGTCTGGTTGTACGGGCTGCTGTTGGCCGCGGCCAGCAGGCGTCCGGTCAGGGCCGGATCCCGTTGCCAGCGGGCGAGCAGTTGCGCCACCGTCGGTGCGCGGTCCGGATCAGGCTGCAGGTTGTCCAGCACTCCCGCTTGCAGCGGCAGGTCCAGCGCGCCGGCCGGCCGTTCAGCCAGATAGTCGGTGAAACTGCCTGCCGGTTCCAGCGCCGCCATCCTGTCCGCAGCCGCGGCGGGCAACAGGCGCGCCAGGCACTCGAGTACCTTCGGTACCTGGAAGGGTTTGCTGATAAAGGCGCTGATGCCCAGCGGGCGGACTTCCAGCACGCTGTTACGGTCGGAGCGACCGGTGACCATGATCACCGGCAAGGCGCGATCCTGCTGGCGCACCTGTTCGAGCAGGCGGGTACCGGGACCGTCCGGCAGATTCCAGTCGACAATCAACAGGTCGGCGCCCTGGCGTTGCCAATCCAGTAGGGCGTCGGCAACCTTGTCCAGGCACGCCACCTGGGCGGCGGGGCGCAGATTGAGCACGATCTGCTTGAGCAGGTCGGCGATCCAGGGATCGTCTTCGAGAATCATCACCCGCATGGCACTTCCTTGGAACCTGTTGGCACACCCGCACGGCCGCGCCGAGCTTGTTGTGAAACGAGAGCCGATCGCGGGGCGCGGCGTTTGACCATTGCCGACGCGCGACGCGCACTGCCGTATGGCATCCGAACAAGCCCGGTCCCGCAGGTGGCGCGAACAAGAGCTCCAGGCGGCCCCGCCGGGGATAAGCCCCGAGCAGTATAGTTAGCCTTGTCAGCGGGGCGGTCCTATCTAAAAGTACAACTGGTTTTCTACCTCCGCTCAGGGATAATGCAGCCTGCCTGGCAAATTGTCTGACAGGCCAGATTTCCCTTTCAAGAGGCGACAGCGTCCATGTGGTACAACGGTTTACTCGACCTGTCGAGCTGGCAGCTGGTGGTGGCGATCCTGCTGATGACCCATGTGACGATCGTTGGGGTCACGGTCTACCTGCACCGTTATTCGGCCCATCGCGCGTTGGAGTTGCATCCGGCGGTCAAGCATTTTTTCCGCTTCTGGCTGTGGCTGAGCACGGCGATGAATACCCGTGAGTGGACCGCCATTCACCGTAAGCATCACGCCAAGTGCGAAACCGTCGACGACCCGCACAGCCCGGTGGTCAAGGGCCTGAGCACAGTATTGCGGCGCGGTGCCGAGCTGTATCGGGAGGAGGCGGAGAACGCCGACACCCTGCGTATCTACGGCAAGAACTGCCCGGACGACTGGTTGGAGCGCCGGGTCTATTCGCGCTACCCGGTCGGCGGTGTGGCCCTGATGGGCGCCATCGACCTGGCGCTGTTCGGCGTACTGGGCATCACCGTCTGGGCGATCCAGATGATGTGGATCCCGATCTGGGCCGCCGGGGTGATCAACGGCTTGGGCCATGCCGTCGGCTACCGCAACTTCGAGTGCCGCGACGCCGCCACCAACCTGCTGCCCTGGGGCATCCTGATCGGCGGCGAAGAGCTGCACAACAACCATCACACCTACCCCAACTCGGCCAAGATGTCGGTCAAGCGCTGGGAATTCGACCTGGGCTGGGCCTGGATCCAGCTGTTCAGTTTCTTCGGCCTGGCCAAGGTGCAACGGGTCGCGCCCATTGCCCATCGGGTCAGCGGCAAACGCAGTCTGGACATGGACACCGCGATGGCCATCCTTAATAACCGCTTCCAGATCATGGCGCAGTACCGCAAGTTGGTCATAGTGCCGTTGGTGCAGCAGGAACTGGGCAAGGCCGATGCCTCGGTGCGTCACCTGTTTCGCCGGGCCAAGCGGCTGCTGTCCCGCGAGCCGAGCCTGCTGAACGACCAGCACCAGGCGAGTATCCAGGCGATGCTCGAGCAGAGTCAGGCACTCAAGGTGATCTACGAAAAACGCCTGGCCCTGCAGCAGATCTGGGTCAAGACCAGTGCCAATGGCCACGAGATGCTCGAGGCGATCAAGCTCTGGATCCATGAGGCCGAGGCCAGCGGTATCCAGTCCTTGCGGGATTTCGCCGAGCAGCTCAAGACCTACTCCTTGCGTCCTGCTGCCCTGGCCTGAGCCGCCAATGGCTGGGTTTGACGCCATCAACCTGGCCTGAACCGTCGATCGCTGCACCTCTGCGACCGGAACTTCGCGGCTCGCTACACCTCTGATACAGCAAGGCCCGCCTTCTCTGGCGGGCCTTTGTTGTGCCGGCTGCCCGACCCCAGGGGGCAGATGCTCGCGGCGGAGGTGGCGCCATTGGATCCACACAATCCCCTAGCCGAAACGTCCCCGTCCGCCGAACTGGTGGAGCTGCCCGCACCGGTCGAGACCCTGTTGGCGTTGATGCATGCCCAGGCCGAGGTCGCCCGCCTGGGCGAGCGCGAGCAGCTGCTGAGTATCCTGCTGGCCAGCCTCAACGCGGTGCTCTGGGCATTCGATTGGCAGACCCAGCAAATCATCTATGTCAGCCCGGCCTATGAGCGGGTGTTCGGTCGCTCGGCCGCGGCGCTGTTGGCCGACTCGGCCGAGTGGCGTAACAGCATCTATCCTGATGACCTCGAGTACGCGGCGCTCAGCCTTGCCGAGGTGCTTGAAAAGGGCGCGGTGGAGGACCGGGAGTACCGCATCATTCGCGCCGACGGCCAGTTGCGCTGGCTCAGCGACAAGTGTTTCCTCAGCCCGTCGAAAGAGCCGGGGCAAGCACAGATCGTGGTGGGTATAGCCGAGGACATCACCGATAAAAAACAGCTGGAGGAGCAGCTGCAGCGGCTGGCGACCATCGATGTGCTGACCCAGAGCAGCAACCGTCGACACTTCTTCGAATGTGCCCAGCGTGAGTTCGAGTACGCCTGCGAGCTCGACAGCCCGTTGGCGTTTCTGCTGCTGGACATCGACAATTTCAAGGTCATCAACGACACCTACGGCCACCAGACCGGCGACCTGGTGCTGCAGCAGATCGCCCGCTGCAGCGGGGTGTTGCGTCGCGAGGACCTGTTCGGGCGCATCGGTGGCGAGGAATTCGCCGCGGTCTTTCCCGGCTGCGAGCCAGCCCTGGCGCTGCAGATCGCCGAGCGCCTGCAACGCGAGGTGCAGCGCTTGCGTTTCACCGTCGGCGGCCAAACCTTCGGTGTCACGGTCAGTCAGGGCCTGACCAGCCTGCAGCCCAGCGATGCCAGCCTCGACAGCCTGTTCGCCCGTGCGGACGCCGCCATGTACCAGGCCAAGCGCCAGGGCAAAAACCAGATCGTATTGGGGTAAGGCGGTCAACGCCGACCACTGAGCCGTGTGCGACCCGCAGCGGCGGGTCGTCGGCCGGTCAGGCATGATCAAGGCGCCCCACGCACCACGCCATCTGCATCGCTGATCCCACCAGGGCAGGCCGCTTTTCCAGTCCGGCATGCATGGCGGGCTGCCACGGGCTGAGGCTGACACCTGCGCGCCAGCTGTTCGCTCGGAGGCACTGCTGTCTGGAGACGGGCAGCTCGGCAGCGCTGGCGGCCTGGCCGTATTGTCGTGCAGTGCTCGATGCCGGGCCGGCGCGCAGGTCGCGGCGTTCCTCTGCGTTCTCTTGGGCCTTACACCTGCGCGTTGACGTCCCCTTGGCGGCGGGCCGCCACGCGCCGCAATGCCCTGGGCGACAATCCGCCGGTGGCGTGCGCCGGGAGGCTGCGCATCCGTGTCCGCCAGGCGTCGCAGCAGTCGCCTGCCAAGCTGGCGCAGTATCTGCATTGGCTGGTCCGCCCCTGGCGTGCGGTCCTCGAGAGGCCGGCACAGCCGCGGGTCTGCAGGGCCCTGGTGGTCATGCCGCGCGCGTGCAGCGCCGCGGCCCGCAGCAGTCCTAGAAACGACCCCCAAGGAATCGAGCCTTATGAAAAAGACCCTTCTGGCTGCGGCCATCGGCCTGCTGCTGGCCCAGTCGGCCCTGGCCGGCGGTTTTGTCGAAGACAGCAAAGCCGGCCTGACCCTGCGCAACTTCTACATCAACCAGGACAACCGCAGCGGCGTGGCCGATCCGTCCCGCCAGGAAGAGTGGGGCCAGGGGTTTATCTTCAACTTCGCCTCCGGTTATACCCAAGGCACCTTCGGCTTTGGCGTCGATGCCATCGGCCTGCTGGGGCTGCGGCTTGACTCGGGCGGCGGCACCCACTACAACCCCAGCAGCGGCAACCGCGGCGGCCTGGTGTTTCCCACCGACGGCCAGGGTGACGCGGTGGATGCCTTCGCCAGCCTGGGCCTGACCGGCAAGGTCAAGGTCTCCAAGACTGAAGTGCGCCTGGGTACCCTGCTGCCCAAGCTGCCCGTGGTCAACTACAACGATGGTCGCCTGCTGCCGCAGACCTTCGAAGGTGGCCAGATCACCTCCAACGAGTTCGATGACCTGACCCTGGTCGCCGGCCAGCTGGAACACGCCAAGGGCCGCAATTCCAGCGACAACGAGTCGCTTTCGATCGCCGGTGCCGGCGGGGCGGCCGGGCAGCGCAGCAACGAATTCTATTTCGCCGGCGCCGACTACAAGCTGACCAAGGACCTGCTGGTCCAGTATTACTTCGGCAACCTGGAAGACTTCTACCAGCAGCACTTCCTCGGCCTGACCCATAGCTGGGCGCTGCCGGTGGGCAGCCTGAAATCCGACTTGCGCTATTTTCTCAGTGACTCCGACGGCAAGAACGGCAGCCAGGCCGGGCGCTTGGCCGGCTACCGCAGCTCGGGCTACCAGAATAACGGCGGCGAGGTCGACAACCAGGCCTGGAGTGGTTTGTTGACCTACAGCCTCAATGGCCACGCCCTGAGCGCCGGTTACCAGCAGCTGTCCGGTGACAGCGATTTCCCCTTTCTCAACCAGGGCGACGGCTCCACCGCCTACCTGATCACCGACCGCCAGATTGGCAAGTTCCAGCGTGCCGGCGAGCGCACCTGGTTGGCCCAGTACGCCTACGACTTCGCCAAGCTGGGCGTGCCCGGCCTGACCACCTCCGTGGTCTACCTCAAGGGTGACCAGATCGAGTCCGCCACCGGCGAGCAGTGCGAGTGGGAGCGCGATTTCACCCTGGGCTACGTGGTGCCGGAGGGTGACCTCAAGGGGCTCGGCCTGTCCTGGCGCAACGCTTCGCTGCGCAGCTCGGTGGCCAGCCAGCGCGATCAGGACGAAAACCGCCTGATCCTCAGCTACACGCTGCCCCTGCTGTAGGGCAAGGGTGCGGCAAGGGCGGGTGGGCCGCGGCCGTAAGAGCCGATGGGTGCAGCATGGGTATCGCTGCGCTCGACTCAGCCTGCGTGCTATAGGGAACAGGCGCGGCAGGGGCGAGCGGCTAGGGCAGCATGGGTATCGCTGCGCTCAACCCATCCTACGCGCTCGCGTGGGAGCCGTAGGGTGGTCTCGGCGCGCTGTACAGCGCCAGCCCACCGCGCCCTGATGTTGTGCAGCCTGTTTAGCGCTGCGCTCGACTCAGCCTGCGTGCTATAGGGAACAGGCGCGGCAGGGGCGAGCGGCCCGCTGCCTTAAGAGCGGATGGGTGCAGCATGGGTATCGCTGCGCTCAACCCATCCTACGCGCTCATATGGGAGCCCGTAGGGTGGTCCCGGCGCGCCGTACAGCGCCAGCCCACCGGCGCGGTCAGTTTCATGGGATGCGAGGTGTCGTCGTGGGCATTCCACCTGGAGCGTCGATCCGCAGCCGGACCACCGCGCCCTGCTGTTGTGCAGCATGGGTATCGCTGTGCTCGACCCATCCCATGCGCCGTCAGCCGCGCCGATAGAGCGCACAGAAGCCCGGACTTGATCCGGGCTTTTTTATGGCCACCCGACTGCAAGCTGCCAGGTGCCGCCGCCCGTGAAAAAAAGTGAACCGCCGCCCAGGGTGCTTGCGACAGAGGGACGTTATCAGTCTTTTCGCGAGCGCGATCATGGATCATCGACCCGAGCGGTACAGCCCACCGCTGTTTCAGCCAGTCCTCACGGGGACCGCATTTATGGCCGTGGTCCGCCGCGGACGGCAGACACTGCGATGTTTCGACGCCAATCAGTGCCGAATCACGGTGCAGTCGGCCATTTGTGGCAATACTGCTTGCCGTCGGGCTTCGTCGCGCCGTAACGGGTGGCGGCCATGAGGACAGTCGCCGAGCGGGCCGCCAGGGTCCCGCCGCGCAGGGGGACAACCGAAACGACGGGTGCGGTCATGGGCATTATCCAGCAGGTCAGGGGAATCCGCCGCAGCCATTGCGCGCTGCTGTTGCTCAGCTGGTTGGCGGCGGCCAACCTGTGCGCCGAGGAGGCCTTCAGCCTGACGGCCGAGCAGCGTCAGTTGGCGTTCAGCGTGGCGGGTCTCGAGGGGTTGGGCGAAAGCGATCGCCTGGCGGTCGAGCTGGATGGTTACGACGTCACCGCGCTGATCAGTCGCCGCGAGACCGAGCTGCAACTGGACCTGCCCACCCCCCTGGGCGGCGGCCAGCATCCCTTGTTGGTGCTGGTGTTCTACGGCAACGGTGATGTGGCCACCCTGCTCGATGCGACGCTCGAGGTAGCCGCCGCCGAGGACGCGGCCGTGCCAGGCGTGGCGGCGCCGGCCGAAGGCTCCGCCGGGGTCGAACCAGCGGCCGCGGCGGCCACCCGGGAGGACCTAACGCAGCCGCTGATACCCCCGTCGTCGAGCCCGCAGGCGACTCACCAGTTGCAGGCCCTGCTCAGCAACAGCTACCGGCTCGACCAGAGCCTGCCCGACGGCTACCCGGGCAGCTCGCCTTACGCAAGCAACGGTGGGCTCAGCTACCGCGGCCAGGGCGGCGGCGCCGACTGGCAATGGCAGGGCGAGCTGGATGCGCTGTACGACAACCTTGGCGGTATCGATCCGGACGGTGCCGAGTGGCAACTGCCGCACTATCGCCTGGCGGCCAGCCAGGGCAATGGCTGGCAACGCCGCGGCATGGCGCTGGGCACCTACAACGTCACCCGTGAGGACCTGCTGTTCAGTGCCTACCAGCGCCGGGGGGCGGTGGCGACCCTTGGCGACCCCGAGCAGGGGCCGTTGTTGCTCGATGTGTTCGGCCTGCAAAGCGAGCCGCAGACCAGCTACCAGCATCGCCTGGGTTACCCCCGGGAGGCCGCCGAGCGCAGCAGCGGTGGCGTGCTGACCCTGACGCCGCTGCGCGACGATCCCCAGCTGCTGCAGCTCAGCAGCGCCTATGTCAGTGGCGAGACCCAGGAGGGCGGGGTGGGCTTCTGGTCCACCGGGGAACAGACCCGTTATGGTGGCGACAGCTGGAACCTGGCCATGGATTCCCGGCTGGGCGACAACAGCCTGTGGCTGCATGCCGATTACGCGCGCTCGCGCTTCGACAGCGATGGCTTGGGCACCGGCAGCGGGCCGCGCAATGACGACGCGCACGACCTGCAACTGCAGTTCAACTCGGGGCGCTGGTTTCCCAGCGGCCCGCTGGACCAATGGAGCTTGACCCTGCAACGACGCCAGGTCGGCCTGGATTTCTACTCGCTCGGCTACCTGGCGCTGCCCGGTGACCTGCAGCTGGACCGGCTCAACTGGCAGGGCTACTTCGGCAGCCTGCAACTGGACGCCGAACTGGCCCGCGAAACCAACAACCTCGACGATGCCGACAAAGTCGCCGACCAGACCGTTGAGCGCCGGGCGTTGAACGCCTATTACTACCCCATGGTTGACGCCGAGGCGTTGCCCTGGCGCCTGCTCGGCACGCCGTCGCTGAATGCGGGGGTGACCGAGACTCGGCGCCGACAGGACCGCGAGGACGCCCAGCAGGTCGGCTTCGACCTTAACGACGACAGCCGGGAAAGCCTGGTGGGGGTGAATTTCTTCCACAACCGCTGGAACTGGTCGGTGCAGCACAGCCTGCAAACCACCCAGGACCATTCGCGTCCGGTGGAGCAGCAGGGGTTCCTGGTCTATCAGCCACCGTCCGATCAGCGCAACCGCTTCACCACGCTGCAAGTCGGTTATATGCCCAGCGACCAGTTGAGCCTGTCCACCTCCTGGCAATGGAGCCAGCTGGCGGAAACCGATGCCGACAACCTGTATGGCAGCAGCGGCCAGGGACTGGACCTGGCCTGGCAGATCGTGCCGCGCCGCTGGCGGCTCAACAGCTCCTATTTCCGTGGACGTGACCGCAGCGAGTTCGGTGAGGAAGGCCTGTCCGGCGACACCCAACGGCAGCAGACCGCCGCGCTGCAGCTGACCTGGAGCGTCAGCCAACCCGAGGGGCTGCGTCCGGGCCTGGACTGGTTCGTCAAAGGCAGTTACGCCAAGCAGGAAAGCCAACTCTATGCCCAGGAACTGAAGAACTGGCAAGTGTTGCTGGGCTTCGACCTGCGCTGGGATACCCACAGTCAATGAGTGTGACGCCGGTCCGGGCGCGACCCGGATGGGCAGGAAGGTGACCTATGAATCGATTGATCCGAAGGGCCCTGCGGGGCCTGCTCCTGGCGCTGCCCCTGCTGACCTCGCTGGTCGCCGAGGCGGCGCTGCTGAGCGCCAATGCCCAACCGCCGCAGCAACAACTGCAGGGTGGGCAAGACAGCAACCTGGCAGTGACCTGGCGCCTGACCAGTACCAGCAGCCACAGCGGCGGCGTTTTCTCACCGTCGGCCCAGGTGCTGGATGCCTCCAGCGGCGCGCTGCTGAGCACCCTGGGCGGCGCCCTCAGCCAGCCCGGTAGCGGTCCGTTCCTGTTGGGCGAGTTTATCCAGTTGCCCGCAGCCAGCGTGCAGCAGTGGCAGCGCAGCGGCATCCGTCGCTTGCTGCTGGTGCGCGACTTCGTCGACCAAGCCGGTGGCTCGGGGGTGCGCGGCCAGCAGACCCTGTTGTTGCCCAGCGCCGAACTGCGTGCGGTCAGCGTACAGCCCGCGCAACGGCAGCTGCAGGCCGAGCAGGACAACAGCCTGATGCTCGCCTGGCAGGTGCTGGCCACCGGCGACTACCAGGGCCGGGTCGATTCGCCCCAGGCCCAGCTGCTGGACCCGGCCAGCGGCGCGGCGCTGGCGACCCTGGGCGGCGCGTTGAGTGCCGAGGGTAACGCACCCTTTTTAATGAGCGAGCAGCTCGAGCTGCCGCTTGCCTTGTTGCGCGACCTGCAGGCGCGTGGCCTGCGCCGGGTGGTGCTGCAGCGGGAGTTCAGTGACGGCGGACCGCGCTTGCGCGCCCAGGTGGTGTTGAGCGTGCCAGGCATCGAGTTGCGCGCAGTGATGGTCCAGCCGCCGCAGCGCCAGTTCCTCGCCACCCAGGACAACAGCCTGGCGCTGACCTGGCAGGTCTCCGGCCGCGGCGACGTCAGCGCGACGGTGAGCTCGCGCCAGGCCAGCCTGGTCAACCCGCTCAACGGTGTCGTACTCGCCACCCTGGGCGAGCCACTCAGCGCCAGCGGGCGGCTGCCGCTGCAGTTCAGTGAGCGCCTGGAATTGCCCGCCGGCCTGCTGCAGGGCTGGCTGGCCAGCGGCATCCAGCGCGTGCTGGTGCAGCGCGAGTTTGCCGCCGAGGGCACGCCGCTGCGCGGGCAGATGGTGGTCAACCTGCTCAGCAGTGGCCTGCGCGCGCCCCGGGAAAACCGCAGCGGCGAACTGCAGGTGCAGCGTTTGAGCCTGAGTTTCCAGGACGGCCAGCGGATCAGCCTGGTGCAGCCCGCCAGCTCGCTGACCGCCCAGGTGCTGCTGGGCTACAGCGGCAACGGCCTGCTCGAGGGACGCTGGCAGGTCGCCGAACCTGGCGGCAGTGAGGGCCAGCCTTTCTACCGCACCCTGACGCTGGTACGCCAGTTTCTCAATCAGGCCCAACAGAGCACCCTGGTCAGCCCGCCGTTGCCCACCGACAAGGCCGGCAAGTACCGCCTGCGTTTCTGTGTCGGCAACGCCGGCCAGCCGGCCGAGGATGAATTGGTGCTGGATTTTGGTTGTCCCAACGAGGACCTTAGCGTGGAAACTGTTTATGAAGTCCTGGGCAGCGCCGAAGCCGATGCGCGGCGTTTGATCGGCGCGGACCCCCAAGGCGGTACGGTGACCGCGCGCACGCCGTTTCAATGGCGCGCGGTGGAGGGCGCGGTGGTGTACCGCCTGCAGCTGTTCGCCAGTGAATCGCCGCAGGCCGGGGAAACCGAAGCCCTCGACCAGTCGCCTCGTTTCGTCGCTGGTATGCTGTTGCCTGCCCACCTGAACCAGACGAATTTGTCGGACCTGCTGCGCAGCAAGCTGGTGGCGGGGCGGTACTACCTGTGGCGGGTCACTGCCCATGACCAGAGTGGTGCCCTGATTGGCCGCAGCCTTGAACGCCGGGTGCGTTACCAGCCCTGAGGAATATCGATGAGCGAGCCGACCGATCTCGACCTGTTGCAGTGCATCGCCCGGGGCGACCAGCAGGCCCTGCATGCGTTCTACCGGCGTTTTCACGGTGTGGTCTATCAGTTCTCCCTGCGCACGCTGCGTAACGGCGCCGATGCCGCCGATGTGCTGAACGAGGTGATGCTCGAGGTCTGGCGTCGGGCCGGTACCTTCGAAGGGCATTCCCAGGTACGCACCTGGCTGCTGAGCATCACGCGTAACAAGTCGGTGGACCTGTTGCGTCGCAAACGGCCGAGCGAGCCACTGGACGAACAGGCGCTGGAGGAAGACCCGGGCGCGGTGTGTGGCCTGAGCGCCGGGCTCGAGCTCGACCAGCAGGGCGAGCAGGTGCGTTACTGCCTGGACAAACTCAAGGACAGCCACCGCCAGGTGGTCCACCTGGCGTTTTTCGAAGAGCTCGCCTACCCGCAGATCGCCGAGATCATGGCAATTCCCGGCGGCACCGTGAAAACCCGCATGATGCACGCCAAGCAACAGCTGCTGCAGTGCCTGCGGCGGCGCCTGGAAGGGCGACCGGCATGAATCCGATTGAACCGGCAGGCCGCCCGGCACGACTCAGTGGCAGTGAATGCGGAGGTGCGAGATGAACGATGAATCCAACGAGCAGGCGCTGCACGAACTGCTGCCCTGGTACCTGAACGGCACCCTGGAAACCGCTGAAGCGGCCCAGGTCGAGGCCTGGCTGGAGCGCTCCGTCGAGGCCCGTAGCGCACTGGAGGAGTTGCGTGCATTGGCCAGCGCGGTGCGCCTGGCCGAACAGGCGCGGCAGGCCGAGACGCCGCCCCCCAGCGAACTCGGTTGGGCCCGCCTGCAGCGCAGCCTGCAGCAGGAGCCGCGGGTCGCGCCGCGCCGCGACTGGTGGAAACCCTCGCTGGCCGCCGCCGCCGCCCTGGTGGTGGCGTTGCAGTTGGGGATCCTGATGCGCCCACCCGCGCCGATGAACGACTGGACCCTGCAGAGCGGCAACAGCGCCCAGCAGCAGCGCGGTGAGGGCTATCGGCTGCAGCTGCGTTTTGTCGACCAGGCGTCTTGGCCGCAGGTGCGCGCGCTGCTGCTCGACCTCGATGGGCTGCTGGTCGACGGTCCCTCGGTACTCGGCACGGTCCAGGTGCATGTCCCACTCGACGTTAAACGCTTCGCCGATGGCCCAGCATTGCTGACCTGGCTGCAGCAGCAGCCGGTGGTGCAGCACGCGGCGTTGCTCGAGCCGCCCAGGCCATGAACGGCGCTTGGCGGAGCCTGGCACTCTTGGGGTGGCTGGCCCTGCCGCTGGCGGCGGCGACCGACCCCGCCACGGGAGGCGTGCCCGCGGCGGACAGCCGAACACTCTCGCCGCCCGTCGCGGCACCCCCCGGGCTGCCACCTTCGCCGCAACCTCGGCCCGGTGCTACACCGGGCGGTTCGTCCGCTCCCAGCCGCACGCCGTCGCCGCAAGCGCCGCAAGCGCCTCGTCCCGGCTCCGCCCCGGGCGCGGGGTCCGTGCCAGCTCCGGATCCCGTGCCGGCACCGACGCCGGTACCGCCTGCGTCACCAGGCCCGCCCCCCCTGCCACCCAGTGAGCCGCTGACCGCACCCACGGCGCCGGCTACTGAGTTGTCGCCCGGCGTTGTGCTACCGGGTGGCTCTCGGCGACCCGCCGGCAGCCTGCTCGAACAGCCGCTACAGGCCCCGCCGGTGCAATGGCGTGGGGTGCAGCAGGGCAGTCCGACGGACCCGCCGGTGCTGCGCGAATGGCTGGTGATCAGCCGTAACCTGGCTGAAGCCGAACAACAGCGGCGCGCCCTGCAACCCTACCAGCTGAGTATCCTGCGGCGTCAGCAGCTGCCCCACCTGCAGCGGGTGATCAGCGTCTACCGCATCGCCCCGGAGCGTGACCTGCGGCAGCTGGAGCGCGACGTGCGCCAGGCGTTCCCGGACTGGCAGCAGGAGCTTAACCAGCGTTATCTGCCCCTGGAGCAAGCCGTTTCGGAGGACGAGGCTGCCGTGCGCCAGTGGGGCCAGGTGAGCATGGGCCGCCTGCACCCTGCACCGGCGACCTGTGGGCGGGGCCTGACGCTGGCCCTGCTGGACGGTCCGGTCAACCAGCGGCTGGCGGAGTTCGCCGGTGCCGACCTGAGCTACCGGAGCCTGCTGCCGCCTTCGTTCAGCACGCCGTCGGCGGCCGCGGCGCGTCACGGCACCTCACTGGCGGTCCTGTTGCTGGGGCGGCACCAGATCGCCGGTCTGTTACCGGGCGTCCGGCTGCACGCCTTGGGCATCTTTGCCGAGGATGCCAGTGCCGGCCTGCACACCCGCAGCGACTGGGTGATTCAGGCACTGGACCACCTGGCCGGGGTGCAACCGCCGGTGCAGGTGGTCAACCTGAGTTTTGGTGGCGCCTACAGCCTGCTGCTGGAACAGTTCTTCGCCCAGCTGGCGCAACGCATGCAGTTTGTCGCCGCCGCCGGCAATGATGGCCGGGAGGGCCTGCGCTACCCCGCCGCCTACCCGTCGGTGCTCGCGGTGGGAGCGGTGGACGCCGCCCACCGGCGCCTGCGCCAGTCCAACTGGGGAGCGCAGCTGGCGCTGGTGGCGCCTGGCGAGGATATCTGGACGTTGGACGAGGGCGGGCAGGGTTATTACGCCAGCGGTACCTCCTTCGCCGCGCCTTTTGTCAGCGCCGCCCTGGCCCTGTACGGCTCGCCCAAGGCGTTGCAAGAGCAGGCGCTGAACCTGGGCCCGCCGGGTCGCGACGCCGAATACGGGGCCGGCCTGGCCCAGTTGCCTGACTGCCCCTGAACCCCGTCGGCCGTTGTGCCAACGGCAGTGAGCCCCGAGCCAGCGCAGGGGCTCTGGCCGGGATAACCATAAAAATTAAAAAAACTGAACCGTGGACGCGGGTGTCGACGACAGAGCAGGGCAAGCACCCCAGGTGCCTACCCTAAAGGTCTTTCGACATGAAGCAGTCCATCCCCGCGTTCACCCTGTCTGCCATGAGTTTGAGCCTGCTGCTGGCCAGTGCCAGCGCCATGGCTGACGACAACCCCATTGCCCAGCCTAACCTCAAGGCCGCGCCCAATGCCGGCCAGCCCCATACCCTGCAGGTCAAGCTGGACGCCCAGGGCGACTGGACGGTGGTACCCAGCAGCACGGTGCGCATGCGCTTCCAGTACGGCCATCACTGGCTGGCCCAGCCGAACAAGGGCAACTCGCTGTGGGCGCGCATCTATGTCGGCGAGGCCAAGATCGCCAAGGGCGACACGAACTTCTACGACAAGACGCAGATGTTCGATCTCAGCAGTGCCCAGGTACTGGCCAACAGTGGCACCCTGAATGCCAACCTGCCGTTCAGCCTGCTGGTGGTCGACGGCATTCCCGGCACCAACATTGCCAGCCACTGCGGTTTCGAAAAGGACAACCGCCTCAAGCAAGGCAAGGGCCTTAACCAGGTGTTGCGCAATGGTTTCAACGTCAAGCTGAACACCCAGCTGTCGATGGCCGGTTTCTATGACCTGGGCGGTGGGCCGAACACCTCGCGGCCGGTGTCCAGCCACCAATACCATGTGCAAACGACGGCACCGGTCACCCTCCAATGCCTGGGTAATCCGGCGATTGCCGACCAGGTGGCGCCGCCCAAGGGCCCCCAGGGGTTGGTCGGGCCGTTCAAGGTGGACAGCGTCGAGCTGATCGCGCTGCCCTATAAAACCACCACCGTCTGCCCCATCGAAATCGCCTTCAAGGCCACGGTCAAAGGCGTCGGCGGCGGCG
This sequence comes from Pseudomonas sp., assembly GCF_040514055.1. Classification (GTDB taxonomy): domain Bacteria; phylum Pseudomonadota; class Gammaproteobacteria; order Pseudomonadales; family Pseudomonadaceae; genus Aquipseudomonas. Next base: position 64,541 of record NZ_JBEVDL010000067.1, read on the forward strand.
AGATCAAGTACTGGCTGGAAGAGCAGGGAGGGCTGGGCGCGGCGGTGCAGCAGATCAGCAATCTGCCCGGCAATCTGGGAGAGGCCAGCGAGCGGGTGATACTGCAGAAGGTCTCGATCAAGCCGGGCCCCGTGCAGCAGCCCCAGGGCCTGGATAACCTCAAGGCCAATACCCAGGGCAGCCTGGTGCAACGGCGCTTTCGCTTCCATGTGCTGGCGCCGAACAAACTGCAGTCCAGCCAGGTGGAGATCCAGCTGACCTGCACCAGCACCCTGAGCGGCGGTCTGTCGGCCATGGGTGGCGAGCTGCGGGTGCCGCCGCTGCAGCCGCACCCGCCGCAGCCGCCCAAGCCGGGCCTGACGTTGCAGGCTGCGCCAAGTGAGCCACAGCCACCCCAGCCGGAGATGAAGCTGCAGGCGGCGCCCGCGCAGCCCCAGCCACCCAAGCCTGAGCTGCACCTGCAGGTCGCGCCAGTCGAACCCCAGCCAGCCAAACCCGAGCTGCATCTGCAGGCCGCGCCGGCCGCGCCCCAGCCGCCCAAGCCGGCGCTGACGCTGCAATCCGCACCGTCCAGTGCATCGCCGGCCCGGCTGCAGCTGCAGGCTGTGCAACCGCCAGCGCCGCAGCCACAACGGGGCATGCGCCTGCAGGCCCAGCCCGGCAACCCGGCGCTGCCGCGCCAGGGACGCCTGCCGCAGCCGTGACCGAAGGCCGATGCCGGCCCCTGTGGCGCCCCTAAGACCTGCAACGCCCCGCACTTCGGTGAGGGGCGTTGTGCTTTTTGCGCCGGGCAAGTCGCAGCGAAAAAAGAGAAAATTTTTTTGAACCCTCGGCGGGGTTCGGCACGACAGAGAGGCACAAGGCGCCGTCAGCGCCCTTTACGAGGAACACCGCCATGAACCTTCTTCCCTGCCGTTTCACCCGTAACGCCCTGGGCCTGGCCTTGCTGTTGGGGCTTAGCCATGCTCAGGCGGCGGCACTCTCCGGGTCCAGTATCAAGGCCATTCCCCAGGGTGCGCAGTCCCATACCCTGCAGGTCAAGCTGGACGCCCAGGGCGACTGGACGGTGGTGCCCAGCAGCACCGTCAAGCTGCGCATCGAGTATGCCCATAGCTGGGGTTACCAGCCGTCGAAGAACACCAATCATGCGTTTTTCCACGTCGGCGAATCCAAGGGTGGGCCCCAGCAAGCCTATGACCAATTCTTCCAGAAGGCACAGATCGTCAGCCTGACGTCGGCGCAGATGCTGGGCAAAAGTGGCATCGCCAACCTCGAGGTACCGTTCCAGTACCTGGTCAAGGACGGTATTCCGGGCACCAATATCAGCGGCTATTGCCAGTTCGAGAAAGAAAGCCGCCTGAAGCAGGGCAAGACCCTTAACCAGGTACTGCGCACCGGCTTCAACGTCAAGCTGACCACCGCGCTGCACCTGGATGGCTGGTACACCGAAGGCGGTGGCCCCGACACGTCGCGGCGTCCGTCCTACGAGAGGTATGTATCCGACAACACCGCGCCCATCACCATCCAGTGCCTGGGCAACCCGGCCATCGCCGATCAGGTGGCGCCGCCCAAGGGTCCCCAGGGACTGGTCGGGGCATTCAAGGTGGAGAGCGTCGAGCTGAGCGCGCTGCCGTACAAGACCAGCAGCGCCTGCCCGATCGAGATCGCCTTCAAGGCCCGGGTCAAGGGCGTCGGGGGTGGCGAGATCAAGTACTGGCTGGAGGAGCTCGGTGGCCTGGGCGCCGCGGTGCAGCAGGGCAGCAGCCTGGTGGGCCAGCCCGGTGAACCGAGCGAGCTGGTGATCATGCAAAAGGTCTCGATCAAGCCGGCGCCGGTGCAACCGCCACAGGGCCTGGACAGCCTCAAGGCCAACACCCAGGGCAGCCTGGTGCAACGGCGCTTCCGCTTCCATGTGATCGCGCCGAATAAGGTGCAGTCCAGCCAGGTGGAGATCGAGCTGACCTGCACCAGCACCCTCAATGGCGGCTTGGTTGGTCAAGGGTTTGGCCAGAAACTGCCACCGGTGCAGCCCCAGCCAAAGCCGGAGCTAGGCTTGCAGGCCGCGCCAGTGGAGCCACAACCGCCGAAACCTGAACTGCAGCTGCAGGCCGTGCCGGTGGAACCGCAGCCGCCCAAGCCCGAGCTGCACCTGCAGGCCGCACCGGTTGCACCACAGCCACCGAAACCTGAGCTGCACCTGCAAGCGGTGCCGGTCGCGCCGCAGCCGCCCAAACCCGAGTTGAACCTGCAGGCCGCGCCGCCCGCGGCCCCCCTGACCCTGCGCCAGATGCAGTTGCGCTCGCCCTCGAGCACGCCGGCGCAACCCTCGCGACTGGGCCGCCCGTAAGCTGTCGCGGGCTCGCGCCAGCGCTGATCAAGCCCCGACCGGTTCGGGGCTGGTTTTTGTCCGGGCACCCTCACAGGCGAGGGGCAAATCCTTGATGCATATCAACCAATGCGCTGAAAACGGCGGTGCGACGACCAGGCGAGTAGCGGGTCGCGGTATGGTGACGCGCCGTCACGAACCCGTGACGGGTTTTGCGTGCATCCCGGCCTCCGCGGGTTTGGGCGTCGGCGTCTCAGGCGCTTGACTGCTCCAGCCCACTCGCCTCGTCGGCGACCCGGGGCGGCCCCTCGAAAGGAACCTGTTATGAACGGAATCAAGGCTTATCTGGTGGGCGCCGGTATCGGGTCATTGTCCGCCGCGGCGTTTATGATCCGCGATGGCGGTATCCCCGGCAGCCAGATCCGCATCCTCGAAGCCATGCCCTGCGCCGGTGGCAGCCTGGATGGCGGTGGCAACCCGCAGCAGGGTTACACCCTGCGCGGCGGCCGCATGCTCACCACCGACAACTATGAATGCACCTGGGATTTGTTCAAGAGCATCCCTTCCCTGCGTGACCCGGGGCAAAGCGTCTTCGAGGAAACCCTGGCGTTCAATGCCGTGAATATCCCGCATTCCCTGGCACGCCTGGTGGACGGCAACCGCCACAAGGTCGATGTGACGTCGATGGGGTTCAGCATGACCGATCGCCTGGAGCTGCTCAAACTCAGCGAGGCCGACGAAGAAACCCTGGGCGCCAGCTGCATCACCGACTGGCTGTCGCCGGGCTTTTTCAAGACGGAATTCTGGTACATGTGGGCTACCACCTTCGCCTTCCAGCCCTGGCACAGCGCCGTGGAGTTCAAGCGCTACCTGCACCGTTTCATGCTGGAATTTTCCCGTATCGAGACCCTGGCCGGGGTCAAACGCACGGTTTACAACCAATTCGACTCCCTGGTGCGACCGCTGCTGAGCTGGCTGCAGGCCCAGGGCGTGGAACTGGTGACCGATTGCCGGGTGATCGACTTCGAGCTGAAGACCGCGGACGGCCAACTCAGCGTCACCGGCCTGCAGTGCCTGCGCAACGGCGCCAGCGAGCGGATCGAGGTGGCCGAAGGCGATCTGGTGTTCTTCCAGAACGGCTCGATGACCGATGCCTCCAGCTTTGGCTCCATGAGCGAGGCACCGGCACGTCTGGACAAGCGCGACAGCGGCGGCTGGGCCCTGTGGGAGAAACTGGCGACGGGGCGGCCGCAGTTCGGCAACCCGGCGGTGTTCAATTCGAGCATCCCCGAGTCCTATTGGGCGTCCTTTACCGTGACCTTGAACGACCCGGCGTTCTTCGAGCAGATGGAGCAATTCACCGGCAACCGCGCCGGAACGGGCGGCCTGGTGACCTTCAAGGATTCGCGCTGGTTGCTGTCGGTGGTGCTGGCCCATCAGCCGCATTTCGCCGACCAGCCGCCGGGCGTGCAGGTGTTCTGGGGCTATGCGTTGCACCCCGACCGTATCGGCGACTTCGTCGGCAAACCGCTGTCGGCGTGCAACGGCGCGGACATTCTGCAGGAGCTGTGCGGGCATCTGAACTTCGACCAGCAGACCCTGGCGGGCGCCATCTGCATTCCCTGCCGCATGCCCTATATCACCAGCATGTTTATGCCCCGGGCCCTCGGTGACCGGCCATTGCCGGTGCCTGCCGGCAGCCGCAACCTGGCCTTGGTCAGCCAGTTTGTCGAGATCCCGGAGGACGTGGTGTTCACCGTGGAGTATTCGGTGCGGGCGGCGCAGATGGCGGTGTACCAATTGCTCGGGCTCGACCGCGAGGTACCGCCGGTGCACCGCCATGACCAGTCGCTCAAGGTGAAGCTGGCGGCACTGATCAAGGCGTTCCGCTAGCCCGCGGCGCGGCCGGCCATCAGGCGGCGGGCTGTCGCTGGACGGCGCGCCGAGGCCGCCCTACGCCAAGCGCGCCTACGCAGGCGCGCCTCGTTGCACGGTCGATACGGTGGACAAGGGAAGGGTCAGGGCGCCGGTTGCTGCTGGGTGATGCAGTGGATATTGCCACCGCCTAGCAGGATTTCGCGCCCGGGCACCATGACCACCTGATGCTGCGGGAACAGGCGCTTGAGCAGCGACTCGGCGACCAGGTCCATGGGATCGTCGAATTTCGGCGCGATAATGCCGCCATTGACGATCAGGAAGTTCACATAGGAGCCGGCCAGGCGCGAGGACGGGTTGCGCTCCTGGCTGCCGCTGACCAGGTCGACGCCGGCGCATTCCTCGGCCGTGGCGTACAGCGGCCCGGGAATTGGCATCTTGTGCACTGTCAGGCGGCGCCCGCAGGCATCCTCGACATTTTCCAGCACCCGCAGCGCCGCCTGGCAGCGCGGGTAGTTGGGGTTCTGCTGATCGTCGGTCCAGGCCAGCAGCACTTCACCCGGGCGCACGAAGCAGCAGAAGTTATCGACATGGCCGTCGGTCTCGTCGTTGAACAGGCCCTCCGGCAGCCAGATCACCTTATCGACTGCCAGGTGCTCGTGCAGCACCGCTTCGATCTGCTGGCGATCCAGGTGCGGGTTGCGGTTGCGGTTGAGTAGGCATTCCTCGGTGGTGATCAGGGTACCTTCGCCGTCCACATGAATGGACCCGCCTTCCAGTACAAAGCCCTCAGTGCGATAGCGCGAGCACCCTTCGATCTCGAGGATCTTGCTGGCCACCTGGTCGTCGCGTTGCCAGGGTGCGTACAGGCCACCGTCGAAGCCGCCCCAGGCGTTGAACGCCCAGTCGATGCCGCGCAGGCCGCCCTGGCCGTCGGTGACGAAGGTCGGCCCGGTGTCACGGACCCAGGCGTCGTCGGTGCTGATTTCGACGACCCGAATGGCCGGGTGATCGAGGCGTGCGCGGGCATTCTCGTACTGGCCAGCGGAAACGCAGACGGTGACCGGCTCGAAATCGGCGATGGCCTTGGCCACGGCGGTGAACGCGGTCTGGGCCGGTTTGCCACCCAGGCGCCAGTTGTCCGGGCGCTCCGGCCAGACCATCCAGGTCCGGCTATGGGGGGCCCATTCGGCGGGCATGGAAAACCCGTCGGCACGTGGAGAGCGGGTCTGGCTGGTCATGAAAAGGGTACCTGCGAAGTCAATGGAAGCCCCGCCGGCCGGCGCGCGAGGCGCCTGTGGCGGCGGGCAATGGGATCAGGACTCGAGCGAGCCGTCGAGGGTCTTGATCGCGCCGTAGAGGTTGGGCCGGCGGTCACGGAAACTGCCCCAGGCGCTGCGAATATGCTCCAGCTGGTCCAGGTCGAAGCTGTGCACCAGCACGCTTTCCTCGGTTTCGTTGGCCTCCTGGACTTTCTCGCCGAACTGGTTGGCGATAAAGGACGAGCCGTAGAAGCTGATGTGGTAACCGTCCTGGTCTTCGCGGCCGATGCGGTTGCTGGCGATCAGCGGCATCAGGTTGGCGCCGGCATGGCCTTGCTGGACCCGCTGCCAATGGTCGCGCGAGCTGATGGTCTGGTCATGGGGTTCGGTGCCGATGGCGGTCGGGTAGAACAGGATTTCCGCGCCTTGCAGCGCCATGCTGCGGGCGCATTCGGGGAACCACTGGTCCCAGCAGATGCCCACGCCGATCTTGGCGTAGCGGGTGTTCCAGACCTTGAAGCCGGTATCGCCCGGGTTGAAGTAGTACTTTTCGTGGTAGCCCGGGCCGTCCGGAATATGGCTCTTGCGGTAGATACCGAGGTTCTGGCCGTCGGCATCGATGATCGCGATGCTGTTGAAGCGCGCGCGGCCGGCCAGTTCGAAGAAGCTGATCGGCAAGACCACGGCCAGCTCCTTGGCGACTTTCTGGAAGTGCGCGATGGCCTCATTGGTGTCCACGGTGGTGGCCAGCTGCAGGTAGTCCGGGTTGGGCTTCTGGCAGAAATACGGGCTCTCGAACAGCTCCTGGATCAGGATGATCTGCGCGCCCTGGGCCGCGGCCTGGCGGACCAGTTTCTCGGCATTGGCGATATTGGCGGCGCGATCCCAGGAACAGGCCATCTGGGTGGCGGCGACGGTGACGGTACGGGACATGGCGGGGACTCCTCGTAGGCGAATGGGCGCTAGACGTTCTGACGCTAGCAGAGCCAGGCCGCGGATGCTGCAGTCGCGCAGCGGTCGGCCAAGCCAATACGATCAATTTTATATCCGATAAATATCTGCATTAAAAGGCAAATTTATGAATAAAAATTAAATTACCGGTAAAATTGCAGATAAATATCTGATTTAGGCAATCATTACCTCCTGGCGGCAGGGCTCCCGCTGCGGCAGAAACGGCGGCAGGTACAGCCCCAGGTAGGCATCGAATACCCGCATGCCTTCCTCGGCGAGGCGCGGGGTGATGCAACCGTGCAGCTGCACCGAGCGGGCATAAACGCGGTCGCCCAGTTCCATGGCCAGGGCAAATACATCGACATCGCTCGGCAGCGCCGGCAACTGGAAATGCCGATCGAACAGGGCGTACATCAGACGCCCCAGTTCGAGGTCGTGTTGGCGATCGGCCTGGTTGATCTCCGTCAGCCCATGCTGGGTCAGGATCAACTGGCGCGCCGCCGTGTCGGCGGCGTAGATCGCCAGCATGCGCTGTTCCACCTGGCGTGACAGGTCGCGCCAGGTGGCCAGGCTGCTCGCGTCGAAGGGCGTCTGCAGGCAGGCGCGAAAGGCCCCATGGATCTGCGCGGTCAGGGCCTCGAGCAGGGCCGGTACGCTGGCGAAAAAGTGATAGACGGACGAGGGGGGCATCTGCGCGCGTTCGGCCACGCTGTAGATCGACAGGCTGGCGACCCCATCTTCCGCCAGCAGGGTGCGGGCCGCGGCGAGGATCGTGGTGATCCGGGTCTGGCTGCTGGCGCGGGGCTTGCGGGCAGTGGCGGGGCGCGGCATGGCGGCTCTCTTCGGCGGTCAGGTCGCTATTGGACGTCAGCCGCCGGGTGACTAGCAAGTCCCAATGCTGGCGCGGCGCGCCAGGTGGGTGCTGCGCTGCGCCGAAGGAGTCTAGGGTCCTACCGTCCGTCGGGTCCGGTCTCAGCGGCCGTCGCGAAAGCGTGACCAGACCCGGTCACGGCTGCCCTTGTGTTTCTCTGGCAGGGTTTCCAGGGCGAACAGGCGGCGTTGGCTGGCCGGATCCGGGTACAGCCCGGGTTGCTCGCGCAAGGCGGCTTCGAGATAGGGTTTGGCATCGGCATTGCCACTGGGGTACAGGGTTTCCTGGGTGATCAGCGCGGCGATCTGCGGCTGCATCAGGAAGTCGAAGAAGCGCTGGGCCAAATCGGCCCGACGGGCGCTGCGCGGAATGGCCAGGTTGTCGATAAACAGCACCGAACCTTCATCGGGCACGACAAAGCGCACCGGCTGGCCCGCAGCGGCGGCGGCCAGGGCATCGCCGACCCAGGCCATGGACAGGCACAACTCGCCCTGGCTCAGGGCCGCTATGTAGCGCTCGCTGTCGACGTAACGCAGGTGCGGGCGCAGCGCGTTGAGCAACTCGCCCGCCCGTTCGATGCGACTCGGCGCGCTGTTGGCCAGACTGCGGCCCTGGTAGTTGAACAGCACCGACAGGGCTTCGTCGGGCGCGTCCAGCACGCTGATGCCACAGCTGGCCAGCCGGGCGCTTTGCGCCGGGTCGAACAGCAGGCTCCAGCTGTCGGGCAGTGGCCCGCCGAAGGCCGCCTCGGCCTTGGGCACATTGATCGCCAGGCCCACCGCGCCCCAGAGGTAGGGCAGGGCGTAACGGTTCTGCGGGTCGACCGCGGCCAGTTTGCTCAGCAGGTCGGTGTCCAGGTGGCGGCGGTTGGGCAGGCGGCTGAAGTCCAGCGGTTGCAGCAGGCCGTCGGCGATCAGCCGTGGCAGGTCATTGTGCGACGGCACTATGACGTCAATGGCTTCGGGCCCGCGCAGGTGCTTTTCCATCTCCTCGGCGCTGCTGTAGGTGTGGTACTCGACCTGGATGCCGGTCTCCTGCTGGAAGCGCTCCAGCACCTGGGGGGCGATGTAGTCGTTCCAGTTGTAGACGCGGATCATGTCCCCGGCGTGCGCCGTGATGGCAGCCAGTGAGACCAGCAGTACAAGCAGCCAACGGGACATCATCACCTCGACGGGACAGGGGTCTGTTGACGCGCCGCGCACGACCGCCCCTGACCAGGACAGGCCAAGGCCGCAGGGGGCAGGCGATCAGCGAATAAGACGACGCCGGCTCAAGGCCGGCGTCGGGGTCGTGCTTACACGGTGTGCAGGTACCAGTTGTATTCGAGGTCGGAGATGGAATTCTCGAACTCGGCCAACTCGCTTTCCTTGCAGGCAACGAAGATATCGATGTATTTCGGGTCGATATAACGGGCCAGGATCTCGCTGTCATCCAGCTCGCGCAGGGCGTCGCGCAGGTTGTTCGGCAGGCTTTGCTCGTTCTGCTCGTAGGAGTTGCCCTCCACCGGCGCGCTGGGCTCGATCTTGTTGGTCAGGCCATGGTGCACGCCCGCCAGAACCGCCGACAGCAGCAGGTAGGGGTTGGCATCGGCGCCAGCGACACGGTGCTCGATGCGTACGGCATCGGCGGTGTCGTTGGGTACGCGCAGCGCCACGGTGCGGTTATCGATGCCCCAGCACGGCGAATTGGGCACATAGAATTGCGCGCCAAAGCGGCGGTACGAGTTGACGTTGGGGCAGAGGAAGGCCATCGAGGCCGACATGGTTTCCAGCACGCCGCCGATGGCGTGGCGCAGCGCGTCATTCTGCTCAGGATCCTCGCAGGCGAAGATGTTCTTGCCGTCCTTGTCGAGGATCGAGATATGCACGTGCAGCCCGTTACCCGCCTGGTTCGGGTAGGGTTTGGCCATGAAGGTGGTGTCCATTTCATGGTCGTAGGCGATGTTCTTCACCAGCCGCTTGAGCAGCAAGGCGTAGTCGCACGCCTTGATCGGGTCCGCCACGTGGTGCAGGTTGACCTCGAATTGCGCCGGGGCGCTTTCCTTGACGATGGCGTCCGCCGGGATGCCTTGCTCCTTGGCGCCCTCGAGGATGTCCTGCAGGCATTCGGCGTACTCGTCCAGGTCGTCGATCAGGTAGACCTGGGTCGAATGCGGACGCTTGCCCGACAGCGGCGAGAGCGGCGGCTGCGGCCGGCCATTCACGTTCGCCTGGTCGATCAGGTAGAACTCGAGTTCGAAGGCGGCACAGATGGTAAGGCCCAGTTCGTCGAACTTCGCGACCACCTGCCGCAACACTTCCCGTGGATCGGCGAAAAACGGCTCGCCTTCCATTTCGTGCATGGTCATCAGCAGTTGCGCGGTGGGGCGCTTCTGCCAAGGTTCATTGCACAGGGTGTTGGGGATGGGGTAGCAGATACGGTCGGCGTCGCCGATATCCAGGCCAAGGCCGGTGCTTTCCACCGTCGAGCCGTTGATATCCAGGGCAAACAGTGAAGCCGGGAGATTGATGCCGCGTTCGTAAACCTTGTGCAGGCTCGCACGCTCGATGCGCTTGCCGCGCACCACTCCATTCATATCTGCAATGAGAAGGTCGACGAACAGGACCTCAGGATGTTTCTTAAGGAACGCGTTCGCTTCGTTAAGCTGAACGGCACGCGGGGGTACCGACATGATGCAACACCTTTCTTGTTAAAAATATCAATCATTAAACTGCCACGAGCTGAGTCAATCTTAAACCCGGCAGGCTGTCAATGCTGCCTTATTTTGCCCTAAAAAAGCGCTCGGTGGCCAATTTTAGGGCGTTTCAGGGCAGTGAAACCCGGTGCGCGGCCTTGGCTGGCGCGGCGCTCAGCACGCTGTGTTCAATTTTTTACATGGCTATTGTGTAAAAAAATGAACAAGGCTAAGCTCGGTTTCAACCCACTAACAGCAATAAAACGGGTGTCACATGTCTCGCCTGCCGTTGATCGGCGTCACCGCCTGCACCAAACAGGTCGGTTTGCATCCTTACCATATAGCGGGCGACAAATACGTCCGCGCGGTCGCCGTCGGCGCCGGTGGCCTGCCCTTGATCATCCCGGCCCTGGCCGAACTGATCGACCTGCCGAGCCTCTTGGCCAGCCTCGATGGCCTGCTGTTCACCGGCTCGCCGTCGAACGTCGAACCCCAGCATTACCAGGGTGCCGCCAGCGCGCCGGGCACCCACCACGACCCTGACCGCGACCGTACCACACTGCCGCTGATCCGCGCCGCCGTCGAGGCCGGCATCCCGCTGTTGGGCATTTGCCGCGGCTTTCAGGAAATGAACGTGGCTTTTGGCGGCAGCCTGCACCAGGCGGTGCATGAGCTTCCTTCCTTTATGGACCACCGCGAGCCCGATGGCGAATCGCTGGAGGTGCAATACGCGCCCAGCCACGCCCTGCAGGTACTGCCCGGTGGTGTGCTCGACGGTCTCGGTCTGCCGGCGCAGATCCAGGTCAACTCCATCCATGGCCAGGGCGTCGATCGTCTGGCGCCGGGCCTGCGTGTCGAAGCGCTTGCCCCTGACGGGCTGATCGAGTCGTTCTCGGTCGAGGGGGCCCGCACCTTTGCCCTCGGCGCGCAATGGCACCCTGAGTGGCAGGTGCGCGCCAATCCTCACTATCTGGCTATATTCCAAGCCTTTGGTGACGCCTGCCGAAAACGGGCGAGCCAACGCTGACACGGGCCTGCGGGCTCGGGCTGCATACATTCTGAGGTCGTCATGAGCAACAAACTGGACAAACTGACCCTGTGGCTTAAAGAGCACAAGATCACCGAAGTAGAGTGCCTGATCGCTGACCTGACGGGCATCGCCCGCGGCAAGATCTCCCCGACCAACAAATTTATCGACGAAAAGGGCATGCGCCTGCCGGAGAGCGTGCTGCTGCAGACGGTCACCGGCGACTACGTCGAGGACGACATCTATTACGAGCTGCTGGACGCCGCCGATATCGACATGCTCTGCCGCCCCGACGAAAACGCGGTGTTCCTGGTGCCCTGGGCCATCGAGCCGACGGCCATGGTGATCCACGACACCTACGACAAGCAGGGCAATCCGATCGAGCTGTCGCCGCGCAATATCCTCAAGAAGGTGCTCAAGCTCTACGCCGACAAGGGCTGGCAGCCGATCGTCGCCCCGGAAATGGAGTTCTACCTGACCAAGCGCTGCGAGGATCCGGATTTCCCGCTGCAGCCGCCCATCGGCCGCTCCGGGCGTCCGGAAACCGGTCGTCAGTCGTTTTCCATCGAGGCGGCCAACGAGTTCGACCCGCTGTTCGAGGACGTCTACGACTGGTGCGAGCTGCAGGGTCTGGACCTGGACACGCTGATCCACGAAGACGGCACGGCGCAGATGGAGATCAACTTCCGTCACGGCGATGCGCTGTCGCTGGCCGACCAGATCCTGGTGTTCAAGCGCACCATGCGCGAGGCGGCGCTGAAGCATAATGTGGCGGCCACTTTTATGGCCAAGCCCATGACCGGCGAACCGGGCAGCGCCATGCACCTGCACCAGAGCATCATCGACGTTAAAACCGGCAAGAACATCTTCTCCAATGCCGACGGCACCATGAGCGAGCTGTTCCTGCACCATATCGGCGGGCTGCAAAAATACATTCCCGAGTTGCTGCCGCTGTTCGCGCCCAACGTCAACTCGTTCCGCCGCTTCCTGCCCGACACCTCGGCACCGGTGAACGTCGAATGGGGTGAGGAGAACCGCACCGTGGGCCTGCGCGTGCCGGATGCCGGCCCGCAGAACCGTCGGGTGGAAAACCGCCTGCCGGGCGCCGACGCCAATCCCTACCTGGCGATCGCCGCCAGCCTGCTCTGCGGCTACATGGGCATGGTCGGCGGTTTGACGCCCAGCGCCCAGGTCAAAGGTCGCGGATATGAACGACGCAACCTGCGCCTGCCGCTTACCATCGAGGACGCCCTGGAGCGGATGGAAAACTGCAAGGCCCTGGAGCAGTACCTGGGGCACAAGTTCATCACCGGTTATGTGTCGGTCAAACGCGCCGAGCACGAAAATTTCAAACGGGTGATCAGCTCCTGGGAACGCGAATACCTGCTGTTCTCGGTTTAACACTATTGCGCGTGGAGATACTGCGTTGAAGACAGGCTCGGAATTGTGCTTCCTCGCCTGTTTTGGCGGGCCGCCCAGGCCTTGTCTCTCCTGCGCTCGTGACGTGCTGAACGTCGCCAAATAAAAGGTATGGATATGACCAAGCAAGCGAGCAACCCCCAGACCCTGCACTGGCAGGGCCTCAGCGACGCCCACCACCTGGCCCCGTTCAGCGATTTCAAGCAGCTGAAGGAAAAGGGCCCGCGGATCATCACCAAGGCCGACGGGGTGTATATCTGGGACAGCGAGGGCAACAAGATCCTCGATGCCATGGCCGGCCTCTGGTGCGTGGCCATCGGCTACGGCCGTGACGAACTGGCCGAGGCCGCCAGCAAGCAGATGAAGGAACTGCCCTTCTACAACCTGTTCTTCCAGACCGCCCACCCGCCGGTGCTGGAACTGGCCAAGGCGATTTCCGATATCGCCCCGGCGGGCATGAACCACGTGTTTTTCACCGGTTCCGGCTCGGAAGGCAACGACACCATGCTGCGCATGGTTCGCCACTACTGGGCGATCAAGGGCCAACCTAAGAAGAAGGTCATCATCAGCCGTATCAACGGCTACCACGGCTCCACCGTGGCCGGCGCCAGCCTGGGTGGCATGACCTATATGCACGAACAGGGCGACTTGCCGATTCCCGGCATCGTGCATATCCCGCAGCCCTACTGGTTCGGCGAAGGCGGCGACATGACGCCCGAGGCCTTTGGCATCTGGGCGGCCGAGCAACTGGAGAAGAAGATCCTTGAGGTCGGCGAAGAAAACGTCGCGGCCTTTATCGCCGAGCCGATCCAGGGCGCCGGTGGGGTGATCATTCCGCCGGACAGCTACTGGCCGAAGATCCGCGAGATACTCGCCAAGTACGACATCCTGTTCGTCGCCGACGAAGTGATCTGCGGCTTTGGCCGTACCGGCGAATGGTTCGGCAGCGACTTCTACGGCAATACCCCCGACATGATGACCATCGCCAAGGGCCTGACCTCGGGTTATATCCCCATGGGCGGGCTGATCGTGCGCGACGAGATCGTCGAGGTGCTCAACCAGGGCGGCGACTTCAACCACGGCTTCACCTATTCCGGTCACCCGGTGGCGGCGGCGGTGGCTCTGGAAAACATCCGCATCCTGCGCGACGAAAAGATCATCGAGCGGGTGAAGAACGAAACGGCACCGTATTTGCAAAAGCGTTTGCGCGAGCTGGCCGATCATCCCCTGGTGGGCGAAGTGCGCGGTGTGGGCTTGCTCGGGGCCATCGAACTGGTTCAGAACAAACAAACCCGTGCGCGATTCGAGGGCAAGGGTGTCGGCATGATTTGCCGTCAGCACTGTTTCGACAACGGCCTGATCATGCGCGCGGTGGGCGATACCATGATCATTTCGCCACCGCTGGTCATCAGCAAGGCGGAAATCGACGAACTGGTGACCAAGGCGCGCTTGTGCCTGGATCTCACCGCGGCAGCGGTTCTGGCTTGAGTGCAGGGCCAGACCTTGCCAGACTGCGCCAGTGCGTTGGCCAGGCTCACCGGGAGGTGAGCGCCGAAGGGGGTGTCCGCTGCTGCAGCGGCGCCCGCCGACGCGCCACCCGCCGGATACTTAAACAACAACAGGAGCTGTAACGCATGAACTTTTTCGGCAAAACCCTTCTCGCGTTGTCCCTGATGGGCAGCCTGGTCAGCGGCGTGCACGCCGATGACAAAGTCCTGCATGTGTATAACTGGTCCGACTACATTGCCCCGGACACCCTGGAAAAATTCACCCAGGAAACCGGCATCAAGGTCGTCTACGACGTCTTCGACAGCAACGAGACCCTGGAAGCCAAGCTGCTGGCCGGCAAATCCGGTTATGACATCGTGGTGCCGTCCAACAACTTCCTGGCCAAGCAGATCAAGGCCAAGGTCTACCAGCCGCTGGACAAGTCCAAGCTGCCGAACTGGCAGAACCTGAACAAGAACCTGCTGAAAACCGTGGAAGTCAGCGACCCGGGCAATCAGTACGCCTTCCCCTATATGTGGGGGTCGATCGGTATCGGCTACAACGTGGCGAAAATCAAGGAAGTGCTGGGTGACAACGCCCCGGTGGACTCCTGGGACCTGCTGTTCAAGCCGGAGAACGCCGAGAAACTCAAGGCCTGCGGTATCAGCTTCCTCGATTCGCCCACCGAGATCCTGCCAATCGCCCTGCATTACCTGGGCTACAAGACCGACAGCCAGGACAGCAAGGAGCTAAAAGCCGCCGAAGAACTGTTCCTCAAGATTCGCCCTTCGGTCACCTATTTCCACTCCTCCAAGTACATCTCCGACCTGGCCAACGGCAACATCTGCGTGGCCGTGGGCTACTCGGGCGACATGTACCAGGCCAAGTCCCGCGCCGAGGAAGCCAAGGCGGGCGTCCAGGTCGGCTACCAGATTCCCAAGGAAGGCGCCGGTACCTTCTTCGACATGGTGGCCATCCCGGCCGACGCGGCCAACGTCGAGGGCGCCCATGCCTTTATGAACTTCCTGATGCGTCCGGAAATCATGGCCTCGATCACCAACGAGGTGCAGTTCCCCAACGGTAACGCCGCGGCCACCCCGCTGGTGGATGAAGCCATCCGCACCGATCCGGGCATCTACCCCAGCGACGCGGTAATGGCCAAGCTCTATGCCTTGACCGACCTGCCGCCTGGCGTGCAACGCACCATGACCCGCAGCTGGACCAAGATCAAGTCCGGTCGCTGATGCGAGTGGGCCTGCGGTGGGTGTTCCCGCCGCAGGCCTTTCGGGTGAGGTCACCCTCCTGTTCGTTCCCGCTTCGCTGCCCACGGCCCCCAATTTCGGGTTGCGGGCGAGCTGTGGCCCGGGACGCCGAACGGCAAGCGCCGCGATCTACACTAGCCGTTCGTGGCTACCGACAAGAAGAGGACTGACCCGTGCGTACATCCTTGCGCAACACCCTGCTGGTCGCGCTGGCGACCCTGAGCCTGGGGGCTGTGGCCGAACCGACCCTGCATATCTACAACTGGTCGGACTATATCGGCGAGACCACCCTGGCGGATTTCCAGAAAGCCACCGGGATCAAGCCGGTCTACGACGTCTTCGACTCCAACGAAACCCTGGAAGGCAAGCTGCTGGCCGGGCGTACCGGGTACGACGTGGTCGTGCCGTCCAACCACTTCCGTGGCAAGCAGATCAAGGCGGG
>NZ_JBEVDL010000083.1:0-175519 GCF_040514055.1 Pseudomonas sp.
TGTTAACGATCACGGTGCCGTTGGACGCCTGGGTGCCCAGGGCCCAGATATTACCGCCGTCAGCCGAAGGCGTGTCGTTGCCGGCCAGGGTGCCGTTAAGCACCTGGTCTTCAGTCGCTTGCACCGTATCGGCTACCGCTACCGGCAGGTCATTTACAGCAGCCACATTGACGGTGACCGTTGCGGTGCTGACGTCGCCATTGGCGTCGGTAAGGCTATAGGTAAAGCTATCCGCACCGTTGTAGTTGGCGTTGGGGGTGTAGGTGAAAGTGCCGTCGGCATTCACCACGACGATGCCGTTGGACGCCTGGGTGCCCAGGGCCCAGACGTTACCGCCATCGGCGGACGGGGTGTCGTTGCCGGCCAGATTACCGTTCAACACCTGATCTTCGGTGGCCTGGACGCTGTCCGCTACTGCTACGGGCAGATCATTGACCGGAGCCACATTGACCGTCACGGTCGCGGTGCTGATATCGCCATTGGCGTCGGTAAGGCTATAGGTAAAGCTATCCGCACCGTTGTAGTTGGCGTTGGGGGTGTAGGTGAAGGTGCCGTCACTGTTAACGATCACGGTGCCGTTACTGGCTTGCGTGCCCAGGGCCCAGATGTTGCCGCCATCGGCGGACGGGGTGTCGTTGGTTGCCAGGGAGCCGTTAAGCACCTGGTCTTCGGTGGCTTGGAGGGTATCGGCCACCGCCACTGGCAGGTCGTTCGGCGGAGTGCCTGGATTAACAGTCACGGTGACCGTGCTGCTGGCGGTGCCGCCTTTGCCGTCGCTGACGCTGTAGGTGATGGTGTCGTTGCCGGTAAAGCCGGTGCTGGGTGTATAGCTCAGGGTGCCGTTGGGGTTGACCACCACCGTGCCGGTGGCCGCACTGGCGCCGGTCACGGTCAGGGTGTCGCCATCGGGGTCGCTGTCGTTGTTCAGCACATTGACGGTCACTGGTGTGTTTTCGTCAGTGCTGGCGCTGTCGGCCACGGCGGACGGTGGAGTATTGGTCACAACCGGCGGTAGGCCTGGGTTCACCACAATGGTGACTGTCGCTGTGCTGACGTCACCGTCGGCGTCGGTAAGGTTATAGGTGAAACTGTCCGACCCGGAAAAATTCGGGTTCGGGGTGTAGCTAAAGGTGCCGTTGGGATTGACCACCACCGTGCCGTTGGCCGCCGAAGTGTTCAGCGTCCAAAGATTGCCGCCATCTGCCGACGGATTGTCATTGCCCGCCAGGTTGCCAGACACGATCTGCGCCTGGGTGGCCTGCACCGCATCGTCGACCGCCACCGGTGTATCGTCCTGAGCGCCGACATTCAGGGTCACGGTGGCGATGCTGACATCGCCGCTGGCGTCGGTCAGCGTATAGGTAAAGCTGTCCGTCCCATTGAAGTTGGGGTTCGGGCTGTAGCTGAAGGTGCCGTCGGGGTTGACCACCACAGTGCCGTTGGCGGCCGGTGTGTTCAATGCCCAGCGATTGCCACCATCCACCGAAGGGCGGTCGTTGCCTGCCAGGGTACCGCTGAATACTTGGTCTTCCAGCAGTTGTACGTTGTCATTGACGGCCAGCGGCACATCGTTGGCCGGGTTGACCGTGACAGTGACCTGGCTTTGGG
This sequence comes from Pseudomonas sp., assembly GCF_040514055.1. Classification (GTDB taxonomy): domain Bacteria; phylum Pseudomonadota; class Gammaproteobacteria; order Pseudomonadales; family Pseudomonadaceae; genus Aquipseudomonas. The sequence goes on from NZ_JBEVDL010000083.1 coordinate 1,609, forward strand.
TTACCCCGCCTTGGCCGTCGCTGATGGACAGCGTAAAGCTGTCATCGCCGTTGAAGTCGGCATTCGGGGTATAGATAAAGCCGCCGGTGCTGGTGTCGAGTTGCAGCGTGCCATTGCTTGGCGCACCGACCAAGGCATAACTGAGGCTGTCGCCGTCGGCGTCACTGGCCAGGACTCGACCCGCGATCGCCAGGTCTTCGTCGGTCACCAGGCTTTGGTCCGCGGCGGTCGGCGCGGTGTTGGCGGCCTGAACCGCAGGGTCGGCGCCATCGCGTTCGTCGCTGCTTTCACTGGCGAAGGCCAGGCCTTCGGTCTCGTAGCCGATAGTCGGGTCGACGTTGCCGGCGGTGGCATCCAGCAGCACGAAGCTGTTACTGCCTCCGCCATTGCCAGCACCGCCACCACCTGCACCCGGGCCTGCCGCCGTCGGGGCAAGGGTGGCCGTCGGGTCGGCGCCGGCGGCAATGGCGGCCTGGGTCTGTGCGACGCTTTGCAGCGTGTCTGCCGTCGGAGGCGTGACCCCTTGGCTGTCCTCGGAGGCGGACCATTGGCTGTCGCGTCCCAGGTCGAGGGTGCGGCCATCGGCCAGCTCGACGCTGATCATGCTGTCGGCGCCGGTGACGACCTGCTCGCCCAGGAAAATGCGATCACCCTCGATCAGCAGGCGCCGGATGCCTTCGGCCGATACCGCGAACACCTGACCGATTATGCTTTTGACGATCCCGACGACCTGATTCATGGGTGGCGCTCCGAGGGCAAATGCTGAATGTCCCTACTGCGGATAAATGCAGCTCAGGCCAGTGAATTTTGATGCGCAACCAAGACTAGACGATTCCAACCTAAAGAAAGGTTGACGTCAAAATTATGTCTTTTTATCGCTTCACGTAATAAAGGGTCAAAGTCTTGACCTGTTAACTTATATCCTAAACAATCACCTCGGCAATGTCACTTCGACATCACTGGGCGCAGCGAAGCGCCTGATATACGGTCATCGCGGAATTTTCTTTGCCCCAGGCTCCGTTGCATCCCATATGGGACTACCTTGTGCGAGGCCAATCGGCCAGACGATTGCGCCAGGCATACGGGTGGACTCGGACCGCTCAACCCGGGTTGCCTACGGACGTCCGGAAGCATGCATAGGCGCGATTGCGAGCAACGTCCACAAACACACTTGTCGGCATGGCTGAAACAGACCTGAATTACCACAAGGAACCTGAGTATGCGTTTTCGTTTTTTGTCATTGTTGCCTTTCGCGTTGTCCTTCAGTGTTCAAACCCATGCACAGAACCTGCAAGCCGCTATCCAAAAGGCTCTGGACACCCATCCTGAAATCCAGGCGGGCATGCACAGCCGTCTGGCCGCCGATCAACAACTCAAGGCTGCCCGTGGCGGCTACCTGCCGAAAGTGGACGTACTCGCCGGTTACGGGCGCGAAGGCACCGATGACACCTCCACTCGTGCCGCCGGTGGCAGCGATCATTGGCAGAACCTCAATCGCAGCGAATCGAGCATTCGTCTGCAGCAGATGGTCTTCGATGGTTTCGCCACGGCCAGTGAGGTGGGGCGTCAGGAAGCCACGGTCAATGCCCGGGCGTTCAGCCTGAAAGGCACCGCCGAACGCACCGCGCTGGACGTGGTCCAGGTGTACCTGGACGTGCTTAAGCGCGACGAACTGGTGCGCCTGGCGCAAGACAACCTGAGCAGCCACGAGCGGATTTACGATCAGATCACCTTGCGCAGCGAGCGGGGTGTGGGCCGCCTGGCCGACCTCGATCAGGCCGAAGCCCGTCTGGCCCAGGCCAAGAACAACCTGATCACCGAGCAGACCAACCTGGCGGACGCCCGCACCAACTATTTCAGCGTGGTCGGAGAGGAAGCCGATCAATTGGAGCCTCCGGCAGGCCTGGCAGGGCAGTTACCGGAAAGCCTGGCGGACGCGCGTCGTGAACTGCTCGAGAACAGTCCGGTGCTGCGTTCGGCCGAATCCGATGTGGTCGCCACCGAGCAGCAGTACGATGCGGCGAAATCGACCTTCTATCCCCGCTTCGACGCCGAGTTGTCACGCAACGCCGACAACAACATTGATGGGGTCGATGCACACTCCAACGAGTGGCAGGCCATGCTGCGCATGCGTTACAACCTCTTCAGCGGCGGCAGCAACAAAGCCGATCTGGAAGCCAAGTCCTACCAGATCAACGAGGCGCTGGATATTCGCAACAATGCGCTACGGACCCTCAACGAGGAACTGGGCCTGGCCTGGAACGCACTGGGCAATGCCCGCCAGCAGGTGCCGGTGGCTCGGCAATATGCCGACTACAGTGTTCGGGTACGCAACGGTTACCAGAAGCAGTTCAGCCTCAGCGAGCGCACCTTGCTCGACGTACTGGACAGTGAAAACGAGCTGTTTACCGCTCAGCGGCGCCTGACCGAATTGACCTACCTGGAGCTGTTCACCCAGTATCGTATCAAGGCGGTGACCGGTGCACTGCTCAAGAGCCAGTCGGTGGTCGCGCCGCTGGCCTCCAATGCAATGAGCGAGGTTCGCACCCGGGTGGCCTTGCCAGGACTGAAGTGAGCCAATGAGTTTGCCGCCCGACACAGAAGGTCTCGCGCCCAGTCCCCTGGATCCCACGCCCAATGTAGAGCGCAATGATCCGCGCGGCTGGCATGACGATCCCCTGCTGGACAGCTTGCTGATGCTCTGTGCGCTGCACGGCAAGGCGGCCAGCCGTGCCTTGCTGACGGCTGGCCTGCCGCTTCCCGAGCAACGCTTGAGTGCCGAACTGCTGCCGCGCGCCGCGGAGCGGGTGGGGCTGCAGGGGCGCCTGATGAAACGGGTGCTGGCCCGTATCCCGCAGATCGCCATGCCGGCGTTATTGCTGTTGCGCGACGGCCGTTGTGCGCTGTTGCTGGGCTGGGACGAGGCGGGCCTGGCGCGCCTGATGCCCAGCGAGACCGAAGGCGGTGAGGTGCGGGTTTCCCGTGCGACCCTGGAGCAGGATTACGCGGGGCTGGTGTTCTTCGCCCAACCGCGCCATCGCTTCGATTTGGGGCATCAGCGGCTGATACCCCGGACCCAGGCCTGGTTCCGCGACACGCTGAAGCTCTCGCGCTGGTTGTACGCCGATGCCGTGGCGGCCAGCCTGCTGATCAACCTTATCGCGCTGGCTACACCATTGTTCGTGATGAACGTCTATGACCGGGTGGTACCCAACCAGGCCGAAGCAACACTCTGGGTGCTGGCCCTGGGTATTTCCGGGGCCTTTATCTTCGACCTGATTTTGAAAACCTTACGGGCGCTGTGCCTCGACCTGGCCGGCAAGAAAACTGACCTGATCGTTTCCGCCACCTTGTTCGAACGGATCATCGGCATGGACATGCGCGGTCGACCGGCACGGGTCGGCAACTTTGCGCAGAACATCCACGAGTTCCAGGCGCTACGCGACTTCCTCTCGTCGTTGACCCTGACCAGCCTGATCGACCTGCCGTTCACACTGCTGATCCTGGTGGTGATCGGGGTACTCGGCGGGCCACTGGTGTGGGTCGCGGTGCTGGCTTTCCCGTTGACCCTGCTGCTCAGCTGGGCATTACAAAAACCCCTGGCCGAGACCATCAATCGCACCCTGGTACTGGCCGGCGAGCGCCAGTCGACGCTGATCGAAACCCTGGGCGGACTGGACGCGGTCAAGGTGAACAACGCCGAGAGCGAGCGTCAGCACCTGTGGGAACAGACCATCGGCACCCTCAGCCGCCTGGAATTGCGTGCCAAGCTGCTGTCCACCCTGGCGATGAACCTGACCCAGCTGCTGCAGCAAATGGCCGGGGTGGTGGTGATAGTGGTCGGGGTTTACCTGATCCTGGACAGCGAGCTGAGCGTCGGCGGCCTGATCGCCTGCTATATGCTCACCAGTCGGGCGCTGGCGCCGCTGGGCCAGCTGTCGGGCCTGGTCACCCGCTACCAGCAGGCGCGCCTGACCATGGTCAACGTGGACCAGATGATGGGCCTGCCGCAGGAGCGCCATCAGGACAAACAGCCGCTCAAGCGCCAGAGCCTGCAAGGCTCGGTGGAGCTGCGTGGGGTCGACTTCAGCTACCCCGGGCAACCCATGGCCTCGCTCAACGATATCAATATCGCCATCCGCCCCGGCGAGAAGATCGGCATAGTCGGCCGCAGCGGTTCAGGCAAGAGCTCTCTGGCCAAGTTGCTGGTCGGGCTTTACCAGCCCAGCGCCGGCAGCGTGTTGGTGGACGATGTCGATATCCGCCAGATGGATGTTTCGGACCTGCGGCACAACATCGGCTATGTGCCCCAGGATATCCAGCTGTTCAGCGGCACCCTGCGTGACAACCTGGTGACTGGCGCGCGTTATGTCGAGGATGAAACCGTGCTGCGCGCCGCCGAACTGGCCGGCGTGCACGAGTTCGTTCGCCTGCATCCCCAGGGCTACGATCTGCAGGTGGGCGAGCGCGGCCAGCAGCTGTCCGGCGGCCAGCGGCAGAACGTCGCCCTGGCTCGGGCGTTGCTGCTGGATCCGCCTATCCTGCTGCTGGACGAACCGACCAGCGCCATGGATAACGCCGGTGAGGACCGCCTGAAGCAGCAGCTGTCGCGTTACTTGACCGACAAAACCTTGCTGTTGGTCACCCACCGGGCCTCGATGCTCAGCCTGGTGGATCGACTGGTGATCATCGACAAGGGACGGATCATTGCCGACGGACCCAAGCAGTCGGTCATGGCCGCGCTGAAAAAGGGGCAGGTCAGTGTCCGTGATTAATGCCTTGAAAGCCTATTTCGCCGGCCGCGACGAGCAGAACGCCCAACCCTTGCCCGAGGTCAGCAAGGCGTTGATCGAGGACGCGCCACGGGTGGTGCGCCTGACCATCTGGGCCATGCTCGGGTTTGTGATTTTTCTGTTGGTGTGGGCGCATTTCGCGGTGGTCGAGGAGGTCACTCGCGGCGTGGGCAAGGCCATTCCCTCGACCAAGCTGCAAAAAATCCAGAACCTCGAAGGCGGTATCGTCACCGAGCTGTTCGTCCGCGAGGGGCAGATGGTCGAGGCAGGCGCGCCCTTGCTGCGCCTGGACGATACGCGCTTCGCCTCGAATGTCGGCGAGACCGAGGCCGATCGGCTGTCCTTGCTGCTGCGCATCGAACGCCTCAGTGCCGAGATCGAACAGCGCGAATTGAACGTCCCTGAAGAGCTACGGGCCAAGGCGCCTGGCCTGGCCGACAGCGAGCGGGCGCTGTTCAACAGCCGCCGTCAGCAGTGGCTCGACGAGGTGGCGGGCTTGCAGGAGCAACTGATCCAGCGCCAGCAGGAGCTGCGCGAATTCGCCTCCAACCGCGAGCAGTACCGCAGCAGCCTGGCATTGCTCGACCAGGAAATTCGCATGTCCGAGCCGCTGGTGGCCGAAGGGGCGATTTCCCAGGTCGAGGTGCTGCGGCTCAAGCGTGCTCAGGTGGAGAATCGCGGGCAGTTGCAGGCCATTACCCTGACGATCCCCCGTGCCGAGTCCGCCATCAAGGAAGTCGAACGCAAGATCGACGAAACCCGCGGGCGCTTTCGCAGCGAAGCCTTGACCGAGCTGAACGAGGCCCGTACCGACCTGAGCAAGACCGAGGCCAGCGGCAAGGCGTTGGAGGATCGGGTCAACCGCACGCTGGTCTCATCACCGGTGCGCGGCATCGTCAAGCAGTTGTTGGTCAATACCATCGGCGGCGTGATCCAGCCGGGCAGCGACCTGGTGGAAATCGTGCCGCTGGGCGAAAACCTGCTGGTGGAAGCGCAGATCCGTCCCCAGGACATTGCTTTTCTGCATCCCGGGCAGGAGGCGATGGTGAAGTTCACCGCCTACGATTACACCATCTACGGCGGCTTGTCGGCCAAGCTTGAGCAAATCAGCGCCGATACCACCACGGACGAGGATGGCAACAGCTTCTATCTGATCAAGCTGCGGACCGAAAAAAGCCACCTGGGCACGGCACAGAGCCCCCTGTTGATCATTCCCGGCATGGTCGCTTCGGTGGATATCATCACCGGCAAGAAAAGTATCCTCAGCTATCTACTCAAGCCCATCATTCGCGGCCGTGCCGAGGCGTTGCGCGAGCGCTGAACCGGCGCCGGGACTGTAGAGTTTCTGCACCGCGGAAAAGTCCAGCTGGCCATGACCCTGTTGCAGCAGTTCACCGTAGATACGCAGCGCCAGATTACCCATGGGGGACTGGCTGGCGCTGGCCTGGGCGGCTTCCTGGGCCAGGCCGAGGTCCTTGGCCATCAGCGCCGCCATAAAACCTCCGCTGTAGTCCCGTGAGGCCGGGGCGTTGGCCATCACCCCGGGCCAGGGGTTATAGCGTTCCAGCACCCAGTTACCACCTGAACTCTGGCGCATGATCTCGGCCAGGATCTTCGGCTCCAGGCCATTGGCCACGCCCAGGGCCATGGCTTCGGCAGTGCCGATCATCTGCACGGCCAGCAGTTGGTTGTTGCAGATCTTCGCCACCTGACCCGCGCCGTCGGGGCCGGCATGAAAGATATTGCTGCCCATGATGTCCAGCAACGGTCGCGCGCGGTCCAGTGCCGCGACCTCGCCGCCCACCATAAAGGTCAGGGTCCCGGCGGCGGCCCCGGCCGTGCCCCCGGATACCGGCGCGTCCAGCAATTCGACACCCAGCAGGGCTGCGGCGGCATGCACCGTACGCGCCGAGGCCGGGGCGATGGTGGAACACTCCAGCACCAGGCTGCCGGCCTGGATAAACGCCAGCAGACCATTTTCGCCCAGGTACAGCTCCTCGACATGGCGGCTGGCGGGCAGCATGCTGATCACCACCTCGGCGCCCAGCACAGCGTCACGGGCGTCGGTCGCGGCACGCGCGCCCTCTGCCGCCAGGCTGTCGATGGCGTCGGGCTGCAAATCGAAGACGCTCAGTTCGAAGCCGGCCTTGAGCAGGTTGCGGGCCATGGGCAAGCCCATATGGCCGAGACCGATAAACGCGATGCTTTTCATTGTTGTTTTCCTCGCATAAAGCGTCGATTGAGGGTGGCCTGTACCCTGCAGGCAGGCCGCCGTGGGTGAGCCCAGTGTAGAACCGTGCCTTTCTCGGGCCAGCCGTGGGCGCGCCGGCGCCCGGATTGCGTCAGAGCTCGGCCAAGGGGTGCGGCCCGTCCCAGGTGGGGGCGAAGTGCGCCTCGATCACCGCCTCCGGCAGGCTGGCCACATCCGGCCAGTGCCAGCGCGGGGCATGGTCCTTGTCGATCAGGCGCGCCCGCACCCCTTCGGGGAACTCGGGGTGACGACAGCAGTTCAGGCTCATCGCGTACTCCATGCGAAATACCTCGGCGAGCGACAGGTGGCGGGCGCGATGGATCTGTTGCCAGATCAGGTGCGCGGTCAGCGGGCAGCCTTCGGCCAGGGTCTTGCCGGCGCGAGCCAGCAGGCTGTCCTCACTGCCCTGCAAGGCGGCGAGGGCGCGCCAGGCGCTGGGCAGGTCGGCGACGTCGAGCAGCCTGTCGATCTGCGCCTTGCGCGGCATCCACTGGGCCTCGGGCAGCTGCGGGAGCGCTTCGTGCTCCAGGGCCTTGAGCAGGCTGTTGAGTTGCACGGCGGTCTGCTCCTGCCAGTTCAACTGCACCAGGCCCGCGAGCAAGGCGTCCTGCTGCTCGTCGAGCAGGAAGCGGTCGGCCAGGTCCAGCTGCAGGGCGTCGTTGGCGTTGATCTGGCTGGCGGTCAGTCCCAGAAACAGGCCCATGCGGCCGGGCAGGCGCGCGAGGAACCAGCTGCCACCGACATCCGGATACAGGCCGATATTCATTTCCGGCATCGACAGCCGACTGCTCGGGGTGACGATACGGATCGCGGCACCCTGCATCAGGCCCAGGCCGCCGCCCAACACATAACCATGAGCCCAGCAGATCAGCGGCTTCGGGTAGGTGTGCAGGCGATGGTCGAGGCGGTACTCGTCGGCGAAAAAACGGGTCGCCAAGGCCGGTACTTCGCCAGGTTGCTGCAGGCAATGTTGCGCCAGGGTGCGCACGTCGCCGCCGGCGCAGAAGGCCTTGGCCCCTTCACCGCGCAGCAGCACGCAGACGATGTTCGGGTCCTGGGCCCAGGCCGCCAGCCGCGCATCGAGTGCTTCGATCATCGGCAGGCTGAGGGCATTCAGGCTCTGCGGCGCGGCCAGGCTGGCGATGCCGACCCGGAAGCCATTGGCGCAGGGGATTTCTTCAAAGGTGACGTTCATTGGCAACCCCGAATCGGACGGACGGACGGACGCGGCGCACGCGCGCCGCCAGCTACTTGTTGCGCCACTGTGGGTCGCGTTTTTCCAGAAAGGCATTGACCCCCTCGCGGGTGTCGTCGGCATCGAACAGGTCGACGAAACATTCCCGCTCGCGGGGCAGCCAGCTATTGGGGCCACGCTCGCGCGCACCTTGCAGCAGCGGTTTGATGGTGCGTACCGCCACCGGGCTCTGGCGCGCGACCTTGGCCGCCAGCAACAGGGCATGGCCGCGCGCTTCGCCGCTGTCGACCACCTGTTCGACCAGACCGATGCGCAACGCGGTTTCGGCGTCGACCCGTTCGCCACAGAGGATCATGCGTTTGGCCCAGCCTTCGCCAATCAGCCAGGGTAAGGCCTGGGTGCCGCCGGCACAGGGCAGCAGTCCGACCGTGGCTTCCGGCAGGGCCATCTGGGCCTGGCGTTCGGCGATGCGAATGTCGCACGCCAGGGCGCATTCCAGGCCGCCGCCCATGGCGTAGCCGTTGATGGCGGCGATCGAGACGCCGCGAAAATCGCGCAGGGCCTCGAAGGCTTCGCCGAAGCGCTGGGCCATTTCCCGGGCGCGGGCCTTGTCGCCATCGGCGAACAGGTTGAGGTCGGCCCCGGCGCTGAAAAACTTGCCGCCCTGGCCGGTGATCACCAGGGCATAGATTTCATCGTCACGGTTGAGGTGTTCGACCAGTTGCTTGAGGCCGATCAGCGAGTCGCGGTCCCAGGTGTTGGCCGGTGGATGATCGATGGTCAGCAGGGCGGTGTGCCCGTGTTTCTCCACCGTCAGTTTGTGGGTCAGGTCGAACAGACCGGGCTGATAGGCTTCCACGGCGTGGCTCATAAGGGTCCTCTTTGGCGGCGGGCGCAGCGATTGGATAGGTACATCAGCGTCTACAGCAGCCGATCGAGCATGCCGCCTTGGTCCAGCAGGCGGCGGGCGATAATCACCCGCATGATTTCATTGGTGCCCTCGAGGATCTGGTGCACGCGGCTGTCGCGCACCCAGCGCTCGAGTGGGTAATCATTCAGATAGCCGTAACCGCCATGAAGTTGCAGGGCTTCGTTGCACAGCTCAAAACATTGGTCGGTGGCGAAGCGTTTGGCCATGGCGCAGTACAGGCTGGCTTCCGGGTGCTGGTGATCGACCTTGTGCGCCGCCAGGCGCACCATCTGCCGGCTGGCGGTCAGTTGGGTGAGCATGTCCGCCAGCTTGAACTGCAAGGCCTGGAAGCTGGCCAGCGGCTTGCCGAATTGCTTGCGCTCCTCGACGTAGCGCAGGGACTGTTCCAGGGCCGCCTGGGCGGCACCCAGGGAGCAACTGGCGATATTGATGCGGCCGCCGTCCAGGCCCTTCATCGCATAGACAAACCCCTGTCCCGCTGGGCCGATGCGATTGCCGGCGGGAATACGCACGCCTTCGAAGGTGATGGAGCGGGTGGGCTGGGCGCGCCAGCCCATCTTCAGTTCGTTGCGGCCGTATTTGACCCCGGGCGCGTCGGCCGGTACCAGGAAGCAGGAGATGCCCTTGGCCCCCTCGTCGCCGGTACGGGCCATGACGATCAGCACATCGGTCGAGCCGGCGCCGGAAATGAAACACTTGCTGCCGTCGATGACGTAGTGGTCATCCTCCAGGCGTGCCCGGGTACGCAGGTGCGCGGCGTCGGAGCCGGCATCTGGCTCGGTCAGGCAGTAGGACGCCAGCAGCTCGCCGCTGATCAGGCGCGGCAGCCAGCTGTCCTTGAGCGCCTGGTCGGCGAAGCTGGCAAGCATCCAGCTGGCCATGTTGTGAATGGTCAGGAACGCGGTGGTGGCCACGCAGCCGGCCGACAGCTGTTCGAAGATCAGCGAGGCCGACAGGCGCGACAGCCCGAGGCCACCGTCGGCTTCGTCGATATAGAGCGCCAGATACCCCTGGTCGGCAGCCTGGCGGATCACCTCCAGCGGAAAGTGGTGGTCGCGGTCCCAGTCGGCGGCATGGGGCGCCAGCTCACGGGTGGCAAACGCCCTGGCACTGTCGACGAGCAGGCGTTGTTCATCACTGAGTTCGAAGTTCATAAACCCTCACTGTAATAAGGTGGATTTCGCGGCGGCACGGCGTTCGCTATGCCATTCGTCCAGACTGGGTGCGGCCTGGGCGCCTTCCATACGATCGACTATTTCAAAATAGTCCTGCTTGAACGGGTCTTTCATCACTTCGCCGCGGGGTTTGACCTTCACCGCGTAGACGGTCTGCACGTTCTGGTGGTCGAACGCTCGCCATTCCTGGCGGCCCTTGAGCAGGCTGTAGCTGTGGCCTTCCAGCGCCTTGATCAGGGCTTCGCTGTCCAGGCTGTTGCTGCGCTTCGCCGCGTCGGCCCATTGGTAGACGATGCTGTAGGCAGAGGCGGCGGAGCTGGAGGGGTAGCCCTGGTAACGCTCGCTGTAGTTTTTCACGAAGGCCTGGCCCTCGGTCGATTTTTCCAGGGCCGGTACGCGCCAAGTCCAGGGTTCGGTGCCGATCACGCCGGCCATCAGGCCGGGGCCAGCCTGCTCGATGATGCTTTGCGTAAGGTTCGGCGCCACGATCTGCAGGCGTTTGTTCAGCCCGAGTTTCTCGGCGATGCCCATGGCGCGCACCAAGTCCTCGCCGAACAGCACCAGCACCAGCACATCGGCCTGGCTGTTCGCGGCCTGATCCAGCGCCTGCTGAAAATCCGCCAGGTGCGCGCCAGGGAAGGGCACCTTGAGCCCCGGATGGCGACTGCTGTCCTGGCTGTGGGTGGTCTGGCGCAACGAGCTTTCGGTGGTGGTGCCCCAGGTATAGTCGGCGGTGACGTAAAAGTAGTTTTTATTCGGCAGGGTCTTGTTCAGGTACTGGCCAAGCACGCGGGCGCTCATCCAGGCGTTGTTGCACTCGCGGAACATGTAGCGGTGGCCGTCCTTGCCGGTGGTGTCGTTGGAATAGGTCAGGGTGCCGAAGTACAGCAGGCCACGCTCTTTGGCGCGGTTGCCGGCGGCGATGGCCACCGCGCTGGAGGCGCCGCCAAAGAGCATGACCGCGCCTTCATCGGCCAGTTTGTCGACATTGCGCACGGCTTTTTCCGGGCGCGAGGCGCTGTCGCGGCTGGCCAGCCGCAGCGGCCGGCCGAGCACGCCGCCCTGGGCATTGAGCTCGTCGATGGCTAGCAGCGCACCGCGCATCTGGGCCACGCCTTCCTCCTTGTAGTTACCGGTGCGCGGGTAATTGAGGCCCAGGGTAATAGGCTCGGCAGCCAGGGCACCGGCGTTCAAACCGAGCCAGAGAACCAGGGCCAGGGTCTGTCGTTTCATGGGTGCTCTCCTTGTTGTTTTTGGAAAGGAGAACTTGTACGCCGCCGCGCCGCGCTGCGGCATCCTCTTTTGGTCGTACTGTGCGTCTTGTCGCACCTCGATTCCGTCAGCGCTGGCGTCACGGGCTTATTTCAACTGGATAGTCATGTTCGGTCCGCTGACTGGGGCATCGTCGAACCAGCGGCTGGTCACCGTTTTAGTCTCGCTGTAGAAACGCACCGCCTGTTTGCCATAGGCATGCAGGTCGCCATAGAAGGAGCCCTTCCAGCCGGTGAAGGAGAAGAACGGCAACGGCACTGGAATCGGCACGTTGATGCCGACCTGGCCCACTTCCACTGCATGCTGGAACTGCCGCGCCGCGCCGCCGGAGCGGGTAAACAGGCTGGTGCCGTTGCCGTAGGGGTTGTTGTTGACCAAAGCGATGGCCTGTTCCAGCGTCTCCACTTCCAGACAGATCAGTACCGGGCCGAAGATTTCCTCGCGATACAGGCTCATGGTCGGGGTCACGCCCCGGAACAAGGTCGGGCCCAGCCAGTTGCCGTCCGGATAGCCAGCCACGGTGCAATGGGAACCGTCCACCAGGCACTCGGCGCCTTCGGCCTTGCCGGCGGCAATCAAGTGCAGCACGCGCTGTTTGGCCTGCGGGCTGATCAATGGCCCATAGGCCGCCTGGGGATCCTGCCAGTGACCCGGGCGCAGTTCGGCCATCTGGCTGGCCAGTTCGTCGATCCAGGCGCGCGAGTCGCCGACGAAGACCGCGGTGCTGATCGCCATGCAGCGCTGGCCTGCGGCGCCGCAGCTGGCACCGATCAGGTTGCTCAGCACTTGGTCCTTGTGCGCGTCGGGCATGATCACCATGTGATTCTTGGCTCCGGCAAAGGCCTGCACCCGCTTCAGGTGGGCGGTGCCGGTGCGGTAGACATGCTGGCCGACCGGGACCGAACCGACGAAGGAAATGGCACGGATATCCGGATGGGTCAGCAGCGCATCCACTTGTTCGCGCGCGCCGTGCAGGACCTGCAGCACCCCCGCGGGCGCGCCGGCCTCGATAAACAGTTCGGCCAGGCGGTTGGGTGTCAGTGGGTCCTGCTCTGAGGGCTTGAGGATAAAGGTGTTGCCGCAGGCGATGGCCAGCGGAAACATCCACAGTGGAATCATCGCCGGAAAGTTGAAGGGGGTGATACCCACGCATACGCCCAAGGGTTGCATCCAACTGGCGGTGTCGATTTCACGGGCGACGTTCTCCATGGTCTCGCCCATCATCAGGCTGGCCACGTTCGCCGCGTGCTCGACCACCTCGATGCCACGCCAGACGTCGCCTTTGGCATCGGCCAGGGTTTTGCCGGTTTCCCGGGCGAGGATCTCGGCCAGCTCGTCATGGTGCTCCTTGAGCAGGTGCTGGTAGCGCAGCATCAACCGCGCACGCTCGGAAATCGGTACTTCACGCCAGCTGAGGAAGGCGTTCTTGGCACTGGCGATGGCCGCTTCGATTTCTTCAGGGGTGGCTTTCGGCGCCCGCGCCAACACGTGCTGGGTGGCGGGGTCGGTCACGTCGATCCATTCCCGCGAGCGGCTTTCGCTCCACTCACCGTTGATCAATTGCGGCAGTACCTTGGTCATCGCACCCTCCGTTCGCTGGGTTTTTATCGTTTATACCGGTTGGCCGCGCTGCTGTGGATTGACGATCTTGGTCAGTGGATGGATTATCTTGTGATTTAGTGCTTGGTCATCCATGCTCGCTGCCGCCCCTCAATTGCTGTCTATTAGCCAGTAGGCTGTGCATGCCGAGGTTGTACGGCCGGGTGACTTCGCCCAGGTGTTACCCTGGGATGGAGAAATGCCATAAGCGAATCGGTGGAAACCTCCAACTGGCCCTTGCCACCCCAAGGCGTGCGCTTTATCACAGCGCCGCTGTTGCGCCGTGACTTGTCGCAGCATCCGGTGGCGGCCGGCTGTTACCCCCTGGCCTTGGGCTTCTACCCCGAGGCGGTGGGTCATCGTATGCACCGCCCGGCGCCCGAGGATCATCTGCTGCTCTATTGTCGCGCCGGCCAGGGCTGGGTGCAGACCGACGAGGGGCGACTGCAGATCGGGGGCGGCGACCTGGTGCTGCTGCCCAAGGGCCGCGCCCATGCCTACGGCGCGGACCCCGACTCACCCTGGACGCTGTACTGGGTGCATTTCGCGGGCACACTGTGCGACGTCCTGTTGCAGCCGCTGGGCCGTGGGCCGCGCTGGCGGATCGGTGTGCTGCCACGGCTGCTGGCTGAATTCGATGCCCTGCTCGGGGTGCGCCGCCAAGGGCTGTCGTTACCGCATTTCATCCATGCCGCCCTGCAGTTGCAGACCTTGCTGGCGTCCCTGGCGGTGCTGCCGGTCAGGGCGCAGCTCAAGTCTGGACGCAGCCTGGATGTGCAGGCGGTGCAGGCGGTGATGCGTGCCCATCTGCATGGTGCGCTGAACCTGGATCAACTGGCGGCGCAGTTCAACTTGTCGCGGTTCCACTTCGCCAAGACTTACCGCGACCTGACCGGGCAAGCGCCGATTCAGGCTTTTATCCAGCTGAAAATGGCCCATGCCTGCCGCCTGCTGGACGAAGGCGGTCAGGCGGTCCGGCAGGTCGCCGAGCAGCTGGGGTATGAGGATGTCTATTACTTCTCCCGGCTGTTCCGTCAGGTCGTCGGCATGGCGCCCAGCCATTACCGGGCCTTGCACCGGGGATAGTGGCTGAAGGGGGGCCATCAGTGGAGTCTGGCTGAATACATCGACCTGCTGGTAATCGAACTGGCTCATGGGCGATGGACTGGCGGTGAAAAATGAGTGCCAACAGGCGCATGCCCGTTCAGTGCATGCACATGAATGCACGGTGCCCAGGCGCGGCTGCGAACGTGCTAGGGCCTGTGGAGATTGTGCGCACGGCTGCGCCTTTGACTAGTGTCCACAGGCCCTGAACGGTCGTGATTCTGCTGCTGGACAAAGCCAGGCGGGCTCGCGCATCGTGTCGTGGTTCAACCTGGCCAGGACCTGTGATCCATGAATCCCGATACCCTGCTGGCGTACACGGCCGTTGCCGCCCTGGCCATTCTCAGTCCCGGACCGGCCATGCTGCTGGCCTTGCGCAACGGCATGAGTTTTGGCGTGCGCTCGGTGGTCTGGTCATCCCTGGGCAATATATCGGCGCTCTTCTGTTTGTCCGCCGCTGCCATGCTGGGGTTGGGCTTGCTGCTCAAGTCGTCGGCGTTGCTGTTTGGCCTGGTGAAAATTCTCGGTGCGCTGTACCTGTTTTACATCGGTTGGCGACATTTGTTCGGGCGCGCCTCGGTGTTGGGTCACAACCCTGAGCCTGAGGCCGTGCCGCGGGTGCCCAGCCGCTATCGGTTGTTTCGCGAAGCCTTTCTGATTGCGGCCTTCAACCCCAAACCCATCTTGTTTTTCACCGCGCTGTTTCCCCAGTTCATTCAGGCGCAATCGCCGTTGATGCCGCAGTTTTTTGCCCTGACGGGCATTTTTATGGGGCTGTCCTTTGTTACCTTGCTTGGTTATGCCTCGGTTGCCGCGCGGGCTCGCCGTCTGTTGCGGCGCGGGTCTTTCAGCACTTGGTTGAACCGCGCGGTAGGGACGGTGTTTATCTCTTTTGGGGTCGGCTTGCTGACCCTGCGCC
Source organism: Pseudomonas sp. (assembly GCF_040514055.1). GTDB lineage: Bacteria > Pseudomonadota > Gammaproteobacteria > Pseudomonadales > Pseudomonadaceae > Aquipseudomonas. Next base: position 16,848 of record NZ_JBEVDL010000083.1, read on the forward strand.
GCACATTCGGTTGAGGTGGGCAGGTCGTCCCGCCGCTATTTTTGTTCGATCCTCGAGGAGCCCTGCATGATTCCGCTTTTCTGGTACCGCTGGTTATTGGCTGCCATCGTCGGCGTGATGCTGTTCGGCCTGAGCATGCTACTGACCCCCAGTCTGATCCGGCAGTTTTTCAGCCTGCTGCTGTATGCCACGCCAGGGGCCATCGAGAGCCGTTTTGGCGGCGATGCCAATGCCTATATCCAACTGCTGCACGCCATACTGGGCGCGGTGTTGTTCGGTTGGGGCCTGGCCATGCTGCTGATCCTGAGGGGGCCGTTTCGTCGCGGCGACTCCTTTGCCTGGACGCTGCTAGCGCTGCCGTTGTTGGCCTGGTACCTGCCCGATACATTGTTCTCGATCGCCAGTGGGTTCTGGCAAAACGCGGTCTTCAATACCGCATTCGCCCTGCTGTTCGGCGTGCCGCTGGCCGCCACCCGTCGCCACTTCAGGCTAACGGCGCCACCCTTGGCGGCGGCCCCGGCCCCATAACGACTCGATTGGCGGCCACTGCTGGGCCGCGGCCCGGCATGGCCAGCGGCGCCATGGGGCCTGGACGCTTATCCAAAGTATTGGCTGCACGGACAGGATCCTCGTCTATGCTCCTGCCGCGCCTTCGGGTGCACGGAAGCCAGACCCCCTTACCCAGGGTGTCTCACTGGACTCCAGGCAGGGAGTAGCCACGCGGCCTGGTCGACCCGCAAGGGGCCGACGGGTTTGCCAACGCAGGCTGATAAAGGCTGCTGCGTGCTTGGATACGGACATCACCTCAAAAAGGTTATCAAGGATGCTTACAAGAAAGCCGTACTCGTTTTTCCTCGCCCTGATCGGTTCCCTGTTCTTCGCCTCTGTCAGCCAGGCCGCGCCGGACCCTTCGGACGGCATACTGGAGTACCTGCAGTCCGTGCCCGGCATGGAAGTCGAGGAACTGCGAAACCCGCCCACCGACTATCGCTACCTGCTGTTGCGTTACGAGCAGCCGATCGATCACCGCAACCCGTCCCGTGGGACCTTCAAGCAACGCATGGTCCTGCTGCACAGGTCGGCCGCGGCCCCGATGGTGCTGGCCACCAACGGTTACGATATCCCGGTCAATACCTATCGTTACGCCCTGACCCGGGTATTGGGTGCCAGCCAGCTGAAGGTCGAACACCGCTATTTCGCCGAGTCGACCCCAGTGCCCCAGGACTGGCGCTACCTGACCATTGAGCAGGCGGCCGCCGACCATCACCGTATCGTCCAGGCAATTCGTCCCTTCTACAGCGGTAAATGGATTTCCAGCGGCGCGAGCAAAGGCGGCATGACCGCCATGTACCACCGGCGTTTCTACCCCAATGACGTCGATGGCACCCTGGCCAACGTGGCCCCGCAAAGTTTCGGCCGCCTGGACGTACGCTACTCGCTGTTCCAGGAAAACGTCGGCTCCGCGGCCTGCCGCAATGACCTCAAGCAGTACCAGCGGCAACTGCTGACCCGTCGCGAGACCATGAAGGCCTATATCCAGAACTACGCGGTCGAAAACAGCAAGACCTTCAGCATGCCGCTGGACCGGGTGCTGGATCTCACCGTCGGTGAGCTGTACTTCCAGTTCTTCCAGTATGGCGACCTGGCCAACTGCGCGAAAATTCCCGCCAGTGCCGCCAGCGACAAGGAACTGTTCGACTTCATGGTGGCCTGGGGACCGTTATCGTCCATGGACGACGCAGGTCTGCTGCAATACGAGCCCTACTTCTATCAGGCGATTACTCAGCTCGGCTATCCGAGCCTGCTGACCCAGCACCTGCGCGACCTGTTGAAGTACGATCCGAACGATTACAGCGCCTATGTACGCGCCTGGCCGCGCCAGCGCTTCGACCATAATGCGATGTGGGACATCGCCTACTTCGTCGCCCAGGCGACCACCAACACCATGATGATCTATGGCGACATCGATCCCTGGACGGCCGCGGCGTTTTTCATGCCCAATTCCACCGCGCGCAACACCCGGACCTTTATGGTCGCTGGTGGCAACCATGGCGCCGACCTGCCGGCGTTGAACGAGCAGGACCGGCAGCAGGCCTACGGCATGCTGGAGCAATGGACCGGGGTCAAGCCTATTGCCCCGCCGATGATGCTCAAGCCCGAGTCGATTGGCGAGGAGTCCGAAGAGTTCCGTCTGCGTCGACCGCTCTAAAGCCTTACCGTCCGCACCGGAGTCACTCCGGTGCGGCGTCTATTCCCCGCCCGTCCGAGCGGACGTCTGGGTCAGCATAAAATCGATCAAACGGCGGGCTGCCGCGGACAGTTGCCGGTGCGGCGCGTAGAGGATCGAGAAGGGCCGCGAGCCACCCTCGAGCTGCGGCAGCACGCGTACCAGCCTGCCCTGGCGAATCCGCTCGGCGACGATAAATTCATAGGTCTGGCAGATGCCGAGCCCCGCCTCGGCCAGCGAGACCGTGGCCAATACATCGTCGAAAACCTGCACGGCGCCACCGGGCAGCCACTGCACCGCCTGTTCGCCCTCACCGAACAGCCAGGGAGCGACCTTGCCGGTGCTGGGCATTACAAAGGGCAGGCAGGCATGCTCGGCCAGGGCGGCCAGGTCCCCGGGCATACCGGCGCGCGCCAGATACGCCGGTGCCGCGACCAGGCACAGCGGTGCGTCCTCCAGCCGACGTCCCACCAGGCCGCTGTCGGGCAAGGCGCCGAGGCGGATCGCCAGGTCGACGCCTTCGTCCACCAGATCGACATTGCGATTGCTGATGCTGACGTCCAGGCGAATCCGCGGGTACTCCAGGGTAAAGTGGGCGAGCAGCGCTGGCAGCCGATAGTGACCGTAAGTGGTCGGTACGCTCAGGCGCACACGGCCGCTGAGTTGCCCCTCCTGGCCCTGGATTTGTCGTTCGGCCGCCTCGATCAGCGAGAACGCGGTGCGGGCCTGCTCCAGGTACAGCTGGCCGGCGTCCGTCAGGCTGAGACGGCGTGTGGTCCGCCGCAACAACTGGGTACCCAGACGGGCTTCCAGCCGGGTGATGGCCCGGCTGAGCACCGACGCGGTGGTCGCCAGTGCCACCGCGGCCGCGCTCAGCGAGCCTTTTTCCACGGCAGCAAGAAAGGCCTCGATATCGCCCAAGTGATCGAATCGTCGCGTCATCTTGGCCTCTGGAGAATAAGTGATTTGCAATTAACTGAGTTTATAGCCGTAAAAGCGGTAAATACACTGGGCCCTGGTCACGCACACGCCATGGTGAGTTCACCGTCATTCCCGCGAAGGCGGGAATCCGGGGCCTGCATGGTGACTGGGTGCTGGCTAAATGAAGCTGGAAACACCTTACCCGCTATCAAGGAATCGAAATGAACCCCCGTAACTCCCTAGGCCGCATGGCCCTCGCCACTGCCCTCGTCGCCGCAACTGCCGGCGGCGCCCAGGCCGCCAATGTGCTGGTCGTGCTGTCGGACGCCAGCGCGCTGGAGCTGCGCGATGGCCCGCTATTTTCCACCGGTTTTTACCTGAACGAGCTGATGCAGCCGGTCAAGCTGTTGCAGGACGCCGGGCATCGGCTGACCTTCGCCACTCCCTTGGGCAAAGCCCCGAGCCTGGATCGGGCATCGGTGGACGCAGCCTATTTCGCGGACGATGCGGCCAGCCTCGCCACTCACCAGGCATTGCTCGATCGCCTTAAACTGATCTCGGCCAGCGAGTCGCCGGTGATCAGCCTGTCGCGGGTCGAGCAGATTGGCTACGGGCAGTTCGACGCCGTCTATGTGCCGGGTGGCCATGCGCCCATGCAGGACCTGCTGACGAGCCGGCCCCTGGGCAACTTGCTGCGCGCCTTTCACGCGGCGGGCAAGACCACCGCGCTGGTTTGCCACGGACCGATCGCCCTGCTGTCCACCTTGGCGAAGGCCGACGACTTCACGCGCCAGCTGGCGCAGAGTGGGCGAGCCGAGGCACCCTCTGACTGGATCTATGCCGGCTACCGCATGACGGTGATCAGCAACCAGGAGGAGGAACTGGCCAAGGCGCAGCTCGCCGGTGGCACGATGAAGTTCTATCCGCAAACGGCCCTGCAGCAGGCGGGCGGCCACTACGGCAGCAATGCCTCGGCGTGGGCGCCCTTTATGGTCGTCGACCGTGAACTGATCACCGGGCAGAATCCGGCCTCGGCGCTGCCGGTGGCCAAGGCCTTGCTGGAACGCCTGAAATAAGCGAGCCCGGGGTGACCTCGGGTGGTCGCGTTCAGACGCGGGCCTGGCGCGCCAGCCAGAACGGTGAGTCTGGCCAACGGCGTTCCTGGCCATAGAAATAACTGCGCATCTGGCGGAACTGGTCATAACGCTGTTCGACCTGTTGCACGTAGGTTCTGGCGTCGCTGTCATCGTCCCGCATCCAGCCGGCGATCACCCCGGCGGCGGCCAGCCCGTCTTCCAGTGCCTTGTGCACGCCCCGCGCCATTAACGGGTCGAAGCTGGCCGCGGCGTCGCCCACCGCCAACCAGCGCGGGCCGATGAGGGGCTCCAGTCGACAGGACGGGGCGGTGCTGAGGATCATCTGCGCAGGCTGGAAGGCATGACCCTGGAGGTCGCGGGAACAGTGCCGAGTGGCCGCGAGCAGGTTCAACCAGCGCCGCCAATCGCGCGCACCCCGGCTGCGCAAGCTCGGCCGGTCGCAGGTCAGGGCGATGCACAGGCGCTCGCCCGGCAGGCTGGCACGGTACCACCAGCCATATTCCACGGCCTCGAGCAGGGTCAGGCGGCTGGCGGCGGTGTCGGCTGGACGGCTGAAGAAGCCCTGCAGACTGATCAACTGGTCGAGTTCGAGTTTCCGTGCGCCGAGCCGCCGTGCAAGGTGCGCCGGCTGGCCGCTGGCATCGATCAGGTAGTCGGCGCGCACTTCGTGACCATGGCGTTCGGGGCCGTGCAACACCACCCGGTAGCCATCCGCTGTGGCAGTCACCGCGCCCAGGCGGCTGCGGCTAAGCAGCGTCGCGCCCCGTGCACGTGCCTGCTCGCAGAGCCAGCGCTCGAAGCGCTGGCGGTCCAGGTGCCAGCCGCTGCCATGGGGGTTGCCGAGAAAATCGTTGTGGCCCAGCACGTCGCTGCCCCACAGCGAACAGCTGCCCAGGCAGCGCTCATGGCCCTGTTGCTGGAAGGCCGGCCACACGCCAAGGCGGTCGAGCAGCAGGCGGATATCGGGTGGCAGGCTTTCGCCCACCCGCGGCCGCCCATAGTCGCCGGCTTCGACAATCACCACGCCATCGATGCCCCGTTGCGCCAGCGCCAGGGCACTGGCACAGCCGGCCGGGCCGCCACCGATGATGGCCACCCGGCAGCGGACAGGCGCCGCTGGCGCCTCAGGCATTGCTCGACGGCGCCACGCTGTTGGGCCAGGGCACCACGGGGTCGCCGCCGTCATCCAGCTGGCTCTGCACTTCCAGGTAGTACTGGGCACTGAAGGGGCCGCCCTGGGCCGGGTCGATGGCCGACCCCTGGACCACGATGCCAATCTTGTGCCAGTTCTCCAGCATGCCGATGCGCTCCTGGTAGCGGCCCACTTCGGACGGGTCGAAAGGCTGGGTCTGGGTGCCACTGCCGCGCACCGAGAAACGTTGCGCCGGCAGGGTGCTGCCGGTCAGGTCCTTGGCCACGTAGACCGCCACTGGCCGCTGCGCCGGCCAGGACCAGTAGAGGGTGTTGTTGAACGCCGGCAGGGGATCCGGTTGGTGGGTGGCGCAGGAGTTGTAGTCGGTGTGCCAGGGCAGGGCCATGAACTTGGAGGCATCGCCCGGCTCCAGGCCCGGGCTGCCGGGCAGGGTGTCGATGGGACTGCTGTCGCCCAGCGGATTGTTCTGGATATTGGGCGTGTACCCGGCAGTGAGGAACGCCTGGCCGGTGCTGGCCTGGCTGTAATCCAGCGGCTTGGGCTGAATGCGGAAGGGCCCGGTGCCGGAGGTTTGCCAGTCCTGCACATAGAGCGCCGGATCGCGGACGATAAACGTCAGGTCGATGCCGGGGCTGAAGCGCCCGCCCAGGCAATTGACCAGCATGGTCTTGTCCAGGTATTCGCCCTCGTTAAGCGGCAAGGTCGCCGTCGGGCTGTAGGCCTTGGCGTTCCATTGGCTCAGGTAGAAGTACTGGGTCTTGCGTAGCACCAGGAAGGACTGGCCGGCGTCCCCCAGCGACAGCGGCATCAGGCGGCCGTTCTGCAATTGGTCCGGCTGGTTGGGATTGCGAATGAAACCCAGACCGCCCAGCACGGTGCTGGCCGGGTCATCGGTCGGCTGGATGTCGTCCACCGTGCCATGGGCGGTGGCGCCGGTGATGCTCAGGTTGGTGTTCCAGTGCTGCATGGCGGCGCTGCGAAAGATCGGAAAGACCTCGTCGGCGAAGGAGGGCTGATAACTGGTCTGGTACGCGCCATTGCTGAACAGGTTCGGTTGCAGCGCCAAGTGGCGAACCCAGACGTCGTGCAGGTCATCCCACAGCGACACGGCATTCAGGGTTTGCGGGGCATAGGCCGGGTCGGTGGCGGTGACCCAGGCGTGGCCCTGCACCGCCTGGGTGCTGCCGTCGCTGAACTGCAGCACGGCATGGACCGGGCCGTCACTGCCGTCGTCGAACCAGCCGTCGTTGTCGATATCGCTGCCCAGCGGATAGGGTTGGCCGGTCGCGGGGTCGAGCATGCCGCAGGCGCGGCCATAGCCACCGGTCACGATCAGTCGGCCATAGGCGTCGGTTTGCAGCTCGCCGAGGCTGTCGATCGGCCCGTCGGGGCAGTCCATATTGGCAAAGTGATTGGCCGGGAAGGATTGCGGGTAGTTCGGCCACCGCACCACGCCCTGTCCATCCACCCAACTGCTGGCCAGGGTGCCCTGGTTGAAGGCCACTGGCGCTGCATTGGCGCCCTGCACGGTGCGCGGCCCCGGGTCGATCACCAGTTGGGCGAGGCGTTGCGGGTCATTGATGTCGCTGGAGAAGGGCGCGGTGTCCTTGTTGCGCAGGGGCGGCACCAGGCCGTTTTTGTAGTTATCGATGCCCAGGTCTTCGGGAATGATGTACCAGTTGGATTTCTTGTTGGCCAGGTGTACGGTCCAGATAATGGCGCTGACCGTCTTGCCGTCGACGCTGCTGCCGATGCGGATCTCGGTGCCGGCGACGCCCATGGGATAGGTTTCGCTGGCCTGGGCCGGGTAGGCATAGATTTTGAACCGGGCGGCCTGGCGTTTCAACGCGCCGCTGGCGTCGCGCAGGTCAGCGGAACTGACCGGGTCGTTTTCACTGCCCGGTTTGACCGGCAGGCCACCGGTGGTCGAGCCACTGCCGCCCGGCAGCGGCAAGGCGGCCTGGGTCGTGGGTTCCAGGTAGAACTCGGCGCTGTTGCCGACCCGGGCGAAGCCGATCGCGGGATGAATGCGGAAGTTGCTGGTGCTCATGCTCGGCGCCTCAGGGGTTCGGCATGGCTTGCAGCCAGGCCTGGTAGTTGACGATAAAGTGCGACAGGTTAAGGTGCTTGCCGCTGACGCTTTGCCCGGAGGTGCCGACCGTGACCGTGTGCACGCCGGCGTTGTGGCAGGCGAAACAGTTGGCATCCTGGGTAAAGGTTTCCATGCTGGTATTGGCCAGTTGCAGCGAGCCGATCTGGCGGTTGCCCGGTGCCATGGCTGCACCGTTGGCGCCCGGGATATCGTCGTTGCCGGTGGTCCACTGGGCGCCGACCAACTGGTAATTGGCCCAGACGCTGCCCGATTGCTGGCTGGCGACGCTGGCGTTGAGGCTCTGGATATTGCCGATGTTGTCCGCGGTGCCGCCGCCGAAGGGCACCTGACGGCAGACGCTCACCGTCTGCAACGGGTTGTTCACATCGAACTGGTTCTGGATCGCCAGCGGGCTATTGGGCGTGTACAGCGACCAGGGCAGGCCACTGAGCGGATCACTGCCGCTGGCCGGCACCTTGCTGCAATCCGGCGCATTGGCCTTGTGCTCGAAGGTGGCCCAGATGAACTCGGGGTGATCCTTGACCACCCCGACCACGTGCATGCCGATCAGCGCCAGCTGGGCACGCTGGGTCTTGCCGGAGTTGTCGCTGATCTGGCCATTGACCAGGGTCACCACCGGCACCGCTTGCTCCTCGGTGTGGAAGTGCTGCGCGGCATTGGGGATAAAGGTCTGGGTCGGCTGGCCGTTGCTGTCGAGGAACGCCGCGACGCGCCAGGCCAGTTTCAACTCCAGGGTATTGATCGGGAAATCCTGCCCGGTCGCGACGCCCTTGAGCCCGGTGAGGCTGTAGAGCTGGTTGGCGGTGACGAAATTCCAGAAGTCCTGATTCAGCAGGCCGGTGTAGTAGACGACGTTGCCCGCCTGGTCGATCAGCACCTGGGCGCCCGGCCCGGCCTGGAAAATATCCTTCGCATCCACGCTCTGGCTGGATTTGGCGACCCGCGCCAGGATGCGCGGTTGCTCGCCGGCGGCCCGCCCCGGGTAGGGCGTGGCGCCGGGGCCACCCGGGCGCAGCAGGGCGGTCGGGCTGGCCAGGGTCTCGAAGTTCAGCGGCGCGCCGTCGGTGCCGCTGCTGGGTTGACCGAGCCACAGGAACATCTGATAGGCCCACTGATGGAAGGCACAGTTGTTCAGGGTGCCGCTGAGCGGAAAGGCGTTGCCGTCGGGGAAGGGTGTCTTCGGAAACCAGCCGGGCAGGGCCTCGCAACTGCTGGCGGGCGCCGCCGCTGTGGCAACGACGGCCGCGGTCGGCACCGGCGCCGGTAAATCGGGGGGCGTGCTGGCGGTGGGGCTGCAGGCCGCGAGCAACAGGGCTGGCAGCAGCCCGCTGACGCGGCGGGCACAATTAAGACGCGTAGGCATGACGTGCATTCCTCATGGCAACGGAACGAGGGCAGCGGCAGGTTGTGACGCTGCTGTCTGGGAGCGGCCGTCCGCCGGGTGACGGACTGGCGCTCGCCGTGGAATCAGACGAGCTGTCGAGGTGGGGATGTTCCGTGGGCGGCACGGCGGCGCTGAAGGCGCGGAGTCTTCGCGGTAAGCACGGGTAGAGCGGCGAGACGAAAGGCGAAGATGCAATCCTGCATGCTGTCTGTCCTTTACCGGCGCAGGTCGTAGGGCCTGTGCTCGAGATGCCGCGTAGGCGGCCTGGTCGGAACTCCACCAGGGGAGGCGAGAGGCGCACTTCCCAGAAGTGGCTGCGCCGCCTGCAACGAGTTGGTGGAACTTCTGGCGACAGGGGCCCGATCCGATCCAGCGTCCCTGCCTGAGGTCAAACCTAGCTGGCAATTGCACCTCGTCAAGCAGGCCGTGGGACAAAACGATGGGGAAATTTCGGGCCCGGGGCTGAGCGGCCCGCGCCCTTGCGCCAGGCTTAAACCCGGGCGATGGTGGCCAGGCCGGTGGCGATGATCTTTTCCTGACCTTCGCGCAGGGCGAACACATCGGCGCGCACCACCACCTGGCGTTGGCCGGCCTTGATCACATCGCTGCGGCAGACCAGCTTGTCGCCCAGGGCAGGGGCCAGCAGGTTGACCTTGTACTCGGAGGTGACCACGTCGCCGACCAGCGAGGCGGCGGCCCAGGCGCAGGCGCTGTCGATCATGAAACCAACCACCGCGCCGTGGACGAAGCCATGGTGCTGGGTCAGGGCCTGGCGCGGCAGGATGCTCATCTCGATATGCCCGGGCGCGAACGCATCGAGCTCGAAACCGATCAATTGGGCGAAGGGCGAGTGTTGCAGCGCCTGTTCCAGGCGCTCACGGGTCAGTGCGGTGTCCATGGCGATGCTCCATTGAGGAGCGGCCAGTGTTGGGCGCTCTTCGTTGGCCGAGCAATCAGTATCCAGGACCGTGATAGAGACGCATCAGGCACCGCGGGATTTGACACCGAGCAGCTTGAGCCAGAACGCCGCCTCGTCCAGCAGCTGCGTGCGCAGTTCCTGGTCGAAGCGCAGCGGCGCGGGCAGGTTCGGGAACAGCCGCAGCAAGGCTGGGCTGGCCGCCAGTTCCTCCGCCGGCAGGGCATCCTGGCGCAGCAGGCTGGCGACCTGTACCAGATCGGCCAGGCTCGCGGCCGCGGCAGTGCGCTGCCAGTCGGTGCGGTGACGGGCGACATCGATCATGCCGGAGGGTTGTTTCCAGGCGGTCAGCACAACCGCGCCGATCGGCCCGGACAGCTGGTCACAGAGCGCCTGCAGGTCGTCCTCGGCGCGGGAGTAGTTCGGCCAGCGTTCCAGTTCGGCCAACAGCGGCAGGCTGCCGATGTCTTGCAGCAAACCGGCCAGCAGCGCGTCGTCGACGCTGCACAGCGCGCTGCGGGCGGCCAGGCAGGCACTGAAGGCCGCGCGCTCCAGGGCCGTCTTCCAGCGCGCGCGAAACACCCGCTGCAGGGGCAGCTCCTTGCTGATAAAGAGGTTGCGTGCGCTAAAACCCAGCACCAGGTTGTTCAGTTTTTGCGTCCCCAGGCGCGCCAGTACGTCGCGCAAGTTGTGGCACGGCTTGGCACTTGTGAGCAGCGGACTGTCGGCGAACTGCATCAAATAGGCGGCCAGTGGCGGGTCGCTGGTGATCACCCGGCTTAATTGCTCCACCGAGGTGCGTGGATCGTCCAGCAGGCTGCGGATGCGCAGGGCATTCTCCGGCATCTGCGGCACCTTGGCTTCGCCTTTGAGAAAACGGTTGTAGAGCGTAAAACGCAAGGCGTCGGTGGTGAGGGGGGCGTCGGCGGCCATGGGCGATGGGACTCGGCAATTGACAAGCGGGCCAGGCTTTCCTAGGGTGCGGCGGCTATGTGCCGAGGACCCAAGATGACCATAGACAATGATCGTATCAAACTCGAGCCGGGCTGGAAGGCCGCCCTGCGCGAAGCGTTCGAAGCGCCCTATATGGCGCAGCTGCGGGCGTTTCTGCAGCAGGAAAGCGCTGCCGGCAAGGAGGTCTATCCACCGCGGCCGCTGATATTCAACGCGCTGAACCTTGCGCCGTTGGAGCAGGTCAGGGTGGTGATCATCGGTCAGGATCCCTATCACGGTCCGGGTCAGGCCCATGGCCTGTGCTTTTCCGTGCCGCCCGGAGTGCCCGCGCCGCCTTCGCTGGTGAATATCTTCAAGGAACTGAAACGCGACCTGAACCTGGAAATCCCGCGCCACGGTTGCTTGCAGGCCTGGGCCGAACAGGGCGTGCTGCTGCTCAATACCTCACTGACGGTCGAGCGCGGAGTCGCCGGCTCCCATGCCAAACAGGGCTGGCAGCTGTTCACCGACAAGGTGATCGAGGTGGTCAGTGCTAACCAGCCACGCCTGGTATTTATGCTCTGGGGGGCCCATGCGCAGAGCAAGGAGCGCCTGATCGACACCCACAAGCACCTGGTACTGCGCTCGCCCCATCCTTCGCCGCTGTCGGCGCACCGGGGTTTTATCGGTAACGGCCATTTCAGCCGGTGCAACAAGTTCCTGCAGCAGCATGGGCTGGCGCCGATCGACTGGCGTCTGCCGGAACCGGCCGCCGCGCAGGACCTGCCGCTTTAGAAGGGCAAGGTTTGGTCCTTCACCACCAGCGCCGGGCGGTCGCCGCAGCGCAGCTCACTGAAGTCCTGGCGGACTTGGCGTAGACGTGCGCGCAGGTGTTCGAGCTGGTCTGGTCTGGCGTCCTTGATCAAGTCACTGAACAGGCCGATAAAGGCTTGCCGGGAATGTTGGAAGGCAACCCGGTACTGGTCGTCCTGCAAGGTTTCGGGCTCCGCCAGCAACCGCTGCAGGCGCTGCGGGAAGTCCGCGGCCTGGCGTTGTTGCAGGGCTGCGAACAGTTCGGCCTGCCAACGGGCCCGATCCTCCAGCCACAGGCGGTTCTGTTCGCCCTGGCCCTGGGACCAGCTGCGAATACGTGTCTGCTGCGCCGGGTTGAGGCCTCCGAACCAGGGCTTCAGGCGCTTTTCCAGGCGCTCCTGGCGCTGTTCGATCTGTTCGGGCAGCGGGGGCTCCAGGTATTTGTCGCGCAGCTCCTGGTGCTTGTCGTGAATCGAGGCTTGCAAATCGGCGACCTGCTCGGCGCTTAAACCGCGCACCAGCTCCACCAGGGTCGGGCTAAGGCGATCGGCCACCCGCCGTTGGGCGCCACTGAGGGCCTCGAGCTGTGCGGCCACCTGTTGCTGGCCGGTGCGGCCGCTGCCCAGCAATTGATCTGACTGATCGAGCCAGTCGAGGTAGGCCGGCAGCTCGGTGCGGCAGTGCCATTCGAGGTGTTCGGCCAGGCGCTGGTCGAGCCAGTCCTTCTGCTGGGGGTCGAGGTCGACATAGTCGTTCACCCACCAGGGCACCAGGGCGTCCAGATTACGGTACGCCAGGCCGATCCGGCTGCAGCCGGTGACCAGCAGGCTGAGGCCAAGCAGGCAGATCAGGCTGTACTTCAGAGGGCGAGCAGGCATCGATACGGGTTCCAGAAGACTGCAGACCCTAGTTCAGAGCCCGGTGCTGGCGGAAAATTCGACCGGACTGCCGCGCCATCGGTCAAATGGCGACCCTGGCCCCGGCGCTGGGGTCAGTCGGCCAGCCATTGCCACAGGCGAAACAGCGGCTCGGCGAGAAACATTACCAGGAACAGGCGCAGCACCTGGACGGCGGTGACCAGCGCCACCGACAGCTGCAGGGCCTCTGCCGTCAGGCACAGTTCGGTGATGCCGCCGGGCATCATGCCGAGCATCAGGGCGCCGCGATGTTCCTCCAGCAGCCATCCCAGGAGCTGGCCCAGCAGCCCGGCGGCGAGCATGGCCAGCAGGCTGAACAGCAGCACACGTAGCAGAAAGCCCGGTGCGTGGCGAAAAAAATCCCGGTCGAAATGGCAGCCCAAGGCACAGCCGATCAGCCATTGGCCGACCTGGCCCAGCTCCGCTGGCAGCGCCAGGTCGAGGTCGAAGAGCACACTGGCCAGGGCGCAGAGGGTCAAGGGGCCGAGCATCCAGGGGTTGGGCTGGTTCAGCTTTTTCCACACCAGTGCCGACAGCGCACTGGCCGGCAGCAGCCAGGCCAACCAACGCCAGTCGGCCGGGGCGGCGGCAAGGGTTTCGACCGGCGGCAGGCCCCAGGTGAACAGCGCCGGAATCAGCAACACTACCAGCAGCAGGCGCAGGCTGTGGGCCGCGGCGACCCGGGCCGGCTGTGCGCCGTGGCGCAGGGCGAGGTTGAGCATTTCGCTGGCGCCGCCGGGCATGCTGGCGAAAAAGGCGGTGGCGCGATCGACCCCGCTGCGGCGCAGCAGGACGATGCCGATCAGGCTCAACAACAGAGTCGCGCAGGCGCCCAGCACCACCAGGGTCAGATGCTCGAGCAACTGCTCAAGCACGTCGCCGGTAAAATGCAGGCCAATCGCGCTCGCCACCAGCCATTGCCCGGCGGGGCGCCCGCCGGGCACTTCGAGAATCAACCTGCCACTGCAGCGCACCAGCATCACCGCCAGCAGCGCCCCGATAAGCCAGGGCAGCGGCCAGCCCGCCAGGTTGGCCAGCTGGCCCCCGGCGGCGCCCACCAAGGGGGTGGCCCACCAGCCCCGCCAGTTTCTCATGCTCGCAGGGTCAGGCCAGCGCCGCTTTCGGGCTGCCGCGCCGGCGCCACCAGCGGATGCCCGGCAGGGCCAGCATCAACCCCACCAGTGCCCAGAGGCTCAGGGTAATGGGGCTGCCCCAGAGGATGCTCAGGTCGCCGGCGGAGATCGACAGGGCACGACGCAGGTTGTCTTCCATCATTTCGCCGAGCACGAAGCCGAGGATCAAGGCTGACAGGGGGAAGTCCAGTTTGCGCAGCAGGTAGCCGAATACCCCGAGCCCGATCATCAGTACCAGGTCGAAGGTGGTGCTGTGGACCGCGTAGACGCCGACCAGGCTGACCACGGTGATGGCCGGTACCAGGATCCAGTTGGGCACGCTGAGCATGCGCGCGAACAAGCCGACCAGCGGAATGTTCATCACCAGCAGAATGAGGTTACCGATAAACAGCGAGGCGATCAGGCCCCAGACCACGTCCGGCTGTTGCTCGAACAGCAGGGGGCCGGGGGTGATGTTGTACAGGGTCAGGGCGCCGATCATCACCGCGGTGGTACCGGAACCGGGTACGCCCAGGGTCAGCATGGGAATCAGCGAACCGCAGGCCGAGGCGTTGTTGGCCGCTTCCGGTGCCGCGACGCCGCGCAGGTCGCCCTGGCCGAAGGTGCCGCTATCCCCGGCGATGCGCTTTTCGCTCATATAGGTGATGGCGCTGGCGATGGTCGCGCCGGCACCGGGGAGCACGCCGATGACAAAGCCGGCCAGGGAACTGCGCACCGTCGACCACCAGGTGAAGGCGAACTCCTTGGCATTGAACAGCATGCGCCCGCTGGCTTTGACCGCGACCTGGCCGCTGTGGGTTTGCTCCAGCATCAACAGCACTTCGCTGACGCTGAACAGACCGATCACCACGATAACGAACTGGATACCATCGGACAGGCTGACGCTGTCGAAGGTGAAACGGTAGACGCCGGTGGTGGAGTCCACCCCGACCGTGGCCATGGTCAGGCCAATCAGCGCGGCCATCAGGGTCTTCACTGGCTTGTCGCCGACCATACCGCCCAGGCAGGCGATGGCGAACACCATCAGCACGAAGTACTCGGCCGGGCCGAAGGCGATGGCCCATTTCGCCAGCAGCGGGGCGAACAGCACCACCCCGCAGGTGGCGATGGTGCTGCCGATAAAGGAGCTGACGGCGGACAGCGACAGGGCGACCCCGGCCTTGCCCTGGCGCGCCAAGGGGTAGCCGTCGAGGGTGGTCATGATGGCCGCGGCATCGCCCGGCACGTTGAGCAGAATGGCCGAGATACGGCCGCCGTATTCGCAGCCCAGGTACACCGCGGCCAGCAGGATCAGCGCGGTTTCGGGCGGCAGTCCGAGGGCGAAGGCCAGGGGCAGCAGGATCGCCACGCCGTTGATCGGCCCCAGGCCGGGCAGCAGGCCGACTATGGTGCCGACAAAGGCGCCGAACAGCGCCATCAGCAGGTTGATCGGGCGCGTGGCGACATCGAAGCCTTGCATCAGGAAAGTCAGGGTTTCCATTTCAGTTCTCCACGAACGTTTCAAGCAGGCCGAGCGGTAGCGGCACGTCCAGCAGGTAATCGAACAGCCCGTACAGCAGCACGCCCATGGCGATGCCGCTGGCGGCCGAAGCCAGCGGCCGGCCGTTGTACAGCAGCCCCAGGCCGAAGCCGGCGAGGGCGGTGCTGAGCACGAATCCCAGCGGCTCGAACAGCAAGGCATAGGCCAGCAGCGCGGCGATGCCGAGCATTACCTTGCGGGCCAGCGGCCAATCGATGGCCGGCGTCGCCTCGTCGCTGGGCTTGCACAGCAGCCACAGCGCGCCGGCGCCCATCAGGGCCAGCAAGAGCAAGGGGTAGGCGCGGGGGCCGACCGGGTCGTATTCGAAGGGGGCCTTGAAAGTCCAGGCGAGGATCGCCAGGGCAACACAGAGCAGCACCCAGGCTGCGGAAAACAGTCGGACGTACATGGGGAAAACCCTTGTGGGGAGCGGTGGGGCCCAGGCATCGACGTGCGTGCCTGGGTCTGCTCGATCAGGCCTGGCCGCGCCTTGGGAGCGGGCGCGGCGCCGGCGCTATTGGGTCAGGCCGAATTCGCCGGCCAGGCTCTTGTACTGTTCGACCTGCTTGAAGACATAGGCTTCGAGCTCGGCACCGGTCAGCGTCAAGGGGAACAGGTCGCGCTGTTCGCGCAGGGCGGCGAATTCGCCGTTGGCCAGCAGCTGCTGGAACTGCTGCTGCCACCAGGCGAACTGTTCGTCGCTGACTTCGGGTCCCATGTAGAAGCCGCGAATCACCGGCCAGCTGATGTCGTAGCCCTGTTCCTTGGCCGTCGGCAAATGGTTTAGTCGACCGGGCAGGCGTTCGTCGGCGAGCACGGCGAGCACGCGGATCTTGTTCGCCGCCAGTTGCGGGGTGACTTCACCCAGGCCGCTGCTGGTGACCTGCACATGGCCGCCGAGCATGGCGGTGAGGGTCTCGCCGCCACCCTCGAACGCCACGTAACGCAGGTTCCTCGGGTCGATGCCGGCCAGTCGGGCGATCAGCGCGGTCTGCATCCAGTCCTGTCCGCCAATGGTGGCGCCAGCGCCGAAGACAATACTCGAGGGGTCCTTTTTCAAGGCCTCGACCAGGTCGTTGAGGTTCTGATAGGGCGAGTCGGCACGCACGGAGATGGCACCGTAGTCGGTGCCGATACCGGCCAGCCAGCGCACGGCCTTTTCGTCGTAGCGACCGAACTTGCCCTGCGCCAGGTTGAGCAGCGATCCGGAGGAAAACGCGGTAATGGTGCCAGGGTCCTTGGCCCGCTGGGCGACGACCGCGTTGTAGGCCACGGCGCCGACCCCGCCGGGCATGTAGGTGACCCGCATGGGTGCCTTCAGCAGACCGGCGTCTTTCAGGCCGATCTGCGCCAGCTTGCAGGTCAGGTCGAAGCCGCCGCCAGGCTTGGCGGGTGCGATGCATTCCGGGCGTTTCGGTTCGCTGGCAAATAGCTGGCTGGCGAAAACCAGGCAGCTGGCGGCCAGGGTGATGCGACTCAGGGCAGTGCGTTGCATGGCGTGTCCTCTTGGTTCTTATTGTATCGAGCGACTCGGCTGCGCGGGGCAGGGCGAGCGGTCTTGGTAGGCCGTCTGGGCTATAACGCAGAGGGAGGCGCAGGCCACCCCGCGCAAGCAGTGCACAAGGGAGGGGCGGTCAAGAAGGTGCATGCGCGCCATGCCGGCGACGGCACGGTAAGCAATGGCGAATGGCGGAAACGCGTCATACCAGGGACCCTATTTATTGTTGTTGTCCGATGCAGTGCCGGGGCGACGGGCTGCAGGTGCGGGTGGATCGAGCCACCTGATCGCAGGCTAAGCCTTCAAGCTTTCACCAGGCTTTCAGTGCCGAAATTATTCACCCGCGATGCTCTACGGGCTGCAGCCAGCGTTTGACTGGCGGCTGTACACTGTGGGATTGCTGGGCCACCGGTCCGCGCGGGGAGATGAGGGTGCGAATTCTGTTGGTCGAAGACCATCCGCAACTGGCGGCCAGCGTGGCTCAGGCCCTCAAGGCCCAGGGCTGGACCCTGGATGTGTTGCACGATGGCGTGGCCGCCGACCTGGCCCTGGCCAGCGAGGCGTATGCGCTGGTCATCCTCGATGTTGGTTTGCCGCGCCTCGACGGGTTTGCCGTGCTGGCGCGCTTGCGTGAGCGTGGAAGCACGTTGCCCGTGCTGATGCTGACGGCGCGCGGCGAGGTGAAGGATCGCGTGCATGGGCTGAACCTCGGGGCCGATGATTACCTGGCCAAACCCTTTGAACTGAGCGAGCTCGAGGCGCGGGTCAAGGCGCTGTTACGCCGCAGCGTGCTGGGCGGCGAGCCGCAGCAACGCTGTGGCACCCTGGTCTACGACCTGGGTACCCGGCGTTTTGCCTTGGGCGGGACGGTGCTGACGTTGACCGCCCGGGAGCAGTCGGTGCTCGAGGCGCTGATCGCCCGCCCTGGACGGGTCATGAGCAAGGACCAACTGGCCGCCCAGGTCTTTGCCCTGGAGGAAGAGGCGAGCGCCGAGTCCATCGAGATCTACGTGCACCGCCTGCGGCGTAAGCTCGAGGGCAGCGCGGTACGCATCGTCACCTTCCGCGGCTTGGGCTATCTGTTGGAAGCCTTCGGTGATTAAGGTCGGCAGCCTGCGCGGTCGGCTGCTACGGCGGCTCGCGCTGCTATTGACCAGCATCCTGCTGCTGAGCAGCCTGAGTGCCTACTGGAGCGCGCGGCGCGCGGCGGACACGGCCTATGACCGAACGCTATTGGCGTCGGCCCGGGCGATCGCCGAAGGCCTGTCGGCCGACGCGGGCCAGCTGCAGGCCGACGTGCCCTATATCGCCCTGGATACCTTCGCGTATGACAGTGGCGGGCGGATCTACTACCAGGTCCTGGACCTGCAGGGCAGGCTGGTATCCGGCTACGAGGACCTGCCCGCGCCGCCGCCGGGTACCCGGCGCACAGATGACTACCCGGCCTTGGCCCACTTCTACGATGCACGGTACCGGGGCCAGGGGGTGCGAATGGTCAGCCTGCTGCAGCCGGTCAGCGAGCCGTCGCTCAACGGCATGGCGCAGATCCGGGTCGGGGAGACGCTGGGCGCGCGGGAGCGGCTGGCCCGCGAACTGCTGATCGGAACCCTGTGGCGCATGGGGTTGCTGGTCGGCAGCGCGCTGGTGCTGGTTTGGCTGGCGGTGAGCGCGGCCCTGCGGCCACTGGACAGCCTGCGCCAGACAGTGGCCGGGCGGGCCAGCGATGACCTGCGGCCGCTGCCGGAAGGCGACTTGCCCCGTGAGTTGCGTCCGCTGGTCGAGGCGCTGAACCAGTTCAATGCGCGCCTGCGGGGATTGTTCGAGCGCCAGGCGCAATTTATCGCCGATGCCGCCCATGAGTTGCGTACCCCGCTGGCGGCGTTGAAGGCCCGGCTCGAGTTGGGGTTGCGAGCGCAGACGCCGAACCAGTGGCGCGAGACCCTCGAGGAAGCCGCCCAGAACTCTGACCGGCTGACCCAGCTGGCCAATCAGTTGCTGTCCCTGGCCCGGATCGAAAGCGGTGCGCGAGCCATTGCCGAGGGGGGCGCGCAGCGCCTCGACCTCAGCCAGTTGGCCCGGGAACTGGGCATGGCGTTGGCGCCTCTGGCGCACGGGCGCGGGGTGTCCTTGGCCCTGGAGGCGCAGCAGCCGATCTGGCTGAGCGGCGAACCGACGCTGCTCAACGAGTTGCTCTGCAACCTGCTGGACAATGCCCTGGCGCATACCCCGCCGGGAGGCTCGGTGGTGCTGCGGGTATTGGCGCCGGCGGTGCTGGAGGTGCAGGACAACGGTCCGGGGATTCCCCCCGACGAGCGGGAGAAGGTCTTTGAGCGCTTCTATCGACGCAGCCAACAGGGAGCGGGGGCCGGCCTCGGGCTGGCCATAGTCGGCGAGATCTGCCGCGCCCATCGGGCGCAGATCAGCCTGCATGACGCGTTGCCGAGCGGGTTGTGCGTGCGGGTTGTGTTCGCGGCCGAGACCTCGGCGCAGGCAACCCGGGAAGGCTGAGGCTGAGGCCAATGCTCGCGTCGAGGTCAGGGCGGCGACAGGGGCGGTTGCTGCAGTTCGCGCAAATACTGATCGATCTTGCCGCTCTGACGCAGGCGCGTCAGGCCACGATTGAACCGGCGCATCAAGTCGGCGTTGCCGGCCACCTGGCGCGACAGCAACAGGTGCATGGGGTCCAGGCGCAAGGGGGTCGGGTGAAACCCTAGCTGGGCGCGCTCGGCACTGCTGAATTCGTGGAAAAAAATATCCGCCGCCACTTCCTTGGAGATGGGGAACAGGTCGATGCGACCAGCGAGGAGCATATGCAGCCCCTGGTTCTCATTGCTCAGCCGTTGCACCTGTAAATTGCCGCTGGCTTCGGCCTGCTGGAAGGCTTCGCCGTAGTCGTAGTCCACCGCGGCGCCGATGCGCAGGCCCTTGAGGTCATCGATGTGCTGCCAGGTGAACGGCCGGTCCTTGCGGTGGAACAGGTAGTAGCCGCTTTCCAGCACCGGGTCGCTGAGGAAAAAGGCCGCCTCACGCTCAGCATTGCGCAGCCAGACCGCGCTGCCGGCGCTCTGCCCCCGTTCGGCCAGGCGCAAAGCGCGAGCCCAGGGGTAGAACTCCCACTGCACCTGCACGCCCTCGAGGGCAAAGGCTTCGGCCACGATACGTGAGGCGACGCCTTGGTGGGGCAGCTTTTGACCCAGGTAAGGGGGCCACTCGCCGTTGGTGAGACGAACGACCTCGCTGGCGCCAAGGGGGCTGAAAAGACTGATTGCCGCGCAGAGCAACCAAGCAAGAGGGCGCATGAGCATTGGCCTGAACCGGACTTTGGTGTCAGTTTAGGGCCTGTTAACACTATGCGCACGGTCGCGGCGCCTGTGGCGAGTGTCCACAGGCCCTGGTGGCCGGTCGCTCGATGCGCCCGGTCAGGCTATTACTGCAGCATGCTCATGGCGGCTTCCATCGCCGCGGAGAGGTCCTCATCGGCCGTCATGTCCAGACTGGGTTCCAGGCCCAGCTTGCCAAATGCCGGGATCTGGCTCCAGTCCAACTGGGTCAGGGGGTGTTCGCTGCCGAGGTAGCTCTGCAGGGTCGCCACCTGGACGATGTCGACATAGTCCACCTTGGCCGAGTCGCGACTGAAATTCAGGTATTGGCTGGGCACCATGGCGATCAGCTCGGGGAATTCCCAGGTCCGCAGGATCTTGTCGCCAATGATCGGATGAATCTTCTCGATCACGTGGTTGAGGCTGATGGAGTCGGATAACAACTCGTTATGTTCCTCGGCGTACGTCAGGATCGGCAGTACGCCGATTTGATGCACCAGACCGGCCAAGGTGGCCTGGTCAGGCATCAGGCGGGTGTAGTGGCGACACAGCACGTGGCAGATGCCGGCGATCTCGGTGCTTTTGTTCCAGACCTCACGCATCTTGCGGTCGACCACATCGGAGGTGGCCTGGAACATCTGCTCCATGGCCAAGCCGGTGGCCAGGTTGCAGGTGTAGTTGATGCCCAGGCGGGCGATCGCCATCTGCAGGTCGGTGATTTCCTTGTTGGTGCGCAGCAGCGGGCTGTTGACCACCTTGATGATTCGCGCAGTCAGGGCGGCGTCATTACCAATCACTTTGCTGAGGGCTGGAATGCTGATGTCGGGGTCTTCCGCCGCCTCACGGACCTTGAGCGCGACTTCCGGGAGGGTGGGCAGCACCAGGTCATCGTTATCGATGGCCTTGATCAGTTCCTCTTGGACTTTTTCGGCAAGTTTGCTCATGGACGACTCTCTACAAAACGCATGCTATGAATGGGTGGCCTAAACACCAGTGTAGTGATTCGGCCAGTGAAAACGGTAGTGCGCTGAGATCCGGAGGGCGAACCCAGCGTCCTGTCAGTGCTGTATCTCGCGATCGCGGTCCAGCGTGTAGGGCAGGTCCAGCAACTGCAATGTCGGTCCGTCCCCGCTGGACAGGTGGATGCGAGCGTCGGCCACCGCATCGGCCTGAAGCACCGCCAGCAACTCGACACCGTCGTCCGTCAGGGCGGCCAGCACCACTTCGCCGATGCTGCTGCCATGCACGGGAGAAAACAGTTCTGTTCCGGGCTCCGGCAACGCCGTGTCGTGTAGCGCCAGGCGATACAGGCGCCGTTTGAGTTTGCCCAGGTACTGCATGCGCGCGACAATTTCCTGGCCGGTGTAGCAGCCTTTTTTAAAACTGACCGCACCCACGGCCTGCAAGTTAAGCATCTGCGGGATAAACAGTTCGTAAGTCGCCGCGAACACCTGACCGATGCCGGCACGCACCTGGACCAGCAGCCACTCGTTCAGCGGCGCCTGCCGCAGCGTTGCCTGTAGCCGCGTCTCGATTCCGCTGGCTGACTGGCTGGGGACCCAGAGTTCGCTGCGCCGCGCGTCCAGACGGATTGCCAGCAGGCCGTCGTGGCGAGCCACTGCGTTGGCCTCGGAGGCGAGCGTCAGGCCCAGGTCCAGCAGGCTGGCATCGGCGTCGAACAGGCCAAAACGCGTCCATTGGTCACTGGCATCGCTGAGTTTGGACTTGGAAAACACTGCGTACTTGTTCAGGTCGGCCAACTGTCGGGGGACCAGTTCTCTGTCCATCGCCAGCAGGAAACCGTCGGCATCGCCGACTATCCTGAAGCTCGACAGCATGCGGCCCTTGGGGGTACAGCGGGCGCCCAGGCTGGCGGTGGTCTCGTTGAGGTACTTCAGGTTGCAGGTCAGCTGTCCCTGGAGAAAGGTGCTGGCATCGGCCCCGCGCACGGCGAGCAGGCCTTCATGGGACAGAGAGGAAAAAAAAGCGGAGTCGGCCATGGGGGTCGCAGAGTGGTGGACTGGGGCTCCATCATAGGGCCGTGCTTCGGGCTTGTCAGCGGGTGCCGGTAAGTGGCGGACGCCGCTATACTGCCGGCCCACTTCAAGGAGCCGTTTCATGGTCGACCCTATCGAACTCAATCGACTCTTCTGGCACAGCCGCCGTGGCATGCTGGAGTTGGATCTGCTGCTGGTACCCTTTGTCCGCGAGGTCTATCCGCACCTGGACGCTGATGACCGCGAGCGCTACCGCAAGCTGCTGACCTGTGAGGATCAGGACATGTTCGGCTGGTTTATGCAGCGTGTGGAGCCGGATGATCCGGATCTGCTGCGTATGGTGCGGATGATCCTCGACCGTGTTCAGCCCCAGTGATGGCTTCGAGTGCCACTGGCGACCCTCGCGGCGCTTGCTGATTAGTTACCTGATGGCCCAGGCGGCCGCGGGGGTGGCGGTGCTGAGCGCCGCGCTACCGGCTTTGGTCCTATTGGGCGGTGTGCTGGGGTGCCTGGCGCATGCCAGCTGGGTGCTGCCGCGGACCCTCTGGCTGAGCAGCCCGAGCGCGTTCCGTGGCCTGCGCCTGAATGCCCAGGGGTGGCAGTTGTGGAGTGCGCGCCGGGGCTGGCAGGCGATTCGATTGGCGCCCGACTGCGTGGTTCTGCCCGGCCTGGTGGTCTTGCGCTTTCGTCTGGCCGCCGAACGGCGGGTGCGCAGCCTGTGCCTGCTAGGCGACAGTCTGGCGGAGACGGAACACCGTCGGCTGCGGGTGCGGCTGAAATTCAGTCGCCATAGGTGGGCGGCCGCAGGATAGTGTCCAGCGCCTGCGGCAGCAGGTCCGGGTAGTCCAGGGTGAAATGCAGGCCTCGGCTTTCATGGCGCTGCATGGCGGAGCGAATGATCAGCTCGGAGACCTGGGCCAGGTTGCGCAGTTCGATAAGGTCGCGGCTGACCTTGTAATTGCTGTAGAACTCGTCGATTTCATCCAGCAGCAGGCGCACCCGATGTTGGGCACGCTGCAGGCGTTTGTTGGTGCGCACGATGCCCACATAGTCCCACATAAAGCGCCGCAGCTCGTCCCAGTTGTGCGCGATGATCACATCCTCGTCCGAGTCGGTCACCTGGCTGGCATCCCAGCTGGGCAGCTCCGCGGGAATCGGCCGGTCCTGCAGGCGAGAGAGGATGTCGGCAGCCGCGGCTTGGGCGTAGACGAAGCATTCGAGCAACGAGTTGCTGGCCATGCGGTTGGCGCCGTGCAGCCCGGTAAAACTGGTTTCGCCAATGGCATACAAGCCCGGGACATCAGTCTGTCCGCGCTGGTCGACCACCACGCCGCCACAGGTGTAATGGGCCGCGGGCACCACGGGGATAGGCTCGCGGGTGATGTCGATACCAAAGTCCAGGCAACGCTCGTACACGGTGGGGAAATGATTCTTGATGAATTCGGCCGGTTTGTGGCTGATATCCAGATAGACGCAATCGACCCCCAGGCGCTTCATCTCGTGGTCGATGGCGCGGGCGACGATATCCCGCGGCGCCAACTCGGCGCGCGGATCGAAACGATCCATAAAACGCTGGCCGTTGGGCAGCTTGAGCAGGGCGCCTTCGCCGCGCAGTGCCTCGGTGATCAAAAAGCTCTTGGCTTGCGGATGGTACAGGCAGGTTGGGTGGAACTGGTTGAACTCCAGGTTGCCGACGCGACAACCGGCACGCCAGGCCATGGCGATGCCGTCGCCACAGGCGCCGTCCGGGTTACTGGTATAGAGGTAGGCCTTGGCCGCGCCACCGGTGGCGAGTACTACGAAGCGAGCGTGAAAGGTGTCCACCTCGCCGTTGGCGCGATTTAGCACATAGGCGCCCAGGCACTGCTGTCCTGGCAGGCCAAGTTTGCGCTCGGTGATCAGGTCGACGGCGACCCGTTGTTCCAACAACTCGATATTCGGGCGTCGCCGGGCTTGTGCCAACAGCGTATTGAAAATAGCCGCGCCGGTGGCGTCGGCGGCATGGATGATACGCCGATGGCTGTGGCCACCCTCGCGGGTCAGATGGAATTCGAAGCCACCATCCTCACGGGCCGTTTCGTCATCACGGGTGAAAGGCACCCCTTGGTCGATCAGCCACTGGATGGCTTCGCGGCTGTGTTCGACGGTAAAGCGCACTGCGTCTTCGCGGCATAACCCGCCGCCAGCGTTGAGGGTGTCCTCGACATGGGATTCGATGGTGTCGGCATCGTCCAGCACTGCCGCCACACCGCCTTGGGCCCAGTAGGTCGAGCCATTGGCCAGGTCGCCCTTGCTCAGAACGACGATACGCAGTGACGCCGGAAGGGTCAGCGCCAAGGTCAGGCCCGCGGCGCCGCTGCCAATGATCAAGACGTCCTGCAGGTAATGATGGCTCATGTCCAGGTTCCGCGAAAAGGCGGCCTCTAGTATATAGGTGGGGGGCGCTGCACAATAGTCGCCTTATGACACTCTTGGCGGGGTGAGGAACTTTTTAAGTCTTTAAGGTTTCTAAGGCGGTTAACCGCCGGCCAGCCCCGTCGTGCCATGCCCTTTTTTCTGTGGGGGCCGCGGTCGGGGTGGAGTGGGCAAAGACATTTGCACAGCCGTCGAAAGGTTGGGTTGTGCCATTCCGTGCAGGACAAGTTCGTGTCTGCAGGAAGCTTGTTGGGAGGGGAGAACTTTTGCGCAAGGTCCGAGTCTATTTTTCCAGGCCGATTACCTTGCTGGCGCAAAACTCCTCCGAACCTATTGAGGAGTTTCCATGCTAACCCAGGAAGAAGATCAGCAACTGGTCGAGCGCGTTCAGGCGGGTGACAAGCGCGCTTTTGATTTATTGGTGCTGAAATATCAGCACAAGATTCTCGGTTTGATCGTACGGTTCGTGCATGACACTCACGAGGCTCAGGATGTCGCCCAAGAGGCTTTCATCAAGGCCTATCGGGCGCTCGGCAACTTTCGCGGTGACAGTGCGTTCTATACCTGGCTCTATCGTATCGCCATCAATACGGCGAAGAATCATTTGGTCTCGCGAGGGCGGCGTCCGCCAGACAACGATGTGAGTGCCGAGGATGCGGAGTTTTACGACGGCGATCACGCTCTCAAGGACATCGAATCGCCGGAGCGGCTGATGCTGCGCGATGAAATCGAAACCGCCGTGCACCGTACCATTCAGCTGCTGCCGGAAGATTTACGCACGGCGTTAACCCTGCGTGAGTTCGATGGATTGAGTTATGAGGACATTGCCAGCGTCATGCAATGTCCTGTCGGAACCGTGCGCTCGCGTATTTTCCGGGCGCGGGAAGCAATCGATAAAGCCTTGCAGCCGTTGTTGCAAGGTGTCTGAGACAGCGGCGTTAGCCAGAGAGAGGAACCGCCATGAGTCGTGAAGCCCTGCAGGAGTCGTTGTCCGCGGTAATGGACAATGAAGCGGATGAGTTGGAAGTGCGGCGAGTGCTCGCGGCCTGCGAGGATGACGCGCTGCGTTCCACTTGGTCGCGTTATCAGGTCGCTCGTGCGGTCATGCGCCAAGACCTGCTTGAGCCGCGGTTGGATATCGCAGCCGCCGTTTCGGCGGCCTTGGCCAGCGAGGCTGCACCCGCCAAGGCTAAGGCAGCAGCGGCTGGTGCCTGGGCAGGCTGGAGTCGTTTGGCGGTGGCCGCCTCGGTGACCGTGGCGGTCCTGGGTGGGGTTCGTCTTTACAATCAGGATGCGGTCGAGGGCATGCAGCAGGTCGCCCAGCAAGTACCTTCGTCGGCCTTGGCGCTGCCGCAGGCACAGGGTCCCGCCGTGTTGGCCGGTTACAACATAAGCGCGGCGCAGCCTTTGCAAAGCCCGTTGGTTAACGCCTCTAGCCAGTCACGAGTTGGCTGGCATGAACTGAGGTTGCCGGCGTATCTGCGTCAACATGCGCAGCAGGCCAACAGCACTGTTACCGGCAGCTCGTTGCCATACGCGCGGTCGGCGAGCCTGGAAAACCGCTGAGCGTTGTATGCGTCCGCTGCATCTGTGGCTGTTGCTGGGAGCTGGCTGGGTTTTGCCCAGCCAGGCCGCCGACGTCGAGTATTGGCTGGATCGCTTGGCCGGTGCTCAGCAACTGAGTTTCGTCGGCAGTTTTGCCTATGAGCGTGACGGAGCCTTTTCGACCCATCGCCTTTGGCGGCAGGTAGAGCCTGATGGTCATGTGCGCGAGCGTTTGCAGCAACTCGATGGGGAAGGCTTGGAAATTGTCCGCGAGAATGGGCAACTGCTGTGTTCAAGCCATGGGCAACCGTTACAGGCCGCCGGTGCCTCTGCGAGTGCCCCCATAGGTGTGGCGCAGCACTTGCAGGTTGCCCGCTTGACCGAGGGTTACACCCTGCGGTTGCAGGGTGCGACGCGTGTCGCCGGGCGCGACGCCGTGGTGCTGAGCGTGTCGCCACGGGATCAGCACCGTTATGGTTTGGAACTCCACCTGGACTCGGCCACCGCGCTCCCCTTGAAGTCACTCTTGCTGAATGAGAAAGGCCAATTGCTGGAGCGTTTGCAATTCGTCCAGTTCGAGCCTCAGGGCGAGACGCCGATGGCTCGGCAGGCACTGGTCCCCGGTACGGACTGCCGGCCCGCAGAAACCAGTGCACTGCAAAGTTCGGCAGCGTCGGGTGGCTGGCATGCTGCTTGGTTGCCGCCGGGTTTTGCACTGGACGGCGCGATCGCCGAAAGCTCCCTGACTTGGCTGCGGTATAGCGATGGATTGGCGCATTTCTCGGTCTTTGTGGAGCCTTTGCGAGGGGCCGTGGCAGATGATGTGCGCAGCCAGTTCGGACCTACTGCGGCAGTGTCCAGACGTATGAAGGTCGAGCAGGGTGACGTGATGGTAACGGTCGTGGGTGAAGTTCCGCCCGGAACTGCTGAGCGAGTAGCCCTGTCGGTGCGTGATGACGGGGTTGCTGTGGCGCCTTGATGTGTTGGTTTTCAAGGACGCATGGAAGTACTCAATGCGTCGTTGAGCGGTAGATCCCCGCGGCACGGTCCGGGGCGGATCTGCGGACAATAGCGCTGATTTTATGTGATGTTGTAGTGCTCGCCGAGGTTGTGGCCACGGTCGGGTTAATTATTGGTCGTTCTGGATGGGAACTGAATGTCGATGCCTAGCCTGAAATCTTACCTTTCACTGCTGGCGGCGTTGGTGCTGGTGGGCCAGTCGCTGGTGGCCCGTGCCGAATTGCCGGACTTTACCGACCTGGTCGAGAAAGCGTCCCCGGCCGTGGTCAATATCAGCACCCGGCAAAACCTGCCCGAGCGCGCCATGACCGGTCAACCTTCGGTGCCTGACCTGGAGGGCGTGCCGCCGATGTTTCGCGAATTCCTCGAGCGCAATCAGCCCCAGGTACCTCGCGCTCCCGGTGGTGGACGCCAACGCGAGGCGCAATCCCTGGGGTCGGGGTTTATCATCTCGTCCGACGGTTATGTGCTGACCAACAACCATGTGGTGGCGGATGCGGATGAAATCATCGTGCGCCTGTCAGATCGCAGTGAGTTGGAAGCCAAGCTGATTGGGGCGGACCCGCGTACCGATGTGGCGTTGCTCAAGGTGGAAGGCAAGGACTTGCCGATCGTCAAGCTCGGCGAGTCCGACGACCTCAAGGTTGGAGCCTGGGTGTTGGCCATTGGCTCGCCCTTTGGTTTCGATCACTCGGTGACTGCCGGCATCGTCAGCGCCAAGGGTCGCAGTCTGCCCAATGAAAGCTACGTGCCTTTTATTCAGACTGATGTGGCGATCAATCCAGGCAACTCCGGTGGGCCATTGTTCAATCTGGAGGGTGAGGTGATCGGCATCAACTCGCAGATTTTCACCCGCTCCGGCGGTTTTATGGGCTTGTCCTTCGCCATTCCGATCACCGTTGCCATGGATGTCGCCAACCAGCTCAAGGATGGCGGCAAGGTCAGTCGTGGCTGGCTCGGGGTGGTCATTCAGGAGGTCAACAAGGATCTGGCCGAATCCTTCGGTCTGGAGCGGCCAGCCGGTGCGCTGGTCGCACAGGTGCTCCAGGGCGGGCCAGCTGACAAGGGGGGGCTGCGCGTGGGCGACGTGATCCTGAGTCTGGACGGCAAACCGATCATCATGTCCGCCGACCTGCCGCACTTGGTGGGTGGTCTCAAGGCGGGCAGTAGCGCACGTTTGGAAGTGGTGCGTGAAGGTACCCGCAAGACACTGGACGTGACCATTGGCGCGCTGCCGGATGAAGGTGCTGAGATCTCGCCGGCTGAAGCGGCGGGGGCTGAGCGCAGCAGTAATCGTTTGGGTGTTTCTGTGGTCGAGTTGACCGCCGAGCAGAAAAAAGGACTGGATCTCAAAGGTGGCGTGGTGATCAAGGAGGTGTTGGAAGGTCCTGCCGCGCTTATCGGCTTGCGCCCGGGCGATGTCATCACCCACTTGAACAATCAGGCCATCGATACGGCGAAGACTTTTGCCCAGGTCGCTCAGGAATTGCCGAAGAACCGTTCGGTCTCCATGCGGGTGCTGCGTCAAGGGCGAGCGAGCTTTATCACCTTCAAACTGGCCGAATAGCCCGCGCGCGGGTCGGAAAGGGCGGCTGAGGCCGCCCTTTTCATGCCTGCGGTTCAGCGTCCAGGCGTGACGCATCGGTCGCCAATCAGGTACACTTCCCGGCTATTTTTCGGCGGGCAGTCTGCCTGCGGCCTTTCTGAGTGTTGATCCGTGAGTGACCTGAGTCATATCCGTAATTTTTCCATCATCGCCCATATCGATCATGGCAAGTCGACCCTGGCTGACCGCTTCATTCAGATGTGTGGCGGCCTGTCCGAGCGTGAAATGGAAGCCCAGGTCCTGGACTCCATGGATTTGGAGCGCGAGCGTGGGATCACCATCAAGGCCCACAGTGTCACGCT
The DNA here is from genome assembly GCF_040514055.1 of Pseudomonas sp. GTDB lineage: Bacteria > Pseudomonadota > Gammaproteobacteria > Pseudomonadales > Pseudomonadaceae > Aquipseudomonas. The sequence continues at coordinate 45,677 of NZ_JBEVDL010000083.1, forward strand.
CTATTACACGGCGCGCGACGGCAAGACTTACCAGCTCAACTTCATCGATACGCCGGGGCACGTTGACTTTACTTATGAGGTGAGTCGTTCGCTGGCCGCTTGTGAGGGGGCCTTGCTGGTGGTGGACGCCGGTCAAGGCGTCGAGGCACAGTCGGTGGCCAACTGTTACACCGCCATTGAGCAGGGGCTGGAGGTGATGCCCGTGCTCAACAAGATGGACTTGCCCCAGGCCGACCCTGACCGCGTCAAGGATGAAATCGAGCATATTATCGGCATCGATGCGGCTGACGCCGTGACGTGCAGTGCCAAAAGTGGCCTGGGCGTGGATGAGGTTTTGGAGCGTCTGGTACAGACCATTCCCGCGCCGACCGGCAATATCGAGGACCCATTGCAGGCCTTGATCATTGACTCCTGGTTCGATAATTACCTGGGCGTGGTGTCGTTGGTACGGGTTCGCCATGGCCGGGTAAAAAAGGGCGACAAGATTCTAGTCAAATCCACCGGCAAAACGCACTTGGTCGATAGCGTGGGCGTTTTTACCCCCAAGCACACTGAGATGGGCGATCTGAAGGCCGGCGAAGTGGGCTTTATCATCGCCAGCATCAAGGATATCCATGGGGCGCCCGTAGGCGACACCCTGACGCTGAGCTCGACCCCCGATGTCGCCGTGCTGCCGGGTTTCAAACGGGTTCAGCCGCAAGTTTATGCCGGGCTTTTTCCAGTCAGCTCTGAGGATTTCGAGGATTTTCGCGAGGCGTTGCAGAAACTCACGCTGAACGATTCGTCCTTGCAATACTCGCCTGAGAGTTCCGATGCCTTGGGCTTCGGCTTTCGCTGCGGTTTCCTCGGCATGCTGCATATGGAGATCATCCAGGAGCGCCTGGAGCGCGAATACGATCTGGATCTGATCACCACCGCGCCGACCGTTATTTTTGAAGTCTTGATGAAAAACGGTGAAACAATCTACGTCGATAACCCGTCAAAGCTGCCTGATCAGGCCTCGGTCGAGGACATGCGCGAGCCTATCGTGCAGGCCAATATCCTGGTGCCCCAGGAACACCTGGGTAACGTGATCACCCTGTGCATCGAAAAACGCGGTGTTCAACGTGATATGCAGTTCCTCGGCAATCAGGTGCAGGTCCGCTACGATCTGCCAATGAACGAAGTGGTGCTGGATTTCTTCGATCGACTGAAATCCGTCAGCCGGGGTTATGCGTCGCTGGATTATCACTTCGATCGTTACCAGTCGGCCAACCTGATCAAGCTGGATGTACTGATCAATGGTGAAAAAGTCGATGCCCTGGCGCTGATCGTGCACCGTGATAACGCTCACTATAAAGGGCGGGCATTGACCGAGAAGATGAAAGAGCTGATCCCGCGGCAAATGTTCGATGTCGCCATCCAGGCCGCCATTGGCGGTCAAATTGTGGCGCGCACGACCGTCAAGGCCCTTCGCAAAAACGTCTTGGCCAAGTGTTATGGCGGTGACGTCAGCCGTAAACGCAAACTGCTGGAAAAGCAGAAGGCCGGTAAAAAACGCATGAAGCAGGTGGGCAGCGTGGAAATTCCACAGGAAGCCTTCCTCGCCGTGCTCAGGTTGGATGGCTAGGAACCCTATGTCGATCAATTTTCCGCTGATACTCGTCATCGCCGTTGCGGTTTCCGGCCTGCTGGCGCTGTTCGATCTGGTTGTACTGGCGCCGCGTCGGCGCGCGGCGATTGCTGCATACGAGGGGCAGATCGCCGAGTCCGACCCTCAAGTGCTCGAACGCCTGAACAAAGAGCCGTTACTGGTTGAATATGGCAAGTCGTTCTTCCCGGTCCTGGCCATAGTGCTGGTGCTACGGTCGTTCCTGATCGAGCCGTTTCAGATTCCGTCGGGTTCGATGAAGCCGACGCTGGAGGTCGGTGATTTCATCCTGGTCAACAAATTTGCCTACGGCATCCGTCTGCCGGTGCTGGATACCAAGATCATCGAGGTCGAGGACCCCCAACGCGGTGATGTGATGGTGTTCCGTTACCCCAGTGACCCGAATATCAACTATATCAAGCGGGTGGTGGGTCTGGCCGGTGACGAAATCAGCTACAGCAGCGAAAAACGCCTGTATATCAACGGTCAGCCTGTCGCCGAACAACTGATCGGCGAAGAGCCGGGTTCACTGGGTAGTGTGCAGTTGTATCACGAGAAACTCGGTGAGGTGGAACATCAAATTCGCAAGGAAATGGGCCGCTATCGCCGCGAGCCTGGGACGGTGTGGACGGTGCCCGCCGGGCATTATTTTATGATGGGTGATAATCGGGATAACTCCAATGACAGTCGTTATTGGAATGATCCGAAGATTGCCAAGGATGTGCTGGGCATGGTCCCGGATAAAAATATTGTCGGTAAAGCCTTTGCGGTTTGGATGAGCTGGCCGGATCCGAAGCTGAGTCACCTGCCGAATTTTTCCCGGGTTGGCTTGATTCATTGATTGTGCAATGTAAATGCGCGTAGACGCTCAGGCGCTTGCAGCCCCTAAAAAGTAATAACTCGACGAGGTTGGCCATGATAGTTCCACATTCGCAGAAAGGTATGTCGGTGTTTGGTTGGCTGATGACGCTGGCTTTCGTGGCTTTTCTCGCCAGCGCGCTATTCAAAGTGGTTCCGCACTATCTGGACTATATGTCGCTGGATAAGTTAATTCTCTCGGTTGAGGCTGACAAGGCGGCGGAAGTGCGCAGCGCTGGCGAGTTCTATAATCATATTGCCAAGGGCTTGATCATCAACAATATGCGTGACTTGGATTTAAAAGAAGCGCTTAAGATCAAGCTTGAAAATAATGAGTATTTGGTTCACCTGAAGTACGAAAAACGTGAGAATTTGATAGAGAATATCGACTTGGTCACCCGTTTCGAAAAAGAATACCGCGTGCGCATGCCGTGAGTGTTTCGTTAAGTCGCCTCGAGCGACAGCTTGGTTATACCTTCAAGGACCAGGAGCTGATGCTGCTGGCCCTGACCCACCGCAGTTACGCCGGGCGCAATAACGAGCGCCTGGAGTTTCTCGGCGATGCGATTCTCAATTTCGTGGCCGGTGAAGCGCTGTTTCTACGCTTTCCGTTGGCACGCGAGGGCCAGTTGTCGCGCTTGCGGGCCCGTCTGGTCAAGGGAGAGACCCTGGCGATCCTGGCTCGCGGCTTTGACTTGGGTGACTACCTGCGGCTGGGGTCGGGCGAGCTGAAAAGCGGCGGTTTTCGCCGCGAGTCCATTTTGGCCGATGCCCTCGAGGCGCTGATCGGCGCCATCTACTTGGACGCCGGCATGGAAGCCGCGCGCGAGCGGGTGCTGGCCTGGCTGACCTCCGAACTGGAAAGCCTGACCCTGGTCGACACCAACAAGGATCCGAAAACCCGGTTGCAGGAATTCCTGCAGTCCCGGGCCTGTGAACTGCCGCGTTACGACGTGGTGGATATACAGGGTGAACCGCACTGCCGTATCTTTGTGGTCGAGTGCCAAATCACCTTATTAAATGAAAAGACCCTGGGGCAGGGAGCCAGTCGCCGCATCGCCGAACAGGTCGCCGCGGCTGCCGCCTTGATTGCCCTGGGTGTGGAGAACGGCAATGACTGATTCACCGGCAACACGCTGCGGTTACGTTGCCATCGTCGGCCGGCCCAATGTGGGCAAGTCCACTTTGTTGAACCATATTCTCGGTCAAAAGCTGGCGATCACCTCGCGCAAGCCCCAGACCACCCGGCATAACATGCTGGGCATCAAGACCGAAGGGGCGATTCAGGCGGTCTACGTCGATACACCGGGCTTGCACAAGAACGGTGAGAAAGCGCTTAACCGCTATATGAACAAAACCGCTTCGGCAGCCCTCAAGGACGTCGACGTGGTGATCTTCGTGGTCGATCGCACCCGTTGGACCGATGAAGACCAGATGGTGCTCGAGCGCGTGCAGTATGTGCAGGGTCCGGTGTTGATCGCGATCAACAAGACCGACCGGATCGAAGACAAGGCCGAGTTGATGCCGCACCTCGAGTGGTTGCAGCAGCAGTTGCCCAAGGCCGAGATCGTGCCGATTTCCGCGCAACAAGGGCACAACCTCGATGCGCTGGAGAAACTGGTGGCCGAGCGTTTGCCCGAGAGCGAGCATTTCTTTCCGGAAGATCAGATCACCGACCGCAGCAGCCGTTTCCTGGCCGCCGAGTTGGTGCGCGAAAAGATCATGCGTCAACTGGGAGCCGAGTTGCCCTACCAGATCACGGTCGAGATCGAAGAATTCAAGCAGCAGGGCAAGACCTTGCATATCCATGCCCTGATTCTGGTCGAACGCGACGGACAGAAGAAGATCATCATCGGCGACAGCGGTGAGCGGATAAAGCGCATCGGCACCGAGGCACGCAAGGATATGGAGGTGCTATTCGACTCCAAAGTCATGCTCAACCTCTGGGTCAAGGTCAAGGGTGGCTGGTCCGACGATGAACGAGCGCTGCGCTCGCTGGGCTATTCCGATATCTGACTCGAGGCGGCTTGACCCGCCCGACCGAGCCTTCGGCGGGGCAGGCCAGTGCCCTGGGTTGCGACCTGAGCCCGCCTGGCCCTGTCCGCCCACCTGACCGGACCTGCCTGCCATGACCGATCGCGCTTTGCCTGCCTATGTACTGCACAGTCGGGCCTACCGCGAAAGCAGCGCGCTGGTGGACCTCCTGACCCCTCAGGGGCGCTTACGCGCGGTGTTGCGTGGGGCGCGGGGCAAGGCCGGTACCCTGGCCAGGCCTTTTGTGCCGGTGGAAATCGAACTGCGCGGCCGTGGTGAGCTGAAGAACATCGGTCGCATGGAGAGTGCCGGCATTCCCCAGTGGCTGCACGGCGAGGCACTGTTCAGTGGGCTCTACCTCAACGAACTGCTGATCCGCCTGCTTCCCGCCGAGGATCCTCACCCCCAGGTATTCGACCACTATGCCGCCACCCTGGTGGCGCTGGCGGCTGGCCGCCCACTGGAGCCGCTGCTGCGTGCCTTCGAATGGCGAGTGCTGGACGAACTGGGGTATGGTTTCGCCTTGGACCAGGACTGCAGCGGCGCGCCGGTGGTCGCCAGCGGTCTTTACCGCTTGCGTGCGGAGGTTGGGTTGGAGCCAGTGGGGCATCTGCAGCCGGGGCTTTTCCAGGGGCGCGAGCTGTTGGCCATGGCCGACGCTGACTGGACGATTCCCGGAGCCCTGGCCGCCGCCAAGCGGTTGATGCGCCAGGCCCTTGCCCCTCATCTCGGCGGTCGACCGCTGGTCAGCCGCGAATTGTTTATCACCCTGAAGGAGCCCCCCCGTGACTGAAGCCAAGCGAATCCTGCTGGGCGTGAACATCGACCACGTCGCCACCCTGCGCCAGGCCCGCGGCACCCGCTACCCGGACCCGCTGAAGGCTGCGCTGGATGCCGAGGAAGCCGGCGCCGACGGCATCACCCTGCACCTGCGCGAGGATCGTCGGCATATCCAGGATCGCGATGTGCGCATCATGCGCGAGGCGTTGCAGACCCGGATGAACTTCGAGATGGGGGTGACCGAGGCGATGCTGTCCTTCGCCGAGAGCCTGCGTCCGCAACATGTTTGCCTGGTGCCTGAGAGCCGCGCGGAGCTGACCACCGAAGGCGGGTTGGATATCGCCGGCCAGGAGGGGCGTATTCAGGCCGCCGTGCAGCGGCTCAATCGGTTGGGCGGCGAAGTGTCGCTGTTTATCGATGCCGACGAGCAGCAGATCGAGGCCGCCAAACGGGTCGGCGCGCCAGCGATCGAGTTGCACACCGGTCGGTATGCCGATGCCCAGACCCCCGCCGAGGCGGCGATCGAGCTCGAGCGGATTCGTCACGGTGTGGCTTTCGCCTTGGACCAGGGGCTGGTGGTCAATGCCGGTCATGGCCTGCACTACCATAACGCCGAGGCCGTGGCCGCCATCGCCGGTATCAACGAGCTGAACATCGGCCACGCCATAGTCGCCCATGCCCTGTTTGTCGGCTTTAAAGCCGCAGTGGCGGAAATGAAACAGTTGATCGTGGCGGCGGCCGACCGCCGCTGACCGCCGTTTTCCGACTATCGCCCTGGCGCATCCTGCGCCGCCAGGGAGCCCGCGGCCGTTACGGCTTTCTCGCCACCATGACCGCGCGCATGGGGGCGGGCAGTCCCTCCAGTGTGCGCGAGTGATCGCCGGGGTCGAGGAAGTCCGGCAGCGACTGGTAGCGCATCCAATCGGTGCTGCGCTGTTCTTCGACACTGGTCACGCTGACATCCACGCAGCGCACGTCTACCAGGCCGGCGCGCTGCAGCCACAGCTCCAGGGCTGCCACCGAGGGCAGAAACCAGACATTGCGCATCTGCGCATAACGGTCTGGCGGTACCAGCACACAGTTGACATCACCTTCGACCACCAGGGTTTCCAGGACTAATTGACCGTCCTTGACCAGGCAGTCCTTGAGCGCCAGCAGATGGTCGATCGGCGAGCGGCGGTGGTAGAGCACGCCCATGGAAAATACGGTGTCGAAGCCCTGCAGTTTTTCCGGCAGCTCTTCCAGGGCGAACGGCAGGTGCCAGGCCGGTAGATCCGGCAAGTAGCGCCGCAGGGCCTGAAACTGGCAGAAGAACAGCCAATTGGGGTCGATCCCTATCACTGCGCGGGCACCGGCGCCGAGCATGCGCCATTGGTAGTAGCCGTTTCCGCAGCCGACATCCAGCACCCGTTTACCGCGCAGGTCCAGGTGTGGGGCGACCCGTGCCCATTTCCAGTCCGAGCGCCATTCGGTATCGACCGGCACGCCGAACAACTCGAAGGGGCCTTTGCGCCAGGGTGACAGACCCATTAGCGCTTGTCTCAGTTGCTCCTGGGTGTCTGCCGTGCAGGGGGCTCGCAGCGTCACCCCCCCGGCCAGATCGATGCTCGTCGGCTGCAGGTCGGGCAGGGCGTGCAACGCGCCCTGCCAGCGCTGCAGGTCGCCGTGGCCCACGGCCATTTTGCTGTCCAGCTGTTCTTGCAGCTCGCTGGCCCATTCGGCCAGGGGCGTGCCCGCGAGTTCGCGCACCAGCGCGCCCAGGTCGATCATGGCAGGGCCACCAGCGAGGCGAAATTCAGGCATTGGAACCAGGGCACCACGCGGCTGAAGCCGGCCTGCAACAGGCGTTCGCGGTGTTCCTCCAGGCTGTCGGGCAACATCACGTTTTCCAGGGCGCTGCGTTTCTGCGCGATTTCCAGCTCGCTGTAGCCATTGGCGCGCTTGAAGGCGATATGCAGGTCGGTCAACAGGGCCTGTTCCCCGGGGTCGGTGAAACGCAACTTCTCCGACAGGATCAGTGCTCCGCCAGGCATCAGGGCCTGGCGTATCCGCGTCAGCAACGGCAGGCGCTCGGACGGCGCGATGAACTGCAGGGTGAAATTCAGCGCCACCAGGGAACAGGGTTGGAAGGCCAGGTCCAAAATATCCGCTTCGATCACCTGCACCGGCAGCAGCTCCTGGAACATGGCGTCCTGGGCGTGCAGGTACTCACGGCAGCGCTCCACCATCGCGGCGGAGTTGTCCACGGCCAGCACCCGACAATCCTCGACCCGTACATGTCGGCGCAACGCCTGGGTTACCGCGCCCAGCGAGCTACCCAGGTCATAGAGCAGGCTGTGCGGCTGGGCGAACTGGGCGGCCAACACGCCGATGTTTTCGACTATGGTCGGGTAACCCGGCACGGAGCGCTTGATCATGTCGGGAAAGACCCGGGCCACATCCTCGTTAAAGGCGAAGTCCTGAACCTGGGGCAAGGGGTGCGCGAAAATACGGTCGGGTTCTTGGCTCACGGGCATTCCGGTGGCAGTGACGAAAAGGCCGGCATTTTAGCCAACCGCGGGCATTAGCCATACCGCTGTCACTTCAACTGGTCGGAAAAAAACTCGCCGGCCCCCTGCAGTGGGCCGAGCGGGTTATTGCGCACCTCGCTGCGGCGAATGTTCGGTTCGCCGTTGCTGACCTTATGCACCAGGGTATCGTCGACCATGACAAACACGCTGCGAAAGGACCAGCCCTGTACTTCGCGGTTCTTGCGGAAATTCAGCACGTCGGCCCAGAAGCTACCGACTCGCTGGCTATCGGATTTGGACAGCTCGAAGGCATAGCCGCTGCAGCGTTCCTTGGCTTCCAGGCAGCGCATCAGACCATCGGGCAGATAGTCAATGGGTATGTTGGGCTGGATAAACATCTGCCGCACGTCGATAAACGACAGCATGCGGCCGTTGCCGTTGACCAGGGGGTCGAAGCCCAGCTTGAACAGCTCCGTACGGGTCGTGCGTCCTGGGACGGCCTGGGCGTAGCGAATCTCGGCATCCAGGTAGCTGTCGAAGGGCGAACTGACTTCGGCCTGCTCGCTGGGCAGCAGGCTGCTGCAGCCGCAGAGCAGAACGGGCAGGCTCAACACGAGGCGACGCGCAATCATTGGCATGGAGTCTCGTCCTGGGTGGTGGAGCGTCCTGACGCGGTGGAAGGCCTGTGGCCGTGGCAACTGCTCGGCCGGGCGCCCTAGGGCACCTAGCGCACCTGGATCGGGCAGTCGAAGGTTTCTGCCGGGGGCAGGTCGGTTTCCCACGGGCGCCGGTACTGCAAGTGCAAGCGACCTTCCCCCGCGGTCTCGGCCTGAAAGCGCCAGGTCGACTGCCCGGCACTGCCGACCAGGCCCACGTCTTCAGGGTTGCTGTACACCTCCGGCCCCAGGCTGCGCAGCAGCGGTGTCGCCGCGTCGGCCAGTTGCCAGCGAAAGCCGGTGGTCGGGTTGCTGGGCAGCACGAGAATCAGGGTTTGCTGGGTTCGGATCTGCAGCGGGCATTGCGCCTGCGAATCCACTTGCAAGGTCTGGCGGCTGCTGGAGTGCTGGGCGCAGGCGCCCAGCAGGCTCAGGCCAAGGGGAAGCAGCAGTCGGGCGGCGGTCATGGGCGCTCCTTGAAGGTCGGCTTTGGCCAGGATAGCGCAGATCGCCCCGGCAGTCGGTCGTTCGGGGCCGACAGGTCGCCGCCGATAACCCGCCCCGGCACCCGGGCGGGTCTACTGGCTCGCTCAGTGAAACAAGACCTTGGCCACATCGGCGAAACGTTTGGCGAAATGCACGGTGATGCCGTCCTTCAGGTAGTCCGGCAGTTCGGCGAAGTCACCCCGGTTGGCGTCTGGCAGAATCAACTCGAAGATCTTCTGGCGGCGGGCGGCGATCACCTTCTCCCGTACCCCGCCGATGGGCATGACCTGCCCGGTCAGCGACAGTTCGCCGGTCATCGCCAGGTTTTTCTTCGGTGCCTGGTTGCGCGCCAGGGACAGCAGGGCGCTGGCCATGGTGATCCCCGCGCTGGGGCCATCCTTGGGCGTGGCGCCATCGGGTACGTGCAAATGGACAAAGGCCTGATCGAAGAAATTCGCATCGCCGCCGAATTGCTTGAGGTGCGAGGCCACGTAGCTGTAGGCGATTTCGGCCGATTCCTTCATCACTTCGCCCAGTTGCCCGGTCAACTTGAAGCCGCGGTTAAGGGTATGGATGCGGGTGGCCTCGATCGGCAGCGTGGCGCCGCCCATGCTGGTCCAGGCCAGGCCGGTGATCACGCCAGTCCCGGAAAGCACCTGTTCGCTGCGAAACACCGGCACACCCAGGTACGCCTCCAGGTCCTTGGGCCCGATCTTCACCACCTGTTCAGGGTCGTCCAGCAGTTTGACCACCGCCTTGCGCACCAGCTTGCTCAGCTGTTTTTCCAGCTGACGCACGCCGGCCTCGCGAGCGTAGCCGTCGATCAGGGCCTTGAGCGCGGCATCGCTGAGGCTCAGGCGGCTTTTCTCGACCCCGGCTTTGGCCAACTGTTTGGGCCACAAATGGCGCTTGGCGATGCCCAGTTTTTCTTCGGCGATATAGCCGGACAGCCGGATCACTTCCATGCGGTCCAGCAGCGGTCCAGGAATCGAGTCCAGGGTGTTGGCGGTGCAGACGAACAGCACCTTGGACAGGTCCAGGCGCAGGTCCAGGTAGTGGTCGAGAAATTCCGCGTTCTGTTCCGGATCCAGGGTTTCCAGCAGTGCCGAGGCGGGGTCGCCCTGGTAGCTGCTGCTGAGCTTGTCGATTTCGTCGAGCATGATCACCGGGTTCATCACCTCGACTTCCTTCAGGGCTTGTACCAGCTTGCCGGGCAGGGCGCCGATATAGGTGCGTCGATGCCCCTTGATCTCCGCTTCATCGCGCATGCCGCCGACGCTGAAGCGGTAGAACGGACGGCCCAGGGTTTCTGCGATGGATTTGCCGATGCTGGTCTTGCCCACACCCGGTGGCCCCACCAGCAGCACGATGGAACCGGCGATCTCACCCTTGTAGGCGCCGACCGCGAGGAATTCGAGAATGCGCGCCTTGATGTCGTCGAGGCCAGTGTGATGCCGGTCGAGCACTTCGCGGGCATGCTTGAGGTCGAGTTTGTCCTGGCCATGGACGCCCCAGGGAATGGCGGTGGCCCAGTCCAGGTAGTTGCGGGTGACCGCGTATTCCGGCGAGCCGGTCTCCAGGATCGACAGCTTGTTGAGTTCCTCGTCGATGCGTTTGCGCGCCTGCTCGGGCAGCGTCTTGCCCTCCAGGCGCTGGCGGAACTGCTCGCTGTCGGCGCTGCGGTCGTCCTTGCTCAGGCCCAGCTCCTGCTGGATCAGCTTGAGTTGCTCCTTGAGAAAGAACTCACGCTGATGCTTGCCGATTTTCTGGTTCACTTCGGCCGACAGTTCATGCTGCAGGCGGGCAACCTCCACCTCGCGCCGCAGCAGCGGCAGGACCTTTTCCATGCGCTTGAGCATCGGCACGCAATCGAGCACCTGCTGCAGTTCGTCGCCGGGTGCGGTGGTCAGCGCCGCGGCAAAGTCGGTGAGTGGCGAGGGATCGTTGGGGCTGAAGCGGTTCAGGTAGTTTTTCAGCTCCTCGCTGTACAGCGGGTTGAGCGGCAGCAGCTCCTTGATCGCGTTGATCAGGGCCATGCCGTAGGCCTTGACCTCGTCGCGCGGGTCCAGCACCGCAGCGGGATATTCCACCTCCGCCAGGTACGGCGGTTTGCGGCTGAGCCAGCCGCGGATACGCACACGCGTCAGCCCTTGGGCGACGAATTGCAGTTTGCCGCCTTCCTGGGCCGCGCTGTGTACCCGCACCACCGTGCCGTGTTCAGGCAGTTCGTCAGGGTCGAACCCGCCTTGGTCGGGGTGTGGCTGATCGACGAAAAACAGCGCCAGGTTCTTGTGTTCGGTCTTGCCCACCCGCTCCAGGGTTTCGGCCCAGGGGCTGGGGTTGACGATCACGGGCAGCACCTGCCCGGGGAAAAACGGACGGTTGTGCACCGGCAAAATATACAGCTTGTCTGGTAACCGCTGGTTGGGCAGGACAAGGCCCGTGGCGGCAGAAATCTGGTCGTCGACTGTCTGGTCGTTCATGCGACACCTTGCGCTTGAGTGATGTTGGGTAGATGGGGCAGCGGCCGGACCTTTTCAATGCACGAGCTGCGGCGATTGGCGGTCGGCCTGTTCACAGGCCGCCCAGGGACGCTTTTTCGCTTCACAAGTCGTTCGGTGCCCGGGCCGCTGTGCGCTGGCGCCTGGCCCGCGACGGCCTTCATGGCGGGCCGTGCGGCGACAGTGGCAAAATTATGGCCATGGCCTGGGTGCCACCATCGGTCAGTCGAGGTGACGGCGAGCCTCGCAACTGGTTAAAGTGCGCACTTATGCGTAACGCCGTTCTGGTATTTCGATGTTCAGCACCCGTCTGATCCGCCTGGACGACCAGGCTCATATCCATGCCCACGACCACCATCAACTGGTGTTGTCGTTGTCCGGCCGCGCGGAATTCGAAGTCAACGGCCGGGGCGGCGAAGTCTGTCGCATGCGCGCCTGCCTGGTTCCCGGGGATGCCGATCACGAGTTCGCCGGCATGGGCGATAACCGTATGCTGATCATCGACCTGGACGAGCAGCACAGCTCGGCCCAGGACCTCGAGCTGCTCGGTCATCTGTTCGACACGCCGCGTTACCCCGCGCTGGACGCCGATTTCCAGAACCTGCTCAGTTACGCCGGTGCCGAATTGGCCCGCTACGGCAGCGATCCGCTGTTGGCCCGGGCCCTGGGCGGCCTGCTGCTGCGGGCCTTGCACCTGCGCCTGTTCGATGAGGCGGCGCCGCGGTCAATCGGACCGCTGGACGTCGGCCGCCTGGATGCCTATATCGATCAGCACCTGGCCCGACGTATCCATGTGGCGGAACTGGCGCAGGTGGCTTGCCTTAGCCCCAGCCACTTCCATGCGCAGTTCAAGGACAGTGTTGGACTGACGCCGCACCAGTACCTGCTCAAAACCCGCCTGGACCGCGCCGCTCGTTTGCTGCGCGAAAGCCCGCTGCCGCTGATCCGGATCGCCGAGGAGTGCGGCTTCTCGAGTCAGAGCGCCTTGACCACGGCCATGCGTCGCTACCTGGGGTTGACCCCCAAGCGCCTGCGCGGCGCTGACTGACCTCCCTGTTTTACTCGCCAGCATCAGGCCGCATCGCCTGCCAGGCTGCTTGAAAACGTGATCTTCTCCACGTGGCGGGCTACGCTGCTGAAAAGCTGACAAGATCAGGTCGCCAGGCGGGCATGGATTTCTCGGCGTGTCGCGCAGCCACTCGGCACGGGTAGTGAGCATGATCAAAGCGCTTTTTTCGCGGTGCGGTGGTTTGTGCCGGGGCCTGCTGGGCCTGCTGATGCTGGCGGCGTTACCGGCCTCGGCCGGCACCCTGCACGCCGAATTGGTCGACCGTCAGGGCCAGCCTCTGGCCGATGCGGTGGTCAGCCTGCGTGGTCCCCTGGGGCAGCCCGGCGTCGTGCCCACGGCGATCATGGACCAGGTCGCTCGGCAGTTTGCGCCCAGTGTGCTGGCGGTGCGCTCGGGCACCCGGGTGTCTTTCCCCAACAGCGACAATATCCGCCATCAGGTGTATTCCTTTTCGCCGAGCAAACGCTTCGAGTTGCGCCTGTACCAGGGCACGCCCAGTGAACCGGTGCTGTTCGACCAGCCCGGTGTGGTGGTGCTCGGCTGCAATATCCATGATTGGATGGTGGGCTACGTCTATGTCACCGACGATCCCTGGTTCGCGGTCAGCGATGACCGCGGCCAGTTGCGCCTCGACGCGCTGCCGGCCGGTCGCTACGCGGTGACACTCTGGCACCCCGGGCTCAAGGACCGTATACCGCTGGCAAGTGGGGAAGTGGTCATGGGCGAACAGGACCTGCAACAGCGCTTTGCGTTGGCGCTGGTCACCGATGCTGTCGCCCCTCCGACGCCGGCGGCGAGCGCGTTCGGCGAGGCATTCAGGAAAGCCACCCGTGCGCCCGAGTAACAGTTTTCAGGCGCGAATCGCCACGGTGCTGATCCTGCTGTTGGTGGCGGTTATCGGTGCGTTGTATTTCGCCGTGCAGGTCGCCACCCAAGTGGCCGTGCGCAATCAGGCCAACGAGCAATTGGAGGTCGGCACCCGGGTGTTTCAGCAGTTGCTCGAGGTGCGCGGCAACCAGCTGCAAGGCGCGGTGCAGGTGCTGGCCGCCGATTTCGGTTTTAAGGACGCGGTGGCCAGCGGCGATGAAGCGACCCTGCGCTCCGCCTTGGCCAACCATGGCGCGCGTATCCAGGCCAGCCTCATGCTGGTGGTGGGCCTGGACGGGCAGTTGCAGGTCAGCACGGGCCAGACCATCGATGCCGCCGCCGCCGCGCGTTTAGCTCGCTACCTGGGCGGGGCGGGGCGTGGAACCTTGCAGGTCGGCCTGGTACCTGTTGAGCAACAACTCTATTTGCTGGTGGAAACCCCGGTCCTGGCGCCGTTGCCGATCGCCCGCGTGGTAATGGGCTTTCAGGTGGACGCGGCGTTGGCCGAGCAGATGCGCGAGTTGACTCACCTTGAGCTGACCCTGGTCTCGCTGATCGACCAGGAACCGGTACAGTGGCTGAGTACCCTGCCCGAGGCGGCCCGGGACGAGCTGCAACGCCGTGCGCGGGCGCCGTCGCCGGGCCAGCTCGAGCAGGCGTTCGAATGGCAGGGTGAGCGTTATATCGGCACGCAACGGGTGTTGGCGCGCGAGGCAGATTTTGAGGTGCGCGCCCTATTGTTCAAATCCCTTAACCAGGCCGAGCAGGCGTTCGCGCCGCTGGACCGGAGCATCCTGGGGATCGCCCTGGTGGCGCTGCTGGCGTCGCTGGCGGGCGCCTTGCTGCTGGCGCGCGGTATGTCGCAGCCGGTGCGGCGGTTGGCCGAGGCCGCGCAGCGGATCGGTCAGGGCGACTATCAGGAACCCCTCGAGCTGCACCGCCGCGACGAGCTGGGCCAACTGGCCAGCGCCTTCAACCGGATGCAAGCCGATATCGCCGAGCGCGAGCGGCAGTTGGCCCACAACGCCTTGCATGACAGTTTGACTGGGTTACCCAACCGCACCCTGGCGATCGAGCGCTTGGGCAGCGCGATCACGGCGGGGCGGCCGGTGGCGCTGTTGTACCTGGGAGTCGGCAATTTTCGCTCGGTCAACGAAAGCTGTGGCCCCGGCGGCGGCGACCTGGCCCTGCAGCAGCTCAGCCGACGCTTGCAGGCCACCTTGCGCCCCGGTGACAGCCTGGCGCGGCTGGTGGGCGATGAGTTTCTGCTGCTGCTGGAGAACACCGAAAGCGACAGCGCGGTGGCCAGCGCGGACCGGCTGCAGCAGGTGCTGCTCAAACCCCAGCGCATTGGTAGCGTGGACATCGCCCTGGACTGTCGCATCGGTATCGCGGCCTACCCGACCGATGGGGCAACCCCGGACGACTTGCTGCGCCGCGCCGGCATCGCCATGCAGGACGCGGCCCAGTTGCCCGGCCGTTTGCAGGTCTATCAGCAGGGCCGTGACGACGCCCATGCCCGGCAGATCGGGCTGATCCGTGACCTGCGCCGGGCCGCCAGCAACGGCGAATTGCAACTGCATTACCAGCCCAAATTGGATATCCGCGCCGGCCGGGTGCGCCAGGCCGAAGCCCTGCTGCGCTGGCAGCATCCCCATTACGGCATGGTCTCGCCGGGCGAATTCATTCCCCTGGCCGAACGTACCGGCAGCATCCAGAGCCTGACCCACTGGGTCATCGAGCAGGCCATGCAGCAGTTGGCCGAATGGAACGGCCGTGGGTTGCACGTGCAGCTGTCGTTGAATATCTCGGCGGACGACCTGCTCAGCATCGACCTGGCCGAGCGGGTCAGCCGGCTGCTCGGTCAGTATCGGGTGGCCGCCGAGCAACTGATTTTTGAGATCACCGAAAGCGCGGTGATGCAGGACCCGGAGTTCGCCCTGATGGTGTTGCACAGCCTGCGCGCTTGCGGCATCAGCCTGTCGGTGGACGACTTCGGCACCGGTTACTCGTCCCTGGCCCACCTCAAGCGCCTGCCGGTGCAGGAGCTGAAGATCGACCAGTCCTTCGTGCGCGACCTGGATGAGACCAGTGAGGATGCGGTGATCGTGCGCTCGACCATCGAGATGAGCCACAACCTCGGGCTCAAGGTGGTGGCCGAGGGCGTCGAGCTGGAACGCAGCCTGCGCCTGCTGGAACGCTGGCAGTGCGACACGGCCCAGGGCTACCTGATCAGCCGGCCCCTGACCGCCAGCGCCTTCGAGGCCTGGGTGGCGCAGCCGCTGCACGCACAACTGGAGCGAGTGCACTCATGAGGATTTTCCGGCCCTGGATTGCCGTGCTGCTGCTGTGCGGTGCCCCGCCGGCCCTGGCCGAACAGGGGCGTCTGCTGGCGACGGGGGGCGCCAGCAGCCTGGAGGGCGCGGCGGGTGGCGGTATCACACCCTGGGCGGTGTTGGCCGGTTATGGCGAGCAAGGCGAGTGGGGCGGCCAGGTATTCGCCACGCGCGTCGAGACCGCTGACTATCGCCTCGACGTGGCCGGGCTGGCGGTGGCCTACGACAACCGTATCGAACTGTCCTTCGCCCGCCAGCGCTTCGACCTGGGCACTTTGGCGCGCCAGCTGGCCCTGCCGGACGACAGCCTGAGTCAGGATATTCTCGGGCTCAAGCTGCGGCTGTTCGGCGACCTGGTCTATGACCGCCTGCCCCAGGTGTCCCTGGGGCTGCAGCACAAACGGCAGAAGGATTTCCGCGTGCCCGGCCTGGTCGGGGCGCAACGGGACGAGGACAGCGAAGCCTACCTGAGCGCCAGTCGGCTCGTGCTCGGCGGCGCCTTTGGCTACAACCTGTTGCTCAACGGGGGCCTGCGCTACAGCCGGGCCAACGAGCTCGGCCTGCTGGGTTTTGGCGGTGACCGGCGCGACCGCCACAGCCTGCTCAAGGAGGGCTCGCTGGCGGTGCTGTTCGATCCGCGTTGGGCGGTAGGGGTCGAGTACCGGGAGAAGCCGGACAACCTGAGCTTTGCCGGGGAGAGCGATTGGGCCGACCTGTTCGTCGGTTACTTTCCGAACAAGCAGCTGTCGCTGGTGCTGGCCTACGCCAAACTCGGTGAAATCGCCGGCCTGGACCACCAGGACGGCGTCTACCTGTCGTTGCAGGGGAGTTTCTGAGTATGCGCGGCTGGCTTTTCTGGGGCCTGCTAGGGCTGGCCGGTTGTGCGCAACCGCCGGCGCAGGGCGACAGTCTCTATCGTGCCCTGGGCGAACAGGCGGGCATCGGCCGTATCGTCGAGGGCATGTTGTTGAATATCGCCGACGACCCGCGCATCGTCCGGCATTTTACCAACATCGATATCCAGCGCCTGCGTGACAAGCTGGTCGAGCAGTTCTGCGTCGAGGCCGGCGGGCCCTGCGTCTACAGCGGGGACAGCATGGAGGAAAGCCATAAGGGGCAGCAGCTGACCCGTGGCGATTTCAACGCGTTGGTGGAGAACCTGCAGGCGGCGATGAGCGCCGAAGGGGTGCCAATACCCGTGCAGAACCGGCTGCTGGCGCGCCTGGCGCCCATGCGCGGGCAGATCATCGAAAGGTAGCGGTGGCGCTGCCGGGTTGACCTGCAGTCTGTGCTTCACCGCCCCGACAGCTTGGGTCCGGGCCACCCTTCACATCCTGGAGGGCCCACCCTATCCAGGGCCCACCAAGTGGATTAGATTGCAGCCCCAATAGGGCGCCCCGTGGACGCGTGTTCCATGCCTCGGCGGCCCCGGTCATTCGCCCGAACTCAGGAAATCCAAGTTATGAATCGCAAAACCATTTTCGTGGGTCTGTTTTGTGCCGCCGCCCTGGTTGGCTGTGGCGACAGCGAGCAGAGCCTGTCGGAAAAAGCCGGCAAGGTGGTGGGCGAGGGCGTGACCGGCTTCTTCTCCGGCGTCGGCAGCGGCGTCGATGAAAAGATGGTGGTCGAAACCGAACTGGGTGAAGGCGCGACCAAGGCCGGCCTGGAGCGCACCACGTCCAAGGCCAGCGGTATGGCCGACTCCGAGAAAAGCTTCAGCGTTTACCTGGTGGCCCATAAGGCGTTCAAGGGCACCTTGATGGCCAAGGCGCAGAACAAGGATGGCCAGGAAGTCGGCCGTTCCAAGCTCGAGGTCGACTTGAAAGAAGGCGACGCCGACTACCAAGTGTTCGTCTTTAACTCGCAGATGGACAGCCAGCTGGTGCATAAATACATCATCGATACGCTGTAAGCGGCTTCGTACGGCGAACAATCGTACGGGTCATACCCGCGAAGGCGGGTATCCAGTGCGGCCGCTCGCACTCGGTATGATGGCGGCGGCAACCGACCTGGTTCAGCATGCAATACGTTCTGTCAGGAGCGCGGCGTCGCTGTGCGCAATGCT
This sequence comes from Pseudomonas sp., assembly GCF_040514055.1. Lineage (GTDB taxonomy): Bacteria > Pseudomonadota > Gammaproteobacteria > Pseudomonadales > Pseudomonadaceae > Aquipseudomonas. The sequence continues at coordinate 63,469 of NZ_JBEVDL010000083.1, forward strand.
CCAGGCTCGGGCCTGAACAAAGGCATCCAAAGTCCGATGGAGCTGTGGATAAATTTAGGGAGTGGTATGAAACCAAAAAATCGAACTCTGGAGATCGGCTTCGATGTAATTTTTGCGGTAGTGCCTGCCTTGTTTTTTATGCCGTTTGTGTTAACCGGAATCCTTTGGATGGCGCGTGCTCAATCGTTCTCGGTTGAGGAGTTTTTAACGCTGGCAATAATGTTTAGCGCGATCCTGGCAACCGCCGCGTTGCTAATCGGCGTGTGCCGAAAAGCAAATAACCCGGAGGTCATCCAAACCGATTTTGTAAGGATTGGGACGTTCGTCGGCTCAGCGGCCTGCCTAATAACACTGGTCGCCGGTGTGTTCAATGGTGTCTGGGTAGCCTTGGTGCTGGTCTTCCCGATTTACATTGGGAGCAAGTACTTTCGCTCTTGAACGCCACTGTAGCTCGTTGACTCTTCACGCCGCTTATTGGCAACCGCTTAGCATTACCCAAGCCTGTAATTGACGACACGGGGTCGAGAGTTGTGCTCTCGACGCCAGCAAGCATTGTCTCGCAGGGCCCTAACCCTCCGACAACGCATAGACCCGCAGGCGATGGCCGTCCGGGTCCAATGCGACAAAGGTATGGCCAAAGTCCAGGGTGGTCGGGGCCTGGGCGATGACCAGGCCGCGGGCTCGCCAGGCGTCGTGCAGCGCCTGCACCTGGTCGTTGTCGCTGACCGAGAAGGCCAGCTCCCCACCGCCGGCGCCGACCGTGGCCGCCGGCTCCACTGTATGCCGTGACCAAAGGCCCAGCTGGCTGCCGCTGTGCAGGACGAACAGGGCAAAGGTCGGCGAGGCTTCCACCGGGGTCTTGTCCAGCAGCTCGCTGTAGAAGGCCGCACTGGCAACCGGGCTGTCGACATACAGGATGGTCATATTCGGATCGGTCATGCTCGCAGGCTCCGTGAAAAGAAGGGACGTGGCCGGGACAGAGATATCCGGCTGGTCGCCATCCTAGTCCCGGCTGCTGACAGCTTCTGTCAGCAGTGGCACCTATTGCGCGGCAATGCCCTGACTCTCCCGCCAGGCTTTGAGCAGGGCCTGGCGTCGGCCCGGGTAACGTTGCTCGCAGGGGGTCAAGGCGCGGATGCGGTCGGCACGGAAGTGGCGGAAGCCCTGGCGCAGCTCGCACCAGCCGACGACCACCCGGGTCTGGTCGAAAAAGCCCAGGGCGAACGGCCAGATAACGCGCTCGGATTCGTCGCCCTTCAAGTCGCAATAGCGCAGCTGCAGTTTGCGTTCGCCACGAATGGCCTGGCGAATCGCCGGTAGATGCGGGTCGGCCGCCGCCTGGGACGTGCCCGGGCCGATCAGCAGCGCAGTATCGTCCAGGGTCGCGCGCAGCGGGCTGGGCAAGACCGCGGCAATCTTCGCCAAGGCATGCCGCGCGGCGGCGGCCAGGCGTTCATCGCCGCGATCGGCGACCCAGCGTGAGCCGAGCACCAGCGCTTCTATTTCGTCCTCGGTAAACATCAGTGGCGGCAAGGTGAACCCCGGCCGTAGCAGGTAGCCCAGGCCCGGCGCACCCTCGATCTGGGCCCCCTGTTGCTGCAGGGCGGCGATGTCGCGATAAAGGGTGCGCAGGCTGACGCCCAGTTCCGCGGCCAGCGCGGTGCCGGTCACCGGATAGCGGTGCAGGCGCAGCATCTGCAGCAGGTCGAGCAAGCGTTGAGCGCGCGGCATAAGGTTCCAATGGAAGCAAGCGGACGCCCTATCATCCGGCAGCGGGCCGGTACGGGGAACCGGGATTTTGCGCGCCTGTGCGGTAGTCACCCAGACAGTCCCCGGCAAAATACGGCGGCGACTGGATTCAAACGGCTGTTCGCCGATAGTTCCCCGGCTGGAGCTTTGTGCAAAAACTCCAGAGCTTTGCGCAAGAATCCGGCGGTCCCAAGCCTCTACATTCGATCATCCACTCTTGCGGCGTATCGGCTTGGCCGACGCCTATTGGTTCGGCTGCGGTAAATGAGCTAGACCCATAGAGTGCTTCCCACTACCACCGTCTCCACAAGAGGATAGGCGTGATGTTTAAAGCCAGTCACGTCTTGCAGGATGAGTTCCTTACCCGGATCTCCTCCCAAAAGGCCGCCGATTTTTTCCCCGTCATCAGCGCCAATTACAGCGTCGACGAAGCGGCCTATCTCACTGAGCTCCTCGAGCTCGCCGATCCCGGTGCAACGGGTATCGCCGCGATTCGCAGCGGTGCCCGGACGTTGATCGAAGACGTCCGCAGCCGGGACAATGCCGTCGATACCCTCGACGCCTTGCTTCGTCAGTACAGCCTCGACACCCAGGAAGGGCTGATGCTCATGTGCCTGGCCGAGGCTTTGCTGCGGGTACCGGACGCCGCCACGGCGGACGCCCTGATCCGTGACAAGTTGAATGCCGCCGAGTGGGACCGCCACCTGGGCAAAAGTGACAATGTACTGGTCAATTTCGCGGCCTGGGGCCTGGTGATGACCGGCAAGGTGGTCAACCTGGACGGCGCCACCCACGCCCGTACCGGTGCCGGCAAGCCCGGCAGCGTGCTCGGCCGTCTGGTGCAGCGTTCGGGCGAACCGGTGATCCGCGCGGCGATGAACCAGGCGATGAAGCTGATGGGCAAGCAATTCGTGCTGGGCCGCACCATCGCCGAAGCGCTGAAAAACGGCCGTCCCTGCCGCGAGCAGGGTTATACCTATTCCTTCGACATGCTTGGCGAGGCGGCGCTCACCGTCGCCGACGCCGAAAAATACATGGCCGACTACCGCAAGGCCATCGACACCGTCGGTGCCGAGCCCCAGGTGGGCCGCGCGCCGAAACCCTCGATCTCAATCAAGCTGTCGGCCCTGCACCCGCGTTACGAAGTGGCCCAGCGCGAGCGCGTGCTCACCGAGCTGTTCGCCAACGTCCGCGAGCTGGCGATCCGCGCCCGTGCCCTGAACGTCGGCATCTCGGTGGATGCCGAGGAAGCCGACCGTCTCGAGCTGTCGCTGGAACTCTACGAAAAACTGATGCGTGACCCGGCGCTGGCCGGCTGGGGCGAGTTCGGCCTGGTGGTCCAGGCTTATTCCAAACGCTGCCTGCCGGTGCTGGTGTGGCTATGCCTGCTGGGCAAGGAGCTCGGCGCCAAGATGCCGCTGCGCCTGGTCAAGGGCGCCTACTGGGACAGCGAGATCAAGCAGTCCCAGCAATGGGGCCTGGACAGCTACCCGGTGTTCACCCGCAAGGAAGGCACCGACACCTCCTACCTGGCCTGCGCCCGTTACCTGCTCAGCGAGCACACCCGCGGCGTGATCTACCCGCAATTCGCCAGCCATAACGCGCACACCGCCAGCTGCATCCTGGCGATCGCCGCCGAGCAGTCCAGCCCGCGCGACTTCGAATTCCAGCGCCTGCACGGCATGGGCGACGCGCTGTACGACACCATCATCGAGAAGCACCGCAAGACGGTGCGCATCTACGCCCCGGTCGGCGCGCACAAGGACTTGCTGCCGTACCTGGTGCGGCGCCTGTTGGAAAACGGCGCGAACTCGTCCTTTGTGCACCAGTTGGTGGACCCGAGCATTCCGGTGGAGTCCCTGATCGATCACCCGGTGACGCAACTGCGCAAGTTCGAAAGCCTCGCCAATGACAAAATCCCCCTGCCGCCGGCGTTGTTCGGTCCGGCGCGGAAAAACTCCCAAGGCCTCAATATGAATATCCAGCAGTCCTGGCAAGCGCTCGAACTCGCCTATCAGCCGCACCTGACCCGTCAATGGACCGCCGCGCCGGTGATCAACGGTAAAACGCTGGCCGGCACCGCCGAAGAGGTGCGTTGCCCCTTCACCCTGAAACAGGTGGTCGGTTCGGTGCAGTTCGCCAGCGCCGCCCAGGCCGCCCAGGCGATGGACGCCCTGGCCGCGGCCTGGCCACGCTGGAATGCCACGCCGGTCGAGCAGCGCGCGGCGATCTTCGAGCGGGTCGCCGACCTGCTGGAAACCCACCGCGGCGAGCTGATGGCGCTGTGCACCCTGGAAGCCGGCAAAACCCTCCAGGACGGCATCGACGAAGTGCGTGAGGCGGTGGACTTCTGCCGTTACTACGCCCAGCAGGCGCGTTTGCGCCTGGGCCGCGAGGAGCTGCAAGGGCCGACCGGCGAGCGCAACGAGCTGTTCCATGAAGGCCGCGGCATCTTCGCCTGCGTCAGCCCGTGGAACTTCCCGCTGGCCATCTTCCTCGGCCAGATCAGCGCGGCGCTGGTGGCGGGCAACTGCGTACTGGCCAAGCCGGCCGAGCAGACCAGCCTGATCGCCGCCCGTACCCTGGAGCTGCTGTTCGAGGCCGGTCTGCCCAACGACGTGATCGCATTCCTGCCGGGCGACGGCGCGACCCTGGGCGGCGTGTTCTGCCGTGACGCGCGCCTGGCCGGTGTGTGTTTCACCGGTTCGACCGACACCGCGCGCATCATCAACCGCCAGCTGGCCGACAAGGCCGGCCCGATCGCCGCCCTGATCGCCGAGACCGGTGGGCAGAATGCGATGATCGTCGACTCCACCGCCCTGCCGGAGCAGGTGGTCAAGGATGCCGTGCAATCGGCCTTTACCAGCGCCGGTCAGCGCTGCTCGGCGTTGCGCGTGCTCTATGTGCAGGCCGACATCGCCGAACGGGTCCTGGAGCTGCTCAAGGGTGCCATGGCCGAACTGAAGATCGGTGCCACCAGCGAGCGGGTCAACGACGTCGGCCCGGTGATCGATGCCGAAGCCAAGGCCGGTCTGGTTGCCCATATCGCCCAGCTCAAGGGCGAGGGCAAGCTGATCGCCGAGGCGGTGCTGCCGGCGGGCCTGGACGGTCACTTTATCGCCCCGGTGGCGTTCGAGATCGGTGGCATCGACGAACTGAAGAAAGAACACTTCGGCCCGATCCTGCATATCGTGCGGTTTCAGGCGGCGGACCTGGACAAGGTGGTCGCGGCGATCAACGCCACCGGTTACGGCCTGACCCTCGGTGTGCACAGCCGCAACGAGGAGACCGCCAAGCGCATCGAGGCGCAGGCGCGGGTCGGCAATCTGTACGTCAACCGCAACCAGATCGGTGCCGTGGTCGGCGTGCAGCCGTTCGGCGGCTGCGGCCTGTCCGGCACCGGCCCCAAGGCCGGCGGTCCCAGCTATCTGCTGCGGTTCGCCAACGAACGAACCACCTCGGTGAACACCACCGCGGTTGGCGGCAACGCGTCGCTGCTGTCCCTGGGCGATGCCTAAGCAATAAGAAAAACGGGCGGCGCTCTGTGGAGCGTCGCCCGTTTTGTCATTAGAGGGTTAGCCATAACCCCGTTCAGGTGCTCCCGCCCATGCGGGTGCAGTACACCCACTAGAGCGCGGCTTCGTGCACGCGGCTCCATAACAACAAATGCGAGGGGAAATCCCCAATGACTGCCAGTACCCCCATGTTGATCACCTTCATCGTGTATATCGCGGCGATGGTCCTGATCGGTTTGATTGCCTACCTGCGGACGAAGGATTTTTCCGACTACATCCTGGGCGGTCGTAGCCTGGGCAGTTTCGTTACCGCGCTGTCGGCCGGTGCCTCCGACATGAGCGGCTGGTTGCTGATGGGCCTGCCGGGCGCGGTGTACATGTCCGGCCTGTCCGAAGGCTGGATCGCCATTGGCCTGATCGTCGGTGCCTACCTGAACTGGCTGTTCGTCGCCGGGCGGCTGCGGGTGCAGACCGAACACAACGGCAACGCATTGACCCTGCCGGACTACTTCACCAACCGCTTCGAGGACACCAGCAAGGTGCTGCGGATTCTCTCGGCTGTGGTGATCCTGCTGTTCTTCACCATTTACTGTGCGTCCGGCATCGTCGCCGGTGCGCGCCTGTTCGAAAGCACCTTCGGCATGTCCTATGAGACCGCGCTGTGGGCCGGTGCCGCGGCGACCATCGCCTACACCTTTATCGGTGGTTTCCTGGCGGTCAGCTGGACCGACACCGTGCAGGCCACGTTGATGATCTTCGCGCTGATCCTCACGCCGATCGTGGTGATGATCGCCACCGGTGGTGCGGACGCGACCTTCGCCGCCATCGAGCTGAACGATGCCACCAACTTCGACATGCTCAAGGGCGCCAGTTTCGTTGGCGTGATCTCGCTGATGGCCTGGGGCCTGGGCTATTTCGGCCAGCCGCATATCCTCGCGCGTTTTATGGCGGTGGATTCGGTGAAATCGATTCCGGCGGCACGCCGTATCTCCATGACCTGGATGATCCTGTGCCTGGGTGGCGCGGTCGCCGTGGGCTTCTTCGGCATCGCCTACTTCGCGGCGCACCCCGAGGTGGCCGGTCCGGTGGTGGAAAACCCGGAGCGGGTGTTTATCGAGCTGGCCAAGCTGCTGTTCAACCCCTGGATCGCCGGTGTGCTGCTGTCGGCCATCCTGGCGGCGGTGATGAGCACCCTGAGCTGCCAGTTGCTGGTCTGCTCCAGCGCCCTGACCGAGGACTTCTACAAGTCGTTCCTGCGCAAGGGCGCCAGCCAGAAAGAACTGGTGTGGGTCGGTCGTGGCATGGTGTTGCTGGTCGCCCTGGTGGCCATCGCCATCGCCTCTAACCCTGAGAGCAAGGTTCTGGGCTTGGTGTCCTACGCCTGGGCCGGTTTTGGCGCTGCCTTTGGTCCGGTGGTACTGATCTCGCTGCTGTGGAAACACATGACCCGCAACGGCGCCCTGGCGGGCATGCTGGTCGGTGCCCTGACCGTGATCCTGTGGAAGAACTTCCTCGGCCACCTGGGCCTGTACGAAATCATTCCGGGCTTTGTTTTCGCCAGCCTCGCCATCCTGGTGTTCAGCCGGATCGGCGCGGGTGCTTCGCCCAGCATGTTGAAACGCTTCGACCAGGCGGAGAAGGAGTTCCGCGCCGCCTGATCGTTTGACCGAATCGGGTTCCCGGCGGGTCGCCCGGGAACCTTGGGTCGAGGGCATTAACGCCTTCGGCAGTGCGTGTGACCGATAGTGCTTCGCCGGTCCACTCCTTGGGGTGGGACCGGCTTTTTTTATTGGGCAGGTTTGGTTTTTTTTCGGCCCGTGGCCGGGGCTTCAGAAATGGTGCTATCGGCAGGCGCAGGGTGGATAACGCGCTTCTTAGCCACCGACAGGCGGTTGGCGCAGGGCACTTGCAGCAGCTTCACAGGGTGCCTGGGGTGACCGCGGCCAGGTCGATACGTCGCCACAGGGCCTGGGCGACGCTGTAGCAGGCGAAAGCCAGCAGGCCCACGCCAATCGCCAGCAGTAAAGCGCTGCCGGCCGGCAGCGCCTGCAGTGCGGCGAACACCTCCTGCAGACCCGGTGGATCGGTGGGCTTGTAACGACGGCTACCGGCCACCAGCAAGGCGGCGATGACCAGAAAGACGCAGCCGCGGGCGAGCAGACCCGTTCGGGCAACCGGACGCACCCAGCGCATCACGCGTTCATCGGCCTGGAAGTAGCGCACGAAATCCGCCGTCCAGCTCTTGACCAGGTGAGCGATCCCGACGCCCGCGGGCACCAGCGCAACGGCGTACAACAGCAGGTTGGAATGGTCCCAGCCCAGCAGGCCCTGCAAGGCGTCCTGGCCCGAGCCGGCGTTTTTCTCCGCCCCGAGATCCTTGAACAGCAACCGGGCGGTGAACAGGGCCAGCATCAGGTGCACCCCGGCGCTGGCCAGCAGGCCGCCGCGCACCACCAGCCCCTTCAGCTCATGTCCGTGGCAATCGCTGTCGCCAATCGCCTGGGCCAGGCGCCAGGCGCTGAAGGACAGCAGGCCCACCAGCATCAGCCCCAAGAGGATTTCGCCCGAAGGCTGCTCGAGCAGCGTGCGCAACGCGCCCTTGGCGTCTACGGTGTGTTCGGATCCCGTGGCCGCAGCGATCGCGAAACAACCGACGATCAGGTACACCAGACCGCGGGCCGCATAACCGCTGCGGGCCAGCCCGGTCACTGCTGGACTTACCTGCATAATCTTCACTGCCTCTTGCATATTGTTTTTGGGGGAAGCTGTTTCGCCTTTACCCTGGACACTGTGCCCGGGCTGGCAAGGGGTAGAGCAGCGAAGCGGCGCGGGAGTTCAGGCCAATTCGCCCGCGGCGGCCGCGCCCAGGCAGGGCTGACAAGGCGGCTGAACGGGTCGATCGCCACTGACTAGGGAGTTGCGCTGCGGCCCGTTGTCACCCGGATGGAACCCTAATTCACGGGGGCTGCCTATGGGTTACACAGCCTTGGTCAGAGTCGTTACCCATGCAGTCCTCCCTTGCCAGCCCCTCCCCGTGCTCCGCGTCGAATGTGTACTCCACTCGCGCCGAATCCAGACCGCTTTACCAGCAGTTATTGACGCCAGCGGCCCCTGGGGGACAACCGAGCGCAGAGACTCTGGAGGCCGCGCGTGCCTATCTGCAGGCGCGCCTGGAAGAGGCGTCAGCTCTGCCCATGGACGCGGCGGACGAGCTGCCTGAGACGTTGGCGGCCGTGCCCGCCTGGATGGAGGCCAACCTGACGCGGGTCGGCCAGCAGTATCAGCAGTACCTGGCGGCGCGCAAGGCGGGCGCCGCGCCGCGTTATTTCTCCAGCAAGGCCCATGCCCTGTATTTCTTGCGGGCGGTGGCACCCACCAAACTGGTGGATGGCGCCTGGCTGTACGGCCTGCTCGCGCACTGGCAGGACCCGCGGTTTGCCGGCTTGATCCGTACCTATCTGGAAGAATTGGGCGAGGGCCGTCCAGAGCAGAACCATGTGCGGTTGTACCGGCAGTTGCTGGCGGCCAATGGCTGCGAGGATGCCGACGATCTGGACGACCCCTACTATGTCCAGGGCGCCATTCAGCTGGCGCTGGCCTACCAGGCCGAGCACTTTCTGCCAGAGCTGATCGGCTTCAATCTGGGCTACGAGCAATTGCCGCTGCACCTGATGATCTGTGCATACGAGCTGAGCGAGCTGGCGATTGATCCCTACTATTTCACCCTGCACGTGACCGTCGACAACGCGGCCAGCGGGCATGCGCGTTTGGCCCTGGACGGTCTACTGCAGGCACTGCCGCAGCTGGGTGACCGCCATGGATTTTACCGGCGGGTGCGCAATGGTTATCGGCTGAATGCACTCGGGGTCAGCACCCTGGCAGCGATTGAGGGCTTCGACCTGGAGGCCCAGGTGCACGGGGTGCTGGCGCGCAAAAGCCGGATCGGTAAACAGATGCACGGGGATTTCTGCCGGTTCGGCGAGCGGACGGTCAATCAATGGTTGGCCGACCCTGCCGAGATACCGGCGTTTCTGCAGCAACTGCAGGCCCAGGGCTGGATCAAGCGCCACCGGGATCCGGCAGAGAGTCGGTTCTGGCAGTTGATCCAGGGCCCGAAAGCCGCGATGTTCGGGGTCTTCAGTGGCTACGAGCAGGCGTTGATCAAGCAGTGGATCGCCGGTGATTGGTCGCCCGTGTGCGCGCCACGCCGCCGGGTGCCCGCCAGGGGAGGAGCGACCGGTCCCACAGCCATCGACCCGAAGGCGCCAGCCAGTGATTTCGACAGTGAGGAGCGCCTGCTCGAACAACGCCTGGCCGGTCTTGCCGACCCGCGGGCGCGGATGACGGCGTTGATCCCGCTGCTGGCGCCGCACCGGCATGACCGTCCCGTGGGGTTGCTGGCGACCCGCTTGTTCGTGCAGGGGCTGGCAAGGTCTTAACGCGTGCCGTGATGGCCGATCTCTCAGGGAGTTTTTTGCAATGGGTACGATCCTCAATCGCGCACTGGCGTTATCCACCCCATCGATGCCAGGCGGCGAGCAGGAGCGCCTGGCGTTGGACAGCGCCCGGGATGTGGCGCTGCTGCGCCTGGGCATGCTGCTGCAACGCGAGGGCTACCGCTTCACTTGCGTAACGCCGGCCACCCACGCCCGGGTCAATGGCCGTCCCGGTAATCGTTGGGCCAGCGACCTGGCCGGTGTCTTCGGCTGGAGCCGGGCCTTTGGTCCCGAGGCGGTGAGCGCCGAGGTGCTGGCCCTGATGCGCCAGGCCGATATCCTGCTCAAGGGGGAGGACGGCTGGCGCAGTCGGGTGCGTTTTTCCACCTTGGGGCCGCACCTGTTCGTGCACTCGGCTTACCCCACGGTGCAGGCCGATGCGGTGTTTTTCGGCCCGGACAGCTACCGGTTCGCGGCCGCCATCGAGGCCCACCGCAATGGCCGCGAGAGGCCGGTGCGGCGCGCGGTGGACATCGGCTGCGGCGCCGGCCCCGGCGCATTGCAAGTGGCGCGCCTGTGGCCGGATGCCGAGGTGCTGGCACTGGATATCAATGCCGAGGCGCTGCGCTATACCCGCTTGAATGCGGCGCTGGCGGTGGCCGGTCAGGTCCGGGTGGTGGCCAGCGATCTCCTGGGGGCCGTGGACGGAGCCTTTGACCTGATCATCGCCAATCCACCCTATATGGCCGACCCGCAGGCGCGGGCTTACCGCGACGGGGGCGGCACGCTAGGCGTTGAGCTGTCGGTAGCCATGGTCGAAGCGGCATTGCCGCGCTTGGCGCCCGGTGGCAGCCTGTTGCTGTACAGCGGTGTCGCCATCCTGGCGGGCGTCGATCCCTTTATCGAACGGATCGCGCCGCTGCTGGGCGACAGCGGCCTGCGCTGGCATTACCACGAGGTGGACCCCGATGTGTTTGGCGAGGAGTTGGATGAAGCGGCCTATACCCAAGTCGACCGCATCGCTGCGGTGGTCCTCGAGGTGACCCGGTTTCGGGGCGCGCTAGCCGAGCCGGGCTAGGGCTTGGGAGGCGGTTGCCGGCGCACGTCCAGCTGCTCGATCAACTCGATCAGCGCCTCCAGGCTTACCGGTTTGTTCAGGTACTGGGTGAATCCGGCGTCGAGTGCTTTCTGGATATCCTGGGCCCTGTGGTGACCGGTCAGGGCGATGGCCGGCACCTGGCTCAATGCCGGTAGCCGGCGCAGTGCGACGATCAGCTCGCCACCGTCCATGTCCGGCATGTCGATGTCCGACAGCACCAGGTCAAAGGCGTTACTTTGCGCCGCCAGCAGGGCCTCGGCGCCACTGATCGTGCTGGTGACCTGGGCGTGCTCCATCTCCAGCAAGGTGCGCAGCACCTCCAGCACCTCAGGCGAGTCGTCGACCATCAGTACCCGCAGCTCCCGCAGTTTGCCGACCCCCTGGCCCGCGGCGCCCTTGGAGGCCTCAGGGGAGGGCGCATAGAGCGGCAGGCGCACGCTGAAGAGGCTGCCCTGGCCCACCCCAGCGGAATCGACCTGCACCGAGCCGCCATGGGCTTCGGTCAGCTGACGCACCAGCGCCAGACCGATGCCCAGGCCTTCCGGGTGCCGCCGGTCAAGCCGCCCCCGGGCCTGACCGAACAGGTCGAAAACGATGGGCAGCGACGCCGGGTCGATACCCTGGCCGTTGTCGCGGATATCCAGGCGCGCCATGCCGCTGTCGGTCTCCGTACTCAGGGTCAGGCTGATCCGCCCACCGGCCGGGGTGAATTTCAGGGCATTGCTTACCAGGTTCCAGAAGATCTGCTCGATGCGGATCAGGTCGCCATCCACCACCACGGGTTCCTCATCGTCGGGCAGCGTCAGCGTGGTGCTCAGTTCACTGGCGTGGGCCTGGCTGTCGAGCGACTCGACAAAACCCTCGAGCAGCTTGTTCAAGTCCACCGGTGTACGGTTGAGTCGCAGCTTGCCCGTGCGCAAGCGCGACAGGTCGAGCAGGTCGTCGATCACCCGAGCCTGCGTGCGCACCGCCGCCACGATGCTGCTGGCCGCGCGATGGGCCAGTGGGGTGTCCTTGACCTTTGGCAAACGCGACAACAGCTCGGCATTGAGCTGGATCAGGTTGAGCGGTTGCCGGAGCTCGCGGGACAGCACGGCGAGGAACTCATCCTGCCGCGGGTTCGGCGCCTGGGCGCCCTCCAGGCCCGCGCGGCGCACGAGGTCTTGGCGGTGTCGCCGGGTCAGGTCGCGGGCGATCTTGGCATAACCCTGGAGTACCGGGGACGCCTGTGGCCCCGTGGGCGACACCGCACCCAGTAGCGGGGTCACCACGCTGCCGCAGTACACCCGCGTGCCGTCCTGACGCAGCTGCCAGCGTTCATCCTCGGCGCGGCCCTGCTCCCGCGCGCGTTGCAGCTCCTCGGCAGGGGCGTTGCGTTTGCGGTCTTCGGGCAGAAACAACAGGGCGCTCGAGTGGCCCAGGGTTTCATGTGCCGCGTAGCCGAACAGCAATTCGGCGCCGCGGTTCCAGCTGGTGATCTGGCCCTCGGTGTCGAGGGTGAGGATGGCGTAGTCGACTGTGCTCTGCGCCACCATGCGCATGTGCTCCTGGCCCGCATGGAGCCTTTCCTCGGCCAGGCGTCGGCGGGTGATATCGATAAAGGTCAGGCCGATGCCATCCGAGCTCTCGTCGTTGGTGTGGTAGGGCACCATGCGCGCGATGTACCAGTGCCCACTGAGGCTGCTCACCTCGCGTTCCAGCGCTTGCGACGAACTGAGCGTGTGCTGGGCATCGCTGGCAAGGCTGTCGTAGGTCAGGTGGTGGGTAATATCGAGCAAGGAGCGGCCGGCGTCCGTGGCGATGATATTGAAGATTTCGCTGGCCCGCGGCGTATACCACTTGATCCGCATCTGACGGTCGAGGAACACCGTGGCGATATCGGTGGCGGTGATCAGGTTCTGCAGGTCGTTGTTGAGCCGATCAGTTTCTTCCACCTTGTATTTAAGCTCGTGGTTGACCGTCAGCAGCTCCTCGTTGATCGATTGCAGCTCTTCCTTGCTGGTTTCGACTTCCTCGGTGATGGAGCGCAGTTCTTCGTTGATCGCCTGCAGCTCCTCGTTGGAGGCCTTGAGCTCCTGATTGGAGAGATGGGCCTGCTCGATGGTCTCCTGGAGCTGTTTCTGGGTCTGCTGCAGCTCCTCCTCCAGTTGCTTGAGCAAACGGCTTTGGCCGTGCTCGCCGTCCGCCTGGCCCTCGCCGTCGAGGCTGTCCTCGACCTCGTCGAACAGCACCAGGAACAGCTCGCTTTGGCTGTCGCGGAAGGGCCGTACCACCATGTTGATATACGCGGCGCCCTCGTCGCGCTCAAGGTGGACCCGGCGCGCCTCGACGCTGCGGCCAGAACGCATGGCCTGGTACAGCGCTGTGCGCAGCTCCAGGCGCAGGTCGGGGTGCACCAGCAGCAGCAGGTTGTGCGACGGCTCGCCACCGGCGTAGCGCAGAAACTGCCCGGCGCGCTCGGACAGGTGCACGATCTGCCCGTCGTGGTCGACTATGACGCTGGACGGCGCATACTGGTCGAGCACCTGCCGGTGCAGCGTGGCGACGGCCGTGCGGTGCAACTGGCCGGGTTTTTCCAAGGGCGCCGGGGGCAGGGTCGGCAAGGCTTCGGCCTTGACCAGCGGCTGAGCGCGGGGCATCGCGGCCGCGGTCTGGCTGCGGTACAGGCGGTTTTTCTTGTCCACGGGGATAAACAGCTCATTGCAGATATCCGCGGACTCCGAGCTGCCGAGAAACAGGTAGCCCCCCGGCACCAGGGCGAAATGGAACAGCCGCAGGATTTCCCGTTGTACCTCGCGGTCCAGGTAGATCAGCAGGTTGCGGCAGCTGATCAGCTGGAGTTTGGAAAACGGCGGGTCGCGCAGCAGGTTATGCACGGCGAACAGCACCTTCTCCCGCAGTTCCTTTTTGATCCGATAGTGATTGTGTTCCTTGCTGAAAAAATTGCGCAGCCGCGAGGGGGCTACGTCGGTGATGATGGCCAGCGGGTAGATGCCGGCCCGGCCCACTGCGATGGATTGTTCATTGATGTCGGTGGCGAACAGCTGGACCTTGCAGGGCCGCCCGACGAGCTCGGCCTGCTCGCACAGCAGCATGGCCAGGGAATAGGGCTCTTCGCCCGTGGAGCAGCCCGCCGACCACGCCCTGATCTCGCGCACTTCGCCGTCGGCGGCCTCGAACAGCTGCGGCAGCACATCCCGCTCCAGGGCGTCGAAGGCTTCGCGGTCACGAAAGAATTGGGTCACGCCGATCAGCATGTCGCTCAACAGCGCCACGGTTTCCTCGGAGTGCTGCAGCAGGTGGTCGCGGTAGGCGGGCAAGTCCGTCACCCGGTTGACTTGCATGCGCCGCTCGATGCGGCGCAGTACTGTGGCGCGCTTGTAGTGCTGGAAATCGTGGCCGGTGCGCTGTTGCAGCAGGTTGACGATATCGGCCAACGCCGCTTCGGCCGCCGCTTCTGCAGCGTCATTGCTCGGCGGCAACACCTTGACCTGCTCGGCGATGTCGCGCGGTAGCCAGATGGCCCTGGCATTGCTCCAGATATCCAGCAGTTTTTGCGGCATCTCGGCGGCGGGCAGTATCAGGTCGGCTTGCCCGGTGGCGATGGCGTTGCGCGGCATCTCCTCGTACTCGGCGTCGTCAGGACTTTGCACCAGGGTCAAGCCGCCTTGTTCCTTGATCCGCGCCATGCCCACCGAGCCGTCAGTGCCCGTGCCGGTCAGGACGATGCAGTAGGCGCGTTGCTGGTGAACGTCGGCCAGGGTGCGGAAGAACAGGTCGATGGCGATGTGCCGACCCTGCACCGGGTCGGCTTCGCTGACGCCCAGGTGGCCATCGCTCATGACCAGGTTCAACGCGGGCGAGATGATATAGACATGATTCTTCTCGATCGGCAGCTGCTCGGTGACCTGAACCACCGGCATCCGGGTGACCCGCTGGAGAATCTTGTCGGCATTGCTCTCGTGGCGTGGCGACAGGTGCAGGATCACCACAAAGGCCATGCCGTTGTCGCTGGGCATGTTTTCGAAGAAACGCCGCAGCGCCTGCAGGCCGCCCGCGGAGGCACCGATGCCGACGACCGGGAAATCCAGTGGGTGGGGCACCTGTTCAGGCGTTTTGTGGGGTACAGAAGTCGATTCAATGGTGTTGCTCATGCCAGTCCCTTGTTAAACGTGGCGACACTGATTCGTTCATCCATTTGCTAGGGATATCCGCAGTACGGCAAGGTTCCCTGTCCGACGGAAGTTTGGCGGTTGAACCGCGGGCGCGCGGGAATGACCACGCTGGTCCGCGCCGGCGTGCGGAAACCGTCGAGGCACAACGGCCCGAACCTGGTAAAAGCCAGGTTGGTGCTACCGAATCAGCCGTCGGGCGCCATTGCAGGGCCCCAACCGCGGCCGCCGTCGGCCTCCTGGTCGTTCAAATCATTTGCCGGAAGCGGTTCCAGCCGTGCTGCCAGAGCACTAGCCAGTAGGGCGTGGCTGGCCCTATCCCGGCTAATTGCAGGCGCGGGTACTGTTGCAGTACTTGGTCGAGTTGAATCTCCTCGCGGGGGGATACGTCGACGAACAGCACGTGTTTACCCTGGCGCAGGCTCTTGGCGAACTGGCGGAACTGCCGGTTGGGTCGCTGCAGGCCGAAGAACCCTCCTTCCCAGGTACAAAAACCCAGCAGGATGCCGGCCAGCAAGAGGAATGGTCCCCAGCCCGCCAGGGTGTCGGTCCAGCCGGCCAGGTAGGGAATCAGCAGCGCCAGGCTGGCCATCACCACTCCAATCAGGGCGCCGCGCACACTGCTGCGGATCACGTCGCGCTTGAGCAGGGACGGCACGCTGTGCAGGCGGTGGCGCTGCACCTCGGCATTGCGCTCGGTCAGCACATGGATCTGCTCGAGGCGCAGGCCGCGGTTTTCCAGTTCGCGCTCGATGCGCTCCAGCTCGTCGAGGTCGTCGCTGATGTAGTAGTGGCGGTTCATATCGCACCTCCCGGGTGTGATGGGCCCCGGCGCAGGGGCTGTTTGGCGAGAGACCACGGCGTTGTCTGTTAGCTCCGTAATTTTCGCATTGAGGTCGCTGCAAGGATCGAAGCCACTCGCCAGGCGCGATAGCCCGCTTCGATAGCCACTATCGAGGCAAGTGATTACCCCGCCCGCTGGGCCTTGGTTAACATGGCCACAGCTTGTAAAGGGCGCCTGCGCACCGCCCGAGGCCGCCGCTCCGTCGATGGCCGATCCGTTGAACAGTGTTTGCCTCTCATTTTGCTTCTGCTCCTTGGCCCGCCACCGTGCGGGCCTTTTTTATGGACGGGCGTCTTGGCTGATGTCGCCGACGTGCGCGGGCCTGCTTGAACGCGGCGGCTTTGCGTTCTGCTGCCGCTCCTCTAAGCTGGCGGGCTGTTTCCTTGCGCCGAGAGCCGCCGTGACCGAATCGCCGAAAAACCCGCTGCATGGGATCACCCTGGAAGCCATCCTGACCGAACTGGTGGCCCAATACGGTTGGGACGGGTTGGCCCAGCGCATCGATATCCGCTGCTTCAAGAGCGACCCCAGCATCAAGTCGAGCCTGACCTTCCTGCGCAAGACGCCCTGGGCGCGGGAAAAGGTCGAGGCGCTGTTTATCAAGCAGCGGCGGGTGCCGCGCTGAGTCGTTCGGTGGTGCGGGGCGGCCTATGGTCTTGCCCTGTAGACCGCCGCGGCCTCCTTGATGCGACAGCGGCCTGGCCTGTTGCCATACTCTGTGCCGCTGCCGCCGTGCGCGGTTACCTACCCTCAGATTCAGGAGCTGATCGATGCCGGGTCACTTAAGGTTTTTCGCTGGTGCAGTGCTGGCCGCCGGCCTGTTGAGCAGCGCCCATGCGGCGCCAACCTGCGCGGCGCAGTCGCCGGCAGCGGTGGCGCAGCAGCTGCAAGCCGAGCATTACTTTTTTTATGTGGAACCCGAACCGGCCGCTGCGCTGCTCAGTCCGCGCCTGCTGAAGCTGTTGCGCGACGATGCGGCGTGCACCGAACGTGAGCAAGGTATCTGTGCCCAAGGCTCTGACCCTTGGCTGGATGCCCAGGACGGTGAGATGGGCCAGCCCCTGACGTTCAAGGAAACGGCCAATGACGGCACGCGAGCCGAGTTGGTCCTGGGCTTTCCCTTTGTGCTGGACCCGGAACATCCTGTCCAACGCCAGTCGCTGCTGCAGTTCGTAAAAACCGCCGGCTGCTGGCAGCTGGACGACTTGCAGGGCCCCGAGCAGCGCACCTGGCTGGGCGAGCAGCTGAAGACTTGGGCTGCGCAGTACGGCGCCGCTGGCGAGTGACCTAGAGGGATAACGGTTTATATCCACCGACCGGACTAAGGCGTCATCCAAACGCCTGCAACCGGCTGAGTCCATTTCATTTCGACGATTGAGCTGCTCTATCTGTCGATCGATGGCTTTTTTAGCCGCAGCGGTGTCAGCAGCTCCGACAGGCCGTTATGGTCGATCTCCTGCATCAGCTGCAGCAAACGGCCGATCTCGCCGGCGGGAAAGCCCTCGCGGGCGAACCAGTTGAGGTAGGGACCGGGCAGGTCGGCCAGCAGCCGACCCTTGTACTTGCCAAAGGGCATTTCACGGCTGACCAGCAGTAACAGGTCTTCGGCTTGCATGGCGGGGAGGGTCCTGAGGGCGCAACGAGGGATAGGCTTGTAGTTCAGCAACCGCGCGAGGGTCAAGCGCGTATCCTGGTATTGTGCTGCACTCACTCGACCTCCAGGTAATGCGCCGGTGTCCGTCCCCACGCTCAGCATCATCATCCCGGTTCTTAACGAGGTCGAGCAGCTGCCCGGGGTGATCGAGCAGCTGGCACCGCTGCGGGCACGGGGCGCCCAACTGATCCTGGTAGACGGCGGCAGTACCGATGGTACTGCGGCATTGCCACGTGTGGGCCTGGAGTGGGTCGAATCGGCGCCCGGCCGGGCGCGACAAATGAACGCCGGGGCGGCATTGGCACGTGGGGAGGTGCTGCTGTTCCTGCATGCCGACACCTGCCTGCCCGCGGACGCCGATGACCAGGTGGCGCGGGCCCTGGTCGACGACCGTTGCCTGTGGGGACGGTTCGACGTGCGCATCGCCGGTCGCCCCTGGATGCTGCCGGTGGTGGCGTTTCTGATGAACCAGCGGTCGCGGCTGAGCGCGATCGCCACCGGCGATCAGGCGATCTTCGTGCGCCGTGCGACCTTCGAGACCCTGGGCGGTTTTGCCGAGCTGCCGCTGATGGAAGATATCGAACTGTCGACGCGGCTGCGACGGTTGTCGGCGCCGGCCTGTCCACGCGGCCCGGCTATTACCTCGGGGCGCCGCTGGGAGCGTCGCGGCGTGTGGCGCACCATCTGGCTGATGTGGCGCCTGCGCTGGGCCTACTGGCGCGGCGTGCCGGCCAGCCGGATTGCCGAGGCCTATCGCTGAGAGGGCCGTTGCCTACGCGGGGAATTGCCGTTACCGGCGGCTCGCTTGGGACGGTGGTATGGGCAGGCTGCAGCCCGTGCTGCTGCCCGTACCCAGGAACGGCAGCAGGACCGGTGCCATGCCCTTGAGCACCTGCACCGGCAGGGCGGAGGTGAAGCGGAAATTCTCCGCGGCTCGCCCCGGTACAAAGGCGGTCAAGGTGCCGAAATGCCGGGGTCCCAGGTAAAAGACGAAGGTGGCGGTGCGGTTGATCGCCCGGGACTGCAGCACGCGTCCGCCCGGACCGACGCTTTGGATGCGGTTGTCGCCGGTGCCGGTTTTGCCACCCACTGCCAGCAGCTGGCCGTCCGCCAGGGTAAAGGTGCCTTGCAGGCGCCGCGCGGTGCCGTTTTCCACCACCTGGGCCAGCGCCAGGCGCAAGGCCGCCGCGACCTCCGAGGGCAATACCCGTTTGGCCTGATGGGTGTCGCGGCCCAGCAGGGTTTCGTAGGGGGTGTCGGCGGCGAAATGCAGGCGGTCGATGCGCACGCTGGGCAGGCGCAGGCCATCGTTCTGGATGATACCCATCAGCTCGGCCAGTGCCGCGGGGCGGTCACCGGAGCTGCCGATGGCGGTGGCCAGCGACGGCACCAGGTGCGCGAAGGGGTAACCGACTTGCTGCCAGCGGCGGTGGATGTCGAGAAAGGCTTCGACCTCCAGCATGGTGCGGATACGGCTGTCACGGGCGCTCTTGTGGCGGGTCTTGTACAGCCAGCCGTAAACCTCCTGGCGTTCGTTGTCACTGGCCGCCACCGCTTCGCTGAAGGTGGCCTCCGGGTGCTGCAGGAGGAAACCCAGCAGCCACAGCTCCAGCGGGTGGACCCGGGCGATATAGCCCTGGTCCGGCAAGCTCCAGGCCCCGGGGCCGTATTTCTGGTACAGCTCGGCCAGGCGTTTGTCGCTGAATTTTTCCTGGGGCAGATAAGCGTGCAGAAAAGCGCCGAAGGTGGCCTGGTCCGCGTCAGGCATCAGGTAGCGGTGCACGGCGCTGAGGCGGGTGGCCGTGGGGCGCAGCCCCTCGAGAAAGGCACTCAGGCGCTCCTGGGTGCCCTTGCCCTGGTACTTGCGCCAGAAGCGCAACAGAAAGGTGGTGCCTTCTCGGTCGGCGAAACGGCTGAGGTAGGCCTGGCGGCGAGGATCCTGGTCATCCTTGAGCAGCTCGGCGCTGTTGCCCGGGGCCTGGTAAATGCTGTAGCGGACCAGGTCCCGCATCAGCCGGATAAAGGGCAGGTTGATCGACTCGCGCAGCGACTCGTGCAGGGTCGGGTTGCGCCCGTTATCTTCGCGGCGAAAATTGTTGAAACTATGCAGTCCGCCGCCGGTGAAAAATCGTTCGGCCGGGCTCGCCGAGTAGCGCCGTTGCAAGGCGGCTTCGAGCATGGCCGGCAAACCCCGCTCGGTCTTGCTGCCCAAGTAGTCGATGGCCCAGCGGGTCAGGCGGTCCTGCTCCGCCACGTCGACCTGGCGCAGTTGCGCTGCTGTTTGCGTGGCATAGCGCTGGTGCAGCTCGGCGATGACGCCCAGGTAATGGGTCAGCACCCGCAGTTTGGCGGTTGAGCCCAGCTCCAGCTTGCTGCCTTCGTTGATATCGAAGGGCTGGTCGGTGCTGTCGGTTTGCACCCGAACTCGCGAACCGTCGCTGGTGCGTTCGAACAGGGTGAAGCTGTAACGCACCTCGCGGGTTTTTTCCGCAGAGAGCAGGCGTTCGCCGAACAAGCCGACCTGCTCGGCGAACGCCGGGTCGGCCAGCCGCTGCAGGTAGTCACTGACGCGCTGCTGCAGGTCGCCGTTAAGCGGGCTGATGGCGGCCAGGTCGAGGCGGTCGAGGTCGTAGAGCGGACGGTCGAGCAAACTCGACAAACGGCTGCGGGTCAGGCTGATGCCCTTGTTGCCCGCCACCGGCTGCAGGGTGGGGTTCTGCAGCCAGTCGCGAAACACCAGTTGTGCCTGCAAGGCGGCGTCGCGTAGTGCCGGTTCGAGCAAACCTCCTTGGGCGAGCAAGCGGATATGGCTGTCGGTCAGTTCGGCCAGCGCCTGGCGACCTTGCGCCAGGTAATAGGAGGGGCGCCGCTGGGCGATCATCAGGGACAACACCTGGCGCAGCGCCAGGCCGCGCTCGGCGGGGCTGGCGTTGGAGGCGCGAGCGGGATCGAGCAGGCGATTGACCTCGGCGAAGTCGGCGCCGTACCAGACCCGCAGGCCTTCGGCCAGGCCGTGGACTTCACCGTGCCCGGGTACCGCGGACAGCGGCACGCTGTTGAGGTAGTCGCGCACCAGCTGCCTGCGCGTCGCGAGGGTGAGGGGGCCGGCCAGGTAAGCGCGTACGCTGGCCGAGGTCATCTGACGGAGCTTGTCGCCCGCGGACAGGGTGCGGCCATCGACCGCGTGGCGGTATTTTTCCAGTTGCGTGGCCAGGGTGCTGCCGCCAGCGGACTGATCCTGGCGCCCCAGGGCCTTGCCCACTTGCGAGAGCGCGGCCTTGGCGAAACGCGGCCAGTCCACCGCCGGGTTGGCATGGGGCCGTTCGGCGTCGAGCAGGCCGCGATTCTCGATAAACAGCAGGCTGTTAACCACCAGCGGCGGGATATCGGCGAACGCTTCATACAGGTGCTGCGGGTAGTGGAACTGGTACAGCGGCACGCCCCGGCAGTCGTCGATGGTCAGGCCGCTCTGGATCTTTTCCTTATAGGGCACGAACAACCCTTGGCGGGCGTAGGCCAGCAAGGGCTCGGAGAAACGCACCTGCTGCTCGATCAGGTAGCCCCGCCGTTGCAGCCGTTCGAGCATGCCGGGCAAATAGGCATAGCCCAAACGTTTGTCGAAGGGACCGGCCTCGGGAAACAGCAGCCGCTCGCTGGCGCCGGCGGCCAGTTGGTAATCCAGCGCCGCCGCATAACGACTCAAGGCCCAGGCCTGTAGCTGTGAGCTGTGCATCTCCTCGCGCGCCGCCAGGACCAGGGTGGCCAGCAACAGGAGTAACAGCAGTCCGGTGCGCCGTCGCGATTTTTTGCCGGGCCTGGACCCGGCGGGGTCGGACAGGGCCGCAGGCGCCAGGGCGGTATGGGTAGGGTCGGATTGCCGCAATATGCCCATGTTCGCTACGCCCTGCTGGTATTGCTCGATTCAAGCATAGTCGTCGACCCAGCCTTGCAGGGGGCGATCGCGGTCGTCGCTGCACCTTGATGGCAGGTGGCACATTTCCATTTCCCGATGAGACCGCACGGCCCGTCATGGGCCAGTGCAACCCAGCCGAGGTCCAGCAGTGGCGGCAGGGCAGCAGTTGAGGCCGTTGGGGCGGTGATCAATGGGAAAACGGCAGCTCGGGAGGGGCTCCCGAAACGGACAGGCCGCGGCGCGGGCCACGAAACGGATCGGGTCGGTACTGCATGCAAGGCTCGGTCGGTTTGTTGTTTGTTTATCGTTGATGAGTCGATCTGCATCTGTGTAACAGAGACCCTGGGGCGGCAGGAGGTTCCGGACCTGTCGTCGGGCGGGGGCTCAACCGACGAACTGTCGGGGTACTTGCGCGGGTGTTTACGGACCGTCGAGCGGGCCGGTTGCGACGGCCTGGCGCGCCTCTGTAGGGCCAGGGGCCCGTCTTCGCGGCAACGTGACTCGCGATGGTGATGTCCACAGGTCCCAGTCTCGCCTGGCTGATGGATAGGGTAATCTGACGCTTTGGCCGACCAGGAGGCGGGATGGGACAGGCATTGTTGATCGTCGATGTACAGGCGGGACTTTTTCTTTGCGAGCCGGCGCCCTACCAGGCCCAGGCGGTGCTCGAACGCATCAATGGCCTGGCCGCGCGCGCCCGTGCCCAGGAGGTGCCGGTGTTGTATATCCAGCATGATGGTCCGCCGGGTTCGGGCCTGGAGCCGGGTTGCCTGGGCTGGCAGCTGCACCCGGGTTTGCAGCGCGATGAGCGGGATCGGGTCGTGCGCAAGAGTGCCTGCGATGGCTTTCTCGACACGGAGCTGGCCTTGCTGTTGAGTGAACTGGACGTGCAGGAGCTGTTTATCTGCGGTTATGCGACCGAGTTTTGCGTCGACACCCTGGTGCGCCGCGCCGCCAGCGAGGGGTTCGCCGTGCGCCTGGTGGGCGATGCCCACACCACCAAGGACCGTCCGGTACTCAAGGCCGAGCAGATCATCGCCCACCACAACTGGCTGTTGGCCGAGTTGATTCAGCCTCAACGGCCGTTGCAGGTGCTGCCCGCGGCGCAGGTGGTGTTCCGGCGCTAAAGGCCGCGTCCCGAGGGCGTGGTTGCCCGGTGCCTTCGCCGAGCCTAGGGGCAAGCCGATGGTCTGGCCGCGCAAACGCAGCGCACCGGCCAGGTTGCCGCGCCCGTCCAGGACCGGCGGTGGCGCCCACGGGGTGCTGGCGCACGCTTAGCCGCGGGCCGCGCTGACCCCTTCGAGGTTGGCGAAGGAGGTGTCCTTGGCCGTCAGTAGAAAATCGCGCATAAAGGGCGCGTCCAGCATATCGGTGCGGATCCCGGCGTAGAGGGTGGCGAACAGGCCCTTGTCACCCAGGCGCTTGGCGGTGACGTAGCCCCGGGAGCTGTATTCGTGCAGCGCCCAGTTGGGCAGGCCGCAGACGCCGCGCCCGCTGGCCACCAGTTGCATCATCATCACCGTCAGTTCAGAGGTGCGCACCTGCGCCGGTTCGACCTCGGCTGGTTCGAGAAAGCGGGTGAAAATGTCCAGGCGGTCGCGTTCCACCGGGTAGGTGATCAGGGTCTCGCCGCCAAGATCCTCGGGTTGAATGTAGGCCTTGCCGGCCAGGGGGTGCTGGTTGGCCACCGCGAGCATGGCCTCGTAGGTGAACAGCGGCACATAGGTGATGCCCGCCAGCTCCAGTGGGTCGGAGGTCACCACCAGGTCCAGGTCGCCGCGCGCGAGGGCCGGTAACGGGGCGAAGGAAAAGCCCGAGGCCAGGTCCAGTTCGACCTCCGGCCAGGCGTCACGGAACTGGTCGATGGTCGGCATCAGCCACTGGAAACAGCTGTGGCACTCGATGGCCATATGCAGCCGTCCCGCAGTGCCGCCGGCCAGACGCGCCAAGTCCCGTGCGGCGGCCCGCAGTTGCGGCAGCACCTGGTCGGCCAACTGCAGCAGGCGCAGGCCGGCGCTGGTGAACCGCACCGGCTTGGTCTTGCGCACGAAGAGCTGCATGCCAAGGCGCTCTTCGAGCTCCTTGAACTGGTGGGACAGCGCCGACTGGGTGAGGTGCAGGCGTTCGGCGGCTTCGACCAGGCTGTCCGCTTCGCGCAGGGCGTGCAGGGTCTTCAGGTGACGCATTTCCAACATGGGAAAACCTCGCGTTCAAGGAGTGGCTACTGTGAGGCAGGGGCTTAGGGCCTGGCGCAGGCCCGCCGGGTCGCCGGGCAGACGAAATTCACCGGTCAATGCGGGCTGTCCGGGCTCGGCCGCCGACAGCGACAGGCGCAGCGTCTCGCCCCGCGCCGCGTCGCTCATCCAGGCGGTCAGGTCCGCGGCGGCGGGCGTCATGCCGAAGGCGAAGACCGTGCCCACTTGATAACGACCTGCTTGGCGAAATGCCCCGTTGACCGCATAGCGGTGACCGGCCTGGGCGCCGAGGGCCAGGCGCAGGGGGCCGTGAGCGGTGGCATCCGGACCCTCGAAGGCATCGACGGCAAAACCCAGTTCGGTGGCGGCGATCTGCAGCTCGAGGCCGAGGGTCCGTGCCCCCGGGTGGCAACTGAGCATCAAGGTGGCTGGGCTCTGGTAGGGCAGGACGGACGCCAGGCCGGGCAGGCGAGCGGTCTGCATGGGGTTGCCGGGCTGCGGCTGCTCCAGCAGCCACAGCGGCTGCTCGGCGGAGGCCACGGGGGCGGCGGCGAATACGCCGGCGCTCCAGCCCGTGGCCAGGCAGCCGAGAAGAAACGGCGATAGCAGGCGATCTTGCATGAAAAATACTTGTGTTGGTCTGGAATAGGCTGAGTTTGCCTCATGTGCCAGTGCCTGTCGACAATACGCCATCATTTGAATGGAGCGATGGCATGGCACTGGCACACACCCTCGGTTATCCCCGCATCGGACAGGACCGTGAACTGAAAAAAGCCCTGGAGGCCCATTGGCGGGGCGAGCTGGACGAGGCCGGGCTGCGGGCCGCGGGGCGGGCATTGCGGGCCCGGCATTGGCAGGCCCAGCGGGAGGCGGGCATCGACCTGCTGCCGGTGGGTGATTTTGCCTGGTACGACCAGGTGTTGAGTCATTCCCTGGCCTTTGGCGTGGTTCCGTCGCGATTCCTGCCCGCCGGTGGCGTGCCCACCCTGGACACCCTGTTCGCCATGGCCCGCGGCCGTGAGGAGGGGGCCGACGGTTGCTGCGGCGGTGGCCATGCCCAGGAGATGACCAAGTGGTTTGATAGCAACTACCACTACCTGGTGCCGGAGTTCAGCGCCGATCAACAGTTCCGGCTGAGCTGGGAGCAGCTCTTCGAAGAGGTCGACGAGGCCCACGCGCTGGGGCACCGGGTCAAGCCGGTGCTGATCGGTCCGCTGACCTACCTGTGGCTGGGCAAGGTCAAGGGTCCAGCCGGCTTCGACAAATTGGCCCTGCTCGAGCGCTTGTTGCCGGTCTACGGTGAGATCCTCGAGCGGCTGGCCGCCCAGGGCGTGGAGTGGGTGCAGCTGGACGAGCCGATACTCTGCCTGGACTTGCCGCTGGAATGGCGCTCAGCCTTCGAGCGGGCCTACAACCTGCTGCAGTGGTCGCCCCTGAAAAAACTCCTGGCCACCTATTTTGGTGCGCTGGAAGACAACCTCGGACTGGCCGTGGGGTTGCCGGTGCAGGGCTTGCATATCGACCTGGTGCGCGCGCCGGAGCAGTTGCCGCAGGTGCTCGACCGGTTGCCGCGCTACAAGGTACTGTCCCTGGGCGTGGTCAATGGGCGCAACGTCTGGCGCTGTGACCTGGAGGCCGCGCTGGCGACCCTGCAACAGGCCCAGGCGCATTTCGCCGACAACCTCTGGGTCGGCAGTTCCTGCTCGCTGTTGCACTGCCCGGTCGACCTGGACCGGGAAGAGCACTTGGACGACGAGTTGCGCGGCTGGCTGGCCTTCGCCCAGCAAAAATGTGCGGAGATCGCCCTGCTCGCCACTGCCCTGGGCGATCCCAACAGTGCCCGTGTGCAGCAGGCCCTGGCCGAGAGCAGGGCCGTGGGTCAGGCCCGCACGCAGTCCCGACGCATCCACGATCCCGCCGTGCAGGCGCGGCTGGCGGCGGTCGAGCCGGCGCACAGCCAGCGTCGCTCAGCCTATGCCGAGCGCAGCGAAGTGCAACGGCGGGTCCGGCCGCTGCCGCTGTTTCCCACCACCACCATCGGCTCCTTTCCGCAGACCCCGGCGATCCGCCAGGCTCGCCAGGCGTGCAAGCAGGGTCGCCTGTCGGTGGCCGAGTACACCGCCGCCATGCAGGGCGAAATCCGTCAGGCGGTGCAGTTGCAGGAGCTGTTGGGGCTGGATGTGCTGGTGCATGGCGAGGCCGAGCGCAACGACATGGTCGAGTACTTTGCCGAGCAGCTGGACGGCTACGCCTTTACCCGTTTTGGCTGGGTCCAGAGCTATGGTTCGCGTTGCGTCAAACCGGCGTTGATCGTCGGCGACCTGAGCCGGCCGCGGGCCATGACCCTGGACTGGATCCGCTACGCCCAGGGCCTGACCGAGAAACCGCTGAAGGGCATGCTGACTGGTCCGGTGACCATGCTGATGTGGTCCTTCGCCCGCGAGGATCTGCCGCGCGAGACCCAGGCGCAGCAGTTGGCGCTGGCCCTGCGGGACGAAGTCTGCGACCTGGAAGCGGCCGGCATCGGCATCGTGCAAATCGACGAGGCGGCTTTTCGCGAAGGACTGCCACTGCGTCGGGCGCACTGGCCGGCGTACCTGGAATGGGCCACCGAGGCCTTCCGGTTGTGCGCCAGCGGGGTGGCTGATGCGACGCAAATCCACACCCATATGTGCTACAGCGAGTTCAACGACGTGATCGAGGCGATCGCCGCCCTGGACGCCGATGTCATCAGCATCGAGACGTCGCGCTCGGACATGCAACTGCTGGAGGCTTTTGAAACCTTCAACTACCCCAATGCCATCGGCCCCGGGCTGTATGACATCCATTCGCCCAGGGTGCCGACGCGGGCGGCGATGGTCGAGCTGATCCACAAGGCCGTGCGGCGCATCCCGGCCGAGCGGTTGTGGATCAATCCCGATTGCGGCCTGAAGACCCGTGGTTGGGCGGAAACCGAGGCGGCCCTGAGCACCATGGTCGCGGCGGCCCGCGAGCTGCGCCGGCAGTTCGCCTAGGGCCGGTGGACACTACCCGCACGGCCGCGCCGAACCTGGTTGGGCGCGATACGGCGTTACGCGTCGCTCATTTGGAATGACCGCCGGGCGCCGTTCATCAAACTGTCACCGGTTTGTGGCAGCGCGCGCGGCGGACTGTCATCACACTCGCGCTCTACTGGGGATCTGCGTGTGGGTGGTTTTATGGCTAGACCGATGGTTGCGCTGCTGGGGTTGCTGTTGACCGGATGGTTGGCCAGCACTACCGTCGCGGCGGCGCCGCGTTGCGACCTGCAGGCGCCAACCCTGCTGGCCGAGGTGGGTGAGGTGCGCCTGGCGTACCAGAGCATGGGTCGTCCCGGTGACCCGACCCTGCTGCTGGTGATGGGGTTGGGCGGGCAACTGGTGGACTGGCCAGACGAGGTGCTGCTGGCCCTCTGCGAACAGGGGCTGCGGGTCATTCGCTTCGACAACCGCGATGTCGGGCTGTCCGTCTGGGTCCGGGCAGTACCGCAAGCCAGCCTGACCTACCAGGTGGTGCGCTATCGGCTGGGTTTGCCGCTGTCGGCCCCCTATAGCCTGCGTGACATGGCCGGCGACGCGCTAGGCCTGATGGATGCACTGGGCGTTGAATCCTTTCATGTGTTGGGCGCCAGCCTGGGGGGTATGATCGCCCAGCACCTGGCGGACCGGGCGCCGCAGCGGGTATTGAGTCTGACCCTGCTGATGACCAGCTCCAGTGCCCCCGGTCTGCCGTCCCCCACGCCGGCGCTGTTGACCTTGCTGGGGCGGCGCGACGCGGCCAACCGGACATTGGCGCTGGAGCAACAGGTCGACCTGCTAACTGCGCTGGGCAGCCCGCGGGTGGCGGATGATCGTGCGGCGCTGCGGCAACAGGCGCGTCAGGCCTATGCGCGGGCATTCAACCCCGCGGGCGTGGAGCGCCAGTTGATGGCGATTCTCGCCGAGCCGAGCCGTGTGGCCTTGCTTGAGCGCCTGCGGATGCCGACCCTGGTGGTGCACGGTACGGCCGACCCGTTGTTGCCGGTGATGCATGGCGTGCACGTGGCGGCCCATATCCGGGGCAGCCAACTGGTGTTGATCCCGGGTTTGGCGCACCGCTTCCAGGCGGCTTTCAAGGCGCCGCTGCTGGCGGCGGTACTGCCCTATCTCAAGGCCCAGCAGGCCCGAGGCCTGGACCTCAGGGAACGACTGGCGGCGCGCCCCGAGGCGACGACTGTGGGCGCGTTGTGAACGGATTTGCGCGTTCAGGCAGCGTCGACGCGGTCCGCCAACGGGTGTTCGAGCAGGTACTGGCTCAAGCGTGCCTGCTGCGCGGGGGTCATAAACAGGCCGAGTTTGGTCCGGCGCCAGAGAATGTCCGCCGCTTCACAGGCCCACTCCACACGGCGCAGGTACTCCACTTCCCGGGCATACAGCTCGCCACCGAGGTGTTCGCCCAAGTCCTGGACCGATTGCACTTGCTCCAGCAGTTGCCAGGTGCGCTGGCCATAGGTGCTGGCCCAGCGCTGCGCCAGGCTGGCCGACAACCACTCGAAGCGCGTCAGCAGGGCCTGTGACAGCGCCGCTGGGCTGCCCATTTGCTCGCCGCCAGGCAGGGCTGCGGTAGCCGTCCAGCTGGGCCGAAGGCCCGGATAGAACGACTGCAACTGCGCCATGGCCGATTCCGCCAGCTTGCGGTAGGTGGTCAGTTTACCGCCGAACACCGACAGCAAGGGCGCTTCGCCGCTGCCACCCGAGAGCGACAGGGTGTAGTCGCGGGTCACCGCCGACGGATCATCGGATTCGTCATCGCACAGTGGTCGCACGCCGGCGTAGGTGTGCAGGATATCGCCGCGGGCCACCTGGCGCTTGAAGTGCGCGTTGACCACGCCGAGCAGGTAATCGGTTTCCTCTTCGCTGATACTCACCAGGGCCGGGTCGCCCTGGTATTCCCGGTCGGTGGTGCCGATCAGGGTGAACTGGCCGAGGTAAGGCATGGCGAAGACGATGCGCCGGTCCTCGTTCTGCAGGATATAGGCCTGTTCGCCCTCGTACAGCCGTGGGACCACGATATGGCTGCCCTGGATCAGGCGAATGCCGTAGGGCGACTTCAACTTCAAGTCGTCCTTGATAAACCGGGCCACCCAGGGGCCGGCGGCATTGACCAGGCCGCGGGCACGAATGCTGAACTGGCTGCCGTCCGCACGTTCGAGCTGCAGGTGCCAGAGCCCGTCGGCGCGTTGCGCACTGAGGCAGCGGGTACGGGTCTGTACCTGGGCGCCCTGCTCACGGGCGGCCATGGCGTTGAGCACCACCAGCCGTGCATCGTCTACCCAGCAGTCGGAATACTCGAAGCCCTGGGTGATTTCGGCTTTCAGCGGGCTGTCGGCCGCGAACCGCAGGCCATGGGAGCCCGGTAGCTTCTCGCGCTTGCCCAGGTGGTCATAGAGAAACATGCCCGCGCGGATCAGCCAGGCCGGCCGCAGGTGGGGACGATGCGGCAGGACAAAACGCATGGCCTTGACGATATGCGGCGCCTTGGCCAGCAACACCTCACGTTCGGCCAGGGCTTCGCGGACCAGGCGAAACTCGTAATGCTCCAGGTAGCGCAGGCCACCGTGGATCAGCTTGCTGCTGGCCGAGGAGGTGTGCTGGGCCAGGTCATCCTTTTCGCACAGGTAGACCGACAGGCCGCGCCCCGCCGCGTCGGCGGCGATCCCCACGCCGTTGATGCCGCCGCCAATTACCGCGAGGTCATAGAGGTCGGCGACTGGATGGGGTTGGGGTAGCATTTTCGAACCTCGCTATCTCGGATCTGAACTTAAAATGTTCACTTTCGAAAATGGTAGCCCAAGGCAACGCCCTTGACCAGCACCATGTTCGGATTCGCGCTGGCTGGTTCACAAAAAAGCTGGGTCGGCCTGGCCCCGATCCTCGTGCCCGGTGCCGGCACTCAGACCAGGTCGAGGTGGATCTTGTGCTCGTGCAGCAACTGGCTGATGGCGGCGGGTGGGGCGCTGTCGGTGAAGAGCCGGTCGATCAGGCTGAGCGAGCCCAGGCGGACCACCGCGTTGCGGCCGAACTTGCTCGAGTCGGCGGCCAGTATCACCTGCCGCGCGTTGTCGATGATGGCCTGGGAGACTCGGACTTCCTGGTAGTCGAAGTCCAGCAGGCTGCCGTCCTCGTCGATGCCACTGATGCCCATCAGGGCGAAATCGACCTTGAACTGCTGGATAAAATCCACGGCGGCTTGGCCAACGATGCCGCCGTCGCTGCGCACCGTGCCGCCTGCCACCAGCACCTCGAAATCCTGCTTGTCGCTGAGTTGCGCGGCCACGTGCAGGTTGTTGGTGATGATCTTCAGACCGCGGTGGTTGAGCAGCGCGCGGGCAACGGCTTCGGTGGTGGTACCGATGCTGATGAACAAGGACGCGTGATCGGGTATCTGGCTGGCAATCGCCTCGGCGATGCGCTGCTTTTCCTCACGCATCAGTCCGGCGCGCATGGTGTAGGCGGTGTTCTGTGTGCTCGAGGCCTCGCTGGCGGCGCCGCCGTGGGTGCGCCGCAGCAGGCCGAGTTCGGCGAGCTGGTTGATGTCGCGGCGAATGGTCTGGGGCGTGACGGTAAAGGCGCAGGCCAACTCGTCGATGCTGACGTAGCCGCGTTCGCGCGCGAGGTCGAGAATGTTCTGCTGCCGGGGGGCTAGGCTCATGAAGGCCTCCTTGGAATGCGCGGCAGTATACCGTCAGTTGGCCTGTTCGATGCAGGCTAGCGGAGGTTCGGCACCGTATCGTTCGAGGCGCCCGCGTAAGGGCCTTGCTGGTGGCGCCGCCGCATGCCGGGCCAGAGCCCTGCGTCGGGATTTTAGTGACCGCTGCGCCGATTCTGCACGGCAGGTGCTGCTGGCCGAAGACTTTTCCGCTAAGGTACGTCGATCCTGTCCGCCGATTTTCACATTCGAACATGACGCCTGCCATCGACCTGTTGAAAAAAGCCCATGCCGAGCATCGGGTGTACAGCTATGAGCACGACCCCAAGTCGAGTTCCTATGGCCTTGAGGCTGCCGAGAAACTGGGCCTCGACCCGGCACGGGTGTTCAAGACCCTGCTGGTGGTCAGCGAAAAGGGCGAGCTGTTGGTGGCCGTGGTGCCGGTCGCTGGTAGCCTCGACTTGAAAGCGTTGGCCCAGGCGGCGGCGGTAAAGAAATTGGACATGGCCGATCCACACGTCGCGCAGCGTTCCAGCGGTTACCTGGTCGGCGGTATCAGTCCCCTGGGCCAGAAAAAGCGCCTGCGGACCTTTATCGATGCATCGGCCCAGGCGCTGCCCAGCCTGTTCGTCAGTGCCGGTCGCCGTGGCCTGGAAGTGGAACTGCCGGCGGCTGTGTTGGCGCTGCACACCCAGGGCCACTTCGCCCACATTGGTCGCGGCTGAGCGTCGGCCGCTTCTCAACCCTGTTTGCCAGAACAATAAGGAACACCGATGCCCCAGTACCTGCTCGCCATCGACCAAGGCACCACCAGCAGCCGTGCGATCATCTTCAACGCCGAGGGCCAGCCGCTGGCAAGGGCTCAACAGGAGTTCCAGCAGTTTTTCCCCCAGGACGGCTGGGTCGAGCACGATGGCGAGGAGCTCTGGCAGAGCACGCTCAAGGTCTGCCGCGAGGCACTGGCGCAGAGCGGCTTGGACCCGGCGGCGATCGCGGCGATCGGCATCACCAATCAGCGCGAGACCACGCTGGTGTGGGACGCGGCCACTGGCGTGCCGATTCACCCGGCCATCGTCTGGCAGGACCGACGCACGGCGGATTACTGCGCCGGCCTGAAGGCCGCCGGGCATGAGGCGCTGGTGGCCGGCAAGACCGGGCTGTTGATCGATCCCTATTTCTCCGGCACCAAACTGCGCTGGATCCTCGACAACGTCGAAGGCGCGCGCCAGCGTGCCGAGCGTGGCGAGCTGCGATTCGGCACGGTCGACAGTTTTCTGCTCTGGCGCCTGACCGGCGGCCGCTCGCACAAGACCGACGCGACCAATGCTTCGCGCACCTTGCTGTTCAATATTCACAGCCAGACCTGGGATGCGGAGCTGCTGGCCCTGTTCGAGATACCGGCCGGCCTGCTGCCGGAGGTCCTCGACTGCGCGGCGGACTTCGGCAGCATCGAGCCGGATTGGCTGGGTGCGGCCATTCCCGTGCTGGGCATGGCCGGCGACCAGCAAGCGGCGCTGATCGGCCAGGCCTGTTTCAGTCCCGGCATGGTCAAAAGCACCTACGGCACCGGCTGTTTTATGATTCAGAACACCGGCAGTACGCCGGTGACCTCGAAACACCGGCTGTTGACCACGGTCGCCTACCGGCTCAATGGCCAGGTCACCTATGCGGTGGAAGGTAGCATCTTCGTCGCGGGCGCCGCGGTGCAGTGGCTGCGCGACGGCATCAAGCTGATCAGCCATGCCCGCGACAGCGAAGCGCTGGCCGAGCAGACCGGAGATGCCTGCGGGGTTTACCTGGTACCGGCCTTCACCGGCCTCGGCGCCCCCTATTGGGACCCCAAGGCGCGAGGGGCGATCTTCGGGCTGACCCGCGACACCGGCATCAAGGAGATCGTCACGGCCGGGCTGCAGTCGGTGTGCTACCAGACCTGCGACCTGCTCGAGGCCATGCGCCAGGATGGCGCGGCGGCGCCCAGCGCCCTGCGGGTCGATGGGGGCATGGTGGAAAACAACTGGGTCATGCAATTCTTGGCCGATATCCTCGGGGTCACGGTGGAGCGACCGCAGGTCACCGAGACCACGGCCCTGGGGGTCGCGTACCTGGCGGGCCTCAAGGCGGGGCTGTTTCGCGACCTTGAGGAGATTTCCGGCCACTGGCAACGTCAGCAGCGTTTCGCGCCGCGCATGGACGCCACCCATCGCCAGCGCTTGTACGCCGGCTGGTTGGACGCGGTGAAACGCGTGCGCAGCGGCGAGCAGTAGGACCGCCTGACGTTCGATATGCCAGCCTTCCGTTCAGCGAGGCTGCAGGTCCGGCGTGGCGCGCAGTCCAGCCAGCGCGCCCGGTGCGGCACGAGGACGGGTGACCACGTATACTGCGGCGACTTTTTACCAAGGAGCGGTTATGCAGCCCTCTCGTAATCAGCTGTTGCGCATCCGCCGCACCCTGATGGCCAGCAGCGCCTCGTTGTTGCACCTGCTGCTGTGCTGGCTGGCCTATGCCGGCGGCTTTATGCAACTGAGCCTGGCGGGCATGGGGGTGCTGAGCTTCGTGGTCTGCGCCAGTTGCCTGGTAATGCTGCTGCTGATGTGGTTGAACCTCAACCTGCGCTTCCATGATCCCAGCCTGACCCTGCCGCAGATGGCCTGGGCCATCGCTCTGGTGTTCGTGACGGCCTATTTTGCCGACGGCCAGCGTTTCCTGTTCCTGATGATGGCGTTGATGGCGCTGATGTTCGGCGCCTTTTCCCTGGACCTGCGCGGTTTCGTGAAGATCGGACTGTTCACCACGATTTGTTACGGCCTGTTGGTAGGCGCCCTGGCTCGGCGCGACGGGGCACTGGAGCTGCGCGTCGAAGGGCTGCAAGCCATGGCATTTTTCGTGCTGATGGCCGGCATGTCGATGCTCGGGCTGGAGATGAGTGGTCTGCGCCGTACGCTGCAGGAGCGCAATCGCGATCTCAATCAGGCCCTCGAGCGCATCCAGCAGCTGGTGATTACCGACGAGGTGACGGGGCTGTACAACCGCCGCTTTGCCCGTGAGCTGCTGGCCCAGCAAAAGGCCCTGGCGGACCGCGGCACCTACCGCTTCGTGCTGTGCATGATCGAACTGGACCACTTCAAGACGGTCAACGAGCGCTATGGCCACACCGCGGGTGAGGGCGTGTTGAACCAGTTGGCGCGGCACTTCGAGCAGGCCATTCGCGATGTGGATTTCGCCGCGCGCATCGGTCACGAGGAGTTCTTGCTGGTCTTGTCGCAGACCGATATCGCCGGGGCGCTGCAGATGCTGGAGCGCCTGCGCGAAGCGATCGCCGGGCAGCAGTGGCAGGGATGCCCTGAGCTGCACCTGACCTTGTCCGTCGGCGTCAGTGGCTATTGCACGCCAGAGCCCTGGGCCCAGTCCCTGCAACGCGCCGATCACGCCCTGCAAAAGGCCAAGGCGGAGGGCCGCGATCAGGTGGTGGTGCTGTAGCGGCGCACACCTGATTCGCCCAGATTGAGCTGGGCCGCCACGCTGCCCGGTACCGGGAAGACCACCAGATGGTCGGCGGCGACCCGGATGCCGACCTGGTGACCCGGCAGATGATCGGCATGACTGGGAAAGATCGATTCGAGCTGGCTGCCGGTGGGCAGTTGCAGCCGGTACAGCGTCGCGGCGCCCAGGAACGTCTTGCCGACGATCAGGGCCTTGAGCGGGCTGTCCGGGGCGTAGACGATGTCATCCGGGCGCAGCAGCACATCCACGGCGCTGCCGATCGGCCAGGTGTAGGCACGGTTGCCGCGGATCAACCCAAGCTCGGTCTGTACCGAATCGGGGCTCAGCAGCTGGCCGCGAATAAAATACCCCTGGCCGATAAAGCTGGCGACAAAGGGCGTCAGCGGCTCATGGTAGAGGTTGTAGGGTGTGTCCCATTGCTGCAGCCGACCCTCGTGAAACACCCCGATATGGTCACTGACGGCGAAGGCTTCTTCCTGGTCGTGGGTCACCAGGATCGCGCTGGTGCCGCGTGCCTTGAGGATGTCGCGGACCTCATGACTCAGGCGCCGGCGCAGTTCCCCATCGAGGTTTGAAAACGGCTCGTCGAGCAGCAGCAGGCGCGGCTCCGGCGCCAGGGCGCGGGCCAGGGCGACCCGCTGCTGCTGGCCGCCCGAGAGTTCATGGGGGTAGCGATTACCCAGCGCGCCGAGCTTGACCAGCTCCAGCAGCTCGGCGGTGATGCGCGCCTGGTCCGGGTGCTGGCGAATGCCGAAGGCGATGTTCTGCGCCACGCTCAGGTGGGGAAACAGCGCGTAATCCTGGAACACCATGCCGATGCGGCGTTTTTCCGGGGCCAGGGTAAAGCCGGGGCTGGAAATCACCTCACCGGCCAGCTGGATCTCGCCTTCCAGCACCGCTTCGAAGCCGGCGATGGCGCGCAGCGTGGTGGTCTTGCCGCAGCCGGAAGGCCCCAGCAAACAGCCGATATCGCCCTGGTTCAGGTGCAGGTTCAGGCCCTGCACCACGCGCTGCGCGTGGAAGCCACAGGCCAGGTCGCGCAGGTTCAACAACAGGGGCTGGCTCATGCGTGCTGGTACGCCGGGTCGATCAGGAACTCCAGCAGCGCCTTTTGCACATGCAGACGGTTTTCCGCCTGGTCCCAGGCCACGGCGCGTGGATCGTCCAACAGGTCGAGGCTGATTTCCTCCCCCCGGTGGGCCGGCAGGCAGTGCATGAACAGCACCTCGGGCGCCGCCTGGTCGAGCAGCGCGCGGGTCACCTGGTAGGGGTGAAACAACGCCAAGCGCTGATCGGCCTCCTGCTCCTGGCCCATGGAGGTCCAGACATCGGTGCTGACCAGATGGGCGCCTGCGACCGCCTCGCGCGGGTCGCGCACTATGCTCAGGCGCCCCGCGGCCCGTTCGACGAAGACCGGGTTGGGTTCGAAACCTTCGGGGCAGGCGACCCGCAGCTGGAAGTCGAACTGCACGGCCGCCTCGATGTAACTGTTGCAGACATTATTGCCGTCGCCGATCCAAGCCACCGTCTTGCCGGCAATGCTGCCACGCTGTTCGACGAAGGTCTGCATATCGGCCAACAACTGGCAGGGGTGCAGGTCGTCCGACAGGCCATTGATCACCGGTACCCGGGAATGCGCCGCAAAGGTGGTCAGGGTGCTGTGGGCAAAGGTGCGGATCATCATGCCGTCAAGCATGCGCGACATCACGATGGCCGCGTCGCCTATGGGTTCGCCGCGGCCCAGTTGGGTGTCGCGCGGGGACAGGAAAATCGCCTGTCCGCCCAGTTGGATCATGCCGGCCTCGAACGACAGGCGGGTACGGGTCGAGGCTTTTTCGAAGAGCATGCCCAGCACCCGATTTTTCAGCGGCTCGAACACCACGCCGCGGTTTCGCAGGTCCTTCAGCTCGATGCCGCGACGAATCAGGCTTTGCAGCTCCTGAAACGTGCAATCCATCAGCGAGAGAAAGTGCCGTGCGCTCATAATGACTACCTTTTGACAGCGGGGGCGCAGGTTCGGGGTCGGTGTAATGCAATAACGGACGGAACCTGCGGCAGGGGGCCGCACAGTGCGACGAAACGGGGAAGACGCGATCTTATAAGGAAATGTCGCACTGTACTAGTGCGGGCCTCAGTGGACGCGGTGTACAGCAGGGCTCGGCATTTGCTTGTACCCATTGCGTACCACTTGGGAGTTTATCTAGCTCTGCCAATACGACGTGGAGCTGAGCCACTTGGCGTACGTCGAGAGCAGCATTTGTACACTGGGGCCAAGCTGGTTGGCAATCAATGCGGGCTGGGTGCCTGGCCACTGACGCTGGGCCGCCGGGAGGGCAGCATGTCGACCTGCCGGGCGCGCGGCTAGCGCGCAGGGCACGAGGACTGCGCCGAACACACCGTGTGTGGTCAGGTCACGATAGGCCGAAAAGTCAACGGTTGCGCATGACGTTAACCCGCGGGCTCAGCGCTGCACATGATGGTAAAGCGATAGTGGGTGTCTACCCCGCTGCACTCCACGGGCAAGTTGGTTTTGCTCAAAACGAATTCGAACGCCGGTTCGAACCCGCCTTCGCGCCGGACCTCACCGCCCAGGATTTCCACTTGATACCAGCCGTTCTCCACTTCGATGGTGGGCCTGCCGGGTTGCTGCAACCTCCTGAGCAATTGGTCCACGCTGTTGGGCGTGAAATGTTGCAAAATCGGCCATGTAAAGAGCTGAACCCGGCGGTGCGCCACCTGCAGCGCATAACCGCTGCGGCGATGCTGGAGTCGACTCTCGGGTTTGAGTAATTCAGGGGAGGAGGGGGGGAGGGTGAACAAAATGGTGTAAGGGAGGTTCTCGATGCCCGCGAGCGGGATTATCACTCCTTCACGCACCGCCTTGTCGCCGCTTTCGCCAGACACGAACTCGCTGGCCAGATCGTCGCTGAGCTGCTGCTGGTCCTTGAAGCGTTGAAGCAGCAACAGGTCGCCGACTATGAAGTAATCGGTCAGGTCGTTGAGGACTTCCGAAAAGACATATTGCATGGGCCATCCGTGTAGGCCGCTAGGGCCGGTTGAGGCCAGCGTCTGGCCCGGCGATGCAAGAAGTGAGTGGCTACAGTCCCGTGCTGGGTTCCCCCTGGCGGGCATGACGAAAGAGCGCTTTCGCGGGCACAATGGATGCACGCCCGCAAAGGCGTGGCCCGGCACCGGGCTCGAGGCCATCCGCCATTCTGCCCACTCAGGCGGGTATCCTGGCCTGATTCAAGCGCTGCCGCCTATACTGGCGATGTATTCTACGACAGATTGTCAGGGCCCGCCGGGTGCCGCGACAAGGTGGAGAGTCAACAGGCTTAGGCGAAGCTCAGCACTGCCACGTGTTTCGGGGAGAGGCCGCGAGTGCTGCCGAAGGCCTGTCGGTAAGCTATCCACACATGCAGGCCGAGGCACGGATTGCGGGACTCCGGTTCCAGTGTGAATTGGGTTTGCTAGGCAGAGGTGCAGGACAGGGCGTTAGCGGTCCGTGGCCCTCTACCAGGGCCTGTGGACACTGGCCGCACGTGCCCTGTGGGAGGCGTCCCCTCGCGCTGAAGGCGGTCAGGCTATCGGAGTGGTGTACAGGGATCACCCCACCACAGCTTCGGCCCGAGGGCGGGCCTCCTGCCCAATGATGTTGTCGACGCGTGCCAATCGACACTGTCCCGCCTTGCTGCGCTGCCGGACGTTGCCGCTCGGACACCCGCTTGATTACTCGGTGGGGGTTTAATCCTCCACTTCAGTGGAGCGCGGGACGCATGAGACTGGCGGCGCTGCCTGCAGTGACTGCGCGGCCGCCCTCAGAACCTTTTGCTGCATTTTTCGGCGCTACCATGCTGTTCTGATAGGCCCACGGCCCGGATTTCGGTGGCCAAATCGTCGGTAGAGTCCTAGAGTGTTGCTTGGGACACCGGAAGTCCATGTAACGTGTCTAGCTCAGCCCTTGGCCTCTCACAAAGCGCATGGCCAAGGGCTGACATTTTCTCGCTCCACCTTCTCTTAACCCCTTGAACGGCCAGTCCTGCAGGCTGAATACCGCCGGCACCCCGCTGTGCGCGGTTGTTCAGGGCGATCGCTGGGAGGCGGGCGCCGCTGCCAGTGCCTATTGGCTGGCCTGATGCCGCTTGATTCATGCGGCGAACGCTGATGGCCGGCGCTCCGGAGGAACGCCATAGTGCTGGTTGGGCGGCTCCGGTACCGGCCCACTCCACCACAAGAGGCCAGGCCATGACCACGACCCTTCACCACCGTGCTTGCCATCTGTGCGAAGCCATTTGCGGCCTGACCATCGAGACCGCGCTACAGGCCGATGGCAGCCAGCAGATCCTGTCCATCAAGGGCGACCCCCAAGACAGCTTCAGCCGCGGCCATATCTGCCCCAAGGCGGTGGCCCTGCAGGACATCCAGGCCGACCCCGATCGCCTGCGCCAACCCATGCGGCGTGTGGGGGACGAATGGCAGGCGATGGAATGGCAAGAGGCTTTTGAGCTGGTCGCCAGCCGCCTGGTCGAGATCCAGGCCCGTCATGGGCAAAACGCCGTGGCGGTCTATCAGGGCAATCCCAGCGTGCATAACTACGGGTTGATGACCCACAGCAATTACTTCCTGGGGCAGCTAAAAACCCGCAACCGCTTCTCCGCCACCTCGGTGGACCAGTTGCCCCATCACCTCGTGAGCTTGCAGATGTACGGGCACGGTCTGCTGCTGCCGATTCCGGATATCGACCAGACCGACTTCATGTTGATCCTGGGGGGTAATCCCCTGGCGTCCAACGGCAGCCTGATGACGGTGCCGGACGTGGAAAAACGTCTTAAGGCCCTCAAGGCGCGTGGCGGCAAGCTGGTAGTGGTCGATCCTCGCCGCAGCGAAACGGCCGGCATCGCCGATCAACACCTGTTCGTCCGCCCGGGGCAGGATGCCGCGTTGCTGTTCGGCCTGCTCAATACCCTGTTCGAGGAAGGCCTGACCCGCGCCAGTGCGCTGCCGGTGGCCGGGTTGGCGCAGGCGCGCGAGGCCATCGCGGGTTTTACCGCAGAAACCATGAGCGTCCGCTGTGGCGTGCCGGCCGAACAGATACGCCAACTGGCCCGCGACTTCGCGGCCGCGGACAAGGCGGTCTGTTATGGGCGCATGGGCGTTTCCACGCAGGCGTTCGGTAGCCTTTGCCATTGGTTGATCCAGCTGATCAACCTGGTCACCGGCAACCTCGATCGGGTCGGGGGCGCGCTGTGCAACGAGCCGGCCATCGACATGGTCAGCAAGACCTCTGGCGGCCATTTCAACCGTTGGCAAAGTCGTGTGTCCGGCTTGCCGGAATATGCCGGCGAACTGCCGGTGGCGGCCCTGGCGGAGGAGATGCTGACCCCCGGACCCGAGCAGGTTCGTGCGCTGGTCACCGTGGCGGGCAATCCGGTGTTGTCCACGCCCAACGGGCGCCAGCTGGAGCAGGCGTTGGACGGCCTGGAATTCATGCTCAGCATCGATTTCTACATCAACGAAACCACCCGCTACGCCGATGTGATCCTGCCGCCCACCGGGCCGCTGGA
Source organism: Pseudomonas sp. (assembly GCF_040514055.1). Lineage (GTDB taxonomy): Bacteria > Pseudomonadota > Gammaproteobacteria > Pseudomonadales > Pseudomonadaceae > Aquipseudomonas. Next base: position 102,816 of record NZ_JBEVDL010000083.1, read on the forward strand.
ACACGACCACTACGACATGACCTTCAATATGTTCGCGGTGCGCAACGTCACCCGCTTCAATGAGGCGGTGCTGACCAAGCCAGCCGGGTCCCTGGACGACTGGGAAATCTTTATCGGCCTGGCCAAGGCCTTCGCCACCCGCAATGGCACCGAGTTGAAGCCAACCCTGGCGCCGCAGCAGATGGTCGACATGGGCCTGCGCCTGGGCCCTTATGGCGACCAGGCCGAGCGGCGTCTGTCCCTGGCGAGCGTGCGCGAGTTTCCCCACGGGATCGATCTCGGGCCGCTGAAGCCCAATTTGGCGCTGCGCCTGAAGACCGCCTCGGGCGCCATCGAGGCGGCGCCGGCACTGTTTCTCGGTGACCTGCCGCGTTTCGCCGGGCAGCCGTTGCCGGGTGCCGATGAATTGGTATTGATCGGCCGCCGGCATGTGCGCAGCAACAATTCGTGGATGCACAACTACCACCGCCTGGTCAAAGGCAAGCCACGCCATCAGCTGTTGGTGCACCCCGATGACCTCGGTCGGCGCGGGCTGGTCGATGGCCAGCGGGTGCGGGTGCGCTCGCGGGTCGGCACGCTGGAGGTCGAGGTGGCCGCCAGCCTGGAGATGATGCCCGGCGTGGTCAGCCTGCCCCATGGCTGGGGTCATGCCCGGCCCGGGGTGCAGTTGGGCATCGCCTGTGCACAGCCCGGCGCCAGTGCCAACGACCTGACCGACGAGCGTCAGCTCGACCTGTCCGGCAACGCGGTGCTCAACGGGGTAGCGGTCGAAATCGAGGCCGCGTGAAGTCGACCGATGGCAGGTGAGCCAAGCCCCTGCCTTTCCGTTACAATGCGGCCACCGTGCCGACCCGTGAGTCGGAAAGTTCAGTGCCGAGGTGTTCCATGGATATTATCGAAACCATCAAAGAGCAGATCGCCAACAATACGGTTCTGCTGTACATGAAAGGCTCGCCAAATGCGCCGCAGTGCGGCTTTTCGTCCAAGGCTTCCCAGGTGGTGATGGCCTGTGGCGAGAAATTCGCCTATGTCGACATCCTGCAGAATCCGGAAATCCGCGCCAACCTGCCCAAGTACGCCAACTGGCCGACTTTCCCGCAGCTGTGGGTCGGCGGTGAGCTGGTCGGCGGCAGCGACATCATGACCGAGATGTTCGAGAAGGGTGAGCTGCAGAGCCTGATCAAGGACGCGACCCAAAAGGCCGGTGCCTGAGTCGAGTCGCTGTATAAAAAAACCCGCCTCGGCGGGTTTTTTTAGGGGCGCGGGTCAGGCGCCGGGCTTATTCGCCCATTTGCGACTGCAGGTAGTTGGCCAGCCCGACCTTGCCGATCAAGCCCAGCTGGGTTTCCAGCCAGTCGATATGGTCTTCCTCGGAGCAGAGGATGTCTTCCAGCAGCTCGCGGGTGGCGTAGTCGGCGATGGTCTCGCAGTAGGCGATCGCCTCTTTCAGGTCGATCAGCGCCTTGTGCTCGACTTTGAGGTCACATTCGAGCATTTCCTGGGTGTTTTCACCGATCAGGATCTTGCCCAGGTCCTGCAGGTTGGGCAGGCCCTCGAGGAACAGGATGCGTTTGATCAGCTTGTCCGCGTGTTTCATCTCGTCGATGGACTCGTGGTACTCGTGTTCGCCGAGTTTTTTCAGGCCCCAATCCTCGTACATGCGTGCATGCAGGAAGTATTGGTTGATTGCGACCAGCTCGTTGCCGAGGATCTTGTTCAGATGCTGGATGACTGTCTTGTCGCCTTTCATGTCCGTAGCCTATTGCGCGAAGAGGTGAATAAGCATGAATAGTGACCCCGCGTTATTTGGCTGTCAAATCTAAGTGTTTGAATTTAAAGGTAAAATTAATCTGAATACGAATGTTTGAGTTCCGCATTTTGCGGCTAAGTGCTTGAATTTCAGGCATTAAAAAGCCGGGCAGGGTGCCCGGCTTTTCTGAACAAAGGTGTTTAGGCCGCGACGAATTCCGCGAAACCCGCGGTGCGTTGGCCGTTGTGCACCTCGCTCAGGGTGTCGCGTACCACCTGCTTGGCCAGGCAGGCGCATTTGCCACACTGGCTGGCCACGCCCAGGGTCTCGCGCACGTCCCGGTAGCTGCAGCAACCTTCATAGATCGCATCGCGGATTTGACCGTCGGTAACACCTTGGCAGAGGCAGACGTACATGCGGAAGTCTTCGTAAGAGGGCTTGTGGCAAAGATACTAATGTTAATGAGAATGCTTGTCAAAGCTGTAGAGGGTGTTTCGTCGGTTTCCCCCGCCCAGCGGCGACGGCAATGGATCGTGCCCGCACCGTGACTCGGCGGTCAAAAGCGGTGGGCGAGGGTGAAAACCCGGGTGTATCATTGTTCGCCCTTGCGGAACGGGCCTGCCCACCTTTGGCCGGCTCGCGCCCCTCATCACTTCAGGAGAAATCGTATGAGCGTACTCGTAGGCAAAAAAGCCCCGGACTTCGACGTTGCGGCCGTGTTGGGCAGCGGTGAAATCGTCGAGAGCTTCAGCTTGTCTTCGGCCATCAAAGGCAAGTACGGCCTGGTGTTTTTCTACCCGCTGGACTTCACCTTCGTTTGCCCCTCCGAGCTGATCGCCCTGGACCACCGTATTCCGGACTTCCAGGCGCGCAACGTCGAAGTGATCGGTGTGTCCATCGACTCGCACTTCACCCACAACGCCTGGCGTAACACACCGATCAACCAGGGCGGTATCGGCCCGGTCAAGTACACCCTGGCCGCCGACGTCAAACACGAAATCGCCAAGGCCTATGATGTCGAGTCCGACGACGGCGTGGCCTTTCGCGGCGCCTTCCTGATCGACCTGAACGGCGTGGTGCGTTCGCAGATCGTCAACGACCTGCCGCTGGGCCGTAATATGGACGAGCTGCTGCGTCTGGTTGATGCCTTGCAGTTCACCGAAGAACACGGTGAAGTCTGCCCTGCCAACTGGAAAAAAGGCGACAAGGGCATGACTGCCTCGCCGGAAGGCGTGGCGTCGTACCTGTCGGAGCACGCCAGCAAGCTGTAACCGCTGGCGAAAAAAGAACCCGGCCTAGGCCGGGTTTTTTATGCGCGGGGCGCGGCACCGACGCGCGCCGTCAGTCGGCGAAGTCGTCCCAGCCGCCCATTTCCTTCCAGCGGTTGACGATGCCGCAGAACAGCTCGGCGGTCTTTTCCGTGTCGTAGCGGGCCGAATGGGCTTCGCGACCATCGAAGTCGATGCCGGCGGCCTGGCAGGCCTTGGCCAGCACGGTCTGGCCGTAGGCGAGGCCGGCGAGGGTGGCGGTGTCGAAGCTGGAGAAGGGGTGGAAGGGGTTACGCTTCATGTCCAGCCGGGTGATCGCGGCGTTCAGGAAGCCCAGGTCGAAGCTGCTGTTGTGCCCGACCAGAATGGCCCGTTTACAGCCGTTGGCCTTGAGCGCCTTGCGCACGCCACGAAAGATGTCAGTCAGCGCAGTTTCCTCGCTGACCGCCATGCGCAGCGGATGGTCCAGCTTGATGCCGGTGAATTCCAGTGCCGCGGCTTCGATATTGGCGCCGACGAAGGGTTCGACCCGATGGAAATAGGTGTGTTCGGGGAACAGGAAGCCTTTTTCATCCATGCCCACGGTGACTGCGGCAATTTCCAGCAAGGCATCGGTGGCGCTATTGAAACCACCGGTCTCGACGTCGATGACCACTGGCAGGTAGCCGCGAAAGCGCTGCGCCATGGGATGCTGCGAGCCACCACCGCCGGAGCCGCTGTGTTCGTCGTCGTAATGTTCTTCGCTCACGGGTGGTTCTCCTGCAGGCGCCAGCGTAGTGTTTCGCCGGCGCGCAACGGTATGACGGTGTGCTCGCCCAACGGCAGGCAAGTGGGGGCGGTCCAGTCTTCACGGACCAGGGTGATGCGATCGGTGTTGCGCGGCAGGCCGTAGAAGTCCGCCCCGTGCAGGCTGGCAAAGCCCTCCAGGCGCTCCAGCGCACCGCGTTGCTCGAAGGCTTCGGCATACAGCTCGATGGCCGCGTAGGCGGTGTAGCAGCCGGCGCAGCCGCAAGCGGCTTCCTTGGCGTGCTGGGCATGGGGCGCCGAGTCGGTGCCGAGGAAGAACTTCGGATTGCCGCTGGTTGCCGCGTCCAGCAGGGCGTCCTGGTGCACGTTGCGCTTGAGGATCGGCAGGCAGTAGAAGTGCGGGCGAATACCACCGACCAGCATATGGTTGCGGTTGTACAGCAGGTGATGGGCGGTGATGGTCGCCCCCACATTGGCCGAGGCTGACTCGACGAACTGCACGGCCTCTCCGGTGGTGATGTGTTCGAACACCACCCGCAGGGTCGGGAAGCGCTCGACCACCCGGCTCAGGTGCTCGTCGATAAAGACTTTTTCGCGGTCGAATACGTCGATTTCGCCGCGGGTGACTTCACCGTGCACCAGCAGCGGCAGGCCGACCTCGGCCATCGCCTCCAGTACCTCGAAAATCTTGTCGACGCTGGTGACGCCCGAGTCGGAGTTGGTGGTGGCGCCGGCCGGGTAGAGTTTGGCCGCATGGACGAACCCCGAGGCCTTGGCGGCGCGCACGTCGGTCGCGCGGGTCAGGTCGGTGAGGTAGAGTACCATCAGCGGCTCGAAACGGCTGCCGGCCGGCCGCGCGGCCAGAATGCGCTGGCGATAAGCATCGGCTTCCTCGGCATTGCGCACCGGTGGTACCAGGTTGGGCATGACGATCGCGCGGGCGAAGGTGCGCGCCACGTCGGCCACGGTGTGCGGCAACAGCGCACCGTCGCGCAGGTGGATATGCCAGTCGTCGGGACGCAGCAGGGTCAAGTGGTCGGACATGGGGTATTCCAGGCGGGTAAAACGTGCCCGAATGCTACCGGAAAAGCCGGGTTCGGGCACCCGCTATCAAGTTTTCCGGGCCGCGACCGATACCCCGGCAACTGTTGTGTCTTTCCGTGGAGCCTGCCGTGCGCCAGCCCTGTCCGACCCTGCTCTGCCTGCTCGCCAGCCTGCCGCTAAGCCTGCCCCTGTGGGCCGTCAGCTTTCAGACGCGCCTGGAAAAAGTCGAGTGGAAGGTCGAGGGCGACCAGTTCGAGTGCCGCTTGTCGCAGCCGGTCACCGACTTTGGAGTGGGTGAGTTCGTCCGCCGCGCCGGTGAGCAGGCTACCTTCCGCCTGCAGGCCCGTGAGCGCTGGATGGGGGCAGGGTCCGCAACGCTGCTGGCAGCGGCCGCGCCCTGGCAGCCGGGTCGTGGCGACATCAACCTGGGCTCGGTGCGGGTCGCCGACGGCGACGTCCCCTTCAACAGTTCCCAGGTCCAAGCCGGCCGGCTGCTGACTGGGTTGATGGAAGGCCGCAGCCCCTTGATTCGCCACCGTACCGAGCAGGGTGGCGACAGTCTGGAAGTCCGCCTGCTGCCCGCGCGTTTCAACAAGGCCTATAACGACTACCTGGGCTGCACCGCCAAGCTGCTGCCGGTGAACTTCGACCAGATCAAGCAGGTGCAGTTGGCGTTTCCCGACGGTGGCACCGAACTCAGTGCGCTGGCCCAGGCCAAGCTGGACATCATTGTGCAGTACCTCAAGGCCGATCCCAGCGTCAACCGCTTCAGCCTCGACGGTCACTCGGACAACAGCGGCAATCGCCTGACCAATCGCGAGCTGTCGCGGCGTCGGGCCTTGGCGGTGCAGGACTACCTGAAAGCCCATGGCGTGGCGGAAGAGCAGATCACCCTGCGGTTCCACGGTGAGCGTTACCCGCTGGTGCCCAACACCAGTGAAAGCAACCGGGCCAAGAATCGCCGGGTCGGCCTGCGCCTGGAACGGGCCGCCGAGGCGCCGGTGGCGCCGGCCTCCACTCCCGAGCCCACGCCGGCGCCGGCGCCGGCGCCGGTACCGGCGCCGAGCGCCAAGGCCGATCCGGCGGCGACCTCCTGAGGCTGAGCACGGGGTAAACCGTCGCTTCATCGTCACAAGCTGTCGCGCCCCTGTAAAAGAAGCGGCGCGGTCGGTAGAATCGGGGGTTTTCCGAACAACCCCCGTGGAGTGATGGCATGGCCGACGTAAACAAGGTAGTCCTGGCGTATTCCGGTGGCCTCGACACCTCGGTGATCCTCAAGTGGCTGCAGGACACCTATAACTGCGAGGTGGTGACCTTCACCGCCGACCTCGGTCAGGGCGAAGAAGTCGAACCCGCGCGCGCCAAGGCCAAGGCCATGGGGGTCAAGGAAATCTACATCGACGACCTGCGCGAAGAGTTCGTCCGTGATTTCGTCTACCCGATGTTCCGTGCCAACACCGTCTACGAAGGCGAGTACCTGCTGGGCACGTCCATTGCCCGACCGTTGATCGCCAAGCGCCTGATCGAAATCGCCAATGAAACCGGTGCCGACGCCATTTCCCACGGCGCCACGGGCAAAGGCAACGACCAGGTGCGTTTCGAATTGGGCGCCTATGCCCTGAAACCCGGGGTTAAGGTGATCGCCCCCTGGCGCGAGTGGGACCTGCTGTCGCGGGAAAAACTGATGGACTACGCCGAAAAGCACGCGATCCCCATCGAGCGCCATGGCAAGAAGAAATCGCCCTATTCCATGGACGCCAACCTGCTGCATATCTCCTACGAGGGTGGGGTGCTGGAAGACACCTGGACCGAGCACGAAGAAGACATGTGGAAGTGGACCAAGTCCCCGGAAGCGGCACCGGACCAGGCCACCTATATCGAGCTGACCTACCGCAAGGGCGACATCGTCGCCATCGACGGCAAGGACATGAGCCCGGCCACCGTGCTGGCCGAACTCAACCGCGTGGGCGGCGAAAACGGCATCGGTCGCCTGGACATCGTCGAGAACCGTTATGTCGGCATGAAGTCCCGGGGCTGCTACGAGACGCCCGGCGGTACCATCATGCTGCGGGCGCACCGCGCCATCGAGTCGATCACCCTGGACCGTGAGGTGGCGCACCTCAAGGACGAGCTGATGCCCAAGTATGCCAGCCTGATCTACACCGGTTACTGGTGGAGCCCGGAGCGCCTGATGCTGCAGCAGATGATCGACGCCTCCCAGGCCCACGTGAACGGCGTGGTGCGCCTCAAGCTGTACAAGGGCAACGTCACGGTCATCGGGCGCAAGTCCGACGACTCGCTATTCGATGCCAATATCGCCACCTTCGAGGAAGACGGCGGGGCCTACAACCAGGCCGACGCAGCGGGCTTTATCAAGCTGAACGCCTTGCGCATGCGCATCGCCGCCGGTAAGGGTCGCACGCTGTTCTGATAAGCTGTTCGCGCCTGCCAAGCCCCGGCCTAGTGCCGGGGTTTGCGTTTATACGCCCGGCACGCCGGGCACCTGTTGAGGAACCTCCGATGAGACTGCTGCACACCATGCTGCGCGTCGGCGATATGGACAAGTCCATCGCCTTCTACACCGAAGTGCTGGGCATGACCCTACTGCGGCGCAAGGACTACCCGGACGGTCAGTTCACTCTGGCCTTCGTCGGTTACGGCGACGAGGCCCATAACAGTGTGATCGAGCTGACGCACAATTGGGGTGTCGACGCCTACGAACTGGGCACTGGCTACGGCCATATCGCCCTGGAGGTGCAGGATGTCTACCAGGCTTGCGAGGACATCCGCGCCCGCGGTGGCAAGATCAGCCGCGAGCCGGGCCCGATGAAGCACGGCAGCAGCATCCTGGCCTTTGTCGAAGACCCGGACGGCTACAAGATCGAACTGCTGTCGCCCAAACGCAGCGACTAGCGGCGCCACACCGCTGAGGTGTCATTGGATATACGCCTCGTTATTACGCGTGGTGCGGTGTGCCCTCGCCTACGCATACAGTCCCAGGCTGGCCAGCACGGCGGCGCCGAGCAGGCCCGCCCAGCCCGGGTGCTTGCCGCGGGTCCCGACAAAGATCAGCAGCGCACTGGCGAGCAGCGCGGCAATGATGATGCCAGTGATAAAGGTCGATGCCGACGGGCTGGACGCCGGCAGTGCCAGCCAGGTCAGTATGGCGGCCATGCCCCAGCCCAGCAAGCTGACCATATGCCAGCTGGCCCACAGGATGCGCACATGCGCCTCGTGCAGGATATCCCCGCCATGGGTCGGGATGCTCGCCCCTGCCTTGCGCATGCGGCGGAAAACAAGCCGCTCACCGAGCAGCGAATGGACCAGGCCGACAACGACGGTAAGCGCCGCTGCCGCGATGAAATAGCCGTTCATAAGGGGGCTCGCCGGGGGGCCGTAAAGGTGGTGCCTACCCTAAAGCAGCGTGGCGGGTTCACGCAAAGTTATCCGCTGCAGCCTGGCATCACTGGCCCGGTGATCTGTGTGGGCGGGCGGAACGCCTGGACCGTGCGCTGTTGCGTCCCTTGCCGGCATCAGGGGACTGTTCCGGCAGGCTGGGCGAGCGGCGCCCGGGCACGGGTGGCGCTCAGGATAAAGTGGGCGGCGATGCCGAACAGCAACCCCCAGAACGCGGCCGCCAGGCCGAGAAAACTCATGCCCGAAGCGGTCACCAGAAAGGTGATCAGCGCCGCTTCCCGTTGTTTTTCATCGGCCATGGCCGTGCTCAGGCCACTGCTGATCGCCCCGAACAGCGCCAGCCCGGCGAGGGCGGCGATCAACTCCCTGGGTAAGGCGGCGAACAGCGACGCCAGGGTGGCGCCGAAGATGCCCATCAGGATATAGAACAGCCCGCAGGCGATGCCGGCGATATAACGTCGCTGCGGCGCCTCATGGGCTTCGGGGCCGGTGCAAATGGCGGCGGTGATGGCCGCCGGGTTAAGCCCGTGGGCGCCAAAGGGTGCTAGCAGCAGCGAGCCGAGGGCGGTGACCGCCATGATCGGCCGGGCCGGCGTGGCGTAACCCGCCCCGCGCAGCACCGCCATGCCGGGCACGTATTGGCCGGTCAGGGTCACCAGGGCCAAGGGCAGGCCGATATTGAGCACGGCGTTCCAGCTCCAGCTCGGCGCGATAAACAGTGGCGTGGCGAACTCGATCTGAATGGCGCCGCCATTGAGCGTGCCGAGGGCCGCGGCCACCGTGCAGCCGACCAGTAGCACGGCCAGGATCGCGTAGCGGGGGGACAGGCGTTTGGCGATCAGGTACGCCGCGAGCATGCTGAGAACCAGCAGCGGTTGCAGCTCGATGGAGCTGAACAGGCCCACGCCGAAACGGAACAGGATGCCCGCCAGCATCGCCGCGGCGATGGCCCTGGGCAGTCGCCGCATCAGGCTGTCGAACGCGCCCGAGAGCCCCACCAGGGCGATGATCAGCGCCGCCACCAGGTAGGCACCGACCGCTTCGGCCAGGCTGACCGTGGGCAGCAGCGCCACCAGCAAGGCGGCGCCGGGGGTCGACCAGGCGGTGATCAACGGGATGCGCAGGCGCCAACTGAGCAGCAGTCCGGTAAGGCCGCTGCCGATGGAGATGGCCCAGATCCAGGACGATATTTGGGCGTCGGAGAGCTGGGCGGCTTGTGCCGCCTGGAAGACGATGATCAGCGGGCCAGCATAGGAAATGATCACGGCGATCAGGCCGGCGATCACGGCCGACAGCGAAAAATCCTGACGAAGGGTCGACATGGGTGCCTCGAGCATGGGGAGGCACCGAAATGCCGATTAATTCGATAAATTGAATCGATTCAATTTGAGTGTAATTTTATTTATTGAATCGATGCAATAGGCGATATGCTCATAATGCTTCGCTGGCCGTCCAGGGTCGCCGCCGGCCCAGGGGGGCGGAGCTCGTGGGGCGCTGTGATAAACTGCGTGTCTTCAAAACAGGGATCGAGGGTTTATGTGGGTTCCGCGCTTCTCCGAGCACAATCAGCCGATGTACCTGATGGTCGCCCAGGCGCTGGAGCAGGATATCGCGCGTGGCGTGCTGGTCGGCGGTGAACGCCTGCCGACGCTCAAGGCGCTGGCCGCGGCCCTGGACGTGACCCCCGGCACTATCAGTCGGGCCTACGAGGAAGCCCAGCGGCGGGGGCTGGTGGTCGGCGAGGTCGGCCGCGGTACCTTCGTCAGCCAGCGCCCTGCCATGCGGGGTGATGCTCCGGCCGCCGAAGGCCGACTCGACCTGCCGAGCGCCCAGTTGGATCTGTCGGTGATCAAGCCCCACGGCGCGGTACTGGAGTCCTGGTTACGCGAGGCATTGATGCGCCTGGCGCAGAGCGAGGACCTGACCCGCTCCCTGGATTACGCCCCCGAGGGCGGTCATCCGCTGCACCGCGAGGCCGGGGCGCACTGGCTGCGAGGGGCATTGCCCGAGGCGCGCTGGCAGCAGGTGGTGATCACCGCCGGGGCGCAGCATGGCCTCCTGGTGGCCATGAACGGCCTGACCCGCAGCGGCGACCTGATCCTCTGCGAGGCACTCTGTTATCCCGGCATCATTTCCCTGGCGCACCACAGTGGCCGACGCCTGCAGGGCGTGGCGATGGACGAGCAGGGCATCCTGCCCGAGGCGCTGCGCGAGCGCTGCCGGCAGGAGAAACCGGCGCTGCTGGTGTGCGTGGCGACCTGCCAGAACCCGACCACGGCCATCATGTCCGAGGCGCGGCGGGCAGAAATTGCCGAGATCGCCCGGGAATTCGATTTCCTGATCCTGGACGATGATATCTACGGCTTTCTCGCGCCGACGCCGCTGCGGCCCCTGGCGTCCTTTGCCCCCGAGCGCTCGGTGTACCTGACCAGCCTGTCGAAAAGCGTCGCGCCGGCGCTGCGCATCGGTTATCTGCATGGGCCGCCGGAAACCCTGTCGCGGCTCAACGCCATGGTGCGCAGCAGTGTCTGGATGCCCTCGCCGCTGATGGCGCAGTTGGCGACCCAGGTGATTGCCGAAGGCTTGGGCACGCAGCTGATGGCGGTCCAGCGGGAGGAAGCCGCCGCCCGCCAGGCCATTGCGGCGCAGGTGTTTCAGGGCTTGCAGGTGCGCAGCCAACCCAACAGCTACCACCTCTGGCTGACCCTGCCGGAGCCCTGGAGCTGTGATGAGTTCGCCCTGCTGGCACGGGCCAACGGGGTGACCTTGCTCAGTGGCAGCCAGTTTTTCGCCGAACGCAGCACCAGCACCCGCGGGGTGCGCATCGTGTTGATGTCACCGACCAGTCGCGACGAGCTGCGCTTCGCGCTGACCCGCCTGGCCAGCATGCTGGCCTCGGCAGAGCCGCGTCTGTACTACTGAAAAAAGGGGGAGAGGGGTTAGAGGTCGAAGTCGTATTCGGCCAGTTGCTTGTTCAGGCGACGTTCTTCGAGCAGGTTGTCGATGATGCGACGTTTGGTCAGATTGGTTTTGGCGACCTCAACCGGTGCCTCGACCGCCTCTTCCGACTCCTCAGCGGCGAAGTCCTCTTCCAGTTCGATTTCTTCTTTGCCAGTGCTCATAAAGTTGCTCCAGGCTAGGGGGCCATTTGCGCACCTTATAACGGCAAATTCAGGGCGGGTAAAAAAGTTATTTTCAATCGATGTTATTAGTTTTTAATACTGGCTCAATCGATTGCTGTCTTGTCCCGGTATTCGCACAGGTCTTCGATCCGGCAACTGCCGCAGCGGGGCTTGCGCGCCTGGCAAACGTAGCGACCGTGCAGGATCAGCCAATGGTGGGCATCGAGCAGGTATTCCTTGGGCACGAACTTCACCAATTTGTGCTCCACGTCTACCACGTTCTTGCCGGGCGCGATCCCGGTGCGGTTACTGACCCGAAAGATATGGGTGTCCACCGCCATCACCGGGTGGCGAAAGGCGGTATTGAGCACCACGTTGGCGGTCTTGCGTCCGACGCCGGGCAAGGCTTCCAGGGCCTCGCGGTTATCGGGCACCTGGCTGGCGTGTCGCTCGATCAGCAAGCGGCAGGTTTCGATGACGTTCTTCGCCTTGCTGTTGTACAGGCCGATGGTCTTGATGTACTCGCTCAGGCCTGCCACGCCCAGGGCATAGATGGTTTCCGGGGTATTGGCCACGGGGTACAGCTTGGCCGTCGCCTTGTTGACCCCGACATCGGTGGCCTGTGCCGAGAGGATGACCGCGATCAGCAGTTCGAACGGTGAGGCGTAGGCCAGTTCGGTTTTCGGCTCGGGATTGTCTTCGTGCAGGCGCCGGAAGATCTCCCGGCGTTTGGCGGCGTTCATGGCTCGACCTTTTCGGCGGCGGTAGAAGGGCAGTGTCCCGCACCGGCCTGGGCGCGGGAACGAAACAGGGCATTGTTCAGCGCCAGTAACAGGCCCAGCAGCAGCAATGCGCCGGGAACCGTGGTCAGCAGGCCAATGGCGTGGCGCGAATCGAACAACGTGACCTGCCAGCCCGCGGCGGCCGGGCCGAACAGCCAGTGCATCTGGCTCAACAGCAGTCCTTGGCCAAAGGCTTCGCGCAGCGCGCCGAGCAGCAGCGCGACCAGGGCAAACCCCGCGGCCAGGCGCAGCCCCCAGCCCGCGGCCGCCAACGTCCGCCGCCGGTCCAGTTCGCCGCTGCCGCTCAGCAGCAGGCCGTGCAAGGCCAGTAACGGCAGATAGGCGGCCAGCGCCTGGTGCAACTCCAGGCTCCAGGCCTGCACAACCAGGTCCGCGCCGCTGGCCAGGGTCGTCGCCAGCAGCAGGGTCAGCGGCCAGCGCGCGCCGGCGCTCAGCCGCGGCGCCAGCAGCGCCTGCAAGGTGCAGAACAGGATCAGCACGGGCGCGGTGACCAGCGCCAGGCCAAGCGCCTTGGCCAGCGAGTCGCTGGCGCCGAGCAGGCCCGCCAGGCTCAGCATCGCCAGGCTCGGCAGTGGCCAGGCAGTGTGGCGCTGATCATTCATTGGCCTGCTCCCCCCTCACCCAGCAACGGCTGGCGATGCCGGTCGAAGTAGCGCAGGGCGCGGTGTACCGCAGCGACCACCGCCCGTGAGGTCAGGGTAGCGCCACTGATCTGGTCGAAGCTGCCGTGGTCGGCCTTGAGCGCCCAGCCTGCCTCGTCGGGGGACCGCAGCGAGCGGCCGGAAAACCCCCGCAGCCAGTCGCTGCGCTGTGGCTCGATACGTCCGCCCAGGGCCGTGGTTTCCTGGTGGGCCAGCACCGAGACGCCCAACAGCCGGCCGTCCGGAGTGATCGCCACCAGCAGCTGGATCGGCCCGCCGTAACCCTGCACCGCGTTGACCTGCAGCAGCACCGCCGTCGGTTGTCCGTGCAGACGCGCCACAAAGGCCGGTCGTGGCGGCTGGTAACCGAGCAGCTCAGCCTCTTCCGCCAACGGACCCTCGCCCAGCGACAGCGGCTGCGCCAGGGGTTGGTTGTCATAACTGGCGGGTGGCAGCACGGCCAGCAGCCGCTGCGTTTCGGCGGCCTGCCGCAGCTGGGCCAGGCGTGGCGCGCTGCAGTGCTGCAGGACCAGGGTGCCGCCCAGGCAGATCGCGCCCAGCAGCACCAGCGTCAGCCCAGTCTTGATGGGGCTCATGGCGCCGCCGTTCCCGGGCGGCCCTGGCCATGGCGCTGCAGGGCCGGCACCGCCAGGTTCATCAACAGCACGGCGAACGCCAGGCCATCGGGGTAGGCGCCCCAGGCACGGATCAGGTAGGTCAGCACGCCGACGCCGACGCCGAACAGCAGGCGCGCCCGCTGGCCCTCGGGGCCGGAGACCGGCTCGGTCACGATAAAAAACGCGCCGAGCATGCTGGCCCCGGAAAACAGCTGCAGCAGGGGCGAGCCGTGGGAGTCCGAGCCGCTGCCGTTCCAGAACAGCAGGCTCATCAGGAACAGGCCAGCCAGCATGCCGGCCGGTGCGTGCCAGCCAAACAAGCGGCGCTGCAGGAGGAACAGGCCACCGAGCAGAAAGGCCAGGTTGACCCATTCGCTACCACGACCCGCCAGGTGGCCAAAGGCTGGGTGGCCGCAAAACAGTTCTTCGATCGTCCGGCTGCGGTCCACCCGCAGCACGTCCAGCACGGTCGCCTGGGCCCAGGCGTCGGGCAGGTCGGCGCTGACGAAGATCTGCTGCAGCGCGGCGCCCAGGCCCGCCGCATGGGGTGCGGGCCACTGGCTCATCTGCAGCGGGAAGGCCAGCAGCACTATGGCGTAGCCGAGCATGGCCGGGTTGAACGGGTTGCGCCCCACGCCCCCGAACAGCTGCTTGCCGAGCAGGATCGCGGCGCTGGCCGCGGCCAGCGTCAGCCACCAGGGGGAATAGGGCGGCAGGGCCAGGGCCAGCAAGGTGCAGCTGACCAGGGCGCTGCCGTCGCTCAGGGCGCTGCGTGGCGAGCGCCGCCGCAGGCGCTGGGCCGCGGCCTCCGCGGTGAGCCCGGCCGCGGCGGCCAGCAGCAGGGTGATCAAGGTGCCCCAGCCATGGAGTGCGAACAGGGTCAGGCCACCGGGCAGTGTCGCCAGCAGCACTAGGCCCATGGCGCGCTGCGTCTCAGTCGTGGCGGGCATAATCGGCCAGTTGCTGTTGAACGGTGCTCAAGCGGGCCTCGGCGGCCTGCAGCTGCTGCGGGTCCGCGGCGACCAGGCGCTGCAGAGTGCTGAGTTCGGCGCGGGCGTAGGCCCGCTCGGTTTTCAACGCGCGCAGGCGTTCGTCGACCGGGGCCTTATCGATGCGCTGCAAATCCGGAGGGGGTTTGCCGCAAGCCGCTTCGGCGGCATGCAGCGCCTGTTCGGCCTGCCGCAGGGCCGCACCCAGGGTGAGCAGCTCGGCGGCCGGCGCCGCGGCGCTCTGGGCTTTTTTCAGGTCCGCGCGTTTAAGCGCCAGCTGGATCTTGGCCCGTTTCAACGCAGAGTCGTCGACCGCTACTGGCGTGCTGGCGGGCGCGGCCGCCAGCAGGCCGGCCAGATGCTGCTCGGCTCGATCCAGCGCCGTATGCAACTCGGCGAGCTGGGCGTGCTGGGCCGCGGTCGGCGGCGAGCCGAAGGCCTTGTAGGATTTGTTCAGCTGCGCGCGGGTCATGGCGGCCTCGACCTTACCCTTTTTCAAGCCGGCCTCGTCGCTGGCCGGTGCCGGCTGGTCCGGGATTAGGTTGGCCTGGGCGGCTTTCTGCGCCTTGACCCGGGCGATCGCCGCTTGCACCGGGTCCAGCGCCGGGCTCGCCCCGAGAGTATTTTGCGGGCCACGCGGCTCGGCGCGGGCCAGGCGTTGCGCGGCCCGCTGCTCTCCCTCGCGCTGCAGGCGTGCCTGGCGCTGCTGGAAGCGCCGCCGGGCCTGGTCGCGTTTGGCGGTGCGGGCGCTCTTTTCCTCGGGGCTGCCGGCCAGGCCGCCGACCACCGCTACCACCGGCTGGGGCGTGCGCAGGGGCAGCGGGTGCATTTCGATACAGTCCACCGGACAGGGCGCCACGCAGAGGTCGCAGCCGGTGCACTCGTCGATCAGCACCGTGTGCATCAGCTTGGCCGCGCCGAGAATCGCATCCACCGGGCAGGCCTGGATGCACTTGGTGCAACCGATGCACTCGGCCTCGCGGATATAGGCCACCTGGGCCGGGGCTGCGCCGCGCTCCCGATCCAGGGGAATGACGGGTACGCGCAGCAGGTCGGCCAGCGCCGCCAGGGTTTCCTCGCCACCGGGCGGGCATTTGTTGATCGCCTCGCCCGCGGCGATGCCCTGGGCATAGGGCAGGCAGCCCGGGTGGCCACATTTGCCGCATTGGGTCTGGGGCAGCAAGGCATCGATGGCCGGGATCAGGTTCATGGCCTGCCCATCCCGGCGAAACCAAGCAAGGCCACGCCCATCAGTCCGGCGCTGAGCAGCACCATAGGCGCGCCTCTAAAGGGCAAAGGCACGTGTGCCGGGTCGATGCGCTCGAGCAGGTCGGTATACAGCAGCAGCACCAGCCAGAACCCCAGCCCGCCACCCAGGCCCCAGGCGAGGGCCTGGACCAGGGAGGCGTCTGGCGCCTGTAACGGCCACCCGAGCAAGCCGCCGTTGAGCAGGATCAGCGGACCCAGGCCGTCGACTGGCAGGGCCGGCCGCAGCCGCCGCAACAGGGCCAGGCAAGGCCCGATCAGAACGGCGGCGCTGCTCAGCACGGCCCAGGTGCGCAGCGACTGCGCCTGCAGCGGTTGCAGCAGCCAGAGGTCCAGCAGCAGCGCCAGCGGCAGGGTTAACGCCAGCACCAGGCTGGTCGCCAGGCCGAGGGCGTGCAGCCGCCCACGCGGCCCGGTGGCGCGCAAAGCGGGGTCGATGCCGAGCGGCACGAGCAGCGCCAGGTTGTTGGCCAGCGCGGCGCCAATCAGGGCCAGGAGGAAGTCGCTCATCAGCGTGCTTGGAGGTTTGCCAGGAAAGAGCGGGTCATTATCCGGGCGCGCGGGCCGCGGTACAACCGCGCCCGGCCGCCGGCCAACCGCCGCCCAGTGTCAGTAGGCCATGCAGGCGGCATTGATCAGCCCGACGCAGAGGGCGATGCCGGACTGAGCCTGCCACCCGCCGGGGCATTGCCTCGCAGGCGCCGCGGCTGCTGTAGCGGTTGCGATAAACAGTGCCAGGGTGCAGGACGGCCATCAGCACGCCGCCGGTCAGCACGGTATTGATCACTACCTGGGATTTCTTCATCGCTTGTCGCTGATGCGGGTGCGGGTGGTTTTGCGCCACAGCCAGCGCAGCAGCAGGGCCAGGGGAAACAGGACCAGCACAAAGGGCAGTCCATAACCGATCACCTGCAGCGCCTGGGCGGCGCCTTCGGTGACGTCGTCGGCCAGGCCGGCGGCCGCATCGCCCAGGCGCGACAGGCGGCCTGCCGGCGCGGCGTTAAAGGCCAGGGTCAGCAGGTTGGTCTCCAGGCGGCGCTGCTGCTGGGCGGCGTCCTGGTGGGTGGCGGCCAGTTGCACTTCGACCTCGGCCAGTTCCTTGGCCAGGGCCAGCAGGTCACTGACGCTCAGGTCCTTGCGCGCCTGATAACTCAGCAGGGTGGCGTGCTGGCGTTGCAGGCGCTGCTCCTGTTGCTGGGTATCGCTCACCGCCTGGGCCAGGTCCTCGGCATGGGTACGGCGATTCTCCTGCTGGCCGCCCTCAGTGGCCAGCGCCAGCAGCGGTTCGACCCCTTCGGGCACGATACGGACCCTAAGGCTGGCATCCCGATAGCGCCCGTCGTTCTGTTCGATGGCCAGCAGTTCGCAGCGGCCAAAACGTTCATCGGCGCAGGCCTCGCGCAGGGTCGCCAGGCGTGGCGTTATGGCTTCCTGGGCCAGGCGGATGCCCACCTCGTGTTCGTAGGCCAGGTAGGCGCCGGCCTTGGCGCGTTCACCCATAGCACCGCCGGCGGTTTCCTCGCTTTTTTGCGAACAGCCCGCCAGCAGGCCCAGGCTCAGTAACGCGCAGCCAGTCCAGAGCCGGCTTCCCTTTGCAACCTGCATCGCGGGTTTCCTTGTGCGAACGGCTTACTTGACGCGCTGGCCGGGTTTGGCGCCGGCATCCGGGCTCAAAAGGTAGATCTCGTTGCCGCCTGGGCCGGCGGCCAGCACCATGCCCTCGGAGACGCCGAATTTCATCTTGCGTGCGGCCAGGTTGGCCACATACAGGGTCAGGCGACCTTCCAGCTGGCTGGGGTCCGGATAGGCCGCCTTGATGCCGGAAAAGACGTTGCGTTTGGCATCGCCGATATCCAGGGTCAGGCGCAGCAACTTGTCGGCGCCTTCGACGAATTCGCATTTTTCGATCAGCGCAATGCGCAGGTCGACGGCAGTAAAAGCATCAAAACCGATTTCGGCGGCCAGCGGATCTTTAGTCAGTTCGCCGTTGCCGGCGGGGGCGGCAGGCGCTTCGCTGCTGGCCAGGTCTTCTTTCGAAGCGTCGGTCATGGCGTCCACGGCTTTCGGGTCGATACGGGTCATCAGCGGCTGGAAGGCGTTGAGCTGATGATTGGCCAATAGGGTCTTGTGGTCGTCCCAGGTCAGCGGCGCCACGTTGAGGAAGGCTTCGGCGTCGGCGGCCAGGTTTGGCAGCACCGGCTTGAGCAGAATCACCAATTGGCGGAACAGGTTGATGCCCAGGGCGCAAATGGCCTGCACCTCGTCCTGCTTGCCGTCCTGCTTGGCCAGCGACCAGGGCGCCTTGTCGGCGATCCAGGCATTGGCGCGATCGGCCAAGCCCATGATCTCCCGCATGGCACGGGCGAAGTCGCGGGCCTCGTAGGCCTCGGCGATGCTCGGCGCGGCGGCCAGGAAGGCATCGGTCAGCTCCGGCGCGGCATTGCCGGCCACCAGGCGGCCGTCGTTGCCCTTGTGGATAAAACCGGCGCAGCGGCTGGCGATATTCACCACCTTGCCGACCAGGTCCGAGTTGACCTTCTGCACAAAGTCCTCGAGGTTCAGGTCCAGGTCGTCGACGCCGCGGCCGAGCTTGGCCGCGTAGTAATAGCGCAGGTACTCGGGCGACAGGTGATCCAGGTAGGTGCGCGCCTTGATAAAGGTGCCGCGGGACTTGGACATCTTCTGGCCATTGACCGTCAGGTAGCCGTGCACGTTGATCGCGGTGGGCTTGCGGTAGCCCGCGCCTTCGAGCATGGCCGGCCAAAACAGGGCATGAAAGTTGACGATGTCCTTGCCGATGAAATGGTACAGCTCGGTGCCGGAGTCCTTGGCCCAGAACGCGTCGAAGTCCAGCTCAGGGCGGCGGGCGCAGAGGTTCTTGAAACTGGCCATATAGCCGATCGGCGCGTCCAGCCAGACATAGAAGTACTTGCCTGGCTCGTCGGGGATCTCGAAGCCGAAGTAGGGCGCGTCGCGGGAAATATCCCACTGCTGCAGGCCGCTATCGAGCCATTCGGCGATCTTGTTCGCCACCGCGTCCTGCAGGCTGCCGCCGCGGGTCCACTGCTTGAGCATGGCCTCGAAGTCGGGCAGCTTGAAGAAGAAATGCTTGGAGTCTTTCAGCACCGGCACGGCGCCGGAAATGGCCGAGCGGGGATTCTTCAGCTCGGTGGGTGCGTAGGTGGCGCCGCATTTTTCGCAGTTGTCGCCGTACTGGTCTTCGGTAGCGCATTTAGGGCAGGTGCCCTTGATAAAACGGTCGGCCAGGAACATGCCTTTTTCCGGGTCGAAATACTGGGTCACCGAGCGCGTGGCGATATGCCCGGCGTCACGCAGGCGGGTGTAGATCAGGCTCGACAGCTCGCGGTTCTCGTCCGAGTGGGTCGAATGGAAATTGTCGAAATCCACCAGGAAACTGGCAAAATCGGCGCTGTGCTCGGCCTTGACGTTGTCGATCAGTTGCTCGGGGGTGATGCCTTCCTTTTCCGCGCGCAGCATGATCGCCGAGCCATGGGCGTCGTCCGCGCAGACGTAGATGCACTGGTTGCCGCGCAATTTCTGGAAGCGTACCCAGATATCGGTCTGGATATATTCCAGCATATGGCCCAAATGGATCGAGCCGTTGGCATAGGGCAGGGCGCTGGTGACGAGTATCTGGCGGGCTTCGGACATGGGATCGGCTGCGCTGGGAATACAAAGAAGGTCGGCAACTATATAGGGACGGCGGGTTTTTTTCACCCGCCGCGCGGGCCCAGCGCACGTCCGACTCCCGGCGAAGGTGCGTCTGGAGTAGCATGAGCGCCATTCTTTTCCCGCCTGCCAAGGATCCCTCCATGTCCACAGTGAGCCGTCAAACGGTGGAAGCCGTGTTGCGTCAATACACCGACCCGCACCTCAACCAGGACCCGGTCAGCGCCGGCTGCGTGCGCGAGATCGCCATCGACGGCGACCGCGTGCGGGTGCGCCTGGAACTGGGCTACGCCGCCGATCTGTTCAAGGCGGGCTGGGCGCAAATGCTCGGCATGGCCTTGGAGAACCTCGAAGGGGTGAAGAGCGCCACGGTGGAGATCCAGTCGGTGATCGCGCCGCACAAGGCCCAGACCCAGGTGCCAGCGCTGGCCAATGTGAAAAATGTGATCGCCGTGGCGTCCGGCAAGGGCGGCGTGGGCAAGTCCACCACGGCCGCCAACCTGGCCCTGGCCCTGGCCCGCGAGGGCGCCCGGGTCGGCATCCTCGATGCCGATATCTACGGCCCCAGCCAGGGCATCATGTTCGGTATCCCGGCTGGCACCCGGCCGCAGGTCAAGGATCAGAAATTTTTCCTGCCGATCCGCGCCCATGGCGTGGAAGTGATGTCCATGGCCTTCCTCACCGACGACAACACGCCGATGGTCTGGCGCGGGCCCATGGTGTCCGGTGCCTTGATCCAGCTGGTGACGCAAACCGCCTGGGGCGACCTGGACTACCTGATCGTCGACATGCCGCCGGGCACCGGCGATATCCAGCTGACCCTGGCGCAGAAGGTGCCGGTGGCGGGCGCGGTGATCGTCACCACGCCACAGGACCTGGCGTTGCTGGACGCGAAAAAAGGCGTGGAGATGTTCCGCAAGGTCAATATCCCGGTGCTGGGCGTGGTGGAAAACATGGCCGTGCATATTTGCTCCAATTGCGGCCATGCCGAGCACCTGTTCGGCGAAGGCGGTGGCGAGAAACTGGCCACTGAGTTCGGCGTCGAGCTGCTGGCCTCCATGCCGCTGTCGATGATGATTCGCCAGCAGGCCGATGGCGGTACCCCGACGGTGATGGCCGAGCCGGAGTGCCAGATCTCCATGGTCTACCAGGAGCTGGCGCGGTTGGTCGGTGCGCGCCTGGTGCTGCAGGAAGCAGCAGCCGTGGCCATGCCGAGCATCCAGGTGTCGGACGACTGATTCGCGCCACGCTGGGCTGTCGCTGAACGGCGCGCCGAGGCTATATCAGGCATAAAAACCCGCCCGAGGGCGAGGTTGTTCAGGCGTCGGGTGGATAACGGTGTGCTTATCCACCGGTCCGCGCGGTGGATGGGCAAGGCGTCATCCCCCCTAGGATGGCGCGCCATCGGACGGCGGTACCCCTTTGCATACCGCGCGGTGTTGCTGGACGCCCTCCTTGTCCACAACAAATTTCAGGCATAAAAAAACCCCGCCCAAGGGCGAGGTTTTTCAGCTCAGCAGAGCAGGGGGTATTTAAACCACCTGAACTTCTTCAGCTTGCATGCCTTTCTGGCCTTTAGCAGCCACGAAGGAAACAGTTTGGCCTTCTTTCAGGCTTTTGAAACCTTCGCTCTGGATAGCGCGGAAGTGCACGAACAGGTCTTCACCGGATTGTGGGGTGATGAAGCCGAAGCCTTTTTCATCGTTGAACCACTTAACGGTACCGGTTTGGCGATTAGACATGGGATTGCTCCTTGTACAAAGTTTGAGGACAGCTCAGGAAAAGCCCTGAACGAGACTGAGTGCAAAGAGTAAAGGGAGTCGCGGTGATAGTTGGATCTAGATCTAACTTCAATTTCGATTCTCGGTGACACAAGCAGCACAGTGGGGCCACCTTACTCGCTTTTTTTCGGCAGCGCGAGCCGCTGGCAAAATGTTCCTGAGTTTTTTCGACTGGCGGCGCCATCCATCGCGTCCGTCCGTGACCTTTGAACCCGGTGGCCGGCCCCGGTAAGATGCCAGCAGTTTTTCACCCCACGTTATTCAGGACCGCCGCCATGAGCATCAAATCGGATAAATGGATTCGCCGCATGGCCCAGGAGCACGGCATGATCGAGCCCTTCGTCGAGCGCCAGATGCGTGGCGAAGGTGCCGAGCGGCTGATTTCCTTCGGGGTGTCCAGCTACGGCTATGACGTGCGCTGTGCCGCCGAATTCAAGGTCTTCACCAATATCAACTCGGCTACCGTCGACCCGAAGAATTTCGATGAAAAGAGCTTCGTCGATGTCACCAGCGACGTCTGCATCATCCCGCCGAACTCCTTCGCCCTGGCGCGCACCGTCGAGTACTTCCGGATTCCCCGTAACGTCTTGACCATCTGCCTGGGCAAAAGCACCTACGCGCGCTGCGGCATTATTGTCAACGTGACGCCGCTGGAGCCGGAGTGGGAAGGCCACGTGACCCTCGAGTTTTCCAACACCACCACCTTGCCGGCGAAGATCTACGCCAACGAAGGGGTGGCGCAGATGCTGTTCCTCGAGTCGGACGAGGAGTGCGAGGTGTCGTACAAGGATCGCGGCGGCAAGTACCAGGGCCAGCGTGGCGTGACCCTGCCCAGGACCTGACTCTCCCGGATCGCTCTGCTGTGGTCCTTGCCGCGCGGGGCCGGTGCGCAGGGTGGGGTACTTGCAGGCCAGAAAAAATGGAATTGTCGCGCCGTACGCACACTCTATGACTTGAGTCCCGGCCCGCCGCGGGCCGCCCATCATGGAGCGTAGAGCGATGAACACCCCAGGCCTGATCGACCCTTGCAGCCCGCCGCGATTCGCCGCGATGTTGGCCATCCAGGCAGCGTCGGACGTGCATGACTCCTGGCCAGAAGAAACCGGTCGCTGGCTGGCCGGTGGTATCCCCGGCCAGCCCGGCCCCGATACGCCCGCCGAGCCCGGCCTGCCACCCGAACAACCGGCCGAGCCGGGCAGTCCCACCCTGCCGGACCAGCCGCCACCGGCGCCGGTGGTATAGGTTCGAGGCAGCCTGCGCAGTTGGCGCAGCTCCTTGGCACCAGCGGCGGGCTGTCGCTGGACAGCCCGCCTAGGCCGCCCTATGGCGCGCAAAAAAAATGCAAAAAAAAGGCGCCTAAATCAGAAGGCGCCTGGAGAATCAGTACGATGCACAGGTTCTGAGTGAGCCCTGGGGGGAAAGTTCAGGGATTCCGCGGAATTTGATATTTATTTGCCATTATCTCGCCTCGCCCTCGGCAATACGAACCGCCTGGCGCAGGCAGGCTCTAAGCTGGATCAGGTCCGGCGTCAGCTGGACCCTTTGCCTGGAGAACCGCCCGATGACGCAGTGGACCATTGCCTACACCAAGGACAACAACACCTCGACCCTGCACCTCCAGGCCGCGCAAAAGCCCAGCCTGGACCAAGCGGTGGCGTTGCTGCGGGCTCACGCCGAGCGTGAGTACGAACCCCTGGACGCGACGGCACAGGACAACGACCTGGAAGGGCCCGCGCAAGAACTGTTGCAGCGCTTCGGCATCACCATCACCGGGATTGCGCGGGAGGAGTGACGGGTCACTCGACGGCCCATACCTGATTGCCACCGACCACGAAGATCCGCTGTCCGGGCCGTTTTTCCAGGGTCATGGCCCCGGTGAAACTGCCGAAGGCGGGCAGCAGGCTGACCCGCTCGCCCAGGCAGAAGCAGGGCAGGCGCAGTTGCTGGCGGCCGCGGCCGGTCAGGCGATAGGCCGGGTGCACATGCCCGGCCAGCACGTGCTGGGTCGGGTGCTTCTCGGGTTCGTGTTGCAGGGCAAAGGGGCCGATTGCCCAGGGCTCTGCCCGTACGTGGATCCCCAGGGATTCTGGCGGATCGCCGGCGCGCCGGTCATGGTTGCCGCGAATCAGGGTGATCTCCAGGGCCGGGTGGCGCTCGCGCCAGGCGTTCAGGGTGTCCAGCAATGCTGTGGTGCGGCCTTTGGCGGCATGCAGGAAATCGCCGAGAAACACCAGCTGGCGGCTGGGATAACACTCGAGCAACCGGTCCAGGCGCTGCAAGTCGCGCGCGGTGGTGCCCTCGGGCACGGGCTGGCCAAGCAGGCGATAGGTCGCGGCTTTACCGAAGTGGATATCGGCGATCAGCAGCATCCCTTGCTGCGGCCACCAGATGGCCTTGTCGGGCAGCAGCCAGAGTTCGGTATCGGCGAGTTGAACAGCCAGATGGGTGGTCATCGCCTTAGATTAACCCGCCTGTGCGTACGGCTGATGGGCAGATCCCTCACGGTGCGGGGCGCTGCTTGGGCTTCGGTCGGCCATCCTTGCCTTGGCGCGGCGCGCGCGGCTTCGACCGCTGGGTCTGCTCGATGGCAAAGGGGCTGTCGTCCGCCGGCAGGTTGTTCGCAGGCCCGGCGGCCCGTTCCAGTTGCTCGACCATGCGGCGGATGCGGTCGGCGAGTTTTTCCGAGCTGAGGCTTTCGCGAAAGCGCTCCACCAGCAGCGGAAAGGCCAAGGGGGTCGCGCGTTTGATCAGGCACAGGTGCAGCTGCTGGCCCTGCATGCGCGCCAGGACCTGGTCCAGGCGCCCGATTTCCAGCTCCTGGCGCAGCACCTCCTGTTGGGCCTGAGTCAGCAGCAGGTTACTGGGGTCGTACTGGCGAAATACGTCGAAAAACAGCCCGCTGGACGCTTGCAGCTGGCGCGCGCTTTTGGCCGCGCCGGGGTAGCCGGAAAACACCAGGCCGGCGATCCGGGCGATCTCCCGGAAGCGCCGACGCGCCAGCTCGCCGGCGTTGAGGCTGGCCAGCACATCGGTCAGCAGGTCGTGGCGGTCGAACAGCGCGGGCGTCAGCAGCGCCGGAAAATCCAGCGCGGTGGCTGACAGCAGCTCCAGCCCGTAGTCGTTGACCGCAATGGAAAAGCTCAGCGGTTGCGCGCGGGCGAGGCGCCAGGCCAGCAGGCTGGCCAGCCCCAGGTGCACCGAGCGGCCGGCGAAAGGGTAGAGAAACAGGTGCCAGCCTTCGCGGGACTTGAGCACTTCGGCCAGCAGACGGGTCGGCGTGGGCAGCGCGGACCAGTGCTGTTGCACGTCCAGCAGCGGTTTGAGCAGGCGCATTTCCGCGCTGGCATAGTCGCCGCGCTCGGCAGCACCGAGTTGCGCCACCACGGCAGCGGCCAGTTCGCTGGACAGCGGCATGCGCCCGCCATTCCAGCGCGGCACGGCGGCTTTTCTGCCGCCGCTGCTGCGCCGGACATAGGCGGTCATGTCCTCCACCCGCACCAGCTCCAGCAGGCGGCCGGCGAACAGGAAATGGTCACCGGGCCGCAGGCGGGCGATAAAACCTTCTTCCACCGTGCCCAGCGAGCCGCCGCCTCCACCCTTGCTCCAGTACTTCACGGTAAGGCTGGCGTCGCTGACGATGGTGCCGATGCCCATGCGGTGACGGCGCGCCAGGCGGGCGTCGGGTACCCGCCAGACGCCCTCGGCGTCCGGCTCGGCGCGCCGGTAGTCGGGGTAGGCGGTCAGCGAATGGCCGCCATGGCGCACGAACGCCAGGGCCCAGTCCCATTCGGCGGCGGTCAGCTCGCGGTAGGCCCAGGCGCTTTGCACCTCGGCACGCAGGGCCTCGGCTTCGAAACCGCCGCCCAGGGCCATGCTGACCAGGTGCTGGACC
This sequence comes from Pseudomonas sp., assembly GCF_040514055.1. GTDB lineage: Bacteria > Pseudomonadota > Gammaproteobacteria > Pseudomonadales > Pseudomonadaceae > Aquipseudomonas. Next base: position 127,843 of record NZ_JBEVDL010000083.1, read on the forward strand.
AGCACATCCAGGGGCTTTTCCGGCGAGCGCCGGCCTTCCACCGCGCGCGCCGCCACGGCCACCTGCACCGCGGCGGCTTCGAGCAGCTCCAGGCTGTGGGTCGGCACCAGGGTGATGCGCGAATCGCGTCCCGGGGCGTGGCCGGAGCGGCCGGCCCGTTGCATCAGGCGCGCCACGCCTTTGGCCGAGCCAATCTGCAGCACCCGTTCGACCGGCAGGAAGTCCACCCCCAGGTCCAGGCTGGAGGTGCAGACCACCGCCTTTAAACGACCGTCTTTCAGACCCGCTTCGACCCAGTCGCGCACCTCGCGGGACAGCGAGCCGTGGTGCAGGGCGATCAAACCGGCCCAGTCCGGGCGGGCGCCCAGCAGCGCCTGGTACCAGATTTCTGCCTGGGCGCGGGTGTTGGTGAACACCAGGCTGTTGCTGCAGCCGTCGAGCTCGGCCACCACCTGGTCGAGCATGCGCAGGCCCAGGTGGCCGGCCCAGGGAAAACGCTCGAGGGTCGGCGGCAGCAAGGTGTCGACCCGCAAGGTCTTGCCCAGTTGGCCCTGCACCAGGCGACCGACTGGCATCAGCGCTTCCAGCGCATGGGGCTGGTTGCCCAGGGTGGCGGACAGGCCCCAGACCACCAGGTCGGGGCGCCACAGGCGCAGCCGGGCCAGCGCCAATTGCAGCTGCACGCCGCGTTTGTTGCCCAGCAGTTCGTGCCATTCGTCCACCACCAGCATGCGCAACGTGGCAAAGGTCGCCTGCGCATCGGCACGGGTCAGCAGCAGCGTCAGGCTTTCCGGGGTGGTGATCAGGGCGCTGGGCAGGCGTCGGCTCTGGCGGGCACGCTCGGCGCCACCGGTATCGCCGGTGCGCAGGCCGACGCTCCAGGGGATGTGCAGTGCATCCAAGGGTGCCTGCAGGGCCCGCGCGGTGTCGGCGGCCAGGGCGCGCATGGGGGTGATCCACAGCACCGTCAGCGGCGCAGGTACTGTTTTGCCTTTGCGCTGCGGCACGCGGGTCGACGCCGACTTGGCGAAGCGGTTAAGAGCCGCCAGCCACACCGCATAAGTCTTACCGGCGCCGGTGCTGGCGTGCAGCAGGCCCGACTCGCCGCGCTTGACCGCCTGCCAGACGCTGCGTTGAAAGGCGAACGGCGTCCAGCCCTGGAGGGCGAACCAGCGTCGCGCGGGGGACAGGAGTGGGTGTGGGGTGCCGCCGAGCGCCAGCGCCGAGGGCCTGTTACGGTCCTGGTTCGTGGCAGCCGACTCGGCGGCAGTACTTTGCTCGTCTCTCACAGCAGACCCTGCAAGGTGGCCAGGGTATCGGCCTCCTCGATCTGTTTGTCCTGGCGCCAGCGCAGCATGCGCGGAAAGCGCACGGCGACGCCGCTCTTGTGCCGCTTGGACAGGGCGATACCTTCGAAGCCCAGCTCGAACACCAGGCTGGGGGTGACGCTGCGCACCGGGCCGAATTTTTCCACCGTGGTCTTGCGGATGATCGCGTCGACCTGGCGCATCTGCTCGTCGGTCAGGCCCGAATAGGCCTTGGCGAAGGGCACCAGCTGGCGTTCGCCGGGCGCCGCCTCGTCCCACACGGCGAAGGTGTAGTCGCTGTAGAGGCTGGCGCGGCGGCCATGGCCACGCTGGGCGTAGATCAGCACGGCGTCGATGCTGAAGGGGTCGACCTTCCATTTCCACCACAGGCCCTGGTCCTTGGTGCGGCCGACCCCGTAAAGCGAGTCGCGGCGTTTCAACATCATGCCCTCGACCCCCAACTGCCGCGAGGCTTCGCGTTGGCCGGCCAGGTCGGCCCAGTCGGCGCCGTGGAGCAACGGCGAGAGGCGCAGGCGCGCAGTGGCCGCCTGCTGCGCCAACTGCTCCAGCTGGCCGCGCCGTTCGTGCTGCGGGCGGCTGCGCCAGTCCAGGCCCTGCCACTCCAGCAGGTCATAGGCCAGCAGCACCACCGGCATCTCGTCCAGCAGCTTGCGGCTGAGGGTCTTGCGGCCCAGGCGTTGCTGCAGCAAGGCAAAGGGCTGGATGCCGAAGGCTGCCGGTAGGGTCTGGGCCGGGGGCATGGCCAATGGCAGCGGGTCGGGGTTGACCGCCTCGGGTTCCCTCCACACCACCAGCTCGCCATCGATCACCGTGCCGTCGGGCAGCCGCTGCAGCAGTTCCTGCAGTTCGGGAAAGCCCTCGGTGACCAGCTCCTCGCCGCGGGACCAGAGCCATAGGCGGCCGTCGCGCTTGACCAGTTGCGCGCGGATGCCGTCCCATTTCCATTCGATCAGCCAGTCCTGCGGCGGGCCCAGCACGGCCTCGAACTGCTCCGGTCGCTGCTGCAGGGAGTGGGCGAGAAAAAACGGGTAAGGCTGGCCGCCGCGTTGGGCGTGTTCGTCCTCCGATTCTGCGGCGATCAGGGCGCGGTAGCGCTCCGGGCTGGGCCGGTGCGCCAGGTCGGTGTAGCCCACCAGGCGTTGGGCCACGCGCTTGGCATCGATCCCGGCCAGGCTGGCCAGGGCGCGGGTCACCAGCAGCTTGGAGACGCCGACCCGAAAGGCGCCGGTGATCAGCTTGAGGCTGACCATCAGGCTGACGCGGTCCAGCTGCGCCCACAGCGGCGGCAATCGCTCGGCCAGGGCTTCCGGGGGCAGGCCGCGCAGCGGCAGCAGCTGGTCCTCCAGCCAGTAAGCCAGGCCGCGATCGGAGCCCTGGGGCGACTCGGGCAGCAGCAAGGCGATGGTTTCCGCCAGGTCGCCGACCGCCTGGTAACTCTCTTCGAACAGCCACTCGGGCAGGCCCGCGACTTGCCCGGCGAGGGTGCGCAGCACCCGGGTCGGCACCAGCTGGCGCGGCCGACCGCCCGCCAAAAAATACACCGCCCAGGCGGCATCGGCGGCGTCGGCAGTGGCGAAATAATCCTGCAAGGCTTGCAGCTTGGCGTTGCTGGAGGTGGTGGCGTCGAGGCGCGCGTAGAGTTCGGCGAAGGCTTTTATGACGTCGGCTCCACGGCGTGGGCTTGGGTTTTTTCGGCGCTGGCGTCGTCATCCTCGTCGCCGTATTCGGTCTGGAAGCCCTGGGCGTCCAGGCCGTTCTCGCGCAGGTGACGGACCAGCACATTGACCTGGCCGTGGGTCACCATCACCCGCTCGGCGCCGGTCTGCTCGATGGCCCACAGCAGGCCCGGCCAGTCGGCGTGATCGGACAAGACAAAACCACGGTCCACGCCGCGCCGACGGCGGGTGCCGCGTAGCAACATCCAGCCGCTGGCGAAGGCGTCGCTGTAGTCGCCGAAGCGGCGCATCCAGCTGCTGCCACCGGCGGAGGGCGGCGCGATGACCAGGGCCTGGCGCAGGCGCGGATCGTTCTTTTGCAGCTCGCCGACGTAGGTGGTGTCCGGCAGGTGGATGCCGCCCTCGCGGTAGACCCGGTTCAACGGCTCGACCGCACCGTGGGCGAGGATCGGCCCGATGCTGGCGTCGATGCCATGCAGGATGCGCTGGGCCTTGCCGAAGGCGTAGGCGAACAGCACGCTGGCGCGCCCGGCAGCCGCGTTGGCGCGCCACCACTGATCGATGTCGGCGAACACCCGGGCCTGGGCCGGCCAGCGGTAGATCGGCAGGCCGAAGGTCGATTCGGTGATAAAGGTGTGGCAGCGCACGGGCTCGAAGGGCGCGCAGGTGCCGTCCGGTTCGACCTTGTAATCGCCGGACGCGACCCAGACCTCGCCGCGGTACTCCAGGCGCACCTGGGCCGAGCCCAGCACATGGCCGGCGGGGTGGAAACTCAGGGTAACGCCGTGGTGATCGAGGCGTTCACCGTAGGCCAGGGTCTGCAGGCGCAGCTCGGCGCCCAGGCGCGCGCGCAGGATGCCGGCGCCGGGCGTGGCGGCCAGGTAGTGGCCGTTGCCGGTGCGCGCATGGTCGCCATGGGCATGGGTGATTACGGCGCGCTCGACCGGGCGCCAGGGGTCGATGTAAAAATCGCCGGGCGGGCAATACAGGCCTTCGGGCCGGGCAATGACCAGATCCATGACAACGCCTGAACGGGGAGGGTAAAGCTAGGAGCCCCGCAAGCCCGATTAGGTTCGGCCGGTTTGCCCGACCGAATCCGTTTCGTGTCCGATCAGGGGGTCAGGGGCAGTTCGCGTTTATGCCGGGTGTTGTCGTAGGCGCGGCTGATCAGCTGGTAGGCGCGCTCGCTGACGGCCTGGCCGTGGAGGAAGGCGTCGATCTCGACGTAGGTCACGCCATAGGCGTCTTCGTCGGGCTTGCCCGGGGTCAGTTCTTCCAGGTCCGCGGTGGGCACCTTGAACACCAGGGCGTGGGGTGCGCCGAGGTCTTCGGCGATCGCCCGGACCTGGTGTTTCACCAGGCCGCTGAGGGGTGCCAGGTCGCAGGCGCCGTCGCCGAACTTGGTGAAAAAGCCCATCACCGCTTCGGCGGCGTGGTCGGTGCCGATCACCAGGCCGTTGTGGGCATTGGCGATGGCGTACTGGGCGACCATGCGCATGCGCGCCTTGATATTGCCCATGACAAAATCGTTGCGCGCCGGCTCCAGCAGGCCCAGGGCGCGGGTCTGGCCGGCGAGGCCGCGTACCGCGTCGGCGATGTTCACGGTGTGCACATCGTCGGCCTCGATAAAGTTCAGCGAGGCCTGGGCATCGGCCTCGTCCTGCTGCTGGTGATAGGGCAGGCGCACGGCGATAAAACGGTAGGCCGGGTCGCCGGTCTGCTGGCGCAGTTCCTCCACCGCCAGTTGCGCCAGGCGCCCGGCTGTCAGCGAGTCGACGCCACCGCTGATGCCCAGCACCAGGGTCTTGAGGCCCGCGTGGCGCAGGCAGTCCTGGATAAAGGCCTTGCGCCGGGCGACCTCGGCGCGCAGGGCGGCCAGATCGGCGAAGGGCGGCACGACCTTGAGGTCGGCGGCGATGCTGGCTTGCAAGCTGTCCATACTCGGCTCCTTATCCCGCTTGATTGACGCGGAAAACATGTCGCAGATAGGCGACGAAATTGTCGTCATGGCATTGGGTCTTGCCCGGTGCGTCGGAAATCTTCGCCACCGGCTGACCGTTGCAGGCGGTCATTTTAATCACGATGCTCATCGGCTCGACACCTGGAATGTCGCAGGTCAGGTTGGTGCCGATGCCGAAACTGACATTGATCCGCTGATGCAGGGCGCGGTAGATCTTCAGCGCCCCGGGCAGGGTCAGGCCGTCGGAGAACACCAGGGTCTTGCTCTGGGGGTCGATGCCGAGGGCCTGGTAGTGGGCGATGGCCTTCTCGGCCCAGACCAACGGGTCGCCGGAGTCGTGGCGCAGGCCGTCGAACAGCTTGGCGAAGTACAGGTCGAAATCGCCGAGAAAGGCATCCATGGTGATGCAGTCGGTCAGGGCGATGCCCAATAGGCCGCGGTACTCGCGGACCCAGCAGTCCAGCGCGGCGCTCTGGCTGTCGATCAAGCGCGGGCCCAGTTGCTGGTGCGCCATCAGCCATTCGTGGGCCATGGTGCCGATGGGCTTGAGGTCGTATTCGCGGGCCAGGTGCACGTTGCTGGTGCCGACGAAGCGGCCGGGGAAGTCGCGCTTGAGGATATGCACCATCTCCTCGTGGACCCGGTAGGAAAAGCGCCGGCGGGTGCCGAAATCGGCCAGTTGGAAGCCGGCCAGCTCGTCGACGCTGGCCTCGCCCTTGAGCCAGTCGAGTTTGCCGTACAGCCGCTCGCTGGCCTGCTCCAGCAGCACCTCGCGGTAGCGGTAGCGATTGCGCACCTCGCTGACGATGGCCAGCAACGGCACCTCGAAGAGGATCACGTGCAGCCAGGGACCGCGTACCCGAATGCACAGCTGGCCGCCGTCGATGCTGCTCTGCACATAGCGCAGGTTGAAGCGGAACAGGCTGAGGAAGCGGATGAAGTCGGGCTTGAGGAAGGGGATGCGCTGCAGAAACGCCAACTGGTCGGCGGTCACCTCGATCTCTGCCAGGCGCTCGATTTGATGGCGGATCTCGGCCAGGTAGGGGCGCAGGTCCTCGCCATTGCGGCAGCGAAACTCGAATTCGACCTCGGTATTGGGGTAGTTGTGCAGCACCGCCTGCATCATGCTCAATTTGTAGAAGTCGGTGTCCAGCAGGTTCTGCACACTGCGCTCGGCAAACACGCTTTCACCCATGCTCAATTCTCCAAGGCCGCGGCGAGCGCGGTATCCAGTACGTCGAGGTTTGCGCAGAGCACGATGCCGGCTTCACGCATGTCATTGCAGGCCGCATCCGCCGTGTCCACGGCGATGGCGCGACAGGCCGGCAGCAGAACATACACGGCAAAGCCGGCGCGGCGCAGTTGCAAGGCGGTGGTCTTCACGCAGTAGTCCAGCGCCAGGCCGCCGACCAGTACGTGGCCGACCCCGGCCTGGCGCAGGAACTCTATCACTCCGCTGCTGCGCCGTTCGGCCAGGTCGTGGTAACAGGCGCCGAAGGGGTGCAGGTCCGGCTCGACACCTTTCCATACGAAGAAGTCATAGTCGATGGGCGCGGGCAGCCCGTCCAGCAATTCGAAGCCGCGGGTGCCCGGCACGCAGTGGCTGACCCAGGTCAGGTTGGCATTGGCCAGCGGCAGGGGCGCGAGCATCTCGCTGTGCCGCTCGACCACCCAGTCTGCCTGTGGACTATGGGCATCCTTGCTACCGACCCGCAGCTGGGCGCGGCGTGCCAGTTGGTCGAGGGCCGGCACTATCTGCTCGCCGCCGGCCACCGGCAATTCATCCGGGCAGAGTGGGGTAAAGCCTTTTTGCGCATCCACATCGAAACTGGCGATTTTCATCGGAGTATCCTCCTGGCGGGTCTTGGCTATATATTCCATCTGATGAAATATATAGTCAACCGGCTTTTCAAGGATCATGGGAAAAGATGAGAATTAGTCGGCATGCTGGAATATAGGGAGGGTCGCCGAGCGGGTGGCCCCGGACAGGAGGTGCGATGAGTTCCGCCGAAGTGCTGGCCAGCGTCGATATCGTCGCGCTGCGCCTGGATTGCGAGGCCCAACTGGAGTTGCTGGTGCTGCGTCGGCCGCGGGCGCCGTTCGCCGGGCAATGGGCCTTGCCCGGGGTATTGGTCAACGGCCGTAGCGCCGATGTCAGTCTGGAGGCGGCCGCAGCGCGCGCCTTGGCCAGTAAGGCGCGCCTGCAACCGGCCTACCTGGAGCAGGTCGCCACCCTGGGCAATGCCGTGCGTGATCCCCGGGGCTGGTCGTTGAGCACCTTCTACCTCGCGTTGGTGCCGCCCCAGGCCCAGGTCGAGGGCGAGGACCTGCGGTTTGTGCCGCTGGCCGAAGTGCTGCAGGGGCGTCTGCCCTTGCCCTTCGACCATCTCCACCTGGTGCGCCAGGCCGGCGAGCGCCTGGCCAGCAAGGCGGTCTACAGCGGGGTGCCGCTGTACCTGCTTGAGGAGCACTTCACCGTGACCGAGGCCTTGGCCGCCTTCCAGGCCTGCATCGGTCAGCCCGTGCAGCACACCACCTTGCGTGGGCGGCTGGAGCGGATGAAAAGCGAAGGCTGGATCCTCGATACCGGCGAGAAAAACCAGCCCCGGCGCGGCCGCCCGCAGACGGTATGGCGTCATACCCCCCGGCAGTCCCAGGGCGTTTTCACCTTCGATCGCAGTGTGCTGATCTAGGCGTTGTAAGCGGTTTCCTGACCAAATTTACAGTTGCGGGGCTGGTGGGGCAGGGCGCGATTTGCAATGCTCCAGCGCATTGGAAGTGCGGGTCCGGCCTGCCGGATCGCCCGCCACACAAACCGCCCTCGAGCGGTTAACGGGAAGTTGCTGTGCCCTACAGGATGTGAGCTCAGGATGTTTACACCAGCATTTAGACGCAGCCTAACCCGTCCCTTCAGCCCCTCCCTGGCGTGCCTTCACGGGCTAGCGGTTGGCCGGTGCCCGAACAGCCAGGGCTTGGCGCTGACCATCGCCGGCTTCACTCCCGGCCCCATTCCCCTGTTCGACCCGCCTGGGCCTGGCTGGCCTCGGGGCAATGCCTTGCGGACGCTCGTCTAGCCTCGCTCCGCGCGCCTCACGCCTGATTCCACCGTTGTTATCGAAGCGCCCTGATGCAGGGCCGCTCCCGGTCCGTCTGTTGGCGGGACGGCCGGGTGCGGCTCGCGTTTGTCATCGGGTGCGGCCTTGTTAACTCCACCACCCGACCCGCTCGGCGGGTCATTTGAAGCCCAAAGGAAATGAGCCCCACCATGCCAAATCTCTTCCGAAAAAACGCCCTGGCCAGCGCCTGCGCCGTGCTTGCCACCTCCGCCGGCCTGCTGGCCAGTGTGCCGGCCCAGGCCGTCAGCCTCAGCACCACCGGCGAAGGCCAGGTACTGATTTTCCCCTACTACACGGTGCGCGGCGGTAACGACACCTCTGTCGTGGTGATCAACGGCAGTGCTCAGGGCAAGGTCGTGTCGGTACGTATGCGTGAGAGCAAGAATGGCCGTCCAGGGATTGACTTCAAGGTGTATCTGGCGCCGCACGACAGCTGGACGGGCACCCTCACCGCGACGGCCAAGGGCGCCAGGCTGGTCAGCGCGGATAAAACCTGCACAGTGCCGAAAATCCCGGCGAAGGGCGTGGACCTCACCAAGATCTTTCAGTTTCCCGACGATGGGGCCGGCGTTAGCGAAGAACGTAACCGCGAAGGTTACCTGGAGGTCATCGAGTTGGGCGTGGTGACCAATGCCGCGGTCCTCGCCGACATCACCCCCGTCGGAGCGGCAGCACCGGCGTGCACGCCGGTGCTGCACGGCGATATGTCGGCCCAGGCCGGTGACCGGGCATTGGCGCCGCCCAGCGGTGGTCTGTCAGGTTCGGCCACCCTGGCCAATGTCAGCCGCGGCACCGAGCTGGGCTACGCGCCAGTGGTACTGGAAGGCTTCTCCGAGATGAATCTGTGGTCGGTCCATAACGACGCTGACCTGCGCATGGCTAACCCTGCCATCAGCCTGGTGCTGGACAAGCAACGGCCGATCATCAGCCATTGGGTCCAGGGCGAAGATGCCGTTTCTGCGGTACTGATGAGCCAATCCCTGCGCAATGAATTCGACCTGGACCCTGGCACAGGCAAGGGGACCGACTGGGTGGTGAACATGCCCACCAAGCATTACTACGTCCAGTCAGCCGCCAATCCACTTCCCACCCAGGCGCCTTTCACCACGGCCTTTAATGCCAAGGGGGCCTGCGAATACCAATACCCAGACGACGGATTGTTCTGGAACCGGGACGGAGAAACGGATTATCAAATACCCACCCCCGGCCGGCCACTGCCTCCTGCGCTCTGCTGGGAGTCCTCGGTCCTGACCTTCAACGGCTCCAACGTACTGGCGTCGGCCAACCGTTATGACCTGGAGACACCCTACAGCCAAGGGGTGCCCTTCAGTAACGGCTGGACAGAGATCCTGTTCAACGCTCCCGGTCAGCAACTGGTGTCGCTTGAGGGCCATGTCTATAACGGCTTGCCGGTGACCGGCTTCCGCGTGCAGGACCTTGGCAAGGGGCGCCTGTCCAGTTATGGCGGCACCTTCGAGCACAGCTATGTCCGTGCGATCGAAACCACCACCCCCTGATGCGGATTGCCTGGCCGCGTCGCTCGCGGGCGACGCGGCCAGGTGCCCGTACAGCGATTCAATCCTGGCCTGAACGCCGCTCCGGCGGCGTTCAGGCCAGCCTCACTTGATCCCCGTATTGCGCGGCCGTTTCACTGTCGATGGTGGCGAAACCTGCCGCCTTGGATGCAGGCCGCTTGTAAAAAATGTAAAAAATACTGTGCGAAAAGTCTGATTTATCGATCATTAGCCGTAACTGTGCTGGTCTTGTCTTAGGCGATTTGCCATGATCCAACGCATTCATGCTACTGCGGGTTACCGACGAGGTAACCCCTGATCGCCCGGGACCTGCACCGCCGTCACGCTCGACGTTATTCATTGTCAGTAAAGCCCAGGGGCGGCCATGCCGGCAGTCCGTGCTCCTAGAGCGGGTTTTACAGTGCCCAAAAGGATATGAGCCTCGATGTCGATCTTCCGCCAATACCCGCCCCCCCGCGCCCTTGATGGCGCCGTTAAGCTCTGTGCGCAAGGATCTTCTGCGGCCTGCTGCGTGCCGCGGGGCGGTCTGGGATAAAGTCCTGCCTGGTCGGTCGCCGCGCGTTTCGTTGAACGTGCCGCGTGAGGCCATCCATGCATCCCCGAACAAACACCGCCCGCCCGATTCGAGGCGGCCACCTGTAGCCCGTACGCCTGCGTGGCAAGCCTGCACAGCGGCGGCCTGGTCGGTGTAGCGACCTATTATTATGCGACCCGCGCCGGGCCGCCCAGCAGGACGCAGGATCATGACCTTTATGCTCACCCGCCTTTCCACCCTCAAGGTCCTCGCGTTGCTGGGTGTGGCTTCGATCTCCTTACCGGCCCAGGCGGTCAATGTGAGTACCGATGGCCTCGGCCAGGTGTTGATCTACCCCTATTACACGGTGCGCGGCGGCCACGACAGCTTTGTGTCGGTGGTCAACCGCACTGACCAGGCCAAGGTCGTGCAGGTGCGTCTGCGGGAAAGCCGCAACGGCCGCGAGGTGCACGCCGTCAAAGTGTTTCTGGGTGCCCATGACCAGTGGACCGCCGGCATCACCGCGACCGACGACGGCGCCAAGTTGTTCACCGGCGACCAGTCCTGCACCAGCCCGGCCATTCCCGCCGGCGGTGTGCCGCTGAGCAACGCACGTTTCGCCTCGACAACGGTCACCCCCGGTTTGGTGCAGGAGGGCGGCGATGGTGCTGGCCGCGAGCTGGATCGCACCCGTGAAGGCTATATCGAGGTCATCGAACTGGGCGTTCTCAGCCACCCGGCGACGCTGGCTACCCTCGACTTATCAGCCTGTAGCCAGGTGCTATTGAGCGCGGATATGGGGGCACAGGCCGGCAACAAGGCCCTCTCGGCCCCCAGCGGCGGCTTGCTGGGCAGCGGCACCCTGATCAATGTAGCGGGCGGCATGCAGTACAGTTACCGACCGGTGGTGCTCGACGCGTTCGCCAACGTCAATCTCTGGTCGGTCGACGGGCCCGACCTGCGCGCGGCGACGCCCAAGGTCAGCCTGGTACTGGATCAGGGCCGGAGCATCAGCAGCACCTGGCCCAAAGGCGAGGATGCGGTCTCGGCCGTGTTGACCCACGCCACGTTGCTTAACGATTTCGTGCGGGAATTAGCCACGGACTCAGGCACCGATTGGGTGGTGACCATGCCGACCAAACACTACTACGTGCCAGTGGCCACGGAGGGGGTGCGCCCCCCGGTGCAGCCTCCGTTCGGGGTTGCTTTTACCCAGTACGGTGCCTGTGACTTGGTCGATACCAACAAACGGATACTGGCGGTCAACCGTGAAGGCAAAGCCGAATATGTCGATGGCGAAGGATTTCCGCAACCGCGGCCGGTCGTTTTTCCATTGCTCTGCTGGGAAACGACAGTGATGAGCTTCGCCGATCCCGGGATATTGGGATCGCTCGGGGAGGACGGTATCGACCCCAGCTGGGAAAATGGTTGGGCGCGTTATGCCTTCGGCAAACCCTATCAAAAACTGACCTCGCTGGAAGGCCATGTCTACCGAGGCCTGCCGGTCACGGGCTTTATGGTGCACAACTTCGTCAATGGCGACGTCAATGGCCTGCAGTCCAACTATGGTGGCAACTTCGACCATAAATACACCACTGTTATCGACCTACCCTGAGCGCGCCAAGCTGTCACCGTCCGGACCGCTCTGCAGCGGCGCAGGGCTTCTATCACGTGCCGCCTGGATACTGAAATGCCCGTTGTCCGGCCAGTCTGCCGGCCTCCAACAGCCCAATGGAAATGAGCCGAACCATGCGAAATTTTATTCAGCGAAACCCTCTGGCCACTGCCGTTAGTGCACTGGCGACCCTGACCGGCCTGCTGGTCAGCGCGCCGTCCCAGGCCGTGAGTATTAGCCAGGATGGCCTGGGCCAGGTGCTGCTCTACCCCTACTACACGGTAGAGGGTGGCTACGATACCGGGGTGTCCGTGCTCAATAGCACAGATCAGCCCAAGGCGGTGTCGGTGCGTTTTCGGGACGCGCAAAACGGCCGCGGGAACATTGTCTTCAAGCTGTACCTGGCGCCACACGACATGTGGACAGCGGCCATCACCACGACCGGTGGGGGGGGCAAGCTGATCACGGCGGACAAGAGCTGCACCTGGCCAAAAATTCCGGCGAGCGGGGTTGAATTCGGCGAGTTCGGTGGTTTGGCGTCCGAGGGCAGTTTCGAAGTCATCGAGCTCGGTGTGGTAACCAGCGCAGCCGTCGCAGCGCAGGTCACTCCTGGTGCTTCCTGCGACCTGCAGGGCATCGACATGGCCGCATCTGCTGGCGCCACCGCACTGGCGCCACCGAGCGGTGGCCTGACAGGCAGCGCGACCCTGATCAACGTCAGCGGCGGTGCCGAGTACAGTTACGAGCCGGTGGTGCTGGACGGGTTCTCCACGGCCAATCTCTGGTCGGCGGAAGGCCCCGATCTACGTGCGGCGACACCCAAGGTAAGCCAGGTGCTGGACAAGGGCCGGGCCATCACCAGCACCTGGTCCAAGGGTGAGGACGCGGTCTCGGCCTTGCTGATGCGTGCGTCCCTGCGCAATGACTTCGTGCTGGAACCCACCACCAACTCAGGTACCGATTGGGTGGTCGGCATGCCGACCAAGCATTACTACGTCAATACGGACAATCCCGCTGCTCCGTCATTCAGCGCACCGTTCGGCAAAGCCTCTTTTACCGCTGACATCTGTGAATACTACGATCCAGAAAGCGCGCTGCAGTGGAACCGGGAAGGTAACAGCTATATCCCGATCCACTTCGGCGCTAGGCAGCCCTGGGAATCGGCGCTGTGCGGGGAAACCTCGGTGCTGACCTTCGAAAACTCCAATGTCTTGGGGTCGACCCAGAGCGTTAACCAGGACGCCTATTACGACTGGCAGGGCAACGGGTTCGTCAATGGGTGGATGGAAATAGCCTTTGATCAGGATGCCCAACGGCTGGTTTCGCTGGAAGGTCATGTCTATCAGGGCCTGCCGGTGACCGGTTTTATGGTGCACGACTTCGTCAACGGCAACGTCGGCGGCTTGCTGTCCAACTACGGCGGCAACTTCGAGCATAAGTACACCACGGTGATCGAAACGCCCTGATGGTTCGGTCCCGAGGCGTCCGCTCTGGCGCGGGCGCCCTTGGGTGGCACCATAGATTAACCTGCGGCCGCTCTGACGGCCTCGAACCGAAATTCCAGGGTGTACCCATGATGAAGTCTTTGCTGAAAACCCCCTTGGCTGGCGCCTGTGCGGCGTTAGCGACCCTGACCGGCCTGCTGGCCAGCGCACCTTCCCAGGCCGTGAGCCTGAGCCAGGATGCCCAAGGGCAGGTGTTGCTGTACCCCTATTTCACCGTGCGCGGCGGCACCGATACCTACCTGTCCCTGCTCAACGGCAGCAATAAGCCAATCCTGGCCTTGGTTCGGTTTCGTGCCAGTGCCGACAGCGCCAAGGTTTACGAGTTTTTGCTGTGGCTGGCTGCCCGTGACCAATGGACCGGGGGGGTGACCGCCACGGCCGGCGGGGCGAAGCTGATTTCATCCGACCAGTCCTGTGCCAAGCCCAGCATCCCCGCAGCCGGACTGGCTTTCGCGAGCGAGGGTTCAAGCGAGGCCGCGATGGATATCACACGCGAGGGTTCGTTCGAGGTCTTCGAACTGGGGGAAGTCAAGTACCAAGCCATCATCGACGCCTTGCAGCCGCCCACGATCACAGACAAGCGCTCCTGCACCTGGACGGTTACCCCTGGCAGCGAAGCGCTCGGCCCGCCCACCGGCGCGTTGTCCGGCACCGCCACGCTGATCAATGTCGCCGCCGGTACCCAGTACAGCTACGAGCCGGTGGTGCTCGATCAGTTCAGCGACCGCACTCTGTGGGCAGGCGCCACGCTGGCCGACGCTAACCCTCCTACCAGCCAGGTGTTGGACAAGGGGCGCGTGGTCACCAGTACTTGGGACAATGGTACCGATGCGGTCTCGGCGGTGCTGATGCATACCTCGCTGATCAACGAATTCGTCCTGGAACCCACTACCTTGTCGGGCACCGATTGGGTGGTGAGCATGCCCACCCAGGAGCGGTACCGGAATGACCCGTTCCTGTGGCAGACGCCCTTCGCCGCCGGTAAATGCCAGTATCAGATGCACCCCTACGATCTGCCTTATTGGAGCCGTGAAGGGATATCTGACGATGTGGAGATCTGGATGACGCCTCCACCGGCAACGCCGATGATCTGCAACGACGTCTCGGTGCTGACGTTCAATAACTCCAATTTGCTGGGCTCCATCCACGGCGAGAACCTTGAAACCAACCTGGACAACGGCTGGGCCGAGTTCGCGTTGGAGGGCAAATTGGTCTCCCTCGAAAACCATATCTACCACGGCTTGCCGGTGACCGGTTTTATGGTGCACGACTTCGTCAACGGCAATGTCGGCGGGCTGCTGTCCAACTACGGCGGCAACTTCGAGCATAAATACACCACGGTGATCGAAACGCCCTGATGGTTCGGTCCCGAGGCCTCCGCTCTGGCGCGGGCGCCCTTGGGCGGCACCATAGATTAACCTGCGGCCGCTCTGACGGCCTCGAACCGAAATTCCAGGGTGTACCCATGATGAAGTCTTTGCTGAAAACCCCCTTGGCTGGCGCCTGTGCGGCGTTAGCGACCTTGACCGGCCTGTTGGCCAGCGTGCCCTCCCAGGCGGTGAGCCTGAGTCAGGATGCCCAAGGGCAGGTGTTGCTGTACCCCTATTTCACCGTGCGCGGCGGCACCGATACCTACCTTTCCCTGCTTAACGGCAGCAATGCGCCCATCAAGGCCTTGGTGCGGTTTCGTGCCAGTGCCGACAGCGCCAAGGTTTACGAATTCGTCCTTTGGCTGGCTGCCCGCGATCAATGGACCGGGGGCGTCACCGCCACGGCTGGCGGCGCGAAGTTGATTTCGGCAGACAAGTCCTGCGCTCAGCCAAGCATCCCGGCGGCCGGGCTGCCTTTGGCTGGCGCAGGCTCAAGCGAGGCGGCGATGGATATCACGCGCGAGGGGTCGTTCGAAGTGTTCGAACTGGGGGAGGTCAAGAACCCAGCCATCATCGACGCTCTTCAACCCCCCACGATCACGGACAAGCGTTCCTGCACCTGGACGGTCACCCCGGGCAGCGAAATACTCGGCCCGCCCTCCGGCGCATTGTCAGGTACGGCCACGCTGATCAACGTCGCCGCCGGCACCCAGTACAGCTACGAACCGGTGGTGCTCGACCAGTTCAGTGACCTCTGGCTGTCGCAAGACGTGACGCTGGCCGACGCTAGCCCCGCTACCAGCCAGGTGTTGGACAAGGGGCGCGTGATCACCAGTACCTGGGGCGTCGGCAGTGACGCGGTTTCGGCGCTGCTGATGCATGCCTCGATCATCAACGAATTCGTCCTGGAACCCACCACCTTGTCGGGCACCGATTGGGTCGTGAGCATGCCCACCCAGGCGTGGTACCGGAATGACAAGTTTGTTTCCCAGACGCCCTTCGCCGCTGGTAAATGCCAGTATCAGATGCACCCCTACGATTTGCCCTACTGGAGCCGCGAAGGGCAATCGAACGATGCGGAGATCGTGATGACGCCTCCACCGTCAACGCCGATGCTGTGCAATGACGTCTCGGTGCTGACCTTCAATAACTCCAACCTGCTGGGCTCGATCCACGGCGAGAACCTGCAGACCACCCTGGACAATGGCTGGGCCGAGTTCGGGCTGGAAGGCCAGTTAGTCTCCCTGGAAGGTCATCGTTACAAGGGCTTGCCGGTCACCGGCTTTATGGTGCACGACTTCGTCAACGGCAACGTCGGTGGGCTGCTGTCCAACTACGGCGGTAACTTCGAGCATAAATACACCACAGTCATCGAAGCGCCCTGACGCAGTGCCCCGGCCGGTCCCGCCTCAGGGCCGACCGGTGACTGCGCAATCGGCCGCTGCAAATTTGCCCGACCCGGTCAGTTGGCCGGTCCGATCAGCCCAATGGAAATGAGCTTGCCCATGTCGAATTTCTTCCGGAAGAGCCCCCTGGCCAGCGCCTGCGCTGCATTGGCAACCTTGACTGGCCTGTTGGTCAGCGCGCCGTCCCAGGCCGTGAGCCTGAGCCAGGATGGCCAGGGCCAGGTCCTGCTCTACCCCTATTACACGGTGCGTGGCGGCAGCGACACTTACCTGTCGTTGCTCAACAGCAGCGACGTTCCAATCCTGGTCACGGTGCACTTTCGCGCCAGCACCGACAGTGTGCTGACCTTGAAGCTCGACCTGTACCTGGCCGCCCACGACCAATGGACCGGGGGCGTCACCGCTACGGCCGACGGGGCCAAGTTGATTTCCTCGGATCGATCCTGCACCGAACCGAGCATTCCCCAGGGCGGATTGCCCCTTGAGCTCAATCGTCCGAACGAGGATGTGATGGATGTCGTCCGCGAGGGGTCCATTCAGGTCTTCGAACATGGCGAGATCGTAAACCCGGCGATTATTGCCGCCATCAGTCAGACCGGTGGGGCGCCGTCCTGCAATCTGGAACCCACCCCGGGCTTGGCGTTCTTTGGCCCGCCGACCGACGCCCTGTCCGGCACCGCCACCCTGATCAATGTTGCCGGCGGCACCCAGTACAGCTATGAACCGGCAGTCCTTGAAGACTTCACCTCCGAGCCCTTGTGGCTGTTCGGCACGCTGGACGATGCGCAACCGGCGGTCAGCCAGGTGCTGGACAAGGGACGGGTGATCACCAGTGCCTGGGAGCGCGGCAGCGCCGCGGTGTCGGCGGTGCTGATGCATGCCTCGCTGACCAACGAGTTCGTCTTGGAACCCACCACCCAGTCAGGTACCGATTGGGTGGTGAACATGCCCACCAAAGGCTGGCACCAGCAGAGTTATGGCGTTTTCGAGCCGCCATTTGCCGCCGACAAATGCCAATATCAGTTCGCCGATACTGTGGTTTTCAGGGACCGCGAAGGTCGGCCGAACGATGACGATGTTTCAACAGGTACCCCTGCGGACGTGGCACCGGTGATGTGCAATGACGTCTCGGTGCTGACGTTCAATAACGCCAACCTGCTGGCCTCGGCCCACAGCGAAAACCTGGCTGTCAATCTGGACAACGGCTGGGGCGAGTTCAAGTTCGAGGGTGAATTAGTGTCCCTTGAAGGGCATCGTTATAAAGGGCTGCCTTTGATCGGCTTTATGGTGCACGACTTTGTCAACGGCAATGTTGGCGGCTTGTTGTCCAACTACGGTGGCAATTTCAACCACACCTACACGACTGACATCAAGACACCCTGACAGCCGTCCGCTTGGCGCCAGCGAACACTGCGTTTGATATTGCTGGCGTCGAGGCTCCAGGCGTTACCCATCGTCACCTTGAGTTCGTTGGCTGGTTTTCTGCAGCCAAAGGACGTGAGCGAGCTCATGCCAAATCTTTTCCAGAAAAACTTCTTGGCCAGTGCATGCGCCGCATTGGCGACCTCGACCAGCGTGCCTGCCCAGGCCGTCAACATGAGTCAAACGGGCCAGGGCCAGGTGCTGATTTTTCCCTATTACACAGTGCGCGGTGGCCACGATACCTATCTGTCGCTGCTCAACAGCAGCGATGTGCCAACCTTGGTCACGGTGCGGTTCTGGACCAGTATCGATAGTGTGCGGGCCTCCAGTTTTGACTTGTATCTGGCGCCGCACGATCAATGGACCGGAGGTATCACCGCCACCGTCGGCGGGGCGAAGCTGATCTCCTCCGACCGCTCTTGCACTGAGCCAAGCATTCCCCACGGCGGGTTGCTGTTGGGGCTTAATCTCCCGCCCGACTATTCGATGGATATCGTCCGCGAGGGCTACCTCGAAGTCTTCGAAATCGGCGAGATCAAGGATCCGGCGATCATTGCCGGCATGAGTCAGGCCGCCGGGTCGCCCTCCTGCAATCTGCGGCCCACCCCCGGCTTCTTCGCTGCTCTCGATTCGCCGACAGGTATACTGTCCGGCACTGCCACGCTAATCAATGTCGCCGGCGGCGCCCAGTACGGCTATGAGCCGGTGGCCCTGGAACATTTCTCTCAACCTTCCGACATACTATGGACAGGCGTCACTTTGGCCCACTCGGACCACACCAGTCAGGTGCTGGACAAGGGACGCGTGGTCACCAGTACCTGGGAGCGCGGCATTGACGCGATCTCGGCGGTACTGATGCATGCCTCGATGAGCAATGAGTTTGTGTTGGAACCCACGACGTTGTCGGGTACCGATTGGGTGGTGACCATGCCCACCAACGTTGATTACCCGTCTGTTGCCCCCCCCTTTGCCGCGGGCAGGTGCCAATTTGAGTTTGTCGGCGATGCAACGGTCAGGGACCGCGAAGGCCGGGCGAGTAAATTTAATCTACCCGTGGAGTCCCCGCTCGTTGCGCCAGCCGCGCTGTGCAATAACGTCTCGGTGCTGACATTCAATAACGCCAACCTGCTGGCCTCGGCCCACAGCGAAAACCTGGGTGTCAGCCCGGACAACGGCTGGGCCGAGTTCAAGTTCCAGGGGGCGTTGGTGTCCCGCGAAGGCCATCGCTATAAGGGCCTGCCGGTCATCGGTTTTATGGTGCACGACTTCGTCAACGGTAATGTGGGTGGGCTGTTGTCCAACTACGGCGGCAACTTCGCGCATAAATACACCACGGTGATCGACGCGCCCTGAGGCGATGCGCCTGCCAGTCCCGTCTCTGGGGCCTGGGCAACCGGCCGTTGTAGCACCTGTCCGCCTCGGTCAATTGGCCGGTCTTATCAGCCCAATGGAAATGAGCCTACTCATGCTGAATTTTTTCCAGAAAAAAAACCTGGCCAGCGCCTGCACCACGCTGGTGAGCTTGACCGCTCTGCTGGCCAGTGCGCCGGCCCAGGCGGTTAACCTGAGTTCGAACGGTCAAGGCCAGGTCCTGATCTACCCCTATTACACGGTGCGTGGCGGCCACGACAGCTACCTGTCGGTGGTCAACCGCACCGACCAGGCCAAGGTGGTGCAGGTGCGCCTGCGGGAAGCGAGGAACGGTCGTGAGGTGCTGGCCGTCAAAGTGTTCCTGGCCGCCCATGACCAATGGAGCGCGGGTGTCACCGCGACTGCCGACGGCGCCAAGCTGTTCACCGGCGACCCGTCCTGCACCAGCCCGGCCATTCCCGCCGGCGGTGCGCCGCTGAGCAACGCGCGTTTCGCCTCGACAACGATCACCCCAGGGCTGATGTCAACGGGCGGCGATGGCGCCGGCACCGAGCTGGACCGCACCCGTGAAGGGTATATCGAAGTCATCGAGTTGGGCGTGCTCAGCCATGCGGCGACCCTGGCGACGCTTGGCGGCGAAAGGGGCTCAGCCGCCTGCAGCCCGGCGCTACTGAGCGCCGACATGGGCCCGCAAGCCGGTGCCCGGTCCCTGTCGTCCCCCAGCGGCGGTTTGCTCGGCAGCGGGACTTTGATCAACGTGGCGGGCGGCACCGAATACAGTTACCAGCCCGTGGTATTGGACGGGTTCTCCAACGTCAATCTGTGGACGGTTGAGGGGCCGGATTTGCGCGCGGCGACACCGAAGATCAGCCTGACGCTGAACAAGGGGCGGGCCATTACCAGCACCTGGTCCAAGGGCGAGGACGCGGTCTCGGCCGTGTTGACCCACGCCAGCCTGTCCAATGACTACGTGCTGGAACGGAGCACTCAGTCGGGCACCGATTGGGTGGTGACCATGCCGACCAAACACTACTATGTGCCGGTTATCGACGATGTCCCGATAATGCCGTTGCAACCGTTCAAGCCTTTCGCCAGCGGTTTCAACGGGCAGGCCTGCAACTGGGTGCACGATACTGACCGGCTCAATCCCTGGGACCGAGAGGGGCGGGAGGCAGGCGGTGGCGATGTGGATTTTGCCACCCGCCCGCCCTACAACCCGCTCTATTGCTGGGAGAGCTCAGTAGTGAGCTTCGGAACAAGCGTACTCGGCTCACTCGCGCGGACCGAAAATACGGGTGATGTAGGTTGGCATCCCGAACAGATGAATGGCTGGGGCGAGCAGCGCTTCCGCGAACCCCACCAGCAGCTCACCTCGCTCGAAGGCCATGTTTACCGCGGCCTGCCGGTCACCGGTTTTATGGTGCACAATTTCGCCAATGGCAATGTTGGTGGGTTGCTGTCCAACTATGGCGGCAATTTCGATCACAAATACACCACGGTGGTTGAAACGCCCTGATGGTCCCCCCTGCGGCGTCCGCTCAGACGGCGCCGGATGTCGCTCTCCGGCCGTGTTGACGGCCTCGAACCGTAATCCCGAGCATATCCATGTCGAAATCTTCTCTGCCCCCGCCCTTTGCTGGCACCTGTGCTGCCCTGGCGACCCTTGCCGGCCTGCTGGCCAGCGCGCCGGCCCAGGCAGTCAATCTCAGTCAGACCGGCCAGGGTCAGGTACTGATCTTTCCCTATTACAGCGTCCACGAGGGCAACGATACCAACCTGTCGATCGTCAATCGCACCGACCAGGCCAAGGCCGTGCTGGTGCGTTTTCGCGAGGCCCGGCAGGCGGACGCGGTATTGACCTTCAGCCTGTTCCTCGCGGCCCATGACCAGTGGGTGGGTGCGGTCACCGCGACGGAAGATGTCGCCAAGCTCATATCGGCCGATCCCTCCTGTACCCTTCCAACGGTGCCGGACCAGGGGTTGGAGTTCGATCGTCGTCTTGAGGCGATCTCAGGGGACGGTGAGCGCGAGGAGTCACGCACGCGCTCGGGCTATATCGAGGTGATCGAGATGGGCGTGGTCAGCGATCCGACCGTGCTTGCCACGCTCAGTGGCAGTGGGGCGCAGGGGAGTGCGCGACGGTGCGATGTCTCGCTCCTGAACCGTGATATGGGGCCGCAACAAGGTGTCAGGGCGCTGTTACCTCCCAGCGGCGGTTTGACCGGCGGGGCGACCCTGATCAATGTGATGGCGGGCACCGAGTACAATATCGAGCCAGTGGTGCTTGAAGATTTCTCGAGCATCAACTTATGGCCTAAGGATTTTTCCTTCAGCACCGATTTACCCAACCTGAGCTCGGTGAACCCCAGAACCAGCCTGGTGCTGGCCAATGGCAAAGCGGTGCGCAGCACCTGGGACCAAGGCGAAGACGCGATTTCAGCGTTATTGATGCACATCAGCCTGGTCAACGAGATCGTGCTGGAGCCGTCCACGCAATCGCGAACCGACTGGGTGGTAACACTCCCCACCCGGCATTTTTATGTTTCCAGTGCGCCCGACTCGGCAAGGGCTCCCTTTACCCTGGATTCGGGCGCTGGCCGCCTATGCCAAGCGGCGCGCGAAATTACCCGCAGCCGCGATGCCGCGATCGCGACTGCGCCCTTGGCTCATCGCCTGTGCTGGGGCACTACCAATGTGTTGCCGTTCGACTACGACAGGTATCAGCATTTAACCGATCGTTCGTTTGTCTTCACCAACGGTTGGGGCGAGCTGATGTTCGACAACAACAGCGAACTGGTTTCCCGGGAAGGTCACCTTTACTACGGCCTGCCGGTGACCGGCTTTATGATGCACAACTTCGTCAATGGCAATGTAAACGGGCTGCTCTCCAATTACGGCGGCAACTTCCAGCACAAATATACCACGCTGATCGAGGCGCCCTGATGCGCCGTTCCCGGTGGCCCCACTTCAGTTGGGGCGGTTGGCGGATGGTGCAACGCGCTTTTGAAACACCTACTCGAACGGTCGCTTGACCCACCGTCAACGTCCCCGTCGTACTGAGGCTGGCCATGCTGAATTATTTACAGAAAAACCCCTTGGCGAGCGCCTTCAGCGCATTGGCGACCTTCACCGGCCTGCTAACCAGCGCGTCGGCACAGGCGGTGAGCTTGAGCCAGAACGGACAGGGCCAGGTGTTGATCTACCCCTATTACACGGTGCGTGGCGGCACTGACTCTTACCTGTCCGTGCTCAACGGCAGCGATATCCCGACCGTGGTCATGTTACGGTTCCGCTCGGCTTCATCGATCTATAACGTGATGGACAAAGTCGATGAGGTGCGGTTGGTTACTTTGTATTTAGACGCCCACGACCAATGGACGGGAGGTGTCACTGCTACCGCCGAAGGAGCGAAGCTAATATCCTTCGACCAGACTTGCACCCATCCACGTGTTCCGCAGGGCGGGCTGCCCTTCGTTATAGAGCGTCCTGAAAGGGCGCCGATGGACGCCACCCGCGAAGGCTTCTTCGAGGTCATCGAGATGGGGCGAATCCAGGATCCAGTCATCCTCGCTGCTATCCGCCAAACCGGTGGCGCTCGATCTTGCACTTGGGAAGCAACACCAAGTTTTGTAACACTGGGTATGCCTACCGGGGCACTGTCGGGTACCGCCACGCTGATCAACGTTGCCAACGGTACGCAGTACAGCTATCAGCCCGTAGCCTTGGAGAATTTTTCCGACGAATTTGTGGCCTACGGCGGCTCACTGGACCACGCTAAACCCGCTGTCAGCCAGATACTGCATAGAGGGCGAGTGGTCACCAGTACCTGGAATTTAGGTTCCAACGCCGTCTCGGCGGTACTGATGCATGCCTCGATGATCAACGAGTTCGTGCTGGAATCGACAACTTTGTCGGGTACAGATTGGGTCGTGACGCTGCCCACCAGAGATTTTTACAATCTCGGCAAAAATGTCTACCGGGCGCCCTTCGCCTCCGCGCAGTGCCAGTACCAGCTTGCGCCCAATAATTTGCGCTACTGGGACCGCGAAGCCCGCTCCGATAGCCTTGAGACTCAGTTCGGCACTAGCCTACCTGCCACGTCAACGCTGTGTGGGGACGTCTCGGTGCTTACGTTCAA
The DNA here is from genome assembly GCF_040514055.1 of Pseudomonas sp. Classification (GTDB taxonomy): domain Bacteria; phylum Pseudomonadota; class Gammaproteobacteria; order Pseudomonadales; family Pseudomonadaceae; genus Aquipseudomonas. The sequence goes on from NZ_JBEVDL010000083.1 coordinate 150,799, forward strand.
CAATTCCAAGCTGCTGGCGTCTGCCCATAGCGAAAATCTGGAGACCAGCGTGGTCAATGGCTGGGCAGAGCTCAGTTTCGAGGGCCAGTTGGTGTCCCGTGAAGGCCATATTTACCGGGGGCTGCCTTTGACTGGTTTTATGGTACATGACTTCGTCAATGGCAATGTTGGTGGGCTGCTGTCCAACTACGGCGGTAACTTCGATCACAAATACACCACGGAGATCGATGTACCCTGAGGGTGCTCCGTCGTCGTGCACAACGTCCGTGCAATGGACAAAGAAATTCGAACCCGGCCAACGGGCTGGTTTCAGCCTCGAGCAAACATGAGCCTACCTATGCCACAGTATTTCCATAACCACTCACTGCGCGCTTGCGTAGCTGTGGCGACCTTCACCGGCCTGCTGGCCAGCGCGCCGGCCCAAGCGGTCAACCTGAGTCAAACTGGTCAGGGCCAGGTGCTGATTTTCCCCTACTACAGCGTGCGCGGCGGTACGGATTCCTACCTGTCAGTGATCAATAACACCGACCGCACCAAGGCGCTGTCGGTTCGTTTGCGCGAAAGCCGCAATGGCCGCAGCGTCAGCAGCCTGACGCTGTTCTTGGCACCTTTCGAAATGTGGACCGCGGGGGTGACCGCCACCGCCGAAGGCGCCAAGCTGATCACCACCGACCGCTCCTGCACCAGTCCGCGCATTCCACCGGAAGGCCTGGCACTGAGCAACGTGAACTATACCGGAGCGGTGGTGGCCCCCGGGTTTGTCCAGCAAGGCAATGACGGCGGCGATACCAGTCTCGACCGGGTCCGCGAAGGTTTTATCGAGGTGATCGAATTAGGCGAGGTGACTTCGGCATTCGCCGACCAACAAGGTTTGTTCCCGTATGGATTCAATGGACTCCAGCCATGCAATGCCGTCGAGCTGGATCGAGGGCCCTCGGCGGGCGCCAATGCCTTGGCCGCGCCCAGTGGCGGGCTAAGTGGTTCGGGCACGCTGGTCAATGTCGCCGGGGGCAGCGAATACAGCTATGAGCCGTTGGTGCTCGACGATTTTTCCGACCAGAACCTGTGGCCGGCCAGTCGGGCGCAGCTGAGCTCGGCGACCCCGAAGATCAGTCGGCTATTCGACCGCGGTCGTTTGATCACCAGTACCTGGACACGGGGCGAGGACGCCGTGTCAGCGGTGTTGATGCGATCCAGCCTGACTAACGAGTTCGTCCTGGAAACGACCACCCTTTCCGGAACCGATTGGCTGGTGAATATGCCCACCAAACACTATTACGTGCCGGTGGCCGGTAGTACCGCAAAGGCTCTTCCGCCGTTCGCCGGCGCATTTTCAAACCAGGGAGCCTGTCAATTCTCCTACGGCGATGTGCAGCTTGTGGGACGCGAGGGAGAAGCGCTCACGCCAGAAGTGTTCCTAGAGCCTCAGACCCTGTTGTGTGGCGAAACCTCCGTGCTGACCTTCAACGGCTCGCAGCTGCTGGCCTCGGCCCATGGCGAAGCGGTGGGCGTGAAGGATGGCGCTGCTGGCAGCAATGGTTTCGGCCGGCTCGACCTCGGACTCAACGGCGAGGCGATGGAGTCCCTCGAAGGCCATGTTTACCGCGGCTTGCCAGTGAACGGCTTTATGGTTCGCGACTTTATCAACGGCAATGTCAACGGGGTGCTGTCCAATTACGGCGGCAGTTTTGCCCATAAGTACCAGACGGATATCACGACGCCTTGAGCGCGGGCCCTGGTCCGGTAACAGACGAGAAATTCGGGAGCCGGCCAACAGGCCGGCCTCACCCTTGAGTAACCATATGCTTACCCATGTCACAGTGTTTCCATCACCTGTGTCTGATGCGCGCCAGCCTTGCTTAGGCGACCTTGACCGGCCTGCTGGTTAGCGTGCCGTCCCAGGCCGTGAGCCTCAGCCAGGGTGGCCAGGGTCAGGTGCTGATCTTCCCCTACTACAGGGTGCGCGGTGGCTACGATACCGGCTTCTCCTTGCTCAACAGCACCGATAAGCCAAAAGTCTTGACGGTCCGCTTTCGTGAGGGCGAGTACGGCGAAGAAACCCAGGCTTTCAAAGTGTTTCTCGCCGCCCATGACCAATGGACCGCGGCCATCACCCCCACCGGCCGATGGCAGCTGTACCGAGCCATCTTTGCCATCGGCCGGTGTGGAGTTTTTGAGCACAAAATGCTGGCCCCCTGGCTACACGGGAGACCGGGATGAGACGCGTGAGGGCAGTTTCGAAGTAATTGAAATGGGGGTGGTGACCCACCCAGGCATCGCTCAGGACCTGACCGTTGTAGATGGAGAGGCTAAGTGCGAAACGACAATGGTGTTGATGAGTCCAAGTGCCGGCGCATTTGCATTGGCACCGCCCAGTGGTGGGCTGTCGGGTTCGGCGACGCTGATCAATGTGGTGCAGGGTACCGAATTCGGCTATGCGCCGGTGGTGCTGGATAATTTTTCCGATCAAAACCTCGTACCCCGTGGTTCGATGCTCCAAACGGCTGACTTAAATATGGCAACGCCGAAAACCAGCTTGGTATTTCACGAAGGTAAAGCCGTTAGCAGCACTTGGCCGTTTGGAGTAGACGCCGTATCTGCAGTTCTGATGCATGCCTCGTTGCGCAACGATTTCGTGTTGGAGCCCATTACGCAGTCGGGAACTGATCGGGTGGTGTCGATGCCCACCCGGATGTACTACTACGGTTCCACTGGCAGGCCCAATCCGTTTGGACGGACCATGTCCAGTGGCGGCGTCTGTGAATACAAGTTTACGCCATCCGGCGCGCCGCTTTGGGGACGGGAAGGGGAGCCTGAGGGCGCGCTGGCACCGGACTCGCCCTTGCTCGCCACGTCCATCCGGTGCTGACGTTCAACGGTTCCAATGTGCTGCGCTCGGCATTCAGCGCCAATTTGCCGACCCGCCTCGCCAATGGCTGGATGCAGATCAGGCCTGACGACGTCTTTGGCGACCTGCCCGACGAACAGGTGCCGAACAAGCTGGTGTCGCTTGAGGGCCATGTCTACCGGGGGGTGCCGATGGTGGGCTTTATGGTGCACGACTTCGTCAACGGCAACGTCGGTGGCCTGCTGTCCAACTTCGGCGGCAACTTCAATCATAACTACACCAAGGTTATCCAGATTCCTTAAGTCCTATTGCCGGGGTCGCACCGGCCACACCCGGCCACATCACAAGGAGGTTATCGATGATACTTAAAGCTAGAAACGGCACAGCGCTCAAAGTGTTGGCATTGCTGGGCGTGGGTCTGGCCGCGCTGCCCGCCCAGGCCGTCAGCTTGGCCGCGGACGGCCTGGGGCAGGTGTTGATCTACCCCTATTACAGCGTGCGTGGCGGCAACGACACGCACCTGTCGGTGCTCAATCAGACCGATCAGCCTAAGGTGCTCTCGGTGCGCCTGCGGGAAAGCCGCAACGGTCGCGAGGTCAGCAGCCTGACCCTGTTCCTGGGGCCCCGGGACGAGTGGGTCGCCGGTATCACCGCCACCGCCGACGGCGCCAAACTCTATAGCGGCGATGCCTCCTGTACCCGACCGGTGATCGCCGCGGGTGGGATGGCGTTGACCAACCTGTTCATCGGGGGCGGCGCCCATAGCAGCGGATTCGATGACTCCGGTCAGGACGGCGACGGTAGCTCGCCGGACCGGACCCGCGAGGGGTATATCGAAGTGATCGAGCTGGGGGTAATCGACGACCCGCTCCTGGCGCTACAGGTGACGGTGCAAGGCCTGCAGGCACCCTGTCGCCTGACGGGCGAGCCCATACCGCGACTGACCGGTAGCCGGGCCCTGGCCCCGCCCAGCGGTGGGCTGGCCGGTAGCGCGTCGCTGATCAACGTGGGCCAGGGCAGCGAGTACAGCTATGAGCCTGTGGTGCTGGACGATTTTTCCCAAATCAACCTTTGGACGGGCGACAGGCTGCCCGACTTGGGCGCGGCTAATCCACCGATCAGCCAGGTGACGTTCCAGGGGGAAAGCCTGACCAGCACCTGGGCCGAGGGGATAGATGCGGTATCTGCGGTGCTGATGCGCGTTTCGCTGCTTAACCAGGTGGTGCTGGAGCCCACCACCCTGTCGCAGACCAGTTGGGTGGTGACCTTTCCCACCAAACACCACTACGTACCCGTCGGACGGCAAGGGCCAAAGCCACGGGGCCCGTTCAGTAGTATCTTCGGCGAGGGTGGTGCGTGCGAGGCCGTCTACCAAGGCATCGGGGTGAATTTTCCACTGAACGACCGCGAAGGCGTTCCTGTGGTCGACCCGCGACCCAATCCGGGGCCTGACCTAAAGTGGCCCATGCTGTGCCGGGAAGCCACGGTCCTGGCGTTCAATGGCTCCACCCTGTTGACCTCACCCGTTGCCGAGTCGCTGGTCGCCAGCTACGACAACGGCTGGACGCAACTGGATTTCGACAATGAAGTGCATTCGCTGCGTTCGCTGGAGGGGCATGTATACCGGGGGCTGCCGGTCACCGGGTTTATGCTGCGCAACTTCGTCAATGGCAATCTCAACGGTGTGCTGTCCAATTACGGTGGCAGTTACAACCACAAGTACCTGCGCTCGATTCAACGCAACTGAGGCCACAGGATGGCAGGTGGTGAGGTCGCCGCCCGCGGATGGACGAGATCGCCTGCCAGCAGCGAGGCCCGCGTAGCGCTTCTTTGGAAAAGTCGGCCTGAAGGTTCTAGGGTAGAGACACACCCGGCGAGGCTATCACCCGCGTCGTCGGTTACATCGGCAATCACACCAAGGATGGAGTGCATATGCTTATCGACAATACGGCCCTGCGGGCCTTCACCGCGCTGGGGGTGCCCGGCGCCGGGCTCTTGCTGATCTACGTCGTCGCCAATTGGCTGCGCCCGGGCTCGCTGGTCATCAGCGAAGGTTGGACCGCTCCGAGCGCGTTGGCCATGGTGCTCAGCGCAGCGATCATCCTCTACCGCATCGTCAGTCCGGTGCCGCCCCCGACGGCGTCAAACCCGGGGCCTGTTTCCATCAGCCTGCCCCATGCCGCCAGTTTCCAGCAGATGGCGGATACGCTGGCGGGCACCTCGCGGGTCGAATACCTGGGGTTCACCCCAACCGAATTGGACGCCCGCCTGGCGCCGCGTCACGTCCAGGGTGTGGACACGGCCGCCGCCCTGGAAAACCTGGGGATTGCCGCGAGGCTGCAGGTGCGGCCCTTTACGGTGGAAACGCCGATGCCGGGGCGGATTGTGCTAAGGGTCAAGGATGCGTGAGTTTTTCATCTAACAGCCTTGGGTAAAGCGGCGGGTTGGCGCTGCACGGCGCGCCGAGACCGCCCTACAGGCAGACTCGCTGGACCTGACGAGGGCCGAAAAAAAGGCAAAAGAAAGGGCGCCTGAAAAGGCACCCTAAAAAACTGCTATGGAGTAAGTCCGAAGGATCAGAGCCTTGGTTGGCTTATAGGTTCCAAGGGCTCCGACGGACGGCGACTATTTGCTCGGTATTAGCACCAGGCGTTGGCTGCCATACGTCTTGTCGAGATTCTGCGACTGGAACGGAAAGGTCATCAGCAGGCCTTTGCGGGCTGCATCGATGCCATCGACGTAGTGGGGGCTGGCCGGGTTGCTGGATTGCCCCGGGCTGTTGACGCCCATCATGGGTTCGGGGCGCGCGAAATCCACCAGCAAACGGGTGGCCGACACGGCCTGGGCGTCGAAGTCCTGGCCCCAGTGAGTCGCCGCCAGGTTCAAGGTGCTCTGGTCACCGCCTGCCGGGTAAGGAGGTACCGCCGCGTTGGGCTGCGTGCGGTTTGGGTCGCTCCAGGCAGAGCGGTGCAGTTTGCCCCATTGCCAGCCTTTGGCGTCGTCGCCCAGGCGGGTTTCCAGCAGAGTCACCGCGGCGGCCAGGCTGCGGGCCAGTATCGTCGCCTTGTCTTCCTGCTGCGGCGTGCTCCGGTCGTTCCAGAACGGACTGTCGTCACGGCCGAGCAGATGGTCGGCCTGGCTCGAATAGGACAGGTCGGCACTGCGCACCAGGGCCTGCCAAGCCGAAGAGGTTTCCGGGCCCAGCTCGTCGAGGAACGTCTGGCGCGCACTCTCGTGCAGGAAGGCCTGGTACAGCGCGGCATCGCCCGAGCTCGCCGACAGCTGGCCGTCGAACGCCAACAGCCGGGCCAGGGCTGTCTGGGCCTTGCCGCTTTCCGCAGGGGGCAGCGCCTGGATCGCCCGCTGCAGTCCCGGCGCCAGGCCCGGTGCCTTGAGCAGGGTTTGCAGCTTGCCGACGAATAGCGACTTCTGATCGTTCTGCAGGGCGATCATGCTCGGCGTGTCCTGTTTGCCGCGCGCGGCCAGCTCGGCGAGTCGTTCGGCGCGCTCGGGGGCGTGCCAGGAGTTGGACAACTGCATGCCGTAACCATGGGGTACGCTGCGTTGGTTGGCACTGCCCAGCCAACCCTGTGGTGGATCCTGGTCATAGGGATGAAGCATCGGGTCGGCATAGCCGTCCCAATCGTAGCGGCTGTCCCAGCCGGGCGACGGCAGCAGGCCGATGCCCGCGCGCCGGTTGGGGTAGCGGCCGGTGACCTGCCAGCCAATGTGCTGGGCGTCGGCGAAGATCAGGTTTAACGGCAGCGCCTGTACCTCGCGGGTGGCCTCGAAAGCTTGCTCCACCGAGCCCGCACGGGACAGGGCAAACCAGGCGTCCAGGCTCTGGTCGCCGTCCAGCGTGGCCGTCTGCAGGGCCAGGCCGTAGCCACGGGACAGTTGCATGGCCTGCCGCGGGTCCTGGCGTTCGCCCAGCAGCGAGTTCAGCAACGGGCCATGGCGGGTTTCGAAGATCCGCTCACGCACCGGCCGCTGACCCTTGATAAAGAAGGTTTCCTGGCGTTCGCTGGCACGCTGCCATTTGCCGTCGGACAGGTACAGCAGCTGGTCACCCTGGGGTTTGATCTGCTCGAGAAACAGGTCCTGGTTGTCGCCAGTGACTTGGCTCATGCTCCAGGCCAGTTTGCCGTTGAACCCGGCCAACACCATCGGCAGGCCCGCCAGGGTGACGCCGGCCGCCTGGAACTTCGGCGAGCGGATCTGCACGAAATTCCACGCCGCGGGCATCGACAGTGGCAGGTGCAGGTCGTTGCCCAGCAGGCTTTTGCCACTGCGGCTATTGGCGGGCGCGATGGCCCAGTTGGTCGAAGTCGGATTGCCGAGCAGCCCGAGGTCGGCGACCTGGGTGAGGGTGCGCTCGACGCTTGCCAGCCCCGGGAGTTGCCCGTCGAGGGCCAGCCCGCGAAGCTTTTCCGCTTCCGCCAGGGGCAGGGGCTCGTCGGGGTAGGTGGGGGTGAGCCAGGCCACTTGCTCGGCCCCGACTTTCTGGGTCATGACCAGGGCCGCGAGCTCTTCCTGCAGGTTGCCTGCCTGGCCGAAGTTCAACAGGCAGAACAGCAGCACCGAGTCCTGGGCTTTCCAGTAGGCCGGTTTATGGCCCGCGTCCGCCAGGTCGCTGGGCAGCTTGCCCTGGTAGCGGAACAGGTAGGCATTGACGCCCCGGGCGTAGACCTCGAAGAAATTTTTCATCCGCGGCGAGGCAGTCTGGTAGAGCCTGTCCGCACTTCGCTTGAGGTTGAGGGTGCGCATAAAACGGTCGATGTCCAATGCACCGGGACCGTTCAACTCCGCCAGGCGACCCTCGGCCAGCAGACGCAAGCGCACCATCTGGCTCAGGCGGTCGCTGGCGTGAACGAACCCCAGGGTAAAGAGCCCGTCATGAAAGGTGTTGGTTTCGATCAGCGGCATGCCCAGTGCATTGCGGCGGACGACCGCGCTCTGTGCCAGCCCTTGCACGCGCAGCGTGCCCTGCTTGGGCAGCAGGCTGTTGGTATCGCCACCGGCGAGAAACAGTTGGCAGCCGGCCAGGCCGAACAGCGCGGTACCGGCACCGAGGCTCAGGCGCAACAGCGGGCCAAACAGGGGACGAAACAGGCGCAATCGCATTCGACGGGCTCCTTTGCGGGCTGGCGTTGGGGTACGGGGAGGCTGCTGGGGCGAGCCGCGCTTGTCGAGCCGGAGCCAGTCGACCGGGACTGTCCAGCGCGCGGCAGGCTAAGGTAGTGAGCCTGGCGCCTCCTGGCAAGCGCCGTGCCGACCGAATCGGCAGGGCCAACGTGGCGCGGCCGGTCGTGGCGCAGCCGAACGCGGCCCGATCACTCAGGGCGCCAGGCGCCTAGGCCTGGCGCAGCGGGCGCGGGTCGCTTTAGCCTGTCAGGCGCCGTGGCACTTCTTGAATTTCTTGGCGCTGCCACAAGGGCAGGGGTCGTTGCGGCCAACGTCTTTCAGCGCGTTGCGCACCGGTTCCTGGCTGTGACCGCAGTCGGGGCCGTGCACGTGGCCGGGGTGATCATGTCCGTGATCATGGTCGTGGTTACAGTCGGGACCGTGGACATGGGGTTCTTGGCTCATGGGGTACTACTCCGGAATGAAATCGCCGGGAATTATCTCGCCATTTCGCGCGACGTGCACGTCGCGTCCGAACAACATCCCGGTTTTTACCTCGCCCACCAGGCGGTAGCGTATCGGTTCGTCGGGATTTTCCAACGCCTTGACCAGCTGGCGGACATGCCGCCAGAGGTTGGTTCGCACCGGCACCTCGAACACCTGGCGACCGTGCGCCGGCACGGTAAACCACTGGTCCGACTCACCCTCGGCGAGTTTCACCTCGTTCAGGTGCACGCTGTACACCAGCCCGCGGACGGGCAGGCTCATGTCGTTGGGGTTGTCGATGCGAAAACGCAGAACGAACTTCTGCTCGGTGAGCTTGGCCTTGATCACATCGACCTTGAGCAGGCGCACATCCGGATTTTCGAAATCGCCGGTCACCCAGGTGGAGCATCCCGACAGGCCTGAAAGCAGGCCGAAGAACAGCATTAGGCTGAGAATTCTTATCATTTGCGCCTGAGAAAACATTTCAGTGCTCCGCTTGAGAACCCAGTGTAACAAGCAAGTGCTTGGCTGCAACCAGGAACTGCCTACGCTCGTCTCGATCCGCTCTATCCAGGGCCTTGCACGGTGACTTGCGGACATTGCGTGGGCCGAGTTCGCTGAAGACGCCTGCTGGTTAGGACCACGACAGTGGAGGGGGAGTGCAGGCTGGCCCCTGTGAGGTTTTTCACGAGTCGCCGGTGCGCGCCGACCGTACAAGAATGACCGCTGTCGCAGTTACGCTTTATTTAGCGCCGCCGCTGCTGAATAGGCGCAAGACCTGCGCCATACTGGGCGCTGATTCGGACAGGAGTGTGACCATGAGTCGCTACGAGATCGCCTTTTCCGGCCAGGTACTGCCCGGCGCTGAGCTGGCACTGGTGCAGGCCAACCTGGCCAAGTTGTTTCAGGCCGACGCCCAGCGCATCGCCCTACTGTTTTCCGGCCGGCGCATTGTCATCAAGAGCAACCTGGATGCGGCTGGCGCGGAAAAATACCGCGCGACCCTGGAGCGGGCCGGTGCCCGGATCGAGGTGGTCGCGTTGGACGCTGAGGAGCTGATCGAGGAAATCGAACTGGCCCCGCCCCCTGCCAGTCCGGCTGCGCCGGCTCCAGCGGTGGTGGCGTCGGCAATGCAGCCGAGTTCGGCGGCACGCCTCAAGGTGGCGCCGCGGGACGAGTACATGGCCGCGTTCGTCGAGGTGGACGCTCCGGATTTCGGCATTGCGCCCGTGGGTGTCGACCTTCAGGACGCACGGCCCGCCGCCCAGCCCCCTGCCGTGGATTTTTCGCAGTTCAGCCTGGCGCCGGTCGGCAGTGACATGGGCGAGATCAAGGCCAAACCGGCCGGTCCACCTCCGGACACCTCGCACCTGAAGCTGCAATAACAGCGCCTATGCCCCGTAGGAGGGGAGGGGCCACCCAGGTCGGGCCGCGTAGATTGAACACAGCCAAAGCCCACAAGGCCCAATCCGGCCCTCCACGCGGCCATCGACTGGATTCCCGTCTACGCGGGAATGACGAAAGAGCGATCGTTCCCACGCTCCGCGTGGGAATGCGGCCCCGGACGCTCCCGCGTCCATCCACCCAGATCAGGACCGGGCCGGCCGCGTGGGTTGAGCGTCGCGATACCGGTCAACGACGTCCATAACGCCAACCCTGGGCCTCTGCGTGGCCACCGACTGGATTCCCGCCTGCGCGGGAATGACGACAATGTGCCTTCGCGGGAATCACGACAGAACGATCGTTCCCACGCTCCGCGTGGGAATGCGTCCCCGGACGCCCCCGCGTCCTTTTGCCCGATTACGTGCGGCCCCACCCTAGTTGCCGTGGGCAAACCCGGCGCAGCATTTCTTGAATTTGACACCGCTGGCGCAAGGGCAGGGGTCATTGCGCCCGGCCCTGAGGGGCACCGTGGAGTCGATGAAGTACCAGCGTCCGGCAATCTGGACAAAGGCGGAGCGTTCGCGGTGGGCGTGTTCGCCAGCACCGTCCCGCCAGTGCACGACAAAACTGACCCAGGCATGTGGCGGCTCGCTGGCGACGGACTCGGCCGTCTCGACCTGCAAGCCCAGCCAGGTGCTGTCGGCACTCCAGGCGGCGATGGCGGCGCGGTCCAATCCTGCTTGCTGGGCGGGCAGGGTGGTCGCCAGCAGGTAGTCGATCTGTCCCCGTGCATAGGCGCTGTAGCGCGAGCGCATCAAGGTCTCGGCATCTGGCGCGACGGCGCCGGCGTGGTAGCGCCCGCAGCACCGCTCGAGCGTGTCGGGGCGGCCGCAGGGGCAGGTCTGCTCGAACGACATGGGCATTACCACCAGTACTTGCCGTAGTTTTCCGGATTGGCCCAGAACTTGGCGTTCAGCCAGTCAGGCACCTGTTTGTAATCGAGCAGGTCGTAGGTGAACAGGCTCAGGGTTTGCTCGCCGCGTTGAAAGCGTTCACTGGCTTGCAGGGCCAGGGAGAAAAAATCGGTGTCCAGCCAGGTGCTGGCCTCCAGGTCGACCAATACCGCGATACGGCTGGCGTTGAGGTTGCGGATACCGCCGAGCAACTCCAGCCCGGCTTTTTTTGGCAGGTGTTCCAGGCAATCGGCGATCAGGGCCAGGTCGAAGCGTTGCCCGGCCAGGTCTGCTGGCAGTGAGCCTGGCGTCGCATGGGCCACCTGACTGTCCGGGTGCGCCGCCTGAAAGGCCGCCACGCTTGGCGGGCTGCTGGCCCCTAGGACCAACAGGCGCTGGGGGGCATAACGTTCGAGCAGGGCGGCCAACGCCTGCTGGGGCGTGCGAACAGAGCGGTTGTCGGGCATGGGGTAGACCTCGGGCCGGGCAGTAGGGTGGCGGGGCGGACTCGCAGGGCCGGGCTCGAGCGGACGACGCCAGGCCTCGGCACCTGCAGTGGCGGGCGCCAGTGTCGGTTTTTTTGCCGGTGGTTCCAAGCAGATTCCATCTTCCAGGGGCGCCCGCGCCGCGCCGTTCGCCGGTGCCTGCCCCTGGCCACCCGCCTTTGTCATGCCAGCATCTGGCCCTGTTGTGGGGATAGCGGTTATGGTGCGGCAAACAATAAATCACAAGGGGGCGGCATGAAGGTGTTTTTGGGGTTCGGCAAGGGCTTGGTTCTGCTGTTCTGGGGGGCGGTGGTGGTCAACCTGATCGAGCCGTTCGCGCGTCCGTTCGGCGAAGGGCTGCATCTGGCCGGTGGACTGGTGCTGGTCGCCCATGTGCTCGAACTGCTGCTGTTCAATGGCCGTTTCAAAGGCCGTGCAAACCCTGCCCTGGACCGTCTTCAGGTGCTGCTGTTTGGCGCCTTTCACCTGTTCCCCTTGCTGAAGCCGCGCGCGCCGGAGATCGACCATGCGTAAATTGTGTCTATTGGCGTTGCTCTGCAGTCCGTTGGCCTGGGCCGATGGGCAATTGAAGGTGGAGGCCAATGCCTTGCTGCGCCTGCCGGCCAGCCAGGCCTCGGTAACCCTGGAGCGCCTGGAAATCGCCGACCATGGCACCCTGCTGCTGCCGGCCAGCCTGACCGAATTGCGCGTTGGCGAGTTGCTGCTGGGCAATGACGCGCGTATCGCCCTCGCACCGAGCGACCAGGGTTTCCACCTGCAGGTGGCGCGTGGCCAGATCAACGCCGGCAGCCATATCAGCGCCCGAGGCGCCCCCGGCACGCTGGAAAAACCGCCGACGGCGGGGCGCAACCTTAGCCTGCGCCTGGAGCAGGTGGCGGTCACCGACCTCAGCCTGGATGCCCGTGGCGGCCGTGGTGCACCAGGTTATCCGGGCCTGGATGGTGCTGGCGGCGAGGCGGCTGGCTGCACCTGGGGCCAGGCCAGCCGAGGGTACGATGGACAGTTAGGCGGCGACGGTTCGATGGGGGCGCCCGGTGCCCGGGTTCGCCTGGAAGTGCCCCAGGACTTCGACGTTGAGCGTATTCGGGTGACAGTGGACGGTGGCGCCGGTGGCCCTGGCGGCCGCGGTGGCCTGGCCGGACCGGGCGGGGAAGGCAAAGGTTGCCTGCTTTACCGCGCCGAAGGGGCGCGTGCCGGACGTGCCGGCGAGGCGGGCCAGCCCGGCGCGCCGGGTCTGGCCGGTAGCGTGGAGGTGGTGCGCGTCGAGTAGTTGCGTCCGCCCGCTCCTTGTACGAGACGCTACAGCCCGATCCGCGGGCAGGGCTAGTAGATGCCGTGTTACTCCTGGAAGAACAAGCCCCTGTTCAGCGAGGACGTAGGGTGGTCTCGGCCCGCCGTTCAGGGACAGCCCACCCTGTAAGGCCTTAGAACGTCGGGCGCGCCGCCGCGACGGCCACCAGGGTCAAGCCCAGCAGCAGGTTAAAACCCACCAACCGGCGGATCCGGCCCAGCGCGGCGCCGCCCGTCGGCCAGTCCTGGGCGTTCAGGGCGCGGCGCAGTTCCGGCAGCTGCAAGGCCTGGATGCGAATAAACAGCGCCAGCATGGCCAGGTACAGGCCCATCATGATCTGTATATAGCGGGGGGCGCCGTCGAGCCCGCCAAACGACAGGTGCAGCATGCCCACCCCGGTAATGGGCAATACCAGCACCGCGGCCCAGACCCAGACGAAAAAGCGTCCGAACACCTCGAGCCACAGGCGCAGTCGCTGCGGCGCGTCGAGGACAGTTACCGCGGCGGGGCGCAGCACCATCCAGGCGAAGAACATGCCGCCGACCCAGATCAGGGCAGCCAGCAGGTGCAGGGTGTAGACGGCGGCAAAAGGCGTCATTCAGTAATCTCCGGTCGGCGGTGGGCGAAACGCGCGCTATCATAGCTGCCCGGTTAGACTACTGAAAATTTATCCAGCCTTTGATGGCGCCCGCAGACTCCATGCTCAGCACCGAACTCAAATCACAGATTCAGGGCGCGTACTCGCGTTTTCTCGAAAGCAAAAGCCTGAAACCGCGCTACGGCCAGCGGCTGATGATCGCCGAGATCGCCAAGGTGCTCGGCTCGATCAAGGTCGACGACGAAGGACGGCGCGCGGGCGAGCCCGCGGTGGTAGCGGTCGAGGCCGGAACCGGCACGGGTAAGACGGTGGCCTACAGTCTGGCGGCCATCCCCACGGCCAAGGCCGCTGGCAAGCGTCTGGTGATCGCCACGGCCACCGTGGCGCTGCAGGAACAGATCGTCTTCAAGGACCTGCCGGACCTGATCCGCAACAGCGGCCTGAATTTCAGCTTCGCCCTGGCCAAGGGCCGCGGGCGTTACCTGTGCCTGTCCAAACTCGACCTGCTGTTGCAGGAAGGCCATGCGCAAAGCGCCACGGCGCAGCTGTTCGCCGAAGAGGGCTTCACCATCGCGGTGAACGAGGACAGCCAGAAACTGTTCACCGCCATGATCGAAAAGCTCGCCGGCAACCAGTGGGATGGCGACCGCGACAGCTGGCCCCAGGCTTTGGAAGATCCGGACTGGGCGCGCCTGACCACCGATCATAGCCAGTGCACCAACCGCCATTGCCCGAACTTCCAGCAATGCGCCTTCTACAAGGCCCGTGAGGGCATGGGCAAGGTCGACGTCATCGTCACCAACCACGACATGGTGCTGGCCGACCTGGCGTTGGGCGGCGGCGCGGTGCTGCCCGATCCGCGCGATACCCTGTATATCTTCGACGAGGGCCATCATCTGCCGGACAAGGCCATCGGCCATTTCGCCCACTTCACCCGCCTGCGCTCCACCGCCGACTGGCTGGAGCAGACCGCCAAGAACCTGGCCAAGCTGCTGGCGCAGCATCCCCTGCCGGGGGACCTGGGTCGGCTGATCGAGCAGGTGCCCGAGCTCGCCCGGGAGATCAAGACCCAGCAGCAGTTTATGTTCAGCGCCTGCGAGCAGCTCGCCGATTTCCAGGCCGGTGAGGATATGCAGGGCCGCGAGCGGCCGCGTCACCGTTTTGTCGGGGGCGTGGTGCCCGAGCATATGCGCGAGATGGGCATCGAGCTGAAAAAGGGCTTTTCCAAGCTCAACGACCTGTTTACCCGCCTGACCGAATTGCTCAAGGAAGCCATGGACGGCGAGGCCAGCATCGGTATCGCCAGTCATCAGGCCGAGGAGTGGTACCCGCTGTTCGGCAGTTTGCTGGCCCGGGCCCAGGGCAATTGGGAATTGTGGACCGCCTTCACCGCCGAGGACCCCGAGGACAGTCCACCCATGGCGCGTTGGCTGACCCTGGCGGAGAGCGGCTCGCTGTTCGATATCGAGGTCAACGCCAGCCCGATACTCGCCGCCGAGACCCTGCGGCGCAACCTGTGGAATGTCGCCTATGGTGCCCTGGTGACCTCGGCGACGCTGACGGCGCTGGGCACCTTCGATCGCTTTCGCATGCGCGCCGGCTTGCCCCGGGTGGCGGTGACGGCCGTGGTGCCGAGCCCCTTCCACCATGCCGACGCGGGTGTGCTGCGGGTCCCGGACCTGAAGGCCGACCCGCGGGATGCGGCCGCCCATACCGCCGCGATCATTCGCGAGCTGCCGGGCCTGGTCGAAGGGTCGCGCGGCACCCTGGTGCTGTTTTCCTCGCGCAAGCAGATGCAGGAAGTGTTCGACGGCCTGGAGCGCGACTGGCGCAAACGGGTATTCATCCAGGGCAACCTGTCGAAACAGGAGACCCTGAACAAACACAAGGCGCGGGTCGACGAAGGCGAGTCCAGTGTGCTGTTCGGCCTGGCCAGTTTCGCCGAAGGCGTGGATTTGCCCGGCGCCTATTGCGAACACGTGGTGATCGCCAAGATTCCCTTTGCCGTGCCCGATGATCCGGTGGAGGCCGCGTTGGCCGAATGGATCGAGGCCCGCGGCGGCAACCCTTTTATGGAAATCGCCGTGCCCGATGCCTCGTTGCGTCTGGTACAGGCCTGCGGTCGCTTGCTGCGCACCGAAGAAGATCGCGGCACCATTACCCTTTTGGATCGGCGGGTGGTCACCCAGCGTTATGGCAAGGCGATACTCAACGCCCTGCCGCCGTTTCGCCGAGAAATCACTTGAGACCTTTACCGAACGCATCTTTGCGCGGTCAAGGGGTCTAGTCTACTGGCTGGTCGTCTAGGAGAGCCTGTACATGCTGTGCCGTTCGTTGCCCGTTGTCGTTGCCCTGTTGGGTCCGTTGTTGGCTGCGCCCTTGTGCGCCGCCCCCGCCGGCCAGCAAACCCTGTTCAATTTCATCAGCCCCACCGATGTGGTGCAAGTCAAGACCCAGGACGCCAGTTTTCCCCAGCTGACCGCCGAAGCCACCGCCGGGGGCGAGATCCTGCGCCGGGTGGTGTTCAACGCGGCCGCACATCCGAGCTTGCAGATGACCCCGCAGAACGGCGTCTGGGACTGGTCCAAGGCCGGTGCCATGAGCCTGTATGTGCAGAGCGGCATGGACTGGGCGCTGACCCTCGAAGTGCGCATCGAGAGCCGCGACGGCAAGGTGCTGAGCAGCCGTATCGCGCTGCCGGCCGGCCCCGCGCAGACCTTGCTGGTGCCGCTGCAGGCGACCTCGCCGACGGCCCAGGGCATGCGCGCCGGCCCGCCCATGCCGTGGAACCACGAAGGCCAGCCAGTGCTGCTGGCGTCCCTGGTCGAAGGCGAACTGGATGCCAGTCAGGTCAGCTCCGTGACCCTGTCGCTGAGCCAGCCGGATGTACCGCAGAGCATCCTGGTCGGGCGTTTTGGCGTGCGTGAGGGCACGGCGGCGCAACAGGCGGCCTATACCGGTATCGTCGATACCTTCGGCCAGTTCAGTCGCGGCCAATGGCCGGAGAAGATCAAGACCGTCGAGCAGCTGAAAACCGCTGCGGGCAAGGAGCAGGCGCAACTGAAAACCTGGTTGGCCGAACCGAACCAGCTCGACCCCTATGGTGGCTGGCTGCAGGGACCCTCCTTCGAGGCCAAGGGCTTCTTTCGCACCGAGAAAAAAGACGGGCGCTGGTTTTTGGTGACCCCCGACGGCCATCCGTTCTTCTCCCTGGGCGTCAACGCCGTCACGGCCAACCAGAGCCAGACCTATATCGAAGGCCGCGAGTCGATGTTTGCCGCGCTGCCGACTGCTGGCGAGCCGTTGGCCGCCTATTACGGCAGCGCCGACAGCCGCCGCAACACCGGCGCGAACAAGGGGCGGGCGTACGCCCAGGGCCGTTGGTACGATTTCTACCGCGCCAACCTGCAACGCACGCTGGTGGACCCCGCTTGCCTGGAACCGGCCAAGCCGGTCACGGCGGCCGCTACTCCTGCTGCTGCGCCCGCTGACAAACCGGCCGCCGCTGCCGCGCCGCCGGCCATTGCCGCGGCGACCCCAGCGGTGGCAGCCACAGCGGCACCTGCGCCTTGCCCGAGCGAGACCTTCGATAACCAGCGCTGGACCAGTACCGCACTGGATCGCCTGCAGGCGTGGGGTTTCAATACCCTGGGTAACTGGAGCGATGCCTCGTTGGGCAATGCCAAGCGCATACCCTTTACCGTGCCGCTGTCCATCAGCGGCGATTACCAGACCATCAGCACCGGCCTGGATTGGTGGGGCGGCATGCCTGATCCCTTCGATCCGCGCTTTGCCATGGCCACCGAACGTGCCGTCGCTATCGCCACGCGTGATCATCGCGACGACCCCTGGGTTCTCGGCTATTTCGCTGACAATGAATTGGCCTGGGCCCATCCGGAAGCAGGCCCGCGTGGTCGCTACGCCTTGGCCTATGGCACCCTGCGCTCGACCACCGACGTGCCGGCCAAACGCGCGTTCCTGAAAATGCTGCGCGACAAGTACCGCAACCAGCAGGGCTTGTCCCGCGCCTGGGGCATCGAGCTGCCGGCTTGGGAGCTGATGGAAGACCCAGGTTTCGAAGCGCCGCTGCCGAGTGCCGAGTACCCGGCCATCGAGGCGGATTTCCAGCGTTTCCAGCGCCTGTTCGCCGACACCTACTTCAAGACCATCGCCGACTCGCTGAAGTGGCACGCCCCCAATCACTTGCTGCTGGGCGGTCGTTTCGCCATCAGCACGCCCGAGGCTGTGGCGTCCTGTGCGCAATACTGCGATGTGCTGAGTTTCAACTTTTACACCCGCGAGCCCCAGCACGGCTATGACTTCGAAGTATTGCGCGCCCTCGACAAACCCCTGCTGGTGGGGGAGTTCCACTTCGGCTCGCGGGACCGCGGGCCGTTCTGGGGCGGTGTCAGCGAAGTCTACAAGGAGGAGGAGCGCGCGCCGGCCTATGCCCACTTTATCGAGCGGGCCCTGGCGGAGCCGCAGATCGTCGGTGCCCATTGGTTCCAGTACCTCGATCAGCCGGTCACCGGCCGTTTGCTGGACGGCGAGAATGGCCACCTCGGTTTGGTCGGCATCACCGACCGTCCCTTCAATGGTTTTGTTGAGGGCGTGCGCAAGGCCAATCGGGCGGTCGGCCAGGGGCTGATCGCCCCAGTCGTGCTACCGGTTGCCGAGCCTGCTGCCAAACCTGTGGAAGCGCCGGCCAAACCCGTCGAGGCTCCGGCGAAACCCGCTGCTGAAGCGGCCAAGCCGGCCGCCGCACCGGGTACGCCCGCCGAAGCCCTGGCCAAACCGGCTGCAGCGCCGGCTAAACCCGCCGAGGCTCCGGCTAAACCTGCTGCTGAACCGGCCAAACCGGTCGAAACCCCGGCTGCCACGGCGCCGGTCGTACCGAAACCCTGACGACGTCGCCGCGGGGCTTCGCTCCCGCGGCGCCTAAGGACGAACCCATGCTGATCCAAGGCTTTTTCGACCTCAAATTCGAAGCGCTGAAAGATGCATTTGCCGCGCTCTTCGACAATTCCCAGGAGCGCGGTGCCGCGCTGTGCGTGCAGATCGGCGGTGAAACGGTGGTCGACCTCTGGGCCGGTACCACCGACAAGGACGGCCAGGAGACCTGGCACAGCGATACGCTGCTCAACCTGTTTTCCTGCACCAAGACCTTTACCGCGGTGACCGCGCTGCAACTGGTCGGCGAGGGCAAGTTGCAGCTGGACGCCCCGGTAGCGGATATCTGGCCCGAGTTCGCCGCGGCCGGCAAGGAGCGCATCAGCCTGCGCCAGTTGCTGTGTCACCAGGCGGGCTTGCCGGCGCTGCGCGAGTTGCTACCCGCCGAAGCCCTCTACGACTGGTCGGCGATGACCACCGCCCTGGCGGCTGAGGCCCCCTGGTGGACCCCGGGCGAGGGCCAGGGTTATGCGCCCATCACCTACGGCTGGCTGGTCGGCGAATTGCTGCGGCGGGTCGAGGGACGCGGGCCCGGTGAATCGATTGTGGCGCGGACGGCGCGGCCCCTGGGCCTGGATTTTCATGTCGGCTTGGCCGAAAGCGAATTCCCGCGGGTGGCGCATATCTCCCGTGGCAAGGGTAATCAGGGCGATGCCGCCGCGCAGCGCCTGCTGAAGATGATGAGCGAGCCGACCGCCATGGGCACCCGGGCCTTCACCAACCCGCCGTCGATCATGACCAGCACCAACAAGCCCGAGTGGCGGCGTATGCAGCAACCAGCGGCCAATGGTCACGGCAATGCCCGCAGCCTGGCCGGTTTTTATGCCGGCCTGCTGGACGGCCGCCTGCTGGAGCCCGAGCTGCTGGCCGAGTTGACCCGCCAGCACGGGGTCGGTGAAGACCGTACCTTGCTGACATCCACCCGTTTCGGGCTCGGCTGCATGCTCGACCAGCCGACGGTGGCCAATGCCACCTATGGCCTCGGTCCCCTTGCATTTGGTCACCCGGGCGCGGGCGGCTCCACAGGTTTTGCCGATCCCGAACGGGACCTGGCCTTTGGGTTCGTCACCAACACCCTGGGCCCCTATGTACTGATGGACCCCCGTGCCCAGCACCTGGCCCGCGTATTGGGTGAGTGCCTGTAGCTACGGCGCGTCTGTAGGGCGGCCTCGGTACGCTTGGCGTACCCGCCCGCGACACCCCGCCTGGCGCCCTGTAGGTAGCTTGCGCCTTGCCGATCGGCGAATTAGCTGCTGTTGGGGGGAGGGGTGGTCTCGACGCGCCGTTTGGCGCCGGCCCACTCTGTTTGGCCGTGGCCTGCCTTCCTCTTCCCCCGCGCTGTACTGCCATCGGCGAGTACAGCCTAGCGCCACCGAGGCAGGCCTTGCCGAAGCGCCGTAAGGCGGGTGCAACCCGCGAATCGAAGCGGCCCGGGTGCTATCGGTGACACGCCGCTGCCCGTGTGTCCTCGGGCTTCAAAAGGGCTTGTCCAGCCCCGGCCGACGCCATTGGGTAAAGGCCGCCAACTCCCAGGGACGCATGGCCAGCACCAGGCTGGTGCCGTGACGTTGCTCCAGGTCGAGCGCTGCGTCCTCGTCGCGCAAGGTGCTGAATTCGCGGGCCAGGCGCTCCATTTTTTGCTGCAGCAGGGCGTTGCTGCTGCGGCTGAGCATGCCGGTCAGCACCAGGCGCAATTCACCGGCTCCGTCGAACGAGGACTGGAAAAATTCCTGCTGCGCCTGGCGTTCGAAAAACCGCTGGATGGGGCCGGCCGCGCGCCAGGTGAAGTCCGCCGAGACTTTCAAACGCACCCGATTGCGTGGTTGCAACTCGATAAAACGCATGCGATCGAGCTGCGCCAGCAGCTGGATCAACTCGGCCGGGCTGAAGGTATAGGTCATCAGTATCTGCTCGAAACGCCAGCGGTTGAGCAGCGCCAGGGCGACCAGCAATAGCCGCAGGTCGGCCACCAACTGCTGCTCCTGGTCCTCGCCCAACTGGTGGATTCGCTCCTGTTCTTCGGCCAGTTGTGCCAGGTCGGATAACGCCAAGCCCACGACCTCGCAGACGGCATCCAGTTGCTTGAGGCTCATAGTGAATTCGGAGAACCAGCGTTTAAGGGTGGGTTCCGACAGCGCCAGTTGGCTGGCCAGTTGCCGGTAGGTGATGCCGCGGACTTTCAGTTGCTCCTTGAGCACGCCGATCAATTGCCGTGAAGACGCCATGGGTTATCCGGGGAACGATGGTCTGTTTATACATAAGTATCGTATTTCGATACTGGTTGGTAGGTTCTAACAAGACATCCGCCGTTTTGTTTG
The DNA here is from genome assembly GCF_040514055.1 of Pseudomonas sp. GTDB lineage: Bacteria > Pseudomonadota > Gammaproteobacteria > Pseudomonadales > Pseudomonadaceae > Aquipseudomonas. The sequence goes on from NZ_JBEVDL010000083.1 coordinate 171,256, forward strand.
AATGGCCGATACCTTCGGAGGGATGCTTAACCCGCCTTAACCCTCAGGAGACACAGCATGAACCCCGATACGCAACGCAACTCGACGTCCTGGCTGTTCTTCACCAAGGCGTCCTTTGCCATTTCGCTGCTGGCCACCACCCTCGGCATCATCTTTATGCCGACGGACCTGACGACCAAGGGTTACCTGGCGTTGTGCGGGCTGTTTTTGGTCAATTCGACCATCACCCTGTCGAAGACCCTGCGCGATCAGCACGAAGGCGAGCGGTTGATCAACCGCATCTCTGAGGCCAAGACCCAAAAAATCCTCAAAGAATTTTCCGAATAAGGAGCCTGCGATGAACCTCTGGATGAAGCTCGGTAGTTTGTTCCGCGGCCAGGCCCGCGAATCCCTGGAGAGGGTGGTGGATGCCAATGCCTTGTGCATTCTCGACCAGGAACTGCACGATGCCGATGCGGCACTGTTGGCTGCCCGCCAGCAGCTGACCCTGCTTTGCGCGCAACGGGTCGGGCATGAGCGTGAGCGTGCTGCCCAGCGCCAGCGCTTGCAGGAACGGGAGCAGCAGGTACAGGCGGCGTTGCAGCGCGAGAATGAAGCGCTGGCGCTGGAGGTGGCCGAGCAGGTGGCGCTTCTGGAAACCACGCTTGGCCAGCAGGACACGCAGATCGACCGGCTGGTTGCTCAGGAACTCAAGCTCAAGGAGCGCATGCGCACCAGTGCGCGGCTGATTCAGGAGCACCGCCGTGAACTGGTGCTGGTTCGCGCCACGGCCAGTGCCCAGCGGGCCAGCGCGATGATCGGCAGTCACCAGGAGCAGATCCATAGCCGGGTAGGTGCCATGCAGGAGTCGTTGGCGCGGATCAAGGCGCGCCAGCAGTCGTTTGAGGATCAGGAACAGGCCGCGCAGACCCTGTTGGACGAGGAGCAGTCCGGCCCGCTGGAACGTCGACTGCAGCAGGCGGGCATCGGTGGTCAGGGCGCGGTCAGGGTGCTCGAGCGTCTGCGCGCCACCCAGCTTGCTGCCGGGGGGTTGGCCAAGGCGTAGCCGAGCCTGTGCTCGTGCAAGAAACCTTCGGGGGACAGTGCGCCTCGGCAGTGAGGCCTGCCTTGATGCGCGGTATGGACGGTCTTGATGCGAGGGGGAGGGCGGCCTCGGTGCGTTGTTCAGCACCAGCCCGCCGCGGCGGACCCGCTTGTCTTGCGTTCCGCGCGTCCGCGGGTATCAAGCAATCAGTTGGGTCGCCAAGAGCGGATAGCGCATTCACTCCTCGTGACTGCGAGGAAGCCTGGGCTTTTGGCGGATTACGCGGCGCGGCAGGTGCAGAGGGGTGTGCCAGGCCGGCGTTTTGCGCTGCTGCCCCACCCTCCGCAACGCGCGCTCAACCTCCTTGCTCTGGCTGTCCGTCCAGCGCGCGAAGCGCGGCGCGGCTTGTTCCTCGGCAAATTTTTATGGTATTTGAGGGGCGGTTCACGGCATTGTGCAGATCGTGGCGTGGCAATTAGAAGAAGCGCGCAGCTGCCGCGGCAGTTTATTATTCATTGGGTTGGCAGCCTGCCGGTTTGGCAGGGCGTGCCGCGGATCACTTAGAACATCTATGCAGCGGGCTGCCCGGCCGGCTTTTATTTCTATTTTTATCTTTAATGTTGGAATTCCATGCCCAGACTCATCGCTTTGTCCCTGTGCCTGACACTTGCCGGATGCGCCCATAACGCCGCCGATAAAACCCAGACCTCTGAAGCCGATGCCAGTTGGTGGCCCTTCTCCAAACAAGCCCCCGCCGCGCCAGCCACGGCCGCCAGCGCGCCGCCCGCCAGCCCTGCCGCGGCACCGGCACCGGCATCCGTTCCGACCAGTGCCTCGGCTGCCAAGGCACAAGCGCCAGTAGCCAAGACACAGGCCAACGCCCCGGCTGTCAAGGCTCAGGCACCGGCTACCAAGGTTCAAGCAGCGGCTGGCAAGGTCCAAGCCCCCGTGGCCAAGGCACAACCTCCTGCACCCGCACCTGCTGCCGTGACGCCGGTTGCCGTCGAAAAAGCGGTGGAATCCGAGACGCTCGCGGAGATGGTGACCACCGTCCCGCCGGCGAAAGCCGCCAGTTCCTGGTGGTGGCCGTTCGGCAATAGCCCGGCCAAACCCGCAGCAGCCAAGGTCGTCCCCTTGCCGCCAGTGGCAGAGACCCGTGCCTGGTTGGACAACTACGAACCGCGCCTGCGCGAGGCGATCAAGGGCAGCCGTTTCGAGCTCGAGCGCCGGGACAATCTGCTGGTGGTCACCGCGCCGGTGGACAGCGCCTTCAACCCGGATCGGCCAAGCATGCTGCTGCCGGTCACCCTGGGGCCCTTCAGTCGCGTCGCCAAGCTGGTGGAGCAGGACAAGCAGATCGCCATTTTCATCCTCGGTCATGCCGACAGCACTGGCGCGGCGACCCGCAACCGTGAGCTGAGCCAGGAGCGCGCCAAGGCGGTCACGGCCATCTTCCGTCTCAGTGGCTTGAAGCGGGATCGATTGATGGCCCAGGGCCTGGGTTCGGACATGCCGCGCGCGGCCAACGACAGCGTGCAGGGCAGGGCCCTGAACCGTCGGGTGGAAATCCTGCTGAGTTCGCCGCAAACCATGCGGGCCTTGATTGCTCGCTACAACCAACCGGTCCCCGTCACGCAAGTGGTTGCCGCAGATCAAGCCAAGTAGTGCCTCGCCGGGTAAGCTAGGGTTTTGCGAGGAAATTGCCATGCAGACCCTGGCCGACATGCGCCGCGACTATGTGCGCGACGGATTGAGCGAAACCCAGGCCCCCGCCGAGCCGTTTGCGTTGTTCCACCAGTGGTTCGAGCAGGCGCGACTGACCGAGCAGCCTCCGGTTGAACCCAACGCGATGCACCTGGCCACGGTCGATGGCCAGGGCCGTCCCCACTGCCGTGTCCTGTTGCTCAAGGGGCTCGACAGTCGCGGCTTCACCTTCTACAGCAATTACGACAGTGCCAAGGGCCAGCAACTGGCGGCGCATCCCTATGCCGCCATGACGTTCTTCTGGCCCGGCCTGGAGCGCCAGGTGCGCATCGAAGGGACGGTCGAGCGGGTTAGCCCCGAGGAGTCCGACGCCTACTTCCAGGTCCGCCCGCTGGGCAGTCGACTGGGGGCCTGGGCGTCGCCGCAAAGCCAGGTGATCGCCGACCGCGACGTGCTGGACGAACTGCTGGCCGAGACCCAGCGGCGCTTTCTCGATCAGGCTCCGCACTGCCCCGAGCATTGGGGCGGCTACCGGCTGCTACCCGAGCGCGTCGAGTTCTGGCAGGGGCGACCGAGCCGTCTGCACGACCGCCTGAACTACCGGTTACAGGACCAGGCCTGGTTGCGGGAACGCCTCGCGCCTTGAAGGCGGCGCACGCGTTCAGGGTTGTGGCGGCGGTTCGCGGTCGTAGGCGGCTGCGCCTTCCTCCAGCCAGCGCTGCAAGTCCCGCCGCTTGATGCCCTCGGCCCGTGCCCGGGCCAAACGTTCGAGCAGGTAGGCGCGTTTTGCCGTGTCCGCACCGGCCAGCGACAGCGCCAGGTCGCGGTCCATCCAGCGGCGGATACGCAGGTACAGCCAGCCGTGAAAGTACAGGCCGGCCAGGGTGGTGATCACAACGATAAAGTAGTCCATGGGCGTCACCCTAGCGGATCGGGTGCTGACGAGCAAAGGGAGCCGCGCACGCCCCACTGCCGTCGACGGGTTCGCGCCACTGACGCATTTTGTCAGCCTCTGGGGGTGGTACTCGCGGGGGTTGTGGGTCTATAAGAAGACTGCCAATCATCTGGAGAGCCGACATGTTCAAACCTGGGGTGTTGACCTGTTTCGCCGCCGCGCTGCTGGCCCTGGCGGGGTGCCAATCGAGCCTGACCGGCGACAGCTATTCGCGCGAGGAGGCGCGTGCCGTGCAGATCGTGCGCCTGGGCACCATTGAGTCCCTGCGGCCGGTCAAGATCGAGGGCACCAAGACGCCCATAGGCGCCGGCGCCGGCGCGGTTATCGGTGGCGTCGCCGGTAGCACGGTCGGGGGCGGCCGCGGCAGTGCAGTGGCTGCGGTGATCGGCGCGGTCGCCGGCGGCTTGTTGGGCGCGGCAACCGAAGAAGGCCTGACGCGCACCCAGGGCGTCGAAATCACCGTGCGCGAGGACGACGGCAGCCTGCGCGCCTATGTTCAGGAAGTGCAGGAGAACGAGATCTTCCGTGTCGGCGAGCGGGTGCGGATCAATACGGTCGACGGCACCAGTCGCGTCGCCCAC
>NZ_JBEVDL010000080.1:0-90881 GCF_040514055.1 Pseudomonas sp.
GATCTGGCACCGGGACATTACCGTTACCCGCCCGGCATGCGCGGCTGCCACGCTATAGGTGGCCGCGCCCCAACGAGGCCAGTCATAGGACACATCCAGCGACGAGTACGGGGAACCGGAACCGGTATGGGAATGCGCGCCGTTGGAGGTCCACGAATAGCCTTGATACCAGGGCAACTGCATCATGGTCGAGGGCGGAATATTCGCCGCCGTTAACGCTTTCTGCGGGACGGGTTGAGACCTGGACATCTGCTCGGCGCTGGCATTGAACAGTCGCGCAAACTCCTGATTGAAGGTCGACAGCGGCGCGGCGGCTTGAGTGAGTGCAGCCGACTTCTCCCGGGATTGTTCCTGGGACTGTTGCAGTACGCCCTGAATGGCCGCTGTCGCGGCGTTGAGCGCTCCCGTATCGCGGCTCATCGCCTTTTCAGGGACACGTGTCCGGCTGCCCCGTTGATACTCCTCGAAGCCATAGAAGCGCTGCGACAGCTGGGCCAGCACGTCGCGCAACTGCTTCTCGAAACCGCGCTTCTTGGACAGCCCGGCAAAGGGCGCCTTCAGCTTCTGCGCGTTGGGTGCGGAGAGCAGGCCGGATTGCTGCTCCATCAACGCCAGCACGACTTTCGGGCTGATGCTGTAGTAACCACTCCAATGGGCAATCAGCTCTTTTTTATCCCGCAGAAACGGCGCATTGACCGCCAGATAAGTTTCCAGATCGAAAGCTTCCGCATCCGCGGCGTACAGAAATAGCTCATTGCTAAAAGGCTGTTCAATGCTGGCGGGCGCTAACTTCTGCACTTCCTGGGCCGTAAAACTGTAGGCAGGCTGAGTGAGTTCTGTCGCGCCGACGGAGAAACTCAGCGTTTCAATGAGAACAAATGAAGCCAATGCCAAAGCGGGCTTAATACCATTACTGCTGCTCATAAATCTATCCCTCTGAGTACTGCTGCTCAATCGTCAGGAATTGACAACGTCGCCAGAGTAGCCAGGGCAGATTAATTATCAAGGCAGCATTACAGAACAAAAATGCATTTGCGACAGACCCGACAGCGTATTTGACGTTCCCGTCACAATGGTTTGGCGAAAGCGAAATAGCGCATTATTTAAACGGACGTTAGTTCCGGATCGATATGTGAATCAATAGCCGGCGGCAAGTTATTGCCGTCGTTTTTCTGACACTATTTGAAAATAGGCTGTACACGCAAAACCCTGGGGAGGGGCTGTTATTTAAACGGACGTTAGTTCCGGTTTAATAGCAGCAAGAATAAGACGCCTGCAACGGGCGCTCGAAGACGGGTGCCCGCCGTTCTCCGGCTATCCCTGTACTACCCGGGTCGCCGGCAACCCTCGCCCGCCTTCGCGCGGGTAGTCGAGGCGCTGCGCGTGAGCGCCACTGTGCGATACGCGCCGGGACAGGCTTCGCGGCCAGAGGCCGCTCCTACACCCCGGTGAGCCGCCTGCCGCCTACTCGCGGATGATAAACAGCTTGGTGACGAACCACTCGGTGCCCTTATACAGGTAGCCCAGCGGCCCGTAGATGGTCGCCGGTTTCTCGGCCTCCTGCTGGTGCAGTTCGACGCGCACGGTGGCCATCTGGATCAGGTCCTTGAGGATGCGCATGCGCGCTTCCATGGAGTCGATATCCGACTGGATGCGGTTCAGCTCGGTCTCGATCTGCAGGATGTCCTTGATGTCCCGAGCCTTGCTGAGCAGCGCCTTGAGCCGGTCACGCAAGGCGATGTTGTTCTGCAGGCGGGTTTCCACATCGACGTACTGTTCAGTGACGTCCTCGCCCTTGATATGGCGCGACAGCACCTTGCCACTTTGTTCGACGCTGCCCAGCGCCGTTTCGAAGGCCTCCTTCGGCACGCGGAAGACGAAGTTCTGGCTGAAGTCGCCGCGGTCATTTTTCTCCTCGACATAGCCGCCCAGCGCCAGCATGCGTTCGCTGAGCCGGTCGCGGGTCTTGGCCAGGTCCGCCACCTCCAGGGTGAAATCGGCGCGCCAGACCAGCAGGCGCCCAGAGGCCTTGCCTTGCATCGGCGTACTCGCCGGTGCCCCGGCCATCGATTCGGCGGCCCCACCGCCGAGGTCAGCGCCCTTGGAAGAGCAGCCGGCCAGGCCCGCCAGCAGCGACAGCAGGGCCCAGGTGGTCCATCGATTCAGGTAGGTTTTCATTGTTCGCGGCCCTCTTGGCCCATTGCTGTTTAACCGGCGCGGAGCAGACGGGGATTGCGGCTCCAGGGGGGGGCCCCGGCTTGATAAAAACAGGAGGAAGCGGGATTACTAAAAGGCGGGGAAATGCGGGGTGCTTCACGACCCGAACGTCCCCCGGGGTAAGCTGGACAACCTCGCGGCCATTACAAGTCGCTGCGCCCGAAACATTTCGTCCCGAGGACGGGGCTTATGTAGGTTTACCGTCGCTCTGCCAGCGCTTGCAGGGTTCAAGCGCCAGAGGCTGTGGTAGGCGCCGCCACGAACAACCGGGATAGGGATAAATGAATTACATCAGTGGCGAACAGGTAGCGGTCGGTGACTCGGTGATGATCGAGCACGGACGCACACCCGGACGGGTGCATGCCGTGATCGAGAGCCCGGAGGACAGGGCCGAGTGGGGGCTGGAGGCGCCTTGCATCATGGTTGCAACGACGCCCTTTGACCTGGTTGCCTGGCCAGCATCCGACGCCCAGGATCCGCTCATTTTCGTCGAACGAGAGCGGCCATAACCGTCATTGGATTCGCCGATATCCATCCCGACGGCAGTTCCGCCTGGTTGCAGATCGGCGAGGTGTCCGAGGGCGCCCCAACCTAACGTGCAGGTTCGGCTGCCAGCTCGACCGCGCGCAGCTCACGCCACCAGGGGGCGCCGGGCTGCGGTCGACGCATGTCCAACTGCTCACCCATGCGCGGCGTGGCCAAGGGGATATTGGCGGCGCCGGCCAGCGCGCTGATGCGCTCGAAAGGGTCGTACCAGGGGTGCAGGGCCAGATCGAAGGTGCCGTTGTGGATCGGCAGCAGCCAGCGTCCGCCCAGGTCGATATGGGCCTGCAAGGTCTGCTCCGGCAACATATGGATCTGCGCCCACTGGGCGTCGTAAGCACCGGTTTCCATCAGCGTCAGGTCGAAGGGACCAAAGCGCTTGCCGATCGCCTTGAAGGCGTCGGAGTAACCGGTATCGCCACTGAAGAACAGACGAAAATCGCCGTCGAGTATGACCCAGGACGCCCACAGGGTTTTATTGGCATCGAACAGGCCACGCCCCGAGAAATGCTGCGAGGGCGTCGCGACCAGGCGCAGCCCGCCGAGCGTGACACTTTCCCACCAGTCCCGCTGGTGCACCTTCGCCGGCTCCACGCCCCAGCCGATCAGGGTATCGCCGACGCCCAGCGGCGTGACGAAATGCTCGGTCTTGGCCGCCAGCGCGCGAATGCTGGCCTCGTCCAGGTGATCGAAATGGTCGTGGGAGAGGACCACGCCCTTGAGTGGCGGCAACTCCTCGATGGAAATCGGCGGTGCGTGGAAGCGCCGCGGACCGGCCCATTGCACCGGCGAGGCACGTTCGGAGAACACCGGGTCCGTCAGCCAGTAGCCGCCCTGCAGCTTCAGCAGCAGCGTGGAGTGGCCCAGGCGAAACAGGCTGCGGTCAGGCGCCGCCTCCAGTTGCGCGCGGGTCAGGGCCAGCACCGGCACGGGCGCCGACGGCACGCTGTCGGCCGGTTTGTAGAAGAGAAAATTCCACAGGATGCCCAGGGTCTTGAACACGCCGGTCGGAGTGGTCGGGGTGCTGTTCTGGAAGCGATCCTCCACGAACTGGGCGGACTGCGGGTAGGCGACGGAACGGGACGGCGTGGCAAACAGGCAGGAGGTCATAAGGCTACCTAGAAGCAGAAGGGTAAGCGTGCGGCGTTGCATGGCAGTTCCCCGGCACAGCCGGCTGGGCTAAATTACACTGGCGAGTGTAGTTTTGCTTTTTTGAAAAGTAAACTTATCGGTGTAAAATAAAATCGACTCCCTCGGAACACCGCCATGACCGCTCCCCAGCGCCTGACCGACCGCAAGCACCAGGCCATCCTGCTGGCCGCCATCGACGAATTCCGCCAGCACGGCTTCGGGGCCACCAATATGGACCGCCTTGCCGCGTCGGCCGGGGTGTCCAAGCGCACCGTCTACAACCACTTTGCCAGCAAGGAAGCGCTGTTCGGCGAAATCCTGATGGAACTCTGGCGCCGCGCCGCCCAGGTCGACCTGGTTTACCAGGCCGCGCGCCCGTTGCGCGAACAGCTGCTGGAGCTCACCTGGCAAAAAATGCGCATGCTCAACGACCCCTGCTTCCTCGACCTGGCCCGGGTGCTGGTGGCCGAAATGGTGCTGTCGCCGGAGCGCGGCCGCGAGATGATGGCGCGCCTGGGTGACAAGGAAGAGGGCGTGATCGTCTGGCTGCGCGCCGCCCTGGCCGATGGTCGCCTGAAGCCGGTCGACCCGGTGTTCGCCGCCCACCAGCTGCAGGGCCTGGTCAAGGGCTTCGCCTTCTGGCCGCAAATCGCCATGGGCCAGCCGGCCCTGTCCGAGGCCGAACAGGCGCAGGTGGTGGAGGCCACTGTGGATATGTTCCTGGGCTATTACGGACTGCCGGCGTAAGGCTAGCACCGGCCAGCCTGGAGGGCGGCCAGCGCGGCCCAGGTCAGGCGCGATCGCTCACGCACGACCAGGCGAATGCCCTCCCCCGCAGGCAATAAGGCTTAAAGGGACGGCTGGTTGACGCGCTGAGACAGGGCCTCAGCCGACTCCTTGCGCTCGGAGTAACGGTCGACCAGGTAGTCCTGGCGGTCCCGCAGCAACAAGGTGAACTTCATCAGCTCTTCCATCACGTCGACCAGGCGGTCGTAGTAGGCCGAGGGCTTCATTCGCCCCGCCGCGTCGAACTCGTTGAACGCCTTGGCCACCGAGGACTGGTTGGGGATGGTGAACATGCGCATCCAGCGGCCCAGCACCCGCAGTTGATTGACCACGTTGAACGACTGCGAGCCTCCGCAGACCTGCATCACGGCCAGTGTCTTGCCCTGGGTGGGGCGGATCGCGCCCAGGGCCAGGGGCACCCAGTCGATCTGCGCCTTGAACACCGCGCTCATCGCGCCATGGCGCTCCGGCGAACACCAGACCTGGCCCTCGGACCACTGCATCAGCTCGCGCAACTCCAGCACCTTGGGGTGCGTGCTGGGCGCATCGTCCGGCAGCGGCAAGCCGGAGGGGTCGAAGATCCGCGTCTGCGCACCGTAATGCTGCAGCAGGCGCGCCGCCTCCTGGGTGAGCAGGCGGCTGAACGACCGTTCGCGGGTCGAGCCGTAGAGCAACAGGATCCTCGGCGGGTGCCCCGTCGGCTCAGGGGTAGCGAGCTGCTCCAAGTCGGGCAGGTCGATCAGTTCGGGATCGATATTGGGCAGGCTGTCGTGCATGTCAGGGGCTCCAGGCGTGGCCTTGCGGGGTTCAAAGGGTACCGATGCGAATCAGCTCGACCTGCAGGCGATCGCGGCTCAAGTCCGCCAACGGCAGCGCCAGGAAGGCCGTGACGCGCCGCCGGATCGTCGCCAGCGCCGCCTGGAACGCGGCGCCGATCTCAGCCTCCGACCCGCTGACCAGCGACGGGTCGACGAGGCCCCAATGGGCCTTGAGCGCGGGGCCGAAATAGAGCGGGCAGGCTTCATCCGCGGCGCGGTCACAGACGGTGATGACCAGGTCCGGGGGACTGTCCTCGAACGCCTCCGAGGCCTTGCTGCTCAAACCCTCGATGGCGATACCCGCGGCGGCCAGGGTCTGCAGCGCACGTGGGTTGACCCGCCCGCTGGGAAAGCTGCCGGAGCTGACCGCCACCAGGTGCGCGGGCGCCAGGTGGTTGAACAGCGCCTCGCAGAGGATGCTGCGGCAACTGTTGTGGGTGCACATAAACAGGATTTTCATGGGAGCTCCTTGGCGCCTGGGAAGGGAATGCCGACAGCCTGGCCGTCACAGGCTCAGGCGCAGGGCCAACGCACAGAGGGTGGCCAGCAGGATCGGCAGCGTCAGCACGATGCCGGTCCGGAAGTAGTAGCCCCAGCCGATGCGGATGTTCTTTTGCGCCAGCACATGCAGCCAGAGCAAGGTGGCCAGGCTGCCGATGGGGGTGATCTTGGGACCGAGGTCGCAGCCGATGATATTGGCGTACACCATGGCCTGGCGCACCAGCCCGTCCACCTCCGCCGCCTGGATCGACAAGGCCCCCACCAGCACGGTCGGCATATTGTTCATCAGCGAGGACAGCAGCGCGCTCAACAGCCCCGTGCCGAGCGCCGCGCCCCAGACACCGTAGCCGGCGAAGACCTCCAGCAATTGCGCGAGCCGGTCGGTCAGCCCGGCGTTCTTCAGGCCGTAGACCACCAGGTACATGCCCAGCGAGAAAATCACCACCGACCAGGGCGCCCCCTTCAGCACCTTGCCGGTGTCGATCCCATGGCCACGGGCGGCGATGCCATAAAGGACCACCGCGCAGGCCACGGCAATGGCGCTGATCGGCACACCCAGCGGCTCGATGACAAAACAGCCAAGCAAGAGCACGGCGAGCACCCACCCACCGGCGACGAAGGTGGCGCGATCACGGATCGCCTGCTGCGGTGCCAGCAGCTGCCCCTGTTCATAGGTGACGGGCAGCTCGCGGCGGAAAAACCACAGCAGCATGCCCAGGGTGGTGGCGACGCTGACCAGGCTGACCGGCAGCATGATCGCGGCGTATTCACCGAAACCGATCCCGAAAAAATCGGCGGAAACGATATTCACCAGATTGGAGACCACCAGCGGCAGGCTCGCGGTGTCGGCGATAAAACCGGCCGCCATCACGAAGGCCAGGGTCGCCGCCGGCGAGAAGCGCAGGGTCAGCAGCATGGCGATAACGATTGGCGTAAGAATCAGCGCCGCGCCGTCATTGGCAAACAGCGCCGAAACCGCCGCACCCAGCAGGATGATCAACACGAACAGCCGGCGTGTGCTACCAGCGCCCCAACGGGCCAGGTGCAAGGCGGCCCACTGAAAAAAACCGGCCTCGTCCAGCAGCAGGCTGATGACGATCAGCGCGATAAAGGTCGCCGTGGCATTCCACACCAGGTGCCACACCAGCGGGATATCGCCCAGACTGACCCCGCCGCTGAGCAAGGCTAGCGCCGCGCCGAAGCTGGCGCTCCAGCCGACCCCCAGGCCACGGGGCTGCCAAATGACCAGCAGCAGGGTGACGAGGAAAATCAGCAGCGCGATCGACATGCAAACCACTCAGTTGAGCAAGGAACGGGCGTCAACAGCACAGCGCCTGCTTGACGGGGCGGCCGTCCATTTCGCAAAGCCGCCGTGCCTGGTTTTCCAGCCAGGCCTGGTTGGCCTCGACCACCCCCTTGAGCAGCTCAGTGGCCCAGGCGGGCAGCTCGGGGTGCAGGCGGTAATACACCCATTGCCCCTGGCGCCGATCCGCTAGCACACCCGCCGCCCTGAGCACGGCCAGGTGACGGGAGATCTTCGGCTGACTCTGGGCCAGGGCGGCGGTCAGCTCACATACGCACAGTTCACCCTCGCGGGCGATCAGCAACGTCATGCGGGTACGGGTATCGTCGGCCAGGCACTTGAACAGTGCCGTGGGATTTATAAGCTCGCCCATGGAAGCCTCCAGGGTCCGTTGGCCTGTCGCGAGGACGGCCAACGGGCGGCGTCGTTGCAGATGAGACACAGGATATACGAATATACATATATATGAAAAAACTAATATAACGCTGCTCCCGTACAGGAGAGGATATTGGCCTCCCCCGCACCTGCAGTGGGTCCTCCGCAATCGACAGGAGAGGTTTATGGATCAGCCACACACCCTTCGAATCCGCCGGCTCAGTGACCAGGATTACCCCCAGCTGCATTCGGCCTTGGTCTCGGCCGGGCTGCCGAGCGAGGACATTCGCCTGCCGGGCAGGACGTTTTACCGCTTCGACCGCGCGGGTGTAACGCTGGGTTATGGGGGCTTCGAACGTTATGGCGACCAGGGCCTGCTACGGTCCCTGGTGATCGAGGCGGCGCACCGCGGCCAGGGTTGGGGCATGCAGGTTACCGCCGAAATCGAAGCCCTGGCGCGCGCAGCCGGCATCCTGCAGTTGCACCTGCTGACGACCAGCGCCACAGCCTTTTTCGAGTCCTGTGGCTACCGGGTGCAGCCCCGCGCCATGGCCCCCTTGGCCATCGCCGGAACCACACAGTTCCAGGACCTGTGCCCCGCCTCCGCGACTTACCTGAGCAAGACCCTGGCGCCTGGCGCCGCAGGTCAATGACCTATGTCCGTTTTGTGGCGGATTGCCTTGGGCGGTCTGGCGTGGAGAGCGGGCGAGCAACAGGCCCGGCCGGCGGCCGACGCCAGGTAAACACCCACATCAATCGAGGTGGGCGGCGATTTCCACCCGCGCGCCTGGGGTATAGTCGGCCCACCTTCCGCCCATTAACCCTGCGTGGCGAGCACATGACTACCCATGACCGCGACTGGCTACAGCGCCACGTACAGCCTTCGGGCCTGGAACGGATCGAGGCCTTTTTCGGCGGGCACGCCTACAGCCCCCATCGGCATGACACCTATGCCATCGGCCGTACCCTGGCCGGGGTGCAGCGTTTCCAGTACAGGCGCGACAGATGCAACAGCCTGCCCGGGGTCACCATGGTGTTGCACCCGGACGAGCTGCATGACGGCGAGGCGGGAACCGAGGATGGCTTTCGCTACCGCATGCTCTATGTCGAGCCGGCGCGCTTGCAGGAGGCCTTGGGCGGAAAGGCGCTGCCCTTTATCCAGGGCGGCCTGTCCACCGATCCACGCCTGTTGCGCGCCACCCAGGCCCTGCTGCAAGGCCTGGATCGCCCGCTGGACCCACTGGAAGAGCAGGACGCGCTGTTCGACCTGGCCCAGGCGCTAAGCGCCTCGGCGGGGCAGACACCGGGGCGGCAGTCCTTCGATTTTCGCGCCGCGCAAACCGCCCGTGAGTACCTGCACGATGCCCTGCAGCGGCCGGTGACGCTGGAAGAGCTGGCCGTGGCCAGCGGTCGCGACCGGTTTGCCCTGTCACGGGATTTTCGCGCGCTGTTCGGTACCAGCCCCTACCGCTACCTGACCCTGCGCCGCCTGGACCTGGTACGCCGCCTGATCCTCTGCGGCGTGTCCCTGACCGACGCCGCCGCCGACGCCGGCTTCTGCGACCAGAGCCATATGACCCGTCATTTCACCCAGGCCTACGGCCTCTCCCCCGCCCGCTGGCTACGCGCCCTCAACCGCGCACCGGTGCAAGCCTAAAACCGCAAAACCGCAAAAATCGCAAAAATCGCAAAAACCGTAAACCGCAGGATGGGTTGAGCGAAGCGATACCCATGCGGTGGTTGAGCGAAGCGATACCCATGGCGTAGCGAAGCAATACCCATGCTGTGGCGTAGCGGAGCGATACCCATGCCGTGGATGTAGGCCAGCGATACCCACGCGAAAAAAAGACGGTGGGCTGTCGCTGAACAGCACACCGAGACCACCCCGCAGTTTCATGCCCCCTACCCGCCTGCACGATCATCCAAGACGCCCAAGTCGTTGTCCCCTTAGCCTACTCATCCTGTTCAAGCCAACGAGGTCCGGCCCCATGTCCACTTCACCCTCTCCCGCCGTCCGCTCCCCCATCAACCTGGCCGGCAAACTGGCGCTGATTCATGAGCACTGGGCGCCGCGGGTGGTCGCCGAAATGAACGACTACCAGTTCAAGCTGGTGAAATTCCACGGCGACTTTGTCTGGCACACCCACGAAGACACCGACGAGACCTTTATCGTGATCCACGGCCAGCTGCGCATCGAACTGCGCGACGGCCCGGTGATTCTCAATGCCGGGGAGCTGTTCGTGGTACCCAAGGGCGTCGAGCACAAACCCTGCGCCGATCAGGAGGTGCAGGTCATGCTGATAGAACCCCGTGGCGTGCTCAATACCGGCGACCAGGGCGGCGAGCGCACCGCCACCAACGACCTGTGGATTTGACCGAGGCACCGACCCGCTGCGGGGGCACCCGACGCTGGCGCAAACCAGAGTCGGCGCCTCCCGGGATTGCCCCTCCACTGCGCCCCCCAAGGCAGTCCAAAGGTGCGCCTAGGCCCGCTGCATCGACTTACCCCCATTCGGCGTGCATGGAGCTGTGGATAAGCTGTACAGCAAGCGCTGCAGCCCGGTAGCCCCGTGGCCTGCCGAGATACGCTGGTTTTTTGAGCAGTTTCAGTTACTTAGCTAAAAGTTGCGCACACTGGCTGTGCAGCGAGCTGTGGATAAGCTGTGCGGCCTCCGCCACAGGCCAGCACGGCCGGGCCCTGCAAGGCATTGATGCTTTTTTGACCAGCGCAGCAGTGGTTTTAGCCTTTGTTAAAAACACCTGGTTTCACCGCATTCATTCCCTACTGCGCACCGAGAACTCGCCAGCGGACGAAGCGATTGCACAGTCCGTAAACCTGAAAGACCACCACGGAAGATCTCCTCCCGGGCCAAAACGACGGTATAAACCACGCGCCGGCCGGCCCTGGCCTGCATCCCAGACGGAGCCTCAGGGACTTACCCCCATTCGGCGTGCATGGAGCTGTGGATAAGCTGTACAGCAAGCGCTGCAGCCCGGTAACCCCGTGGCCTGCCGAGACATGCTGGTTTTTTGAGCAGTTTCAGTCACTTAGCTAAAAGTTGCGCACACTGGCTGTGCAGCGAGCTGTGGATAAGCTGTGCGGCCTCGGCCACAGCCCAGCGTGGCCGGGCGCTGCAAGGCATTGATGCTTTTTTGACCAGCGCAGCGGCCGATATGACCAAGGAGTAAAAGCGCTTTACGCCACGGCGCCCTGCCCCCTTGGCCAACCGACAACTGGCCGGCGGGCGGCTCGATAGACAGCACCGACAACCGGATAACGAGACAGCGGGCAAGGCCCAACCCGGCCAAACCGACGGTAAAAACCATGCGCTGGCCAGCCTCTGTCTGTCCCCTAATCACCGCTTCAGGTACTTACCCCCATTCGCCGTGCATGGAGCTGTGGATAAGCTGTACAACAAGCGCTGCAGGCCGGTAGCCCCGTGGCCTGCCGAGATACGCTGGTTTTTTGAGCAGTTTCAGTCACTTAGCTAAAAGTTGCACACACTGGCTGTGCAGCGAGCTGTGGATAAGCTGTGCGGCCCCCGCCACAGCCCAGCGCGGCCGGGCGCTGCAAGGCACTGATGCTTTTTTGATCAACTCAGCGATCGTTACCAAGTAAATGGCCAGTGCCTTATGTAGCACCCATCGCCCCGCTGAAGCACGCTGCCAATAGGGCGTTTGGCGAAAACACCAGCGGGCGCTGCGCCGCGATACGCCTCCACAGACAGCACCGGTTCCTGCCTCGCGGACGCGCCCATGAGGCTTTTTCTCAGGCCTCGCCCACAGCCCAGGCGCGGTCCCGGGCACTTACCCCCATTCGGCGTGCATGGAGCTGTGGATAAGCTGTACAGCAGGCGCTGCAGGCCGGTAACCCTGCGGCCTGCCGAGATACGCTGGTTTTTTGATCAGTTTCAACGAGTTAGAAAAAAAGTTGCGCACACTGGCTGTGCAGCGAACTGTGGATAAGCTGTGCGGCTATCGCCCCAGGCCTGTCTGGCCGGTGCTTAGGGCCCGGCGGTTGTTTATTGATCGATGGGATGCCGAGCCAGAGGGCATTCCGACCCCTCCCCCAGCGGCTCCGCTATGCTCACTGGCGCCCCTCCGGGATTGGCCGAGCAACTTGCCAGCATCCCTGCTCTACCCCGAAGATGAGGTTGGTCAGCGTCTGGTCCTGGAGTAGTAATGCAATCACCGGCCTCGCCCCCCGACACAGCTGCCCCGAACGCTCCCGCCAACGCCGTTTTCAGCACGGCGTCCGCGGCCCCTGCCGGGACCGCGCCAGACCCCATCGAGCGGCTGCTCGCCGAGGCGCGCACGCACCACCCGGCACTGGCCTGGGGCTGGTACCGTGTCGCCGAGGCCTTGCACCTGGGCGGCCAGGGTGCATCGCCGCTCGCCTGGCCGGCGCATATCGACAACCAGGCCTTCGAGGCGTTCTGCCAGGCGCCAGCGTTGCACCGCTGGCCCACCGGCCACGGCGAAACGGTACTCGGCTGGTTGCTCGCGCCCGCCAGGGAAGCGAACAACCCGGCGCTCGCCGAGCTGGCCCGAGGCCTGGGCGCGCACCTACAGACCGCGACCCTGGCACGGGCCCAGGCGACCCAGCGGGTGCTGTATGAAATTACCTACCTGGCCAGCTCCACGCGCAACCGTTCGGACTTCCTGGAGGGCGTGCACCATCAGCTCGCCAGCCTGATCGATGCCGAGAACTTCTACCTGGCACTCTTCGACAGCCAGAGCGGCCGCATGACCTACCCCTACTATGTCGACACCATCGACGTCGACGCCCTGGAGGCCGAGAACTACGAATACCTGGACCGCAGCCACCTGTCCCTCACGGCGCAGGTGCTGACCAGCGGCCAACCGCTGATGGTCGACGCGGCCGGCATCGCAGCGGCGCAGGCCCAGGGGCGTTTCTATTGCGTGGGCGACCGGCCGGAATTCTGGATGGGCGCGCCGCTGAAGAACGCCGCCGACGAGGTCTTTGGCATGCTCGCCATGCAGGTGTACGACATTGCGCGGGTGTACAGCGTCGAAGACCGCACGCTGTTTCTGGTGGTGGCCCGCCATGTCGCCATGGCCCTGGATCGTATCCTGCACCGCGTCGACCTGGAGGCCACGGTCAGCCGCCGCACCCAACAGCTCTCGGAGCTCAACCGCACCCTGCGCCAGGAAGTGGCGGAACGCGAGCGCGCCGAACACCTGCAGAATGCCCTGTTCCAAATCGCCGAGCTGTCCAGCCAGCCGGGCGACATGGCCGAGCTGTTCCGCCACCTGCACGGCATCGTCGGTGAGCTGCTGTTCGCGCGCAATTTCTATATCGCCCTGTTCGACGACGCGAACGCGGAGGTAACCTTTCCCTATTACGTCGACGAGCAGATGTCCGAAGCGCCGAAACCTCGCCGTGGACGCCACGGGCTGACCGAATACGTGATCCGCCAGCGTCGCCCCTGCCTGGTCGATTACGACGAAGCCTCGCGACTGATGGCTGCGGGCGAGATCGACCACGCCGAGGAAGCCGTGCGTGCGCAGTCCTGGCTGGGCATCGCGCTGTTCGATGACGACGCGGTGCGCGGGGTGCTGGCGGTGCAAAGTTATTCGTCGGCGGTGCGCTACTCCCCGCGCGACCAGGAACTGCTGACCTTCGTCTCGCGGCATATCGACACGGCCATGGCGCGGCGCCGCGCGGCTCAGGCCATCCAGGCCGCCAACCTGGAACTGGAGGCGCGGGTCGAACGCCGCACCCGCGCCCTGGACCACGCCAATGCCCGCCTGCTGCACGAGAACAGCCACGACGCGCTGACCGGCCTGCCCAATCGCAGCCACCTGCAGCAGCGACTGAACGCCGCCTGGGCCGAATTCCAGACCCAGCACAGCCCCCTGGCAGTGATGTTTATCGACCTGGACCGCTTCAAGCTGGTCAACGACAGCCTTGGCCATCACTTCGGCGACCTGCTGCTGATGCAGACGGCCGGGCGCCTGCGCGCGTGCCTGCGCGGCAGCGACCTGCTGGCCCGCCTGGGAGGCGACGAGTTCGCGGTGTTGGCACCCAACGCCACCCAGGAGGTCGCGATCGCCATCGGCGAGCGTATCCTCGGCGCCTTCGAGCACCCCTTTCTGATCGAGGGCCACCGGGTGTTTTCCTCCTGTAGCGTCGGCATCGTCAGTGCCGACGAGCAGCTGCACCAGGAACCCGCTGACCTGCTGCGCGACGCCGACACGGCCATGTACCGGGTGAAGAACGGTGGGCGCGACAGTTTTGCCGTGTTCCACCAGGAACTGCGCCGCGAAGTCTCCGGCCAGGTCGACCGCGAAGGCGCGCTGCGCAATGCGTTGAAGCGCGACGACGAACTGCGGCCGTATTTCCAGCCCATCGTTTGCCTCGAAAGCGGCGAACTGGTCGCGTTGGAAGCCCTGATCCGCTGGCACCAGGCCGACGGCAGCGTGATCGCCCCAGGGCAGTTCCTCCCTGCCCTGGAAGGGTTGCGCCTGATCGGTCGGCTGGACCTCTATATGCTCGACGCCGTGGCGACCATCCTCGCCCAGCCGGCCCAGGCCGATTGGCCACCGGTGCACGTCAACTGCTCCAGCTACAGCATCTCCCGCCCGGAATTCGCCGACGAGGTACTGGCCGTGTTGAGCCGGCACAACGTCGCCCCCGCCCGGCTGTGCCTGGAGTTGACCGAGGGCGCGCTGGTAGCCGAACCGGAGCTGGCGCGCCTGACCATGCAGCAACTGGCCGACGCCGGCATGTCGGTGGTGCTCGATGATTTCGGCGCGGGGTTTTCCTCGCTCAGCTATGTGCACCAGTACCAGTTCAGCGGCTTGAAGATCGACAAGTCCTTTATTTTCGAACTGACCCGCAGCCCACGCAGCCGGGCCATAGTCGAGGCGATCGTGCGCATGGCCGAATCCCTGGGGCTGACGGTGGTGGCCGAGGGCGTGGAAGACGTCGCGACCTTCGAGCTGCTGCGCGAGATGGGCGCGGGCCAGGCCCAGGGTTATTTTTTCGCCAGGCCCCTGCCCCAGGAGCAGCTGGTCGAGGTGATGCGCACCTTGCCCTGCTGCCAGCCCAACGCCCCATCCTGACGGGTCCCGCCGCCGCAGGGCGGCCAGTCGCCACGCGGCCTGGCGCGGCCCGACTGAACCCCAGGCGGCGCCTAAGCGCTTGATCGCACGTATAAATCTGGAAAGTTAAGCTTGACAGGTGCGCCGGCTCCGAGAATAATGCGCGCCACTTGGCTACGTAGCTCAGCTGGTTAGAGCATAGCATTCATAATGCTGGGGTCCGGGGTTCAAGTCCCTGCGTAGCCACCAAAACCTTGTTTCAGCCTGTCTCTGACGGTCTCTGAAACACCCCAAGAAGCCCGCCCCGTGCGGGCTTTCTTGTTTCTGGCTGTCTCCCCCTGTATCCCCCTATCCCGACCCAGCATGTATCCTGGCGTGTATCCTTAGCAAATAATTGAACCGAAGGGATACACGGTCGTGAAGCGCTCAGAAATCAAGCGTCGCCCCCTCTCAGACACCGCCCTTGCTGGGCTGGAGCCGGATGCCAGCGAGTACCGCGAGCTGGATGGCAATGGTCTGTATTTCCGGGTCAAAGCTGATGGCCAGAAGTCCTGGCAGCTGCGCTACAAAAAACCTGACGGCAAATGGTCGTGGCTGGGCCTGGCCAGCATCGGGCGCGCGCAGTCATCCCCCCTCCTCACCTGCCCGCTAAATCGAGTGCTTTTGATGCACTCAAATGCCGGCCTGAACAGCTAGCCAGGCCTGGCGCCGGCTGCCAGCGAGGCACCCTGAAAAATCATGCGTTTTGCTGCAGGTAGGGCCATTAAAAGCGCACGCCAGGGGATGGGGTGGACGTGCATCGCGGCCCAGCACCTTCGGCGGGGCGATTAGGCATTCCTGAGCAGGCTTGAGCGGGCCGAGGCAGGCTTAAACAAGGGGCCAATTCAGCTCCGAACCCAGCCCGCAGCACCCGCCACCGAGCAGACCCTGGGCACTGACCTTTGCCCCTGACGAAACCCAAAACCAGGCCCGCGTTGCAATCGTTTAGCCAGCGTCTACCGTTGCAGTGAATGCAATTTGCCGAGGGAACCAGGGAACAAGGACACAGCCCAGCAACCATGCGGGCTGCAGCGATCCCTTTAAGAAACAGATGTAGGGAACAAGGGAACACAGATCTTAGTTATAGAGGGCCTGGCCTCCGACCGAAAATAGCTCTGTTACAAATTAATCGCGTTTTTGTTCCCTGCTGAAAAAGCGGGGGCACAGGCAACCAGGCTGAAAAGCCCGAGATAGAGCGGTTGTGCCCTCAGGGCCAGAATCCCTCGGATTTTTCTAGTCAGGTGTGAACAAGGGGGGTAAGGCGATATTTTTGTTGACAAATATGGCTCAGCAATAATCTCCTCCGTATCGACGAAGCTAAAGTAGTAATCGGGAGTACTATGTGGCCCAAGCGAAGCATGCCCTGAAGGAGTGAATATAAATTTTCATCACCCCGTGGTCATTAACGTAGCCACCAGTCTTGATCTGGCATTTACACTCCCGCGTAAAATTGGGAGCTATACTTTTAATGCATGCCATTGAATAGCCATGACTCCGGCCACAACAATCAAGATCAAGGTGCCTATATGCAACCTAATAAGACTACAGTCATTGGACTATTCAGCACGCCTCAGCAGTATCAGATTCCTATTTTTCAGCGGGGCTACGTTTGGACATTGGAAAAACAGGTCGGGCCATTATGGGCAGACATTCAGGATCGTGCAGATGCCGTTTTCAAACAACTTGTACCGATAGATATCGGTGCATCGACAGGGAACGTATCACTCCAAAAACATTTTCTCGGCTCTATTGTGATGACACCGATACCGAGTAGCTTCGGTCAAGTTTCGGCCTTTGAAGTAATTGACGGCCAGCAGCGTTCCACCACTCTACAAATTCTGCTCCTGGCATTTCGTCATGCTGCGATGGAGCTTAACGAAGCTTACATTTCGGAAAGACTCAGCCCATCAGTTCGTAATCATGGACCGTACGATCGCCCTGAGGACTACTATAAAGTATGGCCAACCCAAGCCGGGCAAGATGAAATTCGATATCTAAATAACCAGAGCCTGAGCATTGGTGATTTATACGATAAATATCCCGCCCGTGATGGCCGCAAGAAAATCGAACGCCCATTAATGGTACAAACCTTCATATATCTATATCACGCTTGCTTAGCCTACATGAGAGGAGTTGATCTCGCCGATGAAACAAACACCAATGCTGGAGCTTCGACATTCGGAAATATTCTCATTTCAGAGATACGACGCAACGACTGTGTAAACGCCTTGGAAAGTCACCTTGCCTCTGATCCAAAACGCGCCCAATCATTATATATGGCACTGTCTGATCAAGTTCAAATAATGACACTGACTCTTGAACCCGAAGATGACCCGCAAGTTATTTTCGAGACCTTGAATGCGCGTGGCGAACCGTTACTGGCATCTGATCTAATACGAAATTTTGTCTTTTTGGAGGCCGCACGTCACGGACAAGCCGTTCAAAATCTTTACGATAAATATTGGAGTCCGTTCGATATCACTACAAATAATGGTGGAAAGGGAGCAAATACCTATTGGCGAGAAAAGGAAAGACTAGGGCGACTCGCATCCCCCCGAATTGACCTTTTCTTCTATAACTACACGATTCTTCGTAGTCAGGATGGAGTACTGACCAGCCATGTATTTCAGTCATTTAAATTGTGGTGGCAAAAGAAACAACGCGACCTGAACGAGGAATTAGCGCACCTGGTAAAATCCAGCAAGCACTTTCAAGAATTAGTTTCGCCTAACGGCCCAGAGTATCTTTCAGAGTTCGCGAGACTCATAAAATCATTGGACGTAGGTACTATCGCGCCAGTGTATCTCGCCTTACGCGAACGACTGGACGCCGACAGTCTGGAAATGAAGCAGGCGCTGGGAGACTTAGCTTCCTATCTGACGCGGCGCGCTGTTTGCGGACTGAGCAGCAAAAGTTACGGTCATTTTTTTATGCGTGTAATGCGGGCTATAACGGAAACCACGACAGATCCGCACGTGGCATTACGGCAAGTATTATTGACAGCTACCACTTCTAGTGAAATATGGCCTGACGATCATATTTTTGGCGACCATTGGTGCAAAAGCCCAGCCTATACGCAACTACGCCCCACCAAAGTTATTGGAATTTTGCGGGCCTTGGAATATGCTGCCCGTGGTTCCAAGCAGGGCTGCAGTCATGTCCCGTGCACTTTAACAATTGAGCATGTAATGCCACAGAGCTGGAACAGAGTCCCGGCTTACCAAATCTTAAACATGACAAATGACCAGGCCCAGCTTCGTGAAATTGCTCTACAAGGATTCGGCAACCTTACTCTACTGACTCAGCCATTGAACAGCAGCCTTAGCAACCTCCCTTTTGTTAATGAAAACAGCAAAATTGGCCAGAAACTTCCGGACAAACGTTCTCAACTTGGCGATAGCGCATTGTTGATTAATACTTATTTCCAAAAAATCGGTATTTCAGTATGGAATGAAGATGCAATCGCGGAGCGTGCCAGGTCTATGTTGAGGGCAGCGATTCTCGTATGGCCCCGACCAGTAAACTCGGTTGTCGAACCAGACATGGTGCGCTCTGCACTCTCTGGGAGTTGACAAGAAAGTGAACACTCTACAAATACAGCACATTCCGAGCGTCCCGGGACTTAATCTAGCAAACATTCTAAATGGCCAGACTGTATTCCATACAATACCAGAGCAACTAAACTATAATCACGTCGTTTACAGCAAAAGGGGAGCGGAGTACTTTACAACAACTACTTCAACCCATCTCATCAACTCATTTGATTCCTGGAGACATCTTGCAGCAACTTAATGCAAATACCATTGAGGAACTACAAAACCTAATAGCTCAATTTGGTGACGAGGTCCTATTTCGCGGCCAGAACTCACGCTATGGCGAAATTGATAGACCCTCTATTGTCACCTCATTTGACCGACAGGGATGTATACCAAGCGAAATGTTGAAGTGGAGCAGATATGCAAAAAACGTTCTGCGAGTTTTCCTAGAAGGACACATGGACGATTTGGGATTCCAACAAGCGCTTCTACAGCATTACGGTTGGCGCTCGTTCTATATTGACTGTTCTTCTAATCCGGCAGTTGGCGCATGGTTCGCCAGCCATAAATATCTAGATAACATCACAGTCGAAATTAGTGAGGATTGTGAAGAGCAACCTGTCATGTTACGTAAACGTGCTGCACGGTACGAATTCGAGGAAGGTAATGGTTACATCTACGTACTCGATAAAACCATCGCAGCAGAGGTTGGATTGGTTGATTTGGCAGCTCTAACAATTGAAGGGAGCCGACCTCGAACGACCGCACAAGCAGCATGGCTACTGGGACCTCTTCGTAACAAACCTGTGCCGCATGGATGTTTTCTCGCTCAAATTTCGGCAAATAGAGCGATTCTTCGCGATTTTGCAGCGTCTCATGGGCTCACAGATACTAACTCCCTGTTCCCACCTGTTGCGGAAGATCCTATCCTCAAAGCTCTCTTGGGATTGCCATGGAGTGAAATCCCAAGTGCGCAAGGGTCAAGAATTTCCATACCTGCATTCAAGCGAGCTTTGGAATTGCCAGAGTACCACCCAAGTTTCGTAAAAATCGCGTGGCCGAACACTGCTTTTTTTAGAGGTGAAAAAATATCCGAAACATTGATTCCAGTAGACGGGCTTACTAACGGCGGAATTTCAATTAACGTGCCCGAAATAGTACTGTTCGGATCAGCCAACATAGATACCCCCATGAATTTTCCTCACGTTGAGGCACTAGTCAATGAACATAACGCTGTCTTATTCGAAATTGACGCACTAATTCAGCATGTAAACATGGGACACCTCGCCCTATATCAAAAGGGAATTTGCGTGATGGCTCGCGGCCCCGATTTATATGAGCTATGTGAACTGCTGGTTGAACATCCAGGTCAAAAAACCACCAGAGCCGGAGTCAACCATGGTATTTATTATCGGAAGCAACCCAATGGCCTATGGATACGAGAGCCTAACGAACAGGAGTGCTCTTGTGGAAATTCCGCTGTGCATGATATGCATATTTCAGCACTCCACATAGCCGAATGTTATATTGCGAATCCTGAAGATTTCGAAGATTAATCAGCTAAAGCGATCAGGGTAATTACTCCTATTCACTCCGACCCGTTAATTTAGTTTACTTACCCCGCTTATCAAGCGTGAACAAGGAATTTCGCATGAAGACTATATTTTTAATTACACTACTGGCAACATCCACCTTAACACCTTTCGTTGTATTCGGTTCAGAGGTAACGCAACAAAAATTAAACGAACTGATTGATGGCATAGGCTACTTATGCGGAAACGACGGCAATCAAGAAAAAGACCAGAAGCCAGAGGCAATAATTGAGTCTTATAATAACCAGCTCAAACAGAGAAAAGTTGAGCTGCAATCTCACATTGCGGATATTGGAGGGTGGGATCTTTCGACTAGCGTAGAGGAAGCTGTTTTTTCTAATACAACGCGGTCCACTACCAGAATCACACAATTAATTTATTTACTGGGGGCCGCTGACCCTTCTTATGCGAATCCAGTGTTGCAACGAATTTATGATCAGTCCGAATCTATAGCCGAGACTACGCTACAGGTGGATATTCAGCCTGAGATTCGAGCAGATGCTCTAAACAGTAGTACAATCGACATTACAAGTGCAGTAATTGACGCAATTGAGCTCAGCGGCACTACCAGCCTAAATGAGATTCTTGAAAAAGAGGCTGTTTCCACCAAACCGTTATCGAATAGAGCGCGAGAAGTTCTAAAGAACCTCAAAGGGTGAATACCAAAATGCCCCGTTAAGCGGTTCATTTGCAGTTCAGAACCGTTTCAGGGCGCGCAACGAAATCCGTGCATGCCCTCCCTCAGCAGCTGATGAAGCCAAAAAATATTCGGATAACCAGGACAGCGCTGAATCCTTCGCGCAATTTCCAGGCCTGAGCCGCTAAAAACGGACCAGCGAGCCCCACCATGTATCCCAGCATGTATCCCCGAAATTTATATATCCGTAGAGGCCCCTAAAACAAAGGGCTTCAGACTCGAGTTCAGGTCACTGCGTACCCCGGCATTTCGGGTACGTCGAACAACCCCAAAACAGATTCCCGGTATTCACTCCCCGCTTGGCCGTGCGTTGCTGCATGGCGGAATTACAAATCGGACAATTCGGCGCAGCGGTTTGAATAACCGACGCGGGGGCTGATGTTGGTGGATCTGATACAGGAGCAGAAACGGCGGGCTTGGGCGTCTGACTGCGCGCAGCGGCTATCCAGCGTTTCAGTTCGCTGTTATCCACCAGGTGGATATTGCGGCCGCTGGCAAAGGCCTTGGCCTCGGCGGTAAAGGTGCCCGAGGTCACCACATATCCGCCCACGGCGCCCTCGGCCGCCATCACGCCGAAGAACTCGCGGATCACGGTCACGCCGACCTTAAGCGCTCGCCATTGCTTGCATTGCACCAGATGTTTCTCGCCGCTTTTATGCAGGATCAGGTCGATGCCGCCGTCCGGGCCGCTGCCGCCCTGTTCGCTGACGGTAAAGCCCTGGCGGCGAAAGGCTTCGCCGACCAGCAGCTCGAACTGCTGCCAGCTGATGCCGTCCAGGGTCTTGCCGGGCTGGGTAGCGCTGGCGACATCGAACAGCAGCTTGCGGCGCCGTATACGGCCGATGACCGAGCCGATAGCGCCGAGCCCAAAGGCGACTGGCAGGATGTATTGACCGCCCATGGCCAGGGTGCGAAACATCTGGCCAACCACCAATTGACCGAGCTGTTGAGTGTCCTTGACGGCTGCCGGCTGGCTGATGGCAATGGGATGCAGAATGAACCAGGCCGCTACAGCGAGCAGCACACCCACCCACCAGGGCAGGCGACTGATGAGGGTGATCAGGTCTTCGAAAGCGGAGGTTCGTTTACGACGGGCCATCCATGACTCCAAACTGCCCTTATTGGCTAAATGCCATCTCCGTCACACTAGCGCTCCATGAAGGCAGTCGTAAAGCGACATGCTGGAAATCGAGCGCGGTCGAACGCCACACCCAGATGTCCTCTCCGGGTTAGCTCAGAAAAACACCTCCGCCGACACGCCAAAGCGTGAGGCCAGGGCGCGGATCTGCCGCACATTGAGTTGGCGCTTGCCGCCCAGAATCTCCGAGAGCACGGACTGAGCGCCCACTTCCGGTAGATCCGCCTGGCTCAGGCCGTGCTCCTGCATCAGGTAGCGCAGGACCTCGACGCCCCCCACCGCGGGTATGGGCCGGCGGGCTTCGTCATACGCCTCGATAAGGTCCGCCAGATGCACGACCAGGCTGGCCAACGGATGGTCTTCATCCTCACCGACCATGCCCAGCAGTTCATCCAGGGCGCTGACCAGCGCGTCGTAATCGTCTTCATTGCCGGGCTTGGCGAGCAAGGGCGCCACATAGCGCCAATGCTCACTGGCCTGTTTTATGAGCGAGGTCATCGTCATTCCCTCCACTTGCCTTTGTCATATTCCGCATGGTCCAGCACCTGCTGAATAAACAGCTTCTGCGCCCGGTAATGCACCACTGCGATAAGGCGCAGTTTGTTACCACCGATATCGAAGACGTGTTGCGTCCCCAACTTGTCGACGGCCGGGAACAGGCCTTTCATTTCGGCGAAGTCCTTGGGGCTGTGAGCCTTGACCAGTCGATACCAGGTAGCGAGGGCAGTGGCCGCCTGCGGCCATCTCGCCTTGGCTTCCCAGATACGCTTCTGAGTGATGACGTGCATAGCGGCCCCGATATCGCAGATTGCTATGGCCTACAGCCTACCTCAGACCATAGCAAACCGCGATACAGCAACGTGTCCAATCGTCTGAAATTGAGGCGGCCCCTCACAATGCCTCCACCGGGCGCCAACGGCAAAACCGGTCAATGCCACTGCCACCGCACCTCTGCTCGAGCATTGTTCAGGAAAAGTCTGCCTGCACTTGGGCGCTTGTCCGCGTGGGTTACGCCGCGCAGGGAGTTCGGCGTGCTTTGCCAGACCGGCTTTCGGCGCGACTAAACCACCCCAGCTGTTGCTCTTTAGGCCTCGGAGCAGAGCCACTTTCAGGCGGTTTTGAACACCAACAACTTGTTGCCCAGGTAGCTCAGCACGGCCTGCATCACCGAGGCGATGATCAGCCCCAGGGTGTAGTCATGATGGAGTCGGTCCGTCCAGATGTAGAGCAACAGCCCGTGCAGGCAGGCGATCGCGGCATAGGACGCCAGAAAGCGCAGGGCCTGGCCCGCCACCGGTGTGTCCCCGCGGCGGAAGACGAAGAAGCGGCTGCCGATAAAGGACGCCGCAATGCCGAACCAGGCAGCGACAAAATTGGCCAGGCCTGCCGATGGGAATTCCAGCACCCGCAGATTGAAGCTCAGCACGGCGTAGTGGATCACCGCGGCAAACAGGCCGTTGATGATAAAGCGTCCGACCTCGGTGGCGCGGGGATCCAGGCTGATGGGTAGTTGTAGTTTCATGTCGGAGACGGGCCGCTGTGTGTGAGGTTGTCGATGCCGATCGCAATGGCGCGCCTGGGTTCAGGGGCGTTTAGGGTTGGAAGAGTGCTGATGCAGGGTGGGCCTAACGGGCCAATGGGACTAGCTCACCCATTCAATCAAGACTGACCCGACCAGCATGGCGCCAATAAGGCCGTAGAGCAGCCTATAGCATCGTTGGTACTCAAGCAGGCTCTCGACGCTGAGGCCGGCACGCGCGGCGCGCCAGGAGGCACGGAGATGCACCGGGTAGAGCACGGCGGTGAGCAGCAGCAGGCGCGGCAGCAGGCCCCACAGTGCAAGCGCGATCAGCAGCGCATAGGCCGCGGAGAACAGAATCATGCCCGCGACGAAGCTTTGCCTCTTGCCGAAGGCGACCGCGTTGGTACGGATACCGTTAAGCCGATCTCCCTGGTAACCACGGGTTTCGTGCATCAGGTGACCGGCAGCGAAGATCAGCCCGAAGAAGCAGCCAATCATCACGCTGCCGGTGTCGACGGTGGAAAAGGTCGCGTAGCCGAGCAGGAAGTGCAGTGTGCCGCCCAGCAGATGAAGGCCAGAGCCCAGAATCGGCCGGCCCTTCATATGAATCGAAGGGGCGGAGTAGAGCGTGCTCAGCCCCAGGATGGCAATCGCCACGGCAAGCGAGACCGGGCCCAGCAGTGCGAACAGGAGCAGTGTTATACCCAGCAGCGCGGCGGCGAGAACGCCGACGGCGAAGCGGCTCACGCCCTTCGACGCAAAGGTGCGGGTCGCGCGGTGCGGGTCGCGGAGGTCACCCTCGATCCCCGCCCAATCGTTGATCACGAACACATGCCCCACCAGGCACAGGCTACCGGCTATAAAGATGGTGGCCCGGATGGCGTCGTGAAGCGTCAGGCTACCGAGCGCCAGGATCGCCCCGATCATCGGCGTTCCCTGCAGTACCAGGACTTCGTCGAAGCGGATGGACGACAGCAAGCGCAGCAGCTGCCGCAGCGGGTGCACACGCAGGCTCGACGTAGCGGTGTCGGTCATGGCCTGGCGCTGCCCGTCTCGGACGTTGTTCCGCCATCCCCATTGCCGAGCCGTGCGCGTTCGTTCTCGTGGTAGAGCCTGAGCCAGAGGGCATAGGCGAACGACTCGGACCAGTAGAACCGGCTTACGCTGGCACTCAGGTCATTGTGATACAGCAGCGGCGGATTGCCTTTCAAGGACGCGAAGTTGTCGGTGGCAAGCGTGCCGAGCAACAGCGCCACGGCCTGGGAGCGGCTCGCGGTGAGATCCTCTCCCCGCTCGTAATGGCTCAGCTGGTCCAGCAGCTCGAGCCACACTTCCTGGCCCGCCACCGTGGTCTGCAACTGCGACGCTGGCAGTTGCAACGGGCAGCCCGCCTCGCTCACCTCGTTCAGGCGCAGCAGCACAATGGGCGGCGCCTTGCGGTAGTAGACCCAGAGGGACTCGTCGGTCGAACGTTGCTGCAACGCGCTGCAGAGCGCACGCGCCGCTGGCGGGTCCACCTGCGTCAGCCAGAGGTAGACGTGGAGCTGGATGCCGATGTCGGGCGGATTCGGGTTCTTGCCCGGGTCGATGCACCTGAAGCGATCCCTGGGCGCGAGCCAGGTCTGATAGAGGCCCTCCGGCGTGCGGAACTGCTTGAGCGTGGACAGCGCCAGCGGCAGCAACTCCGAGCGAGCGCTAGGCGCGATTCGCCACGCCAGCGCCGTGTCGTCGGCATCAGGTGTGATAACGCAACCCATCACGCCCATGGTCGGCAGGTCCGGCCGGCCGTGGTAGCGCACCAGGCCGTCATCCTCGATCTGGTTCGCCAGAAACGCACGCGCCCGCTCCATGCTGCCGGTAAGACCGCTCTGCTGCGCCACGGGTGCAACGACATCAATCAGCGCGGCGTTGGTGAATATGTTCAGCTCCTGTCCTTGCAGCACGAACTGCGTGCTCTTGGAGAACTCGCTGAGCCAGTAGCCGGCGCGATCCTGGCGCTCGGCGAGGATCTCCGCCGCGCGGCGGGCGATTCCCGCGAGCTCCGAGGCGCTCTTCGTGACCGTGAATTCGCGCACCGCCAGCACGCGTTGCTGGCCACCGAGATGGGCGCGCACGATGGCGGTCACCACATGCTTCCCGGGCGCCAGGACGCTGGCGGGAAACGTCACTTGCCAACCGCTTGGAGCCAATTCGCCGAGCGTACGTGCAACGTCGGGACGCTCGAAGAAGGTCTTGGTGCCGCCGACCACAACCCGGCCGTCCACGATCAACGCGATGTCCAACGGCGTGTGGCCGTTCACCAGTGCCCAGCCGGAAATCACCATGCGGCTGTCATCGTCCTTGTCGCGCGCGCCGGCTACGTCGATATTGCCCTGAAACGCCCCGAGGTCGGGCGCGGCTCGCCCCTGCTTCAGCTCAGAGATAAAGGGGGTGTTGCCGAAATCCCAGACCAGCTGTTTCCATGTATCGCGAGTCACGACCGGCCCCTTGGTGGCCATAACCGCCCCGAAGGCCCTGCCCGTGTAGTAGAAGGCACCCACCGCCTGGATGGCCACCGCCACAACGCATGCCAAGCCGAACACGACGCGACCAGTCGCGCGCAGTCGCTCGAAAATCGGAGCCAGCATCCACACGAGGATGGGGAGCAACTCCGTGAGATACCGTGGACCCCAACTTAGGCCCTGCTCCCAATGCGTCGCGCCGTAGAACAGCAACTGCACTACCAGGGCTCCACCGATCGCCAGGGTGAGTCCGCGCGTGCTCCGATCGCGCAGCACCGACCGCAGGAAGAATGGCACGAACAGCAGGAACGGCGAAAACACAAAAAGCCCGAAGACTGGACTGAACAGCAGCACGCCGATGCCGAAGAGCGTGTCCTCGCCGAATTGCGAGACCTCTTTGCCCAGGGAAGGTATTAGGCCGTAGCCCCCGACGATATGCCCCACTACCAACAGGTTGTAGGCCAGCATCAGCCCGACGGGCAGCGCGGCCGCGGCAATGAATAATGGCAGGCGGGGCCCCGCCCACCGGATCGCATAGAGCGCGAAGCCCGCGGCAAGGATTGCATCAGGCTGTCGATTGCAGGCCAGCAGCGCACAAAAAAGACCGGCCCCGAACACGCGCAGCGGCGTGCTGGGCCCGGTGAGCACGTACAGCAGCGCAACCACCAGCAGCTCGCCGAGTCCATGCATCCAGAGAGCCTGGCTGCTGATAACCCAGGTCGTCGTGCCCAGCGCATACGCGATTGTAAGCAGCACGGCGGTGGCGGGCGGGCTGCGGCGTCGCAGCAGCAGGTAAAGAAGCATCGCTGACGCCGATGCCAGGAACGCCGCGCTGAGCTTCTCCATGATCCGGGCTACATACTCGACTCGCTGCGGACTCCAGCCCTGGGCGTCGAGATAGACCACCGCTGGCAGGTACAACGGCGCGACGACCACGGGGGTCACGATGGGATATAACGAGACGACGTTGCCCGTGGGGCTTTTGATCATCCAGAACGCACTGGTCGATTTGCCTGGCTCGGTCGGAACCTCCTTGCCTTGCGCTACGAGCGATGCGATTGGGTCCAGCGCCAGGCTGTGGTGCTTCCAGATCGACAACGGCAGGTAACGCGCCGGATAGGTATCGGCGGCGCCAATGGACCTCAGGTTGGCGTTGTAGATCAGGAAAAAAACCAGCCCTAGCAGCAAGCAGACCGCAAGGTCCCAACGCCATGAGCCATGGAAAGCGTTGGATAAAACGCCCGAACCCGCGGAATGTGCCCTCCATTTCTCAGGGGTGAGCCTACTTGCCTGCATACGACTCCAAAGCACTGTCCAGAATAGGGAGTTGGCCGCGTCCACCCAGCAAGTCGACGGAGCAATGAAAAATTCGGTTATGTCATGCCAGTGCGCGAAGGGCGCCTGCGCTGCCACAAAAAATCCCGGGATTCTAACTGAGATACGGCGAACCTGTCTTGCCCTGCAGCCCGAGGCAGTTGCCGCTGCTTGATCATGTGTATCGTCCCGAAACCGGCAATGAGCAGGTCACCCCTCCATTAATCACGCCCAAACAAGTCTCTGGTATAGACCTTATCCAGAACATCAGCGAGCTCATCGGAGTTGCGATTGCTGATGATCACATCGGCCTCACGCTTGAATTCATCGATATCTTGAATCACCCGCGAATGAAAAAACGCTGAATCGCTCAGGGCAGGCTCGAAAACTACAACTTCGACCCCCCGCGCCTTGATCCGCTTCATAATGCCTTGAATACTTGAGGAGCGAAAATTATCCGAGCAGCCCTTCATACTCAGACGATAAACACCAACCACTTTCGGATTGCGCCGCAAGATGTCATCCGCAATAAAGTCCTTACGCGTACTGTTCGACGTAACTATTGCATTAATCAAATTCTGCGGAACATCCTGATAATTGGCTAACAACTGCTTGGAATCTTTAGGCAAACAGTAACCGCCATAGCCAAAAGAGGGATTATTGTAGTGCGCGCCGATGCGCGGGTCTAACCCAACGCCGTCAATGATCTGTTTGCTATCCAGGCCATGGGAGGCGGCATAAGTGTCGAGCTCGTTGAAGTACGACACCCGCATGGCGAGGTAGGCGTTGGCGAAGAGCTTGATGGCTTCAGCTTCCGTAGCATCCGTGAACAGTAGCGGGATGTCCTGTTTGATGGCACCGTCCTGGAGTAGCCGGGCAAAGACCTCGGCCCGCGTTGAGCGCTCGCCTACGACAATCCTTGAGGGATAGAGGTTGTCGTACAAGGCCCGACCTTCCCGCAGAAACTCAGGCGAAAAAATGAGATTATCGCACCCAAACGCTTCACGGGTTTTGGCGGTAAAGCCAACGGGGACGGTTGATTTGACCACCATGACAGCGCTGGGGTTGATCGCCATTACATGCCGAATCACTTCTTCAATGGATTGGGTATTAAAGCCGTTAGTCGCCGGGTCGTAATTCGTCGGCGTTGCGATGATGACGTAGTCGGCGCCCTCATAGGCTTCATGCTTGTTCAGCGTCGCACGAAAATTCAGCGATTTATTCTTGAGATAATCCTCCAACTCGGCGTCAATGATCGGCGACTGTTGACGATTGAGCATGGCCACCTTTTCTGGAACGATGTCCAGAGCAACCACTTCATGGTGCTGCGAAAGCAAAATCCCATTGGACAAGCCCACATACCCTGCTCCGGCAATCGCAATCTTCATGTCTAAACCTTTTACAGTGGTAATGTTATTGCCGGGATCAAAGGGTGAGCCTTACGCCAACCTCATTATTTTCGGTCGCTGTCAGCCTAACCCTCCCTTGACTGACAACTTCCATTTCAGACCTCAAAGAACGCTGACCACTGACCTCAACGCGGATTCCGCCTTAACGACTAGTCACAAAGATAATTGAAGGCTATTTGGCTATTCCTGAAAGGATCAGTTAACTTATCCGAATAATCTCCCATCAGCAATCGCTGCTTAGGCAGCCAATGTTGCCGAAAGTAGCGAGCAAAACTTGCCAGACGCGCACCCTTTTTTGTAAGTTTAACGCACCCATTTACAATTTCGATGGTCCCTGATTCGAGCTGCTCAGTTAGCCTTACTTCAACCAAGTGGTGCTCCCTCATATATTCCTGGGCAAACAGCTGTTCAAAACTTGCCTGGGCAATGCCACCACCACGCTGCTGAAGCTTCTCCAGTAGGTAAAAAGACAATGAACGATCAATCACTGTCGGCACTGAGATGGCTAACGCATAGCCGAGCAACAGCCAAATAACAATCAACTGCACCTTTTCAAAGCTGCCCAGCGACCTGAAGACTTTGGCCGCGCACAAGACGATGCCCGTCAAGGCTGCGGAAATAACGCCATCTGCAATGGCGGCATAGAACACCACGCCCACCCTAAAGTACGAAATATGCACGCAGTACACTATGACCAGGACACTAACAAACAGCAGCGTCGCGGCGGCCGCGCTAATGAATTTCATGACTTGAACATTACCAATGGACTGCCCAGATAACACTGCGGATTTTGCGGCGCGCCCGCAGACGTTAACGTACGTCTACTCCGGTTGAATGCCAGGGCAGCATAATGCGCCCCTGTGGCGACTACAGCCCTGAAGCCGGGGAGAGCCATTATGTTCATGCCGAGCCTACTGGCTGTTTCGTCTCGCTCACCCGTTCTACAAAATCATGGTATGCAATAGTCGCAGTGACCGTTCCACCGCGCACCAACCCGGTCAGCATCAAGGTCATAAGCGCGAGCGCCCCCGTCTGCAGGAACATCAACACGAGGATGCCCAAGGCAACGGAAAACCAGCCGGGCGTCGCAATGCCCAGCAGTTTGAGCACCACTGCGGCGGCCGCGGCCACTACGGATAAACTCGCGATCAGCGCGCAGGCGATCCCTACCCGCACCAGCACATCCTCGGCAAAGACCATCAGCCCCTTGAAGCCATGCAACGCCAACCCAACGAAATTCATCTTCGATTGCCCGGCATAACGCGGCCCCCTGTCGATGGAACACCTGCCGGTTCGCAGTTTCGATGCCAGAACAGCAGCGGCAACGTGGATAAACAGTTCATGCATGGCCACCAGGCGCTTTACTGCGCCCGGCGTGAGCACCATAAAATTCCCGAAACTGATGGAGCGACCGGTCATCAGCCGGAAGAAACGTTTGTAGACGGCATAGAAGACCTTGAACCTCAAGGTTTCCACCCGACTCTCACGCTGCGCGACGACTACATCGACACCCGTATCGGCCAAGGCCAACAACAGATCGGCAATGGTCGACGGCAAATCCTCCCCATCTGAATCCATCACAACAATGCGCTGATCCGGCCGCATGATCTCCGAGGCGTAGCCTAAGCCAATGGCAATGGCTCGCTGATGCCCGACATTACGGCGCAGTGTCAAAACCACCCCGTCGACTCCCGCCTTCTCAAGGCTGGATATTTCCAGGGGCTGGATAACCGACCCATCGTCTACGGCCACCACGAAAAGATCGTTCTTAAACTGCAATGCCAGCTCCTGAAAGAGGCGGCTGCTTGCGTCAACGTCTTCGTAAACAGGGGTGACAATGATCAATTTACGCTCTGCGCAATTCATATTTCCAGGCGCGCCCGAAAGTAAGCGACCGTTTTTTCGAGCCCCTGCTCGAGCTTGATATTGGGCTGCCAACCCAGCGTTTCATGTGCCAGGGTGATATCGGGTTGGCGCTGCTTCGGATCATCTTGCGGCAATGCCTGGAAGATCAGCTTGGACGGCCCGCCCACCATTTTCAGGACGGTTTCAGCTAGTTCTTTGATGGTGATCTCCACGGGATTGCCCATATTGATCGGTCCTGTCAGGTCGAAGGGGCTGGCCATCATGCGAACAAAGCCGTCGATAAGATCATCTACGTAACAGAAGCTCCGCGTTTGCGAACCATCGCCATAAATGGTGATATTTTCTCCGCACAGGGCCTGAACAATAAAATTGCTCACCACACGCCCATCGTTGGGATGCATCCGCGGTCCGTAGGTATTGAAAATGCGCACCACCTTGATTTCCAACTGATGCTGGCGGTGGTAATCAAAGAACAGGGTTTCGGCGCAGCGCTTGCCTTCGTCGTAGCAGGAGCGAATCCCGATAGGATTCACATGTCCCCAGTAGCCCTCGCGTTGCGGATGAATTTCAGGGTCGCCGTAGACCTCGCTGGTTGAGGCTTGAAGAATTTTTGCTTTGGTCCGTTTTGCCAAACCAAGCATATTGATGGCCCCATGCACACTTGTCTTGGTCGTCTGCACGGGGTCTCGTTGGTAGTGAATAGGTGATGCAGGGCATGCCAGGTTGTAGATTTCGTCTGTCTCGACATAAAGCGGAAACGTGACGTCATGGCGCAGCAACTCGAATCGGGGATTGCTCAAGAGATGAGCCACATTGTCCCTGGTCCCGCTGTAGAAATTGTCCACGCACAAGACATCACAGCCGTCATTTAGCAGCCGTTCGCAGAGGTGAGAGCCCAAAAAACCGGCGCCGCCGGTAATAAGCACTCTTTTTCCATTTGAAACACGCATACAAAAATCTCTCAATAACTCATCAGTCGTCAGCCCTGGAAATCACCCCAAGCGGGCACTAAAAGCATAAATAAATTATTGAAAAATCTGGCAAAAATGAAAACCCTCTGTTCCTTGCGCACGGCGACGGCCGCCCGACCGCCTGAGTTTATGTGAAAACTGCTTTTATTGGAAAAAAGCCATCTGCGTCACGCTGGGGCCTGTTGACACTGTGCGCATGGGTTGCACGCCCAACGGCCTATGCGGTAGCGCAAGACCTGGCAAGGGATGAGCATGCCCTCTACCCATGTGCTGGAGGACCGCCCCCGGGCCGACGCCCTAGTGGAGTGATGACAGTGCAACGCCCAGGTAACCCCCCTCGGCGCGAGGCTGCACCGCCACCAGACGGGCAACGCGACTCGCAATGTCCACAGGCCCTAGCGCTTCATTCCGGCAGTCCTAATGCGGCACGCTGGAAAGCGACTGCGTTCGATCTCCACACCTGATGCCCGTCTCTGCACGAAGCCGACGCCGCTATACCCCCCATCAGCCGTACCTATGGCTCCCATAACCGCCACTGCGCTTCTCGCCGACCCGGCCTGCCCCTAAGGTAGAACCCGCGGCCATCGAGGGTCGCGCCAATAGACCCTGGAGGCTTTTGATGAACGGCAAGGTGCGTTTGACACTCGCGGCGTTGGCTGGCGCATTGCTGTGGGTCGCCACGGCCTATCCCCTGCAGGCCGGTACCGGCCCAGCCGCTGCGACCAAGGCTAGCGCGTCACAGCTGCAGGGTGTCTATCGCTTCAACCTGGGCAAGGTGCGCATCACCGCCTTGAGCGACGGTACCCTGCCACTCGACCTGCACCCGCTGCTCAGGGGCATCAGCCCGGCGCAAATCGACGCGCTGCTGCAAAAAGGGTTTGCCCGCAACCCGCTGGAGACCTCAATCAATGCCTATGTGGTCGACAGCGGCAGCTATATCGCCCTGATAGATACCGGCGCCGGCGAGCTGTTCGGTGCCGTCGGCGGCCAGCTACTGCGAAGCCTAGCCGCGGCTGGCTACCGGCCCGAACAGATCAGCGATGTGCTGATCACCCATATCCACACCGATCACTCCGGAGGGCTGATCCGCGGCGGTCAACGGCTGTTTCCCAACGCGACCGTTCACATCGGCCAGCCCGATATCGATTTCTTTCTGGACCCGGCCAACCTGGGCAAGGGCCTGAAAGCCAAGCACCTCGAAGAAGCGCAGAACACCGTCGGGCCCTACCTCGACGCGGGCAAGGTCAGGACGTTTTCCGGCACCACCCAGATCCTGCCCGGCATCATGGCCATCCCGACACCGGGGCATACGCCGGGCCACGCCTTCTATTCAGTGGAAAGCGAAGGCGAATCCATCGAGTTCTGGGGCGATATCCTGCACGTCGGCCTGGTCCAGTTCGCGCAGCCGCAGGTAACCATCGAGTTCGACGTCGACCAGAATGCCGCCCGCGCACAGCGCCTCCAGCAGTTCGCCGCCGCGGCGCAGGGCCGCAAGCGCGTGGCCGCCGCTCACCTGCCCTTCCCCGGCGTGGGCTATATGCGCCCCGAGGGCGCGCACTACCAGTGGGTGCCCGCCGAGTACCGCAACCGGGATTGATACGGCGTGACACGCGATGAGCGGGGCAGGCCCCACTGGCGGGCTTCACCGAGGTGCATGCGTCAGACGCTGCATGGCGGTACGGGCTGAGGGAGCGGCTGGGTCGTCCTGACCCATACGGGTCGATGCTAGCGCGGCGTTCGATCTCCCTAGGCCGGCCGTTTCCACTCACCAGGCTCGGCCAGGGGCATCTGCCACAGGTGAAAAACTGCCGCCCCGCGCGGTATCCTCCCTGGATTGCAGTCCGAGCGGGATAACCTGGATGAGCTATGCGCAAATGGACGGGGCATTGCTGCTCGCCCTCAAGGCCCTGCTTAAAGAACGTAATGTGACGCGGGCGGCCACCCACCTGGGCATCACCCAGCCAGCCTTGTCCGGGCGCCTGGCTCGCTTGCGCGAGATTTTCGCCGACCCGCTGTTCGTCCCGGCGGCCAATGGTCGCGGCGTGGTGCCGACGCCTCGCGCCGAAACCCTGGAAACGGAGCTGCTGCAGGTGCTGGAAGGCCTCAAGCGGCTGGTCGATCCGCCCCGCGACTTCATGGCCGCAGAGACTACCCGTTCCTTTATCGTGGCCCTGCTCGATACCCCCGCAGCCGTGCTGGCACCGGAGCTCTGCGCGCGCCTGCTGGAACTGGCGCCATCCGCAAAGATCGCCTTTATCCACCCGCCGCAGGATGCATTCGACCGCCTGGAACAGGGGCAGATCGACCTGTTGATCACCGGCCCCGAAGGGTTGCCTGGCGACCTGATGCACCGTCCGCTGTGGCAGGACGGCTTTCGCACGGCACAGCGCAAGGGGCACCCGCGCGGCACCGCGCCCCTGGACCTGGACGGTTATTGCGCCCTCGATCACCTGATAGTCTCGGCCCAGGGAGGACGTTTCGCCGGGGTGATCGACGATGCGCTGCTGGCGCTGGGACGTTCGCGCAACGTGGCCATCTCGATCCAGAGTTATGCCCTGGCGCCGCTGATCCTGGTCCGTACCGACGCGGTCTGCACCCTGCCCGCGCGCTTTCTCAGCCAATTCGAACACCAACTGGACCTGTTCGACCCGCCGCTGGCGCTGTCGAACATTCGCCTGGGCCTGGCTTGGCACCCGCGCAGCCAACATGACGCCGGTCACCAGTGGCTGCGCCGCCAGCTGTATCTGTGCGCGCAGCTGGATCCGGGCTGAGGCCGCCAAGGGCCAAGCGAGCCATTCACGGCTTCTGTACGAGCACCCGCTCGGCGGCGCTGCAAGACGCCCTAGACCGCGCGGATAAGCCTGGGCAGCATCTGCAGGCAGGCCTTGCTCAACAGTGCCGCCATATCCTCGGCGTCGAACAGGGGACGCAGGCCCAGAATCGAGCGTACTGTCAAAAGGCGTGCCCTGTATTCCCTCCAGGGCTGTTTGGTGACGACTTGGGTGAGGTAAGTTGTTTCGCCGTCGCCCAGCCGATACACGCGAGCGGCCAGTTCGATTTTCGGCCGCCACAGCAGTGGCACGCCCAGCTCCCACAGCGCCAGATTAGTGCCGGTTTGAAATCCCACTACGACCAGATCGACCGCCAGGTCCGTGGCACCCGGATGCTCACACTCGCGGGCCAGGGGCAGATTGAAAATCTCCTCCAAGCGCAGCCGCAGAGGCGCTTCCAAGGGCTGGCCAGATACGAAACCGCCACCTTCGAAGTGACGTTTGAAGTCGCTCCTGGGCAGCACGGTAAGAGTCCCCAGGTAGACCCTGGGCTTGGGTCGTTTTCGGATGCGGTCAAACATTGTGCGTCTTCCAGCGGGTGATAGCGGCACCACATGAAAAAAGAGGCGAGCCCGGCAGGCGACAAATACTCACAGCAGCTCCTGGCGACTCGGCATAACCAAACGACGGTTATACAGCAAC
The DNA here is from genome assembly GCF_040514055.1 of Pseudomonas sp. GTDB lineage: Bacteria > Pseudomonadota > Gammaproteobacteria > Pseudomonadales > Pseudomonadaceae > Aquipseudomonas. The sequence continues at coordinate 34,801 of NZ_JBEVDL010000080.1, forward strand.
GCCCACAAGCCCTGTGCGCGTGCACCTCGCACCTGCTGAATCGAGCGACCACGACGGGCAATGCCCCACCAAATGCCCCTTGCACACGGCATTCAGGGCGCAGCTATAGCCGTGCTAATGACGGTCATCAGCACGGGGGCGGTTCTGATTGTCTACCCCGGCGCGCCCCACGGCCAGACCGACACCCACAAGGACCGGCTGAACCAGAGCCTGCTGAACTTCCTGCACAAGTGAGTGCGGGTGGCATCGCGTTGCGCAAGCAGGGCCGGTAGTACGCCCATCTGCCATTCACGTTGTTCACGCCCTCCTCGACCAGGGCATTGATCTTGGCGTTTGCAGCGCGTGATATCGTTATGCCCCAACTTTCTCCAGAGCCTGTTTATGGACAAGGATCAGCTCAGCGCGGCCCTTACACGCCTGTTCAGGCGCGACACGCTCCACCTGGTCGAGGCGCAGGCCTTGCTGCAACGCGGCGTGCATCCCGACAAGCTGCTTCGTCCCGAGGACAAGTGGCCGTTGCTGGCCTGCATGGCTGAGGTGCGCTCGGCCTCCGAAGGCAACACCGAGACCTATCTGGCCTTGTTCGCCGAGCTGATCCGCCGTGGCGCCAACGTCAACAAGCGTCTGCGCGGCGGTCACACGCCGCTGTCGATCCTTTGCCAAGGGTTTTCCTCCAACCCGCGATTGGCCGATGCCTTGCTCGCCCTGCTGCTGGCGGCCGGCGCGGATCCGGCGGACGCACAGGATTCGCCGATCTGCGGCCTGATCGGTTATGGCTCCTTGAAGGGTGAGATTTTCGGCTTCGTCTTACTGCCACCCACCCCCGTCGAGGACATGCAGGCGTTCCAGCGGGCGGTTCGGCGCCTCTTGGCCGCCGGGGCGGACATCAATGCCTACGAACGCCGCGGGCTCTATAATCCGCTGTTGATGGCCGCCTATTGCGGTGCCGCCGAGGGGGTGCGCTGGCTGCTGGAACTCGGCGCCGATCCGCACACCGTCAACAGGGACGGCAATACCGCCTTGATGTACGCCGCCGGCGATGCCGACGGGTTGGCCTCGATCGTGGCTGGCATCAGCTGCGCCTGGAGCCGTTGTGGCGACACGTTAAGCGTGACCCGCATACTGTTGGAACAGGGCGCGGACCCCGGCCTGAAAAACAAACGCAAACGCAGCGCACTCAGCATTGCCCTGGGCAACCAGTGTTTCGACGTTGCCTTCGCGCTGGCGCAGACCCTGGCCCAGCGTGGTGAGTTGACCCGGGCCGACCTGAAAAACTTCAAGGGCAGCGAGTTCGCTGAACAGGCCATGGCCTTGCCCCAGGCCAAGGCCCGGCAAGTCACCGCCAAGCCGAAGGACACTTCAGGTGCGGCCCAGTTGGCCTCGTGGGAAGCCGCCATCGCCGGAGTGCATGAGGAAGTGCGCGGGGTACTGCTGCTGTTACAGGCCATCGGTGAGCCACAGTGGACCCAGGCGCTCTATGCCACCGAGGGCTGGCGGTCGTTTTACCTGTCGACCACTAAAAACTGCCTCAGCCGCAAGGGCGCGCTGCAGTTCAAATACAGCATCACCGAACAGATCCAGGGCACACCGCGACACCTGTATATCGAGTACCGCTCGATCAATGCCGACACCGGTGACTTCGACCTGATCGCCGAGCGGCAGATCCCCACCGACGACAACGGTATTCCCCCGCGGGGGGCGTTACGGGCAGTGGTCGGGGAGATGCTGCAGCAGTACCTGGGACTGGCGCCTGCGGGTGAATAAAGCGCGCCAGCTTTTGCCATCGCAGCGGGTGATGGCATGGACTGCGCTCCACACCGGCTTCACGCTACAGCGTCGTGCAGCGCAGCGTTACCCCTGCAAAGCAGGGCCTTCTCCCATCGCCCAGCGGGGGGATCGGAAGGGCGGCATAATTCGCCCCCGGCCTTGGCCCATGTCGACGCCCTCCTTGGCGGGGCGTCGGCATTTTCACCCCTTGGTGATGTTCGCCCGGCGAGGGTTCAGGCCTGGAGGACTCGGCCTCCGTTATCGGGCTGAATCGATTGAGAGCAGCCACCGACGCTTAAGCTAGAGTGAAGGGGCGTCCTCCAGCCTTTGCGCGAGGTTCTACCCCATGTGCGGTAGAAAGCTGATCTGCCTGATCCTGCTAGTGGCCTTGCAGGCCGTGCGAACCGCACAGGCCGAGGCCTTTATGGTGTATGGCTCCCATGATGGCTTTCCCAAATATTTCGAGCAGGATGGCAAAGCCAAAGGCATCGTGGTGGACATCACCCAGCTCTGCCTGGACGACATGCAGGTCCCCTACCAGATCAAGCTGATGCCTTGGAAACGTGCCTATACCATGGGCGAGCGCAGCGAGGGAGGCGTCATCGGATTATCGATCAGCAAGGATCGACTGACGCTCTTCGATTTTTCCGAACCCATCTTCACCGAACGCATCGTGCTGGTGGTCAAGAAGGGACGGGAGTTTCCGTACGAGAAAATACCCGACCTGAAAGACAAGCTGATCGGCGCGACCATCGGCACCAGCTATGGCTCCGACTTCGACGAGGCCATTGCCGACGGCACCCTCACCCTCGTCGGCTTCAACGACACCCGCAGTGGCCTGGCGATGCTTCTGCGCGAACGCATCGATGCCATTCTGATCGGCTCCAGCGTGGATATATCAAAACTCGCCCAAAGCAGCACGAGTTTACATGGCGGTACATTTGTCACCCTGCCATTGCCCTTCAAGACCGACCACAAGTACATGGGCATCGCCAAATCCCTGAAAATGGGCTGGTTCCTGGAACAATTCAATCAGTGCCTGCGCCGTGGGTACGCCGCCAACACCTTCGAACCCATCATCTACAAGTACAGCAACGAGTCGCCCCCCGCTCTCCCTCTCCAGCCCTAGGCCCGGCCACAGTCCCGGGAGGGCGTATGCGTGCCCCCCGGCGCCACCAGGCCGCTTGGCAAACCAGGCGGCCCGTGCCTCGCAGAAGGCCTAGTCGACGTACCACTCCATCTGGATAACGCCGGCGGTCACGCACTTGACGTCATGGTCCTCCTCCGTGGTGCTGCTCAGGCTCAAGGTGACCTTCTCATTGGCGGCGGTGATAAAGGTCAGATTGAGTTTGTTGCCGATGCCTGAGGGGCCGCGCCCCAGGGCGTGGATCTTGTAGTGGTATTGCGCGCCCTCGTAGTTTTCGACCCAGACCTGCTGAACATAGGCGTCGCTGGCTGCACCGCAGATGCACTCAGCCAGGTTGGTACTGCCATTGATGATCATATTGCCGTCGTCCGGCCCCAAGGGGCCTCCCGACGCAGAACCGCTCAACTGACCGTTGTCGCTGGAACTGAAATTGGGGTTATCAGGGGTCATATGCTCTTCCTTGTTCAAGTGCGAAAACGGCCGTTGTTTGATCAGCGAATTTCGATCCCCGGCCGAGTAGGGTCGACGCGCAAAAAAGCGCAAGCCTGTTTCTGTACGGTTGCTGTGGCGTTGATTAGCTCAGGACGGAGGACTGGGCAGCGCACGCGGGCGCCAGCGGCGGACTGGCAGGGTGATAGCGTGGACGCACAAGGGGCAGGATCAGCCGGGGCGAAGCAATGACGACTGCGGCCTGGATTACGGATACGGAGGGGCGATTACGACGGGCCATCCCTGACTCCTGACAACTTGCAAAGTGGCATTGGCACAACACTAGACCGCCGGATTTCAACCGTAAAGTTGCGCCCTCACCCCAACCCTCTCCCGCCGGGAGAGGGGGCGGTCCGTGGCAAGGCCAAAGGACGTGCACTGCGTCAAGTCGGGCCCGGCCGGTGCCTTCCCCCGTCATACCCGCGCAGGCGGGTATCCAGGTGCCGCCAATCCTCCCCCGCCGCCAGAGGGGCGGTCGGTAGCGAGCCCAAAGGCCGTGCACTGCCAGTGCCTTCCCCCCGTCGTACCCGCGCAGTCGGGGATCCAGTCATCGCAGGTCCCTCCTCCCGCCACTGGCATCAAGGCTAGCGCGACACCAGCTCCACCGCGCCACGCAACCGGCAGGCGTCCTTGGCCGGAGGCAGGCCGAAGATGCGGGCGTAGTCGCGGCTGAACTGCGACGGGCTTTCGTAACCGACCCTAAAACCCGCCCCCGCCGCATCCATCGCCTCGGCCACCAGCAGCCGGCGTGCTTCCTGCAGCCGCAGCTGAGTGCGGAATTCCAAGGGGCTCATGGCGGTGACAGCCTTGAAATGGGCGTGGAAGGTGGACCGACTCATGCCGGCGATATCGGCGACTTCGTCGATGCGGCAGGGCTCGGTGTAATGGCCGCGCAGCCAGGCAATGGCCCTGGCGATCTGGCTCAGGCGGCTGTCGGCCCTGGCCATCTGCCGGACGATGGCATTGCCCGCGCCGGTCAGCAGTCGGTAGAGGATCTCGCGCTTCACCAGCGGCGCCAGGGCCTCGATGTCGTCTGGCCGGTCCAGCAATCCGACCAGCCGCACCGCGGCGTCCAGCAGTTCGGCCGTGGTGGTGTTCAAGGCCAGGCCCGCGGAGGGCGTGCCGCGGTCCGGTTCCCGGACGCGATGACGCAGGGCCAGATCGCTCAGTTCGGCCATGTCCAGGTCGAGGGCCAGGCACAGGTAGGGCTTGGCGTGGCTGGCCTCGATCACCGCCCCCATGACCGGCAGGTCGACCGAGGCGATCAGGTACTTGGCCGCGTCGTAGACATAGGCCGTGCTGCCCAGCATCACCCGTTTACTGCCCTGGGCGACCAGGCACAGGGTCGGCTCGTAAACCGTTGGCATGGCCAGGGTCGGCGTGCTCATACGCACCAGACCTACCCCCGCGATGGCGCAGCGGTGCAGGCCGTCTTCGCCGGTGTGTCGGCCCAGAAGCTCCACCAGCCTTTCAAGCACAGTCATAAAACCCGACTCCCCAGGGCAAGTACCGAACAGGGCAGCCGGCACCGATTCGGATGATCGTACAAGAATACCGGACGATCCGGCTACAGGCCGCGGCGCTGTCCGGAACAGACTGTCGCCAGGCAGTACAACAGTCACGACCTGGCAGGAGTTCCTTTTATGCCCTCTCTCACCGCCCTCGACCACTATCGCCTGATCGGACGATCCGGTATGCGCGTCTCGCCCCTGGCGCTCGGTACCATGACCTTTGGCTCGGACTGGGGCTGGGGCGCGGATGAGGCTGAAGCACGCCGCATCTTCGAGGCCTATGTCGAGCGCGGCGGCAATTTCATCGACACGGCGGTCAACTACACCGACGGCGCCTCGGAGCGCATCCTCGGGCGGCTGCTCAAGGGTCGCCGCGACCGCCTGGTAGTCTCCAGTAAATTCAGCATGGCGCGCGAGCCCGGCGACCCCAACTCCGGCGGCAACCACCGCCTGAACCTGATGCGCTCGGTGGAAACCAGCCTCCGGCAACTGGACACCGACCGCATCGAGTTGCTGCACCTGCACGCCTGGGACTTCACCACCTCGCCCGAGGAAGTGATGCGCGCGCTGGACGACCTGGTGCGCGCCGGCAAAGTGCTGTACCTGGGCATCTGCAACACCCCCGCCTGGCAGGTGGCGCAGTTGCAGACCCTGGCCGACCTACGTGGCTGGTCGCCGCTGATTGCCCTGCAGATCGAATACAGCCTGATCGAACGCAGCGTCGAGCACGAGCTGATGCCCATGGCTCAGGCCCTGGGGTTGGGCGTGATGCCCTGGTCACCGCTGGGCGGCGGCATCCTCACCGGCAAATACAGTCGCGCCGACCTGCAGCAACAGAGCGAAGCGGGCGTCTCCGCCACCCGCAAGGGGGTGATAGCCTCTTGCGGCCATATGAACGACCCGGCGCTGGCCATTGCCGAAGTGGTCGGCGGCGTGGCCCGCGAGCTGGACGTCACGCCCGCCCAGGTCGCCCTGGCCTGGACGCTGCTCAACCCCGCCGTGGTATCGCCGGTGATCGGCGCGCGCACCCTGGCCCAGGCCGAGGACAACTTCGGCGCCCTGGCCGTGCGTTTTAGCGACACGCAACGGGCCCGACTGGACCAGGCCAGTGCCCCCGAACCGATCTTCCCTGCTCGCTTCGTGAACCGCCCCCTGGTGCAGCAACTGATCTTCGGCGGTGCCCGGGTCCAGCGCCGCGCCTGAGTGCCCTCGCCCCGCGCACCTACAGCAGGGTCTTCAAGCCAGACAGCGTCGCTGTGGACGGTACTGCGCCTTTCCGGCAATAAGGTGCGGTATCACTGTGCGACAGGCCTGTAGAGCGCGTTGGGCAGCCACCACGCTTCAAGCACCTGACACGCCTGTTCGCTATGTGCCGCCCCCTCGGCAAAGGCCAGGTGTTCGAGCGCCTGGCGCACAACTGCTTCCTGGGCATAGGACAGGGAGCCCAGCCGGGGAGGCAGTCGATCCGGTGGAGAAAGGGAGTGCAGCAGGGCGCTGGTGACCACGCTGCCTTGCTCGATCCTGCTAAAGGCGTATTGAAACAAGAGGGGCAGGTAATGGCGCCACGAACCCGCGTCAAGGTAACCGAGGCCCCAATGGAAGGCTTCAAGGTACTCGTCGCAGATACGGTCCAGCTGGGAATCGAAAGGCATGGCGGCCCCATAGTCGTCCAGGGCATCACCGCCGCGCAGGGACATCAGCGGCGGGCATGAAACCTCTGTGGCGAACGCCAGTAACAGTTCAGCGGTCAGGGTCGACGTCATGGCTCGATGCGCCTTGTGGTTATGTCGGTGGCGAGATCACCGGAGATGTCGGAAGCTCCCGGCGCGGCACTGCATCATGACCCGCGCGAGCGATCAAGCACACGCGCCCTGCTTTTTCGTCATGCCCGCGCAGGCGGGCATCCTGCGGCCGTCCCCTGTTCCCTCTCAAGCGCCGCCCGCCCCCGGACTACCCGCATTTGCCCCCACTCGATTCAGAGTAAGCGCGCACGCTTTTCCGTAAAGATAATTATTTTCATTTGAGAATAAATTTCATAACGGTAGACTCCGCAGCCGAACGGGCACCCGCGTCTGCCCCGCTCAGGCCCATCGCCGCAACACGACTGCATTGCACAGTCCGGCCCATCACCCTTCGCATTACCTGGGGAATCACACGTGCACACACTCGACATCTCGTTGAACCGAACACCGCGGCCGTCGGCCCGTCACCCGCTCGCGATCGCGGTGCTGGGCGTGACCCTGGCGATGCAGGGCCTGGCCCAGGCCGAGGATAAGGCTACCCCGCAAGCCACCTTGCAGCTGGATGCCGTGTCGGTCACCGACCACCAGTTGACCGAGATCACCGAAGGCAGTGGCTCCTACACCACCGGCGCCACCCGTTCGGCGACCAAGCTGGCGTTGTCGCCCCGTGAAACCCCGCAGTCGGTGACCGTCATCACCCGCCAGATGATGGATGACCAGGGTATCAGCAGCCTCAGCGATGCGCTGTCCAAGACACCCGGCATCACGGTGACCAACCTCGATACCAACCGCGCCACCTTCAAGTCGCGCGGCTTCGATATCGACAATGTCCAGGTCGACGGCATCCCCGCGGCCACCCGTTTTGGCAACAGCCTGGACCAGACCGACCTGGTGATCTTCGACCGCGTGGAAGTGCTCAAGGGCGCGAACGGCCTGCTCAGCGGTTTCGGCAGCCCGGCGGCGACCATCAACCTGGTGCGCAAGCGTCCCACCAGTGAGTTGTCCGGTTATGTCTCGACCAGCGCCGGCAGCTGGGACACCTACCGGGGCGAATTCGATATCGGCGGCCGCCTGACCGACAGCGGCAACCTGCGCGGCCGCTTTGTCAGCGCCTACGAAGATGGCCACTCCTTCCAGGACCACTACCAGAACACGAAGGAAGTGCTCTACGGCGTACTCGACTTCGACCTGACGCCGGACACCCTGCTCAGCGTCGGCATCAACCGCCAGCAGAACCGCCCGCAAGGCTCGTCCTGGGGTCCGAACCCGCTGCTGCACAGCGATGGCAGCGAAACCGATTTCTCGCGCTCGTTCAACCCGGCCACCGACTGGAGCAACTGGGGCAATACCTCCACCTCATACTTCGCCAGCGTCGAGCAGCAACTGGCCAACGCCTGGTCGCTCAAGCTGGCCTTTGAGCGCAGCGAAAACGACGCACCGATGGAGCTTGGCTCCGCCGGCAGCGGTAACCCGAACGCGGCAGACGGCAGCGGCATGTACCTGTGGCTGGGCAAGTACCGCTATGAATCGGCGCAGAACAGCCTCGACCTGTTCGCCAACGGCCCCTTCCAGTTGCTGGGGCGCGAACACGAGCTGGTGGTCGGTGTATCCCACCGCAACGTCAACGGCGATGACACCAACTATTCCTTCACCAGCGCGGCGGTGCCGGACATCTTCAACTGGCATGGCGACTTCGCCGAGCCGGACTGGGGCTCACCGGTCAGCCGCGCGCACACCGACCTCAAGGAAAGCGCGGCCTACACCAGCGTCCGCTTCAAGCCCGCCGACGACCTGTCGCTGATCCTCGGTGCGCGCCTGTCCAACTGGGACCTGCAGACCGAGAAGAGCGATTACGTCAGCAACCTGCAGACCGCCGAGGACCTGCAGGAAACCGGCGTGGTGGTGCCTTACGCCGGCCTGGTCTACGACCTGAGCGAGCAGTATTCGGTCTACGCCAGCTATACCAGCATCTTCAAACCCCACGAGTCCGAACGCGACCTCACCAACACCACCATCGAGCCGGAAGAAGGCGACAGCTTCGAGGTGGGCGTCAAGGGCGAGTTCTTCGAGGGCCGCCTGAACACCAGCCTGGCGCTGTTCGAGATCCAGCAGGACAACCTGGCCGAGCTGACCGGCCAGTTGATCCCCGGCACCGCCAACTTCGCCTACCGGGCGATTGCCGGCGCCAAGACCCGCGGCCTCGAGCTGGAAGCTTCCGGTGAACTGGCGCCGGGCTGGCAGGTACTGGGCGGCTACACCCACCGCATCACCCGCGACGGTAACGACGACAAGATCTCCACCACCTCGCCGGAAGACCTGTTCCGCGTCTCCACCACCTACCAACTGCCGGGGAATTTCGAGCAGTGGACAGTCGGCGGCGGCCTGAACTGGCAGAGCAAGATCTGGACGAACCTCTACAACCCGGCCACTGACGGGGACTATGAGTACACCCAGAAGAGCTACGTGCTGGTCGATGCTATGGCCAAGTACGATGTCACCGACGACCTGTCGTTGACCCTCAACGGCAACAACCTGACCAACAAGAAGTACTTCAACAACCTGGGCTTTTATGGCGGCGGTTTCTATGGCGACCCGCGCAACCTGACGTTGACCGGGCGCTGGAGTTTCTAAACCACGCCACCCTGAACACCCTGAAATCCTACACGGCCCGCGCCTCGATGGTTCCCACGCTCCCGCGTGGGAATCCCGCCCAGGACGCTCCGCGTCCGACTCGACACGTGCCTGCGCCGACGCCATCGCACTTAACAGGCAACCTGCGGCCACACACCCGCTCCTGTATAGCAACGACGCGAGAGCATGGCGCGCCGTTGGGCGCCACCAGAGACCGCTCAGTGGACCCAAATCACCCACGTCTTTCGCAGTTTCATTAACGCTTATAAGCTCGGCGCCCAACCCAACTCGCGCCAGTTACGGCCACATGCCCTGCCCGCTTCTCTCTCGCGTCCAGCCAGCCAAGCTCATCATCGTTACGCCCCATTAGGGAATTAGCCAATGCGCGCCAAAGCAAGTCAGCACCTGTTAGGTAACGGATTAATTTCATTATTCGCAGCCCTATTGGCCCCCTGCACCGTTGCCGGACAAATCGGCCTGCAGCAGGACTTTATTATCCCCACTGACAACCTGCTGCATGAAATACCGGGTTTATCGGAGACGCGGACGCTGGCGGCTGGCCAGAGTATCTATATCAACGCCAAGGGTCAGGCGGCGAGCAGCACGGCCGGCATCCTGATGCTGGCACTCAAGGTTGAATGCAGCCTACCCGCCTCCAACCCTTCCGGCAGCCTCTGGACGTCACGCAACCATGAGGGCAACGACTTCCACCAAGCTTCCAATGGTGAACTTGCCCTGATCGTCCGGTATTTGTTCAAAGCCCCTACCACCGGCACCTACACTTGTAAATTCCTTGCCAGGAGCGCCAGAGGTACTGGCGCTACCGCGTCGGATAAACTGACACTGCGCGCGGCGAATACCAGCCTCAACACCGTTAATGCGCTCGAAGGAAGTGACGCGTGGGGTTCCAGTGCTGACAAGGACAGTAATTTCGTACCGGGCACGTCCATTACGAACATTCACTTTGGACCCGGCCTGCCGGCCGGTACGTCAGGTTATGTATTGCGTTCAAATCGCTGGCGAGGCGCAGCCAATGCGGCAAGTGTCGTGGCGATGGGTGATATTGAGGTCACCAGCTGTTATGCAAAGACCGGTTCTTGCGACGCCTATGCCCAGGGCCCTGGCCCTGACCGATACGGCACGCTGCTGGACAGTCGCCTGGTGCTGCTGCAGATGCCCGATGCTACGGCCAGCCTGCCCTGCGCAACGCACTATGGTGATTACGTACGTACCGCCATCCGAGCCGACGCACATCATCAAAAAATCTATCACACCCTTGCCGCGGTGCCCTTCAGCCCTGCCTGCGGCACGTCACGCCACTTTATCAGCACGGTCGAGGTCAGCTGGATCAGCGGGGACCCGATCAAGTTGGAAGCCCCTAATTACTCAACCAATATACTGTTGAACAAGTAGCCGCCCAACGCGGGTCAGGCCTGGAAGTCCCAATGGCACGTCATTTCCGATAGCCGCAACCGGAAGCGAGCCGATGTAGTTGCCGCTAGGATGCAGCCAACGGCCACAGCCGCCGGTTTTCCTGCTCCTCCACTGCGGTCCATTGCAGAAACTGGGCAATGCGGCACGCCAGCCCATCGCACCAGGCGCTGTCCGCCGAGTAGGCGCACACCAGCTCGACGATATCGAGTTGCGCAATAAATTCACCTTCGCTGGCATACCCCCCGCTGGGCCCGCACTTGGCCAGGATCAACGACACCCAGGGCTGCCCCGGCACCGACTCGAAGGCGATGGGCCCGGTCTGCCGCAGCTCGGCAAGGCTGCCCAGGAACTGCACCAGGCGGTGGGTCTCCACCACCGGCGGCTGGCCCGCCTGCGGGGTGATCGTCAGGTACCAGGACATAAGGTCCTCACCATCGCCGCTGACTGCTTGAGGACCGGATCACTGCGCTGCCCTGCTACACGCACGGCGCTGAACCTACACAGCGCCGCGGTCACACCTGATGCTCCCGGCAGATCAGCTCGACGTCGGGTGCGCCCAGGGGTTCGTCGGTCAGCCCGCAGAACGGACCGCCATCGACCTCGCGGTGAAAGCGGCAGGTCTTGCACAGGCCAAAGGAGGCGACATCCTGCTGGCGCTGAATGCCGGTGAGCATTTCCCGCAGCAGGGTCTCCAACTGGTTCGCCGCGGCGCCCATCTGCCCCGTGGCCTGGCTGAAAAATGCCGGCGGCAGTGCGGTGGCCACCAGCTCCCGGGCCTGGTCGGTCAGTTGCAGGTGCACGCGGCGCTTGTCCTGCAGGTCCTGTTGCTTGACCAGCAGCCCCTTGGCTTCCAGCGCCTTGAGCGATTGCGACACCGTGCCCTTGGTCAGCCCCAGGTATTCGGTGACGGCCAGCGGCGTGTTGGAGTAGCGGTTGCAGCGCGCCAGGTAGAGCAGCGCGCTGAGCTGGATCGGCTGGATATCCGCGAGCAGCGGCTGCTGGCGGAACCAGATGCGCATCAGGCTGGAGAGCCGCTCGAACAGGTCGAATAAAGCCAGGTCGCTCATGGAATCATTCCTCTCGATAAATAGTATCGAATAAAAACTATTTTGACAAAAGCGCCGCCGGGGTTAATCTCAAAACAGTATCGATTCGATACTATATGGAGAGACGCCATGACCACCGCTCGTTACTACCATGCCGGCTGCGCCGTTTGCGTCAGCACCGAAACCACCTTGCTGGGCCTGCTGGATCCGCGGATCAGGGTCGAACGGGTGCACTTGGGCGATACGCCCGGCCGCATCAGCGAAGCCGAGGCCGCCGGCGTCCAATCGGTGCCGGCCCTAGTGGTCGAAGGCCAGGTGCTGCACCTGAACTTCGGCGCCACCCTCACCGACCTGAAATAAGGAGCCCGCCATGACCCCCCCCATCGCACTGACGCTGGCCGCCCTGTTCGCCGCGCCGGCCTTCGCCCATGACGCCGGCGGCATCCACAGCGAAAAACAACCCAAGGCTGCCCCGGGCAAGGTCGAGGCGGCCTTCGACCTGGTGCACACCCGCGTTTCCACGGACGGTGACATCCTGGTCTTCGAGCAACTGGTGGACGGCCAGGCCGGCAGCCGGACGCCCTCCGCCCACGGCCGCTTTACCGGTGCCGAGGTCTACAGCTATGTCTGGCCCACCAGCCTGGACAGCGGCGCGGTGGGGTTTGCCGCGGACGCGGGCATCCTCGCCCTGGCGCTGACCTCGCACCCGGACTTCGACGACACGCCGCAGCGCGACGAAAACCAGGACGGTCTAAAGGACAACGACGGCGGTCTCTGGCATTCCCACTGGGTGGTGCTGAGCAAGGATGCCAGCTGTGGGCCCAGCGGCCTGAAGGTGCGTGACATCCCAGCAGGGGAAACCCCCCCGCTGCCGGCGACCTGGCCGGGCGCGCCGCTCTTTATCGATTCACCGGGGTACGAACTCAGCGTGGGCGAGGACGCCGCGCGGATCCGCGTGCCCCTGGCAGCGCTAGGTTTTCCAACGAGCTTCAAGTACGACGGGGTCACAGCGGCGCTGCAGGTCAATGCCGACCTGCACAACCCGTTGCTGTGCGTCAGCAGCGTCTGGGATGTCGCGTCCGGCGACCTGTCGCTGCCCGCCACCTGGACCCGGGAGGCACCGACACCATGAAGGTCCAGGTCTTCGACACCCATGTGCACACCCGGGACGGACGTTATCTGCATTTCGACGTGCTGACCGAGGCTGATGACTCGAACCAGGCAGGGCAACTGGCCCACGTCTGGCTGGCGGAGCAGGGCCTGCTGGACGCGGACATCGTCCAGAGCCAGTGCCAGTTCTGCCACGGCACACCGGCCACGCCGGCCATCGCCAACGCGATCGCCGCCCAGGGTTACTGCATTATCCCGCTACAAGGCTGCTGAGGAGACGCTGATGAACGCCTACCGCCCACTCGATTGCGACCTGCACGACTACCTGGAGATCGCCTGCCTGTATGGCTACAGGCTGCAGGTCGAGTGGCTCGACGGGCCGAGTTTCGACGCCCGGGCGCTGACCACCCGCACCAGCGCGCAGCAGGAAGAGTTTCTCTGCCTGCAAGGCGCCCAGGGCGAACGGGCGATCCGGCTCGACCGCCTAAGGGCGATCACCCCGCTGGACCCTGGCAGCCGCTTTGGCCGCATCGAACTGGCTGGACACTTCTGCCCGTTGTGAGTCGGTTCGGTGTAACCGCCAAGACCAAGCCGCCCCGTTTCAGCAGAGCGGGGCGGCGGCGGCGGTTTCCACACCCCACGTGGGGACTGCGTGGACGCTTCGCGTGTAGCAAAGGCCAATCGGACGGCCCTGCTCCCTAGGTGCCCGATAAACCGCCGTCACCTAATTGCCTCTGCCCTGCATATAGCCAATATTGACCACTATCGTCTTTGCCGCATTGTCGCCCAGCCGCTGACGTTTTTTCCCCACGATGGCTATTAAATCAATCACGCCTAACACGCCAAGCAACAGGTTGCGCACCAGGGACTGCGTGTAGGAACACGGCTTGTGCGTTGACTCATCGATGACTGCAATCCGCATCAGGCGTTTGCCGACGCTCTGCCCCCTGGCTAAGCCGTCACAGAAAAGCATATAAAACATGGCGACCAGCATCCCGCTCAGTATTGGAATTACAGCGTACTTCGACAGCGGCAGACCACCGAGCGACCCGAGAGCAATAAAGGCCACGGCAATAGCCAAATCGATGATCTTCGCCAGCGCTCGCACCACCAACGCGGCGAGAAATGTCTGTGCCCGCTTTTCTTCCTGAACCGCGGCGGTGATTTTCTCGCGTACGGTGGGTGACAGGTTACGCTCGGCTAGAATTTTCTCCAGAGCCGTCTCGGCCACTTCCGTAAGCCCGCCACTGCTTTGCCGTTCTAAAAGACTTTCCGTCGACAACAAACGAAAAGTCTGCATTAGTTTCTCTTCAGCCTTGACCATGGGCACCTACAACCTCGCTCTTGAATTGCAAATAATACAACAGGCCTTGAATTATCAATTCAATTAACAATCAGTGCCTGCCTAAATATGCCGGATGTCCGCCACCGTTTATTAAACTCAGCTTTCAGCAGCAGGTTTGGGTAACGGTAGGCCAGCTCCACTTTATGCGCCCTGGCGCCTCTCAGCGGTGAGAAATATCCATCTCCACCCCGCTCCATATAGCTGACGATCACACTATTTCGCACCTATAAATGAGGCACCATGAATGGAAATTGCCTCTACTCAAATAACAGGCTAAATTCTCGCGCCGCGTTTGACTGAACCGTCACTGCCGAGGCCAGCGTCGGCCTTAATTACCCTCCTCCACACAACGAACGCTCTGCGATGAATTACAAAAATGTGCTAGGCAGTCTTTATATCAGCATGCTGCTGTCGGGTTGCGTAGCCAAATTGCCCTACCCTGAGGCACCTCCTACCGTTCGCAACGGCATGATAACCTATTCAATCCGTCCTGATATTCAGCACGAGGAAGCAATCCTATCCCGTTCTAAAACCATTCACTCATCAGCGCCGATTTATTATTATCAGAATTTTGGAGGCGGTGGTGTCGCAGTCGGTCTCATGTTCGGTCCGATGGGTGTACTTGGCAATATGGCGATGATCGATGCCAATACCCGTAACGACGCCGAGGCACTTGCAGGAAAAATCGCGCCCAACCCTATCCACATGACACAGGCCTTGGCGTTATTGAGCCCTAATCTGACACCGGCAGGCACCACTGCGGAAGGTTTTCAGTTATCGCCCTACCTGATGATCGTCAAGGGCGAAAACGACATGCTGCACTTTACCACCTCGATCGAGGCCACAGCGGGTCACTGGATAGGTCGGTACTCCAGTCACATCGACTTCAAGCGCTCGTTGAAGCAGGTCACCGCCGGCCTTGATTCGAGCGAAGCTGAATTGTTGAAAGCGAGTATGGAGGATGGCTTCAAGCAAGCCCTTGCCTTGTTCGAGCGTGATGCAGCAGGAGAACTGGTGGCAACACAGGAAATCACCCTGTATACGGAATCGCTATCACCGCGCTTCAACAATGCGCTGCTCGTCAAGCGCGTACAGGAGGACGAAGCCAATATCACGGTGCTCGGCCTTGGCGCAGCTGAAACTTTCCCCGATCTACTGTCGTCTGGTTATCACAGGCTCCGCAAAAGCGAGTCCAGGATCGGCGTCGTTAACTAGTCAGACATCCGCAAACCTGCACCCGCGCCGCCCCGTGTCGCATACAGGGGGCGGCTTTTCTGGTCCGCGATTCACGCCTGGGTCGCGCGGCCGTGGACGTTCATGGCCGCCTGGCGCAGGGCCTCGGAACGGGTCGGGTGCGGGTGGCAGATCAAGGCGATGTCCTCGGCCGAGGCGCCGAACTCCAGGGCCACGCAGTACTCGCCGATCAGCTCGCCGGCACTCGGGCCGATGATATGCACGCCCAGGATGCGGTCGGTCTGCGCGTCGGCCAGCACTTTGACGAAACCTTCGGTCTCGTGGTTGATCTTGGCCCGGCTGTTGGCCGTGAATGGGAACTTGCCGACCTTGTAGGCGCGCCCTTCGGCCTTGAGCTGCTCTTCGGTCTTGCCGACCGTGGCCACTTCCGGCTGGGTGTAGATGACCCCGGGGATGGCGCCGTAGTTGACCTCCGCCGCGTGACCAGCGATACGCTCGATACAGGCCATGCCCTCGTCTTCGGCCTTGTGCGCCAGCATCGGCCCGGAGGTGACGTCGCCGATCACCCAGATCCCGGGCACCGCCGTGCGGTGCTGCTGGTTATCCAACATGCCGCGTTTGTCGGGGACGATGCCAACCGTTTCCAGGCCCAGGCCCTGGGTGTAGGGGCGCCGTCCGATCGCCACCAGCACGTAGTCGGCCTGCAGGGTTTCAGTGGCGCCGCCGACCGCCGGTTCCAAGGTAAGGCTCACCCCCTCGGCCGTGGCGGTCGCCCCGCTGACCTTGGTCGCCAGTTTGAAGCGCAGGCCCTGTTTGCCCAGGGTGCGCTGCAAGGTCCTGGCGGTTTCGTCGTCCAGGCCCGGGCAGACCCGGTCCAGGTATTCCACCACCGTTACCTCGCTGCCCAGGCGCCGCCACACCGACCCCAGCTCCAGGCCGATGACCCCGGCACCGATCACCACCAGGTGCTTGGGCACCTCCGGCAACGACAGGGCCCCGGTGGAATCGAGGATGCGTTTATGGTCAATCGCCACGCCGGGCAAGGGCGTCGGCTCCGAACCGGTGGCGATAACGATGTCCTTGGCCTGCAGTGTGCTGTGACTGCCGTCGGCGTGCTCGACCCGCACCTTGCCCGGGCCCTCCAGGCGCCCCCAGCCTTGGATCCAGTCGACCTTGTTCTTGCGAAAGAGAAACTCGATGCCCTTGGTCAGGGCCGCCACGCTCTCGTCCTTCTGTTTCATCATCTGCGCCAGGTTCAAGGTGGGCGCCACCTCGATGCCCAGCCTGGCGAATTCGCCGCCACTGGCCGCCAGGTACAACTCCGAGGCGTGCAACAGGGCCTTGGACGGCATGCAGCCGACGTTCAGGCAGGTGCCGCCCAGGGTCGCCCGGCCCTCGACACAGGCCACGCGCATCCCCAGTTGCCCGGCGCGAATCGCGGCGTTATAGCCACCGGGACCGCCGCCAATGATCACCACGTCATAACTGCTCATCGAATCACCTCTCAAGGTCTACCCAAGCACATGGGGGCCACAGGGCCTAAGCGCAAGGCAGCTACGTCGATACCCCGCGTTTCAAACGCCGTGGTCCAGCCTGGCACCCTAGGGTGCCAACGGCAACGCCGAATTGTCGAGCGTCGCCGCCTGGAGCGACGCCCGCCATGGGGAACGGAATTTTCTTGCGCCGCGCGGCTCCATTGTCCCAAAGGAGAACCCGCATGGCTGCAGAACTACGGGCATTACGCGCCGATATCACCCGGTTGCAGGTCGATGCCATCGTCAATGCCGCGAACGCCACGCTGCTGGGCGGCGGTGGCGTGGACGGCGCCATTCACCGGGCGGCCGGCCCGGCGTTGCTGCGCGAATGCCGCCTGCTCGGCGGCTGCCAGACCGGCGAGGCCAAGCTGACCCAGGGCCATGGCCTGCCGGCGCGTTATATCCTGCACACGGTCGGCCCGGTGTGGCGTGGCGGTGATCAGGGCGAGGACGCGTTGCTGGCGTCCTGCTACGCCCGTTGCCTGGCACTGGCCGACGCACAGGCCTGCAGTTCCATTGCCTTTCCCAGTATCAGCACTGGCATCTACGGCTATCCCATCGAGGCGGCGGCGCGGGTCGCCGTGGCATCGGTACGCAGCGCGTTGCCCACCTGCCAGGCCGTGCGGGAGGTGATCTTCTGCTGTTTTTCGGACCGGGACTTGGCCGTGTACCAGTCTTTGCTGGGCGAAAACGCCCGCGGGTGAGGCAGCGCGAAAAGCGGCCTGCAGGGCCGGCGACGAACTCTTTGAAACCGCTGTATAAAGACCTCACCCCAACCTACAAACGAGCCTCGTCGCGCCATGGCCATTGCGTTAAAGGGAATGCGAAAGATCAGTGTCCATAAAGAAATTTTCCTCTGGAAAATCAGACGAAAAATCTCCCATGACGAAGCCCACAATGTGGAATACGCGATTCCGGTTCAGCACAGCGGTGGCGGCCAGGTGCTGTTCGTTTTTGTTGGCTTCACACGCGCCTACGGCTATGGCAACAGCTCGCCCGCAAGCGTGACACCCGGCATGATCCGGCCCCTGATCGAAACCGCCATCGGCCTCGGCTGGCAGTACAACGCCCCAGGCAACGCCATCAGCCTGGTCAACGGCGCGCTGCAGGTCGACAGCAAAAATGCCAAGGACAGTGCCGGTTAGTGTCAGCCTCCCCGGGGCCTTCCCAGCTGCCCTGCAACACCCTTTCCTCGTGTCTGACTCGATTAAACAGGCCCGCGTGCACTGCGCCGTAGTGGGCAGAAATCCCCGGAGGGCCCATGCGTTAATACGCCTCCCAAACTTTACAAGAACCCCGCATGAAGACCTTACGGATACTGCCGCTGGTATGCCTGGCGCTGTCGCTTGGCGGATGCAACCTGTCGCCACTGCCCGGCTGCTGGTTTCGCCCCGCCCTGACACTGGGACCCGACGAATTGCCGGTCGCCGAAAGCGGCACGCCCTACCGCGCCGAGATCCGGGTGATCCGCTCCTACACCCCGGTCTTTCGCATCGAGGTGGATCCCGCCACCCCCTTACCCGCCGGCCTGCAGCTGGCGTTCAACAGGGGCGACAGCAGCGCCATCCTGAGCGGTACCGCGGTCGAACCCGGGGTGTATGACCTGACCCTGACGGCCAGCAACTACGGCACCCAATGCGTCGGTCAAAACGGTTCGGTGCGGTATCGACTCGAGGTGCTGCCAGCGCCTGCCACGCCCTGACCCCAGAGCGCCAGGCGTCGCGCCGTTCAGGGGACTGAACTGCCTATAACGGCCCTCGCAGTTCCCAGCCGGCGATATAGGGACCGGCTGCAACGCCGCCGGACTCGGCGATGGGCGCCCCGGGCAGGCATTCCAAGGGCAGTACGCCGGCCCAGACCGGCAGGTCCAGGTCGGCGTCGTCATCCTTGGGGCCGCCCGTGCGTACCTTGCAGGCGAATTCCGCCAGGGCGATACGCAGCACGGTGGTCGCCGCCAGCTCCCGGGCATTGCCGGGCCGTGCCTGCGCCGAACGGCCAGGCACGATCTTGTCGACCAGGGCGTCCAGGGAGCGGGCCTTGTCCGGCCCGTCTACCACCTCGCAGACCCCGTAGATGATGGCGGTGCGGTAGTTCATCGAATGGTTGAAGGCTGAACGCGCCAGTACCAGGCCATCGAGGTGGGTGATGGTCACGCAGACCTGGGCGCCCGCCACGGCGGCTTTCAGCAGCTGGCTGCCGTTGGAGCCATGGATATACAGGTGCTCGCCCTCCCGCCAACAGGCGGTGGGAATGCAGTGGGTGCCACGGGCATCGGCGAAGGCGATATGGCAGCAGTAGGCGGCATCGACGATCGCCAGCAGCGTCTCGTACTGATAATCGGCCAACTGCGCCTCGCGACGGATCCGGGTGCGGCTCGAATGGGGACCGGAAATGGGCTTCATGCATCTGTCCTTGAGGGGCTAGGTGGTCGACACCATAATGGCCGCGTGGCCCTCTTCAAAGAGCCACAATCCTGCAATTACTTAGAGCCACTATGGATATCGCCCTGCTCGTTGCGTCCTGCACCGCCCGTGCCCCTGCTGGCAACACCAGCCAGCAACAGCGGCTCTACCAGGCACTGCGCGAGGCACTGCTCAGCGGCACGCTGGTCACCGGCACCCGCCTGCCAGCCTCCCGCGTGCTGGCCCAGGAGCTGGGCATTGCCCGCAACTCGGTGTTGTACGCCTACGAGCGTCTGAGCGACGAAGGTTTTACCCTCAGCGACCGCCAAGGCACCCGCGTGGCCCCGCTCGGCCTTGGGCTGGGCCAGGGCGAGACTGGTCCGTCACCGGCCTTGGCGTCTCGCGCCGCGCGGGAAGGCCCCTCAGCGGTCCCCATTGCCAAGTGCCTGGCGCCCGGCATCCCGGCCTTGGCAGCGTTTCCGCTCGCCCGCTGGCACGCCTTTATGAATCGGGCATGGCGACGGATCGTCCCGGCCGACCTGGACACGCTGAGCCTGCAGGGGCACGGTCCGCTCCGCGAGGTGATCGCGCAGTACCTGCGGGTCGCCCGCGGCGTGCGCTGCAGCCCACAGCGGGTGTTTATCACCGACGGCACCCGCACCAGCCTGGATATCTGCATCCGCGTGCTGACCCAACCCGCGGACGGGGTATGGTTCGAGAACCCAGGTTACGACGGCGCGCGGGCCGCGTTCAGCGCCGCCAACCTGCGCCTGCTGCCGGTGCCGGTCGATGCCCAGGGCATGGCCCCCGATGCGGCGCTGCCGCTGGCCGTGCCGCGCCTGATCTATGTCACGCCCTCGCACCAGTATCCGCTCGGGCCGGTGATGAGCATCGAACGGCGCATGACCCTACTGCAACACGCACGCCGCCATGGCGCCTACCTGATCGAGGATGACTACGACAGCGAGTTTCGCTATCGCGGCGCACCGATCCCGGCCTTGCAGGGGCTGGTCGAGGACGCGCCGGTGATCTATGTCGGGACCTTCAGCAAGACCCTGTTCCCCGGGCTGCGCATCGGCTTTATGGTGGTTCCGGCCGACCTCGCCGAACGCACCGCCCAGGCCCTGACCGAACTGGGTCGCCACGGCCGCCTGGCCGAACAGATGGCCCTCGCCGACTTTATCCACAGCGGTGCCTATGGGCGCCACCTGCGCCGGATGAAACGCCTGTACGACGCCCGCCGCGTGGCCCTGACGGATGCCCTCGAGCGCCGCCTGCACGGCGTGCTCAGGCTGGCCGGCGAGCCGGGCGGCATGCACCTGATCGTATTGCTGCAGGTGCCATTGGTCGACACCGAGCTGGCGGCGCGGGCGCTGGACGAGCACCTGGAATTGTCGCCATTGAGCAGCCACTACCAGACGCCTTGGGAGGGCACCGCTCCACTTAACGGCTTGGTGCTGGGTTATGCCAATCTGCCGGAGGACCAGGCCGACGCAGCGGTGGCGGCGCTGGCGCGCATCATCGTGCTGTGCCTGCAGCAGCTGCATGGGATACCGCGGCTCTAGACGTTTCGCCGAAATGGGCTACGGCTATCGAGGTCGATTGCCCTGGTCGACCTCCGGATATATAAACCGGATTGATCTTCTTAGACGCAAACCATTATCATCCAGGCCGCGGAGGCAAGCCGCGCCCGGGTCCGCGGGAAGGGTTCAACCCACTTGCAGTGGTATTGCAGCCAACCATCTTCTGCCCTTTGTGCAGCCGGGTTTGCGGGCCATCGGCGTCACCGCACGGAGGTTCCTGTGAAACCCATGCCTACCCGGCCGGATCTCGGCCACCTGAAAAAACAAGCCAAAACCCTGCTGGCCGGTTATCGCAGCGGCGATCCCGACGCCGCGCGGCGCCTGCGCACGTTTCTACCGGCCGCTGCCGGCAAGTCCGACCCGGCACTGCAGGCGCTCAACCTGCGCCTGCACGATGCCCAATCCTGCCTGGCCCGCGAATATGGTTTTGTCTCCTGGGCCGACCTGCAGGGCTTTGTCGACGCGCGGCGGGCGCAGCTGGACGATCCGCTGCACGCACGCCTGTACTGGCTGCGCCTGGTCTACGCCGGCGACATCAGTGGCGGCACCGCGAACGCCAAGCCCCAGGTGGCGGCGCGACTGCTGCAGGAACGCGGCAGCCAGGTAGGCGAGGATCCCTACCTGGCCTGCGCCTTCGGCGACGAGGCCCTGGTGCGCCTGACCTGCGACCGCGATCCAGGCTGGGTCAATCGGCCCGGTGGCCCGCTGAACCTGCCACCCCTGATGGCCGTCACCCACTCCAGCCTGCTGCAACTGCCGGCCTTTCGCCACGCCTTGCTCGGTTGCGCGCGCATTCTGCTCGAAGCGGGCGCCAACCCCAATCAGGCCGTGGGCAGTCGCTGGGCCAAAACCGCAGTGGCAGAGGCGGATGGAAGCGAACCCTTGTCCGCCTTGTACGGCGCCGCCGGGCGCAACCGCGACCCCGAGGTGACCCAGTTGCTGCTGGACGCCGGGGCCAACCCCAACGACGGCGAGTCGCTCTACCACTCGCTGGAAAATCCAGCCTGCACCCGTCTGCTGCTGGCCGCTGGCGCGCGCCTCGCCGGCACCAATGCCCTGTATCGGCTTCTCGATTTCGATGACCTGGAGACCCTGCGCCTGCTGCTGGATAAGGGCGCCGATGCCAACGGCGACGACGTGCAGATGCCGGCGGGGATGACACCCTTGCTTTGGGCCATTCGCCGTCGGCGCTCGGGCGCGCATATTCAGGCATTGCTGGCCGCGGGGGCCAATCCCCGGGTGCAAGCGGACGATGGTGTAACTCCCTATATCCAGGCCCTGCGTTATGGCCTGCAGGAGGTGGCGGCGTTGCTGCAACAAGCCACGGGCGATGCCGAGGCGTTGCCGGCGGAGGAGGGTTTTATCGCCGCCTGCGCCCGTGGCGACGCGACCACGGCCCGACGCTTGCACGGCGAACACCCGCAATGGCCAGGCGCCCTGAGCGAGCCCCAGTTGCGGCTGCTGCCGGAGCTGGCGGCCCAGGGTTGCCAGGGTGCGGTAAAACTGATGGTCGAGCTGGGCTGGCCCATCGCGACCTTGGGTGGCGACTGGAACGCCTCGGCCTTGAACCAGGCGGTGTTTCGCGGCGACGCGCAGCTCACCCGCTGGTTGCTCGAGCACGGCGCCCGCTGGCAGGAACGCCACGGCTATGGCGACAATGCCTGCGGCACCCTGTCCTGGGCCTCGAACAATCGACCGATCGACGACGGCGACTGGCTCGGCTGTGCCCAGGCCCTGCTCGCCCACGGCCTGCCCCACGCGGCGCCCGACCCACAAGGCTCGGAGGCGCTGCTGATCGACGGCCGCCTGATCAGTTTTTCCGACGAGGTGAGCGAGTGTTTGCTGGGAATTACATAAGCCGCATGACCTCCGGTCGCCAGCGCATGCAGGCCGCTTAACTCATCATTCATGCCTACACGTGGGTTACGCCGCGCGAAGCCTGCGGTGTGAGCTGTCAGTCCGCTATCTGCGCGGCTAACCCACCCTACAAAAGCAACGGTGCCTGCTCTGTAGGGCGGGGGAAACCCGCGGCTTTGGACGCTTGAAGGCCGTCCGCGTGGGTTACGCCGCGCGGAGGCTGCGGCGTGGTCTGTCGGACCGCCGTCTGCGCGGCTAACCCACCCTACAAAAGCAAAGGCCCTGCTCTGGTAGGGCGAGTGAAACCCGCGGCTTTTGACGCTGGGTTTGTCCACGTGCGTGCGGCCGGCCGCGTGGCTGACGCCGCGCGGAGGCTGCGGGGTGGTCTGTCAGTCCGCTGTCTGCGCGACTCACCCATCCTACATAAAGCGACGGTGCCTGCTCTGTAGGGCGGGTGAAATCCGCGGCTTTGGACGCTTGAAGGCCGTCCGCGTGGGTTACGCCGCGCGGAGCTTGCGGCGTGGTTGGCAAGAGCGCGCGTTACGCGACTCACCCACCCTACAAAAGCGAATCCGCAGGGGGTGCCCCTGCTGGGCCCATACGCCCTTAACCTGCCGCGGCGATCACCATGATTTCCACCAAGACCTCGGGTGAGGCCAGGTTGGCTTCCACCGTGGCCCGCGCGGGCGCGGCGTTGGCCGGCAGCCAGACTTCCCAGATGGCGTTCATGGCAGCGAAATCGCGGTCGACGTGCTTGAGCCAGATCTGCGCGCTCAACAGGCGGGTCTTATCGCTGCCGGCCAGTTCCAGCAGGCGCTCGATCTTCTCCAGCACCTGCTCGGTCTGGCTGTGGATATCCGCCTGGGTGTCACTGGGCACTTGCCCGGCGAGGTACAGCACGTCGCCGTGGCGGACCACACCGGACATGCGCGCATTGCTCTGGAAACGGTCGATCTGGCTCATCTGGGGTCACTCCTTGGGTAAACGAATCAGGCCGTAGCGCCGTCGATCCGCGCGGAAGGCGGTGTGCGCGGCCAAACGCCTGGGTCATGCCCAGGGCGCCATGGCGGGTATCGAAGCACAGATTGCTCGCCTCGGCGCGCCCGAGCAAGGGCCGGCCGGTGGGTGTCGCCGGGCGCCAGCCGCTCCAGGGCGAGCGGGAAGCACTTGCGCAGTCGCACAACGTCTTGGTGATGACGCGTGATTTTTATCGCGGTGATTGAACAACTGATCGCGATTGCGCAGGCCTGAACGCACTGCGCGAACACGGAGAACCAATGAATCCTTTCCTTGAAGACCTGCAGGTTGTGATTGCCAGCGATGCGGGTAGCCGCGATGGACATTTTCCGGGATGCCCCCAGAAAGACCCGCGAGGTGACCTTGTATCAAAAGGATCTTTCGCTTGAACTGCTCGAGCACGCCATCGCGGTATTCAAGCAGGAAATACCCTGGGAATTTCTAGAGTAGGCGAACCTGTTCGCTGACAACCGGCCCCTGCTCGGTAATGCTGATCGATGTTCGCTCAGCGCCGATAACCTCCCCACTCTCAGGTGCCCGATGCAGTACCACTATTCCCTTCACTACAACGCCAAGGTCCTGCGCGCGGCGGCCTTCAGTTATCTCGGCCTGGTCGTAGGGCCTGTATTTCCGCTGGTGTTGCTGGGATTGCTCGGCTACTTGGGCTGGCAGTTCCACGCCGGCGACCGGTCATGGCTGATGGGCGCCTTTTCGGGTGCGCTGCTGGTCTGCGTGCTGATGCTGGCGGCCCTGGTCAAGGCGAACCTGGACGGCGTCGCCAAGGCTGCCGCGGAGATGGCAAAAAGCAGTGCCAGCCTGGGCCTGTCGACGACGGGCATACGCCTCGAGAGCGCCCTGGGCGTCGCCGAGTTGCCCTGGTCCGCCGTTTCGGAGTTGCACCAGCGCCGGGACTTCCTGTTATTGCGCTTACGCCGCGGCAGCTATACCAGCCTTCCGCTGCAATCGCTCGATGCGCAAGGCATTGCCTATATCAAGAACTCGCTGCGCCAGGCGGGGGTCAAGGTAAGCTGAGACGGTCCACGGCGCGCCGCGGAGCCCGTATCTTGCACGTTGGCGCGGGCCAGGCTCTAAAAAGCCGAAAACGCCACTACCGCCCCCTATTCCGGCCTCGGCAAAGGCTCCAGCACCGCCAGCAGTTCGGACAGCCGGGCGTCGAGTTGCGCCAGCTCGGCCGCCGCGATGGGCGCCAGGATATTCGCCTCGTTCTCGACATGGGCGGTCACCGCCTGATCGATCAACGCCAGCCCCGCCGGTGTCAGCTGCACCAGCAGGCTGCGCGCGTCGCTGGGATTGGCCAGGCGGCTGACGTGCCCGGCGGCTTCCAGCTGTTGCAGCTGCCGGGTCATGGTCCCGGAGGTGATCATCAGGGACGAGAACAGCGTCGTCGGTGCCAGGCAATAAGGCGCACCGGAGCGACGCAGGGTCGCCAGCAGATCGAATTCCCAGGCCGTCAGCCCATGCTGCGCAAAGACCGTATCCAGGCGCCGCTGCAACAGCGCCGAACAACGTTTTATCCGGCCGATGGTGCCCATCGGCGCGACGTCCAGGTCGGGTCGCTCGCGGCGCCACTGCGCCAGTATCCCGTCCACGGCATCCGCGGGCCGTTTGCCTACCATAGTCGCCTCCCTGAATTTATCTTGAACTCAAGACAAATGCTCGTTAGCCTTGTATTTTATCTTGAATGCAAGGTAACTGCATGCCTCCCTCGACTCTCCGCTCGACTTGGTGGGCGATAATGACCACCGCACTGGCACCGGCCATCTGGGGGTCGACCTATATCGTCACCACCGAGCTGCTGCCGCCCGGCCTGCCCTTTACCGCCGCCTTGTTGCGCACCCTGCCCGCCGGCCTGCTGCTGGTGCTAGTCAGCCGACAACGGCCTAAACGCGGGGAATGGGGACGACTGGTCCTGCTCGCCGCGCTGAATATCGGCTTTTTCCAAGCGCTGCTGTTCGTCGCCGCCTATCGACTGCCTGGCGGCCTGGCCGCGGTGGTTGGCGCCCTCCAGCCGCTGCTGGTGATGGGATTGCTCTGGGCCTGCGATCGGCAGCCGCCGGCGCGCTTGGCCGTGGGGGCCAGTGCCCTGGGCATGGCGGGCATGGCCGCGCTGCTGCTGTCGCCCGGTTCGCGCTGGGATCCGCTCGGCATACTCGCCGCGTTCGCCGGTACCGCCTGCATGGCCGCCGGCACCTACCTGACCCGTCGTTGGCGGCCGGTACTGCCGCTGCTGGCCTTCACCGGCTGGCAGTTGCTGCTCGGCGGGCTGCTGCTAGGGCCGGTGGCCTTGCTGATCGATCCGCCACTGCCACCGCTGAGCCTGACGCAGGTCCTGGGTTACCTCTACCTGTCACTGTTTGGCGCTCTGCTGGCCTATGTCCTGTGGTTCCGCGGCATCGCCCGGCTGTCGCCGGTGGCGGTGTCTTCGCTGGGGCTACTGAGTCCGCTGGTGGCGGTCATCCTCGGCTGGGCGCTGCTCGGTCAAACCCTGGGCGGCTTGCCCTTGCTGGGGCTGATCGCCGTGCTCGGCAGCATCCTGGCGGTGCAATGGGCCATGAGTCGTCCTACGGCCAGCGCCGCCACGGACACCTGCGCCTGAACCACGGCCATGGTCTTTCCAGATGGCCAGATGGTCGGCGTGCCAGGCCCCCTACAAACGTTCGAGTAGCTCGGCACTGCCACACACCTGGGCGAACTCCTGATGCAGGCTGGCCAGGGCGGTGGCGTGCATCTGCTCGGCACTGAACAGCTGGTCATCCGGCCCGCGCCGCTCGAAGGTCGCCGTGGCATCGCTGACTAGCCAGGTCTCGAACCCCAGGTTGGCGGCCATCCGGGTCGTGGTCGAAACGCAGTGGTCGGTGGTCAGGCCGACGATCACCAGGCTGTCGGCCTTCAGCGCGCGCAGCCGCTGTTCGAGGTCGGTGCCGATAAAGGCGCTGTTGACCGCCTTGTGCAGCAGCGGCTCGCCCGGCCAGGGCAGCGCCTGCGGCTTGAACTGGAACCCTGGCTGATCGGGATGGAACAGGCTGTCGGCATGGGCCGAACGGTGCTGCACATGCACGACCGGGCGACCGCTGTCGCGCCAGCCCTGCAGCAGGGCGGCAATCCGCTCTTCCGCGGCAGGGTTGTTGCGAGCCCCCCAACGCGGATGATCGAAGGCCTGCTGTACATCGATCACCATCAACACAGCGTTTCGCGCGAGTCGGTTCATTTACGAAGATCCTGGGCTGGGCAACAGTACCCGGCGCCATGCTGCGGTGGCGGCGTGGTGGCGGCTACCGAAAAACCCTATAGTGGCCACGCATCCATGAAGGATTTCGATCGTAGTGAAGGGATTGAAACTCAACCAGTTGCAGATGCTGCTGGCCGTGGCCGATGCCGGTGGCTTCAGTGCCGCCGCGGCCGAGCTGGGTTGCACCCAGTCGCGCATCAGCCATGCCATCGCGGAACTCGAAGCCGCGCTGCGGACGCGTTTGCTGGTGCGTTCCCGCACGGGCTGCGTGCCCACCGACGCCGGCCACCGGGTGATCGACAGCGCCCGCGAGATCCTGCGCCTGACCCAGGGTCTGGTCGAGACGGCGCAGGCCTCGACGGCCCTTGGCGGCCAGGTGCGCATCGCCTGCTTTCGCAGCGTCAGCACCCATATCCTGCCGCCAGCGCTGGCGGCGCTGGCCCGCGAGTACCCGAACATACGCATCGACATCGACGACGGCTTCGAGGACCGCGACGGGATCACCCAGGCCATCGAGGCAGGACGTGCGGAACTCGGGATCGCCCAGCTGCCCATCGCCGAGGGCTGGGTGGCCCATGCCCTGGCCGCCGATGACTATGTGCTGGTGGCTCCCACCGCCTGGGGGCTGGCGATGCCCGTCAGCTGGTCGCAGCTGGGCGAGCGGCCCTATATCCAGCTCGACTGTGCGGGGGCACGGCTGCTGCTCGAGCAGTGCCAGGCCGCGGGTTTCGCGCCGCGGTTATCGCGCACCCTGAAAACAGACAGCAGCATCGCCGCCTTGGTCCAGCAGGGCCTGGGGTATTCGATCCTGCCGCGCCTGGCGCTGTTTCCGATTCCTGCCGGGGTCACGGTGCTCGATTTGCCGATTCCCGCCAAGCGTCACTTCGCCTTGGTGGCACGGCCTGAGGTGGCGCGCCGGGAGGCCGTTCGGACGGTGGTGCGTTTTATCCGTGACCAGCGCCTGGGCAGCTGCAACGCCGCATTCCGGGCCGGGCTGTTCAGCTGGTAAGGCGCCCTCGACAGCTGCGTGCAGCACTGGCATTTTGCTAGGCTGCCCATTTCGCGCCAACCTGCGCATCACTTGAGGACCCACCATGCCGATCAACCGACTCGCCGCCGCCCTGCTCGGCCTGTTCACGCTGTCGTCGGCCCAGGCCGCCTGTGATGTCGACCTGCCGGGCACCTGGCGCGTTACCCATACCAGTGCCAGCACAGGCGGCCCCAAGGTGGCCGAAGACATGCCGTCGGAGTTCACTTTCGCGAAAAACGGCAGCCTGCATATCCAGATGGGCCTGGTCGACGTGGACAGCCGCTACCGCTGCAACGGCAAGACCATTGTCCTGGAAAAAGCCAAGCCGTCGACCCTGGATATCGTCGCCGTCGACGGCCCGCGTATCGCCTGGCTGGAACGGGGCCAGCAGCGCGTATTCCACCTGCAACGCCAGTAATACCCATAGGCCCCGTACAGACGATACGCCGAGCGCTTTCGAGATCCTCGCCCAGGAGTTTGGTGGATAAGCACAGCGTTATCGCCCAGAGCTTGTTGGCCCACGCCAGTAGGGTGGGCAAGGTTTTGCTTGTCCAGCAACACCACCAGAAGCTGGCAATAGCCAGCCGCCCCTGCCCCGAGTCGCTACGCCATGACCGATCAGCCGTTTGCACCCTACCAGCCCCTCGCCGAGCTGCTGTTGCGCCAGGCTCCGCAGCCCCAGGACGACGGCTCCCACGACGACTCGCACCTTCAGCGGGTCTGGAACAATGCGCGGCTGATCCAGGGCCAGGAAGGCGGCGACCTGCAGGTGCTGCTGGCCGCCACGGTGCTGCACGACTGCGTGGCGGTGGACAAGAATTCGCCGCTGCGCGCCCAGGCCTCGCGCCTGTCGGCCGAGCGGGCCAGCGAGATGCTGGCGGCGCTCGGTTGGCCGGCGCCACGTGTTGCCGCGGTGGCCCATGCGGTGCACGCCCACAGTTTTTCCGCCGCGGTCCAGCCGACCAGCCTGGAGGCGCGAATCCTGCAGGACGCCGATCGCCTGGACGCCCTCGGCATGCTCGGCGTGGCCCGTTGTTTTTATGTGGCGGGGCGCCTGGGTTCGGCCTTGTATGACCTGAGCAACCCGTGGGCAATGGGGCGCGACTACCAGGACAGCCGCTATGCCATCGAACACTTCCCGGCCAAGCTGTTGACCCTTAGCGCCGGTTTCCAGACCACCGAGGGCGCGCGCCTGGCCGCCATCAGGCAGCGGCGTTTGCAGCGGTTTTTCGAGGAGTTTATGCAGGAGATCGGCATACCCGGGGCGGCTTCAATGACAGGCTGTGAGCCGCCGAATCCAATGCGCGAATAGTGTCGCCAGTGCCGAGACGGAACCAGCGCCGTGAACGGCTCACCGGATGGTTGAACTCAACACCGATATCTCCTTTACTGCTGCGTTCAGCAAGCACGTTTCGACGGCACACAAGGAGTACGGCAGATGCTGGCCATCGATTACCGCAAGGCCACCGCGACGGATGCGGGTGCCATCAGCCAGCTGATCCTCAGCCTGGCGAATGTCTTCCTCAGCGACCCCGCGGACCCGCGCAGCGCGCCCTTTCTGGCCAGTCTCGGCGAGGCCTCCATCACCCGCGTGCTGGCCGATCCGACCTACTGCTATACCCTGGCCTGGGATGGGCGGCAGCTGCTGGGACTGATCGCGCTGCGCGACGGCCGCCATGTCCACCACCTGTTCGTCGCCACCGCGGCCCAGGGCCAGGGCATCGCCCGGACGCTCTGGCGGCGGGCGCGGGACGAAGCACTGGAGCAGCAGCCGCCCAGCCCCTTCACCGTCAACTCATCGCCCTTCGCGGTGCCCGTGTATCAGGCCTTTGGCTTTCGCCAGGAGGGCGACGCGCAGGAAAAGAACGGCGTGGTCTTTGTGCCCATGATCCTGCCGGCCGAAGCCCTGCTGCCCCCCGCCACGACCGCCCTGGCAACCAGCTGAGCCACGCGCGTACAGCCCCAGACCTGGTACTGGTTCGCCCCGGCAGCGGCCAGACCGGTCGCGTTCATCGCCCCAAATGGTGAGTGACCATGCGCTACCACGACTTCCACCTCACCCGATATGAGGTGTCCGACTCTGGAAAAACCATCGTCCTGCATCTGCTGTATGACTACCCGGACATAGAGAAAGAAGCGTCAGTGATCACCTTTTCCGAGGTGACCCTGTATAACTTTACCCATACGGCCAGCGCCATTCTCACGGCTATCGACGAAGTACCCCTGTCCCCGTTTATCGAGGAGATGGGCACCCAACTGACGCAATGGCACCACTGGCATGGTCTGGCGCTGTGGAATGGCAGCCCCCAGGGCTATGCGCTCGAATTGGAACGATTGGGGTACAAGGCCTGGCGCATTGACTCAGCCATAGGCTTCTCCGGAATGGTCATCGCCAAGGCCATCCGCTAATAGCTGCAGCCCGGCGCTTAGGCATGGCGGCTGATCGCAGCTTGACACCTAACCGGGCCTGCCTCAGTCACGTCCAAACTGCTGGCGGTACTGCGCGGGTGTCAGCTGGGTCAGTTGCTTGAACATGCGCCGCAGGTTGGAGTCGCTGCTAAACCCCAGTTCCGCGCTGATCTGGCTGACCGGTGCACGAGTACCCAGCAGCCGCTCGCTGGCCTGGTTCAACTTGATCCGGCGTATGTAGGCGGCCAGGCTGGAAGCGGTTTCGGCGGCGACCTTGCGCGCCAGGGTGCGGGCCGACACTCCCAGGCGCTCGGCCAACACCTGCACGGTGATGCCGTCGGCCGGCAGTTGCTCGACCAGCCCCTGCAGGCGCGCCAGCAAAGGATCTGCCTGCTCGATCCGGTGCAGTGCCTGAAAGGCGCCGTGGCTGCGGGCTGGACGCGGCAACACCATCAGCCGGTTCAGGTCGCGCACCAGCGTCTGGCTCAGATGCCGCTCGATCAGGGCCTGGGCGATCGGCAGGTAGCCATTGACCCCGGTGGCGGTGGCGTGGCGAGGGGTGACCCGGCAGTTGTGCTCAGGCTGCCAGAGCACCTTGGGGAAGCGCTGAGCCAGGCTGTCGGCCAGCCACCAGGTGACGGTAGCGGGCTCGCGGTCCAGGCGGCCACTGGCGGCCAGCAGCACCACCCCGGTGCAATAACTCCACAGCTGGCAGCGCCGCGGCAAGGCGGCCAGGGCCCGCACCAGGGGCGTCTCGGCCAGCAGGCAGTCCTTGACCTGCTGCAGCGACTCGGCCCAGAACCCGGGCAGCAACACGGCGTCCAGGCGCGCATGCGCCAGGGATTCGCCGGCGAGCAGCGAGACGCCATGGGCGCATTCGACCGCGCCGACCTGCAAGGCCACGTAGTGCAGATCGAACAGCGTTCGCCCGGCGCGGCGGTTGGCGGCCTGCAGCAGGTCGGCAAAGGCCAGCAGACCGGCAGGCATGCACCCGGGATAGAGCAACAGGCCGATGCGCAGGCAGCCAGCCTTGGCAGAAAATGAATTGATTATGTCCATTCTTGCCATTATGAGGCGGAGCGTGGCTTGACACCATGGGGTCAGGTTCACAGAGGTCCTCTTATGCATATCCACCACCTGCGCAACGCCACCGTTATCCTGCAGTTCGGCCCCCACCGGGTACTGGTCGACCCCATGTTGGCACCCCAGGACAGCCTGCCACCGCTGCGGCTGTTTGGCGCCCGCCAGCGCAACCCGCGGGTCGAATTGCCCGAGTCGACGCCCGCGGCACTGGAGTCGGTCACCCACTGCCTGATCACCCATTGCCAGAAAGGCCATTTCGACCACCTGGATCGCAGTGCCAAGCGCTGGTTGCGCGAGCGACAGACCCCGGTGATCTGCACGCCCCATGACGCGCCCTACCTGCGCACGCGTGGCCTGAACGCACAACCGCTGCCCGACGACCACGCACAACCCAGCGCCTTTCTCGGCGGCCAGATCCGCACCGTCCGCTGCACCCACGGGCACGGCTGGGTCGGCCGGCTGATGGAACATGGCGTCGGCTACCTGATCGAACTGCCGGACGAACCCAGCCTCTACCTGGCCGGCGATACCGTGCTCACGCCAACCGTGGAGGCCTTCGTCCGGCGCCACCAACCGGACGTCTGCCTGGTACCGGCCGGTGGCGCGCGCTTCGACCTCGGTCACGACATCATCATGGGCGTCGAGGAAGTGCTCGCCTTTACCCGCTTGGCGCACGGCCAGGTGGTGGCCAACCACCTGGAGGCGCTCAGCCATTGCCCGGTCACTCGCCAGGCGCTGGCCGCGGCAGCACAGGCAGCCGGGCTGAGGAACCGACTGCAGATTCCGGCGGACGGCGAGTGCCTGACATTTCCCGGCCCGGCGACCGGTATGTCGGCTAGCGGTGACCACCACCTGTCGAGGGCGAGTACCGCCTAGAGCCTGTGGACATTAACCATCGCGAGGCGCGTGCCGCGAAGAAGGGTTCCAGGCAAGGCGCGAAACACCGGCCCCCTGCCACCGTGGTGGCAGGGGGCTGGTGGTGGAAGACGGATTGCGGTACCCCATGGGCCGCTCTGCGTGCAACCCATGCACACC
Organism: Pseudomonas sp.; assembly: GCF_040514055.1. Classification (GTDB taxonomy): domain Bacteria; phylum Pseudomonadota; class Gammaproteobacteria; order Pseudomonadales; family Pseudomonadaceae; genus Aquipseudomonas. The sequence continues at coordinate 67,418 of NZ_JBEVDL010000080.1, forward strand.
CTGTCCACAGGCCCTACAGCCTGTTCTTAGAACAAGACCTTGCCCTGATCCAGGCTCTGATCGACCAGCCATTTGCCGTGGGCCAGGGATGCGCGCTTGGCGCTGTCCAGTTCGGCGAGAAAGGCGGCGGCGCGGGGCAGTGGCAGTCGCCGACTCTGCCGGCCGTTGGGGGCGGTGATGCGGCATCCGCCGGCCCAGGGCGTAGGGATGCCCGGGTACTCGATCAGGTGGGCGATGATCAGATGGTCGCGGTGCGTGCAGTGGCTAAGGGTCATGGTGAATTCAACCTCCGTGCTGAAGTGACTCCGTGGATCGACGGCGAGCCGCGCCTGACAGGCGTAAGCGCTCGACCGATCTGGCACGTTACACCAGCCCCCCATGGCGGCGGCGGCATGGCCGACGAAGTGCCGCCGTTGAAGCGGCGCCATGGCCGCCGCCCCGACGTTCGGCTGCTGGGCTGATGGGCTGCGCCCGCACGCAACCAACTGGGCATTCCCCCGTCAAAGCGTGCACCATGGCCAACCATTTTTTCAGAGGACGCCCTATGCAACGCGACAACCGGGATCGGCTCGAGAGCTTCAGCGCCCGCGAAGACGATCAGGTCGACCCTGACCCGTTCTACCGCGCCAGCCACAGCGCCCGCGCGCCCCGCCAGGGGCAGAACCTGGCACTGCAGATCGCCCTTGGCATCTGGCTCGGCGGCCTCGCCCTGGGGCTGAGCGCCTGGGCCCTGAACCTGCTGCTGGCCAAGTTCGGCCTGCCGGTGCTGTCGCTGCCCTGAACGGGGCCGGCGCCTCAGCTCTGCCCGAGTGGGCGCAGGCGGTATTGAGGCGGCAGCTGGTCCATGCCGCTGACCGTGACGTTGAGGTTTTTCCAGCGCCCGTCCTTGATCCCGTAGATGCAACCATGCACCGACAGCGGCTGGCCGCGGTGCCAGGCGTTCTGCACTATGGTGGTGTGGCTGACGTTGGCCACCTGCTGGATCACGTTGAGTTCGCACAGACGATCGACCTGCTCTTCCTCGGTCGGCAGCAGGGCCAGGTGCTCACGGTATTCGTAGTACAGGTCGCGAATCGTACGCAGCCAACCGTCGATCAGGCCCAGTTGGCCGTCGCGCATGGAGGCGCGCACGCCCCCGCAGCCGTAGTGGCCGGTGACCAGGATATGTTTGACCTTGAGCACGTCCACTGCGTACTGAATCACCGACAGGCAGTTGAGGTCGGTGTGCAACACCACGTTGGCGACATTGCGGTGCACGAACAGGTCGCCGGGTAACAGGCCGACGATTTCGTTGGCCGGCACCCGCGCATCCGAGCAGCCGATCCACAGGTACTCCGGCACCTGCTGCTTGGCCAGTTTGGCGAAGAACTCCGGGTCCTCCTCCTTGATCGCTTCCGCCCAACGCGCGTTATTGTCGAAGAGGTGCTGCAGATCACTCATGCCGATGCTCCTTGAAAACCCGATGCCCACCATAGGCTGCGCGTACGGGGTATGACAAGTCGCTGCCGGCAGAGGTCACAGTGGATTACTCGGACCTGCCGGACGCATTCCGGATGGCCGCAGTGGCCCGCGCGGCGCTCTTCACGCGCCGGCGCAGCGGCCAACTCAGCAACCACAGCAGCAGCCCGGCCAGCAGCAGGGCAAGCCCGCAGGCGCCCCACTGCAGCGCGCCGGCGGTGCCGAACATCGCCTGCGGGCTGAAGCTGGGCGCTCTCAGCATGCGGTGCTCGGCGGCCGCACCGGTGGTGGGAATATCGGCCAGGCCATCGCCATCGAGGTCCGGCAGTGCGCGGATATGGTCGAGCAGCGCCTGCCATTCCTTGTACTCCTGGATACCCGCGCGCTGCGGATCGGTATCGATAATCGCGGTTTCGATCGCCGCCAGGGGCTGGCCCTGGGCATCCTTGGGCACCACTTGCATCAGACCATGGGTCAGGTCGGCGATCAGCCAGGTGAAACTGCCGACGTAACTGGTGGCGCCAACGCTGAACAGCCGCGGGTCGTCCAGGTCCAGTTCGCGGTAGCCACTCACGGCATCGCCGATGGCGATCCGACTGACCCGATCGAAGGGCACCCGGTAGGGGTTGTAGCTAAAGGTCACGCCCGAGACCCGCGGGTAGTAACTGTCGCTGTCACGCAGCTGGTAGGCCAGCAGCAATACCTCGAGGATGCTCTTGATCTCGCGGGCGGTGAAATACACCTTGATCAGCGGATAACCCGGGGCGTCATCGTACTGGCCGATGCCCAGAGGCGCGATACGGAACAGGTCGCTGACATCCTGCACGCCGTCGCGGCCCTTGATCAGGTCGTCACGGATGGTGCCGTTGCCGGTAAAAGCCAGGTCGCTGCCGGTGCCCAGACGCAGCGCATCGGTCACCAGGTTGGCCAGAGTCGTTTCCTCGTAGGCCCGGCCCAGGGTCTGGTCGACCTTGGCCAGGGGTTGGTCGAAACGGTAGCCCTTGGGCGCCAGCATCTGCGTATCGACCACTTTCTTGAAGTCGTCGACCTGGGCGGTGATGGCCGTATCGCCGGGCGTCTGGTCGTTGAGCGGGTGCAGGCGATAATCCACCACCCGGCTGGCACCGTCCTCGCCCAGGGTCATATGCAGCTCGCCCAGGTACTGGATCTCCGAGCCGGCCTGCATCACCGGGGTATGGCCGTTGACCAGGATCGGCTGCGGCAGGGCGACATGGGAATGGCCGCCGACGACGATATCGATCCCGGGCACCTGCTCCACCAGTTCCACTTCCTCGCCGCGCCAACTGCCGTCGGCCTGCTGGGTGACGCCCATGTGCGACAGCAGGATCACCACGTCCACCCGCTCCTGCTCGCGCAAGACCTTGACCATGGCGGCGGCGGTTTCCACCGGGTCGGCGAAGGTCAGCGGCTTGATCATCGGGCTGACGGCCACGGCATTTTCGCCCAGCAGACCGAACAGGCCAAAGCGGATGCCACCGCGCTCCAACACCTTGTAGGGCAGGATGCGCCCCGCCGTCATCTGCGCCTGCAGGCTGTCGTCGTCCTGGCGCGTCGGGTCGAAACGCAGGTTGCTCGACAGCAGTGGCACCACGCTGCCCTTGGCCTTGAGCGCGGCATTGATCATGGCGGCCAGCCCGGCCGGGCGGAAGTCGAACTCGTGGTTGCCCAGGGTCGCGCCGTCATAACCCAGTTCGGTCATCAGCTGCAGCTCGCCGCCGATTTCCCGGGTGACGGTGTGAAACAAGGTGCCCATGGTGAAGTCGCCGCCGTCGAGCAGCAGCACCGGCTGGTCCCCCGCTGCCGCCCGGCGGGCCTTGAGCAGGGTCGACAGGCGCGCCACGCCGCCGACCGTCCCGTCGTCGTTGGCGGTCGCCGGGCTGTATTCGTTGTTCGGCCCGAACCCCAGCAGCCGCGATTGCCAGTCATTGGTGTGGAGGATGGTGAAACTGCGCTCGGCGGCGCCGGCCTGGGTGGCGGCGAACAGGCAACTGACCAGCAAGAGGGGGTAAAACAGGCGCATCGGCTTGTCCTTGGGCGGGCGCGAACAGGTGCACGCCTCTGCGGGCGGCTCTGGAGCGGGATTATGCGACAAGGGAGGGCCTGGGGCAGCGGCCGATCGCGTCTAACGCGGTAGCTTATCGGGCCGTTGTGCGCCTGTAGCCGCTCGCCTGCACCTCGGCGAGCAGGCTGCCGTCGGCGAAAAAGGCGGAATCATCCCCCTCCCACCCGGTCCACCACTCAGTATCCCTGGAATCGGAGACCTGCCATGACCACGCGTCGTGCCCCACACGCGCCACAACCCGCCCCTATCGACGACCTCGAGGATCAGATGGGCTCGATGCGCGAACTGTCCTTTCCCGACGACCCTCCCCGCGGCCGGATCGGCGATCCGCCGGCCGATCAGGAGCGGGCCATTATCGATGAGGACTTCCATGATGAACGGGTGCGCGAGGCCGGGCTGACCGCCGCCTCGGTGGCTGATCACCAGCCCACGGCCGATGACCTGGCACCGGAAACCCTGATCAGGGATGACGGTGCGCGCTCGCCCGACGAGCCGGGTCAGGGCCGCCCGGCGGACCAGGACCTGAACATAGTCGGGCTCGACGAGATCGGTGCCGGTGATGGGCTCGACGAGGCCGAGGAAGCCGAACTGGCCAGCGACGAACCGGTCAATTCGGGCCGCGACCGCCAGCCCGGTCCGGTGGAGAAGTAACCCGCGGCCTGGGCTCAGTCGAGCAAGGTACAGGCCATCACCAGCGCGTCCTCCCGGCCGCCGGGCGCCGGGTAGTAGTCGCGCCGGCGACCGATTTCGTTGAAGCCGTAGCGTTCATACAGGCGGTAGGCGGCCTGATTGCTGGCCCGCACCTCGAGAAAACACTCGCCGGCCTTGAGCTCCAGCGCGCGCGTCATCAGCCGCTCCAGCAGGCGCAAGCCGAGGCCGCGGCCCTGGCTCTCGGGCTTGACGGTGATATTGAGCAGGTGAGCCTCGTCGATGATTACATTGATCACCCCGTGGCCCACCTGTTGCTGGCCTTCGAACATCAGCCAGCAGTCATAGGATTTCAGGCTGTCCTGGAAAATCCCGCGGGTCCAGGGGTGGCTGAAGGCGGCGTACTCGATCTTCAGTACCGCCTCCAGGTCTTGCTCGGTCATGGGGCGGAACGACAACGCATCACTCATTCTTCAGATTTCCAACGGCGCATCACACGGCGCATGGCCTGCCACACTTCGGCTTTGATCAAGGGTTCGTCGAGCATGGCTTCCAGCCCAGGGACGGCCCAGGCGTTGCCCAGGCCCTCGACCTGCAATTCACGGTGGTAGGCGCCGGCATCGGCCTCGCCGGCGAAACGCACGGCAGGCAGGCCCACCAGCCACAAACAGCGGCATTCGCCGGCCTGCTCCAGCTGCGCGCCGATAAACCCCTGGACATACTCCAGCGCGGCCTGCGGGCCCTGATCCAGGGCGCCGCGTTGCAGCAGCGGCCAGCGCACCGGCTCGCCGAGCAGCTGCGGGCTGTCCGGCAGGCCGGCGGCGCGCAGCAAGTCCTTGAGCAGCAGGTACGCCGGATCACGGCTGGTGAATGTTTCGCCGGTGGGCAACTCGACCAACAACACGCAATCCCCGGCGCGCAGCAACTGCAGGGCAAAGCGCGGCGGCGCCACGGCGGGGTTTCTGGCCGGGGCGGCGGTGGTCTGCTCCACCAGGGTGGCGACTACCTTGGCCACCGGACGCGGTACCTCGACCCGTGGCCGCGGCTCGTCGGTGACCGGCGCTGCCGCCGTGGCCTGGGGAGCGATCGGAGTCGGCGCCGCTGTGCCAACTGACGCTACTGACGCCGGCGCTGGCGGTTGCGCCTCGATCGGCTCGTCCGGCGCTTGCCAACGCAGGGGCGATGGCGCCGCGAACGGCAGCACCACCCGCGGCAACCAGCTGTCCACCTGCATGGCGCTCAGGTAGGCCAGACGCCGCGACTCGCCGATCAAACGCCGGTCACCTGCGGGTGGGCCTTGCCGCCGGCCTGCAACAGGTTCAGCGCATCGATATAGGCCTTGGCCGAAGCCACCAGGATATCGGTGTCGGCGCCATTGCCGTTGACGATGCGCCCGCCTTTTTCCAGGCGCACCGTCACTTCGCCCTGGGAGTCGGTGCCCTGGGTGATGGCGTTGACCGAATAGAGCTGCAGATTGGCCTCGGAACGGGCCACCGACTCGATGGCCTTGAAGGTGGCATCCACCGGGCCCGAGCCCTGGGCCGCCGCGTCCTGCTCGCGCCCCTCGACGCTGAGCACCAGGCGGGCCTGGGGCACTTCACCGGTCTTGCTGGCCACGTCCAGGGACAGCAATTTGAAATGCTCCGGCACGTCGGCGGCCAGGGTATCGGACACCAGCGCCTGCAGGTCCTCGTCGAAGATCTCGTTTTTCTTGTCGGCCAGCGCCTTGAAGCGGACAAAGGCCGCGTTCAGTTCGGCATCGCCGGCCAGCTGGATGCCCAGTTCCTCGAGGCGGGTGCGGAAGGCGTTACGCCCCGACAACTTGCCCAGCACCATGCGGTTGGTGTGCCAGCCGACCGACTGGGCGCTCATGATTTCGTAGGTTTCGCGGTGCTTGAGCACCCCGTCCTGGTGGATACCCGACTCGTGGGCGAAGGCATTGGCGCCGACTATCGCCTTGTTCGGCTGCACCGGGAAACCGGTGATGCTCGAGACCAGGCGCGAGGCACTGAGGATCTGCGTGGTGTCGATGCGGGTCTGCACGCCGAGCAGGTCCTCGCGGGTCTTGATCGCCATGACGATCTCTTCCAGCGCCGCGTTGCCCGCGCGCTCGCCCAGGCCGTTGATGGTGCATTCGACCTGACGCGCGCCCGCCACCACCGCGGCCAGGGAGTTGGCCACCGCCAGCCCCAGGTCGTTATGGCAGTGCACCGAGAACACCGCCTTGTCGGCGTTGGGGATGCGCTGCAGCAGCTGTCCGACCATGGCCGCGTACTGGTGCGGAATGGCGTAACCGACGGTGTCGGGGATATTGATGGTGCGTGCGCCGGCGTCGATGGCCGCCTCGATGATCCGGCAGAGGAAATCGATCTCCGAACGACCGGCGTCCTCGCAGGAGAACTCCACGTCGGCACAGAGGTTGCGCGCGCGCTTGATCGCCTTGACCGCCTGCTCCACCACCTGGTCCGGCTGCATGCGCAACTTGTATTGCATATGGATGGGGCTGGTGGCGAGGAAGGTGTGGATACGCCCGGAGTTGGCACCGGCCAGCGCCTCGGCGGCGCGATCGATATCGCCATCCACGGCCCGCGACAGGCTGCACACGGTGCTGTCCTTGATCACGTCGGCAATGGCCTTGACCGCTTCGAAATCCCCCTGGCTGGCAATCGCAAAGCCGGCCTCGATCACGTCGACCCGCATGCGTTCCAGGGTCTTGGCAATGCGCAGCTTCTCCTCCCGGGTCATGGAGGCTCCGGGGCTCTGCTCGCCATCGCGCAGGGTGGTGTCGAATATGATGACGCGGTCGTTGCTGCTCATGCCAGGCTCCTCGCGGCCCCCTCGTGTGTGCGAGCGGGGTCAGGCTGATAGTGCCGGCCGCTTGTGGCAGCCGGCACGTTAGAAAGGGAATTGTCGCTGGAAACCGCGCAGCCGGAAAGACCCGGCACCGAAATGACCGGACAAAGCCGGGGGTTTTGCCGGGGATTGCCAGCGCCCTGTGTCGACGTAACGTCTTCCGTACCCCGTCATACCCGCGCAGGCGGGTATCCAGATCTGACGACACGGCGGCTCCGGGGGATTGTCTGTGAGAGACGGTCGAGGTGGACCCGTATCCCGACACGCTAAACCCCCGGGATTCCCGCCTTCGCAGGAGTGACGGTGGAGAGACTTTGTGAGGCTGACGGAAAAGCGCCTTCGTGGAGAAGACGAACGAGAGCCTGCGCGAGGCTGGCGAATAAGCGTTTTCGCGAGGCCGAGGCGTAGGTCTTCGCGGGGGCGGACGATTATTAAATTACGAAAGAGCACCGCCAGCGCGCCTCCGTGAACCTGTCCAGACGTATCGCCCCCTACCCCGTCATACCCGCGCAGGCGGGTATCCAGATCTGACGGCACGTCGGCCCCAGGGATGGCCCATGAGAGACAGTCGAAGTGGACCCGTTTCCCGACACGCTCAACCCCCTGGATTCCCGCCTTCGCGGGAATGACGGAGGAGAGGCATCGCGGCGCTGACGAATCACGTGTTCCCGAGGCCGAGACGTAGCCCCTTCTCGGGAATGACGGAGGAGCGCCTTGGGCGCATCACTCGGGCCCCCCACCGTTGAAATATTCCTCTCACCTATCGATCAGAAAACAACCAAACCGCCGCAGCGCACGCCATTGGCGGGCTGGCGACCAAGGCCCACAGGTTATCCACAGATCGCTGCACCGCCTGTGTGCGCAACTTTTTCTTAAGTAGCTGATAATGTTCAAAAAACGACCTACACGCCGCACACCCCGCGACACCTGACCTGGCGCCGACCCGTCACAGTTTATCCACAGTTCCATGCACCGGGTTTGGGGGTAAGTGCGGCGGCCTGCGAACCGGTGTTTTCCCTGCGACTCTGTAGAGGCAGAGCCCAGGTAAATTGACCTGGCGCAATGCATCGGCGCCTGGCAGGGCCCTAACATGCCGTTCTCAGGTCAGCACGCAGGTGCTGCCCAATCCCATTACCGCCTGGGGAGGATTACCATGGCAATCACTTCTGCGCGCATCTGCGAGGCGGCTGATCGCCTCCAGGGGTTTGTCGGTTACAACCGCAAGATCGGCCGCTATATCGTGCGATTCAGCGAAGACGCGTTTGGCATGGACGTGGCCGACGACAGCATCACCCCGGCGAGCGAGTTCGTCTGGGCACAGGTCGAACATGATGTGATGACCCTCGAGCGCGAGCGCCTGCAGATCCTGCTCGACCAGCGCCTGGACGACCGGCTGAATATCAGCGAGCCCTTGCGCCTGTACCTGCAACGCAGCGACCTGCCGGAGATTCGTGCCAGTCGGCAGCCACGCGGCATCAGTTGATCGGCGTGGCCGTCAGGTTGGCACGGATATCGGCGTTTTGCGCCTTGAGCCCGTACATGGCGGTCACGGCGCCGCCGGTGGGATGCACATGCTGCACCCGGTCGACGTTAATCTCCTTGAAGTGGACCCGGCCGCTTACGGCAAACCCCAACGGATCGGGGGTGACGTAGCCGCCGGCATTCGGTCCACTTTCGATGCGCACGCGGGTCGGCGCCACGTCCAGGCTCAGGTCGGCGTTGAAGCCGTAGCTGTTGGCCTCCGGTGAGGCGGGGTTGCCGTCGGAGGTGTGAAAGTTGTCCACCACCAGCTGGCTGCCGGTACCGTTCACACCGTTGACCCGGTTGGTTTCCAGGATGATCTGGTTGCGCTTCTCGTCGGTGGCCACGCCATTGCTGCTGGTTTCGATGCTGGTGTCGCGGACGAAGACATTCTTCAACTTGACCGACAAGCCCTCGTTGCCGCGGTCTTCCCAGCGCCCGCCATTGGCCGCGCAGGCACTGGCGGAGGCACCGCTGCCACCGACGCAGAGCGCACCGGCGCCGCCCGAGGCGAGGGTCATGCTCGAGCCCTGCTCGTAACGTTGCAGCACCAGGCGCCCGAGACTGGTACCACTGGCGCGATCGCCCCAGCGCAGGTCATGCACGTCCAGCTTCGACCAGTAGCTGCCCTTGCGCAGCTCGACGCCGTTGTTGCTGATATCCAGCGTACCGTCGCGGTAGTGCATGGCATAGTCGGTGCCCGCCAGCCACAGGCCCTTGCCACTCTCGTCGACGGTGACCGCCGCATTAGCCTCGCTGACATAGAAGTCGGCGTTGTAGCGCAAGCCGTCGCCGCTGTGCCCACCGGGTTGCAGGGTCAGCTGGCCGTTGAGGGTGAAATCATAGGCAGGGAAAATTTCCATCAGCACCAGCAGCTCGGTCCCCCCCTGCAGGGGCGCGTCGACCCGACCCACCCGCAGGCCATCGAAGCTGTAACTGCCCTTGATGCCGCTCAGGCCAAAACGCAAGCCGTCGAAATGGCCGTCGTAGTTGCCTTGGCTCATGTCGCCGTGGGTGCCGGCGTAACAGCCAGGGCTGGCCCCGCCGGCGCAACCGCGGGTGACATCCAGGCTGAACTGGCCCGTACCATGGGTACGCAAGCCGCTGAACCACAGGCTATTGCCGTTATCGGTCAGCGAGACCGAGCTGTCGACCAGGTTCCAGCTCAGGTCACCGCTCAGCCCCTGGGTCCCCGAGTGCGGGTCGCCGCCCGGGCGCAGCTTCAGCCAATTCTGCCGATTGCCCTGGTCGAGGAAATTCAGGTCGAAGGCCAGGCTGCCCAGCCGAGGGTTGTTCGGGTTGCCCAGGATCAGCCCGCCCAGGCTGGCGCTGACCCGCAGGTCCTGGAACGCCAGGCGCACGAAGCTGCCGCGCACGTCCTGCTCCAGGTCGAAGGTGATACCGGCCATGCTGCGCAACGTGCCGGCGAAGTGTTCCGCGCGCAACACGCCCTCATCGCGGTACTGGAACAGGCTGTCGGCGATGCTGACATCGGGCTTGATCCGCAGGCCCTCGCCGCTCGCCCCACCGCTGCCCAGGCGAATACTGCCGCCCAAGCGCAGGTCCATATTGAATTGGCCAAAGCTGCGGCCGGCATTGGCGTCGCGCAAGTCCGGGGCGCTGGGGGTGACCGCCACGCCGGGGGTCGGATCCCCCTGGGCCAGGTCCAGGCCAATGGCGGCGATCGAGCCGACAAACCGTGAGGTGCCCAGGCTCAGCTGGATCTCGCTGCCGCTGCCACCGGAGACCACGTCCAGGTAGACGTCATTCAGGTAAGTCTCGAAGGACAGCCCCTTGACGATCAGGTCGTAGCCGTTGTCGCGGTAGTAGAAGGTCACGTCGGTCAGGGACAGGCGGCTGTCGTCCACCGCCAAGCCGGTCACGCCGCTGGCACCGCCCCCGCGCAGACGCAGGGTGCCGCCCAGGGTGTAGAACGCCCGAAACGCCCCGAAGCTCCGGTCGCTGCCGGCAAAGCCCAGGCTGCCCACGCTGAACACCTGGGGGGTCGAGCGGTGGTCGATCTGCAGGTGATCGCCGACCACATCGACGCTAATGGCGGTGGTGCTACTGGCACCGCTCTGCGGCCGGTTGCTCAGGGCCGTGGCGCTCAGGGTCTGGCCGTCCTGGGTCAGGTCCAGCCGGCCCGCCGACCAGCCACCGCCGCTGATCTCCAGGCTGATGCCATCCTGGCCGGTCACCGCCGACAGCCTGTCGTCATCCAGCGGCTGCATGGCCTGCACGCTGCCGCTGAAACACCCGGCCAGCAGCCCCAGCGCGCACCACCCTTGACCCCTCATGGCGTGGGAAACACCAGCACGTTGCCTTGCATGCGAATGCTGCCATCGACCTTGGCGGAGAACAGGTTGGTCTGCTGATAGCTGGGATCGCCACCATTGGCCAGGCTGGTGGCGCGGTTACGCCAGCCGCCCTGGTTGGCCACGGCGAAAGTGAAACTGGCGTCCTTGAACTTGACCTCGTCAGGCAAGCCGAATTCCAGCACATCGCGGTTGAAGCCCTGGCCGTCACCGCCAAATCCACCGTTGACCAGCCGGGTACGCAGGGTCAGGCCCTCGAAGCTGAAAATGCCCTTGATATTGTCCAGCACATACCAGCCGCCGCCCTCCTCGGCCCGCACCGCCAGGCGCATGCCACAGCCCTGTGCGGTCGCGGCCCCCGCCGTGGCGCAGCTGCGCTGACCGGCGGTCCAGCTGCTGGGCAAGTTGCTCGACGGGGTGCTCCAAAGCACGCCGCCGTCCTTGTTGATGCTGAATTCGCCGGACAGGTAGACCCCACCGCGCCCACTGAACTCGCCGAGCGCGCTGTCGGCCAGCGGTTGCAGTTCGGCCTGTGCGGCGCAGGCCCAGGCGAGCCCCGCCAAGCCGATGCTCCACCCCCGCCTAGAGATCACGACTGGTCACCCTCAGGTAGTTGAAGCTCATCCCGGATATCTCGCTGCGGCCAAAGTTGTAGCCACCGCTGGCGGGCAAACCGGTACCGTTCTTGAAGCTGTCGATCAGGATCGAGGTGCGCGGCGCATTGGCATAAAAATCCGCGGCCAGAGCATTACGCTGACTGGCCGACGCGCCACCGGCCACCGGATTGGGCAGCTCCAGCACGAACTGACCATTGCTGCTGACGTCGAACAGCAGCGGTTGCGACTTGCCGTAACCCAGGGCGATGTTGGCGTAGCCATTGCCCAGGTAGAGAGTCTTGTTGGTCAGCTCCGCCGCCGTGCTGCAGCCCGCGGTGCCGGTGGCACAGGAGGTGATTTCCAGGCCTTTGGCAAACAGGTTCAGGCGCATCTCACCGACCAGTTGCGCCCGCCCCTTGTCGCCCCACAGGCGCAGGTACGAGCCATCCATGGTCAGCTCGCGAATATCGATATTCAGCACGTCGGTGCGCCCGGCCGCCACCTGGAAGTCGTAGCGGATGCCCAGATCGACCTTCTCGCTGGCACGGCTGGAGCAACTGCTGCCCGCCGCCGCGAACCCCGCCACACAGGGTTGCCCGGCCGCGCCGGTCAGCCGCTCGGGAAACTTGAATTCCAGCACCGCCACATTGCTCGGGGTGGTTTGCACCCACTGACCATCGTCACGCAGGGTACGCAGGGCCTCGCCCTTGGCCAGGTTGAATTCGAAGGGGTGGTTGAGGCGGCCAATGCTGACCGGCATCAGGTTGGCGCCCTTGTTGCTGCCCGCGGCACCGAAGTAGAACTCCTTGACCGAGATCGGCACGTTCTGGCCCGCGGCGTTGGTGATGTCGTTGACCGTGATGGTGGCCTGACTGGCGTCCATCAGCACATTTTCCAGTACAAATCCGATGCCGGCGCCCTGGACCTCGGCCAACTCGGTATCGTCCAGTACCTTGAGCTCGGCCTGGGCAACGCCCGCCAGCCCCAGCAGCAACCCGCCCAACCGACCGACGTTCATGTTCAGCACCCTTTTCCGGCGGGACCCAGGCAGGTATCCACCCGTGGAATACCGTTGAAGGCTTCCTGAAAACTGGTGGTGATCGCCGCGGTGCCGTCGGCATTGCGCGGCAGGTTCATAAAGGCACCGGCCAGGGCGACGATGAATTTGCCCGCGTCCTGCTGGTCCTTCCACTGCATGTCCTGGCTCTGCATGGACAGGAATACGCCCTTGGCCGCCTGCACGAACTGCTGATTCGTGGCGTCGAACTTGCCCACCGGGAAAGACCCGTAATTGCTCAGCGGAAAACAGGTCGTGGTGCTCAGCAATTCACAGTTGCTGGAAGAAAACAGGCTCAGCAGGAAATTGTCGAAACCGGACCCTGCGGGAATGGACAGCTTCTGCCCATCGATCATGCCGATCATGGTAGCCCGCGCGGGATCGCTGTCACCGCCGTTATTCACCAACTGTGCCTGGGCGCTGAAATCGCTGTTGGCGTAGGCGCTACCCACCAGTCCCTTGGCGCCGGCACAGATCAAGTCGAACCAGGCACAGTTCATCTGGGTCGCCAGGTAACTGCCTTTGCCGTACAAATCCACCGCAATATTGCCGGTCACCTGATTGATATCCCCGGACAGGTGGCCTTGCGCCTCGGCAAATCCCAGACGGACACCCACGACCTTGTTGTCCTTGTAGGCCAGCTCGAGAAACGGGTTTTTGATCATGAACGGGTTGATTTGTCCGGTCGTATCGTTGACCGACCCCAAGGCAAAATTATTGATATCGATATCGGCCGTGCCCGCCGCCTCGCCCGATCGCGGATAGAGTCCCAATTGCAGCTTGTTGATGTTCAGCTGCGTGGCCACGTCCATGCCGAAATTGAGCCGGGTGAAGTTCATGCCGTTATAGGCGTCAGTGGTGAGGTTGAGAAAGGCCTGCCCGGTTACCTCGGACAACTCGCCGTCCTCCAGTTCCACCAGTCTGGCATGGGCCGGCGCCAGCCAACAGGCGCACAACCCGGCGAGAACCAGTTCGACCAGACGAGGAGCGGCACGCATGGCGAGTTCCTTTTATTTTTATGGCGGCCGGGCGCTGGCCGCGTCAACTCAGGTGGCCACTATAAGAAAGCTTGGACCGGGCGCGGCCCAACCCATAGTCGAGTAATGCCGCGCCCGACCGGGATTTTGCAGAGCAAAGGCAGACGCAGCTGTTACCGAGGGCCCCAGCTGGGCAAGGAGGCAACGCTGGCGTGACAGATGGAGGGCCGGCGCGGGTCGCGCACTGGCGGATCGAGCGGGCCTCAGCCCGCCAGTTGGCCCGGGGTTCCTTGGCGGAACAGGCCGATCAAATGGTCGGCGACAGCGCTTTTCAGGCTGTTGATGCTCAGCTGCGAGCAATTCACCAGTTTCTTCAGGTTGATCCGGTGCAGGTGCAGTGACGGCATGCGGGCTTCGTACTCACGCAGGTCGCCCTTGACCAGTACCGGCAGGAAAAAATCGTCCTTGGCCAGGTAGCGCTGGATCAGCAGGCGCAGGCCCTGCTGGAAAGGCAGCTCCTGGGACGCGGTGAGGCGATGTTCACCAGGCACCTTCAGATACAGCCCGGTCTGGCCCATGGTCTCGCCCGGCATGATATGGATGCCGGTGGGCTCCACGGCGCTGGCGGGAATATCGCTGAAGGTGTCGTGCCACGCCTGCTCGTCCGGCAGGATGGTGATACCGCTCCGGGCTTCGCTGGGCACCACAAAGCTGTAGTTGCTGTAGAGCTTTTCCACATAACCGGAATAGATGCACAGCCGATTCTCGAAGCGCTGCAAGAATGCAATCGCCTCGCTACGGTCGGAAATGGCGTCCAGGTTCCAGTCCAGATCGTCCTGATCTTGCAGTTCTGCCCAGCGAGCCTGGGCATACGCGGCGGAGGAAGTGGGCATGGGTTGGTTCAACTCTAGTCTCATGTCCAGCGTCACTGCAGAAGCCGTGCCATCACTCCAGCTCCCCGCCAGAAACCCCGCCGACAGGGCCCAAGCCGGTGGCGCACACCTGGCGAAAGTCGCAATGTGCCGCATTTTGTCACTTGGCCAAGGGTGCCTGAGGCCGCGACTGCCGGGACGACGCTCACCGGGGTCGGTGCTCGCACGGACAAACCGGCCCCTGATCAGTGGGCTCTGACGCCCTCCCGGCTTTTCAGTACAATCGCGGCTTTTACCCTGCGGAAGCCGTGCCCCGATGATCGAACCCAAGCGCGTGTTGCGCGCCCTCGCCGAACATTGGACCCTGCTCGAGCCGCTGTGCGAGCGCTTCGACCAAGGCACCCTGAGCCTGGCCGAATTGCGCCTGCAACTGGCCGCCCAGTTGCAGACGCCGCTGGACGTGACCGCACTGCTGGACCAGTGGATCCGCCTGGATATCCTGGTACCGGTGGCAAAGAGTCCGAACCGCTTCGAGCTCAACGCGCAGATCCACGATTTCCTCGCCTACCTGCGCCGCGAACACCGCCTGGGCCTGTGCCTGGAGATCGAAGCCTACCTGCGCCACCTGGAGCGCCTGGCCGGGCATATCCAGGATGCCTTCGAGATCCGTGACGCCAACGACCTGGCCCGCCAGCTGCGGCTGCTGGACATGCGCGTGCGCGACGTCCTGAAGAAGCTGGGCAACGACGAGCAGGCCCTGGTCGGCGTGGCCGAGCGGGCCAAGACCAGTGACCGGCAAATCCCTTTACGCCAGCGTTATGCCGAGGTGCTGGCAACCTGGGACGAGTACGTCGAACCGATGATCCAACTGGTCAACGCCGACGGCGCCTTCGAGCAGGGCGTCAGCCGAGTCGAGCAGGTCCTGCTGCGCCTGATGAGTGAACAGCAGCGCCTGGGCCAGTTGGTCGACGACGACCTGCTGCTGCGCACCCACGCGCGCATCCTGGAGATGCAGACCACCGCCCAGCTGACCCTGCGCCGCGCCCGTGAACTGCTGTTGCCGCTGCGTGAAGAAGCGCGTCGGCACAACGCCGTGACCCGCGGCGCCGCCCTGGCGCTGGCGGCGATCCGGCGCAAGGGCCTGGATGCGGTGCCCCAGGCCACCCTGGCGCTGTTTACCCGGCCACAGAGTGCCTTTCTCGGCAGCGCCAGCCAGGTGGAGGCCTATGTCTACGCCCTGGCGCGCTTCGAGGCCAAACCGGCGCAGTTCCCCAAGGCCAGTGGCACGCGCAAGAGCGAGTTGCCGCGTGCGCCGCGCACCGTGCGCGAGATGCTCGACCGCTGCCAGGACGCCCTGCCGCTGCCGGACTTGATGAGCTGGCTGCTGGAGCAGGAACCGGAAGGCGCCACCGACGAATTGCTCTACTGGTTTTCGCGGCTGTCCCGCGACAGCCGCTTTCGCCGCGAACGCCTGGAGCGGCGCGACTACCTGACCGCCGAGCACCAGGTCAGCCTGAGCTCTTTCGCCCTGGTGGGCCCGGCGAATGGCTAAGCGAGCCGTCGCGGGTTGCACCCGCCCAGCGCCCAGCGCTGACCAACGCCCCTATTTAAAAAGTGCCTGCGAGCCTTGTGCATGAATATCGACCTGAAAGAACTGACCCAACTGGCACCGATCTTCCGCGAGCTGTTCAAGGGCTATCACATCAGCCGACGTGACACCGAGCTGTACAGCCAGCTGTCCAACCTGCAGGACCAGTACCGGGCCCTGTTCAAGGCCCAGGGCTTCGAGCTGGTGTGCGACAGCCGTGGTTTCTATTACTTCGTGCCCGAGCAAAGCGGCGCCCAGGTGAACAAGACCGCCCAGCGCCTGGCGTTGTTCACCTTTATCCTGGTCGAACACCTCGCCGACCAGGGCCGTGACCCGCTGGCCGTGCTGGACGGCGGTAGCCTGGGCCGCGACGAATTGCCGGCGCTGCTGGACAAGTACCGCGACTTGTTTCTGCAAGCCGAAGTGCAGACCCTGGAAGAGCTGGAGGAAAAGGTGCTGCGGCGCATCAGCCAACTGGGCTTCGCCGCGGAAGAAAACGGTGTCTACCGCTTCCTGCCGCCGATGCACCGTTTCCTCGACGTCTGTCTGTCGGTGCAGCAGGACCGCGACCTGGCCGCCAGCCTGCACAGCGCGCTGCCGCTGCCGAGCCCGGTGCTGATCGACGACGACAGCGGCGACGCCATCCAGGTCCTTGAAGAGCAGCAGCTGGACGAAGATCCCCCGGTGGCGCTGCGTGATACCACAACAGCTGACGCCGAATACCCCGATGAATCCGAAGAGCAGGCGCTGACCCGCGCCCTCGCCGAAGAACGCGCCCTGCAGGAGCTCGACCGATGAACCCGGAACGCTACGGCATACGTCGCTTCGCCCTGCTCAATACCGCCGGCTACAGCTTGGGCCTGTTTCCCCTGGAACATCCGCTGTCGGTCTACGGCGCCAACAACCTGGGTAAAAGCGCCTCGATCAATGCGCTGCAGTTCCCGATCCTGGCGCGCATGTCGGACATGAGTTTTGGCAAGTACAGCCTGGAACAGTCGCGTAAATTCTATTTCGCCAGCGACACCAGCTATATCCTGGTGGAAGTCGCCCTGCCCCACGGCCCCCATGTCATTGGCGTGGCCGGGCGTGGGCCAGGGGGAGGCTTCGGCCACCAGTTCTTCGCCTACGCCGGCGCCCTGGACCTGGCCCACTACCAGAAAAACGGTACCTGCCTGCGCCAACGTGAGCTGTTCGCCAACCTGGAGCGGGAGAACCTCAAGGCCTACGAGATCAAACCCGAGGAGCTGCGCCGGCTGCTGGTCGGCGGGCACACCTCGATCCCGCTGGACCTGACGTTGATCCCCTTGCGCTCGACCAGCGAACAGAGCCTGAAGACCTTCCGCGCGCTGTTTATCAACCTGCTGCACATGCGCGAGATCACCGCGGCGAAACTCAAGCAGCTGTTCCTCGATGCCTTCGAGCACAGCCTGCGTTCGGGCAACGTCGACTATATCGCCGCCTGCGAGGAAGCCTTCCGCGACGTGCGGCGCATGGAACAGGACTATCAATCGCTGGTGGCCGCCGGTCCGCTGGTCGAGGCCCTGGCCGCGGGTGTGGCCCAGCGCGAAAGCCTGCGCGGCAAGCTGCATCGCCTGTCGCCCCTGCTCGACAGCCTGCTCGGCACCTGGCACGACTACAGCAGTGCGCGGCGCGAGGAGTTGCTGGTCCAGCACGAGCATTACCGCAACGAGCAGGACGGCCTCCAGCAGGAACAACGCGGCGGCACCCAGGAGTTGATGCGCCTGGAGCGCGAGGTCAGCGAGCTGCAGCGCTGGCTCGGTGAATTGGCGGTGCTGAAAAATCGTTTCGCCCTGGTCGATAACGCCCAGGTGCTGGAGCAGCAGCTGCTGAGCGCCAAGGATGCCCACGACGAATTGGCCGGCGCCCTGGCGCAATCCCGGCAGTTTTCCGCCGAGGACCTGGACCAACGGCTGCGCGACCTGGAAAAACGCTTGAAAGCGGTGAAGTTGCAGCTCGAACACGCCGACAACAACAGTTACGCGCGCCTGCGCGAGGAGTTCACCCAGCAGGACGTCGAGCGCCTGATGCGCCTGTTCAACGGTGCGCTGTTCAGCCTGCCGCTCGGCGAGCAGGGCATCGGCCTGGACGAAGACGGCCGCTGGGTCGCCTCGCTGGAAAGCCTGCTGGCATCGTTCAAGGGCGAACGCTTCGAAGTGCCTGGCTTGAGCATCGACCTGTCCCAGATCGAACCGCCGGCACTCGAAGCCCTGGCCGACCGCGCCGCGCTGCGTGACCAGAAGGAACGCCTGGACAAGGAGCTTCGCCAGCTCAGGACCCAACATGCCGTGGCCGCCGATCGTGCGGCCAGCAAGGCGCAGACAGAGTCCCTCTACCAGCAGGTACTGGATGCGCAGAAGGCCCTGGAAGACTTCCGTCGCAGCCAAACCCTGGCGGCCGAGGAGCCACTCAAGCTCGAGCGCCTGGCCGCACTGGAAGGCGCTCAGGACAGCCTGACCCGTGCCAGCGACGCCTTTACCGAGCGGGTCCAGCAACTGTCCGCCCGTCTGCAACTGGTGGGCCGGCAACTGGCCGATTTGGACGCCAAGGAGCGGACCCTGGAAGACGCCCTGCGTCGGCGTCAACTGCTGCCCGCCGAGCTGCCCTTCGGCACGCCCTTTATGGACCCGGTGGACGACTCGCTGGACAACCTGTTGCCGTTGCTCAACGACTACCAGGACGCCTGGCAGGGGTTGCAGCGTATCGACGGGCAGATCGACGCGCTCTACGCGCAGATTCGCCTCAAGGGCGTGGCCAAGTTCGACAGCGAGGAAGACGTCGAACGCCGCCTGCAGTTGCTGGTCAATGCCTATGCACACCGCCAGGACGAAGCCCTGACCCTGGGTAAGGCGCGCCGCGCGGCGGTTACCGATATCGCGCGTACCCTGCGCAATATCCGCAGCGATTACGACAATCTCGAGCATCAGCTGGCGCTGTTCAACCGCGAGATCAACAAACGTCAGGTGTCCAACCTGGAAAGCTTCCGTATCACCCTGGCGCCCAACAAGGATGCGCTCAAGCACATCGACCAGATCATCCACAGCGCCGGCCAGTATGAGGAAGGCGAGACCCTGTCGGTCTTCGACCTGCAGCAAAGCGCCGACCAGGATGTGAAGAACGAAGAAGCCAAGGAGTACCTGGCACGGCTGGTGGCCGCCAACCACAACCAGCTCGGGTTAAAGGACCTGTTCGAGCTGGCCTTTGAAATCACCAAGGTCGGCGGCGTGCCTGTGGTCCACACCGATATCGATGGCGCGGCGTCCAACGGCACCACCATGACCATCAAGGCGTTGACCAACATGTACCTGTTGCTGCACCTGATGGACCGTGAGCAGGCCGGGCGTATTCGCTTGCCCTACTACCTGGACGAAGCGGCGGACATCGACGAGCGCAACCAGCAAGCGTTGATCGAGACCAGCCTGCAATTGGGTTTTGTGCCCATTCTGGCCAGCGTGAAACCCCAGGTGTCGGCCCATGTGGCCATCGACCTGGAGGGCGGCAGCGGCCCGAACGGTATCTATATCGATGAAGCCGACTGGAAATATATCCGGCGCCACGAAACGGCGAAGGTCGAGCAGCCCGCGTAGAAGTAATCACGGCCGGGGTGGCCTGCGGACCCGCGCCTTCGCGGGTCCGATACTATATAGCCCCAGCCAGCAGCCTGGCGGGTCCGGCGCTCAGCTCAGGGTTTTTCCAGGGCGATTTTCGGTGCCCACTTCATCCAGTCGTCGCTGACTTCGTCGAACAGGGTGAAGGTCTGACCCGGCTGGGCCGGGCCGCCCATCTCCGGATTGTTCGGCGTGGCGAAGGCAATACCCCCTTCGAGCAGGGCCTCCAGGGACTCGGTGCGCACCTTCAGACCCTTGAACAAGCTGGCGTCCACCCCGATGCCACTGGCATTCCAGAATCGGCTACCGCTGCGCACCAGCGGTGCGTAACGGGGCTCGATCAGCACGCTGACCAGCACCCGATCCGAGGTCGGCCCCAGCTCGAAATGGGTGACCTTACCCACTGGCACCTCACGGTAGCTGACCACCACCCCGGGCTTGATCGAGCCGCGACGTGGCGCGCTGAGCACCAGCTTGAGCCCCTGCTCGCGGTTCGAGGCCGTGGGCGGCGCGCTCAGTACGCTAAAGCGCGTCTGCACCGGTGCGCCTTTGGCCGCAGGTTGCACTTCCAGGTAGAGACCGCTGACCAGCGTCTCCAGGTTGGCCGTACGCGCCAAGCCCAACTCCGGCTTGACCACCCAGAATTGACTGCCGACACGGGCAATGCGCCCCTCGGCTTCGGTGATGCGGGCGGTCAGTTGCACGGACTGCAAGTCCTCGCTGAGCGCCACCGTTTCCACCTTGCCGACGTCCAATCCCTTGAAACGAATCGGTGTACCGGCCCGCAGGCCATCGCCACTGGCGACCTGAAGCTGCACCTGTACGCCTTTTTGCAAGGCCAGCTCGCGGCTGGCGTACAGACTGAAACGCTGCACCCGGCGATCGGTCACCGCGGCCTGAGGGTCGGGCGTCTCGAAGGAGATGCCACCCGACAGCAGGCTTTGCAAGGATTCGCTCTTGACCTCGATACCCGACAGGCCACCGGTCAGGGTAATACCACTGGCATTCCAAAAACGCGTCGAGCTGTTGACCAACTGGGCGTACTCCGGCTGGATATGCACCCCGAGCGCTACCTGCTGGCGATCTCGCGACAACTGGAAACTCTGCACCGAGCCGACCTTGAGCTGATGAAACAGGATCGGGCTACCGACCTCCAGCGATCCCAGATTCTCACTCAACAGCACCAGATGCAGGCCGGGTGCGCTGAGGTCGAGGGGTGGCGGCTTGGTCCTCGCGACGAAATCGCGGCTAGGCGCACTGCCCTTCTCACCCGGGCGGACTGCAATATAGTTGCCACGCACGAGGGCTTCGAGGCCAGTAATACCGGCAAGGGAAATCGACGGCTTGACCACCCAGAACTCGGTGCCTTCCACCAGATAATCCTCGGCCAGTGGGTCGAGAATCAACTCGGCGGTGGCCGAGGTCAGGTCGCTGTCGACTTTCAGGGTTTTAAGGGTACCGGCCTGAATGCCCTTGAACATCACCGGGGTGCGCCCGGCCTGCAGCCCTTCGAAATCGCTCAGCTTGACCTTGACCCTGATGCCGGCCTGGGCTGCGTCGAAATCCTCGTAAAGCCGGAATGGCAGACTCGGATCGGTGGGCGGGCTGTCCTGCCGATGCTCCGGCGTGGCGAACGCGATACCACCGGCAACGATGCTGGCCAGCGACTCGCTACGCACCTTGATACCCGACAGATCGGCATCCACCGTGATGCCGCTGGCGTTCCAGAACCGCGTGTGTTTACGCACCAAATTGGCGTAGAGCGGCTCGATATACACCTTGAGCTCGACCGTGCGCTGATCCTCGCCGAGCACATAACTTTTCACCACACCGACCTGGATTTGCTTGTAGAACACCGGGCTGTTGCGGTTGAGCGAGCCCAGCCGTTCAGCCTTCAGCGTCAGGTGCAAGCCGGGCAGCGTATCGGACAGCGGCGGCGGTTCGGAGAGTGCCTTGAACTTGGTCGCGGGTTCGCCATCGCCTGGACTGGCGGCAATGTAATTCCCCGACACCAGGGTCTCCAGGCCCGTGATGCCTGCCAGGGACACGCTGGGCTTGACCAGCCAGAAGCGGCTGTTGGCACGCAGCGCGAGCTTGACCTGCTTGTTCATTTCCAGGGTGGCGATCACCCCCTGATTTTCGCCTTTCTCATCCAGCGCCAGGCCGACCACCTTGCCGATCTGCATGCCCTTGTAGATCACCTCGGTCTTGTTGACCTGGATACCCTCACCAGTCGGGAACAGCACCTGGATCTCGATACCCGCCTGGTCGTAGGCGCGCCAGGCCAGCCAGCCGCCGATCAGCAAGGCCACCAACGGCAACACCCAAATGGCCGACCAATTGGAAGCAGGACGAATTTTCGCACGTGGCAGCTCAGTCATGGTCGGCATCCGACTCCGTATTATCCCAGATCAGGCGAGGGTCAAAAGTTACAGCCGCGAGCATGGTCAGGATCACCACGCTGGCAAACGCCACGGCGCCGACACCGGCTTCGATTTGCGCCAGGCTGCCAAAATTCACCAGCGCCACCAGGATGGCGATGACAAAGATATCCAGCATCGACCAGCGGCCGATCCACTCGATAAAACGATACATCAGGATGCGTTGGCGAGCCGACATGGGTTGATGCCGTTGCACCGAATACAGCAACAGGGCGATCCCCACCAGCTTGAAGGTCGGCACCACGATGCTGGCGATAAACACCACGGCCGCGATGGGTAACATGCCGTACTGTACCAAGGTGACGACACCCGACATGATGGTGTCCGGGTGGCCTTTGCCAAAGGAGCTGACCGACATGATCGGCAGCAGGTTGGCCGGGATATACAACAAGGCCGAGGTCAACAGCAGGGCCCAGGTCCGAGTGAGGCTATTGGGCCGTCTGGGGTGGACCTGCGCACCACAGCGGCTACAGGTCTGGCCATGTTCGACGTCGGCATCCTGGGGGTTCAGTTGATGGCATTCGTGACAGAGCAGCAACCCCGCATCAAGCGCTCGCATGCTCATCCTCCCCTGCCAAAGCTTCCCAGATCTGGTGCGGCGACATGGTGACCTCCAACCAGACTTGTACCAGTATCAACGCGACAAAACAGACCAGCCCCACGCCCACGCTGAGATCGGCGATATCGACCAGCTTGACGATCGCCACAAGGATGCCCATCAAATACACCTCGAGCATTCCCCAATCACGCATGTGGTGATAAAGACGGTAGAGCAGCAAGCCATAGCTGCGGCCGAACTGCCAGCGAATACTCAACAGCACGAACAGTTGGCAGAGCAACTTAAGCAATGGAATCGCCATGCTGCAGAGAAACACCACTGCGGCCACGCTCTGCATACCACTGTTATACAAGGCCAGCACACCACTCCAGAGGGTGTCCTCGGTGGACTGCCCCAGCAGGTTCAGCCTGATGATCGGCAGAAAGTTGGCCGGGATATACAGCAGCAACGCCGCCAGCACCAATGCCAGGCTACGTTTGACCACCTGATGTCGGTGGGTATAGAGCTCATAACCACAACGCGGGCAACGCGCCTGCTCACCCAAGGCCAATGCCGGCTTGAGCATCAACAGGTCACACTCGTGGCAGGCCACCAAAGCTTCCAGAGGAAGCTCGGACAGGTCACCGGACTCGGCCGTGTCGGGCATGGCGGTAGGCTCGGACAAAGGAAAATCATTCTAACCGAGGGTAGGGTAAAACTACCATTTGTCGTAAAACGGTAAGAGCGGGCGTTGTGGGAGGCCCGTCTCGGGCCGATACCCTCGATACCCGGTTGGCGGGCTGGCGCCGGACGACGCGCCGAGGCCGCCCTACGCTGCCGCCCGCGGGCCGAGGCGTTTTCCGCGGGCAAAAACAAACCCCCATCCGCTCG
>NZ_JBEVDL010000087.1:0-3606 GCF_040514055.1 Pseudomonas sp.
TGACCTTGACCCGGGAAATCACCTGCTCGGCGAACTCGTTGCCCTGGATCTTGCTGATGTTGTTGAGCACGCCATCGATGCGGTACTTGATCACCAGGCCGCTGCCGGTGGTGCCCAGGTGGATATCGCTGGCGTGCATCTTCAGCGCGTCGTAGAGGGTCGAGTTGACCAGCTTGACCACCACGCTGGAGTCTTCGCTGATGCTGGTCAGGGACAGGCTTTGCAGGGTGTCGATCTCGGTATTGCCGTCGGCCTGGGCGTTGAGCGACTCCACCGCGTGGAAGCTCTCTTCGTGGCGCGCCAGGTAGGCTTTCAGGTCGTCGGCATGCACCAGGTACAGCGGCGCGCCGTGCAGGCAGTCGTCGATCCAGGCAAGGCGTGCAGTGTCGAAGGGGTCGGCAAACACGCCAATGACCGCGTCGGCGTGACGCAGCAGGATGAATTCGCGCTTGAGGCATTGGGCCAGGGTGACCCGGTCGAATACCGGGGTCGATTGAAACAGGCTGTCGGTGTCGAGCACCGGGTAGTGAAGGGTTGCGCCCAGGCACTGGATAAAGGGCATGGGGGCCAGTTCGCAGAGCACCCCGAGGGCTTCGAGCATCCGCTCGCCGGTACTGCCGGCCCGGGAACGGGCCTGGGCCAGTTGCTCACTGGAAAAACGAGTCGGTACAGAGTCCAGCGGTGGCACATCGACGACAAGGGATAGACGGTCCATGGCTTGCTCTCCAACACCCGGGGCTTAGAGCCCTGTCGGCGCGGCGAGCAATTGCGGCATGTGCCGGAACCTCTTGTCGCGCCATTACTCCCCGGTGAGCAATTGTTCGTCGTCTGGCGCTGTGGAGGCCGAGGTACTTCGTCGGCGATCTGCTAGCACCCAACTACCGTCGTACAACTGCAGCGGGAAACTCTCGGTCCTGCTCTGGCGTCGTTCGACAAAGCCTTCGGAACTGCTCACCGCCGCGTTGGGTTCGCGCTGTCGCCCCAGAAGATCAAGCACTGCACGCGCCAGTTCCGCCATCGGAAAGGGTTTGAACAGGATATGGCTGACTTCCAGTTGCCGGGCCCTTTCGCAAACCTCTGCGGTGGGGTGCCCCGTGATCAGCACAAAATGACACTTCCTGTTCTGGCGGACGGCATCGAGCACCTCAAAGCCTTCCATATCGGGCAAGCGGTAATCGAACACCATCACATCGGGTGCGAAGTCGCCGGCTTCAGCGATTCCTTGCGCACCGTCGTGAGCAATCCGGACTTCCAACCCTTGCGCCTGCAGGTAACCCTGGAGGTTTTCTGCAAGAAGTTGTTCGTCTTCAACAACCAGTACTTTGTTTAACAAGGTGGACTCCTTGAACCCCAGGTCCGAGTACCGAACCTGGCGGAGTGCGCGCCTTGATAGGTCTAACGCACACTTCATGCCAGGCTGAGTGCCGGTAATTTTATGTATTCATGTCCTTGAATTTAAAAGCAATGCCGTTTCGTCCACATGCCCCACCCCCCAAAAGCGGGGGAAAGCGAACGGACGTGCAGCGAAGCTTTCCCCCACTGTTGGGGAAAGCTCATTGATCGTCAATTCTTTCGATGCTGTTGCTTGCGCGCAGCTGCGCCAGCGCCTGCAGACGCGCCTGGACCTGTTTCTGTCGGGCAAGGTAGGCCCGAACCATTTCAAGTCCCTGCTCTTGTGTGACATCGGCGGCCTCCATTCGGTTCTCCAACAGGATCAAATGCCAGCCCACCGCCGTGCGCACCGGCTCGCTGACGGACCCGGGTTTGAGGGCAAAGGCTGCGGCTTCGAACTCCGGCATCATGCGCCCCCGGGCAAAGTAACCCAGGTCGCCGCCGGCGCTGGCCGACGCGTCTTCGGAACCGCTACGAGCGACGCTGGCAAAATCGGCGCCTTCACGGATGCTCGTGTGCAGTGCCTGCAAGCGTAGTCTCGCGGCTTCGACTGTGGAAGCGTCCGCCCCCTGAGGCACTTTTATCAGGATATGCCTGACCTGGATTTCCTCGGGACGGTTCATCTCGGCGCGGTGCTCCTGATAGAACGCCCGCACCTCTTTTTCGTCCGGCTCGCCGACCCTCGTGAGCTCAGTAAACATCTGCTGCGCCGCCAGGTCGCGGCGGGTGTACTCGATGTAAGAAGCCTCATCGAAACCGGCGTCTTCCAGGCGCCGGGCGAACACCTGTGGGCCACCCATGGCCTGGCGGGTCTGGTCCACCTGGGCTTGCACCGTGGCATCGCTGATCACCACCCCGCGCTTGAGCGCTTCCTGCCACAGCAGTTCCTTGTCGATCAGCGCATCCAGCGCCGCCGTGCGCAGCTGTTTGTAGGCGCTGGGGCTGCGGATGCTGGCGACCGCCCGGCCCTGATCCTCCAGGTATTCGGCGAAATAGCGCTCCAGGCGTAGCTGGGAAATTTCCTCGCCATTGACCCGTGCCACGGCCGGGCCATTGCTGCAAAACGCGGCGGGCACCCACAGGGTCAACAGCACCATTACAGTCGTGAGTTTCATCTTCGGCCTCCGGATCAGGGCGTGGCGGCAATGGGTTTGTAGGGGGCGACCAGATAGAAGCGCTGGTCGGGCAGGTCCACGGTGACCACATGGGCGCCGCTCAGGCCCAGGCGTCGGCCCGGCCCGAAACTGATCAGCGGGGTCAGGCCGGTATCGAAGTCGTGCAGGCCTTCCAGGGCACTGATGAGTTTTTCCCGGCTGGCATCGCGCCCCGCCTGTTTCATGCCCTCGCTGAGCAGCAGCATCGAACTGTAGGCCCCGACCTGCAGCACCGCGTGTTCGCCGCCGAGCTTCTGGCGTTCGCGCAATTGGGTCAGGGCGGTGCGCCCGGTGCGCGTCCAGTCGCTGGGCACGAACGGATACGCCAGGAACACCCGCCGGGAAAACCCGCTGGGCACCTGCATCAGATCCCCCGCCACCTGGTTCGAGGCGGCGAACAGATAAGGCACCTGGCCCGCGGTCTGCAAGCGCGCGGCCAAACGACTGAAGCCGCCACTGCTGCCCATGTAGAACACCGAGCGCGAGCCCAGTGGCAACTCGTCCTGCGCCGTCTCGTAGGGTTGCAGGCGCACTTTCTGCCAGGCGTTGTCCTGCAGGTATTGGGCAAGTTTCTCCGCCGCCAGGCGCTGGCCCGGCTCGTTCGGGTAGGCGATCAGCGTCGGGCCCTGCAACACGCGCAGGCTGGTGGCGGCGTAGTTGGCCAGGGCAATCATCTGTTCGCGCAGCCCCGGCAGCGGCTCGAAAATCTGCCGACTGGCCTGGGCCGTGCCCTGCAACGACAGCGGCCCGATCAGGGGCACGCCGGCCTGCTCCAGGCGCGGGGCCAGTTCGTTATCCAGCGCCGGCACCAGCGGTGCGACCAGGGCGAACACCTGTTCCTGTTCGATCAACTGGTCGAGCGCATGCTCGGCGCTGACACGATCGGGACCGGGATCGAGGATGGTCAGGCGCAACTGCCGGCCATGGATCCCGCCCGCTTCGTTGATCCGCGCCACGCTGCCCCGCAGCACCGCCGCCACCGTGGTGCCCTCCTCGCCCAACACGCCAGTGCTCGGCAGCAAGGTGCCCAGGTGCAGGCTGTCGGGGCTCAGGCCCGGAT
>NZ_JBEVDL010000085.1:0-52381 GCF_040514055.1 Pseudomonas sp.
CGCAGCCGGGCGCCGAGCTGCAGCCGGCCGGGCTGCGTGCCGCGCTGGCCGCGGTGCTGCCGGACTATATGGTGCCGACGGCCTATGTACGGCTGCCGCGCCTGCCGCTGACCGCCACCGGCAAGCTCGACCGTCGCGCGCTGCCGGTACCGGATGACCAGGCCGTGCTGCAGCGCGATTACCAGGCGCCGGAGGGCGCGCTGGAGCAGGACCTGGCGCAGCTCTGGTCGCAGCTGCTGGGGGTGGAGCGGGTCGGCCGCCAGGACCATTTCTTCGAACTGGGCGGCCACTCGCTGCTGGCCATTCGCCTGATCTCGCAGCTGCGTCAGCGCCTGAACATCGAGCTGCCACTGGCGGCGCTGTTCGCCCATCCGCGCCTGCAGGCGCTGGCGGTGCAAGTGGCGGCGGCCGGGCAGAGCCGCCTGGGCCGCATCGAACCGGCGGACCGCAGCGCTCCCTTGCCGCTGTCCCCGGCCCAGCAGCGCCTGTGGTTCGTCGCCAGCGTCGACGCCCGCGCCAGCCTGGCCTACCACATCCCCGTGGCCGTGCGGCTGCGCGGCCAGCTGGACCGGGCGGCGCTGCAGCACGCGCTGGACCGTATCCTCGAACGCCACGAGGCACTGCGCACCCGGGTGGTCCTGCTCGAGGGCCGGCCCTGCCAGGTGATCGATCCGCCGCGACCCTTTGCACTGCCGATACAGGAGGCGCGCGACCTGCCACCAGGTGGCCTGGAGGCGTTATGCCAGGCGGCCGCGGCCGAACCCTTCGACCTGGCGGCCGGGCCGCTGGTGCGTGCACGGCTGCTGTGCCTGGCGGACGACGACCAGGTGCTGCTGCTGACCCTGCACCACCTGGTGGCCGATGGCTGGTCGCTGAGCCTGCTGATGCGCGAATGCGCGGCGCTGTACCGGGCCGCCCGCGAGGGCCAGGCCGATCCCTTGCCGCCGCTGGCCCTGCAGTACGCCGACTACGCCGTCTGGCAACACCAGGGGTTGCAAGGCCCACGCCTGCGTCAGCAACTCGAGGCCTGGGCGCAGCAGCTGCGTGGCGCACCCGAGCGGGTCGACCTGCCCAGCGACCGGCCGCGCCCTGCGCTGCAGGACTACCGGGGCGCGAGCCTCGCGGTCAGCCTGGACGCAGAGCTCAGCCAAGGCCTGAAGGGCCTCGCCCAACGCCACGGCGCGACCCTCTACATGACCCTGCTGGCGGCCTGGGCGGCACTGGTGGCGCGCCTCAGTGGCCAGGCGCAGGTGGTGATCGGCAGCCCCCATGCCGGGCGCAACCGGGTCGAGGTCGAGCCGCTGATCGGTCTGTTTATCAATACCCAGGCGGTCAAGATCGACCTGCAGGGGGCGCCAACGACCGCCAGCTTGCTGGCCCAGGTGCGCGAGACCACCCTGGCCGCCCAGGCGCGCCAGGAGGTGCCGTTCGAGCGCCTGGTCGAGGCACTCAATCCGTCGCGCTCCATGGCCCATCACCCGGTGTTCCAGCTGATGCTGGCGTGGCACAACACCCCGCCCGTGGACCTGCACCTGGACGGCCTGGCCGTCGAGCGGGTCGACAGTCTTCCCGCCAGCGCGCAGTTCGAGCTGGCCCTGGACCTGGAAGAGCAGGGCGAGGGCATAGTCGGCCGGCTCAACTACGCCACCGCGTTGTTCGACGCGCCCAGCGTGGCGCGGCATTGGCGCCAGCTGCAGGCGCTGCTGCGCGGCATGTTGGCCGACGACCAGCAGCCGCTGGAGCGCATCGACCTGCTCGACAGCGCCGAACGCCAGCAGCTGCTGCAGGGGTTCAACCCGGTGCCGCTGGCGGCGACCGAGGAAGGCCTGGTGTACCAGGGGTTCGAGCACCAGGCGCGGACCCGGCCGGCGGCCACCGCGCTGTCGTACGAGGGCCAGACGCTCAGTTATGCCGAGCTCAACCGGCGCGCCAACCAGCTCGCCCACTACCTGCGTGAGTACGGGGTACGTCCCGACGATCGCGTGGCCCTGTGCCTGGAGCGCGGTATCGACGCACTGGTGGCGTTGTTGGCCACGCTCAAGGCCGGTGGCGCCTACGTGCCGCTGGACCCGGCCCAGCCCGATGCGCGCCTGGCTTACCTGCTGCAGGACAGCGCGCCGCGGCTGCTGCTGACCCAGGCCGCGCTGCTGCCCCGGCTGCGCCTGCCGCCGAGCTGCGCGGCGCTGCTGCTCGACAACCACGCCGGCGCCCGGCGGCCCTGGGCCGACGGCCCCGGGCACGACCTGGCGGCCGCCGAGGTCGGCTTGCAGGCCCGGCACCTGGCTTATGTGATCTACACCTCGGGCTCCACCGGCGAACCCAAGGGCGTGATGGTCGAGCACCGGCAACTGGTGGCGCAGCTGGCCGCGTTGCAGCCGCTGTACAAGGTGGGCCCGGACGACCGGGTGTTGCAGTTCAGCGCGCCGGGATTCGATGTGGCCCTCGAGGAAATCTTCGGCGCCCTGCTGCACGGCGCGACCCTGGTGCTGCGCAGCGACGCCTGGCTCGACGAGCCGCGGCACTGGTGCCAGCTGTGCGCCGAACAGGGGCTGACCCTGGTCAACTTGCCTACCCTGTTCTGGCAGCGCCTGGCCCAGGCCCCGGAGGTCAGCTTGCCGCCCCGCTTGCGGCAGATCGTGATCGGCGGCGACGCGGTCAGCGCCGCGGCACTCGAGGCCTGGTGGCAGCGCCCGGGCCACCGTCCGGCCCTGGCCAATGCCTACGGCCCCACGGAAACCACCGTCAATGCCAGCGTGGCCCGCTGCGCCCCCGACGACAGCCCGGCCAGTATCGGCCGGCCACTGGCCTGCAGTCGCCTGTACGTGCTCGACGGTCAGGGCCAGCCGGTGCCGTTGGGGGTGGTCGGTGAGCTGCATATCGGCGGCAGCGGAGTAGCGCGCGGCTACCTGGGACGTCCGGCCCTGAGTGCAGAACGTTTTGTCCCGGACCCCTTCGCCGGGACAGCCGACGCGCGCATGTACCGCAGCGGCGACCTGGCGCGCTGGCGCGCCGACGGCAGCCTGGAGTTTCTCGGCCGCAACGATTTCCAGGTCAAGCTGCGTGGCTATCGCATCGAATTGGGCGAGGTCGAGGCGCAACTCAGGGCATTGCCCGGGGTGGCCGAGGCAGTGGTCCTGGCCCGCCCCGACGAGCTGGGCGAGCCGCGCCTGGTCGCCTACCTGGTGGCAACGGCGGACGGCGAGCTGGAACCGGCGGACCTGCGCGCGCAACTGGCCGAACGGCTGCCGGCCTATATGGTGCCGGCGGCCTATGTGCGGCTACCGGCCTTGCCGCTGACGGCCAGCGGCAAGCTCGACCGCCAGGCGTTGCCGGCACCCCAGGACCAGGCGCGGGCGCAGCGGGCTTATGCGGCGCCGCGCGGCGCCCTGGAGCAGCGCCTGGCGCAGCTCTGGTCGCAGTTGCTGGGGGTCGAACAGGTCGGCCGCGATGACGATTTCTTCGAACTGGGCGGCCATTCATTGCTGGCCATCCGCCTGATTTCGCAGCTGCGCCAGCAGCTGGACCTGGAGTTGCCGCTGACCACGGTGTTCGCCCAGCCACGCCTGGCGGCGCAGGCCGCGCAGCTGGCCGAGGCCGAGCAGAACCGCCTGAGCGCCATCGAGCCGGCCGACCGCAGCCAACCCTTGCCGCTGTCCCATGCCCAGCAACGCCTGTGGTTTGTCACCCGGATCGACGCCCATGCCGGGCCCGCCTACCACATCCCCGGTGCCCTGCGCCTGCGCGGACCGCTGCATCGGTCGGCCCTGCGCGCGGCGGTGCAGCGCATCGTCGAACGCCACGAGGTGCTGCGTACGCGTTTTGTCAGCCACGAGGGGCAGGCCTGCCAGGTGATCGACGTTCCGGGCGCGCTGCGGTTGGAGGAGCGCGACATCACCGGCGTCGGCGCAGCCGAATTGCAGCGGATTTGCCGCCAGGAGGCCGCCGCGCCCTTCGACCTGGAGCGCGGGCCGCTGATCCGCTGCCAGCTGTTGCGCCTCGGCGAGGAGGACCATCTGCTGCTGCTGACCCTGCACCACATCATCGCCGACGGCTGGTCGCTGAGCGTGCTGGCGCGGGAATTTTCCAGCCTGTACCGGGCCTTTTGCCGGGGCCAAGCGGACCCCTTGCCCGCGCTGGCCATCCAGTACGCCGACTATGCGTCGTGGCAGCGCCAGTGGCTGCAGGGCCCGTTGCTGCAGGCGCAGTTGCAGTACTGGGTCGGGCAGTTGCAGGGCCTGCCGGCGCTGATCGCGCTGCCCACCGACCGGCCGCGCCCGGCCAGCCAGGACTACCGCGGCGCGACCTTCGCGGTCGAGCTGGATGAGGCACTCAGCCAGGGCCTGCGGGCGCTCGGCCAGCGCCATGGCACGACGCTCTACATGACCCTGCTGGGCGCCTGGGCGGCGCTGCTGGCGCGGCTTAGCGGGCAGACCCAGGTGGTGATCGGCAGCTCGGTGGCGGGCCGCAACCGCGCCGAGTTGGAGCCGCTGATCGGTTTTTTCGTCAACACCCAGGCGCTGCGCTTCGACCTCGAGGGTCCGCTGGAGGTGACGCAGTTGCTGGCCCAGGCCCGGCGCGTCGCCCTGGCGGCGCAAAGCAACCGCGATGTGCCCTTCGAGCAGGTGGTGGAAGCGCTGAACCCGCCGCGCTCGATGGCCTATAACCCGATCTTCCAGGTGCGACTGGCCTGGCAGAACACCCCCGAGGCGCGCCTGGAACTCGACGACCTGCAGTTCGAGAGCCTGGGCAGCAGCGCCGGCAGCGCGCAGTTCGACCTGTCCCTGGACCTGGAGGAGTCCGGTTCGCGCATCGTCGGCCAACTGAACTACGCCAGCGCGCTGTTCGACGAGGCCAGCGTGCGCCGCCACTGGCAGCAGCTGCAGCGGCTGCTGCGGGCCATGGTCGCCGATGACCGGCAAGCGCTGGCCGGCATCGAGTTGCTCGACCCCGCCGAGCGTCAGCAGCTGCTTCAGGGTTTCAACGACAGCCGCCGCGAGTATGCCGGCGAGCCGCTGCTGCACCGGCTGTTCGAGCGCCAGGCCGAGGCACGGCCGCAGGCCACCGCGCTGGTGTTCGACGGCCAATCGCTCAGTTATGCCGAGCTCAACCGCCGCGCCAACCAGCTGGCCCATCACCTGCGCGCCCAGGGGGTACGCCCCGACGACCGTGTCGCGCTGTGCCTGGAGCGTGGCTTCGAGCAGGTGGTGGCGCTGTTGGCCACGCTCAAGGCCGGCGGCGCCTATGTGCCGCTGGACCCGGTCCACCCGGACGCGCGCCTGGCCTACCTGCTGCAGGACAGCGCGCCACGCCTGCTGTTGACCCAGGCCCGGCTGCGGCCGCGCCTGCGCGAGCCGGCCGGCTGCACCACCTTGCTGCTGGACGCTGCGACCTGGCACGGATCGCCCTGGGCCACCGCGTCGCCGCACGACCCACTGCCGGCCGAGGTGGGCCTGGACGCTTCGCACCTGGCCTACGTGATCTACACCTCGGGTTCGACCGGCCTGCCCAAGGGGGTGATGGTCGAGCATCGCCAGGTGCTGAATTTCCTCCATGGGCTGGAGGACGTCGTCTACGGCGCCCAGGCCGACTGCCAGCGAGTGGCCTGGAACTCGTCCCTGGGTTTCGACATGGCGGTCAAGGCCTGGGGCCAGCTGCTCCGCGGGCGGACCCTGTTCCTGCTGTCCGAGCCGACCCGCCTGGATGCCGAGGCCTTGCTCGACTTCCTCGAACGCCATGCCATCGAGGCGATGGAGTGCACCCCCTCGCACCTGCGCATGCTGATGGCCGCCGGCTTTGCGCAGCAGCGGCCGACCTCGTTGCGCCTGCTGTTGCTGGGCGGCGAGGCCCTGGACAGCGCCACCTGGCAGGCCCTGACGGAGGTCCGCGGAACCCGTTTCATCAATATGTACGGCCCTACCGAATGCAGCGTCGACGCGCTCTGCGGGCCGGTCGAGGGCGCGCTGCCGAACGTCGGGCGGGTGATGCCCAATGCCCGTGTCTACCTGCTCGATGCGCAGTACCAGCCGGTGCCGTTGGGGGTGGTCGGCGAGCTTTATATCGGCGGCGCCGGGGTTGCCCGCGGTTACCTCGGCCGCGAGGACATGACCGCGCAGCGTTTCCTCCCCGACCCGTTCGTCGAGGTGGCCGGGGCGCGCCTGTACCGTACCGGCGACCTCGGCCGCTGGCGCGCCGATGGCTGTCTGGAGTACCAGGGCCGCAACGATTTCCAGGTGAAGATCCGCGGTTTGCGCATCGAGCTGGGTGAGATCGAGGCCCAGTTGCTGCAGCTGGCCGAGGTACGCGAAGCCCTGGTGCTGGCCCGCCAGGACAGCCCGGGCGAGCCGCGCCTGGTCGCCTATGTGGTGGCACGGCAGGGCGCGACGCTGGAACCGACCGTGCTGCGCACGCAGCTGGCCGAGACCTTGCCGGACTACATGCTGCCGAGCGCCTTCGTGACGCTGGCGGCCTTGCCCTTGACCGCCAATGGCAAGCTCGATCGCCAGGCGCTGCCGGCGCCCGAGGCGCAGGCGCTGGCGCAGCAGGCCTACGAGGCACCGGGCGACCTGATCGAACAGCAACTGGCCGAGTTGTGGCGCGAGCTGCTCGGGGTGGCGCGGGTCGGCCGTCAGGATAATTTCTTCGAGCTCGGCGGCCATTCCGCCCTGGCCATCCAGTTGATCCAGCGTATGGGCGAGCAGCAGCTGCAGGTCGACGTGCAGATGATTTTCAACGCGCCGACCCTGGCCCATCTGGCGAGCGCAACGGTGCAACTGGAAGAGGTGCTGCTATGAGTGCGCAAGCGCTATTGGAGGAACTGGATGGCCTGGGCCTGGAGTTGCGGGTCAAGGATGACAAACTCGCGGTGCTCGGCGACACGCGCCTGCTGGCCGATGCACGGCGGATGGCCGCGCTGCGCACCCACAAGCAGGCGCTGATCGGCTTGCTGCGCCAGCGCGAGGGCGGCGATCCGCTGCACTACCGCATCGCCCCGGGAACCCGGCAGATCACCCCGCAGATGCTGCCGCTGGTGCAGCTCTCGCCGAGCGAACTGGCGGCATTGCTGGGTGCGATTCCCGGCGGTGCGGCCAATGTGCAGGACATCTACCCCTTGGCGCCACTGCAGGAGGGCCTGCTGTACCACCATCGCCTGCAGCGCGAGGGCGATACCTACGTGGTGCCGACGCTGCTGCGCTTCGACAGCCGCGCGCGCCTGGAGGCGTTCGTTCAGGCGCTGAACCAGGTTATCGCCCGTCACGACATACTGCGTACCTCGGTGCATTGGCAAGGCCTGGCGGAACCGCTGCAAGTGGTCTGGCGCGAGGCGCCGCTGCTGCTGCAGACCGAGACACGGGCACCCGGCGAGTCGGCCCTTGAACGCCTGCAACAGCTCACCGAGCCGCGGGTGCTGCGCCTGGACCTCGGTCAGGCGCCCCTGCTGCGGGCGCTGGCCTGCGACGAGGGTGACGGCCACTGGCTGCTGCAACTGCTGCATCACCACTTGATCATGGACCACCGCTCCAGCGAACTGCTGGTGCAGGAAGTGCTGGCCATTCTGCAGGGACGTGGCGCCGACCTGCCGTCACCGCTGCCGTTTCGGGCGCTGGTGGTGCATGCGCGACGGGGCCTGTCGACGGCCGCCCACGAAGCCTATTTCCGTCGGCAACTGGGGGATGTCGACGAACCCACGGCGGCCTTTAGTTTGTTCGATCTGCAGGGCGATGGGTCGACGGTGCAGCGGCGCGGGGCACACCTGGGGCGGGCACTGGCCGGGCGCCTGCGCGAGCAGGCGCAGGCGCGTGGGGTCAGTGCGGCGAGCCTGTTCCACCTGGCCTGGGCCAAGGTGCTGGCCTGTGGCAGCGGCCGTGACGACCTGGTGTTCGGCAGCGTGCTGTTCGGTCGCCTGCACGGCGGCGCGGCGGCCGATCGCGCGTTGGGCCTGTTCCTCAACACCCTGCCGCTGCGCGTGCGCCTGGGGCAGGACAGTGTCGAGCAGGGCCTCAAGCGCACCCATGCAGCCCTGGCTGAACTGCTGCACCACGAACACGCGCCACTGAGTCTGGCGCAACGCTGCAGCGCGCTGCCGGCGGATCGGCCGCTGTTCACCAGCCTGCTCAATTACCGCTACAGCCATGCCGGCGGCGACCGCCTGCTGGAGGGCATCGAGCACCTGGGGGGCGACGACCGCACCCATTATCCCCTGAGCGTCGATATCGACGACCTGGGCGATGATTTTCTGCTGACTCTGCATGTGGCACCCCCCGCGGATGGGGCCCGCCTGCTGGCCTTTACCCAGCAGGCGGTGACGCAGCTGGTCGAGGCCCTGGAACAGCGGCCCGACCTGCCGCTGAGCCAGCTGGACGGCCTGCCCGAGGCCGAGCGCCAGCAAGTGCTGCAGGGCTGGAACGCCACCGCCGGTATGCGGCTGGAGTCCGTTTGCCTGCACCAACTGGTCGAGGCCCGCGTGGTGTCCATGCCCCAGGCGGTGGCGGTGGAGCAGGGTGGGCGGCAGCTGACCTATGCCGCGCTCAATGCCCAGGCCAATCGGCTGGCCTGGGTGCTGATCGAGCAGGGGCTGCGACCGGACGCGCTGGTGGCGCTGCATGGCCACCGCAGCCCGGACCTGCTGATCGCCATGCTGGCGGTGCTCAAGGCCGGTGGCGCCTACCTGCCGCTGGACCCGGACGCCCCCCGGGAGCGCCTGGCGCTGTTGCTGCGCGACAGTGCCCCCGGTTGGCTGATCGGCTGGGATGCCTGCCTCGCCCCCTGGGTCGCGGCGCCGGATGGCGGCCCGCGCCTGGTCGACCTGCGCGACGCGGCCGTGCAGGGCCGGGCGCCGCGCGACGACAACCCGGAGCCGCTCGCCCTGGGGCTGCACCCGGGGCACCTGGCCTACCTGATCTACACCTCGGGGTCCACCGGGCGGCCCAAGGGGGTAATGGTCGAGCACCGCGCGGTGGTCAACGAGGTCAGGGCCTTCGCCGATGCCCTCGGCCTGCACGGCGGGGACCGGGTGCTGCAGTTCGCGGCGCCGGGTTTCGACGTTTCGGTGGAAGATATCTTCGCCACCCTGGCCCGGGGCGCCACCCTGGTGCTGCGCAACCAGGACTGGCTGGTGGGCGGGGCCGGCTTCTGGGCGCTGTGCGAAGGACACCGTATCAGCGTGCTGAACCTGCCGACCCAGTTCTGGGGGCAATTGGCGCAGGCCGATGCCCGGGTACCGGCCTGCGTGCGGTCGTTGGTGATCGGCGGCGATGCCCTGGGCGAGGCGGCGTGGCGCGCCTGGTTTGCCGGCGCGGGCTGGCGGCCGGCGTTGTACAACGGCTACGGGCCCACGGAAACCACGGTGACCACCAGCCTGCTGCGTTTGCAGGGCCACGCGGATGAATGGCGCCGGATCGGCGGGCCGCTGGCCAACACGCGGTTCTATGTGCTGGACAAGCAACGCCAGCCGGTGCCGATCGGCGTGGCCGGCGAGCTGTATATCGGCGGCGCGCAGCTGGCGCGCGGTTACCTGAACCAGCCGGAACTGACCGCCGAGTGCTTTCTCGAGGACCCCTTCGTGCCGGGCGAGCGCCTCTACCGCACGGGCGACCGGGTCAGCTGGCACGGCGACGGCAGCCTGACCTACCTGGGCCGTGAGGACTTCCAGGTCAAGGTCCGCGGTTACCGCCTGGAACTGGGCGAGCTCGAGGCGCAGTTGCTGCGCCTGGACGGGGTGGCGCAGGCCGTGGTGGCGGTGCGCGAGGAAGCGCCCGGCGACCAGCGCCTGGTCGCCTATCTGGTGCCGCAGCCCGGGTCGGTGCCACAGCCCGCCGCGCTGCGCGCGCAACTGGCGCAGTGGCTGCCCGACTATGCCGTACCGGCCGCCTATGTGTGCCTGCCCCAGTTGCCGCTGCTGGCCAGCGGCAAGCTGGACCGTCGCGCCTTGCCCGTGCCGACGCCCGACGCCTTCGCCCGCCAGGCCTACGAGGCGCCGGTGGGCGAGGTGGAGGTGGAGCTCGCGCGGATCTGGCGCGGCTTGCTGGGCACCGAAGAGGTGAGCCGGCATGACAGCTTTTTTGCCCTGGGTGGCCATTCGTTGCTGGCGGTGCAACTGCTCGAACAGCTACGCCAGCGCCACTGGTCCATCGACATTCGCGCGTTGTTCGCCCAACCGGCGCTGGCCGCCATGGCGGCGGCCGTCCAGCGCGCACCCACCCCCATCACTGACGCCATGCCCCGCAGCGCCATCCCGGACGCCTTTGCGGCCTTGGCTTTGGACAATGATATCGAGGAGCTCAGACTGTGACCGCAGAAGCCGTGAGTGTGCAAACCCAGGACGCGTCCGCCCTGATCGAATGGCTCGAGGCACGCCAGGTCGAGGTGCGAGTGGAACAGGGCGAACTGGTGGTCAAGGCGGCCCGCGGCCTGCTGACACCGGACAAGGTCGCCTCGCTGAAGCGCCACAAGCAGGCGCTGCTGCAGTGGGCGGAGGGGCTGGCGGATGCGCCGCCGGGTGCCACGGCCGCGGCCGCTGCCCGGATCACCCCCGAGATGGTGCCGTTGGTGCGCCTGGACCAGGCGCAGATCGACCGTATCGTCGAGGCCACGCCAGGCGGGGTGAGCAATATCCAGGACATCTACCCGCTGGCGCCGTTGCAGGAGGGCATTCTCTTCCATCACCTGTTGCAGCAGGAGGGCGACGCCTACCTGACCCAGTCGCTGATGAGTTTCGCCAGCAAGGCCCTGCTCGACCAGTTCGCGCTGGCCATGGAGCAGGTCATCGCCCGCCACGACGTGCTGCGCAGCGCGGTGCACTGGGACGGCCTGAGCGAACCGGTGCAGGTGGTCTGGCGCCGGGCGCGGCTGCAGATCGAGGAACTGCAGTTCCCCCACGGCGACGTGCAGGCGCAACTCTGTGCCCATGCCGACCCGCGCCGTCTGCGCCTGGACGT
This sequence comes from Pseudomonas sp., assembly GCF_040514055.1. Taxonomy (GTDB): domain Bacteria; phylum Pseudomonadota; class Gammaproteobacteria; order Pseudomonadales; family Pseudomonadaceae; genus Aquipseudomonas. The sequence continues at coordinate 10,935 of NZ_JBEVDL010000085.1, forward strand.
GCGGCAAGCGCCGTTGCTGCGGGGGTTCGCGGCCTTCGATGAAGCGGGGCAGCGCTGGTTGTTGCAGCTGCTCTACCACCACCTGGTCATGGACCATATCAGCCTGGAGCTGCTGGTCGAGGAAGTGGCGCTGCTATTGCAAGGTCGCGACCAGCAGCTGCCCGAGCCCGTGCCGTTTCGCCACTTCGTCGCCCAGGCGCGCCTGGGCAGCAGCGAGGCCGGCAGCGGCGGGGCCGAGCACCAGGCGTTTTTCCGGCAGATGCTCGGTGACCTGGATCAACCCACCGCGCCCTTCGAATTGCTCGAAGTGCAGGGTAGCGGCGCCAACACGGTCCAGGCCAAATTGGTGCTGGACACGGCGCTGGCCGCGCGCCTGCGGCGGCTGGCGCGTGGGCGGGAAGTGAGTCCGGCGAGCCTGTTCCACCTGGCCTGGGCCCAGGTGCTGGCGCGGTGCAGCGGACGCGACGACCTGGTGTTCGGCACCGTGCTGTTCGGCCGGCTGCAGGGCGGGCCCGGTGCGGACCGGGCCATGGGCATGTTTATCAATACCCTGCCATTGCGCCTGCGCCTGGCCGGGCAAACGGTCGAACAGGGCCTGCTGCAGACGCACCAGGCGCTGATCGAGCTGCTGCGCCACGAGCATGCGCCGCTGAGCCTGGCGCAGCGCTGCAGCGGCCTGCCGGCCAACACGCCGCTGTTCTCGGCCCTGCTGAACTACCGCTACAGCCCGCAGGAGCAGCCGGCCAATGGCCAGGTGATCGCCGGCATCCAGCACCTGGAAAGCCGGGACCGCACCAACTACCCCTTTGTGCTGCACGTCGACGACCGCGGCCAGGGCTTTAGCCTGACCGCCGAGATCGTCGACAGCCTGTCGGCCGAGCGTATCGCCAGCTTTGTCCTGCAGGCGCTGGAGGCCCTGGTCGATGCGCTGGAGCAGGCGCCGCGTACCCCGCTCCAGGCCCTGGAGGTGCTCCCGCTCGGCGAGCGCGAGCAATTGCTGGCGGGGCTCGGCAGCGGGGCGCGGCAGCCCCGCGCGGGCACGCTGGTCCACCGGCAGTTCGAGCGCCAGGTGGCCCGCACGCCTGAGGCTGTGGCGCTGGAGTTCGAGCATCAGCGCATCAGCTACCGCACGCTGAACGAGCAGGCCAACCAGCTGGCCCATCACTTGCGTGGCCTGGGGGTTGGCCCGGACCAGCGGGTGGCGGTCTTTCTGGAACGCGGGCCGGGCCTGGTGCTGGCCCTGCTGGCCACGCTCAAGGCCGGGGGCGCCTATGTGCCGCTGGACCCGGCGCACCCCCGCGAGCGCCTGGCGCAAATGCTCGAGGACTGCCAGCCACTGGCGCTGCTGAGCCAGCCCCGGCTGGCCGAGCGGCTTGCGCCGCCGGCGGGCTGTGTCGGGTTGCTGCTGGACCAGCTGCCCTGGGAGCAGGGCCCCTGGGCCGGGCAGCCGCGCGACGACCTGGAAACCGAGGCGCTTGGCCTCGACCCCGACCACCTGGCCTATGTGATCTACACCTCCGGCTCCACCGGGGTACCCAAGGGCGTCGGCATGCCGCACCGGGCCCTGGTCAACCTGTTGGCGTGGCAGCAGCAGGTCTTGCCCGAACCGGCGCGGACCCTGCAATTCGCCGCACCGGGTTTCGACGTGGCCTTCCAGGAAATCTTCTCCACCCTGGTGGCGGGGGGCACCCTGGTGCTGGTTGACGAGACCCAGCGCCAGGACCTGTCCAACCTGGCCGACTGGATCGGCCGGCACGCCATCGAACGTCTGTTCCTGCCCTATATCGCCTTGCATACCCTCAGTGAGCTCTGGGCGCAGCAGGGCACCGCGCTGTCGGCCTTGCGCGACCTGATCACCGCCGGCGAGCAACTGCGCATCACGCCGGCCATTCGCCGGTTGTTCGAACAGACCGCCGCGCGGCTGCACAACCACTATGGGCCGACCGAAAGCCATGTGGTCTGCGCCCATACCCTGAGCGGGCCCGCGGCCGACTGGGAGGACTTGCCGCCGATTGGCCGGCCGATCGACAACTGCCGGATCCACCTGCTCGACGCCCAGCGCCAATTGGTGCCGCTGGGCGTGGCCGGTGAGCTGTGCATCGGCGGAACCGCGGTGGCGCGCGGTTACCTGCAACGCCCGGAGCTGACCGCCGAGCGCTTCGGCGAGGATCCGTTTTTCGCCGGCGAACCCTTGTACCGGACCGGCGACCTGGCCCGCTGGCGCGCGGACGGCACGCTGGAGTACCTGGGACGCAACGATTTCCAGTTGAAGGTCCGTGGCTACCGCATCGAACCGGGGGAGGTCGAGGCCCAGCTGTTGCGCCTGCCGGGACTGCGCGAGGTGGCCGTGGTGGCGCGCGAGGACGTGCCCGGCGAGCCACGCCTGGTGGCCTACGTCGTGGTTGACGAAGGGGGCGAGGCGCCCGACCCGGCCGTGGTCCGCGCCCAGCTGAGCCAGGTGCTGCCGGCCTATATGTTGCCGGCCGCCTTTGTCGCCCTGGCGGCGCTGCCGCTCACGCCCAACGGCAAGCTGGATCGCCAGGCGCTGCCGGCGCCGGAAGGCCAGGCCTTCAGCCATCGCGGTTACGAAGCCACGATCGGCGACATCGAAACCACCCTGGCGCGGATCTGGTCGAGCCTGCTGGGCGTCGAGCAGGTCGGCCGCCAGGACAATTTTTTCGAACTGGGCGGCCACTCGTTGCTGGCCATGCGGCTGATCTCGCAATTGCGCCAGCAGCTGGGCATCGAGTTGCCGCTGGCGGCGCTGTTCACCCATCCGCAGCTGGCGGACCTGGCCCAGGACGTGGCCGAGGCCGGCCAGCACCAGCTGACCGCGATCCTGCGCGCCGACCGCTCGGTGCCGCTGCCGCTGTCGTTCGCCCAGCAGCGCCTGTGGTTTATCGCCCGGGTCGACCCCGAGGCCAGCAAGGCCTACCACATTCCCGACGCGGTCCGGCTCAGCGGCCCGCTGGACCGGTCGGCCCTCAAGGCGGCGCTGGACCGCATCGTCGAACGCCATGAGGTGCTGCGCACGCGTTTTGTCGGTATCGGCGGCGTGCCGCGCCAGGTGATCGACGCGCCCCGCGGCTTTGCCTTGCGTCAGCGCGACCTGCCCGGGGCCAGCGACGCCGAGCTGGCGCGGATCTGCGCCGAGGAGGCCGCGGCGCCCTTCGACCTGGCCCGCGGTCCGCTGATCCGCGGCCAGCTGCTGTGCCTGGGCGAGGAGGACCATGTGCTGCTGGTGACCATGCACCACATCATTTCCGATGGCTGGTCCCAGGCGCTGCTGACCCGCGAGTTCGCCACGCTGTACCCGGCGCTGCGCGACGGCCAGGGCGATCCCTTGCCCGCGCTGGCGATCCAGTACGCCGACTACGCGGCCTGGCAGCGCCAGTGGCTGCAGGGGCCGTTGCTGCAGCAGCAGCTGCAGCAGGCCGTCGAGCGGCTGCGCGGCGCGCCGAGCCTGCTCGACCTGCCCACCGATCGTCCGCGTCCGGTCTTGCAGGACTACCGTGGCGCGAACCTGGCGGTGGATCTGGGCGTCGAGCTCAGCCAGGGCCTGCGCGCCCTCAGCCAGCGCCATGGCTGCACCCTGTACATGACCTTGCTGGCGGCCTGGTCCGCCGTGCTCGCCCGCCTGAGCGGCCAGCAGCAGGTGGTGATCGGCAGTTCCTACGCGGGTCGCAACCGGGTCGAGGTCGAGCCGTTGATCGGCTTTTTCGTCAACACCCAGGCACTGAAGCTCGACCTCGGCGCCGGCCCGAACGTCAAGGCGTTGCTGGCCCAGGCCCGCGAAGTCGCCTTGCAGGCCCAGCGCCTGCAGGACGTGCCGTTCGAGCGGTTGGTGGAGGCGCTCAACCCGCCCCGTTCGCTGGCCCATCAGCCGTTGTTCCAGGTCATGCTGTCCTGGCACAACACGCCCAAGGGCTCGCTGCAGCTGCCGGGGCTGCAGGCGCAACGCCTGGGCGACGAGCCGGACAGCGCGCAGTTCGAGCTGTCCCTGGAGCTGCGCGAGGAGGGCGAATCGATCGTCGGCCAGCTGAACTACGCCACCGCGCTGTTCAACCCGGCCACCCTCGCGCGGCACCTGGGCTATTTGCGCGCCATGCTGCAGGCCATGGTCGAGGACGACAGCCAGCCCGTGGCGCGCATTGCCTTGCTCGACGCCCGCGAGCGCGAGCTGCTGCTGCAGGGTTTCAACGACAGCCCCGCCGCGCTGCTGCAGGACCCGCTGCTGCACACCCGCTTCGAGCGGCAGGCGGCGGCCCAGCCGGAGACCCTGGCCCTGGTCCATGCGGGGCAGAGCCTGAGCTACGCCGCGCTCAATGCGCGGGCCAACCAACTGGCCCATCACCTGCGTGCACTGGGTGTCGGCCCCGACCAGCGGGTGGCGATCTGTGCCGAACGCGGCCTGGACCTGCCGGTCGCGCTGCTGGCGACGCTCAAGGCCGGTGGTGCCTATGTGCCGTTGGATCCGGTGTACCCGGATGCACGTCTGCAGCAGATGCTGCGCGACAGCGGCGCGCGGGTGCTTCTGACCCAGCGCGCGCTGGGCCCGCGCCTGCACCCGGCGCCGGACTGCGCGCGGCTGCTGCTGGACGACGCGTCCTCGACCCAGGGCGCCTGGGGTGGGCAGCCGACCGACAACCCCACGCCGGCTGCGGTCGGCTTGCAGCCCTCGCACCTGGCCTATGTCATCTACACCTCCGGTTCCACCGGCACGCCCAAGGGGGTGATGGTCGAGCACCGCCAGGTGCTGAATTTCCTCGAGGGCCTGGAGCTGCATGTGCACGGGCTGCAGCCGGACTGCCGGCGCATCGCCTGGAACTCCTCCTTCGGCTTCGACATGGCGGTCAAGGCCTGGGGCCAACTGCTGCAGGGTCGCACCCTGTACCTGGTGCCCGATGCCACCCGGCTCAGCGCCCAGGCGTTGCTGGCCTTTCTCGAGGAGCAGCGGATCGAGGCGCTGGAGTGCACGCCGTCCCATTGGCGCCTGCTGCAGGACGCCGGGCTGCTCGACGGCCGGGCGCCCGCCCTGCGCAAGGTATTGCTGGGCGGCGAGGCGCTCGATGGCGCCACCTGGAACAGCCTGGCGGCGGATGACAGCCGGCTGTTTTTCAATATGTACGGGCCCACCGAGTGCAGCGTCGATGCCAGCTGCGCGCTGATCGACGGGCGTCTGCCCCACGCCGGACGGGTCATGCCCGGCGCGCGCATTTACCTGCTGGACGCCGAGCGCCAGCCAGTGCCATTGGGGGCAGTCGGGGAAATCCATATCGGTGGGGCCGGGGTGGCGCGCGGTTACCTGGACCGCGAGGCGTTGACCGCCGAGCGATTCCTGGCGGACCCGTTCGTCGCCACGCCAGGCGCGCGCCTGTACCGCACCGGCGACCTTGGCCGCTGGCGCGCGGACGGCAACCTGGAAGTCCTGGGTCGCAACGATTTCCAGGTCAAGCTGCGCGGCTTTCGCATCGAACTGGGGGAAATCGAAGCCCAGTTGCTGCTGCAGCCGGGAGTGCGCGAGGCGGTGGTGATCGCCCGCGAGGACCAGGCGGGCGAACCGCGCCTGGTGGCCTATGTGGTCGCGCAGGCGGCGCTGGAGTCGCTGGACCCGGCCGCCTTGCGTGCCGGCCTGGCCGAACGGCTGCCCGAGCATATGTTGCCGGTGGCATTCGTGACCCTGCCAGCCTTGCCGTTGACCGCCAACGGCAAACTCGATCGCCGCGCGCTGCCCGCGCCGGAGGGCCAGGGGTTGGCGCTGCAACGCTACGAGGCCCCCGAGGGCGCGCGCGAGCAGGTGGTCGCCGCGCTCTGGTCGCAGTTGCTGGGGGTCGAGCGCATCGGCCGCCACGACAACTTCTTCGACCTCGGCGGCTATTCGCTGATGCTCTTCCAGGTGATCGAGGGGCTCAAGGAACACGGCTACGAGGTGGCCCTGCAGGACGTGCTGCAAGCTCAGAAACTCAGTGCCCTGGCGCAGGTGCTGAGCCGCGCCGAGGAGGCGCTGGCGGCCCACCCGCAGTGGCTGGTGTTGCGCAAGGGCGGCGCCCGGCGGCCGTTGATCTTTATCCACGAGCCGAGCGGCGAGGTGCTGTCCTACGAGCGCCTGACCCGCGTGCTGGACCCGGAGATCGGTGTCTACGGCATCCGCGCGGACCGCCACGGGGTGGGTGCCGACAGCACCCATGAGGCGCTCGCCGAACATTATGTGCAGCTGATTCGCCAGGCACTGCCGGACGGCCCCTACCGCCTGGCGGGGTGGTCCGCCGGCGGCGCGCTGGCCTATGAAGTGGCGCGGCAGTTGATCGGGCAGGGCCAGTCGGTGGAGTTCCTCGGCCTGATCGACAGCTGGCACCACGGCGAACACGACCGGGGCGTCTCGGCCTTGGGCCTGGACGACAAAAAGCTGCTGTTGGTCGCGTTGATCGAGTACTACGGTTACAAGCTGCAGGAGGAGCAGATCGCCCATCTGATGCAGGCGCCCGACCTGCCGGCGGCGGTCGAGCGGGCCCGATCCGCAGGCTGGTTGACCAAGGAACTGAGCGGCGAGGAGGTCGAGGCGCGGGCACAGCTGTGGTTCGACCTGCGCGCCGCCGCGCACCGCTATCATGCCCAGCCGGTGGACGTCCCGGCCCACCTGTTCAGCGCGCTGCCGGCCGAGCCGGCGGACCCCTCGAACGGCTGGGGCGCGCTGCTGGGGCGGCGCCTGACGGTGCATCCGGTCGGTGGCGATCACTGGAGCATCATGATGGATCCGCGCTGGGCCACCCGCGTCGGTCATTTGATCGACGCGACCCTGGCCAGGATCGACGCCGCGACGCCACCGCCCGATGCGCCGTTGCACCCCTCGGCCGTGCTGATCCGCAGTGGCGGCGCAGGGGCCAGCAGGGTCTTCTGCATCCCCGGCGCCGGGGCTAATGCCACCTCACTGCTGCCGCTGTGCAGTGGCTTTGCCGGTCCCACCCGTTTTATCGCCTTGGAGGCGGCGGGCCTGCTCGACCCGTCGGCTGCGGTGCACAGCGTGCAGGACACCGCCGGGGCCTATGTCCGGGCGATCCAGTCGATGCAGCCACAGGGGCCCTACCACCTGCTCGGCCATTCCTTCGGCGGCTGGATCGCCCTGGAAGTAGCCCGTCAGCTGTTCGAACAGGGCGCCGCGGTGGCGCCGGTGGTGCTGCTGGACACCCAGGCACCGCGCGAGCAGGGCCATGGCGGGCGCAGCGAGGCCCTGGGCGAATACCTCAAGCTGATGGAGCTGACCGCGGGCGCCAGCCTCGGGCTCGACCTTGAGGCGCTGGCGGCGCTGGATGAAAGCGCCCAGTGCCAGCGCCTGTTCGAGCGGATGAAGCAGGCCGGAGTCTTGCCGGCCAGCGCCCGCCTGCGGGACATCGCGCCGGTCATCGAGCTGTTCTGCCGCCAGTGCGCCATGGGTTATCCCGCCGAGCAGCCGTTCGCTGGCCTGCCGCTGCTGCTGCGCGCCACGTCGCGCGCCGACGGTGACGATGACCTGCAGCGCTGGCGTCGCCGCGAACCGGGGGTCCGGGTGGTCGAGGTCGAGGGCAGCGATCACCTGTCGATCCTGCAAGCGCCCCATGTCGAGCGCCTGGTCGAGGTGATCGGCCAACACTGGTACCTGGCGCCATGAGCGCCTTCGACGAGGGACGGCTGATGGCCAATCCGGCGGCTGGCCAGGACCTGGAGTTTCCGCTGCGGGTGCAGGTCGACCTGGCCGAGTCGCAGTGGCGGGCCTGGCTGGAAACCCATCGCGTGGCATTGCTGGAACGCCTGCAACAGGTCGGGGCGGTCCTGTTGCGCGGCTTGCCCCTGCGCAGCGCGGCGGACTTCCAGCAGGCGGTGGCGTTGCTGGCGCCGCGGCTGCGCGGCTATGCCGGCGGCACCTCGCCGCGGCGCCAGGTGGTCGAAGGGGTGTACACCTCCACCGAGTACCCGCCGCACCTGGAAATCCCCCTGCATAACGAGATGGCCTACAGCGCCCGCTGGCCGCAGCGGCTGTTCTTCTTCTGCGCCCAGGCGGCGGCCCAGGGCGGGGAAACCCCGGTTGCCGACTCGCGGCGGATCCTGGCGCGGCTGCCGCCGGCGCTGGTCGAGCAGTTCGAGCGGCGCCAGCTGCTCTACGTGCGCAATCTGGCTTCGGCCGAGTCGCGCTACAACGCCTGGACCCAGGCCTTCGAAACCACCGACCCGGCGCAGGTGGAGGCGACTTGCCGGGACCTGGACATCGATTTTCAGTGGCAGCCGGGGGGAGGCCTGCGCATCCGCGAAGTCCGCCCGGCGTTGCGGGTCCATCCGCAGACCGGCGAGCGGGTCTGGTTCAACCAGGCTCACCTGTTCCACGCCTCCAATACGCCGTTGGCCAGTCAGGTCAGCGCCCACATCGAGCGCGGCCTGCCGATGGCCGCCTATTACGGCGACGGCGGGCGCATCGACAACGACAGCCTCGACCGCGTGCGTGCGGTGCTGCGTGCCGAGCGGCATCTGGTGCCTTGGCAAGCGGGCGACCTGCTGCTGCTGGACAACCTGCTGGCCGCCCATGGCCGCATGCCCTTCGAGGGGCCGCGGCAGGTACTGGTGGCCATGGCCTAAACCCGTGGACCGCGCTTTTACCCAACCAACCTGTGAGTTCAGGACCATGAATATATCAAGTGCGACGCGCGAGCCCCTCGCGCCATGGATCAGGCGGCACCGCGACGAGATCGACCAGGCCCTGTGGACGGACGGCTACGTGCTGTTTCGCGATTTTGCGGTCGATGGCCTGGCGGGCTTCGAACAGGCGGCCAGCGCGGCTTGCGATCAGCTCTACAAGGACTACGGCGACCTGCCGTTGAGCAGCGCCGGCGACCATGTGTATTTCGCCACGCCCTATCCCAAACACCTGCCGATCCAGTTCCATAACGAGGCCTCGCACACCCCCAGCTGGCCCTCGAGGCAGCTGTTCTATTGCCTGGCTCCGGCCGCGCAGGGGGGCGAATGGGCCCTGTCTGACGGGCGCCAGGTGCTCGAGCAATTGCCTGCGGCCATGGCCGAGCGTTTTCGCGAGCTGGGCCTGCTCTACCGGCGGCGTTTTATCCGCGGGTTGGACACCTCCTGGGAGCAGTTCTTCCAGGTTGCCAGCCTGCAGCAGCTGCGGGACAAGGTGGTTCCCAGCGGCCAGCAGGTCGAGGCCAGTTCGGCCGATGACGTATGTGTGTCCTACCGCACCCGGGCGGTGCTGGAACTGCCCGAGCGGGGCACCGCCGCCTGGTTCAACCAGGTGCTGCTGCACCATCCCGCCGCGCTGGCCCCCGAGGTGGCGGCGCTGTTGGGCAAGCACTTCAGCCCCGAGCGGTTTCCCCGCACGGTGTTGTTTGGCGACGGCAGTCCGATCCCGGGTGACTGGATCACGGCCCTCGAGGCGCTGCTGAACCGTAGCGCGCTGCGCATCCAGACCCATGCCGGGGACGTGTTGCTGGTCAATAACCTGCTGATGGCCCACGGCCGCCTGCCTTACAGCGGCAACCGCCAGGTGCGGGTGGCGCTGGGCGATATGCGCAGCCACGGCTGCGGGGCGCTCGCCAGCCGAGGGCAAGGTTCGAATACTCACAGCAGGAGGCAATGGGGATGATCAAGCGTCAGCAGGTGGTCAGCGATTTTTTTGCCGAGGCCGAGTCGTTGCGCACGGCGTTCGAAAACCGGGTCAGGAACAGTTACCAGCAGGGTATCGCCTGGCGCTATTTCTGCGTACCGCAGATGTACACCTACCTCAGCTGCGTACCGCAGGCGTTCGCCCCCGAGCCGCTGGTGGCGCGTTTTATGCGCCACCTGACGCAGTGGTGCCTGGATAACCTGGGCATGATCCCCACCGGTCCACCCAACCTGCACCTGATGGTCAACGGCTGCACCCTCGGCTTGCACAGCGACTTCCATAACGGCACTTGGGGCTTCGTCTATTCGCTCACGCGCTGGGAGGAACGCAAGTTTTCCGGTGGCGAGACGCTGCTGATGCGCGACGGGGTGCCCAGCTACAAGAAACACCATGTCCATGGCGAAGTGCTCTACGAGCTGTTTCCCGCGCACTTCAACCAATTGCTGCTGTTCGACGATCGCATCGTGCATGGTACCCGGACCATCGAGGGCAGCATGGACCCGCTGCAGGGGCGGATCGCCCTGGTCGGCCATCTGCGCGCCACCTCGCCACGCATCAGCGGTCCCCTGGAGCCCGCGGCGGCGCGCCAGGTCATCCTGGCCGTGCAACGCGAGCTCGGGCCCCGGCTGCGGGACTTCCAGGAGGTGCAGGGCAGTTTCAGCTTCCGCTTGGCGGTGACAGCCTCAGGTGCAGTGGAGTCGATCACCGCGCTGACCGACAACCTGGTGACCGCAGCCAGCGGTTACCAGGCGTCCGCCGAGGTCGAACAGGTCAGGGCGCTGCTGCATCAGGCATTGTCCAGCCTGCAGTTTGCCGCCGCCGCGGAGGCTTCCTCCGTCACCGCCGCCGTGCTGGTGCCGCTGCCGGAGCTCAGTTCCATCGAGGTCCAGGTACCGCACCAGCGTCACCCGGGCACGCTGCTGGAGCTGCTGAACCGCCAGCTGAGAAACGGCCAGGCCCTGGGGTTCCAGGCCGTGCTGCAGGGTGACACCTTTGTGGTGCAGGAACCCCTGGCGGGCAGCATCCGTATCGAGGCCACGCGCATCCTGGCGACCTTCGAGCCGCCGATGTGGGTGCCGTCCCAGCGCGATCACTTCGAGACGGCGCTGCGCGAGAACCTGGAGTACCTGGTGACGCAGGGTGGCTAAACGGCGGGGTGACGGGGGAAGGACGGATGTCGGCGCTCGATAGCCTGTTGCTGCTGGCGGGTATCGGCCTGGGGTTGTGGATCGGCCTGTCCCGCCGATGGCCAGGCCAGGGCCTGTTGGTCGGCTGGGCGCTGCTGGTGCTGGGCGCGCTGCTGCAGTTCGGCCTGGAAGGTTTCTATTGGCAGTTCCTGCCGCTCTACGCGGTGCTGGCGTGGGCCGGTGTACAGCTGCTCAGGCCGCGGCGCGGCCGCAATTTCGGGCTGGCCGGCGCCAGCCTGCTGGCGCTGGCGCCTTGGGTGCTGCTGCCGGTGCCTCAGTTACCCGCACTGCACGGGCCCTACCGGGTCGGCACCGAGGTGTTTCGCTGGGTCGATCCAAACCGCCCGGAGTCGGCCACCGCCACCCCGGACGACCGTCGCAACCTGGTGGTCCAGGCCTGGTACCCGGCGGCGGCCGGGCAAACCGGGACAAGCGCGCCCTATATCGATGGCGTGGAGCGCTTGCCCGGCTGGGTGTCGTTTTTACCCGGTTGGGCGATGGCCCGTTTCGACCGCATCGACAGCCATGGCCGGCTTGGCGTCGCCCTGTCCGCCGACCTGCGCCAGTGGCCGGTGGTGATCTTCTCCCCCGGTTACGGTGCGCCACGAGCGTTTTACACCGCACTGGTCAGCGACCTGGCCAGTCGCGGTTTCGTGGTGCTGGCCATTGACCATCCCTATGAAGCGGCGGTGACTGAACTGGCCGATGGCCGGCTGGCCACGCCGATCGAGCATTTTTTGCCGAACGATCCCGACCTGCTCGCCTATATGGACCAGCACCTGGCGCTGCGCGCGGCGGACCTGGGCTTCGTTCTCGATCAGCTGCAGCGGCCCGCCGTCTGGGGCCCGCGGCTGGCCGGGCGGCTGGACCTGCAACGGGTCGCGGCGATCGGTCATTCCTTCGGCGGCGCCAGCGCGGTGGCCGTGGCTGTGGCCGATGCGCGGATCACGGCGGCGGCCAATATCGACGGTACCCTGTATGGCGGCTTGGCCGACCAGCCGTTGTACCGGCCGTTCCTGCTGCTGGAGAGCGACCATGGCGAAACCGGCCATTCCGCGCAGTACCTGCAGGACAACCAACGACTGGGCGAGACCCTCAAGGCGCCGGGCGCGCGCTACCAGCTCCTGCGGGCGAACCACTTCAGCTTTACGGACGCGCCGCTGTTTTTCTCGCGACCCGCGCGCTGGGCGCTGGCCCAGTTGATCGGGGGGACCCGCGGCACCGCGCGCACCCTGGCGGCGTCCAACGACTTGCTCACGACGTTCCTGCAGCAGGCGTGGGGCAAGGGGCCAGCGGATACGCAGGCCGTGGCGATGCGCTACGGCGATATCCGTGGCGGACCCATAACGCGGCAGGGTCGGTAAGCGGGGGTCAATCCTGGGTTTCGAGGCCGTAACGCAGCGACTGGTCACGGGCGCGGGTGGCGCAGGTGATACGGGCCAACCAGTAACTCAATTCACGGTCATCGAACACCGTCAGTCCATGGGCCATATAGGCCATGCCTTCGGCGAGGTTGAGCTGGGGTGTCGCGGACGAATTGATCAACCTGATCTGGTTTTCGATCAGGTCGCTGGCATTGGCTTTCAGATCCGCGATTTTCAACATGTATAACACTCCTTGTCGATATTGCCTGGCATCCCATGCCAGCCCTGAATGGGTAGGTGTCGCCGTATTCGCTTCTCGTACACCCTGAGAAGCATTGCTAGCCTAGCTGGATTCTCCACGCTTGCCATCTGTCCAGTGGCGACAAACGGAGGTGGTGGCGGTGCAAACCGCCACTGCCGTGCAAAAGGAGTGCTTTCGGCTGGTTCATCGCTTGCCCCAGGCGGATCCGTGGCTCGTTCAGTCCTCCTGGGGCACGATCCAGAACAGTTGTACGCCGCCGTCATCGCGATAGGCCAGGGTCACGTTGTCGGTGTCTTCGATCTCGGCCAACAACTGTGCCCAATCGTCCGCTGACTCATGCTCGGCCTTGAACAGCAGGGCCGATTTGCTCTTCTGCGCCGTCTGCGAGTTGATGATTTTCTGTACCCGCAGCGCGACCTGTTCATAGGGGCTGGGCAGCGGAAGGCGGGAGGGTTTGGCGTTGGCCATGGCGCACCTGTAACTGTATGGATAAACAGTATAGTGCCAGGCGGCATAGCCGTTGACCAGCCCAGGCCTAGCCAGCCGTGCACTGGGTCTGGCGGCTCCTCAGCGTGCGCGCAGCCAACTCGCCAGCCAGCGCGGCAGTCGACCCGAAGGGTGCAATTTCAGGCGCAGGGAACGCGCATGGCACTGTTCGCAGCGCAGTACCGAGACCCCGGTCCGGCCTTTGGCAATCGGCTGTAACGGGCCGCCACAGTGGCGGCAGGGGACTGACTGAACCAAGGCGAGCTCCTCTGGGATGTGCACGGCCGTGCCGAAAGCTGTTTTGACACGAGGCCAGACGTGACCGGCGGCATTGGTGAACAGGCCAGGCCTGGGACCATTTCCCGCGCAACGCGGCGGGTGAGGCCTGTGCCCGCACGCCCGGGCAAAACCGCCTGCGGCACTTCGGCACCCTGAGCGCAGGGCCCATGCTGCATAGAGCGACGTGTAGCGAAATGGTTGCGGTCAGCGGTCAGGGCCCGGCCTGATACCAGCCCAAACATGAAATCGTTCTACCGTCGGTCTATCGGCCGGTCGAAGCGTTCATTAACCTCACGACATAGCTACGATTAACGTAGTATCCAGTCAGGTGCAACGATTCTCGTAGTCCCTCAATGCAGCAGGGCTCCAGCATGGCGAGTAATCGGGTGTGGGCACGCCGTTTCAAGGAGGCCCGGGAAGCCAAGGGATTGTCCCAGCGGCAACTGGGTATCGAAGCGGGGTTGGACCCCTCGGTGGCCAGCACACGGATCAACCGCTATGAAACCGGAGTGCATCGGGCGGCCGGTCCCATAACCGAAAAGGTGGCGCAGGTGCTGGATATCCCCGTGGCCTACCTCTACGCCGACGATGACCTGTTGGCCGAGCTTATTTTGTTTTTTGACCGTGCCAGCGCCGCGCAAAAAGCCGAGTTGCTGCACCTGGTTCATGAATGGAAGCAAAAAAAAACCTGAACGCAGCGCATCGGTAACACCAGGGGCGTGTTGTAGCTTGACCGACGTTGAAAGAACGACCTCCGGGAATGATTGGAGCAGCGATGACTGGACTAAGGCGCAGTACCACAGATAAGCAGGCGAACACCGCCGCTACCGCAGAGTCGGCCAAGGAGGGCCTTGTCATCAGTCGATTGATCGACGCTCCACGGGAGCGGGTGTTCCAGGCCTGGACCGATCCCGCCGAACTGGTGCACTGGTGGGGCCCTCATGGCTTCAGCACGCCCCTGTGCGAACTGGACGTGCGGCCCGGCGGCGAATTCCGCTTGCATATGCGCTCGCCGGAGGGCGAGGTTTACCCCATCAGGGGCCGTTACCACGAGGTGGTGTGCCCCGAATTGCTGGTCTACAGCGACGATTGGGAGGAGGGTTTTCGGCCCTCCCAGGATTCCCACGTACAGGTGCAGTTTACCGAGCAGGCGGATAAAACCCTGCTGACGGTCAGGTCGCTGTTCGCCTCGGTCGAGGAGCGCGAAGCCATGGAGCAGCAGGGGTTGATCGAGGGCTGGCTGGAAGGCCTCGAACGCCTCGAGTCGCATCTGGCCAAAGGCCGAAGCTGAGGTGACCCCGTAGTCAGGACTGACCGGCTGACTTCAACTCGGTAATGACCGCCCCGCGGTGTTCCATAGGGCGCGCCGGCAGGCGACCTGCGGTCGCAAGTGCCAGCTCTTCGAGAAACAGTTTGCCCAGGCGACGGATCTGCTGCGGCCGGCAACAGTCGGCGGCGCGCACGCCGACGATGGCGAAGCAGTCCGGGTTGGCGCGGCTGTGGAATTGAAACGACAGGGAGCCGTCGACTCCGCGCGTGCAGCGTGCCTGGAAGGACGGCATGCATGCCTCCAGAAGCCGTTCGATCTCGTGAACCGGCAATGCATTCATCACTGAACACCTCCGCGAAAACCAACTACCACTTGGCCCAACATAGCAGTTACGGCTAAAAGTTGAAGGCTGGCGTTTTGCCTTATCTGGCCCTACGCCATGGGTTCAACTCGGGATTGAGTGGGCGTGGTCCGGCGACAGCGCTGCCCTAAGCCGAGCGGCCTTGGCAGGCGGGGGTTTGACCTTTTGTCCAGCCGACAATCGGTAGGTGGCTAAGGCGCCGTGCTACTCGCTGATTTGGCGAATATCCAGCAATGCCCAGGTTTCCAGGCCTTCTTTACGCACAGCCTTCTCCGCCTCGAGTTGGGCTTGCAGGGTGCTGATGGAGCTGGATTTGTATTCGAAGCGAAAGGGTGGGCCGCCACTGGGGTGGCGCACGCTTAACTCCACCAGGGTGTAGGTCGAGCGGCGTTTGTTGATGGTTTTTGCGGGAGTGGCTTTGCTCGGCGCCAGCCCCAGGGCTGCGCGCATGTCGGCTTCGGTGATCTGCGGTGAACTCACTGATTATTTCCGTTAATACTCGATAACTGTTTGACCGCTCAATCGGCAAGCGTTCACCGTGGCGGAGCATTGACATCCTGTTAGGGTTAAATAGGCTGCGGAGTGCGTGCTAGACGCACTCCAGAGTGCCGTCGACCAGTATAAGACAGACGGACCCGGACCGTGACCCCTGGTTTTGCCTCGGCCGGGATCCAGCCGCTGTCATTTAACCCTGGAGCGGGCGCGTAATGTCGTACAGCGCCTGGTGCGCCTTGCAGCCTGGGTATGAGCGCCTTGCAGCATGGGTATCGCTGCGCTCAACGCCATCCTACGGGGTCCCGCGGCCCCTTGTAGGAGGCGCGCCTCCGCGCCGAAGGCGGCCGGGTTACCGTGGTGTTGTGCAGGGTCCTGCCGCATGGGTATCGCTGCGCTCAAGGCCGTCATACGGGGTTCCGCCGCATGGGTATCGCTGCGCTCAACGCCATCCTACGCCGCCCGGGTTTGTCCTTAGGGGTCCGCCAGCAGGTCTTCCAGCTCGGGCGTTAGCGGTGCGGGGGCGAAGGCACTGACGCGGGCGCGGCCGCTGTTGCCGCGGGGGACCCAGAGGGTGGAAAAAAGCAGGGCGGCCAGCACGCGCGGCAGCTGGCCGAACACTTCCCGGGCGTCCCGGGTGACCCAGCCCAAACGCAGCATGCCGAGGTGGACGCGGGCATGCAGCAGGGGCCGGCGCTGGCTGAGGATATGCGCACGTTCCAGCCACGCATAGGCCGCTTCCGGTTGCCGGTTGAGCTCGGCGGCCCTGGCCTGGGCAAAGGCCTGGTCGATGGCGTGGCGCAGGACCGGGTTCACGACGCGGTACCTGAAGCGGTTGCCGCGTCCTTATGGTGCGCGGCGGGCAGGCGCACCAGGCGCAGGCCATTGAAGACCACCAGCAGGCTGACGCCCATGTCGGCGAACACCGCCAGCCACAGAGTGCCATGGCCGGCCAGGACCAGGATCAGGAACAGCGCCTTGATGCCCAGGGCCAAGGCGATATTCTGCTTGAGCACCGCGGCGGTGCGCCGCGACAGGCTGACAAAGGTCACCACCTTGCGTAGGTCGTCGTCCATCAGCGCGACATCGGCGGTTTCGATGGCAGTGTCGCTACCGGCCGCGCCCATGGCAAAGCCAATCTCGGCCTGGGCCAGGGCGGGGGCGTCGTTGATCCCGTCGCCGACCATGCCTACCTGATGCCCCAAGGCCTGCAGCGCCTGGATCGCCTGGAGCTTGTCCGCCGGCAGCAGGTTGCCGCGCACCTCGTCGATGCCGACAGCCTTACCCACGGCCACCGCGCTGTGCGGATTGTCGCCCGTCAGCATAAGGGTGCGGATACCCAGCGCGTGCAGTTGCCGGACGGCCTCGCGGCTGGAGTCCTTGAGCGTGTCGGCCACCGCGAACAGCGCCAGTACCTGTTGCTCGCTGCACAGCAGCACCAGGCTTTTGCCCTGGCGTTCCAGCGGCTCCAGGGTGGCCTCCAGCTCGGCTGAGCAGAGGCCGAGGTCTTCCACGTGGCGGTGGTTGACCAGGTGGTAACGTTGGCCCTCGAGGATGCCGCTGATGCCGCGTCCGCCCAGGGCCTCGAAGGCCTCGACCGCAACCCGTGCAATGCCCTGTTCATCGGCCGCGCGGCTCAGGGCCTGGGACACCGGGTGATCGGAGCGGCCGGCCAGGCTGGCGGCCCAGACCCGATAGGCCTGGATCGCCTGCGGATCGTTGGCGGCCAGGGGCAGGAAATCGGTCTGGCGCGGCTTGCCGTGGGTGAGGGTGCCGGTCTTGTCCAGCGCCAGATAGTCCAGCGAGCGGCCCCGTTCCAGGAACAACCCACCCTTGATCAGGATGCCCGCGCGCGTGGCGGCCGTCAGGCCGCTGACCAGGGTCACCGGTGTGGAAATCACCAGCGCGCACGGGCAGGCCACCACCAGCAACACCAGCGCCTGGTACAACCAGTCCAGCCACTGGCCACCCAGCACCAGGGGTGGCAGCAGCGCGGTCAGCAGGGCCAGGACCAACACCGCTGGCGTATAGACCTGGGCAAAACGGTCGACGAACCCCTGGGTCGGGGCCTTGGCGTTCTGGGCCTGTTCGACCGCATGGACGATACGCGCCAGGGTGGTGTTGCCCGCCGTGGCACTGACCTGGAACTCCAGTTCACCGGCCTGGTTGATGGTGCCGGCGTACAGGGCATCGCCCGGGGCCTTTTCCACCGGCAGGCTCTCGCCGGTAATGGGTGCCTGGTCGACGGTGGAAAAGCCCTTGCTGACCCGGCCGTCGAGACCAATGCGTTCGCCTGGGCGAACCCGTACCCGGGCGCCCAGCGCCACGCTGCTGACCGCGACCTCCTGCCAGCTGCCGTCCGTCTGTTGCACCCTGGCCTGCTGCGGGCTCAGGTCCAGCAAGCCGCCGATGGCGCGGCGGGCGCGTTCCAGCGACTTGGCCTCGATCAGCTCGGCAAGGGCGAACAGCACCATGACCATCGCCGCTTCTGGCCATTGGCCGATCAGCAGGGCGCCGGTCACTGCGATACTCATCAGCGCGTTGATATTCAGGTTGCGGTGACGCAGGGCGATCCAGCCTTTTTTATAGGTGCCCAGGCCGCTGCCGAGTATGGCCGCCAGGGCCAGCCCGGCGATCAGCCACTCGGGCGCCAATTGGGCGAAATGCAGGCCCTCGGCAGCCAGTGCGGCGATGCCCGCCAGCGCCAGCGGCCAGCGTGACTTTGCCGGTGCTGGTGTCGGCGTCGCTTCGGCGGCCTGGCCGCTGGTGAAGGGCTGCTCGGGCACCGGAGTGAAACCCAACCGGCGAATGGCGTCGAGGGCGCCCGCCAGCGCATCGGTTTGATGGCCGATGGTGAGCACGCGCTGGATCAGGTTGAAGTCCAGCGTCAGCACGCCCGGCAGCTTCGCCAACTGGTCCTGGATCAGGCCCTGTTCGGTGGGGCAATCCATCTGCTCGATGCGTACCCGGGTGGACAGGGAGTCATCCGCCGGGCTGGCCTCCATGCCGGGGGTGGCCACAGGCACCGCGGGCGGTGCGTTCAGGGGATCGGGATGCGCCGGGTGATTGCCACAGCAGGAGGTCATGGAGGTCATCCTAGAAAGGGGGTTTACAGAGTGAACACCCTGTAGCCACTATAGGGTCAAGCATTTGTTGGTAGCGGCTCGGCGAGTTTTTTTGCGCCCGCCGCCACAGGAGAAGGCGTATGGGTACTCTGAAAATAGGTGAGTTGGCCAAGCTGACCGATTGCCCGGTCGAGACCATCCGCTACTACGAGCGCGAGGGACTGTTACCGGCACCGGCGCGTAGCGAGGGTAACTACCGGCTGTACAGTGAGGTGCATGCTGAACGCCTGCGTTTTATCCGCAACTGCCGGACCCTGGACATGACCCTCGAGGAAATCCGCAGCCTGCTCGGGTTGCGCGACAGTCCTCGGGCCCAGTGCGAGGAGGTCAATGCGCTGGTCGATGCGCATATCCGCCATGTGCAGGTGCGCATCGCCAACCTGCAGGCCTTGCAGGCGCAGTTGCTGGAGCTGCGAGGGCATTGCCTGGACGAGTCGGCCCTGGCGCAATGCGGCATCCTGCAGCAGCTCAACAGCAGCGATGCGATCAGCCTGGAGCCTGGTGAGACCCATGTGCGCGACAGCCACGGGCATTGAGTAAGGGCGCGCGCCGAGGGGCCGCCCGGCGTGGTAGGGCGGGCAACGCCCGCGTAGCCTGAGCGATGGGGCCGGTTTATTGGAAGGGGAAGGGCGCCAACCGTATGCCGTTGCCATCGACCTGAATGGCCCACCCCTGCTCGTGCCAGTCGCCCAGCACGATGCGTCGCGCCGGTTGGCCGTCGACCTGCAAGTCGTGGATAGCGGGACGATGGGTATGGCCATGGATCAGGGTGCGCACGCTATGGGCGGCCATGACCCGGGGCACTTCGTCGGGGTGCACGTCGGTGATATAACTGGCCTTCTGGCGGGTCTGCTCGCGACTGCCGCTGCGCAAGGCGCGCGCCAGTTTGTGACGGGTCTTGAGCGGCAGGTGGCGCAGGATCCACAGCACCAGCGGGTTGCGCAGGATGCGCCGCAGACGCATGTAATCGAGGTCCTGGGTACAGAGACTGTCGCCATGCATCAACAGCACCGTTTCGCCATTGAATTGCACGCGGCTGGGGTCGCTCAGCAGGGTGCAGCCGGCCTGGCGGCAAAACGCCTGGCCGAGCATAAAATCGCGGTTGCCGTGCATCAGGTAGATCGCCGTGCCGTTGTCGCTCAAGTGGCGCAGGGCGGTGGCGATGGTCTGCTGGAACGGGCTGATGGCGTCGTCGCCGATCCAGACTTCGAAAAAGTCGCCGAGGATATACAGTGCCTCGGCGTCCTTGGCTCGCTCATCGAGAAAATGCAGAAATGCCCGGGTAATGTCCGGGCGCTCCTGTTCAAGATGCAGATCGGCGATCAGTAGGATCACTCAACGATCTCGGCACGCTCGATGATCACGTCGTCGACCGGTACGTCCTGGTGGCCGGATTTCATGGTGGTGGCCACGCTCTTGATTTTTTCGACCACGTCCAGGCCTTCGACCACTTCACCAAACACGGTATAGCCCCAGCCCTGCACGGTCTTGGCGCTGTGGTTGAGGAAATCGTTGTCGGCGACGTTGATGAAAAACTGTGCGGAGGCCGAATGCGGCTCCATGGTGCGGGCCATGGCCACGCTGCCTTTCTTGTTGGATACGCCGTTGTCCGCTTCGTTCTTGATGGTGGCGCGGGTAGTTTTCTGCTTCATGCCCGGCTCGAAACCGCCGCCCTGGATCATAAAGTTGCTGATCACGCGGTGGAACACGGTGTTGTCGTAATGGCCGTCCTTGACGTACTGCTCGAAGTTGGCCACGGTTTCCGGGGCCTTGTCGGCGAACAGGTTGAGGGTGATGACGCCGTGGTTGGTATGCAGCTTGATCATGGTGAAAATCCACTCGTTCAAAAAAAGAGAAGGCCTGTCAGGGGGTTGACAGCTTCGGCTATGATAAGCGCTTTGATTTGGCCGGCCTACCCTGGCCGCGCACTCGTACGTTCAAGGACCCCATGAGCACGCCTAACACCACTCCAGACGCCAAAGACGCCAAGACTCCGGTCGTACCCGCCAATTTTCTTCGCCCTATCGTTCAGGCGGACCTGGAAAGCGGCAAGCACCAGAAAATCGTCACGCGTTTTCCGCCGGAGCCCAACGGTTACCTGCACATCGGTCATGCCAAGTCGATCTGCGTGAACTTTGGCCTGGCCCAGGAATTCGGCGGCGACTGCCACCTGCGGTTCGACGACACCAACCCGGCCAAGGAAGACCAGGAATACATCGATTCGATCGAGCGCGACGTCAAGTGGCTGGGCTTCCAGTGGGCCGGCGAGGTGCGCTACGCCTCCCAGTACTTCGACCAGCTGCATGACTGGGCCGTCGAGCTGATCCGCAGCGGCAAGGCCTATGTCTGCGACCTGACCCCCGAACAGGCCCGCGAATACCGCGGTAGCCTTACCGAGCCGGGCAAGAACAGCCCCTTCCGCGAGCGCGGCGTCGAGGAAAACCTCGACCTGTTCGCGCGCATGAAGGCCGGCGAGTTCGCCGACGGCGCCCGGGTGCTGCGCGCCCGGATCGACATGGCTTCGCCGAACATGAATCTGCGCGACCCGATCCTCTACCGGATCCGCCACGCCCATCACCACCAGACCGGCGACACCTGGTGCATCTACCCCAACTATGACTTCGCCCACGGCCAGTCGGATGCCATCGAGGGCATCACCCACTCGATCTGCACCCTGGAATTCGAGAGCCATCGGCCGCTCTACGAGTGGTTTCTCGACAACCTGCCGGTGCCGGCCACGCCGCGCCAGTACGAGTTCTCGCGGCTGAACCTGAGCTACACCGTGACCAGCAAGCGCAAGCTCAAGCAACTGGTGGACGAGCAGCACGTCGAGGGGTGGGACGACCCGCGCATGTCGACCCTGTCCGGCTACCGTCGCCGTGGTTACACCCCGGAGGCCATCCGCAACTTCTGCGACATGATCGGCACCAACCGCTCCGATGGCCTGGTCGATGTGGCCATGCTCGAGTTCAGCATCCGCGAAGACCTGGACCACAGCGCGCCGCGCGCCATGTGCGTGCTGCGCCCGCTCAAGGTGGTGATCAGCAACTACCCCGAAGGCCAGGTCGAGCAGCTCGAATTGCCGCGCCACCCCAAGGAAGACATGGGCATGCGGGCCTTGCCGTTCTCCCGCGAGCTGTACATCGACCAGGACGACTTCGTCGAGGGTGAGCCGCCCAAGGGCTTCAAACGCCTGGTGCTGGGCGGCGAAGTGCGTCTGCGCGGCAGCTACGTGATGCGCGCCGACGAGGTGATCAAGGACGCCAACGGCAAGCTCGTCGAGCTGCGTTGCTCCTACGATGCCGATACCCTGGGCAAGAACCCCGAGGGCCGCAAGGTCAAGGGCGTGATCCACTGGGTGCCGGCGGCCGAGAGCCTCGAGTGCGAAGTGCGCCTGTACGATCGCCTGTTCCGCTCGCCGAGCCCGGAAAAGGCCGAGGAGGGCGCGACCTTCCTGGACAATATCAATCCGGATTCGCTGACGGTGCTGCGCGGTTGTCGGGCCGAACCGTCGCTGGCCCAGGCCCAGCCGGAAGACCGCTTCCAGTTCGAGCGCGAAGGTTATTTCTGCGCCGACCTCAAGGACAGTCAACCGGGCAAGCCGGTATTCAACCGTACCGTCACCCTGCGTGACTCCTGGTAAGAGCCGCTCCGGCGCTCCCTGCCCACCCCGCCTGAACGGCGGCGTGGGCCGGCCCTGCCATCGACGTTCCGGGTTCCGGGCGAAACGTCGTCGAGCGCAGGCACTATTCGGATAGGACCTCAGCATGCTTTCGATTTACAACACCCTGACCAAACGCAAGGAAGTCTTCACGCCGCTGGACGGCAACAAGGTCCGCATGTACGTGTGCGGCATGACCGTCTACGACTTCTGCCATATCGGCCATGGCCGTAGCATGGTGGCCTTCGACGTGGTGACGCGCTGGCTGCGCCACAGCGGCTACGAGCTGACCTATGTGCGCAATATCACCGACATCGACGACAAGATCATCAACCGTGCGCGGGACAACGGCGAGTCGTTCGAAGCCCTGACCGCACGCATGATCGACGCAATGCACGAGGACGAGGCGCGACTGAACATCCTGCCGCCGGACCTGGAGCCGCGCGCCACCGAGCATATCGCCGGCATGCACGGGATGATCCAGACCCTGATCGACAAGGGTTATGCCTACGCCCCGGGCAATGGCGACGTGTACTACCGGGTCGGCAAGTTCGAGGGCTACGGCAAGCTGTCGCGCAAGCGCATCGAGGACCTGCGCATCGGCGCGCGGATCGAGGTCGACGAGGCCAAGCAGGACCCGCTGGATTTCGTGCTGTGGAAAGGGGTCAAACCCGGCGAGCCGAGCTGGTCGTCTCCCTGGGGCGAGGGGCGCCCGGGCTGGCATATCGAGTGCTCGGTGATGTCCACCTGCTGCCTGGGTGAGACCTTCGACATCCACGGCGGCGGCAACGACCTGGAGTTTCCGCACCACGAGAACGAGATCGCCCAGAGCGAGGCCGCCACCGGCAAGCTCTACGCCAGCACCTGGATGCACGGCGGGATGATCCGGATCAATGGTGAGAAGATGTCCAAGTCGTTGAACAACTTCTTCACCATCCGGGACGTGCTGGCGGTCTATCACCCGGAAGTGGTGCGTTACCTGCTGGTGTCCAGCCTGTACCGCAGCCCGATCAATTACTCCGAGGACAGCCTGAAGGAGTCCAAGGCGGCGCTGGAGCGTTTCTATACCGCGCTGCGCGGCTTGCCGGCGGTCGCGCCGAGCGGCGGCGAAGCCTTTGTCGAGGCCTTTACCCAGGCCATGAACGACGACTTCAACACGCCCCAGGCCTGCGCCGTGCTGTTCGACATGGCGCGGGAGGTCAACCGCCTGCGCGACAGCGACCTGGGCGCGGCGGCCACCTTGGCGGCGCGGTTGAAGGAACTGGCCAACCTGCTGGGCGTGCTGCAACTGGAGCCGGATGCCTTCCTGCAGGCCGGCGCCGCCGCCCAGGTCGATACGGTCCTGGTCGAGCGCCTGATCGCCGAGCGCCTGGCGGCCCGTGCGGCCAAGGACTGGGCCGAGTCCGACCACATTCGCGACCAGCTTAACGCCCTGGGCGTGGTGCTGGACGACGGCAAGGGCGGCACCACCTGGCGCCTGGCCGACTGAGGCGGTTGTTGTCATTAAAAAGGGCCGCATTGCGGCCCTTTTTTATGGCTTACAAGGCGTGACGCGGAGCGTCACCGGCGGCATTCCCACGCGGAGCGTGGGAACGATCAAAGCAGTTGCCGCGAGGTCGCGCCTCACACGTCGCGGTACCAGCCAACGGTACCTGCAGGAGACCCGACCTCGGGGCGATATTGGGCGCTCCGTTCTATAGGTGTTTTTAATGTCAACACGATAAAAAAGACAAAGGCGATCAGCATCATCAAGCCCGCCAGCAGGTTGCCAGCCAATGCCCAGACGCGGCGAGGCGGAGTAGGGGGGCGGCGTTTATTCATGGGCCTGGACGGGGCTCCAAGTCTCGGTTGACGGGGGGCTGGGCTCAAGCGGCAACGCTGCCTGACTCAGCCCATGACGGCTTCAGTTAACGACCTGCGATTCCCAGCCGTCGTACTCGCCGCCATGTTTGAGCGCCAGGTCGGATAACAGCAAGGTCACCTCGTCGATACCGCCCTCGGCGGGAATATCCGCGCGCCAGAGCTGGGCGCAGTGCTGATCCTCGTCATCGTCTTCTTCATCGGCGTGCTGGGCGCGCAGGGAAAAGCCCATGGCCTGGGCCTCGGCGATAAAGGCCCGCAGGTGGTCGGCGTTGGCGAAATAGGTCCAGTGATCGATTTCCCGCGGTTGGGTCAGCGCGTCTCCCTGCTGCTCCAGCGCCCGGCAGACGCGTCGGTTGTTGATGATCTGCAAGTCGGCGGTTTCGGGGTACAGGAAAGAAAAGTAGGTCGACCAATCGCGGTCTTCGCGGGTCTCGACCTCGTAGCGATACTGCTTGAACGACGCCATGCAAGTGGCGACTCGCGCGGTCCATTCCTGGGGATGAGCCACGTAGAAAAAGAAGTCGCGACAGCCATTGCCGGTACAGCGGCCCACATAACCGCTGTGGACGTCCGTCACCTGGGCCTCCAGGGCGTCTTCGATCGCGACCAGGGCGTCATACTCCTGTTCGCTGGACAGCCCATCCTCGCGCGGTGCATTCAGCCTTACCCGCACATAGGCCATATGGGGCAAGGCGTCCCGGGGTGGGGCGTCATAAATGCCAAGGTCGAGAAAAATCGAGGCGGGTCGATCATTGACGTTCAGAAAATAGAAATCCCAGTCCTGTGTCATCGTGAGTGGCTGCCATGCAAAGGGAAGAAGTATCAGGGGTTCTGGTCCGTTGAGCCCTGGTGGAATACCAGAACCTTCAGGCCGCCGCCGGGAAAACTGTCGGCGAACTCGGGGGGATTGTCCAGGCGCCGTTGGAAAACCAGGCCGGGGGCTTCGGCGGCCATGCCCTCAAGCAGAAAGTCGGCGCCGATGGCCGGATCGTTCAGGCAGGCCAATACCTGGCCCTGTTCGCTGAGCAGGCCGGGCAGGCGGCGCAGTACTTTCCGATAGTCCTGGGTCAGCACGAAACTGCCTTTCTGAAAGGACGGCGGATCGACGATGATCAGATCATAAGGGCCGCATTTGCTGATTTTTCCCCAGGACTTGAACAGGTCGTGGCCGAGGAAGCCCACCTTGCCAAGGTCGTGGCCGTTGAGCCGGTGGTTGTCGCGGCCCCGGGTCAGCGGCCCCTTGGCCATGTCCAGGTTGAGCACGTGCAGGGCGCCACCGGCGATGGCGGCCACCGAAAATGCGCAGGTATAGGCGAACAGGTTCAACACGCGCTTGCCCTGTGCCTGCTGCTGGACCCAGCGTCGACCGTAACGCATGTCGAGGAACAGCCCGCTGTTCTGGTTCCTGCCCAGGTCCAGCTTGAAGCGCAGGCCGTGTTCGCTTACAGGCCAGTGATCGACGGGCTCGCCCAGCAGGAACTCGCTGGCGCTGTCGGCGCGGTAGCGGTGCTGCAGCAGCAGTTTTTGCCCGTTGCGTTCACGCCAGGCCGCGCTCTCGGCCAGGGCCAGCAAGCGCTGTTTCAAGTCCGCCAGTTCGGCCTCTGCCGGCTGGCGAAACAGTGTCACCAGCAGCACCCCCTGCAGCCAATCGACGGTGATCGACTCCAGCCCCGGCCACCGATGGCCACGCCCGTGAAACAGCCGACGGACCTCATCGGGCGCGTTTGCCAGGGCGGTGAGCAGGTGCTGCTGAAGAGTGTCGAGGGCGGCTGGGGTCATGGGAAGCGTGGGCACGGATAGAGGGGCGCGCAGTTTATACCGATCCGGCTGCCCGGCGGAGCGGCGAGCGCTCCCGACCACCCTGACCTGATCGTACCCACGCTCCGCGTGGGCACGCCGACCGGACGCTCCGCGTCCCAACCCGGCGACGCAGGGGGGCAATGACAGCGCGCGACACACTCGCTACAGCTTCAGCCCCTGTTCGCGCAGGCGTTTGTACAGGGTGTTGCGGCTGACGCCCAGGCGGCGGGCCAGGTGCGAGATATTGCCGCCACAGGCCTGGAACTGGCTGGCCAGGTCGGCATCGGCAACGGGCTCGGCAGGATCGGGGCGGCTGGCCGTCGGCGCGCTGGGCACCGTTACCTGGACCGAAGCGGCTGAGTGCAAGTCGGCGAAGAAATCGTCAGGCAGGTGTTCGACCCCGATCGGCTGGTCGTCGGCCATGGCCAGCGCCACCTGGATCACGCTGCTGAGCTGGCGCAGGTTGCCGGGCCAGGGATGGTCGTGAAACAGGCCCGCCACCTCGTCGCTCAGGCCCGCGTATTGCCCGGCTTCGCGGTGATAGGCCAGCAGCCGCTGGAACAGCGCGGCTTTGTCGGTGCGTTCGCGCAGGGGCGGCAATTCCAGGTTAAGGCCGCTGATGCGGTAGTAAAGGTCCTGGCGAAACAGGCCGTCGAGCACGTCCTGGCGCAACGAGCGGTTGGTCGCCGAGACCAGGCGGATATCCACCGCATGGGGTTCGCTGGCGCCCAGGGGCTGCACGCTGCGCTCCTGCAGCACCCGCAGCAAACGGGCCTGGACCTTGAGCGGCATATCGCCGATCTCGTCGAGAAACAGCGTGCCTTTGTGCGCCTTGCGGATCAGGCCGATGCTGCCTTTCTGGCTGGCGCCGGTGAAGGCGCCTTTTTCATAGCCGAACAGTTCCGACTCCACCAGGTCGGCGGGAATCGCCGCGCAGTTGACCGCGATCAGCGGTTGCTTGGCCCGTGAACTGGAGCGGTGCAGGGCCTTGACGAAGACTTCCTTGCCGACCCCGGTCTCGCCCTGGATCAGGATCGGTATGGCTTTTTCCAGCAGGCGTTCGGCCTGGCGCACGGCCTTGTCCACCCGCGGGTCGCCGAGGTTGATCGAGGCCAGGGTGAAGTCATCGCCCTCGGCCGCCGTCTCGATCGCCGACACGGCTGGCGCGGGGCGAAAATCCCGCGCCTGGATCGCCGGGGCCTGCTGCGGACGCTTGAGCACGCCATGAAAGCGGTAACGGCCGGCGGCGCGCAGGGCGAAGGGCAGGCCTTCGGGCTGGTTGAGCAGTTGGCGCAACGGCAGGCCGAACAAACTTTCGATCGTCACCCGCGACAGGCCGACCCCGAGCAGGGTGTCGGCGCGGCGATTGGCCGAGACCACCTGGCCGCTGTCGTCGAAGATCAGCAGACCGGCCCACTGGCTGTCCAGGTTGTCCAGGCCGGTGTTGAAGGTCAGTTGGTAGTAGTTGCCCTGGAACAGGTTGAGGATCAGCCGGTTCTCCACCGACTGGCTCATCATCTTGACCATGCCCAGGGTGTGGGAGGGCGGCAGGTAGCTGTCGCTGGAAACGTCCAACACACCGATCATCTGCCGCTTGGCGTCGAAGATCGGCGAGGCCGAACCGGTCATAAAACGGTTGGCCTTGAGGAAGTGCTCGTCGTGCTGGATATGCACCGCCTGGCCGCTGGTCAAGGCGGTGCCGATGGCATTGGTGCCGGTGAAGCGCTCCAGCCAACTGGCGCCCGCGACAAAACCGGGGGCATGGGCCGGTTCGATAAAACGCTGGTCGCCCCAGGACTGCAACAACTGGCCCTGGCTGTCGGCCAGCATGATCAGGCAGTTGGAATTGGCCAGGATGTTCTCGTAGAACGGCAGCACTTCGCGGTGGGTGGTCTGCACCAGGAAATGCTGGCTTTCCAGCAGCGCCGAGACATCGCCCTGGGCCGGCCGGGTAAAAGTCGGGGCACTCAGGTGAGTCAGGCCGAATTCGCGGCAGCGGGCCCAGGAATCCTGGATCAGGGTGTCGTGGGACGGAGCGGGGGCAGGGACAGCCATAGGGTTTTCGCTTCTTGTGATGCCGTGCTTCTTGTTTTTATCCGGTCGCGGGTCGGGCCCGTACCGTTTTCTGGCCTACAGAGTGTTGTTCAGCAGTGTTCAGTGTCAACGGCAAAAGTGTTCAGTTGTTCACGTTGAACACTGAACAGTTGCGCAGGTGATTGGTTTGCCAAGACATGACGACTCTATTAAATACATATTAATCAGTATGTTAGGTGTTTTTTATGGATTCTGGCAAAAAACGGCATGGAAGTCGCAATGCCCAGGCAAAGCGGTCTGACCGCAGGGCACACAATAATAAGGGCACGCCATGTCGCTCACCCTCGAGCATGTCAGCCGGCTCGTCGACAATCAGCTGTATATCGACGACGCCTGCCTGAGTTTCGAACCCGGATCCTTCAACGTACTGCTGGGCCGCACCCTGGCCGGCAAGACCAGCCTGATGCGCCTGATGGCCGGGTTGGACAAGCCCACCAGCGGCCGCATCCTGATGAATGGCGCCGATGTCACCGGCGTCCCGGTGCGCAAGCGCAACGTATCGATGGTCTATCAGCAGTTCATCAACTACCCGACCATGACCGTGTACGAGAACATCGCCTCGCCGTTGCGCCAGGCCGGTGTGTCGGCCGACGAGATCGAGCGCAAGGTGCAGGAAACCGCGCGCATGCTGCATATCGAGGCCCTGCTCAAGCGCCATCCCCTGGAGCTGTCCGGCGGCCAGCAGCAGCGCACCGCCATGGCCCGGGCGTTGGTCAAGGACGCCGACCTGGTGCTGTTCGACGAGCCCCTGGTCAACCTCGACTACAAGCTGCGCGAAGAGCTGCGCCAGGAAATGCGCGAGCTGTTCCGCACCCGCCATACCATCGCCATCTACGCCACCACCGAGCCCAACGAGGCCCTGGCCCTGGGCGGTACCACCACCATCCTGCACGAGGGGCGGGTGATCCAGAGCGGCAAGACCGCCGAGGTCTACCACCGTCCGCAGCAGGTGCTGGCGGCCGAGCTGTTCTCCGAGCCGCCGATCAACCTGATGGCCGGACGCATCAGCGGCACCGAGGTGAGTTTCGAGGAGTGCGTGCACTTCCCGCTGAATTCCGACCTGCGCGATTTGGGCGAGGGCAACTACCGTTTTGGCGTGCGCCCCAGCCATATCGGCCTGGTGCCGTCCAACGACGACGACCTGGAACTGGCGGTGACCGTCGAACTGGCGGAAATCAGCGGCTCGGAAACCTTCCTGCACGTGCGCAACGAGCACTTCGTGCTGGTGCTGCACCTGCCAGGCGTTCACGAGTACGACGTCGACGCGCCGATCCTGATCTATATCCCGACCCATAAACTGTTTGTCTTCGACGCCCAGGGTCGTTTGGCCCAGGCACCCAGTCGTCGCCTGGCGAGGAGTGCCTGATGGCCGAGATTCGTTTGCAGAACCTGGCGCACAGCTACAGCAGCCAGCCGAGCGGCCCGGCGGATTACGCGATCCGGGAAATGACCCACAACTGGGAACAGGGCGGCGCCTATGCCTTGCTCGGCCCGTCCGGCTGCGGCAAGTCGACCCTGCTCAATATCATCTCCGGCCTGCTCAGCCCGTCCGAGGGCCAGGTGCTGTTCGACGGCGTGGAGGTCAACCAGCTGCCCCCGGAAAAACGCAATATCGCCCAGGTGTTCCAGTTTCCGGTGGTCTACGACACCATGACGGTGTTCGATAACCTGGCTTTTCCGCTGCGCAACCAGGGTATGACCGAGGCGCGCGTGCTGAGCAAGGTGCACGAAATCGCCGAGGTATTGGACCTGCACCCGCTGCTGAAGAAAAAAGCCAGCAACCTGACCGCCGACGAAAAACAGAAGGTCTCCATGGGCCGCGGCCTGGTACGCGACGACGTGTCGGCGATCCTCTTCGACGAACCGCTGACGGTGATCGACCCGCACCTGAAGTGGAAACTGCGGCGCAAGCTCAAGCAGATCCACGAGCAGTTCAATATCACCATGGTCTATGTCACCCATGACCAGTTGGAGGCCTCGACCTTCGCCGACAAGATCGCGGTGATGTACGGCGGCCAGATCGTCCAGTTCGGCACCCCGCGCGAGCTGTTCGAGCGGCCCAGCCACACCTTCGTCGGCTACTTTATCGGCAGCCCCGGCATGAACCTGATCGAGGTGCAGGCCTGTCCCGGTGGCGTGCAGTTCGGCGAGGTGCGCCTGCCGCTGGGCGACGCCCTGAACCAGCGCCTGGCGGAACTGCCCGGCAAGAGCTTGAAGATCGGCATTCGCCCGGAATTCGTGCACGTCTGGGACGGCCCCTATCCCGATGCGCTGTGCTGCGACGTGCTGCATGTCGAGGACCTGGGGACCTACAAGATCCTGGCCCTGCGCCTGGGCGAGCAGACCCTCAAGGTGCGCCTGCAGGAAGACCAGCCGGTGCCGCAGAAGCAGGCCTATATCAGTTTTCCGGCGCAGTGGCTGATGCTCTATGCCGACGAGTACCTGGTGGAGGTGGCGCCATGAACAAGGTCTACAACAACAAGGCCTGGTGGCTGGTGCTGCCGGTGTTCCTGCTGGTGGCTTTTAGCGCCATTGTGCCGATGATGACGGTGGTCAACTACTCGGTACAGGACATCTTCGACCAGTCGACCCGCACCTTCGTCGGCTTCGACTGGTACAAGCAGGTGCTGCAGGACTCGCGTCTGCACGACTCGCTGCTGCGCCAGTTTATCTACTCGGGCTGCGTGCTGCTGATCGAGATTCCACTGGGCATCGCCATCGCCCTGACCATGCCGACCAAGGGCCGCTGGGCCTCGTTGTGCCTGATCGTCATGGCCATTCCGCTGCTGATCCCGTGGAACGTGGTTGGCACCATTTGGCAGATCTTCGGCCGCGCCGATATCGGCCTGCTGGGCTGGGGTCTGAATGGCATGGGGGTGGACTACAACTACGCCTCCAACACCCTGGACGCCTGGGTCACGGTACTGGTAATGGACGTCTGGCACTGGACCTCGCTGGTGGCGCTGCTCAGCTACTCCGGGCTGCGCGCCATTCCCGACGTCTACTACCAGGCCGCGCGCATCGACCGGGCCTCGTCCTGGGCGGTGTTCCGGCATATCCAGCTGCCGAAGATGAAGAGCGTGTTGCTGATCGCCGTGCTGTTGCGCTTTATGGACAGCTTTATGATCTACACCGAACCCTTCGTACTGACCGGCGGCGGGCCAGGCAACGCCACCACCTTCCTTAGCCAGACCCTGACGCAGATGGCCATCGGGCAGTTCGACCTGGGCCCGGCCGCCGCGTTCTCGCTGGTGTATTTCCTGATCATCCTGCTGGTGTCCTGGCTGTTCTATACCGCCATGACCCACGCCGACACCCGTCGCTGAGGAGGCCGAGATGCTGCGCAAGAAAATCGTGTTGTCGCTGTATATCCTCTTTCTGCTGGTGCCGATCTACTGGTTGCTGAACATGTCGTTCAAGAGCAACACCGAGATCCTCGGCACCCTGACGTTGTGGCCGCAGGATTTCACCCTGGCCAACTACCGGGTGATCTTCACCGACCCCAGCTGGTACGAGGGTTACCTTAACTCGCTGTACTACGTGTGCCTGAACACGCTGATCTCCCTGACCGTGGCGTTGCCGGCGGCCTACGCGTTCTCGCGTTATCGCTTCCTGGGCGACAAGCACCTGTTTTTCTGGCTGCTGACCAACCGCATGGCGCCACCTGCGGTGTTCCTGCTGCCGTTCTTCCAGCTGTATTCGTCGATCGGCCTGTTCGACACCCATATAGCCGTCGCCCTGGCCCACTGCCTGTTCAGCGTGCCATTGGCGGTGTGGATCCTCGAAGGGTTCATGTCCGGGGTGCCGAAGGAAATCGACGAGACGGCCTATATCGACGGCTACAGTTTCCCGAAGTTTTTCCTGAAGATCTTTATCCCGCTGATCGGCTCCGGCATCGGGGTGACGGCGTTCTTCTGCTTTATGTTTTCCTGGGTGGAACTGCTGCTGGCACGGACCCTGACCTCGGTCAATGCCAAGCCGATTGCGGCGGTGATGACCCGTACGGTCTCGGCCTCGGGCATCGACTGGGGGGTGCTGGCCGCGGCCGGCGTGTTGACCATCCTGCCCGGCATGCTGGTGATCTGGTTCGTCCGTAACCATGTGGCCAAGGGCTTTGCCCTCGGCCGCGTCTGAGGAGAAATACGATGGATTGGATGGCTTGGACCTTACCCACGGCGGCCTTTTTCGGCGCCATTGCCCTGGTGCTGGTGAGCATGACAGTCTGGGAGCTGCGCTCCCCCTGCGTCGAACGCCGGGGTTTCCTGCCGATCGCCACCACCCGCGGCGACCGGTTGTTTATCGGCCTGCTCGGCAGTGCCTACCTGCACCTGTTGGTGGTCGGGGTAACCGACTGGCCGACCTGGATCGCGTCCGTTGTTTCCATGCTGTGGCTGTTTGCGGTGATGCGCTGGGGTTAGGCCTGGCGAGCGAGAGTGCGAGTGCTGCACGGGCTTCGACGCCGGTTTCGGTCGAGCGGTGCCTACCAACAAACCAGAAAGGAGATGTCTATGTTCAACAATAACAACAAGACCCGACATAGCGCGGCACTGACGGCCCTGCTGGCATTGTCCGGCTTGAGCGGTGCCGCCTGGGCGGATGCTTACGAGGACGCGGCAAAAAAATGGTTGGGTGCCGAGTTCACCCCTTCGACCCTGACGCCCGAGCAGCAGCTCGAGGAACTGAAGTGGTTTATCAAGGCGGCCGAGCCGTTCCGTGGCATGGAAATCAACGTCGCCTCGGAAACCATCGCCACCCACGAATACGAGTCCAAGGTGCTGGCCCAGGCCTTTAGCGAAATCACCGGGATCAAGCTCAAGCACGACCTGATGCAGGAAGGCGATGTGGTTGAAAAACTGCAGACCCAGATGCAGTCGTACAAGAACATCTACGACGGTTACATCAACGACTCCGACCTGATCGGCACCCACTTCCGCTACGGCAAGGCCGTGGCGATCAGCGACATGATGGCCAACGAAGGCAAGGCCGTGACCTCGCCGACCCTGGACCTGCAGGACTTTATCGGCATCTCGTTCACCACCGGTCCGGACAAGAAGCTGTACCAGCTGCCCGACCAGCAGTTCGCCAACCTTTACTGGTTCCGCGCCGACTGGTTCGAGCGCCCCGAGCTGAAGGCCAAGTTCAAGGAAATCTACGGCTACGAGCTGGGGGTGCCGGTCAACTGGTCCGCCTATGAAGACATCGCCGAGTTCTTCTCGGAGAAGGTCAAGGAAATCGACGGCAAGCGCATCTACGGCCACATGGACTACGGCAAGAAAGACCCGTCCCTGGGTTGGCGTTTCACCGACGCCTGGTTCTCCATGGCCGGTGGCGGCGACAAGGGCCTGCCCAACGGCTTGCCAGTGGACGAGTGGGGCATTCGTGTGGAAGGCTGCCGTCCGGTGGGCTCCAGCGTCTCCCGTGGCGGCGACACCAACGGCCCGGCAGCGGTCTTCGCCACCACCAAGTATGTCGACTGGATGCGTAAGTACGCGCCGCCGGAAGCCCAGGGCATGACCTTCTCCGAGTCCGGCCCGGTACCGTCCCAGGGCAGCATCGCTCAGCAGATCTTTTGGTACACCGCCTTTACCGCCGACATGACCAAGCCTGGCCTGCCGGTGATGAACGAGGACGGTACGCCGAAGTGGCGCATGGCGCCGTCGCCCAAGGGTCCTTATTGGGAAGAGGGCATGAAGCTGGGTTACCAGGACACCGGTTCCTGGACCTTCCTCAAGTCGACCCCCGAGAAGCAACGCCTGGCGGCCTGGCTGTACGCCCAGTTCGTCACCTCAAAGACCGTGTCCCTGAAAAAGACCCTGGTGGGCCTGACGCCGATTCGTGAGTCCGACATCAACTCCCAGGCCATGACCGACGCCGCGCCGAAACTGGGCGGCCTGGTCGAGTTTTACCGCAGCCCGGCCCGGGTGCAATGGACGCCGACCGGCACCAACGTGCCGGACTACCCGCGCCTGGCGCAGCTGTGGTGGCAGTTTATCGCCGAAGCCGCCAGTGGCGACAAGACCCCGCAAGAGGCGCTGGATGGCCTGGCCGCGGCGCAGGACACCATGATGGCGCGCCTGGAGCGTTCCAAGGTGCAAGGCGAATGCGGTCCCAAGCTGAACGAGCCGCGTGACCCGCAATACTGGTTCGACCAGCCGGGCGCACCCAAGCCCAAGCTGGCCAATGAAAAACCCAAGGGCGAGACCGTGGTCTACAGCGAACTGCTGAAGTCCTGGGAACAGGCACGCAAGTAAGGCTTTTTGCGGCAACAACAGAACGGCGCCCTCGGGCGCCGTTTTTTATGGCAGCGGTAAGAGGGCGGTTCGGGCTTTCACGCCGCACACCTCTCTGGACGCCGTCATTCCGCGCAGGTGGGAATCCAGGGGTACGACGAGGGACCGGCCAGGCAACAACCTCGACGCGCGCTGGCTGACAGGGAAGGGCCGGAGCCGATTGCTCGTCAGGCCGCTCGGCGCTCTCGACGCCGTCATTCCCGCGCAGGCGGGAATCCAGGGGCCCGGCCACGGACCGCCCAGGCAAAACCTCGACGCGCGCTGGCTCAATCTCGGGCGCGCCACAGGCCGATTGGGCTTCACGTCGCACGCCTCTCTGGACGTCGTCATTCCCGCGCAGGCGGGAATCCAGGGGCAAGGTCACGGACCGCCCAGACAAAACCTCGACGCTAGCCAGTTGCGCAGGGAAAGGCCAGAGCCGATCGCCCGTCACGGCGGATGGCGCTCTCGACGCCGTCATTCCCGCGCAGGCGGGAATCCAGGGGCCCGGCGGGACGGTCGGGTATACAGGGTATTGCCCGCGATCCCCATCAACCCCTGCCCATAAAAAACGGCACCTTCAGGTGCCGTTTTTAATTCGCGCGTTAGGCTCAGGCGTGCAGGTGCTCGGCCGCGTGCAGGGTGTTCTCCAGCAGGCAGGCGCGGGTCATGGGACCGACGCCGCCCGGCACCGGCGTGATCCAGCCGGCGCGGGGCAGGGCGGTCTCGTAGACCACGTCACCCACCAGCTTGCCGTCTGCCTGGCGGTTGATGCCGACGTCGATCACGATCGCCCCCGGCTTGACCCATTCGCCTTGGACCAGTCCGGGTTTGCCCGCCGCCACCACCAGCAGGTCGGCATCGGCCACATGGCGAGCCAGGTCGCGGGTGAAACGGTGGGTCACGGTGACCGTGCAACCGGCCAGCAGCAGTTCCATGGCCATGGGCCGCCCGACGATATTGGAGGCGCCCACCACCACCGCGTGCAAGCCATAGAGGTCGACCCCGGTGGTTTGCAGCAGGGTCATGATGCCCTTGGGTGTGCAGGGGCGCAGCAGCGGCATGCGCTGGGCCAGACGGCCGATGTTATAAGGGTGGAAGCCGTCGACGTCCTTGTCCGGGCGAATGCGCTCGAGCAAGTGCGAGGCATCGAGGTGGGCCGGCAGCGGCAGTTGGACCAGGATGCCGTCGATGCTTGGCTCGTCGTTCAGCTGGTCGATCAGGGCTTCCAGGTCGGCCTGGCTGGTGTCGGCCGGCAAGTCGTAGGCTTTGGAGAGGAAGCCGACTTCTTCGCAGTCTTTGCGTTTATGGGACACATAGACTTGCGAGGCCGGATCGCTGCCCACCAGTATCACCGCCAGGCCCGGCGCGCGCAGGCCCTGCTCGCGGCGTTCGGCGACACGTTTGGCGATCTGTTGGCGCAGGCCGGCAGCTATTGCCTTGCCGTCAATCAGTTGTGCGGTCATGACGCTTGGTTAACCATCGGGAAGGATCGAAAAAGGACGCGCATTCTCGCATGGTCGGGCGGGTGGGCAAAGGCAGCTTGTCAGCATTTTCCCGTAACTCCTTTATCTCGCTGAATTTTTTCACATTTATGGTTGACGACCCCTGGCCTCATCGATAACATACGCCCCGCTTGCCGAGCACAGCCAGAAGCTGGGTACAAAGGCAAAGCGGGCCGATATCTGGTTTCGCTGTAGTCGAGCTTGAAGTCTGCGCTCCGTGTAAACGAAGTCGGATTGATAAGCGCCCGTAGCTCAGCTGGATAGAGCACCCGCCTTCTAAGCGGGTGGTCGCAGGTTCGAGTCCTGCCGGGTGCGCCAATTTGGCAACTTTGGCACAAGCAATACAGGTAAGATGCAAGACGTTATATGGTGGGCGTAGCTCAGTTGGTAGAGCACAGGATTGTGACTCCTGTTGTCGTGGGTTCGATCCCCATCGTCCACCCCATATTTCGAAAACGAGCCAGGCTTTTATAGCCTGGCTTGTTTGTTTAAAGCTTTTACCCGCGGACGTGGTGGAATTGGTAGACACACTGGATTTAGGTTCCAGCGGCGCAAGCTGTGAGAGTTCGAGTCTCTCCGTCCGCACCATTTTATAAATCAAGGGGTTGCGAGCTTTTAGCCTCCTGATCCTACGCACACTGGATCAGTTGCGTGAACGGAACGTGAACTCCCCTGTTCACGCAGACCGTCCAATACCCTGGCTGCATCCCGCACTCGCGCCGGCGCCAACTGCGCGTACCGCTCGGTCATCATGATCGTCGAGTGACCCATTAAATTGCCGACTTCCGCCAGCGCAGCGCCGGCATTGATCAGGTGCGCAGCACTCGAGCCCCAGCATTTCCTCCTTTCGGCACCTCGTATTCACCGCCAACCGCACGAAGCTCTCCAGAGTGATGCCGATTTTCTGCGCCCGCGCAGCCCGACAAAGTGCCTCGACCTCGACCTCGGCTCGCGTCAGCCACCGTACCCGGCCTTCGGGCTCCTTGAGGGTGCGACCCTTCACGCGATTGGGCAGGGCGCACTCGAATTCCACGTTGCACCAGTTGATCGCCTCGACAGCGCGGCAAGCTCGCGGTCGATTGTCACGGCTGACGCCCCGGCCTCATGCCGGGCTGCCGTGTATGCTCGGACCTGGACATCGTCGCAGCGGTGCAACCCCCGGTACAGCACAACCCGATCCTGCGTCAGGACGAGCTCGGCGCGTTTCTGGTCGCTCTGCGCGCCGCTCAAGGATCGATGCTGACGCTGATGGGGGTTCGCCTGCTGCTGTTGACCGGGGTACGTACGCAAGAGCTGCGCTTTGCCACGCCGGATCAATTCGATCTGGAAAACGCCTTATGGCGGGTGCCACCTGAGGGCGTGAAACAGCTCAGGGCGCGCGTGAGAACCGAAAGCGGGGCGGTGCCTCCCTACTTGGTGCCCTTGTCACGCCAGGCCGTGGAGGTGGTGAATAGGCTACTGCCCTTTTCAGGGCAATACCGCTACTTGTTGGCCGTTGGCCGGTCGAAACGACCCCAATAAACCCATCAGCGAAAACACGCTAAATGGTGCCATCAAGCGCCTGGGTTATCAGGGGCGGCTAACCGGCCATGGCATTCGAGGGACGCTCTCGACGGCCCTTAACGAGTTAGGCTACAACCCTGACTGGATCGAGGCTCAACTGTCGCACGCCGATCCGAATCAGGTGCGTGGGGCCTATAACCACGCCCAGTATGTCGAGCAGCGGCGGCAGATGATGCAGGACTGGGCGGATTTGTTGGATCGACTGGAACAGGCGGCCAAGGGCATAAACGGCTAGGCATTTCGAGTGTTCGTAGTACTACTGTGAGGTCTGCCTCGATGGCGACATGCATGGGGTGCAAGGGGTCGAGTGTTCAAATCACTCCGTCCCGACCATTTAATTCAATGACTTAGCCCGGTTCCGAAAGGACCGGGCTTTGTTGTTTCTGGGATTTGGCTGCTCTGGTTGCCAATTCGTTGCCAATTGAGATTGGCTCGACTGATTCTGCCCAGTTTCTGTGGACACCCGTTAAGCGAGAAACCGCAACGGGGTGAACCATGCCAAGGTTCTCCATCCCGATGAAGCAAAGCCGCCCCCGTCATTCCCTCGCTGACAAGGCGAAGCGCTGGCCTGGCAGAACGTAACGGCGTCAGTAAAGCCGCCGCACAGCCTGGCTTTCATGCATCCCAGCTTCAGGGCTAGCGGAGTCAGCAGCAAAAAGCCCAGAGCAGCAATGTATGCGCTGCGAGATGATGAGCCAGAGCTACACAACGCGGCTGGATCAGTTGTGGACGGTACATTGTAAGTAGCGCGTTCTGAAGAGGCTGACGCCGTCTGCGCTGAGAGGGATTCGTGCACGGCGGGCATCGCGTTGAAAACAGCGAAAGCTCTGGGTAACGCACAAGGTGGTCGGGGGAGGCAGGCTGCAACCTTTCAGACGGCATTGGGCTGCCCGCGCCTCGTCGCGGCGTTAAAGCTTGAGGATACAGACGCGCCAATCAAAGGCTTGAGTGCGGTGGGGTAGGGTGTACCTGCCGGTTTGGTACTTTAGAGATCGCCTTTATGCAAACGGTACTTTGGCAGGTCGGGTTCATCAGATCGCCACTACACTCCGATCTCCAGCAAAGCCATTGGGTGGTTACCATCGTTTTAGCGCTTGAATCGTCAGGACGAACGTTGTGAATGAGCACCTGCCACTCGGTACCATCGAGCAAATTCTCGACCTGTACATGCCATCGTTCAGCGCGATCTGCACGCGCTGCCCAGACGGGACCTTAACCTTTCAATTTCAAAGCCGCGCCGGCCTTGATGGGTTTGCCATTGTGGGAGTGCCCAAGGCGAACTGCCGAACGCCTCTGCAGGTGGAGCTTCTTGCGAAGCAGTTTAGGGAGGATTTTGCCGTCGCTACAGGCAGTGATTCGGGCAACGGAGTAACGAATCTCCGGCGTACGGACGACTGACCAACGTGGCGCAAGTATTGCCTCTTGAAAGTAAAAAACTCCCAGTCCGCCTCAAACCCCGCGGGACCTCAAGGCGCAGCGCCCCGAAACAGTGAACTATAGCGACCACTTTATTTTCCACTGAATACAGGTGGAGAAGATGGCATCGGTATTTCTGCTGGCCCTGCTATCAATTGTCGGGGATCAGGCAGCTATGGAGGCACAGATGAAGAACCTTGCAGAGGCCCAATCACCTAATCATTCGGCTGCAATTGAGCTCCTCGAACACGAACTCGACGCCCAGTCGCACTCGGCGAAGCCCGATCAAGCCCGCGCCAGTGGACTGTTGGATATGGCCGAAGCGACGGGGGTTATCGATACGGTTGACCTGCGTTACTGGCGTCTGAAAGTCAGTGTGGTATGTGACATGCGACGTCAGCGGCTTCGGTACGGCATGGGCGTTTACAGGCCACAAAACGAAGGTCGGTCGGCGAGACCGCTAACGCTAGGCTGGCCGTTTGCATAACCCTGCGCAATGCGTCATTCACGCATCCTGCGTGGGACCAGAGGGCTGTTTAACGACGGTCACTTAACATGACGCCTAGTAACGCTGATCGAGGGGCAATCGGGAGTAGGCGAACGGCTTTTGTGGTGGATTGGCCGTATAAATGATCCAGTCCCAGGATATGCCCTGATCAGGTAGGGTCCGCCTAGGCCGCGAGGATGTGTTCTGGCCCGCGGGTTCAGCGCGGGCCAGGGGCATTGCCTTTAGGCCACGTTGTGCGCCATACGTGCCTTCAGCGCAAGCGTGACCTGCTCACGCCACTCCTCGGCGGTGAGTCCCCAGGCGTTACAGTCATCAACGTTGGCGATACCCTGCAGATCTTTTTGCATTTCTTGCACGCTGCGATAACGGTAGCAGAGGGCGGCGAAGGGCTTGTTCCGTAGTCTGATCATTGTCGTTTCCTCCTGAATCGACGATCCCCGCGTTGGCGGGTGTGGGGTGACTATAGAACCGCTGCAAACAGGTTGCGCTTGAGTGGCGCCAAGAGGGCGAGCCGCTTCGACCCTCAGGCACGCGCGCCCCCCGTAGGTAGCGGCCAAATGGTTGTAGGCCGCCAATCTTTCTAGGTTTCGGGGTCGTGCTGCCCTGTGCGGTGATGAGCAGTCGACGCTCCAGTTCATGCACGCTCACCAGATAGGGATCCAGTGGCCGGGCGAGCCCGATGGGGGGTGTAGCAGGCGATAAGACCTGACTGTTCCTCTGCGGAGCTGCCGCTCCACAGGCGTTTCCAGAACGCATCCGGCGTGCGAAGACTATGAGAGTTGATGAAATAGTCATTTGCCCTATCTGGAGCGTTGCTGCCATAAACTGGCTGACTCGGCGCTATTGACGCTGGTTTTTCGGGCGTAGTGCTAAAAATCGAGGTTCCGGTTGTAATATCGTTAGCACGCCGAGCCTGGCGCGTACCGTTGCCCGCCGTTACGCCTGATCGATTATTCACTCCGACCCTGAGTGATCCCCACAAAAATCCGTGGTGGCTCAAACGCTTGGGCTTGAAGACGTCTGCATGGGCGAGCATCGTGGTTGTCACCAAACAGTCCACGTCCCCGTGATT
Source organism: Pseudomonas sp. (assembly GCF_040514055.1). Lineage (GTDB taxonomy): Bacteria > Pseudomonadota > Gammaproteobacteria > Pseudomonadales > Pseudomonadaceae > Aquipseudomonas. The sequence goes on from NZ_JBEVDL010000085.1 coordinate 51,155, forward strand.
CCCATGCAGACCGTTCGATTTTTACACGCCGCACTCGCGCAAGCACTCCCTACCGTTCACGCTCGTCGTCTCACTGCCCTGATGTGCACCGTAGCGGCCCTATTGAATGGCTGCCGCCTGACCTTGACCGGGTTGGGCCGCGCCATGCCTGGCACGGCATACCCCAAACACGCCATCAAGCGCGTCGACCGCCTGCTGGCCAACCCGCACCTGCAGGCCGAGCGCCCACTGTTTTACTGGGCAATGCTGCGCGCCGTACTCGGTGCCCTAAAGCACCCGCTGATCTTGGTCGACTGGTCCCCCATCGATGCGCCTGGGCGCTACTTTTTGCTGCGTGCCGCGCTGCCCCTGGCCGGGCGCTCCATGGCGATTTACGAGCACGTGCACGACCGCGAGGGCTGTCCCCGCTACCAAAAGCAATTACTGCAGGCGTTGGCCGCCATGCTCCCCGCGGGCTGCACGCCGATCCTGGTCACCGATGCCGGCTTTCGCCGGCCCTGGTTACAGGCCGTCCAGGCCCAGGGCTGGTACTACGTCGGACGGGTGCGCAACCGGGACCTTTACCGGATCGGCACGCAGCCCTGGGCCCCGGTGACCGGCCTGTATGCCCAGGCGACCGCGTCGCCCAAGGCACTGGGGACGGTGGAAATGACCCGCAAACATCCCTTCGTCACCCGCTTGTACGGTGTGAAACAACCGGCCCACGCGCGCCGGCACCAGCGAATCAGTGGGCGTATCGCGCGCGATAAACGCAGCCGCGTCCACGGGCGACGCGAACGCGAGCCCTGGTTGTTGGCCAGTAACCTGCCCGAGACCCAATGGAATGCGGCTCAGGTCGTGGCGCTGTACAAGCGCCGCATGCAAATCGAGGAAGGGTTTCGTGACGTGAAAAGCGCACCGCTGGGACTGGGTCTCGAGTTGCACCGCAGCCACTGCCCCAAACGTATCGAGGTGCTGTTGTTGATCGCCGCGTTGGCCAACTACCTGATTTTGTTGGTGGGTTTGCAGGCGCGCCAGCTGGGCCATGAACGGCGCTTCCAGAGCAACAGCCTCAGGCGTAAGCGGGCCCTGTCGCTGTGGCGCTTAGGCCTGGAATACGGCCGAAAACACGCCACCTCCCTCAGTGGGAACGTCCTGGAAGACCTCGAGCGCCGACTGCGCTACGAAGCGCAGCAACAAAGCCGAGTGGTGGGCTAAATATGTGGGGATCACTCAGACTCCGACCCC
>NZ_JBEVDL010000017.1:0-53220 GCF_040514055.1 Pseudomonas sp.
TCGGCTCCTCGGACGCCGAGCTGCTCGACGGCGGCTTGGGCAACGACCGGCTGCGCGGCAATAAGGGCAACGACTACCTGCTGGGCGGCGACGGTGCCGACACCTACCTGTTCGCCGCGGGCGATGGCCAGGATGTGCTGAACAACCTGTCCAACACGCCGGCTGACACCGATGTGCTGAGCCTGGAGGGCCTCACCCGGGAGAACCTCTGGCTGTCGCGCCAGGGCAACGACCTGGTGCTGGACGTGCGCGGATCGGAGGACCGCATCACCGTGCAGGACTGGTACGCCAGCCCGGCGCAGCAGCTGGACAAAGTCCAGGCTGGGACGTCTGCCTTGTACGCCAGCCAGGTGGATGTACTGGTCAATGCCATGGCCGCCTTTGGCGCGCCGGCGGGGGGTGAGCTGACGCTCAGCACCAGCCAGCGCGAGCAGCTCAATACGGTGATCGCGGCCAACTGGCAGTAGCCGCCACGTTCGACAAACAACCCGCCCGTTGGCGGGTTTTTTGTGTTTATTGCGTTGCTTGTGAGTGCTTGGCGAGCCGTGGAAGGGGCGGAACGACTTCGGTCGACGGTGCCGTCGATGCCCGCTTCTCCGACGGCTGTCTTTCGAGCAAAAAAGCGCGGCCGCGGCACTGTGGGGGGCCAAGTCGGTCTTAACTGGCACTGCTGGGTCCGCTCCCGGGTGGATGGACTTGGACCTTGGAGCGGTTTATTCACTGGGGTCAAGCAAGGAGGCTGGGCAGCGGATGAAAAGGCGAATGGAGGTTGGCCGTCCGGGCGGCGGCGGGTGGGGATTGTTGTTGGGGCTGCTGTTATGCCTGCCGCTGGCGCAGGCCGAGGGTTTGGTGTTGGGCATCAATACGATGTGGGGGCCGGGCAAGGAGGCCGTTTTGCGCACCCGGTTCCAGAAAGCCCGGTCCCTGGGGGTCACCCAGGTGCGGTTGGACTGGGAGTGGCGCGAGGCGCAGCCCAGGCGCGGCGACTACCGGTGGGACGCCTTCGATACGCTGGTGCGGGTGGCCCATGAGGAGGGCGTCCAGTTGTTGCCCATCGTTCACTATGCCCCGGACTGGGCATTGCGCCAGGAGCGCAAGGCGGCGGATATCTACGAACTGGCGCCCCAGGAAGGCGCATTCGACGAGTACGCGGATTTTCTGCGAGCCTCGATCCAGCGTTATGGGCCCCAGGGCGATGCGCCCCAGCCCTTTACCCCGATTGTCGCGTGGCAAGTGTGGAACGAACCGAATATCAAGCAGTTCTGGGGACCGGCACCGGACGCGGCAGCCTTCGTCAAGTTGATGCGGGCGGTACAGCGCCAGACCCAGGATCTAAGGGGGCGGATCAAGTTGGTGCACGCCGGTTTGTCCAAGTCCGATCTGATCTACTTCTGGCAACTGTGGGAGCAGGACAGTCGTTATGGCGAGACCTTCGACATCATGGCTGTGCACCCTTATTTGTTTCATTGGTGGCAAGGTATTCGCGCGCCGAATGATATGGATAAGGACGAGCCCCGGTATGCGGCGCTGGGTGTAGTCGGCAGCCATGACGACCCGGGGTATCTGGGCAAGGTGTTCAACTTGCAGCTGCTGATGACGCTCAAGGGGTTTCCCGGCAAGCCGATCTGGATCACCGAGATGGGCTATTTTGTCGCCGAGCGCCGGCTCGGGGTCAGTGACCGCGAACTGCAGGATCGCCTCGGCGAAACCCTCGCCTTTATCCAGGCGCGCCTGACCGATAAGCCCTATGGACAAGGTGTGCGTGGCGAGCTGAGCGCCAATGTACAGCGCGTCTACTGGTTCGCCCTGGAGGATTATCCGTCGCCGGATGGCATGGGCAGCTTTGGCTTGTACCGCGCCGACGGCAGCCCGAGACCGGCGGTGGAGTCATTTCGCGGCCAGGCGCGACGCTTGAACGGACCCTGAGGGCAGGTGCGCGTGGCGGGCCCGGAAAAACCTACGGGCACAAAAAAGCCCCGGCGATGCGGGGCTTCTTTGATCAGAACAGGGGGGTTTAGACCACCTGAACTTCTTCAGCTTGCATACCTTTCTGGCCTTTAGCAGCCACGAAAGACACAGTCTGACCTTCTTTCAGGCTCTTGAAGCCGTCGCTCTGAATCGCCTTGAAGTGCACGAACAGATCAGCACCGCCGGATTGTGGGGTGATGAAGCCGAAGCCTTTTTCATCGTTGAACCACTTAACGGTACCAGTTTCGCGATTAGCCATGGATTGTCTCCTTGAACAAAGTTAACACCAGCATTGGAAGAGCCCAAGCCGAGACTGAGTGCAAAGAGTAAGAGGAGTCGTGTAGATGGTTGGATCGAGATCTAACATCAGGTTGCGATTCTCAGTGACACATGCAGCACAGTCGACTCACTATACGTGTTGTCGCGGCTAAGTGCGACTGCCAGTTGCATTTTATAGCGTTCGGCGAGGGGTTTTTTTGATGAAACAGCTCTTGCACTTGCCGAGCCTTTGCGCCTCGCTTGTCGGGTCGACTTTCGACGGCGTCCAGACGATCGGCGCGAGCCCGCGTCTGTCGCGGGTTGGCGCGTTTCGACCGGATAGACGCCAGGCTGCGTCGCGCCTTCCGCGACTCTTTTGACGAAGGCTGAGCAGCCCCTTGGAAAAATCGGCGGACCAAAAAAAGCCCTGCAGGACAGGGCTTTTTTGCGGGCCGGGGATTACGCCGGCTGGTAGGGCAGCACCCCGTCCTGCTCCTTGAGCACCTTGCGCATTTCCGCGGTCAGGGTGCCTGAGCGGACCGACAGCTCGCGCCGTACATCTTCCACCACTGCGCCGAACAGCAGCGGATCGCTGCGTTCGGCCGAGGTGATAACACGGCTGTAGGCGGTGACATCCGCCTCGTCGGCGAGGGTCAGCACGGTGCCGCCATCGGGGCGACGCTGGCCGAAGGACGCGCGCAGCGGATGAAAGGTTTTGACGATCAGGTCGAGGTGGGTGGCTTCCATGACAACGCTCCAAGTGAGGCGACTCGATGAGCGTGTCGGCGCTCGATGGGTTAGGCGGCCAGTGCCTGACGGGTTCGCTCGATCACTGCCTGCAGCGGTTCCGAGGAATATTGGCCGGGGTACAGACGCTGGCTGTGACGGGCGATGCCCTGTTCATTGACCAGGGTGAAACTGAAGCAACCTTTGCGCGCGGCCTGGATCTGGCAATGCAGCGGGGCAAAAGCGGTAGCCAGGGTGCGCATAGCGGCCTGGATTTGGTATTGAGTGGACATGTGTTGTTAGGGATTTCCTGCGTATTACGGTGTAGACCGCGAAAAATGACTAGGTGCGCTGCGGGGTAGCCAAATGGCTGGGCGCAGGGGATCAGAGTCGGCTGGCAAGCATAAGTTCCGCTTCGCGGGACTTTGGCTGGCATTTAGGGGCTGGGAGGGCAGGTATCGGCCGAATCGAGACAGTCTGTGTCTGAAGGGCGGATCGCGCTGCTGGTCGGGCGGGGACTTCGTGATGGCCGCTTGGCTTGGCAAGGTAGGCAGATCGGAAGGCTTTTACCTGGTAACCCTGGAGGCAACCGGTTTCCTAAGGGGCGCACTCTGCGCCTTTATGCGGGCGTTGTCGAGGACCTGCCGCACATTTCACCGCACTGGGCAAGCTTGCCAGCCCGCAGGCCGATGCCGCTAGCGGCATCGGCTGGGAGCGTCGGCGCTCCGGCGCAAGACTCGTGCAGGCCCGTCCCACCAGGCCGTTATTTGCGTTGCCAGGCGCCATTGAGCTGGATGTATTGCCCCGCCGGGGTTTTTTCCAGGGCTTTTTTACCGGCTATTTTTTCCACATCGCTCAGTTGAATGCCGTTCTCCTGGGCCAGTCGCTGGTATTCCGCAAGTCGCGCCTGGTTGATCAGGCGGGCGATTTCCGCTGCCTGACCGCCGTCCTGAACCACGCCCAGATAGCCGCTGGGCAGTTCGCCGAGTTGCCCACTGGCCTTGGCGTCGCCCAACGCCGACATTGCATCGTTGAGGTTCAGTGCCCAGGCCGGCAGGCTGATAAACAGCGCCAATAGCAGGCTCAGCAGTCGGGTGTGCAGGCGCATGATGGATCTCCTTAAAACAGGCCGCTGGACGGGTCGATCAAGGTGTCCAGCGCTTTGTCCACCTTGATATAGATTTCGTGCTCGATCTTGACGTTCAGGTTGATATTGATCGGCTCATTGGGCATCGCCAGTTGGACCGTAGGGGTGCAGGCGCTGCACAGCAGGCACAGCAACAGCGGCGCAAGCCGGTTACGCAAGAACATGGCGATAGCTCCCTGTGGGGCGGATGGCAGGTTAACCGATGGTCGCACACAAAGGGGGGCGCGTGCCTGCTCGGCGGCGAGCGGCGCAGGGCGGCCGTTCAGGGTGTCGCCTTGGGTTGGCCAAGGCGTTCCTGCACCCGTTGACGGATCCGTTCGCTGACCTTGCCGGTCAGCTGCAGGCTGGCCAGCAGCATCGGAATATCCTCCTCCAGGTTGATCGACAGGTTGATCGGCCGGCCGTTTTCAAGGGCGGGATTGCTGCCCTCCACGCGCAACGCCAGGCGCAATTTGCCCTGCTGATCATAGTCGACGTCGCTGGACAGCCGCTGGTAGTGAAAATCCGCGAGGGCATCGGCCACCAGTTTCATTCCGGGATTGGCCTGGCCCAGGGCGCGGATGCGGGGAGAGTTGAACTGCAGAACGCCCCCGGGCGCACGGGCCAGTAAATGGCCCTGGCGGACGGTCACACCCGCCGGACCCACGACCAGCGGCAACTGACCGTCCAGCGTGCCGTGGCCGGCCAGCCCTTCGGTCGGGTAGGCCTCCAGCAGGCGCTGCAACTCCAGCCCCTGGACCTGCAACGGCAACTGCAGGTCCTGTTGTGCCAGGTCGGCGACCGTCGGTGGCAGGCTCAGGATGCCGCCAAGCACTTGCAGGTGCGCCTGCTGCAGTTTGAGTTGGCCTTTGCCGAGGGCGTCCTGGGCGGCAGCGTATTCGCCTTGCAGCTGCAAGGGGCCCAGGGCAAAACCGGGATCGGCCTGTTGCAGCGTCAGCGTGGGGACTTTTACCTGCAGCCGGCCTGCGCTAAGCGCCACCTGCAGCTGGCCACTGAGGCCCTGCAGCGCGGTACTGTCGTAGAGTCCGGCTACACCCTGCAGCTCCACTGACAGCTCGGCTTGGGGCACGCCACCGGGTCCTGGCACGTGCAGTTGGGCGTTACCCCGCAGGCGTCCTGCGTCGAGTTGCAACAGGGCTGGCCAATCGCTGAAGGTGGCCGCCAGGGAGTTGCCGGCACGCAGAAACACCTCATGTAGAGCCGTTTTCAGCTGCACGGCGCCGCTGGCCTCGGCCAGCAATTCGAGGTCGAGCTTCAGTCCGCTGCCGCCACTGAGTTGGCCTTTTACTTCCGTGCGCTGAAGGTCGCTGAGCAACTGTCCCTGCCATTGCCAGTCCTGGGGTTTGAGCCGCGGGTGACTGAGCTTTTTTATGCGCAGGTCAAGGGTGCCCTGCAGGCTCGCGGTCGAAAGGCCCATCGGGTTGAGCGCGGCGGTGAGTTTCAGCCCGTCCAGCTGCGCTTGCAGTCCTTCGGCCATCAGCGAACCGGCGCTGGCGCGAGTCAGCGTGACCTGCGCGCCCTGGCCCAGGGCCAGGTTGAGTCCGTCGCGTCCCAGGGTGCCGCTCAAGGGCAGCTGGATGCGCAACTGCTGCAACTGCGTGGCACCCAAGTCCAGTTGTGCGGCCTGGACCTCCAGTTGGCCCTTGTTCAGGGTCAGCGCCAGGGGCGCGGCGTTGGCCAGCGCCAGGTCGGCTTGGGCATCGAGGTTCAGGCGTCCTCGGCTTTTCAAGGCGACGCGCAGCGGCAGCGCCGTGCCTGTGTCCGCCACGGCGCCAGTGTCCTGGATGCGCAACGACAGGGTATCTGGCCTGAACTGCATGGGTAGGGGCTGCAGCCAGTTGCCCTCCGGCTGGGCGAGCTGCAAGTCCGCCTGAACCCGCTGCAGGCGCCAGGCGTTGGTCTCGCCCAGCAGCCCAAGCTCCAGCGTTCCCTGGAGCCGTCCGACCTGGGGCACCTGCCAGGCGCTGGGCAGCTGCGCGGCGAAGTTGAGTTGGCCGCTGGCCGTCATCAAGTCGGCCAGGCCCAAAGGTCCGGCCGGCAAGCGCAACTGCCAATCGGCGGTGATCTGCAGGTCCGCTGGCGCCGAGGCCAAGAGTGCCGGGAGGCTGCTCAGCCAATCGCCCGCCCAGGCGGTTGGCCAGGCGGCGGTCAGTTGGCGGGGTACGGCCAATTGCCCCTTCCACTCCGTACCCTGCGGGTCGCGGGTCAGGCTACTGAGCAGTGTCAGGCGCATTTGGTTGTCGACGGTCAGGCGCAGCTCGGCATTCAGGGCATCCGGCTGGCCGCGCAACTGCGCGTCGAGCTGCAGCAACTGGGCGTCACGGCGCAAGGCCAGTCGCAGGTCCAGGGGGCCGCCCGTCTCAAGGACTTGTTCGAGATCCAGGCTGCCCGACAAGGTGCAGCGACCGGCCGGGCAGGGCAGTTCGAGCGTCAGCTGGTCGATGTGGCTGCGACGTGGCAGGTCAGTCAGCTCGGCGAGCAGGGTGGCGGGGTCAAGGCGCGGCGGCGCAGCCGTCGTCGGCTGGGAAGAGCCGGAGGGGTACCATTGCACCTGCAGGATCTGGATCGCCAAGTGCCGGGTATCCTCGCCGCGCCAGTTCCAGGACAGCCCCTGGCCGTGAATCTGCAGCTGCCCGTCGACGCCCTGCTGAACCAGGTCGAGACGCTCCAGGCGAACGGACTCCCGCGACAGTGCCAAGCCCTGCCAGCGGACGTCCAGGCCATGGCGATCGAGTACGCGCTGCAGACTGGATAGGGCGTAGCCGAGGGCGGCCAGCCCCAGCAGGCTAAGGAAGCCTGCGAGGCGCCAGCGACGACGGGTGGGGGTCAAGGGGAATTTCCACGGCGACAGAATTTATGCATGCTCCAGGGTGGCGTGCCGCGCGCGCAAGATCAACCTGGGATGGATTTCTGACTTTATGGAGCCTGCGCCCAGATCGTCATACCCGCGCAGGCGGGGCCCAATGAACTCAGCGCGCCTGGTTTCCCGCCGTCGCGGGAACGACGGTGAAATGACCCAGTCCCCGTCATACCCGCGTAGGCGGGTATCCAGAGACTTCAGCGCGTTGGGGTTTCCGCCTAGACGGAAACGGCGGTGAAAGCAGGTCCATTGCAGCGGGCGGCGGTACTCTCAAAATGCCCCGAGCCAGGCAGGGCCTGGCGGCCGCGTGCATGCGCCCTTTTGTAGCATTCTTATGCCCCGAAAAGCGTTGACAATGCCTCGAAAACGGGCGGGCCGAGGAGGCTGGTGGAAAAACTTGTGCACAAAGGCCGCATCTCTTGTCAAGCAGCAATCACTATCATGGGTAAGTCTTTGAATCTTGTAGGTGATTTTTTAAGTCAATGAAAAATATGAAGTTTTTTTGCTGGTGAAAAAAGCGTCAGTTTAACTTCAGGCCCCACGGCATAGGCGATGGCGGGCCTTGCTCCCAAGTTGTCCACTGAGTTATCCACAGCTTTTGTGGATTGTCCGTAGCGCTTGCTCTAGATCGCGGCTCGGCGTGTTTTGCAAGCCTTTACCGGGCGAAAAAAAGGAGTACAGTGGCGCGCCTCGCGACTACCCCCAGACTGTATGAAACCTTTCTCGCTGACTGCCTTACCCCTGCCGCCCGTTCCCGTTCGCCAGCGTGTGCCGCTGCAGATTGCCCTCTGGTTACTGGACAGTCCGCGCCTGGGGCACACGGCCAGCGTCAAGCAATTTGCCGGGCGTCTGCTCAAGCAACCCGCTCGCCAAGGAGTGGTGGTGGCACAAAGTCGCCTCGGGCAATTGTTGTGTCGCGACTGCGGCAACGCCCGCGACCGGCGCATTGGCCTGGAATTGTTGCGCCAGGCGGCGCGGGCCGGCAACGGTCACGCCCAGCTGGAGTTGGGGCGGTTGTGCGGCCTATCGCGGATCAACGAGCCGCAGCAAGCCCGGCATTGGCTGGAGCTGGCCGCGGCGCAGGGCTCCCAGGACGCCCGCCGGTTGCTCGAGACCCTCGCCGTCCAGCCCTGAGCCTGGCGTCTGGGTATACTGAGCGGCTATCCCGCACGGAGCCGCATATGCCCCTCGATCTCCCCTCCTTGCTGCTGGGCCTGACCGCCGGCGCCTTGCCCCTGTTGGCTTGGGTCTGGCATCTGCATCGCCAGTGGAGCAGCAGCCAGGCCGAGTGCGCGCTGCTGGACGAGCGCCTGGGTACCGCGCTCCTGGCGCAGAATGGGCTGGCTGAGCAAGTGGCTACCTACCGTGCAGAAGCCGCCGCCTCGATTGCCCTGTTGGGCGAGCAACGGGCCGAACTGGCCGCGTTGCGCCGCGAGGCGCAGTGGCTGCAGGTCGAACGCGGCGATTCTGCCCAAAGGGCGCAGGCTTGGGCCGCCGAGCGCGGGAACAAGGAAGCCGAACTTCGGCGCCTGGATGCCGAACGCGCCGCCTTGGCGGCGGAGTTGCGTGACCAGCAGGCACATCACCAACAGCGCTTGGACGATCTGCAGGGCGCGCGCGACGAGCTGCGCAGCCAGTTCGCCGAATTGGCCGGCAAGATCTTCGAGGAACGCGAGCAACGTTTCGCCGAGACCAGCCAGCAGCGTATCGGTCAGTTGCTCGAGCCACTCAAGGAGCGCATTCAGTCCTTTGAGAAACGCGTCGAGGACAGTTACCAGCAGGAAGCGCGCGAACGGTTTTCCCTGAGCAAGGAGCTCGAGCGTCTGCAACTGCTGAACCAGCGACTGAGCGACGAGGCGACCAACCTGACCCGGGCGTTGAAAGGGCAGAAGATCCAGGGCAACTGGGGCGAGCTGGTGCTGGAGCGGGTGCTGGAAAACGCCGGGCTGGAAAAAGGCCGCGAGTACCATACCCAGGTCAGCCTGAAGAGCGCCGACGGCGAACGCTTCCAGCCGGATGTGCTGATCCAGTTGCCCGGTGCGCGGCAGATCGTGGTCGACGCCAAGGTCAGCCTGACGGCCTATCAACAATACGTTGCCGCGGACGACGAGCCGATCCGCCAACTGGCGTTGAAGCAGCATGTGCTGTCCCTGCGCAGCCACCTCAAGGGCTTGTCGCTGAAGGATTACCAGCGACTCGAAGGCCTGCACAGCCTGGATTTCGTGCTGCTGTTCGTGCCTATCGAGGCGGCGTTCGCCGCGGCACTGCAGGCCGATCCCGGGTTGTTCCAGGAGGCCTTCGAGCAACATATCGTGATCGTCAGCCCCACCACCTTGCTGGCCACCCTGCGGGTCATCGAGAGCCTCTGGCGCCAGGAGCGGCAGAACCAGAACGCCCGGGAAATCGCCGAACGCGCGGGGGCGCTGTACGACAAGTTCGTCGCCTTTATCCAGGATCTGGACGAGGTGGGCAGCCGCCTCCAGCAGTTGGACAAGGCCTATGCCGCGGCGCGCAACAAGCTTACCGACGGGCGCGGTAATATCATCGGTCGGGTGGAAAACCTCAAGCTGTTGGGCGCGCGGGCCAGCAAGAGTCTGGCGACCGACCTGCTGGAACGGGCCGCCGGTTTGCCGCAGTTCGACGAAACCAGCGAGCCCTGATCGCCGCGTGTGGCGAGTATCGCTAGCCTTGGGGCTCGTGCAGGGCGACAAAGCCCCGTAGCCAGTTTGCCAGCGCCACCGGTTCAGCCAGCAATTGCCAGTGCCCGGCCGCCGCTTCGTATCGGCACAGCTGCGGTGCCCACTGCGCCAGGGAGTCGAACAGCGCCGGGTCGACGAAGCGATCACGGTTGGCCACGATCAACTGCACCGGCACTGGGGTACTGCGCCGTCGCGGTCGCAACAGGCAACGCAGCATATTGGCGCGGTACAGTTTGACCCCGTGACGACCGTCGCTGGCCAGGCTGGTGCCGGTCGGTGGCGGCTGGATGCCCTCCATCCTGGTCAGCAGGGCCGACCAGCGTCTTGCCGACCCCGCACCCCAGAGCAGCCGGGGCAGCAGCGGCAGGTGAAACAGGCCGATGTACCAGGAACGCCGCAATTGCCGCCCGACCTGTCCCCAGGCGCGCCAGCTCGGTTGCCCCAGGCGCTCGCGCAGCCAGGTGCCGACATGATCCAGGCAAGGTCCGGAGAGGCTGGTAAAGGAGCGCAGCAACGGCTGGATGCGGGGCTCGGTCAGCGCTTCCCAGGCCTGGATCGAGCCCCAGTCATGGGCGATCAGGTGCACGGCTTGGTCGGGGCACAGGGTGCGAATCACGGCCTCCAGGTCATTGGCCAGGTGCTCCAGGCGATAGGCGTGAACCGCGTCGGGTTTGTCCGAGGCGCCAAAGCCGCGCACGTCGTAGGCGATCAGCTGGAAGTCGGCGGCCAGTTCGGCCACCAGCGGTAGCCAGACCTGGTGACTGTCCGGATAGCCGTGGACCAGCAGCAAGGTCGCTCCCCCGGGGTTGCCCCAGCGGTAGGTGGCCAGCTGCAGGCCGTCGCCCTGGATGTACTGGATCTGTGCCGCCGGGCAGGCGCAGGTGAGGGGGCTCGGTGACATGGGGCGTCCTCGTTCAATGGCGTCGAGCGACGCCAGCGCAGTCTCACCAACGCTGGCGCACAGCGCCAGGGCGGTTCGCCCCGGGGTCATGGCTGCCGTAGCTACTGTACCGGTCTGCGCGCCGCGCCCTTGAGCGGTTACCGCGAGGCAGGCAGGTGGCGGCCTGGTCGGCTTTACCAGTCCTTGGTTGGGCCGCCGCGACAGGTTGTTGTGCGGCGCGCCTGGCCGTTATGATCGCGGCCATGAAAACCACTCCCTCCCTGCTGGCACGCTTGCTGGCTTCGTCCCCGGGCGTACCGACGGCCGCAGCGGTGCGCGAATTCACCGTCGATGAACTGGCACGCGAGGCTGGCACCACGGTGCGCAATGTACGGGCCTACCAGGACCGTGGCTTGTTGCCGCCGCCGCAGCGGCGTGGTCGGGTCGGCATCTATGGCGCGGACCATCTGGCGCGGCTCAACCTGATTGCCAAGCTGCTCGAACGCGGTTACGGCATCGCCAGTATCCGCGAGTTGTTCGAGGCCCACGCGGCGGGGCAGGGGTTGGCCCAGGTGCTGGGGCTCGACCAGGCGATCAGCGGGCCGCACCCGCCTGAGCCGGTGGGTCGCCTGGAGTTCGCTGAATTGCAGGGGTTATTCGGTCAGGCGCTCGACGAGGCGCGTATCGACCAGGCTCGGGAGATGGGCTTGCTGGAGTTCGCCGGCGATCACCTGCGCGTACCCAGCCCGCCGGTGTTCGCCGCCGGGGTCGCGCTGTTCCAGGCTGGAATTGCTTTGCCGGCCTTGCTCGATCAGCTGGCGGCGATTCGCTCGAGCCTGGAAGGGGTGTCGAGTGGCATCGTGCAGATGATCGTCGAACACCTGATCGCGCCGTCCATGCACGGCAGCTTGCCCCACGCCGATGAAATGCAGCGCATCAACCAGTTGCTGTTGAAGCTGCGCCCGCTGGTCGAGATCGTGGTGGAAGCCGAGCTGGCCCGCGGCCTGCAACAGGCCGCCGAGCAGGCGCTGGGCGAGCGGGTCGGCGAACTGTTGCAGGGGTTTCTCGAGCGGCCGCCAGCGCCCTGAAGCCTGTCAGGGCAGATCCAGGTGGCGGCTCAGCAATGCCCGCAACGCCGCCGGCTTGACCGGTTTGGCCAGGTAGTCCAGGCCGGCGGCGTGCACCTCGGCAATCAGTTCGGGACGCCCGTCGGCACTGATCACCACACCCGGCAACGGCTCGCCCAGACGGGTGCGCAGCCAGGCCATCAGCTGGGTACCGGTCTCGCCTTCGTCCAAGTGATAGTCGAGCAGGGCGAGCTGGGGCCGCACGTTTTCACTCAGCAGGTGCTCGCATTCCAGGCGGTTGCGGGCGGTCCAGACCTGGCAGCCCCAGCGTGACAGCAGGCTGTGCATGCCGCTGAGGATACTGTCTTCATTGTCCACGCAGAGCACCTGGCTGCCCTGCAGCAAGGGATTCTCCGCCGCCGGGGTGTAGGCGGCGGGCGCGGCCATCGGTGCCGGGGCCATGGGCACGCTGACACTGAAGACGCTGCCGTGGCCGGGCCAGGAGCGCACTTCCAGGCGGTGGGCCAGCACCCGGCAGAAGCCATCGGCAATCGCCAGGCCCAGCCCCAGTCCTTTTTCGGCGCGGGTCTGGTGGCTGTCCAGGCGCTGAAATTCCTGAAAGATGACCTGCCGTTTGTCCTCGGCGATACCGGGTCCCTGGTCCCAGACTTCCAGGCGCAGTTGCGCGCCGTCTCGGCGTACGCCCAGCAGCACCCGGCCTTTGGCATAGCGGAAGGCGTTGGTGAGGAAGTTCTGCAGCACCCGTCGCAGTAGCTTGCTGTCGCTGTCCACCCATAGACGGCTGCCCCGCAGGCGGAAATCCATTGCCTGCTCCTGCGCCAGGGCCTTGAACTCGGCGCCCAGGGCATCGAACAGGCTGTCCAGGGCGAACACCGTGCGCTGTGGCGTAAAGCGGTCGTTTTCCAGGCGCGAGATGTCCAGCAGGTCGCTGATCAGGTCCTCGGCCGAGCGCAGCGAGCTGTCCAGGTGTTGCACCAGTTGCCGGGCGTCCTGGGGCAACGCCTGTGGCTGGTGGGAGAGCGCGGCGGAGAACAGTCGCGCGGCGTTTAATGGCTGCATCAGGTCATGGCTGACCGCGGCGAGAAAACGCGTCTTGGACTGGTTGGCCGATTCGGCGACGCCCTTGGCGTCGAGCAACGCCTGATTGAGTTGCGACAGTTCCAGGGTGCGCTCACCGACCCGTTGCTCCAGGCCCTCGTTGGCATCCTTGAGTGCCTGCTCGGCCCGGCGAAAGGGGGTGATGTCGGTGAAGCTCATGACAAAGCCGCCACCGGGCATCGGGTTGCCGATCAGTTCGATGACCCGGCCGTTGGGAAACAACCGCTCGGAGGTGTGCGCACGGCCCTGGCGCATCCAGTGCAGGCGACGTTCCACATGAGCGTCCGCGTCGCCGGGGCCACAGAGCCCGCGCTGGGCGTTGTAGTGGATGATATCGGCGATCGGTCGGCCGACCCGGATCAAGCCTTCGGGGTAGTCGAACAGCTGCAGGTACCGGTGATTCCAGGCCACCAGGTTCAGCGCCTGGTCGACCACGCTGATGCCTTGGGTGATGTTTTCGATGGCCCCCTGCAGCAGCGCCCGATTGAATTGCAACACTTCGCTGGCTTCCCCGACGATGCGCACCACATCCTCGACCTGCATTTCGCGTCCTTCGATCGCGGCCTTGACCACAGCGCGGGTCGAGGAGGCGCCCAGCACACCAGCCAGCAGGCGTTCGGTGTGGGCGATCCAGGCGCTGTTGGCCGGTTGCTCTGGGTGGAACTCCCGGCCTTGGCGTGTGGCGAAATGGGCAAAGCTCTGCTGCGCGCGATCCTCGCCGACAAAGCGGGCGGCCAGGGCCAGCAGGTCCTGCAGTTGCACCGCCAGCAGGCTGCGGGCGCTGGGTTTGCTGTCGAACGGCAGGCCGATAAAGCGACCCGCTTGCCAATGTTCGGAGACCCGGGTGCGCGACAGGAACGAGACCCAGGCGAACAGCAGGAAATTGCCGCTCAATGACAGCACCACGCCGCGGGTCAGGGGGTCGACCGCCCAGCCCAGGGGCTGGTAGAGCAGTGCCCGCAGCCCCGGAAAACTGCTCAGCGACCAGCCCAGGCTGTGCGCCACGACCGGTAGCACCAGGGTATAGAGCCAGATCAGCGCACCGGCGGCCAGCCCGGCGAAAACGCCGCGGCGATTAGCTTGCTTCCATAGCAGGGCACCGAACATCGCCGGGGCCAACTGCCCCACCGCGGCGAAGGAAATCTGCCCGATGGTCGCCAGGCTGGCGGTATTGCCCAGCAGCCGATAGCACACATAGGCCAGCAGCAGGATCAGCACGATGCTGATCCGCCGTGCGCTGAGCATCCAGTGGCGGAAGGCTTCGAACGGTCGCTCCGCGGTCTGGCGACGCAGCAGCCAGGGCAGCAGCATGTCGTTGGAAATCATGGTCGACAGCGCCACCGAGGCGACAATCACCATGCCGGTCGCCGCCGATGCGCCGCCGATAAAGGCCAGCAGCGCCAGCGCGGGGTGGGCCTGGGCCAGTGGCAGGCTGATGACGAAGGAGTCCGGCATCACCCCGGCCGGCAGCAAGAGCTGGCCGGCCAGGGCGATGGGCACGACGAACAGTGCGGCCAGCACCAGGTAGGCCGGGAACACCCAGCGCGCCAGGCGCAGGTCGCGGGGTTCGATGTTTTCCACCACGGTCACGTGGAACTGCCGCGGCAGGCAGATGATGGCGATCATCGCCATGCCGGTCTGCACCAGCATGGCCGGCCAGTTCACCGCTTCAGCCCAGAAAGCCTCGAGCCGTGGGGCGCGGCGTGCCTGCTCGAGCAGGTCGTGGAAACCGTCGTAAAGGCCGAAGGTGACGAAGGCGCCGACCGCGAGGAAGGCCAGCAGTTTGACCAGCGCTTCGAAGGCGATGGCCAGTACCATGCCACGGTGGTGCTCGGTGACGTCCAGGTTGCGGGTGCCGAACAGGATGGTGAACAGCGCCAGCACCAGCGAGACGATCAGTGCAGTATCCTGGGCGCGCACGCTGGCCGATTCGGCGCCCGCACCGATCAGCAGGTTAACGCCCAGCACAATGGCCTTGAGCTGCAGCGCGATATAGGGCAACACGCCGACCAGGCAAATCAGCGCGACCACCACCGCCAGGGTCTGCGATTTGCCGTAGCGTGCGGCGATAAAGTCGGCGATGGAGGTGATGTTCTCCTGCTTGCTGATCAGCACCATTTTCTGTTGTACCCAGGGGGCGAACAGCATCAGCAGCACCGGGCCCAGGTAGATCGGCAAAAACGCCCAGAGTTGCCCGGCCGCCTGGCCGACGGCGCCGAAGAAAGTCCAACTGGTGCAGTACACCGCCAGCGACAGGCTGTAGACCCAGGCCCGCACCCGGGGTGACAGTGGCGTGCGGCGGCGGTCGCCATAAAAGGCGATGGCAAAAAGCACCGCCATATACAGCAGGGCGACGGCGGCGATCAGCCCACTGGACAACGACATGAGGACTCCAAGGACGGTCGAACGGCGCGGCGGCAGCGTTGCCGCCAGGTAGAATGAAACGTGTCGCGTGCGGCAGTGTCGCATCAAAGTGGAGCGGCGTCAGGGCGACCATGGTCGCCCCTGAAGGACCGCTCCAGGCTCTGCTAGCGTGGCGCGCGTGGCGCCGATGTCGAGGATTCTAAAGCATGTTCAAGCCACAACTGGTGACCCTGCAGCGCGGTGCCTTACGCCTGGAGCCCATGCTCGACGGTGACCTGCCGGCCCTGGTGGCGCTGGCGGAGGTCAATCGCGGTGAGCTGGCCCAGATGAACGGTCCGCTGCGACTGGATTGGTACCGCGCGGGCCTGAACGAACAGCGTAATTCCCAGGCGTTGCCCTTTGTCATTCGGCTCGGTGACACCTTGGTCGGCACCACCCGCTTCGGTCATTTCCTGCCGGCGCTGCCGGCCACTGAGATCGGCTGGACCTGGCTGGAGCGTGGTCAGCACGGGACCGGCCTGAACGGCATGATCAAGTACCTGATGCTGCGCCATGCCTTCGAGGTCTGGCAGATGGTGCGGGTGGAGTTCAACACCGCCAGCAGCAACCTGCGGGCCCAGCGCTCCATCGAAAAACTGGGTGCCCTGCGTGAAGGCCAGTTGCGCAATCATCGGCGCCTGGCGGACGGGCGCCTGGATGACAGTCTGGTCTACAGCCTCACCGACCAGGACTGGCCCTCGGTCAAGCAGGCGCTGGAGCAGCGCTTCGGCACCTGAGCACGTTATCCGACCGAGCCGCTCGAACGCTTCCCCGATGCGCCGTGACGCCTGCGCAAGATCGTGCAAGATTCCGTTGGGCTAAGCCGGCAGACTGGCGGCCAAGAGGAGTCGCCATGAATCGATCGTATGTAATGCTGCAAGGGGTACGCGACAGCGTACCGATGATGGTTGGAATCCTGCCCTTCGGGTTGATCTACGGCGCGCTGGCCGGGTTGGCCGGCCTCGGGACCTGGCAGGCGCTGGGCATGTCGATGCTGGTTTATGCGGGCTCGGCGCAGTTTATCGCCCTCAGCCTGCTCGCCGCGGGCAGTGGTATCGCGGTCATCCTGTTCACCACCCTGATCGTCAACCTGCGCCATTTGCTGTACAGCGCGGCGCTGCAGCCTTATGTCGGGCACTTGCCGCTGTGCTGGCGACTGCTGTTGGCCTTTGGCCTGACCGATGAAACCTTTGCCGTGGTGCAGCGCCGTTACCAGGCTCAGGGCTTGGCGGGACATGGCCAGTGGTACCACGCGGGGGTGGCGCTGACGCTATACCTGAGCTGGGTCGGCAGTTCGCTGGTCGGGGTGCTGTTCGGCCAGCAGGTGCCGAACCTGGCGGCCTGGGGCCTGGACTTTGCCATGTTGGCCACCTTTATCGGCATCGTCGTGCCGGCGCTGCGCAACCGTCCGCAACTGGCCGCGGCGCTGGTGGCGTCCGGTGTCGCCTTAGCGGCCCACGATCTGCCCTACCAGCTGGGGTTGTTGGTCGCCGCACTGGCCGGCATCGCCGTCGGGGTGAGGTTGGAACGCCAGGCCCAAATGGCCGCGCAGGAGGTGGCGTGATGGAAACCTGGAGCCTGATCCTGGCCATGGCGCTGATCACTTTCGCCATCCGCTACAGCCTGTTCGCCTGGCCGCATTTGCGCTTTCCGCCGATCGTGCAACAGGGCCTGCCCTACGTGCCGATTGCCGTGCTCAGCGCGATCGTGGTGCCGGGTATGGCGATGCCCGATGGGCAACACCTGGCGCTGCGGCTGGACAATGCCTACCTGGTCGCCGGGCTGGCGACCATCCTGATCGCGGCGGTCAGCCGTCACCTGTTGGCAACTATCGGCGGCGGGCTGCTGGTGTTTTTTATCTGCCGCTGGCAGCTGGGGCAGTTGCCGCTCTGATCGCAAGTTGTCATCCGCTGGGTGGTCTGATCGTTCCCACGTCAAATCGTTGCGTGGGAATGCCGCCTGTGACACTTCGCGGGTAGGCCGCAAACGCCGGTGCGGATTGGCCAAACTCCAGCCAGCCTGGCAGAACAGGGTCTCTCGCCATTAGCCGCTGTTCGCGTCATGCGTGTGTGTGGCTTTTGCACCTGACATACTGTCAATGTTCTGTCCGTTCCCAGACCAAGCAGGTAGTCAGGAAGATGAGCCATCCCTCGCAGTTCGCTTTGCTCGGCAAAAAGCGTTTTTTGCCGTTCTTTCTGACCCAGTTGCTCGGGGCGTTCAACGACAATATCTTCAAGCAGTCGCTGATTCTGGCGATCCTGTTCAAGCTCAGCCTGTCGGGTGATCGGGCCATTCTGGTCAACCTCTGCGCCTTGCTTTTTATCCTGCCGTTTTTCCTCTTCTCGGCCCTGGGTGGGCAGTTCGGGGAAAAATTCGCCAAGGATGCGCTGATCCGGCTGATCAAGCTGGCTGAGATCGGCATCATGATCCTCGGTGCGGCCGGGTTCTTGCTGAATAACCTGCCGATGCTGTTTATCACGCTGTTTGCCATGGGCACCCACTCGGCGTTGTTCGGTCCGGTCAAGTATTCGATCCTGCCGCAGCACCTGACGGAAGAGGAGTTGATCGGCGGCAACGCCCTGGTGGAAATGGGCACTTTCCTGGCCATTCTGGCCGGCACCATCGGTGCCGGGATGATGATGTCCAGCCAGGCCTACGCGCCCATGGTCGCCACTGCCGTGGTGCTCGTCGCCTGTGCCGGTTACCTGGCCAGTCGGGGCATTCCACGGGCTGCCGCGGCGCTGCCGAGTTTGCAGCTGGACTGGAATATCCTGCGCCAATCCTGGGCCACCATGCGCCTGGGGCTGGGCCAGCGCCCGGCCGTATCGCGGTCAATGGTGGGTAACTCCTGGTTCTGGTTTCTCGGTGCGATCTACCTGACGCAGATCCCGGCCTACGCCAAGGAATGGTTAAACGGCGATGAAACCGTGGTGACCCTGATCCTCACGGTGTTCTCGGTGGGCATCGCCCTGGGCTCGATGCTGTGCGAGCGGCTGTCGGGGCGCAAGGTGGAGATCGGCCTGGTGCCCTTTGGCTCCATGGGCCTGACCCTGTTTGGCATCCTGCTCTGGTGGCACTCCGGTGGTTTTCCCGCCGGTCCGCACGACTGGCTCGGGGTGCTGGCCCAGGGGCAGGCCTGGTGGATCCTGGCGGACATACTCGGTATCGGCCTGTTCGGCGGGTTCTATATCGTGCCCTTGTACGCCTTGATTCAGTCGCGCACCGAGGAGCATGAGCGGGCTCGGGTGATCGCCGCGAACAACATCCTCAATGCCTTGTTTATGGTGGTGTCGGCGTTGGTCTCGATCGCCTTTCTCAGCCTGGCCAAACTCTCGATTCCCCAGCTGTTCCTGGTGGTGTCGCTGATGAACATCGCGGTCAACACCTATATCTTCAAGATCGTCCCCGAGTTCAGCATGCGGTTCCTGATCTGGCTGCTGGGTCATTCGCTGTACCGGGTGGAGCACCGCGATCTGGAACGCATTCCCGACGAAGGCCCCGCGGTGCTGGTATGCAACCATGTGTCCTTCGTCGATGCGTTGCTGATCGGCGGCGCCGTGCGCCGCCCGATCCGCTTTGTCATGTACTACAAGATCTACAACCTGCCGGTGCTCAACTTTATCTTCCGTACAGCGGGTACGGTGCCGATCGCCGGGCGCAACGAGGACCTGCTGATCTACGAGCAGGCATTCAAGACCATCAGCGCCTACCTGCGCGACGGTGAGTTGGTGTGTATTTTTCCGGAAGGCAAGTTGACCACCGATGGCGAACTCAACGAGTTCAAGAGCGGCATCACGCGGATCCTCGAAGAAAATCCGGTTCCGGTGATCCCCTTGGCCTTGCAAGGCTTGTGGGGCAGCTTTTTCAGCCGTGATCCGGCCAAGGGCGTGTTCCGCCGCCTGTGGTCGCGCATCACCCTGGTCGCTGGCGAGCCCTTGAGCCCGGACGCCGCGGCCCCGGCCCATTTGCAGGTGCAGGTCGGCGCCCTGCGCGGGACGCTGCGTTAACTCTCGCGGTTTTCTGCCAAGGTAGGGGCGCCGCCTATGGGCGGCGTCCCCGCCGTTCTCAGTGACTGAGTTTCAGGCCGAGCAGGCCGCCAACGATCAGTGCAACGCTGAGCAGGCGCATGGGCGCCATCGATTCCCCGAACAGCAGGATGCCGGCGATTACCGTGCCGACCGCGCCGACGCCGGTCCAGACCGCGTATGCGGTGCCCAGTGGCAGTTCCTTCATCGCCCACCCGAGCAGACCCAAGCTGATCAACATCGCGCCGATGGTCAGGGCACTGGGCAGGGGCCGGCTGAACCCCTCGGTGTATTTCAGGCCCACGGCCCAGCCGATTTCGAACAGACCGGCCAAAAACAGGATAATCCAGGACATGTCGACCTCCAGAGTGGGGTCGTCCCCGGGTAGGTGCCGGATGGCAGGCCGATCGACCTGCCGAGCGGTGGGTCGATCCGCGGCAGGGTCGTCCCTGCCTGCCTGACATTGTGCACAGGCCGGCTGCCGCTGCAAATCCGCGGTTCGATCGCCTGGCGGGAACCGCGCGCCGGGGAACGGTTAAATTCCCTGGGGGATTTCCTCGCCGCCGAGCGCCTCGAACAGTTGCGGCAGGAATTCACCGAGCGTCAGCATCATCAAGGTGAAGCTGGCATCGAACTGCCCGGCCGCCTCGTCGCCGCCATCCTGCTCTGCCTGGTCCTGCAGCAGGTCCTCGAAGCGCAGGCGTTTGACGATCATCTTGTCGTCCAGGACGAAGGACAGCTTGTCCTGCCAGGCCAGGGACAGTTGGGTGACCATCTTCCCGGAATCCAGGTGCAGCTGGATTTCGTCGCCGGTCAGGTCCTGGCGTTTGCAGCGCACGATGCCGCCGTCTTCCTGGGTATCGCGCAGTTCGCACTCGTCCAGCACGGTGAAATGCTCGGCGGCCTGCTGGGTCTTGACCCAGCCGGTCAGGGTGGCGGTCGGTGCGATTTTCACCGAGAGCGGACGCACCGGCAGCGAGCCGATGGCTTCGCGCAGGGTGGACAGCAGATCCTCGGCGCGTTTCGGGCTGGCGGCATTGACCAGGATCAGCCCTTGTTTGGGGGCGATGGCGGCGAAGGTCGAGGAACGACGAATAAAGGCACGCGGCAGAAAGGCCTGGATGATTTCATCCTTGAGCTGGTCACGCTCCTTCTTATAGACCTTGCGCATTTGCTCGGCTTCGATCTCCTCGACCTTTTCCTTCAGGGCATCACGGACCACGCTGCCGGGCAGGATCCGATCCTCCTTGCGGGCGGCGATCAGCATGAAATCCTGGCTGACATGGACCAGCGGGGCATCCTCACCCTTGCCGAATGGCGCGACGAACCCATAGGTGGTCAGTTCCTGGCTGGCGCAGGGGCGGGCCGGTTTGGCAGCCAACGCCGTTTCCAGGGCTTGGGCATCGAACGGCAGATCCTGGGTGAGGCGGTAGACGAGCAGGTTACGGAACCACATGAGGGGCGAATCCTTATCAACGCAAAGCGCGCATTATTCTCCCCTCCGGGTCATTGGCCAAGCCTGCGCTAAGCCTTTGGAAGGCTTGTAAAAATTATTTCAGAAAGGGCTTGCCAGGGTGGGGGACGCTCCGTAGAATGCGCGCCACACCGAGAGTGAAGGGTGATTAGCTCAGCTGGGAGAGCATCTGCCTTACAAGCAGAGGGTCGGCGGTTCGATCCCGTCATCACCCACCAATCCTTCTCAGTGTTACGCGCAGCGGTAGTTCAGTCGGTTAGAATACCGGCCTGTCACGCCGGGGGTCGCGGGTTCGAGTCCCGTCCGCTGCGCCATTTTTTATCCTCCTGTGACATCCTCGCTACATCTCTTCGCACTGCCCGCCGCAAATTGCCGGCAATCTTTTACCATCCTTGTTAAAAAAAGAAAAAAACCTAGCAAATACCCGAACTTATCGAGCTTTCTCGGTTCGTATGGCGGTAGCCAGTGATCGTGGCAGCCTGCTAAGCTCGCGGTTTAACTGGATGGCCCCTTTGGCGCACGAACAAGGAAATAGCATGAGACAACATCGTTTAGCGGCGGCGGTGGCCCTGGTGGGCCTGGTACTCGCAGGCTGCGACTCGCAGACCAGCGTGGAACTGAAAACCCCGGCGCAGAAAGCCTCCTACGGCATTGGCCTGAACATGGGCAAGAGCCTGGCTCAGGAAGGCATGGACGACCTGGACTCCAAGGCTGTTGCCCAGGGCATCGAAGACGCCATCGGTAAGAAAGACCAGAAACTGAAAGACGAAGAGCTGTCCGAAGCTTTCGCCTATCTGCAAAAACGTGCTGAAGAGCGCATGGTCAAGCTCAACGAAGAGTCGGCCAAGGCCGGTAAAGCGTTCCTGACCGAAAACGGCAAGCGTGCCGGTGTCACCACCACGGCGTCGGGTCTGCAGTTCGAAGTCCTGAAGAAAGCCGAAGGCGCACAGCCGAAGGCAACCGATGTCGTGACCGTGCACTATGAAGGCAAGCTGACCGACGGCAAAGTGTTCGACAGTTCCGTCGAGCGCGGCAGCCCGATTGATCTGCCGGTCAACGGTGTGATCCCGGGTTGGGTCGAAGGCCTGCAGCTGATGCATGTCGGCGAGAAGTACAAGCTGGTGATCCCGAGCGAGCTGGCCTACGGTGCCCAGAGCCCGAGTCCGGCGATTCCGGCCAACTCAGTGCTGGTGTTCGAGCTTGAGTTGCTGGCGATCAAGGATCCGGCAGCCCAGGCCGCGCCTGAGGCCGCACCGGCAGCTGAGGCTGAGCCGAAGAAATAAGCGCTCGGCTGCGGTAAACCAACGCCCCGTCTCGACGGGGCGTTGTTGTTTTTGGCTTTTAGAGAGCGAACCGGATGCTGAGCCAGGGGTCTGAAAGGGGCAAGAGCGTCCATCGGTGTTACGCTTATGCACATTGGCAGGGCAATGGGGGCCTGGCCCACAAGTATCTTCCCATCACCCTGGCAATCAAATATAAGCTATTGATTTATATAGATATATTTTGATGCGCAAAAAGTGCCCGATCTGTAGCCAGGCCACGTGGGCCGGGCTTTTGGCCGCTTGGTCTACGGGTTGTTCACAAGGTTATCCACAGCTTCGGTGGATAACCCCGGTACGCCATACCGCACACGGGTTTTCGAGGATTCACGATGAAGGCACCCTGGAGTTTCCTGCGTTACCTCCCCCTGGCGCAGCGATTTCTGGCTGCGGGCCGCCTGCCCGCATTACTGCTGGCAGTAGCGCGCAAAAGCGACCGACAGGGAGGGCGGCTGGGCGCGTTGAAGGAAGACCTGCGCCTACTCCAGGCCTTGTGCTTGGCGTGGTGGCGGGGCGAATACCGGGGCATTACGCCTAAAGCGCTGGTGGCGGTGGTGGCCGCCTTGTTGTATTTCCTCTCGCCACTGGACGCGATACCCGATTGGTTGCTGGGTTTGGGTTTTTTTGACGACATCGCAGTCTTGGCCTGGCTGATGAAAACCTGGTCCACTGAGCTCGATGCCTTTCGTCTCTGGCGCGCGCAGCAGAGCCCTGACCAGCAGGCCGCCCTCGAGCACTTGCCCGCGCTGAAACAATTGCAGCAGGAACACCGTCAACCCTGAGCTCACGCCTGGGCCGAGCGCTGGCGTGGCCCTGCCTGTTCAGGCTTTTTCCTGGTTGTTTCCGCGTCGTGTGCATGGGCACTGCCTGTTGTCCTGTACCTGCGAGGAGCGTGCTTAGCCAATAACCCCGATCGCCGCCTGAATGCCCCTGTCGCGTCTGCGCCAGGCGCTGCGCCGTGCACGCCATCTCCGTAAAGCTGGGCGCATGGAATGGGGCGACGCAGACTCCCCAGTCGCGATCGGCCTGTTAAGATGTAGCTTATAAGGAAAGGGTCGAGACGCTCGGTCCTGCGTTCCATAGGGAGATTTTCGATGACTGTGCAAGTGATCACACGGGATGGTGAAGCTGAGTACGCGGTATTACCTTGGGCCGACTATCAGGCGTTGCTGAAAGCCGCCGGCGCAGTTGCCCAAGAGCTGGCAGGGCCGCTCGGCAAGGCCGCGGCCGATGCAGTCGGTCTGGACCAACTGCAGGCGTTGCGCGAGGCGCGAGGTTTGGCCCCGGAGCAATTGGCTCGCAGCGTGGGCATCAGTGCCCATTACCTGGCACTGATCGAGCGTGGCGAGCGAGCACCCGACGCCGCCATTCGCCGGGCCCTGGCCTGGAACCTGGGTATCAGCGGTTGGGAGACACCATCGTGAGCGTCAGCATCAGTCGTCAACATTGGCAGGCGTTGCTGGGCGAGCTGGAAGATGCCCGCCGTCAACGTCATTTATTGACCTATCGCGCCCTGATCGAGCGACTGGAATTGCCGACACCGGCCATGCAAACCCTGGCGGCTGCGCTGGAGCATCTCGCCGCCCTGGATGCGCGCTCCGAACGGCCGCTGCGCAGCTCCTTGGTGATCAGCCAAGGTGCCAGCCGTTTGCCGCGCACCGGCTTTTTCGAATGCGTGGGCCGTCTCGGGCGCTTCAGTGGCGCGCCAGATGGTATTGCCGCCGCGTCCTGGCATGCCTCTGAAGTGGCGCGGGTGTTCGAGTACGACTACGCCGAGCATGCGTAAGTGACAGGGCGCTGGCGGGCCTGGTTGGGCTACAGGGTTGCCCGACGCGCCATGGGCTGGCGCTGGTTGGTGCGTCAACCCTGGGCCTGGCGTTGGATGGAAGGCCAGTTCGCCCGTCAGGCCGCCTTGGGTGATGTCCCTGCCCAGAGTTTTTATGGGCATCTGCTGCTGTTTCGCGGCCAGGGCCTCGGTGCGCGTGACGAGGGCTTGCGGCTGCTGCGCCTGGCCGCGGCGGCGGGGGATGGCAAGTCCGCGTACCAGCTGGGTCTGTGCAGCTTGACCGGTAACCCCCGTCAAGCGCCGGATGCAGCGCTGGCCGCGCGCTTCTGGGAGCAGGCAGCGCAGGTGGGGCATCCACTGGCCGCTTCGCGTCTGGCGACGCTGCTGGCGCAAGGCGGTCCCGGCTTGGCGGCCGATCCCGAGCAGGCTGCGCATTTTCGGGCCCGTGCCGCCCAGCTGGGGCTTTAGGGTTTCTCGCGCTGCGTCCTGTTCTACCCCGCGAGTTGCCCGTCGGGGCTATGCTCGGCGCTGTCGATCAGGTGCAGGCTGTAGCCGGGTACCCGTTTGGCCTGGCGTTTGGCCTCGGAAGCCAAGGCCGCCAGCTGCGCGGCATCGAACCGTGCGCCGGTGCCGCTGTCGAGTTTCACCACGCCCAGCGACAGCGACAGCAGCGCGAACTCCTGGCGCTGGCCCTGGCGGTTGTACTCGGTGAAATAGCCGGCTTCGAGGTGCTCGGTGCGGTAGAAGCGCCGGCATTGGCTCTGAAAGTTTTCCAGCAGGAAATGCAGGCGTCCACGCCAGTCCGGACTGGCCAGTACCAACATGAAATCGTCGCCGCCAATATGACCGACAAAGTCCCGGTTGGAATCGATCCGCTCGTTCAAGCACTGCGCCAGGCAGAGCAACACCTCATCACCCTTGGCATAGCCGTAGAGGTCGTTGAAGGGCTTGAAGTTGTCGATGTCCACATAGCAGATGACGGCGTCCAGGCGTTGCTCCAGTAGCCGCTCCAGGCACTGCTGGATCGGCACGTTACCTGGCAGCGCGGTCAGTGGATTGGCGTGGCGGGCCTGCTGGATCTTCTGCTCGGTTATCAACTTGAGCACATCGATCACTCGACCCAGGCCCTGATAGCCGCCGTCCCGCGTGATAATAAAGTCCTCCTCGATGCGCTGGCGGGCGCGGCTGGTCAACAGTCGACTCACCTGTTGCAGCGATTGCCCGCACTCGACCGCCAGGAAGTCCCTGGACATCAGGCGGCTGATGGGCTTGCGGGCGAACAGATCGGTGGCGAAGGGCTTGAGCAGGGCGGCCGAGAGGGCGTGGTGGTGAACGATACCCACTGGTTGGCCGCTGCTGTTCAGCACGGCCAGGGAGTTAAGGTTGGCCTGGGTTCGGAACAGCTCGAGTACCTCGGCGATGCAGCAGTTCTGTTCGACGACCGGGCATGCCAGCAAGAGCGCCTGCAAGTCCTCGCCGGGGGGTGTCAGGACTGGCAGCCGCTGGGGCACCGGCAGCAGGCTCTGGGCCTCCCGAGGGGGCTGTTCCAGGGGGCGGCTGAGCAGGTAGCCCTGCACCAGGTCGACGCCCATTTCACTCAGCAGCTGCAATTCCTCGAGTTGTTCGATGCCTTCGGCAATCACCTGGGCGCGCGAGGCCTTGGCCATTTGCAGGATGGAACCGACGAATTCGCGCTTGACCGCATCCTGGTGGATGCCTTCGATGAAATGCCGGTCGATCTTGACGTAGTCGGGTCGCAGTTCCGACCACAGACGCAGGCTCGAGTAGCCCGCCCCCAGGTCGTCCAGCGCGATCGAGAAGCCCATGGCGCGATAGTGGTGCAGGGCGGTATCCAGCAGGTCGAAGTCCTCGATCGGCGTTTGCTCGGTCAGCTCGATCACTACCCGGCTCGGTTCGATAGCGAACTGGCGCAGCAGTTTCAAGGTGCGCCCTGGCTGGTGTGCCGGCTCGAGCAGGGATTCTGGTGAGACATTGAGGAACAGCTTGCCTTCCAGCTGCAGCTCGCCAAAGCGCCGACAAGCGCTTTGGCGACAGGCCAGTTCCAGCTCGCTCAAGCGTCCGGCACTGCGGGCAATGGCGAACAGCGGAATCGGCGAGTGCAATGAGCTGTTGGAGGGGCCGCGAGTAAGGGCCTCGTAACCGAGGATGCGTCGTTCAGCCAAGGAGACTATGGGTTGGAAGAGGCTGTGCAGGTCACCGCTGGCAAGTATTTGGCCGAGTGCGTGCAACTGCTCATTGACGGTCATGGGCGTGGGTCCTGAAAACGAAGGGGCCCCGGTATCGCTACCGGCCCCTGCATTTCACGACAGAACGATGACCCTTTGATGACGCTCGGTCAGTGTTTGGCCACTGCCGGACTCAGACCCAGATAATCGATCAGGATGCGGCCGGTCTCCGCCAGCTCGGCGTCGTCCTCGGGTTTGATTTTCTCGGGTTTGACCGGCAGTGCGTCCTCGTCTTCCTTTTTCAGCTCTTTGAGCGGGTCCTCGCCCTTGCCCTTGCGCCGGCTGTTTTCCATGGCCAGTTGCTGGCTTTCGATGCTGGCGTGCTGAGCCCGACGTTGCGCTTCGTTCAGGCTTACGCTGGTTTCCAGCATCAACTTCTGGGCGAGTGCCAGGCGTTCACGGATAAAGACGAATTCCGGGTTGTTTTCGGTACGACTGTCGTGACGTTTTTTCAGCTCGGCGAGGAAAGGTTTGAACGGATCCAGCTCAGGCTTGATCGCCGGCCGGATGCTGTCCCATGGCATGGCTTCGGGCAACGAGCTTTCGCCAATCTCCTTGGTGTCCACCACCGCCGGGTACTCGATGTCCGGAATCACGCCCTGGTGTTGGGTACTTTGTCCCGACACCCGGTAGAACTTGGCCAGGGTCAGCTTGAGTTCGCCATGGTTGAGTTCCTGGATGGTTTGCACCGTGCCCTTGCCGAAGGTCTGGCCACCGAGAATGAGTGCCCGGTGGTAGTCCTGCATGGCACCGGCAAAAATCTCCGAGGCCGAGGCTGACAACCGATTGACCAGCACAGCCATCGGGCCCTTGTAGAAGATCCCGGCGTTTTCATCGGCCAGCACGTCCACCGCGCCATCGCTGTTGCGCACCAGCACGGTCGGGCCTTGGTCGATAAACAGGCCGGTGAGTTCGGTGGCTTCCTGCAGCGAGCCGCCGCCGTTGTTGCGCAGGTCGATGACCACGCCGTCGACTTTTTCTTTCTGCAATTCAACCAGCAGGCGTTTGACGTCGCGGGTGGTGCTCTTGTAATTCGGATCGCCGGCGCGGAACGCCTTGAAGTCCAGATAGAAGGCGGGCAGTTCGATCACGCCAAGCGTATAGGCGCGCCCTTCGTGCTGCAGGTGCAAGATGGATTTCTTGGCCGCCTGCTCCTCCAGCTTGACCGCTTCGCGGGTAATGGCCACCACCTTGCTGGTCATGTCGTTGGGGGCATTGCTGGCCGGAATGACCTCCAGGCGCACCAGAGAGCCTTTGGGGCCACGAATCAGTTTGACCACCTCGTCCAGGCGCCAACCGATCACATCGACCATCTCGCTGCTGCCTTGGGCGACGCCGATGATCTTGTCGGCAGGGGCGATCTGCTTGCTCTTTTCCGCCGGCCCGGCGGGCACCAGGCTGACAACCTTGACGTTGTCATTGTCGCTCTGCAGCACCGCGCCAATGCCTTCGAGCGACAAACTCATGTTGATGTCGAAGTTTTCCGCGCTGTCCGGCGACAGGTAGTTGGTATGGGGGTCGTAGGTCTGCGCGAAGGCGTTGATGTAGGCCTGGAACACGTCCTCGCCCCGGGTCTGGTCCAGGCGCGCCAGCTGGTTCTTGTAGCGCTTGACCAACAACTCCTGGATGGCCTTGGGGTCCTTGCCGGCGATCTTCAGCCGCAGCACCTCGTCCTTGACACGTTTGCGCCAGAGGTCGTCCAGCTCGGCACTGTCCTTGGCCCAGGGCGCATTCTCGCGATCGATCAACAGGCTGTCGTTAGCCGTGAAGTCGAAGTTTTCGACGCCTTTGTCCAGTTCGGACAGGGCAAAGTTGAGCCGTTCCCTGAAACGTTGCAGATGGCGTTTGTAGATGGTGAACCCTGGGTTGAGGTCGCCGCTTTTCAGCAGGTCGTCGAACTGCGTGCGCCACTGGTCGAATTCGGCGATATCGGCGGCGCTGAAGTAGCTACGCGCCGGGTCAAGCAGCTTCAGATAGCTGTCGTAGATCTTCACCGAGCGCTCGTCGTTGAGCGGTGGCTTGTTGTAATGGTGGCGCTTGAGCAACTCTACGACGTTGATACTGGCCGTCACCTGCTCGCGATCGGGTTGCAGGTAGTCCCAATTGCCTGGACTGACAGTGGCCCACAATGACGAGGCGCTGGCGGCCAGGACCAGGGCGAGGGCGGTACGGGGAATGAAGCGCTGCATGCTGAGTCGACGCGGAGGCAATTGATAACGCATATTAGGCCGTCTTGAGGGGCGCCGGTTCCATGTGAACCTGGCCGCATGATGCAAAAACCCGGCGCTTGGCACCGGGCTCAGTCCGATCTCACTATGGAGGCAGCGTGAAGGCATTGCAAGGCGTTGAAGGGCGTGTGGAGTGGGCGCAGCGGCCAAGTCCGGTCTGCGACGTGGGGCAGATTCGCATTCGGGTGGCGGCCGCAGGCCTCAACCGCGCCGACCTGCTGCAGCGCGCCGGCCTGTACCCGCCGCCACCCGGTGCCAGTGACATCCTCGGCCTGGAGTGTTCCGGCATTGTCAGCGAGGTGGGAGCGGGCAGCGCCTGGCAGGTCGGCGATCGGGTCTGCGCCTTGCTGGCCGGTGGCGGCATGGCCGAGGAAGTGGTGGTCGATGCCCGTCACGCCCTGCCCGTGCCGGACGGCCTGAGCCTGGTCGAAGCCGCGGCGATACCGGAGGTGTACGCCACGGCCTGGCTTAACCTGTTTCAGTTGGGTGGCTTGAAACCCGGCGAGAAGGTGCTGTTGCACGCCGGTGCCAGCGGCGTCGGTTCGGCTGCCATCCAGCTGTGCAAGGCCTTTGGCAGTCCTTGCTGGGTCAGCGTCGGCTCTGCCGAGCGCCTGGCCTATTGCGAGGCCTTGGGTGCCCAGGGCGGCGTGATGCGCGGCGAAACCCTGCAGAGCCTGCGTGATTTCGGCCCTTTCGACCTGATCCTCGATCCGGTGGGCGGCGAGTACGCGGCGTTGAATTTGCAGTTGCTGGCCCTCGACGGACGTTGGCTGTTGATCGGTTTGATGGGGGGGCGCGAGGCGTCGTTCGACCTGGGGTTGATGTTGGCCAAGCGGGTTCAGCTGACCGGGTCGACGCTGCGCAGCCGTGATGAGCAATTCAAGGCAGACCTGTTGGCGGACCTGGGGCAGCAGGTCTGGCCCTTGTTTACCGAGGGCCGCCTGAATCCCCAGTTGGCCAAGACCTTTGCCGCGGCAGATGCCAATGCCGCGTTCGACGAACTGGCGACCAACCAGGTCGCGGGCAAGCTGGTGCTGCGGATCGATGACAGCTTGAGTTAATGCTGTACATGTGAATATGCATCGATCGTTCCCATGCTCCGCGTGGGAGTGCAGCGGTCGATGCATCAGCGTCGGGGTGCCCAACAATGGCGTGAGGTGTATGAGCGGGGCCGCGCAGCCACGAGAATCTTGCCGAGTTAAGGGTGACAGAGAGTTCGATTAGGTAAATCAATCAACTCGATGCCTTCAATCAATAAGATCTTTACCGCCATCTGACTTAAGATTCCTCCTGTCGTTTTCCAACCCATGAGGATCTTGCACATGTCTCTGATCAACACCGAAGTCAAACCTTTCAAAGCCAACGCGTTTCACAACGGCAAGTTTATTGAAGTCACCGAGCAATCGCTGAAAGGCAAGTGGTCTGTTTTGATCTTCATGCCAGCCGCCTTCACCTTCAACTGCCCGACTGAAATCGAGGACGCTGCCAACAACTACGCAGCCTTCAGCGCGGCGGGCACCGAAATTTACATCGTGACCACCGACACCCATTTTTCCCACAAGGTCTGGCACGAAACTTCCCCAGCCGTCGGTAAGGCCCAGTTCCCGCTGATTGGCGACCCGACCCACGCCCTGACCCGCGCGTTTGGCGTGCATATCGAGGAAGAAGGCCTGGCGCTGCGCGGCACCTTCCTGATCAACCCGGAAGGCGTGATCAAGACCGTGGAAATCCATTCCAACGAAATCGCCCGCGACGTCTCCGAGACGCTGCGCAAGCTGAAGGCTGCCCAGTACACCGCCAGCCACCCGGGTGAAGTGTGCCCAGCCAAGTGGAAAGAAGGCGAAGCCACTTTGGCGCCGTCGCTCGACCTGGTCGGCAAAATCTAAAAACGGGTTGAAAGCTGCTGCGCTCGGCTATGCAGCGTTGAAATCAGACTCGGGCTTGCTCATTTACAGCTCGTAAACTCCGCGCCCTCGTCTGATTTCGCCTTGCCTAGCCTTCGCTCGCGGCGCTTTCAATCCCTTTTCTCAGCCGAACCATGCGCTTGAGGGCTGTAACCCAGCCCTGCCAGTGCCCTAACGCCCGGGCGTGAACCGCTCGGGCGTTGTTGTCTCCGAATTTAGTAAAAAGGAACCCCGTTATGTTGGACGCCACGCTTAAAACCCAGTTGAAGGCCTACCTGGAAAAAGTCGTTCTGCCGTTCGAGATCGTCGCGTCCCTCGATGACGGGGCGAAATCCGAGGAGTTGCTCGCGTTGCTGCAGGAAATAGTCGGCCTGAGCGACAAGATCGCCCTGAAAACCGACGGCAGCGACCGCCGCACGCCGTCCTTTGCCCTCAACCGTCCAGATGGCACTATCGACCTGCGCTTCGCCGGCATTCCCATGGGGCATGAGTTCACGTCCCTGGTACTGGCCCTGCTGCAGGTGGGCGGCCATCCGTCCAAGCTGGATGCCGCGACCCTCGAGCAGATTCGCGCGATCGAAGGCCAGTTCCACTTCGAGAGCTATTTCTCGCTGTCCTGCCAGAACTGTCCGGACGTGGTTCAGGCGCTGAACCTGATGGCGGTGCTCAACCCGAATTTTCACCACGTGGCCATCGATGGCGCACTGTTTCAGGACGAGGTCGAGCAACGCCAGGTCATGTCGGTGCCGAGTATCTACCTGAACGGCGAACTGTTCGGCCAGGGCCGCATGGGTGTCGAGGAAATCCTCGCCAAGCTCGACACTGGCGCCAGCGCCCGTGACGCCGAGAAACTCGAGGCCAAGGCTGCCTTCGACGTGCTGGTGGTCGGCGGCGGTCCGGCCGGCGCGGCCGCGGCCATCTATGCCGCGCGCAAGGGCATCCGCACTGGCGTGGCCGCCGAACGCTTTGGCGGCCAGGTGCTCGACACCATGGCCATCGAGAACTTTATCTCGGTGCAGGAAACCGAAGGCCCGAAACTGGCCCGGGCGCTGGAAGAGCATGTCCGCCAGTACGAGGTGGACATCATGAATCTGCAGCGCGCCGCCGCGCTGATTCCGGCCACTGAGCCTGGCGAGCTGCACCAGGTGCGTTTCGAAAACGGCGCCACCCTGCGCGCCAAGACGCTGATCTTGGCGACCGGTGCGCGCTGGCGGGAAATGAATGTGCCGGGCGAGCAGCAGTACCGCGGCCGTGGCGTCGCCTACTGCCCGCACTGCGATGGCCCGTTGTTCAAGGGCAAGCGGGTGGCGGTGATCGGCGGCGGTAACTCGGGGGTGGAGGCAGCCATCGACCTAGCGGGTCTGGTGGCCCATGTCACGCTGATCGAGTTCGACAGCCAGTTGCGTGCCGATGCGGTGCTGCAGCGCAAGCTGGCGAGCCTGGCCAATGTCACCGTCGTCAAAAGCGCCCTGAGCACCGAAGTCCTGGGTGATGGTCAGAAGGTCAACGGCCTGGTTTACCGAGACCGCACCACCGAGGAGATGCACCGGGTCGAGCTGGAAGGGATTTTCGTGCAGATTGGCCTGTTGCCCAATAGCGACTGGCTCAAGGGCAGCATCGAGCTGTCGCCGCGCGGTGAGATCATCGTCGATGCGCGTGGGGAGACCTCGGTCCCGGGTATCTTCGCTGCCGGCGATGTGACCACTGTGCCTTACAAGCAGATCGTCATCGCCGTGGGCGAGGGTGCCAAGGCCTCGCTAAGCGCCTTCGACCACCTGATCCGGGCGGTCTGATCGTTGCAGCTACCACCCCGTGGATCTGTCGCACGGGGTAGGTTGGGTTGAGCAGGCTGTGGTTCAGTGTCGGTTAAGTGTCGGCCCCTGGCCTGTTGGCTACAGTCAGAGCTCGAATAAAAAGGGCGCAACCAGCAGTGCGCCACCTACCGCCGCCAGCCCCCACGGGTTTTCGATCAGGTAGGGATAGACACACAGCGCTACTCCGCAGCCCATCGCAACCGGCCGTCCTTGCTTCTTGCCATAGGTGAAGTAGGCCAATCCAAAGACTCCGGCGAACAGGCCAATGATCAGGGTTTCCAAGCGCTGCTCCTTGATTGATAGCGGTCGGGGGGGCTTCGTAACGGTTTGCAGGCGACGCCACGGGCACTCTAAGACAAGGCTCAGGGACCTCCTGCAGCCACGGGTCTCGCCCTCGGGTGACCTCGCTCAAAGCGCCTGCCGCAGGCGCTGCCATTGCACCGGGCTGAGGACCTTGGGCGCCTTGATCGGCTGTCCGGTGGTGGCGTCGAAAAAGGCGGTCTGCCGGTAGCTGCCGTTCAGGCGTGCCCGCAGTATCAGCCCAGCGACGCGCAGCATGCCTGCTAACAGACCGTGGCGGGGCGGCTTTGGCTCGCCCTTGGCCGAGCCGGTGTTCACCTGCATGCGCACCGGCCCGAAGGCCTGTTCCAGCTCGACCGGTGTCAGCTTCAGGCAGTCGGTGATCAGCCCGATAAACGACACTTTAGGTGTGGCCAAGGTATTGCCGATCGGCGTCTGGCAGCAGCTGCTGTACCAGCGCAGCATGCCGTTGTCGGTCAGGCGCATACACGCCAGGTGTTCCACACCCTCGCTGAACCGCAGGTGCCGGGGTTGGGTCTGCAGCACCGAGGAGCCCCCTTGGGCATCCAGCAATTGGTCGGCGCGGCCGAGGAAATGCGCGAACGCCTGGCAATCAGCACAGAAACAGACCGCGTGATTGACCCAGGCATGCTGATCGAGATCACCCTTTAGCTTGCCGCACTGGCATTCAATCCGGTGGTTCATGATGCAATTACCTTATGGCCGTTCTTGGTAGAACCCAGGCAGATTGTCGAGATCCTGGACGCAACGCCATGGAAGCGTGTCACCGGTGCTAACGTCAACGCTTGCTTCGCATCGACGCACCTAGCGTTGATCCGCTTAACCAGCTCAAGGCCGGAATCGAAAAACTGTGCGTTGGTACAGGTTCGCGGCACGCAAAGTTCAGCCACCCTTGCCGGCCTGTGTACGGCCACGCATTTTCATCATGGGGCTCAGGACAGTCTGGTGAGGGTCCTGTACGCTTTTGTCAGTTGTTCAATAATTGTTGCAGGGATGTCGGATCGCTTTCAAGGGAACTGAGATGAACGCTTCTTTTTTCTGCGCGGACCTTGCCGGTCTACGCTGCGCTGCTTCTCCTTGGATGAAGCGGGCGCCACCCCTGGCTGCAGGTCCATCGAGACCATTCGCCGAGTCCCCCATGACGTTACCACCGGTCCTCCGGATCGCCTGGTGCCGTCCTGCCTGAATCCTTCCGACATACGAACTAAGTCCTGCGTCCCGTGCAAGCGGTTGAGGCAGCTTGAAGTAATTAGCATGGGTTATCGAATGAACTTCCGCTGCAATCTGCGCAACTGCCTGGGCCTGGCCAAGTACCTATTCGCCCTGGTGCTGGTGACGAGCGCCAACCAGGGTATGGCGCAGGCGAAGTTCACCCAGGAGCGCTTGAGCCTGTTCGCCACCGCCGTCGGGGGCACTGCCGAAGACCGTCGCATCCCCGAGGAGTTTGCTGGTTTAAGGGTATTGGGACTGGAAACCAGTTTTGTACGGGTCAAGGACGATCCTAATGAGCTCGAGTGGCGTTGGCTGATCAAAAATGTCAGTGGGAAAAGCCTCGCGGGGCTTCGTTTTACCTCGTTGCTCGACAGCGATCTTTCTGCCGCCGACAACACTTTTTTCAATGAGCTGGCCGAAACGTCGTTTCTTTCCGCACCCGCCGAGCATATCGCGGCCGATAAATGGGAGATCAGTGAACTGGGGTATTACTCCGGGGACCTGCTGGCGCGTGCGGTCAGTGGCAATTTGCAGAATCTGTCGGCTTTCTCCCTAGCCGACCCCGACGATGTAGCCATCGCTCATTCGTTGCTGGTTCCGGAGCTCAAGGCGGGCCAGACCGTAACCCTGACGGCCCGCTATGCGGGCGCGGCCGGCGCGGGGACGCTGCACGCCGATGTCGAGGGTGGGGGGGAGATGCACTTCCAGTTTTACGCCAAGTTGGCCGCGGCACCCTGCGTAGGCCCCGGTTGTCCGCCCGACCCCAATGACCCGAACAACCCGGGCAATCCCCACGGTGGCGGCATAGTTCCGGTACCCGGCCTGTCCGGGTACGGGCTGCTTGCATTGGTGCTGTTGCTGCCGCTGCTGACGCGGATTCGCCGTCGTGGCAGCGCCCCGTTTGCTGTTCCTTTGGCGATGATCCTGCTGGTTGGTTCGGCGAGCGTGGCGACCGATGCCCAGGCGATTTTCGACAACGGCGATTTCGAGAGCAAGGGTTTCGACGGCTGGACCAAGATCACCGGCAGCAACCCGGGCCTCAGCGGCAACGCGCCGTTCTCAGCCACCAGCATCAATATTGGCGGTGGCGGTGATGCCACGCTGTTCAGCATCGTCGATGGCACACTCGACCCGCGCGCGCCTCACCTGATCCTGGCGCGCCAGGGCAACCTGTCGGCGAAAATCAATGACGAGGTCAACGGTGCACGGCTGAACGCCGTCAGCCAACGGGCACGAGTGACCGAGGCCGATCGCGACCCGGCCGATGGCCGCCTGCACTTGCGCTTCAGTTATGCGGCGGTGCTGGAAGACCCGGCTCACGGGCCTAACGAGCAGCCGTACTTTCACGTTCAGCTCAAGGACCTGGCCAGCAACGTCACCTTGTACGACGATTTCGCCTATTCCAACCAGCCGGGGCGGGTGTTTTTCACCACCATCTACCAAGGCAGCACCTGGCGCTCCACGCCCTTTATCGACGTGGATATCCTGATCCCGGAAACCAGCCTGGGTCAGGAGTTGGAGATTCGCACCCTGGCCGCCGATTGCTCGGCCGGCGGTCACGGCGGCTACGTCTATGTCGATGCCTTTGGTTCGCTGGCCATCCCACCTCAGGGCAGTTGCATCAACGACCTGGAGGTGCGCGGCAAGCCGGGCAATATCCAGCTGACCTGGAGCGACAACGGTGCTGCGCAGTACGCCATTTACCGCGCCGAATCGATCCTGGGGCCCTATGTGCGGGTGGCAACCACCAGCTCCCGGCATGCCACCTGGCTGGACCGCTCGGTGCAGGCCGATACCCCGTATTACTACAGCGTGCGCGCCCTGGACGTGGACGGTCACGAGACCTGTGCCTCCGGCGAAATTGCCGGCGTTGCGCCGAAGCACTGGACGGTCGGCGATCCACTGAATCGCGCGCCGTATTTCACCAGCCAGCCCCCCTTGTCGCTCGACCTGCGCGACCGTTACCGCTATCAACCCCTGGTTCAGGACGCGGATCAGGATACCCTCGCGTTCACCCTGCATCATGCGCCGCTGGGCATGACCCTGGGCAGTCAGGGCTTACTGGAATGGCAACCTACCGCACCTGGTATCTACCGGGTCAACCTGGGCGTCGAGGACGGCCACGGGCATGTGGCCGGCCAGGCCTTCGCGGTCAACGTCACCGATGGCAATCGTGCGCCGGTTATCACCAACAAACCGCCATTGCGGCTACCCGCCGGTAGAGCATTCTCCCACCGGATCACCGCGACCGATGCCGATGGCGATGCGCTGCTGTACAGCATGGCCAGCCAGGCACAGGGAATGAGCATCGATGCCAGCGGCAATGTTCACTGGTCCAACCCGCAGCCCGGTCGCTACCCGATTACCCTGCTGGTCAGCGATGTGCGCGGCTTGCGCGACCGCCAGCAGCTGGTTGTCGAGGTTGAAGGCAAGCCGCATTTTGTCTCCTTACCCGTACTCAACGGCACGTCCGGCATGCCGTACCAGTACCGGGCGTTGGCCAAGGACGATGATGGCGACGCCGTGACCTATGCCCTGGTCAAGGGCCCGACGGGCATGACCGTGGACGCCGCCACCGGCCAGGTGCAGTGGCTGTCCGGTACCGTTGGCGACTATGAAGTCAGCCTGCAGGCGACCGACCCAAATGGCAACACCGGGCTCCAGGCATACCGGATCAAGGTGACTGATACAGCCAACAACGCGCCGTTGTTCACCAGCAGTCCGCCCACCGCCGTGGCGTATCCCGCGGTCTATGGCTATCAGGCAGCCGCCACCGATGCCGATGGCGACAACCTGACCTGGTCGTTGCGCACGGCACCTGCGGGGATGACCCTCGATCCGGCGACCGGCAAGGTCAGCTGGAAGCCGGGCATTACCCTGGCCGGTGCCTTTGCGGTGGAGATCGAAGTCGCTGACGGACGCGGCGGCAGTACCCTGCAACGCTTTGTCATCAGCGTGGCGGCCTTTGGCAATCCGCCCCCGACCATCAGCAGTACACCGTCGTCTCAGGTCACCGCTGGCGTTACCTATGGCTATGCGGTTATCGCCCAGGATCCGGCCAGCGAGGCGCTGACCTACCGTTCCAGCGAGGGTCCGTCTGCTGTTCAGATGGTCGGTAATCAGCTCAGCTGGCCCACCACCGCGGCCGATGTGGGGTTGCACACCCTGGCGATCGAAGTGATGGACGCCGCGCACAATAAGGTCACCCAGCGCTGGCAGGTGCAAGTCGTGGCGGCGCCCACCAACCAACCCCCGCAGATCGACTCAACGCCAGGACTGGTCGCCGCGGTGGGCAGCCCGTACCGCTATCAGTTGAGCGCCACCGATCCCGAGGGTGACAGCTTGACCTTTAGCCTGGTCAGTGGCCCTGCCGGCATGCTGATGATGCCTGGCGGCGAAGTGCATTGGACGCCCAGCGCCGCTCAGACCGGCAGCCATTCGGTCAGCGTGAAAGTGCTCGATAGCCAGGGCGCAGGGCAGATCCAGACCTACAGCCTGAGCGTGCCGCTGGCGACCAACCGGGCGCCAACCATCGTCAGCGCTGTGGTATCGCGTGCCGCGCCGGGGGCTGCCTATGGCTACCAGGTGGTGGCCCAGGACGCCGATGGCGATAGCCTGACGTACCACTTGAACACGGCCCCGGCGGGCATGAGCTTGTCCGCCAGCGGTCTGCTCGCCTGGAGCACACCGGTGTCCGGCGCGCATCCGGTGGCGCTGAGCGTCAGCGACAACCGCGGCGGTACGGCAACTCAGAGCTTCACCCTGCAGGTCGGTGGTGCCAACACCTCACCGACCATCAATAGCCAGCCCGTTACCCAGGGCAGCGTGGGGCAGGCCTATCAGTACGCGGTGCAGGCCAGCGATGCCCAGGGCGATACGCTGAGTTATGCGCTGAGCGGCGCGCCAGCTGGATTCGCCGTATCGTCGAGCGGCGTGATCAGCGGGACCGCCGTCAGCGAGGGCAGCTACAGCCTCAAGGTTGAGGTTTCCGATGGCCAGCTCAGCGCCCAGCAAAGCTGGACCCTGACCGTCAGGGCCGCCGTGGTCGCCGAATTTGCCGCGACGTTCAGCGCCAGTCCGCGTTTTGTCCAGGCCGGGCAAACCGCGGTCCTGCAGCTGCTCCCCACGGGGGGCAAGGCACCTTACAGCGTCGATCAGTTCACCGTCGACGGGGTCGCGGTACCCCTCGACGCCAGCCTGAAACATGGCTTCGCGTCGTCCGTGCTCGGTCGACATGCGGTCAAGGCGGTGCTGCGCGATGGCCAGGGTAAAACCGTCACGCTGGTGGATTGGTTCTCGGTCGTCGATCCGGCGGATGGCGACAACCCGGTCGCGGTGATATCCGCACCGGGCGACTCCAGCGATATCAGCGTCGCTGACGTGCTGGCACCCACCGTAATTGTTGGTACGGCGACCGATAGCCAGTTGGCCGACTACAGGCTCTTGATCTCGCCCGCCGGTCAAGGTGACTGGACGGAGCTCAATCGCTCCGAGACTGGCGTCAGCCACGGCGTCCTGGGCGCCTTCGATCCCGAAACCATCGCCAATGGCTTGTATGACATTGCACTGATCGTACGCGACCTGTCGGGCAAGGAAAGCAGCGCCAAGATCACCCTGGCGGTGCAGGGCGAGCGCAAGACCGCTCCCTTGGCCTTGACCTTCGAAGACCTGTCGTTCGAGGTGGAAGGTCTGCCGCTGAAGGTGCGCCGTACCTATGATTCCCTCAAACGCATGCAAAATCTGGACTTCGGTTATGGCTGGAGCGTGGATTACCAGGACCTGTGGTTGCAGACCAATGGTGTGCTTGGTCGCAGCTGGGTTCTGCAACAGGTGGGG
The DNA here is from genome assembly GCF_040514055.1 of Pseudomonas sp. Taxonomy (GTDB): domain Bacteria; phylum Pseudomonadota; class Gammaproteobacteria; order Pseudomonadales; family Pseudomonadaceae; genus Aquipseudomonas. Next base: position 38,293 of record NZ_JBEVDL010000017.1, read on the forward strand.
AGTGGTTTCAACCGCAAGATGTGCGTGACCCCGGGCGGTTCCAGGGTGGCTTCGGTGCGGCTGCCCGACGGTGGCCTTGAACAGTTCGAAATGCGCGCGAGCCCGGAATGTGTCTCGGTTCTGCAATGGGCGTCCAACCCCACCGTATCTCTGGCTTTCACCCCGAAAGCCAGCAATAAAAGCGGCTCCAAACTGGAAGCCCTGGGTTATGGCGACATCCGTGTCAATGGCGGTGACCTGTTCGACATGGGCACCACCGATACGTTTAACCCTCGCCAGTTCCGGCTGACCTTGCAGGACGGTACCGAATACCAGCTGCGCCAGGATTTCGGCATTGAGCATATCAAGGACCGTGCGGGCAACACCCTGCAATTCGGTAAAAACGGCATCAGCCATTCCAGTGGCTGGTCGTTGGCCTTCACCCGCGACGGCCAAGGCCGCATCACCGCCATAGACGGCCCTGGTGGACGCAGCTATCGCTATGCTTACGACACCGCCGGGAACTTACAGTCAGCCACCGACCCGTTGTCGATTACCTCGCGCTACAGCTATACCAACGCAAAAGTGCCTCATGGTCTGACCGACTACACCGATCCCCTGGGGCGGCTGGCGCTCAAGACGGAGTACGACGAGCAGGGCCGGGTGGTCAAACAGACCGACGCCGAGGGCCATGCGGTGGTCATCGTAAGTGACCCAGCCAACCGCAAGCAAACCATCAAGGACCGCAACGGCAATAGCACAGTCTATGCCTATGATGAACGCGGCAATATCAGCAGTGTCACCGATGCCAAGGGTGGTCTGACCCAGTACAAGTACGACAGCAGTGACAACGAGATCGAAGTCGTTGACCCGCTGGGACACAAGATTACGCGGACCTACGATAACCAGGGTAACGTGACACGCGAAACCGATGCATCGGGTCGCAGCATCGCCACCAGCTACTCCCCACAGGGTCAGGTCGCCTCTTTCACTGACTCGGCGGGGCAGGTGACGGTTAACGGTTTCACCCAGAATGGTGAGCTGAGTACGATCACCAATGCCGCGGGGCAGGCTACCAAGCTGGCTTATCTGCCCTCGGGCAGTTTGGCGAGTCTGGAGGACGCTGCAGGCAATACCACCGCCTACAGCTACGCGACAATCAACGGTGCGACGCTCAAACAGAGCGAGACCCTCGCAGATGGCAGTTTGACCCGTTTCGGCTACGACGCCTCCGGTAACGTCATCTCCACCAGTCAACCGGTGAAGCTGGCGCCGGGGCAGCCTGCGGTCACTGTAGACACGACCAAAACTTACGACGCCAAAGGTAATCTGCTGAGCCTGCGCGATCCATCCGGCAACCTTACCCGTTACCAATACGATCCATTGGGCCAGCGGATACAGGAAACTGATCCGCAGGGTCGGGTAATCCTGCATGCTTATAATGCACGCGGCGAGCAAACTCGATCCAGCTATCCGGATGGGCGGGTGGACACTTGGGCCTACGACAATAATGGTAACGAGACCGACAGTTGCAGCGGCGACGGCAGTCTGTGTCGGAAAACCCTTTACGATGCGCTTGACCAACCCACCCAGGTCACCGACCCCATGGGGCATGTCGTTTATAGCAGTTACAACGCTGCTGGGCAGCTGGAAACCAGTACCGACGCCCGCGGCGCTTTGACCCGCTTTACCTATGACGCCTCTGGTCGTCAAACCAGCGTCACCGATGCTGCTGGTAACCAGAGTCGCCTGGAGTACGACCTGGCTGGCAATCTGGTCAAGGAAATCGACGGCAACGACCAGATGACCTTGCACAGTTACAACTTGATCAATCAGCGTATCAGCACCGAGTTGGCCAACGGCAGCAAAGTGGTGTTCGGTTACAACGCCGCAGGTCAGCGCATCAGTGAAACCGATGCGCTGGGTGCGGTCGTGACCTTTACCCACGATCCACTGGGTCGTATTGCTTCGGTGACCGATGCCCTGGGTGAAGTCACCAGTTACCAGTGGAACGAACAGGGCCAGTTGCTGAGCCAGACCGATGCCGAAGGTCGGCGTACTCACTATGGCTACGATGTGGCCGGGCGACCGGTCAGCCGAACCCTGCCCGATGCTCAACAGGAGCGCCTGGAATACGACGCCGTCGGACGCCTGGTGGCGTACATCGACTTCGACGGGCTGCGGTCCACCCACGGGTACGATGCGGGCGGCAAAGCCACGCAAACGGTTCGCAGCGATGGTGCCAGCCTGAGCCGCAGCTATGACGTCCACGGTCGGTTGGATGGCCTGACGGACAGTGCTTATGGCAGCCAGGGTTATGTCCTGGACGCCAATGGCCAGGTGACAGCTGAGCGCACCACCCACACCAGTGCGCTGCTCGGTTCGGACCTTGCGGCCGACCTGGCTTACCAGTGGGATGAGAATGGCAACCGCGCCGAGCTGGCCTGGGGCAATCAACGGATCCAGGTTAGCTACGATCCGCTGAACCGTGTGCAGCGGTTGACGGCGCCTGATGGCGGAGTGACCACCTTCAGTTACGACGCGGCGGGCAATCGCAGCCAGGTTGCGCGAGCCGACGGCAGTCGCAGCCAGTACCGTTACGACGCGGCCAACCGGCTGCTGGGTATCGAACACCTGCGGGCCGATGGCAGCATCCTGGCGCAGTTCGATTACACACTGGATGCCAATGGCAAGCGCAAACAGGTGGTGGAGCTGATCAAGGGCTCCGCGACCCATGCCCGCACCCTCAGCTATGTCTATGACGAAAGTGGCAAGCTGCTGCAGGAGCGCGTTGTACAGACCTCGCCTACGGCCCTGGACCGCACGGTCAGCTACCAGTACGACGCGGTGGGCAATCGCCTGCAGCGCAGTGTCAGCAATAGCGGCCCGGTCACCCAGTACCGCTACGACGGCAACGACCGGCTGATCCAGGAAGTCGACAGCCAGCTGGGCACGACCGATTACGCCTGGGACGCGCGGGGCAACCTGAGCCAGAAAACCAGCCCCGCCAGGACCCTGCGTTACACCTGGAGTGTCGATAACCTGTTGCTCAAAATCGAGGACGGCAGCAAGACCATTGCCTACGGCTACAACCCCCAGGGTCGCCGGATCAAGCGTGTGGTCAGTAACGGCAGCAGCCAGACCGAGACCCAGTACCTGATCGACAGCCAGCGTCCGTACAGCGAAGTGTTGGTTGAGCGCACCCGGGTCAATGCAGGTGCGTGGCAGGAACGCTGGTACGTGCACACGCCGGACGGCGCGGGTGAGTTGCTGCAGCACCGGCAAGGTGCGCAGAATACCCTGTACCTCGCCGATGGCCAGGGCTCAACGCGGCTGGCGCTGACGGGCAACCAGGGCGATGTGTACCACTACGACGCCTTCGGCGCCCAGCAGACGGGCAGCGCGGCCGCTGCAGTCGCTCATGGTTACACCGGCGAGTTGTTCGATACCGAGACCGGGTTGTACTACCTGCGGGCACGCGACTATGACCCGCGCCTGGGTCGTTTTATCTCCATGGATGAACACCCCGGCGCGCGCAAGATTCCGCTGACCTTGAACAAGTACCTCTATGGCAACGCCGACCCGGTCAATCATATCGATCCCAGCGGTAACTTCGGCTTGGCTGATAGCATGGGAGGGATCAGTGGCATGGCGCAGATGGCGGCCATGAGCATGGTGCGCATGGAAATATCCAGTATGTTCTCCCAGGCGTTGTTGTCGCCGGTGCTAAACGCCGCAGTCGAACGCTGGAGGGGAGGGCCGGATTCGGTAGCCTTTGGCAATGCGGGGATGGCGCAAATCCTCACCAGCCTGGCCCTCCAGTGTAAACTGTCAAAAAGCAAGTGCTACCTCAGGAAAATCCCGGTCATCGTCAATGGGATGTCCAGCCCGCAGACCTCCACGCATATCCTGGATTCGCTAATGGGTAATGGCGGTACCTCCTCTGAAGTGCCTTACCCGCTGCCCTTCATCTTGATCAAAGGCCCAAACCGTAACGACGTGAGGCCGAGCATCAGAAACAGCTCGACGCTGTGTGGCAATCGACCCATAGGGTATGACTGCGACGAGTACCCCTATGCATCCACTTACAATGGCGGTAACACCATGTATAACCTGGGTGGCGTTTCGTTGCGAGGCGTTCCAGGGTCGGACAACAAATCGCAGGGCGGCTCACTCGGCCAGTTCTATCGTCGGTATAAAATTGGCAAAGGCGATCCTTTTATCAATCTGGCTTTGCCTTTCTTTCCAGGATTCTCCTTCGATTATGATCGCAAAAAATAATCGTGCGCATGAGCGGACCGGCCGAGCGACCGAGGCAACTCGGCTGTCCGCCCTGTCCGCCCGGCATGCGGGTGAGAATGCCGCTATCCAGGATTCACTGGCGCTAAAACGGGCATACGGTAACGCCAGTCGCTGCAGAGAAAGGCGGCGAGCCTGATTTACACTCGCGGCGGCTCCATAGGGTATCGCCTCGGGCCTGGTCCGTTGACCACGGCCCCAACTGAGGGGGGCAAGGCCAGGCTTAAGTTGCTATGTTTGGCTATCGGCAATGAGCGACGGCTAACGCTGTAGTGCTCTTAGGACAGGTCCTTGACGGTGGTGCTCGGTCCGTTGCTCTTGACCGAGGCGATGCCGGTAGCGCGGGCCTGTTCGGAGCTGTACAGCTCACTGGTGCCAATCACTTGATGGTTGGCCGCCTTGAGGGTGAAGTGGGGTTTGCCGTTGGCAGAGGTTTTTTTCTCGTAGCGCTCATCCAGAACGCTATTGGTTTGCACCGAGGCGATGCCGTTCTCGGCGGCGCTTTTGCTCGTGTACCCTTCGCTGGTCAGGATCGTCTCGGCGTTGCCCGCCTTGAGCACAAAACGGTACTGCTCATCCTTGCTCTTGCTCAATTCGTACCATCCAGCCATGACCACTCTCCTACTGCAGGTGAGAACAACACGGGTGCGTCGCCGGCTTCCCAGGGAGCGCCCCGAGAGGCTAGTAGCTGGCCATCACTCTGTCGAATCAGCGACTCGGGGCGCCGCGCCTGGGCTGACGGCCCGAATCGGTGCGCTGGTGAGCCTCAGCGCCAGTGCAGAATGGGCCAGCCAGCCTGCTCGGCATGGGCGCGCAGCACCGGATCGGGGTTGACTGCGTGGGGCTTGGCGACCAGGGACAGCAGCGGCAGGTCGTTGCGCGAGTCGGAGTAGAACGCCGCGTCGCCCAGGCTTTCACCCTCGGCCTGCAGCCAGGCGCGCAGGCGCGTGACCTTGCCTTCGCGGTAGGTCAGCACGCCGCGGGTCTGGCCGTTGTAGTGCCCATGGGCCTGTTCCAGGTCGATCGCCAGAACCTCCTCGACCCCCAGCCGTTCCGCGATGGCGCTGACCAGGAAATGCGCCGAGGCGGAGATCACCAGCAGGCGGTCGCCGGCGGCGCGGTGGCGGGCCAGGCAGGCGCAGGCATCGCCATGGATCAAGGGTTCGATCACCTCCTCGACGAAGGGCGCCACGACAAAGGCGACTTCTGCCTCGGTGCGCCCGACCAGGGGTGACAGGCTGAAGGCCATATAGTCTTCCATGGCCAGTTTGCCTTCGGCATAGGCGGCCATCAGTTCGGCGTCACGGCGCAGAAAGGATTCACCATCGACCCAGCCCAGCCGGGCCATCTGCTGGCTCCACAAACTGGCGCAGTCGCCATCGATCAGGGTGTCGTCCAGGTCGAAAATCGCCAGCGCCATCACGCCACCTCGCAGATCGAGGCAGGGTCGATGGACAGCGCCAGCTGCCGGCCGTTGGGGTGCAGGTCCTCGGCGCTGCGGTTCAGCACGTCCACCAGCAGTTCCACGCCACGGGCCTCGACCCGGTAGCGAATGACGTTGCCCAGCAGGCTGTGGCTGCGGATCTGCGCGGCGATGGCACCCTCGGCATGCAGTTGGATGGCTTCCGGGCGGATGGCGATGCGGCTTGCCACCGGACGCTGCAGCAACAGGCTGGCGGCAGTGGCATCGAGCAGGTTGTAATTACCGATAAAGCCGGCGGCGAAGGCGTCCACCGGCGCGGTGTAGAGGGTTTCGGCGTCGCCGCTCTGGACGATGCGGCCCTGGTTCATCAGCACGATACGGTCGGACATCACCAGGGCTTCCTCCTGGTCGTGGGTAACGAAAATGGTGGTCAGGCCCAGCTCGCGCTGGATCTGGCGGATCTGTTCGCGCAGGTGCTTGCGGATGCGCGCGTCCAGCGCCGACAGCGGTTCGTCCAGCAGCAGCAGGCGCGGCCGGGTCACCAGCGAACGGGCCAGGGCCACCCGCTGGCATTGGCCGCCGGACAGCTGGTGCGGGTAACGCTTGGCGAACTCGCTCAGCTCGACCATGGCCAGCGCCTCGTCGACCCGTTTCTGCGCCTCGGCGCCTCCGACTTTCTGCATGCGCAGGCCAAAGGCGACGTTCTGTTGCACGCTCATGTTGGGGAACAGCGCGTAGCTTTGGAAGACCATGCCGATGCCGCGTTTCTGCGGCGGCTGCGGCACCAGGTCCTCGCCATTGAGCAGGATCTGGCCACCATTGACCGGGGTCAGGCCGGCGATGCAGCGCAGCAGGGTCGACTTGCCGCAGCCGGAGGGCCCGAGCAAGGTGACGAACTCGCCCTGGGCGATCTCGCACTGGATATCGCTGAAGATGCTGGTTGGGCCGTAGCTCTTGTGCAGCCCCCGGATGCTCAGAAAACTCATGGGGTGTCCTTGTTCAAACGGTTGGCTGCCCAGGTGAACAGCAGTACGAAAAAGAAGTAGGAAATCACCAGGGCGCTGTTGAAGTGGCCGCTGCTGTTTTTCATGTTGTTGAGGTACACCTGCAAGGTTTCATAGCGGGTACCCACCAGCAGGTTGGCGAAGACGAATTCGCCGAACAGGAAGGAGAACGACAGGAACAGCGAGACCATCAGGCCTTTGCGCAGGTTCGGCAGCACCACCAGAAAAGCTGCCTTGGGGGTGCTGGCGCCCAGCAGGTGGGCGGCGTCCATCAGGTCGCGCAGGTTGATCGCCTGCAGGTTGTTGGTGATGGCGCGGTACATAAAGGGCAACGCTACGGTGAAGTAGCAGCCAATCAAAATCCAGGGCGTACCGGTCAGGGGCAAGGGGCCGGACGAATACAGCTGCAGCAGGCCCACCGAGGAGACCACCGGCGGCACGGCGAAGGGCAGCAGGATCAGGATGTTCATCAGCCCGTCGAGGCGCGGGAAATGGTAGTGCACCACGAACAGCAGCGGCAGGATCAGGACCACCGCCAACGCCAGGGCGCCGAAACACACCAGCAGCGATTGGCCGAAGGCCATCAGGAAGCGGCTGTCGCTCCACAGCGCCAGGTACCACTTGAGGGTCAGGCCATCGGGCAGGATGCTGGCCGACCAACTGGTGGACAGTGAATAGAGCAGGGTGCCCGCCAGGGGCAGCAGCAGGATGGCGAACAGCAGCCAGACCACCACCCGATGGTAGAGGCTGGCCGGAGCCCGATCAGCGCGCGACATGGTAGCTCCTTCTCAGCAGCCACTGGTGGGCCAGGGTAATGATCGCCATCAACCCCACCAGCACCATGGCCAGGGCGCTGGCCAGGTTCGGGTCGAGCACGATATCGCCCGAGACCAGGGCGGCGATGCGGATTGGCAGCACGTTGAAGTTGCCGGTGGTCAGGGCATAGACCGTGGCGTAGGCGCCCAGGGCGTTGGCCAGCAGGATGACGAAGGTGCCGAGCAGGGCGGGGGTCAGGACCGGCAAGCCGATATGACGCCAGAATTGCCAATGCCCGGCGCCCAGCAGCTCAGCCGATTCACGCCAGTCCTCGCGCAGGGCATCGAAGGCCGGGTAGAGCAGCAGCACGCCGAGGGGAATCTGGAAGTAGCTGTAAAGCACGATCAACCCGGTTTTGGAGTACAGGTTGAAGTCTTCGATGATGCCCGCCTGCTTGAGCAGGATGGTCAGGGTGCCGTTGAAGCCCAGCAGGATGATAAAGGCGAAGGCCAGCGGCACGCCGGCGAAATTGCTGGTCATGCTGGAAAAGGCCATGACGAAGTCGCGCAGTTTGGAGTCCACCTGGCGCAGCGAGTAACTGCCGAGCACGGCGATGACGATACCGATCAGGCTCGACCAGAAGGCGATCTGCAGGCTGTGCTTGATCGCCTGCAGGTAGAACTTGGAGTCCAGCAGCTTGCTGAAATTGCCCAGGCCCCAGGCGTCGCCGACGCTCAGGCTGTGCACGGCCACCCAGACCAGCGGGGCGATCTGGAAGGCGATAAAAAACAGGGCAAAGGGCAGCAGGCAGAGGGCCGCCAACCACTTGCCGCGCAGGGCGGAATTCACGAGAGCAGTTCCTTGCACAGGGGTTTGTCGTGGGCCACGCCGAGCAGCGTGCAGAGGGTGCCGCACAGTTCGGTTTGTTTCGGCCGGGCCGCCGGGTTCAGGCTGAAGGCCGCGCCCAGTACGAACAGCGGCACCTCGCGTTCCTCGGGCAGCAGGCCGTTGTGCGAGCGGTCGTTGTTCATGCCGTGGTCAGCGGTCACCATGACTTGGTAGCCGGCGTCCAGCCAGCGTTGCAGGTATTCGGCCAGCAGCAGGTCGGCGACCCGGGCGCTGTTGCGGTATTGCGGCGAATCCAGGCCATGTTTATGCCCGGCATCGTCGATGTTCATCGGGTGCACCAGCAGAAAATCCGGGTGGTACTGGAGGCGCAAATGCTCGGCGTCGGCGAACAGGTGCGAGTCCGGGTAGTGATCGGCGTAGTAGAAATGCCCGTGCTGGATGGGCAGGCTGCTGTCGGCGGTGTGGCGGTCACGGGCTGCGTCGAACGGCGCGCGGTTATACAGCTCGCTGATCCAGTGGTACGCGGCGGCGGCGGTGGAACGGCCGGCGGCACGGGCGTAATGGAACACGCTTTGCTGGTGGCTCAGACGCACCACGTCGTTGTGCACGATGCCGCTGTCGATGGGCGGCACACCGGTGAGGATGCATTCATACAGCGGGCGCGACAGCGAAGGCAGCTCGCACTCAAGTTGATAGAGCGCGGCGCGGCCGGCGCCGCAGTAGGCCTGCAGGTGACCCAGCGCATGGCGGGCGACCTCGAAATTCAGGCCATCCAGTACGACCAGGATGACGGAGTGGTTCATGGTGGTGAGTCCAAAGGCCTTCGGGTTTCAATGAACAGCGCACTGACGCTACGCGGTCGGTGCGGTGGCGACGGCTGCGGCCGTAAAAACAGCTGGGGCGGGTTCGGCCTACCCAGGGTAAACCGACCCGCCCAAACTGTAGTTACACGCTTCCGGACGCCGCAGGCGCGCGGGTTTATTCCATATTGATGATCACCTGTTCCTGCCACAGTTGCGGCAGGGCCTTGGACGTCGCTTCCCAGGCGGCGGCATCCTTGATCGGTTGCACCTTGGCGTATTGGGCCTGGGGCAGCAGTTTGGCCTGTACATCGGCGGGCAGCGTCAGGTGCTCGGCACGGATGGGCCGGGCGTTGCCCTTGGCCAGGTTGATTTGCCCGGCATCGGAGAGGATGTATTCACGCGCCAGTTTGGCCGCGTTGGGGTTCTTGGCGTATTTGTTGATGAGGGTGGTGTAGCCGGAGATCACCGAACCATCGGACGGAATCAGCACTTCGAAGCGGGTCGGATCGATCTGGTCGCGGTAGCTCAGGCCGTTGAAGTCCCAGACCACACCGACTTCCACTTCGCCCTTTTCCAGGGTCTGGATGGTCGGGTTGGCCAGTGACAGGCGACCCTGCTTGGCCAGTTCGGCGAACAGCTCGAGGCCCGGTTGAATGTTCTTTTCGTCACCGCCATTGGCAATGGCCGCGGCGAGCACACCGTTGACCGCTTGCGCCGCAGTGCTGACGTCACCGGCGGAGACCTTGTAGGTACCCTTTTTCAGGTCGGCCCAGCTGGTGGGGATGTCCTTGACCAGTTTCTTGTTGACGATAAAGGCGATCGAGCCGGTGTAGGCAAGCATCCAGTGCCCGTCCGGGTCCTTGGCCCAGACCGGAATCTGTTCCCAGGTGCTGGGTTTGTAGGCTTGGGTGACACCCTGTTTCACCGCGATGGGGCCAAAGGCCGCACCGACGTCACCGATGTCGGCGCTGGCGTTGTCCTTTTCGGCGGCGAATTTCGCGATTTCCTGGGCCGAACTCATGTCAGTGTCCAGATGCTTGAGGCCGTACAGTTTATTCAGGTCGACCCAGGTGTCCTTCCAGTTGGCCCAGGTATCGGGCATGCCAACGCTGTTTACCGCGCCTTCGGCGCGGGCAGCGGCTTCCAGACCCTTGAGGTCGGTGTCGCTGGCCAAGGCCGCGTTGGCCAGTGCAATGGTCGATCCGAGGAGTGAAGCCAGCAGCAAGCGTTTCATTCGAAGCTCCTTACGCGGTGACAGGGTTTGGTCTAGATCAGCAAGAGCCAGGCCAATCTAGGCCCATTAGATGACAATTTAATGTCGACTCCCCACACTCCAGCGCAGGCAAGGGTTTGCCGGAGGGCGCACCGTTCTAGCGTAGACCATAGTTAAGTCGCTGATTTAATTGATGTGATCTTTATTTTTTGGGCTGGCATGGGGCGTGCTAGAGCTGTGCCTGTCATGCGCCGGTCATCTAGGCTGACTACAGTCTGCTGTGGGTTTGACCTATGTTAGGCAAACTTCAGTGGGAAAATTGGCCCTGGATTGGGGCTGGTCTAGTCCAAATTAGGAGAGGGCGATGCGAGATGAAGCACCCCGCGCGGTCACCGCGATCTGCCGGGCGTTGCAGGAGCAACTCGAGCACGGCTTGCTGGGGCCGGGTAGTCAGTTGCCGGCCGAGCGTAAACTCAGCGAGCTGTTCTCCACCACCCGCATCACCCTGCGTGAGGCCTTGGGGCAGTTGGAGGCGCAAGGGCTGATCTACCGCGAGGAGCGGCGCGGCTGGTTCGTCTCGCCGCCCAGGCTGGCCTATAACCCGCTGGTGCGCAGCCATTTTCACGCCATGGTTGGCGAGCAGGGCCGCGTGCCGGCCACCGAAGTACTGGCGGCACGCCTGCTGCCGGCCTCGGCCGAAATCTGCGCCTTGCTGGAGTTGCCGGCTTGCTCCAGTGCGCTGCAGATCCGCCGCGCCCGACGGATCGATGGACGCCTGGTGCTCTATGTCGAGCACTACCTCAATCCCCAGTATTTTCCGGGTCTGTTGGACTTCGACCTGACCCTGTCGCTGACCGACCTGTATGCCAGCCAGTACGGGATCCGCTATGGGCGGGTGCGCTTCGACATGCTGCCCACCGCCTTGCCGGTGGAGGCGGCGGCGGCGCTCAAGGTGGCGGTCGGCAGCCCGGCGCTGCGCATCACCCGGATCAACCGCGATCAGCACGGACGCCTGATCGATTGCGATATCGAGTATTGGCGTCACGATGCGCTGCGGGTCAGTGTCGAGGTGCCGGAGTAGCGCGCAGCCGCCCCAAGGGCAGGGCTTCTGCAGACCGTAGGATGGCGTTGAGCGTAGCGATACCCATCTGCCTATCGACAGGCACCGCGCCCTGATGGGTTACGCCATCCAGACCGTGCTGCCCTGTCGAACCTCAGCCTGATGGCTAACCCATCCTACGAATCTGCTCAGCGCTGCGGTGGCCATTGGGCGTGGGTGGGCAGGTCGTCGTGGGCTCGTTGGGAATGCGCATACCGCGTCTCGCGCTCAGCCAGGCGCGAGCGCGGCCTACAGGTCTCAGGCCAGTTCCGGGCTGTCGTAGAAGGCGGTGAGCACCTTGACCAGGTGCGCCAGGTCATGGCTGCCGGCCAGTTCGCGGATCGAATGCATGGCGAAGGTCGGCAGGCCGATATCCACGGTACGCACGCCCAGCTGGCTGGCGGTGATGGGGCCGATGGTCGAGCCACAGCCCATGTCGCTGCGCACCACAAAGCTTTGCACCGGCACTTCCTCGGCCAGGCACAGGTGGCGGAAGAAGCCCGCGGTCTCGCTGCTGGTGGCGTAACGCTGGTTGCTGTTGACCTTGATCACCGGCCCGGCATTGAGCTTGGGGCCGTGGTTGGCGTCGTGGCGCTCGGCGTAGTTGGGGTGGATGCCGTGGGCATTGTCGGCCGAGACCAGCAGGGATTTCTGGATGATCCGGACAAAGGCTTCGTCGCCCGGCAGCAGGCGCCGCAACACCTGCTCGAGCATCGGGCCGTCGGCGCCACAGGCCGAGGACGAACCGACTTCCTCGTGGTCGGTGCAGACCAGCACGCAGCTTTCTTCAGGGCTTGCCGCCAGCAGCGCCTGCAGCCCGGCATAACAGGACAGCAGGTTGTCCAGGCGTGCACCGGCGATAAAGTCGCCGTTCAGGCCAATCACCGCGGCGCGCTGGGTGTCGTAGAAACTCAGTTCGTAGTCGAGCACCGCATCGGCGTTGAGCTCGTGTTCACGGGCCAGTTGATCGGCCAACAGGGCGCGGAAATCATAGGGCTCGTCGCCCACCAGCTGCGCCAGGATCGGCGGCAGCTCGTTCTGCGCGTTGATCGCCCAGCCCTGGTTGGCCTCACGGTTGAGGTGGATGGCCAGGTTGGGGATGATCGCCAGCGGCCGCTTGAAATCGATCCGGCGGCTTTCCACCTGGCCGTCGCGGCGAAAGGTGACCCGTCCGGCCAATGACAGGTCGCGGTCGAACCAGGGCGCCAGCAGCGCACCGCCATAGACTTCCACGCCCAGTTGCAGAAACCCCAGGCGCTGCAGTTCCGGCTGGGGTTTGACCCGCAGGCAGGGACTGTCGGTGTGGGCGCCCACCAGGCGGATACCGCCTTCCAGCGGGGCGCGTTTGCCCAGTTGCAGGGCAATGATCGAGGAATCGTTGCGGGTCACGTAGTAGCGCCCGCCGGCCAGGCCACTCCAGGCCTCGCGTTCGTCCAGATGCTGGTAGCCGGCCGCTTCCAGGCGCAAGGCGAGGGCGGCAGTGGCGTGGAAGGGGGTGGGCGAGGCCTCGAGAAAGTCGATCAGGCCTTGGTTCAGTTCTTCGCGCATGGGGCCTCCTGGCGGCAGTGGCCGGATTCTAGCGGATTTGCGCGGCCCAGGGGCAGGCGCAGGGCGCAGTTTCCCCAGTGCAGCCCTGCAGGGTGGATGATGTTTAATTCATCCACCTTCCACCTAATAGGGTGCCGGGCACTCGAAGCGCAGGCGTTCGCCGCTGAGGGGATGGGTCAGGCACAGCAGGCTGGCGTGCAGGCACAGCCGGTCGTGGGCGGCCAGGGCCTCGGCATGGGCATACAGGCGATCGCCCAGCAACGGATGACCGATCGACAGCATATGCACCCGCAGTTGGTGCGAGCGGCCCGTGATAGGCGTCAGCTCGACCCGGCTGTAGTGCCCGCAGCGCTGCAGCACGCGCCAGAAGGTCAGGGCGTTCTTGCCGTGCTCGTGGTCGACCACATGCCGCGGCTTGGTTGGCGGGTCGTAGCGCAGCGGCAGGTCGATGCTGCCGCTGTCGAGCGTCGGTTCGCCCCAGCACAGGGCGGTGTAGGCTTTTTCCGTCTCCCGATCATGGAACTGCCGCGACAGCTCGCGGTGGCTGTCGGCATCGCGCGCCAGCACGATCAGGCCCGAGGTTTCCCAGTCCAGGCGATGGACGATGCGTGCCTCGGGGAAGCCGTTGTCCTGCAGGCGAGTCACCAGGCAGTCCTTGTTATCGTCGGCGCGGCCCGGCACCGAGAGCAACAGGGTCGGTTTGTTGATCACCAGCAGGGCGTCGTCCTGGTGGACGATTTCGATATTCGACAGCGGCATGGGACTACCCAAAATGAAATGGCGGCCATCGAGGCCGCCATTGTTTAACATCCGTGCAGTGAAAACGCAGCGAGCGCAGTCGTTTTCAACGATCGGGCAGGGTGATATTCAGTTCCAGGATCGAACAGCTGCCCTGGCTTTCCAGGGCGACGTGCACCTGGTCCGAGTCGATATTCACATATTTGCGGATGACTTCTACCAATTCCTGCTGCAGGGCGGGCAGGTAATCGGGCTTGCTGCGTTGACCGCGCTCGTGGGCGACGATGATCTGCAAGCGTTCCTTGGCGATGGAGGCGGTGGATTCCTTTTTACGCTCGCGGAAGAAGTCGAAGATGTTCATTCACGGCCTCCGAACAGGCGTTGCAGGAAGCCCTGCTTTTTCACATCGAGGAAACGATGGGCCACTTCCTTGCCCAGCAGGCGATCGACCGCGTCGCTGTAGGCCTGGCCCGCGTCGCTCTGTTCATCGAGAATGACCGGCACACCCTGGTTGGAGGCTTTGAGCACCGCCTGGGATTCGGGGATCACGCCAAGCAGGCGGATGGCGAGGATCTCCTCGACGTCCTCGACGCCGAGCATTTCGCCGCGGGTCACGCGCTCCGGGTTGTAGCGGGTCAGCAGCAGGTGTTCCTTGATCGGCTCTTCGCCTTTTTCGGCGCGGCGCGACTTGCTCGCCAGCAGGCCGAGCATGCGGTCCGAGTCACGCACCGAGGAGACTTCGGGATTGGTCACGACTATCGCCTCGTCGGCGAAATACATGGCCAGGTGCGCGCCTTTTTCGATACCGGCCGGCGAGTCGCAGACGACGTATTCGAAGTCTTCTTTCAGCGCCATCAACACTTTTTCCACGCCTTCCACGGTCAGCGCGTCTTTATCGCGAGTCTGACTGGCGGCCAGTACGTAGAGGTTTTCCAGGCGTTTGTCTTTGATCAGGGCTTGTTGCAGGTTGGCTTCGCCGTTTACCACGTTGACGAAGTCATACACCACGCGACGCTCGCAACCCATGATCAGGTCGAGGTTACGCAAACCGACGTCGAAGTCGACGATAACTGTTTTGTGACCGCGCAGAGCGAGGCCGGTACCGATAGCGGCGCTGGTGGTGGTCTTACCCACACCACCCTTGCCGGATGTAACCACGAGAATCTTGGCCAAGGTGTTTCACCCCTAAGGAAAAAGGACTTTTAGCCCCTGAAAAA
>NZ_JBEVDL010000018.1:0-10685 GCF_040514055.1 Pseudomonas sp.
TCGGCTCCTCGGACGCCGAGCTGCTCGACGGCGGCTTGGGCAACGACCGGCTGCGCGGCAATAAGGGCAACGACTACCTGCTGGGCGGCGACGGTGCCGACACCTACCTGTTCGCCGCGGGCGATGGCCAGGACGTGCTGAACAACCTGTCCAATACCCCTGCCGACCAGGATGTGCTGAGCCTGGAAGGTATCACCCGGGAGAACCTCTGGCTGTCGCGCCAGGGTGACGACCTGGTGCTGGACGTGCGCGGGTCCGAAGACCGCATCAGGGTGCAGGACTGGTACGTCAGCCCGGCGCAGCAGCTGGACAAAGTCCAGGCCGGCAGCAGCGCGCTGTACGCCAGCCAGGTGGACGTGCTGGTCAACGCCATGGCCGCCTTCGGCGCGCCGGCGGGGGGTGAAATCAACCTGACGCAGACCCAGCGCACGCAGCTCAACACGGTGATCGCGGCCAACTGGCAGTAGCGGTAAAAAAACCTCCGCGGCGCGACGCAAGTCGCGCAGGCGTGGCGCCTGGAAAACATGCCGTATCGGTCGATACGGGCATTTTTGTTGTTCAGGATTCGCGGTTTGGATGTGCAGCATGGGTATCGCTTCGCTCAACCCATCCTACGGCCCTGGGTCGAACCCGTAGGATGGCGTTGAGCGCAGCGATACCCATCAATGATCGACCGCCAGCCCCCTTGCGTCCACACCTGGGCCTCCGCCGCCCCACGCGGCGGAGCGATGTTGTTCAGGATCCGCGGTTTGGATGTGCAGCGATCCCCATCAATCGTTGGAGCGAACCGTAGGATGGCGTTGAGCGCAGCCGATACCCATCAATGATCGACCGCCAGCCCCCTTGCGTCCACACCTGGGCCTCCGCCGCCCCGCGCGGCGGAGCGATGTTGTTCAGGATCCGCGGTTTGGATGTGCAGCATGGGTATCGCTTCGCTCAACCCATCCTACGGCCCTGGCTGCGGTAATGGAGCTTCCTTGCACGACCGTTCCATCGCCCGCGCCGTGCGGGCTTTCCTGGCGTCGCACGCCGCGAAGCTTTACTTTCCCAATCGTTCGCCGGCCAGCAAGCGTTGCCCATTAATGTCTGCAGAAGGTTTCAGTGTGATGAGAGCGTCGTTCGAAAGCGTGCTGAAAGACAAGAATCGGCTGCACCTCGAGCGGGTACGCCGCGACGAGCCTGTCGTTGCGCTGCGTCGGGTCGCCTTCGTCTTGCGGGATCATTTCTCGATGATGGCCTTCACCGGTGCCGTGGATGCGCTGGTCACGGCCAACCTGATGAGCGCTACGCCCCTCTATGAGGTTTTGGTGGTCGGTGGCGGCGCGGACGTCGTGGTCAGCGATCTGGGGATCTCCATCGCCAGGGGTTGCCGCCTGGCCGACCTGCATGAGCGGGACCTGCACCTGATGGTAGTCTGCGGCGGTTTTCGCGTGCCATTGGCGCCGGACCCGTTGCTCAGAAGCAAGCTGCGCCTGGCCGCTGCTACCGGCGTCCTGCTGGGCGGGTTATGGAACGGTGCCTATTTTCTCGCCGAGGCGGGGTTGCTGGATGGCTATGACTGCGCATTTCACCCTGACGGCCGGGCGATGATGGCGGAGCTGTTCCCCAAGGTTCGCCTGTCCCGCCACTCCTTTGTGTTGGATCGTGAGCGGATCGGCTGTGCCGGCGCCAATAGTTCCCTGGGGATGATGCTCGAGGTGGTCAAGCGCGATTGTGGCGACAGCCTGGTTCAGGCGGTGGAAGAGGTGCTCGGCTGCGACAAGCTGCAGGACGTCATGGACGTTTCAGTGGTGGCGGTCGACCGCGACCCGACGTTGCCGCAACCGCTGAAACTGGCGTTGGAACTGATGCACAACAACATTGACGAGCCCCTGAGCATGGATGAGATCGCCGCCTGCGTGGAGATTTCCACGCGCCAGCTCGAGCGCCAATTCTGCCGTCATGTCAACGCCACGCCGTCACGCTACTACCTGGAGTTGCGCCTGACGCGTGCCCGGCAGTTGCTGCAGCAGACGAACAAATCCCTTGCCGATATCGCCGTGGCCTGTGGGTTTGTCAGCATTTCGCACTTTCGCCGCTGCTTTCGCGAATTCTTCGACGTGGCGCCGGGGAGTTTCCGCGCCGATGCACGCAAGGCGCGCTGAGTCCCGGGGCCGCGCGCACTGTCTCTAGGCCGGCTTGGTCACTGGCGTGACCGCTTCTGGTTGGAATGCCTCGGATAAGGCCGGTTGCCTATGGCCTCTGCTGGCGGGCCTCGGTGCACGGCGGGGAAGTGTTCCACTCAACCCGAGGCGATGCGCGGGGCACCAGCAATCTGGAGTACGGCTCACAGACGCTGTCGCTGCCCCTCTTCTGCAGCGCCCCGTACCTACTGGCTGAGCACCCGCTCGGCCACCTTGCGCAAGGCCAGCAAGGAGTCGGCAGACTCGCGTTCGATGCGTTTTCGCAGCACCAGGCGGTTGGTCAGGCGCATCAGTAGCCCTTGAAACCCGTACTCCAAAGTGCGCACGAAGCGCGTGCCCCCGGCCGTGGCATGGCACTCGTAGCTGACCAGCAGCTGCAGGCCATGGTCGCCTGCCGCGCGGGCCCGCCAGCGTTGTCCGGGAACACTTTCCACGACCTCCCAGCTCAGATGGCCCGACCGGCCTCCCGCGTGAATATCCTCTTCGAAACGGCTGCCTGCCGGCAGCGGACCACTGGCGCCTTCCACCCGTAGCGAGGAGGGATGCCACTCCGGCCAGCGTGTCGCCGAGCTGGCATAGGCCAGCAACGGTTGCGGGGCGCGGGCGATTTCGATCTCGTGTTGCATGAGCGTCCGCTGACCTCCGTTGGCTTTCTCCAGCGGCTCCCAGTGCAGGCTGCCCAGCAACCAGTCCATAAGGGGGAAGACCAGGTTGAAGTTATGCGTCTGCATCAGGTCACGGCGATGGTGCAGCTCGTGCAGGTGCCGCATCTGCCTTATCCAGGGCAACCGCGCCACGGGATGAGTGTCCGGCAGGTGTTCGCAGGCGTGGAAGATTTCGTAGCTTAGGTAGCCGAACAGCAGGGTGCAGGCAAACAACGCCGCGACATTGCCGTTGAGCCAGGCCAGTAGCCACCAGGCGGCAAACAGGCCAAGGCTGTAGACGACGATCAGCCAGGCGGGGAAGAGGATCACCCGCCAATCCCTGGCCGTTTCATAGCGCATCTGCCCGGCAACGAAAAAGCTGTGGTGATCGCCGGTGTGGCGTTGGTAGAACAGGGCGCTGAGGCGATGTTTGTGGTGCCCCAGGTGCTTGTGCACGGTGTATTCGCCCCAGTTGAAGAACACCAGGGCCAGCGGCACGACCAGCCATTCCAGGGGGCGCACCTGATCCAGTGTTCGCCAGAAAAAAGCCAGGCCCAGCACGCCGTAGGCCAGCACGAAGGCGCCATGCAGCCAGGGATTGTAGCGAGCGTGGATGCCGGCGCGGTAGCGAGCCCGAAAGCCTTGGGTATCGAAGGTCATGACCGCTCCAATGGGGTGGGATTGACAGCAGTCTAGGCATCGATAAATTATTTCGATAATGGATATATATGATGAGCATTATTCATGAACCTGAATTTGCGCCAAATCGATCTCAACCTGTTGCTGGTCTTCGATGCGCTGATGCAGGAGCAAAATCTGTCGCGCGCGGCGCTGCGCCTGCATATGAGCCAGCCGACCGTGAGCAATGCGCTGGCCCGGCTGCGCACGCAACTGGGGGAGCCGCTGTTCAAGCGCACGGCGCGAGGCATGCTGCCGACCGCCCAGGCCCAGGCTCTCTACGGGCCGATCCGCCAGGGGTTGCATCTGTTGCAGCTGGGATTGGGAACGCAGCAGGCCCTGGACCTGCAGGCCGAGCACAGCTTCCGGGTGTCTATGAACGACTATGCACAGGCCACGCTGTTGCCGACCTTGCTCGCTCACCTGGCGTTGCTGGCACCGCGGGTGGTGCTGTCGGTGCAAAGCGACGAGGCGGATTCGCTGACCGCTCGCCTGGCCTCGGGGGCGCTGGACCTGGCGATCGACTACCTGTACTTCGACAGCGGCGACCTCTGCTACCAACCCTTGCTGGAGGAGCAGCTGGTGGTGATCGGCCGGGCAGGGCACCCGGCCTTTGCCAATGGCCTTTCGCTGGCCGCTTATCAGCAGGGCCGGCACGTATTGATCCAGCCGCGGGCCGGGCGAGGCTCGCCGCTGGAGATCATTCTCGGCTCGGCCAAGGTCCGGCGGCAGGCGCAACTGCATGTGCCGCACTACCTGACCATCCCACCGATCGTGGCGCAGTCCGACCTGCTGGGCACGGTGCCACGCCGACTGGCTGAGCATTATGCGTCGATCTACGCGCTGCAGGTCGCCCCGCTACCGGTGGAGGTGCCCGCGGTACAGGTGAGCCTGATCTGGCACCGCCAGCAAGAGCTGGCACCCGGCTTGCGCTGGCTGCGCGAGCAGATCACCCAGCTCTACGGCTCGCCAGGGGGGCTTGCCCTGGGTTCCCCAAAGCCCTGAGTCGCCTTGCCTCCCCCGCGCGGCGGAGCGATGTTGTTCAAGGTTCGTGGCTTGGATATGCAGCATGGGTATCGCTGCGCTCAACCCATCCTACGGGCCTTACGGTGAATCGTAGGATGGCGTTAAGCGCAGCGATACCCATCACAATGATCGACCGCCAGCGTCCCATGCGTCAGCGCCGCTCACCAACTTCCAGACTCGGGCCTTTATTTGCTGCCCAATCCTTCGGTAACAGCCCCGCGGCGACATAGCGGTGGAACGACGACCAGGGCCAATCGGCCACTCGCTGCACATGGCCGTGCTTGCGGGGGTTGTAGTGGATGTAATCGACATGGCGGGTGAAATCCTGCTCGTCACGAATACGATGTTCCCAGTAGCGCCGCTGCCAGATGCCACGTTCGCCTTTGCTTTGGCGGCTGGCACTGATCGCCTCCGTGCGGGACAGCGCGCGGGAGAAGCCGGCTTTGATCAGGCGCCAGCGCAGGGCAAAGTCAGCGTCCTCGGAGGGCAGGGTGCACAGGGCGTGCAGATGGTTTGGCAGCACCACAATGGCGTCGATGTGCCAGGGATGGGCGTGCATGACCCTGATAAAACTGGCTCTCAGCAGATGGACCTGAGCACTGAGCAGGTCGCCTCGCCGGTCGGCCAGATTCAGGGTAAAGAACCAAGTGGCACCTGGTGTGTGATCACGACGATAAGCGGTCATGGCGGCAATCCTTTGCAGCAGCAGATGTTGGCAAAGTTTAGCCGGGGTGGACGGTAGCGATGGTTTTGCGGCATGGGTATCGTTGGGGCGCACCGTAGGATGGCGTTGAGCGCAGCGATACCCATCAATGATGGCGTTGAGCGCAGCGATACCCATCAATGATCGACCGCCAGCACCCCCTGCGTCAGCGCCGTTCACCCCTGGGCCGCCGCCGCTCCCCGTGCGGCGGGGCGGTGTTGTTTTGGATGTACGGCATGGGTATCGCTGCGCTCAACCCATCCTACGGCCTACGGGCCTGTACGACGCACCGTAGGATGGCGTTGAGCGAAGCGATACCCATCACAATGCGAGTGCCAACCGGCCCTAGGCCAGCCGGTCCGCGGCGGTCGCCTGCCGGGTGGCCATTATCATGGCCAGGAATTCGGCAGCAAAACGATGGCAATCGCCCGGCCAACGGGCCGACAGCAGATTGCCATCGCGCACCGTGAAACCGGCCCGTACATCCTTGGCACTGTCACGCCGAGGCAGGCGCGGTCCTGTCTTGAAATCGGTCGGCGTGGCCAGGGCGGCCCTGACCTCGGCTTCGACCGTTTGCCCATAGGTACGGTAGTACCGACCCAGCCATGGCGCGGTGACCGCCCAAGCCAGCAACTCCATGCTCAACCCGGGCAGCGCGGTGGCCTGCCGGCCATGCAGCACTGACTGTCCGGTGCGCGGATCGATGGCCCGGGCCAACAGCAGCATGCCATGGCAGACCGCCGCCGTGGGTTTGCCGGCCTGGAAGAAGGCCACCACCAGCGCCTGGGCCCGCTCGGATTCCAGCAGGCTGCGCACCCCCTGGGCGTGTCCGCCGGGCACCAGCAGCGCTTCGAAATCGGCGGCGACCGCCTCGGCGTAAGTCAGCGGCTTGAGAAAGGCGGCGCTCTGGATCATGCGCTGATACAGGTGCAGGTCGGCTTTTTTCGTCATGAAAAAGGGATTGAGCACGCCGAAGCCACCACTCACCAGGCGCGGGTCGGCATAGGCCGGGGCGCCCGTCGGGGTGGCGAAGCGGACGTCGAGGCCGGCCCGTTGCAAGGCGTCCCACGGCACCGCGCTCTCGGTCGGGTCATAGTCGGAGTCCGGTAACAACAACAGAATCATGCCGAGGCCCTCGAGTTGACGCCTTGGGTCAGGCGGGTTCTATGGATTTCGCGGGCAGCCTGGAAGCCCTTGTCGCGCAGGGCATGCCAGGCCAGGCCCAGCTTGCCCATGCTGAAGAAACGCGTGCCGTAACGCCGTAGCGCCCGCAGGTCGATCTCGAACCCCAGCCCTGGCGCGGTGGGCAACTCCAGTTCGCCACGCTCATGGTCGAAAGGGCTCACCAGCAGGGCATCACGTTTCTCCACGGTCCAGGAGGGTGGGTTCAACGGGTACTCCAGAAAGCTGTAGGCACGATCGCCGCCCACGGCCATCAGCTGCAGGTTGACGGCGAAGCCGATGCCATTGGTCCAGGTATGCGGGGTGTATTTCAGCCCGGCCGCCTGGCACAGGCGAATGACCTCCAGGGTTTCACCGATGCCGCCGGTAAACATGGCATCCGGCTGGAAATACGCATAACAGCCGCGCTCGATCATCATTTTCAACTCCGCCAGGCCGCCGGTGTGCAGCTCGCCACCGGCAATCGGCACGCGGCTGTAGCGGGTCAACTCGGCTTGCTCGGCATAGGCGTCCATGGGCAACGGCTCCTCGATCCAGGCCACGCCGAGATCGGCGCAGGCATCGGCAAAGCGCTTGGCGCGGGGCAAGTCCCACAGTGGCGCATCCGCCACCGCGGTGACCCGCCAGGCCTGGTTGACATCCACGGCGATCGTCATCTTGTGACCCACGGCCTGGGCCACCGCCGCGACCTGGGCGATGTCCACCCGCTCGTCGAAGTCGTGCACGCGCAACTTGATCGCCCGGAACCCCTCGGCATAACGGGCTTCGGCTTCCTCAACACGCGCCTGCGGGGCTTTTAGCTCGCCGGTGGACGCATAGAGCTTGATCCGGCCGGCCTCGGCACCGAGCAACTGGTACACCGGCTTACCCGCCAGCTTGCCCTTGATATCCCAGAACGCCGGCTCGATCCAGCTGTTGCGCAGGCCCAGGTAGGCCATTTCACGCAGCCGCTGCTGCATCAGCGGGATGTCGGTGGCGTCCAGGCCGATCAGGTAGGGGCCGATCAGTTCGCCGAAGCCGCGCCGCTCCCGGCCCATGGACGGCCCGGCGGACCAGCCCTGCACACCGCTTTCGGTGATGACGCGGATCAGATCGAAACGGTTCTCGGTTTGCGGGTAACCGGGAATCCAGCTGGGGCGGAACGCAGTCTCCAGCGGAACCGCGACGTGGTACATCTCAATGCGGCTGATGCGGGGCATGGGTACCTCCTGGTCGTAGGTACCCATGATGCGAAGCCGCGCGCGCGGTTGCATTGACAGGGTGCGGCGCCTAGATTGTCATTTCGTGCCAGAACCACCGAGAGCCCCATGCTCGATCCCCGCACCGTTGCCAATACCTATGTGCGCACCTTGCTTGGTGCCGTGCAGAAGCAAGGCGTGCCGAGCGCGCAGCTGTTGCAGGGCTTGCCGGTGGACGAGGCCCTGCTTGGCGCGCCGAATGGTCGTATCGGTGTCGCGCTGGTGCAGCGGATCTGGCAACGGGCACTGGCGCTGAGCGGCGATCCGGCGCTGGGGCTGCGGGTGGCCGAAGCGCTGCAGCCGAGCAGCTTCCGCGTACTGGGGCATGCCGCCATGAGTTGCGCGTCGCTGGAGCAGGGCTTGGCGCTGATGCTGCGTTACCAACGCCTGGTCAGCGAGGCCGGAACCTTGGCGATACACAGCCAGACGGCCAGCGCCGTGACGATCGCCTACACCGAGCAACCCATGCGCCTGGGCCTGTTGCCGCAGCAGATCGAGGCCATAGTCGGCGGCATTCTCAGCCAGGCGCGCTGGCTGGCATGCCGCCCCCTGGTGCCCGAGGTCGTCACCTTCCAGCATCCGCTGCAAGGCAGCGCCGCCGACTACCAGGCGTTTTTCGGTTGCGAGGTGCAGTTCGACGCGCCCTCGACCTTGCTCAGCTTTGCCCGTGCGGACCTGCAGCTGCCGTTGCCCCAGGCCGATGCCGAGCTGTGCCGGGTGCATTGCGAACTGGCTGAGCGTCAGCTCGACAGTCTGCCGCAAGTGGGTTTTATCAGCGCCTATGCCCTGCAGTGGCTTAGCGCCCAAGCCAGCGGCTCGACCCGGATTGGCGACTTGGCCAGGACGCTCGGCCTCAGCGTGCGCAGCCTGCAACGGCAGTTGCACCAGGAGGGCCAGAGTTGGCGCCAGGTCGTCGATGCCGCTCGCAGAAGTAGCCTGATCGCCTTGCTGCAAACGGGCATGGCGTTGGAGGAGGCTGCGCAGCAGCTGGGTTACCACGATGCCAGCAGCCTGAGCCGGGCGGCCCGGCGCTGGTTCGGCAAAACCCCGGGGCAATGGCGCCAGGACCACTTGCGACCCTAGGCGCTGTCGCGGGCGCGCAGGCGTACCCCGGTGGTCGCTGTAGAGACCCGGTGGCCGATCAGGTCCGGTTGATGGAAATCCCACCATCGCTTATCAGGTTCGCGCCCGTGGTAAAGCTCGAGGCATCGGAGGCGAGGTAGAGCGCCGCTTGGGCGATCTCCTCGGGCCGCGCCAGGCGCTTGAGGGCGTGCAAGCCTTCGACGAAGGCCCGGGCTTCGGGCGTGTTGGCGGCGGCGCGGCCCATGGGCGTGTCGCTGCCACCCGGTAGTAGCGCATTGGCGCGGATGCCCTGGGCGCCGTATTCGACCGCGATCACCTGCATCAGACCGATCAGGCCGGCCTTGCTGGCCGCATAGGCGCCCATCCCCGGAAAGCCGAGGGTGCGGCCGACGAAGGAAGAGGTGAAGATCAGCGAGCCGCCGCCGCGGGCGATCATGGCCGGAATCTGATATTTGGCGCCGAAAAAAGCGCTGGTCAGGTTGGTGTCGAGCAGGGCCTGCCAGTCCTCGCTGGAGATATCGGTCACCGCGGAGCTGTTACCCAGAGTGCCGGCGTTGTTGAAGGCGATATCCAGCCCGCCAAAGCGACCCACGGCGAGCTCCACCAGGGCACGGGCCAACGCCTCGTCGCGGATGTCGCCGGCGAGGGCGATGGCCTCGCCACCGCACTCTTCGATCTCGGCAACCAGCGCCTGCAGCTCGGCGTGACGGCGGGCGGTTACCAGCACTTTCGCCCCCTCCCGGGCGAAGAGCTTCGCCGTTTCGTAGCCAATGCCGGAACTGGCACCGGTCACAATCGCCACCTTTGCTGTTAACTGGCCCATCCTGCGCTCCTTATGCTGACCTGACTTCGAGGGGGCAGCATGCTGGCGCCTGACGGGGTGGGCTATCCGTTTCTTGGGATTGAATCAGGACCAGGCGAGGCACCAGTGACGACCAACTGCTGCAAGGCCTCGCGCAGCGGCGCGGGAAGGGCCACCGGGCGATTGCTCGCACGGTCGACGAACACATGAACGAAACGCCCGGCGGCGCAGGCCTCGGTCTCGCCGTGCTTGAAGATCGCCAGCTCGTATTGCACCGAACTGTTGCCCAGTTTGCCGACCCGCAGGCCGACCTCGATGGCCTCCGGAAAGGCGATGGAGGCGAAGTAGTCGCAGCTGGAGCTGACGACAAAACCCACCACCGCGCCGTCATGGATATCCAGGCCGCCGACCTCGATCAGGTAACGGTTCACCGCGCTGTCGAAGTAGCTGTAATAGACCACGTTGTTGACGTGGCCGTAGAGGTCGTTGTCGTGCCAGCGGGTGGTGATCGGCTGGAAATGCAGGTAGTCAGTGCGCAGCTGTGGTTGCAGATTCATGCTTATTCCTTGTTCGGCATCTGGGGTTTCACCGTCTTCGCCGGGTGCCGGGTCAATAGGCCGCCTGGTAGATGGCCAGGGCATCGGCCTCGCTGACCTCGCGGGGGTTGTTCTGCAACAGGCGTTGTTGCAACAGCGCATCGGCGGCCAGGGTCGGCAGCATCGCCTCGGGCACGCCGGCCTCGCGCAACCGGCTGGGCAGTCCACAGCGGGCGTTCAGCGCAGCCAGCTCGGCGATGAATTGCTCGCACAGGCTGTCGACCGAGCCCGGCTGCAGGCGCTCGCCCAGCAGCAGTGGCGCCAGTTCGGCGTACAGCGGCGCCGCCAGCGGTGCATTGAAGCGCAACACATGGGGCAGCACCAGGGCGTTGGACAGGCCATGGGGAATATGAAAATGCCCGCCCAGCGGATAGGCCAGCGCGTGCACCGCCGCCACCGGTGCATTGGCGAATGCCGGGCCGGCCAGGCAGGCGCCCAGCAGCATGGCCTGGCGCGCCTCGCGCTGCTGCCCGTCGTGCACCACCGTCATCAAGTTCGTGGCCAGCAGGCGCAGCGCCTCGCGGGCCAGCAGGTCGGACAGCGGATTTTT
>NZ_JBEVDL010000036.1:0-225110 GCF_040514055.1 Pseudomonas sp.
CCGCATTCTACGCGATCTACACCGCTTAGCAACCCCTCTTTTTAAGCTAACTGCTTGATTTACAAGCCGTTTTCCGAGAGGTTCACGCCGGAAGAGGTGCGCATTATAGGCCCGCCAGAACTGCCGTCAAGGCTTATTTTCAGCAGACCGAAAACACCACGGCTGATCGAAATTCAACGTTCCTCTACATAGACGCAGCCGGCACTGGGTCGCTTATATCACCCACTCCCTCCTTGGCTTTTTGCCGCTTGAGAAAGTCGACCTTCCACTGCTCCACCCCGATAAACTCGGAATCGATATTCGCCTCGACTCGGTACTTGTCCTTGAGTGCCGCGATTGCTACTCGCTCTTCTATAAGGAAGCGATCGAAGCGCTCCAGCAGTCCGCCCTGCTTAAGAGAGGAAAGACTGAAACTGCTGCGGGTATGGGGCAACCTGGGGTCGAATACCAGAGCACCCGGGCGAGCGCGCACGTTATCCAGATAATGGGTGGCCACCACCACGTTGAAGTACGCACCGTCGGCCTCCTTCTTCAGGGTCTGCTTGATCATCTGGCGCAGATCGCCACTGCGGACCAGCTGCAGCTGCTGGCTCTTCAGCTGCTCCTGGTACCCCCAGGCCGTCCAGCCATCCACCATTGCCAACCGCTGCAACGGCAGCGCATCTTTACCCAGGCGCTCGGGCGCGACCAACGCGCCATCCACATAAGCGACCACACCCTGGCTATAGACCAGAGGCTTGCCGGCTTTTTGCGCCTGGGACCATTGCGGGTTGTCCGGGTACTTGAAATCGATCTGCCCTTGCAGCAGCGCCGGCAATAGCTGGTCGACCGGCATCGGTCGGTACTCCAGCTGAAGACCGCTGCGGCTGGCGAACAGATCCAGCAGCTCACGAGCGAACCCCTGGTAGTGCCCTTCGGCGTCTACGCGGTAGTGCGGAGCGAACTCCACCTTTTCCACCCCCACCACATAGGTTTGGCCATGACTAAAGGCGCAGACACTCATGGCCAGCAGGCCGACTGTTCTGGCGTTCACTCGGTACCCCTCCGCAAATAGACTGGCTCAGCCGCCAGTGACGCTCATAAAACGCACGACCTGCACCTGCTGATCCAGGCGAAAATGATGGCGTTCGGGCTTGAGCTGCAGTGCCTCACGCAGCGCCTGCTGCAAGCGCGGGCTGTCACCCGGGGAACCTCGCAGCACAGACCGCAGGTCCAGCGCACCCTCATGCCCCAGGCACAACACCAGCCGCCCCTCGGCGGTGACCCGTACCCGATTGCAGTCGCCGCAGAAGTTTCCGCTGTGGGGCGAGATAAAGCCGACCCGTGTGCCACTGCCCGCCACCCGCCAGTAACGCGAGGGACCGCCCGTGGCATGACTGCTGCGCACCAGGGGATGCCGCTGCTCGATCAGGCTGCGCACCTGATCGCTGGAACAGAAGGTCTGCTCACGCTCATGGGAAACCACCGCCCCCAGCGGCATTTCCTCGATAAAACTGATATCCAGGTCACGCGCCATGGCGTATTCCAGGAGCTCGAGCACTTCGTCGTCGTTACGCCCCTTTTGCACCACGGTATTCAATTTGATCCGGGCAAAGCCGGCAGCCCGTGCGGCTTCGATGCCCCGTAACACCGCTGCGAGGCTGTCCCGACGGGTGAAGGCGGCAAAGCGGTCGGCCCGCAGCGAGTCGAGGCTGATATTCAAGCGCTTCACACCGGCCATTTTCAGCGCCGCGGCCATGGCCTCCAGCTGTGAACCATTGGTGGTGATCGCCAGGTCGTCCAACTCGTCCCGCTCGCCGAGGCGTGTCAACAGACTGCACAGGCCCTTACGCACCAGGGGTTCGCCCCCGGTGATACGAATACGTTTGACACCCAGGGCGATAAAGGCATCGGCCACCCGATACAGCTCCTCCAGGCTGAGGATCTGCGCGCGCGGCGCGAACTGCATGTGCTCGCTCATGCAGTAGGTGCAGCGGAAATCGCAGCGGTCGGTCACCGACAGGCGCAGGTAGGTGATACGCCGGCCGAAGGGATCGACCAACTGGGTGTTCGGCATGATCGATCTCCGGGTACTCAAGGAGCCGAGTTTTGTTATTAGCTAAACAGGCTTGATAATGTAAACAGAATACTTATTTTTTGTATACACAAATAAAAACAATCGATCCAACTACCCCTCCAGAACTGGCTAGACGCTGGCTTGAGCCGCCAAACGGCCCGGTGCTACCATGCCCGACCGCCGCCAATCGCCCCTGGGATTGACGTCAAACAAGGAGCCCAAGGGCCAGATGACCAGTATTCGCGAGCGCAACAGAAGTCTGATTCTGCGCGCGGCCAGTGAAGAGTTTGCCGATAAGGGCTTCGCCGCCACCAAGACCAGCGACATCGCCGCCAAGGCCGGGCTACCCAAGCCCAACGTCTACTACTACTTCAAGTCCAAGGAAAACCTCTACCTGCAGGTGCTGGAGAGCATCATCGAGCCGCTGTTGCAGGCTTCGGCGCCCTTCAACCAACCCGGCCAGCCGGCGCAGGTGCTGGAAGCCTATATCCGCTCGAAGATCCGTATTTCCCGTGACCTGCCCTCGGCCTCGAAGGTATTCGCCAGCGAGATCATGCACGGCGCACCGCACCTGACGGTCCTGCAGACCGAGCAATTGCATGCCCAAGCCAAACACAACATTGCCTGTATCCAGGCCTGGGTGGACCAGGGTTTGATGGCGCAAGTCGATCCCAACCACTTGCTGTTCAGCATCTGGGCGGCCACCCAGACTTACGCCGACTTCGACTGGCAGATCTCCACCGTCACCGGCAAACCCCGCCTGGACGACGCCGACTACGAGGCCGCGGCGCAAACCATCATTCGCCTGGTGCTCAAGGGCTGCGAAGTCCGCGGCGATGGGCTGGCGACCCCGCTCTGAATAAGCCGGCATACCATGCGCTTCTTCGCGCCGACTATGGCTCGCGTCCCCCTTTTTATTGCTGCGCCTGGGGCAATGGCGCCACTGTAACCAAGGTGTGCATATGCTCGCCGCCCCCACCGCGGCGCATGCCACGCACCGGGCAGGCGTCCAGATAATCCAGGCCGACCGCCAGTTTCAGATGACGTTCCGGGCGCGCCAGCTGGTTGGTCACGTCGAAGCTGTACCAGGCGCCGTCGAGCCAGGCCTCGGCCCAGGCATGGCTGGCCAGGTGTTCGCAATCGTCGGTGTACAGGTAGCCGGACACATAACGGGCCGGAATGTCCAGGCTGCGGGCACAGGCGACAAAGGCATGGGCATGGTCCTGGCAGACCCCGACCTGCCCTGCGAAGGCCTGCGCTGCAGTGGTCTCGACCTGGGTGGCGCCCGGGGTATAGGCGATGTGCTGGTGCAGCGCGTGCATCAGATCGATCAAGGCGCTGCGGTCGACGCGCCCTGCGCCGTGCGAGTGGGCGAACTCACGCAACGCCGTATCGGCCAATGTCAGGCGGGTATTGCGTAAAAAAGGCAAGGGGGACCCCGCCTCCGGCTCGGCATCGCGCAGCGCGTCGATTTCGACCAAGCCGCGCGCCGCGATGACGATTGCGCCATGGGGCTCGTCCAGGGTCAGCACGTGAAGGATATTGCCGTAGGGGTCGCACTGCGCACGCACCGGACGCGGCAGTTCGAGTTGCCAGCTGAGCACCTGTTGCCGGGCACTGTCCTGGGGCGTCAGGCGCAGGTATTGAATGCTCGTCTGCACCTGACTCTCATAGCGGTAGGTGGTGTCGTGACTGATCGACAGCCTCATATGACCTCCAGGTAGGAACAATAAATGGCATCGGCCAGCTGGCGTACCCGCTGGATAAATTCGGTGAGCCACAGGTGCAGCCCCTCCTCCAACACTTCATCGACATGTGTGTAGCGCAGCCGCGCGTCCAACTGGGCCGCCAGGCGCTGGGCCGGCAGGCCGTTGTCACCGGGCAGGCTGGCCAGCATGGCGTTCAGTTCCTCCAGGCAAGCGCGCAGGGAACGCGGCACATCGGCGCGCAGCAGCAACAGCTCGGAGACCTTGCGGGTATTGGGCGACCCCCGGTAGACCTCGGCAAAGGCTTCGAACGACGACAGCGCCCGCAGCAGGGCACTCCACTGGTAGTAGCCGCGGGCCGAGCGGTCGTCGACTTCCTCAACCTCCTCGCCGAGCATGTCGAAGCGCGCGTCGAGCATGCGCAGGGTGTTGTCGGCGCGCTCGATATAGGTGCCCAGGCGAATAAAGCGGTAGGCGTCGCTGCGCATGATGGTGCCGAAGGTGGCCCCCCGAAACAGGTGGGAACGCTGCTTGACCCACTCGCAAAAGCGGCTGATGCCGTAGTGCGCGACACCCTGCGGCGCCAGCTCGCGAATTTCCAGCCAGGTGGCGTTGATGTTCTCCCACATGTCGGCGGTGATTCGCCCCCGCACCGCGTGGGCGTTGCTGCGGGCGGTGCCCAGACAGCTGTAGATACTCGCCGGGTTGTCGGCGTCCAGCGCGAAAAAATGCAGCAGGCGCTCGGCATGCAACTCGCCATGGCGGTTCAGGTAAGCGTCCAGGGTGCCGGTGATCAACAGCGGCATGGCCAGTTCGCCCAGACCATCGCCGCGGCCGGCCTGCGGCATCAGCGACAGGGAGTAACTGATATCGAGCATGCGCGCCAGGTTCTCGGCACGCTCCAGCGAACGGGACATCCAGTACAGGTCGGAGGCGGTTCTCGAAAGCATCTTGGTCTACTCCTCCACCACCCAGGTGTCTTTGGTGCCGCCGCCCTGGGACGAATTGACCACCAGCGAGCCGTCACGCAACGCCACCCGGGTCAACCCGCCCGGTACCAGCCGCACCTCGCGACCGGACAGCACGAACGGCCGCAGGTCGATATGCCGCGGTGCAATGCCGTTCTCGACGAAGGTCGGGCAGGTCGACAGGCACAGGGTCGGCTGGGCGATATAGGCTGCCGGATTGGCCTTGAGCCGGGCACGGAACGCCTCGATCTCGGCGTGACTGGCGGCGGGGCCCACCAGCATGCCGTAGCCACCGGAGCCCTGGGTTTCCTTCACCACCAGCTCCGGCAGGTGGGCCAGCACATGGGACAATTCCTGCGGCTTGCGGCACTGCCAGGTCGGCACGTTATTCAGGATCGGCTCCTCGTCCAGGTAGAAGCGGATCATGTCGGTGACGAAGGGGTAGACCGATTTGTCGTCCGCCACCCCGGTGCCAATGGCATTGGCCAACACCACGTTGCCGGAGCGGTAGGCGGCCAGCAGGCCCGGTACCCCGAGCATGGAGTCCGGGTTGAAGGCCAGCGGATCGAGAAAGGCGTCATCCAGGCGCCGGTAGATCACCTCCACCGGCCGCGCGCCCGCCGTGGTGCGCATAAACACATGGTCGTCGCGCACGAACAGGTCCGCGCCCTCCACCAGCTCCACGCCCATTTCCCGCGCCAGGAACGCATGCTCGAAATAGGCGCTGTTGAAGCGCCCGGGGGTCAGCACCACCACGCTGGGGTTGTCCAGCGGGCTGGCGCTTTTCAGGGTATCGAGCAGCAGGTTCGGGTAATGATCGATCGGCGCGACCCGCTGGGCGGCGAACAGCTCAGGGAACAAGCGCATCATCATCTTGCGGTCCTCGAGCATGTAACTGACGCCGCTGGGGGTGCGCAGGTTGTCTTCGAGCACGTAATAGCTACCGTCGCCGTCACGCACCAGGTCGATGCCGGAGATATGCGAATACAGGTCACGGTGCAGGTCCAGGCCTTGCATCGCCGGCTGGTACTGATCGTTGACCAGTACCTGCTCGGCGGGAATGATGCCCGCCTTGATGATGCGTTGAGCATGGTAGAGGTCGGCGAGGAACATGTTCAGCGCCTTGACCCGCTGAATGCAGCCTTGCTCGACGATGCGCCATTCGCTCCCGGGAATGCTGCGCGGAATGATGTCGAACGGGATCAGGCGCTCGGTGCCCTGGTCGTCGCCATAGAGGGTGAAGGTGATGCCCGCGCGGTGAAACAGCAGGTCGGCTTCGCGACGGCGCTGGGCCAGCAATTCGGCCGGAGTGTCCGCCAGCCAACGGGCAAACTCGCGGTAATGTGGACGGCAGTCGCCCGTGGCGGTATGCATCTCGTCGAAAAAGGTGCGGGTCATCCCATGCTCCTAACCTGCCGAAGATGAGTTAACCCTTTGCAAAGCCCGCGCCACTAAAAATAGCGTGCTATTACAATCACTTAATTATTAGCCAGGCGAATAACGCACCTTTTTGTCGCGCGCCGGAGACGACGCAGAGGTGGCCTGCCTGCTCCGCTGGCAGTTTTTGGCCGGGAAACCCATGGACCATTCAAGCGCTCGCACCAGTTGATAGGCCCACCGGCCGTGGGGCCGCGGAGCCCGACCAATCGAAGCTTGCCAGGGAAGTGGGGGATGAAAGCGGGGACCAACCTGCCCCGGCGAACGCCGGGACAGGCCAACCTGGCTTAGGCAGGAGGACGCTTGACCTCGTGAGCGACGCCCCAACCATCGAGGACACCGCCCAGGGGCAGCACCAGCGATTCCAGATCGTGCTCGAAATGGCCGATGCCATCGTAGGTCGCGTGCATGACTTTGCTGATTTGCAGATGCCAGGCGCCGTCGTCGCCGATCGATACCTGGGCATTCAACGACTCACCGCGAAAATTGCCTGCCGCCTTGCGGGCCCGGTCCTCGTCCGGAAAAATGGCGTAGAACTCGATTGGATGAAAACGAGCGAAATCAAAACCACCCTCTTTCATGCGGCGCAGAACGTTACTGCTGACATCATCGTTTAAGGCTGTGCTCATAAAAGAACTCCTCTCAGGCGATGGATGGATAGTCCGCATTCCCATTGCTGCCGACCCAACTTCGGTGGCGTCGCGACACCTTGTGGTGTCGCCCGAGAATCAGGCCTGCAGTTGGCCTGATGTGCACGAACAGGCCGATACCTTGGCCTGTTGGACGGCGAATCCCTCAGGGCAAGGGAGTCGGGCCGTCTGCTTGCAGGGTAGCCTTTTCGGCGCTACGGCGCTGCCCCCATCTTCGCCTCGGCGACGCCTCTTCGACCGGCGGTGGGATCGACAATCACCCTGAAAACAGCCCCTGCGAACGGCTGCTAACGGCGCCTCAACTGCCCTTCCAACACGGAGAGCGCGGCCCGGCCCTTGTGCAGCTCGCACGGCCAGTCGTGCCAAGCGCAGAACATCGCCAGGGCGGTCGCCCCGGTTAACTCGAACGGCCGCTACCGGGCTCCAGTGACTGGGTCCCTCGTTCACGCCGCACCAGCCAAACCGTCAAAGTCCTCGTTGCTGGACAAAGGCAGCCACTCGGCCCAGCGCCAGGTCAGCAGCATTCAGTCGGCCCGCCAAGCTCTGGAACACGTGCCAGAATCCCGGATAACGCTCCAACCGAACCTCGCCACCCGCTGCACGCACCCGCTCTGCCAGGCGCAGGCTGTCGTCGCGCAGGATTTCGTCTTCACCGACCTGGATCAACAGCGGCGGCAATGCCGTCAGGTCGTCGTTCAGGGGCGACAGGCGCGGGTCCTGGCGCTCCATCAGCGGCGGGCAGAAGGCGCTCAAACCCTGGCGAACCCAGCTTGGGTGCAACACCGGGTCGCCGGCGGCTGGCCGGTGCAAGGCGCTCGCGCTGGCATCGGTCAGCGGCGAAAAACACAGCAAGGCCGCGGGCCGTGGCAACCCCAGGGCCGGAAGACGCAAGGCACTGATCAGGGCCAGATGACCGCCCGCCGAGTCGCCGCCGATCAGCACCTGGGACGCCGAGTAGCCCTGCGCCAACAACGCCTGGTAGGCCGCCACGACGTCATCCAGGGCCGCCGGATAGGGGCTTTCCGGCGCGCGCCGGTAGTCCAGAACACAGACCAGCAAGCCGCAACGCAACGCCAGGTGCGCGGCCAGGTTGCGGTGCGTCGTCGGCGAGCCGATCAGGTAGGCCCCACCGTGCAGGTACAGCAGCACGCTGCTGGAAGGCGCCGGCGGCCGATGCCATTCGCAGGGCCGGTCCGCCAGGAACCCCGGCTCGATGGACACCTGCGCCGGCGGCCGGCTGCTGCAGGCCAACAGGCGTAGCACGGCGCGCTGCCCGGCGACCGGCATCCAGGGCCGCACCAGGCCACGGAATATCACCTTCAGGGTAAGGCGCAGCAGCCCGGTCAGAAGACGCTGCCCCGTGGAAAGCGGCACGGGCAGTTCAACGAATGAGGTCATAGTCATTGGGCTCCGGAGCGCGCGTTTGCTTGCGATAGACAAAGGTAAAGTCCGGCCAGTTGTTGGTGTGCTTGCCGGAGGCCAGCTTGTACCAACTGCTGCAGCCCTGTTCCCAGACCGAACGCCGCAGCCGCTGCTGCAGGCTCTGGTTGTAACGCTGCTGCACCGCGAGTTTGACGTCCAGATAGCGCAGGCCCGGCTGGCGTAGCCAGTCCAGGCAGCCCAGTACATAAGCAAACTGGCTTTCCAGCATATAAACGATGGAGTTGTGCCCCAGGTTGGTGTTGGGTCCGTACAACAGGAACAGGTTGGGAAAGCCACTGACACTGATGCCCTTGTAGGCTTCGGCGCCCTCTCGCCAGGCCTGGTTCAGCTCGCGGCCGGCCAGGCCGTTGATGCGCATCGGCGCAAGGAAATCCGTGGCGGCAAAGCCACTGGCGTAGATGATCGCGTCGACCTGATGAACCTCGCCATCGCCGGTCACCACAGCCTGTTCGGTCAGCCGTTGAATGGGCTGGCTGACCACCCGCACCTGGGCCTGGGTCAACGCCGGGTAATAGTCATTGCTGATCAGGATCCGCTTGCAGCCCAAGGGGTAGTCCGGGGTCAGTTGCCGGCGCAGCGCGGGGTCGCTAACCGCCCTGGCCAGGTGCCGGCGAAAGCGCCCGATATAGAGGGCCATCAACCGCGGAAAGGCAATAAAGGCCAGGGCCCGGACTTCGTGTTGCAGGTACTTGAGGCCGCGGTCCAGACGCAGCAGTCCCGGGCAGCGCCGCAACAACCGCTGCTCCCAGGGCCGATAGGCGCGATCCGGTTTGGCGATCACGTAGGGCGCCGAACGCTGGAACAGCAGCAGGCCGGCCACCTGCGGCACTATCTGCGGCACGAACTGGACGGCGCTGGCGCCACTGCCGATCACCGCCACCCGCTTGCCGCGCAGGTCGTAATCGGGGTTCCAGCACGCGCTGTGAAACGTCTCGCCCTGGAAGCGCTGCTGGCCTTCGATCAGCGGATAAGCCGGGCGGTTAAGTTGGCCGCAGGCGCTGACCAGCGCCCGTGCGTGCAGGACCTGCCCGTTGCCGCAGCTGACCTGCCAAAGGCCGGTGCTCGCGTCGAAACGCGCCGCCTCGACTTCGGCTCCGAAACGAATGTGCGCACTCACGCCATATTTGTCGGCGCAGTGCTGCAGGTACGCGAGAATCTCCGCCTGGGGCGCGTAGGTGCGTGACCAGTCGGCTTTCGGCTCGAAGGAAAAACAATAGAGGTGCGACGGCACATCACAGGCCGCACCCGGGTAGCGGTTGTCACGCCAGGTGCCGCCGAGCGCATGGGCTTTTTCCAGCAACAGGAAATCCTCGATACCGGCCTGGCGCAGGCGAATCGCCAGGCCCAGGCCGGCGAAGCCCGTGCCGATGATCAACACCTGCAAAGGTGGCGGCTCATCTGGTCGCTGATGCACCGGTGGCGTTCCTGCGTGATCCCGAGGTGCCACGATGCTACGTGTCCGCCTCGGCTCGGGTTATGGCATAGTCGGCCAATGTATTGTGACTTTCGGACAGCGCCATGCCCGCAGCTTCCACCTGGCCCGCCCAGCGCAGCGCCATCAGCGCTCAACTGCTGCTCCAGCTGGGCCTGGACCATGGCCTGTCGGTGGATACCTGCCTGCAGGGCACCGGCCTGAGCCCACTGTGCCTGGCGCAAGCGGCTCAACAGATCGACGCGGTTCAAGAACTGCAGCTGGTCGCCAACCTGATTGCCGCCCGGCCGGAGGTCGGTGACCTCGGGCTGCAAGCGGGACTGCGTTACCCATTGACCTGCTATGGCGTCTGGGGCTACGCACTGCTCAGCAGTCCGAATATGCGCCAGGCCGCGGAACTGGGACTGCGCTATCTGGACCTGACCTTCGCCTTTACCCGCGTCCACCTGAGCGAGGCCGGCGATCTCGCCCAGTTGCAGCTGGACGATCGCGCCCTGCCCATCGGCGTGCGCGATTTCCTGGTCCTGCGCGACGCCATCGCCGTGACCGTGATTCAACGCGAGCTCAGCGGCGCAGTCCTGCCGCTGCACCGTGTGCAACTGCGCATGGCCGCGCCCCGCGAGCCACAGCGGTTTATCGAACCCTTCGGGCTGTTACCAGAATTCGGCAGCCCACAAAACTGCATCAGTTTCGACCGGCGCATACTCGACCAACCACTGCCGCGGGCCAACCCTGGGCTGGCCGAGCTGTGCGAGCAACAGTGCCAGGCACTGCTGGCCAAACGCCCGGTGCGCAACGGGCTGGCCGAGCAGGTACGCAGCCGGCTGCTGACACCGGGTCGCTGGCTCGACATGGAACAAGTGGCCGTCGAGCTGGGGCTGAGCAGCCGCACATTGCGCCGTCGCCTGGAGCTGCAAGACACCTCGTTTCGCCAGCTGCGTGAAGAGGTGCGCCAGACCCTGGCCGAGGAGCTGCTGGCACTCGGCGGTTTGACCCGCGAGGCCATCGCCGAGCGCCTGGGCTACGGCGAAGTCGCCAATTTCCTGCACGCCTTCAAACGCTGGAAGGGCGTGTCGCCAGGGCAATACCTGCGTCAACGCACGGTCCCGACAGCCGATCGCAGCCGCTCGCCACAGCCCCACCGCCGAGGCAATCCCGACACCGATTGAGCCGCTTGCGCCGCGTCTCGTTAAGCGATGCACCTGGCCTATTGGCCAGCGGCTAGCACCTGAACTAGGAGTCAACAGACGAAGGGAAACCAGCCTGTCCTTCGTTTACTCAGGGAGAGCTTCCAATGAACGGATCGACAGGAAAACTACGCCAGGTGTTGGGCCTGTGCGGCGCGCTGGCGCTGCTGAGCAGCGGTGCCCACGCCGAAAAAGACCAAACAGCCGACAAACCCAACGGCCCCGAGCCAACAGAACGAGCAGAACCAGCAGAACTCGCAGAAAAACCCTCCAGCTACAGCCCGGTGGTGATTCGCGAGGATTTCGCTTCGATCGTGCGGCGTATGCTGCAGGACAAACCGCGCCTCGCCCAGCAGCACCAGGACTTGTTGCGGGCGCGCTATGACCTGAGCGACAACCCCTCCGGCAGCCGCATGTCGGGCGGAAAACCCGTGCAGCAAGGCGTTCGGGTTCGCCTGCAGCACGGCATCAGCTGGGAGGGGCTGGCCGCCCTCAGGCCCGGGGAAATTCGCCAGAGAGACCTGTTCCCCTTGGGTTTTCTGCCTCTGCCCCACCCCAACCACGCCGAGGGTGGCATGCTCTTTCCGAGTTTCGCGATCGATGAGATCAAACGCCAGGAGGGTCGCGACCTGACCCGCTTCGACCTCGATTTCGATCTGCCCACCCATCTGCTGCCGGAATTTCCAGCGCCGATCTACCTGACCACCCGACCCGACCTGGGCGATGTGTCCGGTGGCCAGTTAATCACCCTGGCCAACTTCTTCGAACGTTTCAACGGCATTCTCAACCCCAAGCAGCTCGAAGGGCTGCGCCTGCTGTTGACGCCTTTTCCTCAACAACAATTCAACGTCACCGACGACCGTCGCAGCCTGCACCCCAGCCGCGGCGTCGCCTGCCTGGATTGCCATGCCAATGGCCATAGCAATGCCGCCACCCACCTGGCGGGTGATGTGCGACCCCAGCCATTTCGCCATCGGATCGATACCCCCACCTTGCGCGGCGTGAACATCCAGCAGTTGTTCGGCTCACAACGGGCGCTGAAGAGCGTCGAGGATTTCACCGAATTCGAACAACGGGCCGCCTACTTCGATGGCGACCCGGTGATCGCCACGAAAAAAGGGGTGAACATCCTCGAACGCGGCAGCCAGGTGCATTTCATGGCCGAATTCCAGGCCCTGCTGGACTTTCCGCCGGCACCCAAGCTCAAGGTCGAAGGCTGGCTCGACCACCAATTGGCCACGGCCCAGGAGCTACGGGGGGAACAACTGTTCCATGGTAAGGCCGCCTGTTCCGGTTGCCATGCGCCGCCCTACTTCACCGACAACAGCATGCACAACCTGAAGGTCGAGCGTTTCTATCAACCGCGGCTGATCAACAACCGCCTGGCCAGCGCCGACGGACCGATCAAGACCTTCCCGCTGCGCGGCATCAAGGACTCGCCCCCATACCTGCATGATGGCCGACTGCTGACCCTGGAAGACAGTGTCGAGTTCTTCAACCTGGTGCTGGCGCGGCGCCTGACCGCCCCGGAAAAAGCCGACCTGGTGGCGTTCTTACGCACCCTTTAGACCCAGCCCAACCCGCCGCTGACAGACACAGCGACGGGTTGGCCCGGTTGCCGCCTCGACGGGCACAACAGCCCAGCGGATCACTGCGGCCGGGCAGCCCTTAGTGGCCTGTTTTGCCTCGTTCGATTAGTCCGTTTCGACGCCTGACGTCCTGATAGCGCGTTGCTGCGGAAAATGCTCCCAGGCCCTAACGCGCCGCGCCGCTGACGATCTGCAGCACGTCCAGGTAGCTCGGCGGTGGCGGGGTCAACCCCCGCTCGCGCAACAGCCGATGCAGGTGCGGCAAGCGAAAATACGGCACCGAAGCCATCAAGTGATGCTCGATATGAAAATTCACCCGCACTGGCGCCACAGTGGCCCGGGCCAACCAGCCGGCCGCAGTGGTCCGGGTGTTGCGCAAGGGGTCGGCGCCGGGCTGGGTGCAGGCATGTTCGGCCATGGAACGGATCCGCACGAACAAGGGAAATGGCGTGAGGTAGGCCAATGCCCAGACCCCATACAGCCAGGCATGACCGCTGGCCCACAGCACGCCAGCCAGCAGCGCATTGGTCAGCAGCATGCCAGCACTGTTCTTCAGCAGGGCCCTGGCATGGTCGGGCCAACGACGACCGGCGCGCGGCAGGCGCTGCACATCGTTGGCGACCGTCCACTTGAGCACCTCGGCATCCATCAATGCCCGTCCGAGCAGGAATTTCAGGCCGGACAGGCCACTGAGGTCGCGCAGGATTTTGCGGGTCAGGGAGCGCCTGCTGGTCGGAAAGCCGGTGGTCAGGGACAGGTCCGGGTCGTCCGCCGAGGAGGTCTTGGTGTGGTGAACCAGGTGGTAGGGCCGGTATTTGTGCAGCTGGTTCCACAAGGGCCGCGCGCACAGCCAGTCGGCCAATATGTCGTTGCCCCAGGCACTGGCGAACAGCGTGCCATGAGCCCCCTCGTGCTGCAAAATGGCCAGCGCCAGTTGGCGTCCGGCAATGACCAGCAACGCCAGCAGCAGCGCCAGTCCCTGCCCCCAGAGCGGCAAATGCGCCCGGGCATACACCAGGACGATAAAACTCAGGGCGATGACCGCCCAGGTGGAGCCTATCGCCCAAAGCCCCATGGCATTGGAGCGACGGGTCAACTGCCTGATCTCAGCGTGACTGAACAGTTCGCTGAGCTTGGGTCTGCGGGTCATGGCGCGGGCTTCCAGGTCAATGATGAACGGGGTTGAGGGACACCGCCGGCAGCGCAGTATGCGGGCCACGGTGCAGCGCCTGCCAAATCTGTTGCCCGGCCTGATCGAAACGCCGCACGCACGCGACAAAAGCCTGGCGCGCCTCGGTATCGACCAGCGGTGCGGGCAACAACGGGTCGTGGACCACCTGGCGAATCGCCCGACTGCCCAACAGAAAGGACTCGCGAGCGGCCACTTCGGGCTCGAGTTCGCCCGCCCGCAGCAGCCAGGCCTCCAATTGCTGGCTGAGCTGGTGGTAGGCACCGTTCAGGGCCGCGCCGTCCCACAAGGCGTGGATCTGCGTCACGCTGGCCGCCTCGAATTGCCCGGCGACGAACATCCGCGCCGACGCTTCCAGGCCCAGGCCATAGAGGCGACGGCGTACCGCCTCGACATTCGACTCGATATTGTTGGGACGCACATGCAGGCCTTTTTCCAGCTCGCGAAATCCCAGCAACTGCAACGCCCGCTCCCGCCGACGCAAGGCCGTCCGATCGCTGCGGCCGAGGGCGGCACTGACCACCGCCAGATAATCGCCCGACCAGGGGCGCATGCGCTGCTCGGCCGTGCGCCAACTGGCCACGTCGCCGGCCAGTTCCCGGGCCAAGGGACCCAGGTGGTAGCAGCCGCGCCCGGCCCCCTCCAGCAAGGAGTCCGTGGACAACCGGGCCAAGGCGACCCGTACGGTGTTTTCGCTGATGCCGAACAGCGCGGCTGCGACAATCGCGTCCCGGGCCGACAAGGGCCGCCCATCGCTGGCCAACAGCAAATCGAGGATCAGTGTTTTCGCGGTTAATTTCATGATGCCTGCCCTGTTGCGACTGACCGTGCCGGGCTGCGCCGAGCGCTTACATTACTAAATAATACACATAACGATTATTTAAGTAATATTTCAATAAAAAACATTTATGCCAAATTTATGTACTTAGAAAACGAAAACCCTGCCGCCGCTGGCGATTTACCGTTATCTGCGCAAACCTCCCGCAGTGAGGCCCTAGGCCGGCAACTCGGCCAGGCGCTGCTGCAGGAAACGCCGCTCGGCGTCCTGGCGCACCAGGGCCAACGCCCGCAAATAGGCTTCCCGCGCGTCGGCGGTACGCCCCAGCTGGCGACAGAGGTCGGCACGGGCGGCATGGGCCAGGTGGTAATCCTGCAACTCGCCCCGTGCCAGCAGGACATCGATCAGCTGCAAACCCGCGGCGGGACCATCGCGCATGGCCACCGCCGCCGCGCGATTGAGTGCCACCACCGGCGAGGGCTCGACCCGCAGCAGCACGTCGTAGAGGCCGACGATCTGCGCCCAGTCGGTCGTGTCGGCCGTGCTCGCCTCGGCATGCACCGCGGCGATGGCCGCCTGCAAACTGTAGGGCCCGAAGCGCCGCGAGCGCAGGGCTTGCTCAACCAGGGCGCAGCCTTCGGCGATCTGCTCGGCGTTCCACAAGCCACGGTCCTGGTCGGGCAGCAGCACCAGCTCAGCATTCCGGCTGCGGGCCGGACGGCGCGACTCGTGCAGCAGCATCAATGCCAGCAACCCCCAGGCTTCGGGTTCAGGCAGCAAGGTGATCAGCAGGCGCGCCAGACGAATGGCCTCGGCGCAAAGGTCGTGGCGGGTCAGCGACGGCCCGGAAGACGCCGAGTAGCCCTCGTTGAACAGCAGGTAGATCACCTGCAGCACCTGCCCCAGCCGGCCCGGCAGTTCTTCCCTGGACGGCACTTCATAGGGAATGCGCGCCTCGCGGATCTTCGCCTTGGCCCGCACGATGCGCTGCGCCACGGTCGAGGGTGCGCAGAGAAAAGCCCGCGCCACTTCCTCGGTGGTCAGGCCGCAGACCTCGCGCAGGGTCAGGGCGCTCTGGGCGTCCGCCGGCAAGGCCGGGTGGCAGCAGATGAAGATCAGCCGCAGGCGATCATCCTCCAGGCTAACGTCCTGCTGCGGCTCGAATGCCACCTCCTCGAGTTGCCACGCCAGTTCCTTTAGCGAGGCGTCGAAACGCATACGTTGGCGTATCCGATCGATGGCCTTGAAACGACCGGCCGAGACCAGCCAGGCACGCGGGTTGCGCGGCAGGCCGTCTTGTGGCCATTGCGCCAGGGCAGCCGCGAAGGAGTCGTGCAACGCCTCCTCGGCCAGTTCGAAATCGCCCAGCAGGCGAATCAGGGTGGCCAGCACCCGACGCGACTCGTCGCGATAGACAGCCGCCAGGGTCTCGCGCAATGCCGCATCCGTTAGCCTCGGGTCCATAGCGCCGCTCCTTCGATGATGTACTGCCGTATGCCTGAGTATGCCGGGGCCCTCCGGCGGCTTTACGCACCGCCACTGCGTCCCAGGCACGCTGAAGGATAACCGGCGCCACCTCGCCTGAAGAGAACGGGTGGGCGGGAGAATCCCGCAGTTTTGACAGGACAGCCTTTCAACCCTGCCGGGCCTGCTGAGTACAGCGCTGGGTCAAGCCTGCGCGGGGGGCGATTTTGCCAGGATTCGCGGGCGCTGCCCGCCCTACACAGGCCGGCGGTCCGCGCCAGGGCTGGGACCCTTCTTCGCGGCAAGGCGACTCGCGAGGGTTATGCCCACAGGCCCTGGGGCGCGCCGCTCACCGCGAGATCGCCTCAGAAAACGCAAACGCCGCTCGCCCGAGCTCTGCCTTGCCCCTAAGATCGCAGCCATTGTGGCACTCCCCTTTTTCCAGGCCCGAGCCGATGTTGAGCATCCAGAAGCTGTACAAGAGTTACCCGACGCCCCAGGGGCCGCTGCCAGTGCTGCAGGGCATCGACCTGGAGCTGGCCAGCGGCGCCAGCCTGGCCCTGATGGGCGAATCGGGCAGTGGCAAGAGCACCCTGCTGCACCTGGTCGCGGGCCTGGATTCGGCCGACAGCGGGCGCATCCTGGTGGCCGGCCATAATTTGGCGGCACTGACGGAAAGCCAACTGGCCGACTGGCGACGTACCGGCATCGGCCTGATCTTCCAGCAGTTCAACCTGATTTCCAGCCTGCGGGTGGCCGACAACCTGGCGTTCCAGGCCCGCCTGGCTGGCCGCCACGACCCCGCGTGGCAGGCCGAGTTGGCCAAACGCCTGGGCCTTGGCGACCTGCTGCAGCGCTATCCCGAGCAACTCTCCGGCGGCCAGCAGCAGCGCGTCGCCCTGGGGCGGGCACTGGCGGGACGGCCCGCCCTGGTGCTGGCCGATGAGCCCACCGGCAGCCTGGACGAGGGCACCAGTGACGAGGTGCTGGACCTGCTGCTGGAATTGCTCGCCGAAAACGCCACCACCTTGCTGATGGTCACCCACAGCCAGCGGGTGGCGGCGCGCCTGCAACGCCGGGTAACCCTGCGCAAGGGTTGTATCTTCGATGCGGACACCGCCTGAGATGAACAGCCTGCGCTGGACCCTGACCACCCTCTTCAGCCACTGGCGCCGGCACCCAGTGCAGTTCTTCAGCCTGCTTACCGGCCTCTGGCTGGCCACCGGCCTGTGGACCGGGGTGCAGGCGCTCAACAGCCAGGCACGCGACAGTTACGCCCGCGCCAGCCAACTGATCGCCGGCGACGGCCTTTATCGCATCAGCCCGCGCAGCGGAGGCCGGTTCACCCAGCAAAGTTATATCGACTTGCGCCTGGCCGGCTGGCCGGTTTCACCGCTGCTGCAAGGCCCTGTGCGGTTGCAGGGCCACGAGGACCAACGCCTGCAGCTGCTGGGTATTGAGCCACTGACCCTACCGGCCAGCAGCACCCTGGCCGGGCAAGCCAGCGCCGAACTCGACCTGCTTGCGTTTATCGGTCAACCGGGACGCACCTGGATTGCCGCCGATACCCTGCACAACCTGCAGCTGAACCCAGGCGACCGCCCACGCAGTGTCGATGGCGAACGGCTGCCACCGCTGGAGCTGCACCCACGCCTGGCCCCCGGCCTGCTGCTGGTGGACATCGGCGTCGCCCAGCGGGTGCTAGGCGCGCCGCAGCAGCTCTCGCAATTGCTGCTGGCCGTCGAGGGTGACGGACCACCGCCCGCCCTGCCCGCATCCCTGGAACCACAGCTGCGCATCAGCCGAGGCGAGGACAACGCCGACCTGGGCCGCTTGACCGACAGCTTTCACCTGAACCTGACCGCCCTTGGCCTGCTGGCCTTTGTGGTCGGGCTATTTATCGTCAATGCCGCGATCGG
Source organism: Pseudomonas sp. (assembly GCF_040514055.1). Classification (GTDB taxonomy): domain Bacteria; phylum Pseudomonadota; class Gammaproteobacteria; order Pseudomonadales; family Pseudomonadaceae; genus Aquipseudomonas. The sequence goes on from NZ_JBEVDL010000036.1 coordinate 17,819, forward strand.
CCTGGCGCTGGAGCAACGCCGCGGCCTGCTGCGCACCTTGCGCGCCTGCGGGGTCGGCGCGCGCACCTTGCTGGCCGCGCTGACGCTGGAGCTCTGTGGCCTGGCCCTGCTCGGCGGCGTGCTGGGCGTCGCCAGCGGCTATGGCCTGGCCGCGCTGCTGCTGCCGGACGTGGCGGCCAGCCTGCGCGGGCTGTACGGCGCCGAGGTGGCCGGGCAGCTCAACCTGAGCCCGGCCTGGTGGTTCAGCGGTTTGCTGATCAGCCTGCTGGGCGCCCTGCTGGCCGGCGCCAGCAGCTTGATCCGCGCGGCCCGCCTGCCGCTGCTGGCCTTGGCGCAGCCCGAGGCCTGGCACCAATCCCAGGCCGCCTGGCTGCGGCGTCAGGCCGGCCTGGCCTTTGCCCTGTTGGGCCTGGCCGGCGCCAGCTGGCTGTTTGGGAACGGCCTGCTAGCCGGCTTCGTGCTGCTTTCCTGCCTGCTGCTGGCCGCGGCCCTGCTGCTACCAGTGTGCGTCAGCGGCCTGCTGGAGCTGATCCTGCCGCACTGCCGCACGCCCCTGGGCCAATGGTTTGTCGCCGACAGCCGGCAGCAGTTGCCGCGCCTGGCGCTGGCCTTGATGGCGCTGCTGCTGGCCCTGGCCGCGAACATCGGCGTAGGCAGCATGACCGAAGGTTTTCGCCTGACGTTCGGTGGCTGGCTCGACCAGCGCCTGGCGGCGGAGCTCTACCTGCGCACCGACGACCCGCAGCAGGCCCGGCAACTCGAGCAGTGGCTGGCGCAACGCCAGGACGTGGAGGCCGTGCTGCCCAACTGGAAGGTCGAGCTGAATTTGCAGGGGTGGCCGGCCGAGCTGCACGGCATCCTCGATCACCCGACCTACCGCGAACACTGGCCGTTGCTGGAAGCCACGTCCGCCGCCTGGGACCAGGTCGCCCGTGGCGAGGGCCTGATGCTCAGCGAGCAACTGGCCCGTCACCTGCACCTCGCCCTGGGGGATCGCCTGAACCTGGGCAGCCCGCAAGGCGAATGGTCGGCGACCGTGGTCGCGATCTACGCCGACTACGGTAACCCCAAGGGCAACCTGCTGGTCGAGGCCGGCGCCCTGCAGCGTCACTGGCCGGGCGTACAGCCGGGCAGCTATAGCCTGCGGCTGGCGCCCGCCGCGGTGCCGGCCGTAAAACAGGCGCTGCAGGACAGCTTCGTCCTGAACGACACACAACTGGTGGACCAAAGCACCCTCAAGGCCTGGTCGACACGGATCTTCGAACGCACCTTCGCTGCCACCGCCGCGCTCAACAGCCTGACCCTGGGGGTGGCCGGCATCGCGTTGTTTATCAGCCTGTTGACCCTCAGCCAGAGCCGCCTGGCACAGCTGGCGCCGCTTTGGGCCCTGGGCGTCGGCCGCCGGCAGATGCTCTGGCTGAACCTGGGCCAGACCCTGGCCTTGGCGCTGATCACCTTGTCGCTGGCCATTCCCCTGGGCCTGCTGCTGGCCTGGTGCCTGGTGGCGGTGATCAATGTGCAGGCCTTCGGCTGGCGCCTGCCACTGCATGTGTTCCCCCTGCAGTTGCTGCAGGCCGCCGCCCTGGCGCTGCTGGCGACCGTGCTCGCCGTGGCCTGGCCGCTGTGGAAACTCTACCGGGTCAGTCCCGCCGAACTGCTGAGGACCTTTGCCCATGAGCATTAACCGTTGGGCGCTGCTGCTGATGGTCGCCGCGCTGACCGCCTGCGACGACCAGAGCGCACCATCCCAGGGGTTTGCCGGGCTGGGCAGCCAGGCGCAGAACTATGCCGGGGTGGTGCCCGGGCGGCGTTTCGACTTTCCGGCCGATCACGGTGTGCACCCGGGGTATCGCATCGAATGGTGGTACGTCACCGCCAACCTGGAAGATGAGCAAGGCCGCCCCTGGGGCGTGCAATGGACGCTGTTTCGCAACGCGCTGCAGCCGGGCGGCAGCGCCGCTGGCTGGGCCGACAGCACGGTCTGGATGGGGCACGCCGGCCTGACGGGCCCCGACGGCCATCGTCATGGCGAGCGCTTCGCCCGCGGCGGCGTCGGTCAGGCCGGGGTCGACACGGCGCCGTTCAAGGCCTGGATCGACGATTGGCAGTTGGCGGGTCAATGGCCCGGCAGCAGCGACCCGCTGCAACTGCAGATGCGCGCCTCGGGCCAAGGCTTTCGCTACGACCTGCAACTCACCAGCGAGCGGCCCCTGGTCTTGCAGGGCGATCAGGGTTACAGCCGGAAATCCGGACAGGGCCAGGCCTCGAATTACTACAGCCAACCTTACCTGCAGGCCCGCGGCAGCCTCGAGCTGGACGGCCGAACCTATCAGGTCAAGGGCCAGGCCTGGCTGGACCGGGAATGGAGCAGCCAGCCGCTGGCAGCCGACCAACAGGGTTGGGACTGGTTTTCCCTGCACCTGGCCAGCGGCGAAAAACTGATGCTGTTCCAGCTGCGCCATGCCGACGGCCGGCATTACCGCGCCGGGACCTGGATCGATACGAACGGCGTCGCCCAGACCCTGGGCGAGCAAGAGATCCGCCTGACCCCGCTGCAGCAGAGCGCGGTCGCCGGTCGGCGCCTGCCCACCCGCTGGGCCCTGAGCATTCCCGGCAAACAGTTGGAACTGCTGACCGAGCCGGTACAGGAAGACGCCTGGATGGACACGCGTTTTCCCTACTGGGAAGGCCCGATCCGTTTCAGCGGCAGCCAACAGGGTGTCGGCTACCTGGAAATGACCGGTTACTGAACAGTCCCTGGGTTCGCATTAGGAGCTGTGGACACTAGCCCGCCAGGCCGACATAGACGTTTTGCACGTCGTCATGGGCGTCGATGGCCTCGAGGAAGGCTTCCACTTCCTCCATCTGCGCCTCGGTCAGGCTGACGGTGTTCTTCGGCCGGTAACCGAGCTGGGCCGATTGCACAGTGAAACCGTAGGTCGGCAGCGCTCGGCAAACCGCGTCCATGTCGGTGGGGTCGGTGAGGAACAGGGTGGCACCGTTTTCCGCCGCTTCGAAGTCCTGGGCGCCGGCCTCGATGGCGGCCAGTTCCGCATCGGTATCGGCGTCCTTGGGCGCCGCCTCGATCATGCCCAGGTAGTCGAAGTCCCAGGACACCGACCCCGAGGCGCCCAGTTGGCCCTTGCGAAACAGGACGCGGATCTCGGACACCGTGCGGTTGATATTGTCGGTCAGGCACTCGACGATCACCGGCACCTGGTGCGGGGCAAACCCCTCGTAGGTCAGACGTTCGAAGTGCACGCTCTCGCCCAGCAGGCCGGCGCCTTTCTTGATCGCCCGCTCCCAGTTCTCCCGGGGCATCGAGGCTTTTTTCGCCTGTTCCAGCACCAGGCGCAGGCGTGGGTTCATGTCCGGGTCGGCGCCGCTGCGCGCGGCAATCATCAGTTCCTTGGACAGCTTGCCGAAAATGCGGCCCTTGGCGTTCGAGGCCGCTTCCTTATGTTTGACTTTCCACTGTGCGCCCATGGGGATCTCTTGATAGGGGTCGGCTGGGTCCGGGCCCTGTGGACATAGCGCAGGGCCTCGGTGCCCGAGCCACCGGATGAATAAGGACACCGTCTGGCCGTCGGCCTGGGCGGCTGTTGCCGGGGACCCTGGTCCGCCGGCATTCAGGGGTGTTTTTATACACCAGAACCCCCTATTCCCGGAACCCGGACGCGCCGAGCCCTGGGGCGTTATTTGGGGTCGGTCACCCCGGCGGTATTGTCCAGCAGGCTCTGGGTGGCCGTTTGCAGAAAGGCCTCGAGTTTCGCCTGCAGCTGGCCATCGGCGTCCTGGGCGGCCGCACCCTGCAGCAAAGTCGCGTGGGGTTTGGCACCCAGCTGGTAGTCGAAGATCCGCACCGGCAGGTCCTTGGGTTTGATCAGCACCTGGCGGTTGGTCAGGATTGCCACCGTCTGGTCGCTGCCCGAGGGCTTGATCACGCCGATGCCGCTGTCGCCGGCCGGCAGGTTGAGCAGGTCGCGGCCCCAGCACTGGTGGCGCACCTCGCCACCCAGGCGGCCCATGATGGTCGGCACTATGTCGATCTGGGTGCCCAAGGTATCGCGGCGCGTGCCGAACTTGTCCTGGATGCCGGGCCCGATCAGCAGCAGCGGGACATTGAAGCGGAACAGGTCCATGTCCGTCAGCTGTTCCGGGCTGCCAAAGCCATGGTCACCGACTATGACGAACAGGGTGTCCTTGAAATACGGCGCCTGGCGGGCTTTTTCAAAGAACTGCCCCAGGGCCCAATCGGAATAACGCATGGCGGTCAGGTGCAGGTCCAGCGCGCCATGGCCCGTGACCGGCGGCACCGGCAGCGGTGTCGGCAAGGCGTAGGGGGTGTGGTTGGACAGGGTTTGCAACAGGCTGTAGAACGGCTTGCCGCCATCCTGCTTGGCCAGCTCCTGCGCGCCACGGTCGAACATGTCCTGGTCGGACACGCCCCAGGTCGGATCGGAGAACACCGGGTCGACGAAGTCTTCGCGGCCGATAAAGCGGGTCATGCCCTGGTTGCTGAAAAACCCCGACTGGTTATCCCACTGGAAATTGCCGTTGTACACATAGAGGTCGTCGAAGCCCCGCGCGCCGAGTAACTGCGGCAGGCCGGAAAATTTGTTGCCGCCCTCGGGCGTGCGCATCAGGTACTCGAAACTCGGCAGGTTGGGGAAACAGGCCATGGTCGCGAACATGCCCTGGTGGGTGTGGGTGCCGTTGGAGAAGAAACGGTCGAACAACAGCCCTTCCTTGGCCAGCTGGTCAAAATAGGGGGTGATGCCGTCCTCGCTGCCCAGCGCGCCGACATAACGGCCGGCAAAGCTTTCCATCAGGATCACCACCACGTTGCGAATTGGCAGCGTGCCTTCGGCCGGCGGGGTAAAGTCCCGGCGAATGGCGGCGCTCTCGGCATCGACCAGTCGATCATGGGGCGTCAGCAGCATCTGCCGCACCCGCTGCAGGGCTTCGGCCGGCGGCTGGGTGGCTTTCCAGGCATTGTCGCGGTGATCCGAGAAGCTGTTTTTCGCCGCGTCCACCAGGGTCAGGACCCCGTTGAGGCCCAAATGGTTGGCGAACGTCGATTCGGTGGTGTAGGCGTCCCCCCAGCGCAGCGGCGGGCCTTGGCGCAGGGTGCCGCGGGCGGCGACCACCGCCAGCAGCAGGCACAGGAAAAATACCAGGCCACGCTGGTAAGCAGGGGCGACGGTGCGCCCAGCTGGGTGCAGAGCGGAGCCGGGGCGTGTGCGGCGTTCCACGGCGCGAAACAGCAGGCCGAGAAACAGGGTGGCGGCGGCCCAGGCCAGCAGGTAGCGCAGCACCGGAAAACCGTACCAGAGCATGCTCAGCACGGTTTTCGGGTCTTCCTGGAAATACTGGAACACCAGGCTGTTGAGACGCTGGTGGAATTCGCGGTAGAAATCCATCTCCAGCAGGCCCAGGAACAGGGTCAGGCTGGCAAAGCCGGTCAGCCAGATCCACTGCCAGCGTCGACGCGCCATCGCCCAGGGACTCAGCAGTGCGAACAGCAAGGGTGCGCAGGCATACACCACCAGACGCAAGTCAAAGCGCGCGCCGTTGAAAAACGCTTCGGCGAAGTCCGCCATCGACGTCGCCCCGATCAGGTCGCGGTTGTAGACCAGCAGCGCCACTCGCAGCAACGAGAACATCAGCAACAGGGCCAAGGCGCCGAACAGCGTGAAACTCAGCTGTGCCTTGAGACTGGCCGGAGGCGAGGCAGAACGGTCTTCCGTTGAACGCATGGTATTCAGGATCCTGAGCGATTGATTTCAAGTATTCGATTGCGCCCTTGCTCGGCCAGCAGGTAGTGGCCGGGGGCAAGGGCGACCAGGCTTTGTGCCGAGCGCAAATGTTCCAGCACCACCTGCAGGGGCCCAGTGGGTGGCAGCAACAGCACCCGGGCCATATGGGTGGCGTCTTCGGTGATCCACAGCCCTGCGGCGTCGCACAGCAGAAAACCCGGAGCGTTCAGGCCCGCCTGCACCAGACGATCCTCGCCCGAGGCCTGCCATTGCTTGACCCAGCCCTTTTTCTTCTCGGTGTAATACAGGCGCCCGTCTGCGCAGACCGTCACCGCCTCCCCCTCGTCCAGGCCCTCGCGCAGGGTCGCCAGCTGCCCCGTGTGCGCGTCATAACGCAGCAGGCGACCGGCCTTCTTGTCCTCGATGGCGTACAGGTAACGCTTATCGCTGGCCAAACCCTCGACGTTTTCGGCCTCGAACAGCGACCTGGCCTGGCCACCCTTGAGCAACAGCACCGAATGCCGCCCCCCTTCCTGGCCTACGGCCATGCCGCCCTGGTAAGCCGCCAGGCCATCGGGTTTGAACAAGCCTTCGAGCAGCACATGGCGACCACCACTCGAATCACGCCGCGCCAGGCTGCCCTTGTCGTCGTCGAACTCCTGACTGAAGGTCAGCTCGCCGTCAGTACCGACCAGCAAGGCGCTGACCCGCGGGATATCGGCCGCCCAAACGCGGTACGTCCAATCACCGGCGGCGACCGCCGGAAACCAGTGGCGCCAGGCCGGGTAGGCGAGCGCGGGCAGGCAGGCGAACACCAGCAACAATGGCCGGAGCCTGGCGGGCAATGGCAGGAAAATGGACAAGCGCGCATGACCGAACGAAAAAGGAGACCAGTGTCACACCAGTTCTGTGAAAAATCCGTCGGTTAGCGGTGTTTCTAAGCGCTGAGCTGTAAGCGAAAGTTACCTGGGAAAGGTCTGCCGGGGATGGCTGCGCTGTGTCAGCGCGCCACTCCCGGTGCCGTTGGTGTCAGTCGTTGCTGGGCTTATGGATGGCCTGCAGCACGTACTGCGGCAAGGCGAACGCGCCCTGGTGAATCTCGGGGTTGTAGTAACGGGTGACGATACCGCTGCCGGCGAAGCGCTGACGCAGGGTCTCCAACGGCAGCTTGCGGTAGGCCGCGTCGGTGCTGCCCCAGGCGAAGGTCATGGCGCCGCCGATATAGGTCGGCACCGCTGCCTGATAGAAATGCCAATCGGTAAACAGCCCTTGCATGCGCCCGGCGGTGGTTTGCACCCCCTCCAATTGCATAAAGGGCGTGCCGTTCTGGGTCACCAGGATCCCGCCATCGGCCAGGCAACGGCGACAGGCCTGGTAGAAATTCTCGGAAAACAAGGCTTCACCCGGTCCGATCGGATCGGTGGAGTCGGAGATGATCACGTCGAACTGCTCGGTGCAGGTGGCGACGAAACGCATGCCGTCGTCGATCACCAGGTTCAGCCGGGGGTCGTCAAACGCGCCCTTGGAATGCTCGGGCAGGTAGAGTTTGCACATGTCCACCACCGTGACATCGATCTCCACCATGGTGATCTGTTCGACGCTGCGGTGGCGGCTCACCTCACGCAGCATGCCGCCGTCGCCGCCGCCGATGATCAGTACCCGCTTGGCGTTGCCGTGGGCCAGGATCGGCACATGGGTCAGCATCTCGTGGTAGATGAACTCGTCGGCCTCGGTGGTTTGGATAACGCCGTCCAGGGCCATGACCCGACCCATGCGCGGGTTCTCGAAAATCACCAGGTGCTGGTGCTCGGTGCGCACCTCGTGCAGCAACTTGTCCATGCGAAAGGATTGGCCGTAGCCTTCGTACAACGTTTCCAGGTAGTCGCTCATAAATTCGTTTCCCACTCGGTGCTGATGGCGACGGATAACCCGCCCCTGAAGAATGGCAGGCATTCTACGTGGCGCGCCCGGGCAGGTCGAACCTCGCGACGGTATTGGGCCGCCAGCACGCGCGCCCAACTGGCGGGAAATACGGCAGGCCCGCCGCAGCCAGCCAGCCGTTTTCGAGAGGGATATCCCAACCGGATCTACCCGACTGGATCTACCCGACCGGATCGCCCCCAACCGGGGCTCTCCAGACCGGGACCTGTCCTGATCGAACCTTTCCCGGCCGGAAAACCCGGCGGGGTCACGCCGCCCGACCCTTGCCGCCTTTTTTATCCAGCTGCGCCCGGCGTTCCTCGAAGTGCTGGGTAACACTGCGGATCACATGGCGCGCCGACAACACCTCGGCCGCCTGCCTGAGCGTATCCTTCACCTGCGCCACGGCCCTCTGGTCGCCCTCGGTACCCAGCGCGTCGCAGAATCTACCGACATACTGGGCATAGTCGATATGCCCCAAGGTTTCTGCGGTGCTGCTGCCCTGATCACCCAGCAATTGCGCGAGTTCGTCCCGGGCACTTTCCCGGTCTGCTTGCTGCACGCTGATATAGCAGCCGTCCTCGCTGAACTCCAGGGACTTGACGTCAAACAGCTTGGGCATCGACAAGGCGATCTTGGCGTGATCGCTCACCCGCCGATTCGGCAATTGGTCGATAACCTCACGCAAGGTATGGTTGACCTGACGGCTGTAGTTGCCGCCGTCGAAGGTCAACACCCGCCCCACGTCATCCTCGAAAAAGTCCTGGGCGAGGAACTCTTCCCTACGACTTTGCGGCGGTTGAACCCGTACCGTCAGGGCATTGGAGACGATGTCCTGATCGTTGCGGTGCAAGCACATCTGCACCAGGTAGTCGCCCGGCTCGGCGATTTGCCAACCGCCGCGACCCGCCGCCACGAACAACGACTGGTAAAGCGACTCGCCGCTGCGCAATACGGCCTGGCCCGGCTTACGGCAGTAGTGCGCATAGGACAGGCGTTCCCGGGCGACGTGGCCCTGGCGCTTGATGATGATGGTCATTGCCTCGGTGTCGCTGAGCAGGTCGTCAGGCAGCAACATGGGTTGCTCGGTCACGTTGGTGAGTTTCATCTCCAGCATCACCGGCTCGAGGAACTCGAAACGCGGCAGTTCACGGTTGACGCGGATTTCCAGCCGCAGGGAGGGCTCGGCCGAGACCCTGGCCTGCTGGAAGCCATGATGGTCGAACCAGTCGGCATTGCCCATCTGCACGAACTGCCGTGGCGCGTGGCGCAGGAACAGCAGCTCGCTGTCGCTGAAACGGAACTCGAAGTTCGCGAAAAACGCCGTTTGGCCACCGGCCACCGAGTAGGGATAGTTCATGAAACTACGCGCTTCCGGCTCGTTGGGCAGCGGCACCCAGGGGCCCTTGCCGTTAAAGACCAGAGCCTTTTGCCAGGAGTGCGCCAAATTGAAGGCGTGGCCCATTTCATGCACTGCGGTCCAGAACCGCATCCGATTGACCCAGGCCCCCGGCGCGGCATCGGCCGCTGGCGCCTGGGAGATAAAGGAGTTGTAGAACAGTGCCGTACCCTGGCGGTGATTGGGCCCAATGTCGTCGAACATGATCCCGCCAAGGCTGCTGCCCGCATCGTGCTGATTGGCGAAGAAGGTCCACAGGCTCCACTGCGGTTTGTCGGTAAAACGCGACCAGTGGGCCTGCATGGCATTGTGCATCTCCATGTCGCTCCAGGTGCTGTTGCCCCCTGCTTCGCCCGGCAGTATGTCGTTGCCGGCCAACCGCGTGGTGTTGAACCCGGCGCGGCGGAATACGGTATCTATGGACAGGCTTTCGATCGGTATCGAGGCAGGACGGTTCGGATGCGCATCGGTATCGATGGCGCTGACCGCTGTGATGCCCTGCTCGCGATCGAACTCGAACTCCACCGCCTGGTAGTAAGCGGAAAAGAAACGGAAGGCACGGATACGCGCGGGTGCGCCCCCCCCGGTGAACTTGGCGGTGATGCGTCGCTGATGGTTGTGCAAACTGCTCGAGACAGTGATCTGCACATTGGTCTGCGGCAAGGACGCCTGATCGCCTTCCTTGAACCAGATATGCCCACTCCAACTGAAGCGACCGCTGCGTTTCAACTTGGCGATCCAGTGGGTATGGCCAAACAGGGCTCGGGTGATGGTGCCGCTGGCGGTCATTTGCGGGTAAGGGCCGTCGACATCCAGACGCAACTCCTCCTCCGTCTGAATGCCAGCGAATATCGCCTCGGTGCCCGCGTCATAGAGGTCAGGTTCGGTGTACTCCTGTTCCGGGTCATGATTTTGCGCACTCTGAACACTGGGTTCGACAAGCGGTACGAATGGTACTTTTTGGTCATCGCTCAGTTTATAAACACCACTAACCGAAATAGCCGATACCGGCCAAGGTATGGCACCGGACATGGCGGCCTCAGACTCGCCGACATGCCGTGCCTCTTGCCCGACCTGATTTGAATTGGAATGTTGCATGCTGATATCTCCTGCACAGGCGGATGGAAACGCATCGCGCTTCGAGTGATATCAGGCATACATAAAAGGCGCACCGGAGGCTTTGTACTCAAGCGCTCCCGTCGCACTCAATGAAATACCCAGATAAGTGTCACCCTGAATGATTAAGTTAATGACTTCGACCTTGTCGCCGCGAGCGGGAAATAGCACATCCAGGCTTAGTGGCCCCTCCTCCACCTGTATGCTGAACGAAGCAGCCAGGCCGATTTGATTGCGTGTCGACAGCTGCTCCTGCTGATAGACCTGCCGTCCGGCGATTCTGATGTGCACCGTTTCCTCGGCGAAACCTTCCTGCAAATCAATCGTCAACTTGGCCATCATTGCTCGGTCACTCCCTGCTCACACCCACCTGCAGCCGCGCCCGCACACCACCACAACGAAACGCACGCCGGCCGCAGCAAACCGTCACCGCAAACACTCATCCAACGACTCTAAGCGGTTCGACACCGGCCACTACTGTTCGGGCCATATACCGAAACAGCAGAAACGGCACAAATGAATTGAATAGCCGACGTCTAACCGGTGAAACCTTTACCACGATGCAAGAAGCAGGATAGGCAATGCCCGACACCTGAACAAGCCAACAATTAGTGCGTTTACTAATTAAAGCGACGTCCGATAAAATAATTAAAATATAGTATAACGCCACCCAACCATGCGAACATCGATACACCTCGTCAAGCCCTGTCCAGACACCGACCCAAACATGCAAATAACACGATAAATATTTTTGCACTCGAGGGCAGGGAGCCATCAGACAATCAGATACCCAATCATTGCATCCCTTAACAAAGCAATACAAAGCGCAACGTCAGTATCAACCTGCTCGGGTCTAAATGGCGAAAAAATGCACTGAGTTCCACCGGGGCTCACCTGGTTTTAATCAGCCAAATCCGGGTTGATTTCAATATTTTTATCATGGTTAACCCCAATATCGCCCAGGGTTCGTCTGATCTGGTAACCAAGCTCGCTTTCGCTGCAACTGCCGCAGTGGCGCACATCCAGGGATATCACCATGACCCCAGCTGACCACCCCACCCGCCGAATTGCGCTGCAGCAACTCGATATCGCCATCCCCTGCACGGCCTCATGGGAGCAGATGAGGGGCGACGATCGGGTGCGCCACTGCGGTGAGTGCCACAAGAATGTATTCAATCTCTCCGCCATGGCTGAAGCCGAGGCGGCCGCACTGCTGGCGGACAACGCCAACGGCGACCTCTGCGTACGGTTTTACCGGCGCCATGACGGCACCCTTATGACCAGCGACTGCGGTGGCGCTCAGCGACCTGCGGCGCGCCCGTCGTGGCGCGGGCTACCGGCCATGGCCAGCGCGGCGGTGCTGGCCTTTTCCGTCGCCGCCGGTCACGCCAGCGAAGCGCCAGCCGATACCAGCGCCGCGCCTGTGACACAGGAAACTGCGCCGGCTCCGGTGCTGATGATGGGCGCCCCGCCACCACCGATGGAGGTCAACGGGGTTTCCGAGGCGCCAACACCGCCCCTCGAGACTACAACCGAACCGCCAGCACCGGTGCCAGAGCTGCTGATGCCACCCCGTATGGGCAAACCGGTGTTTCGCCCGAACACCCCGCCCCTTGAGCAGAACGCGGGAACCGACACGGATAGCGGGACTGACAAGTAAGGTATGCCCTGGGCCGCCTGGCGTGCCTGAACGGCGCGATGGGTGCAGAGGGAATGGGAACAGCGGCCCAACGGCGGTGAACGGTGTCGCCCGCCGCTGCCCAAGGTAGCACGGGCGGCTGCATGGGCCAGGAGCGACCGTCATGGCGACCTGCCGTTGAGCAGCGGCCGACAGGCGACAGGTCAACAGGTCAACAGGTCAACAGGTCAACAGGGCCTATCGTGGCGGTTCACTCCGGCTTTCGGCCCTACAGCCGAACGTCACCGCGGGGACCGGCGACCGCCCAGATAATCAGGCCCAGCACAGGCAGTATCAGGATCAGCAGGATCCAGACGATCTTCATCACGGTTTCTGCATTGCTCTTGATCACGTTGAGAATGGCCCAGATATCCAGGGCCAAAATGATCAGACCCAACAAATACGACATGGTAAGGCTCCTGTTTACGGGGCAGGCTCTGGTTCGAGGCGGCCGATGAACTGCACGCGGAACTGCGCGCAGCCCTAGGATAGACGATCAACCCCCGGTTCCGGTTCGGTAAATGTTCAGAGCGACGCCGGATCGATCCCGGCAAAGCTGTCCAGGGTCACATGGCCGGGCAACTCGCCCCCCTCGCGGGCCACACCGCGGGTCTGCATGCCCGCCTGGCGGGCGGCGTCCAGCTCTTCGACGATGTCGGAGAGAAACAGGATTTCATTGGCCGGGTAGCCAATCGACTGGGCGATACGGGCATAGGACGCGGGGTCGCGCTTGGGGCCACTGCCGGTGTCGAAATAACCGCTGAACAGCGGCCTCAGGTCGCCGGCTTCGGAGCAGCCGAAGATCAGCTGCTGGGCCTGGATCGAGCCAGAGGAATAGACATACAGGGCATAACCCGCGCGCTTCCAGGCCTGCAGGGCCTGCACCGCATCCGGGTAGACATGCCCTTTGAGCTGGCCGGCAGCATAACCCTCGGCCCAGATCATGCCCTGCAGCGCCTTGAGCGGCGTGGCCTTGCGGTCTTCGGCCATCCAGCCCTGAAGGATTTCGATCAGCCGCGGCAACTCGGCCTGGGCTTCAGCGCTCTCGGCGCGCACCGCCTCCAACTGAGCCGCCACGTCCGGCTCCCCGGCATGGGTGCGCAGGTAATCCGGCAGGTGCCGGGCGGCATAGGGAAACAGCACGTCGAAGACGAAACTCACCGCGCTGGTGGTGCCCTCGATATCGGTAAGAATGGCCTTGATCGACATGGGTCGCTCCGTAGCTCAGGTTAAAACCGGACTCAGTCGTCCAGGCGAGGAAAGGCCTCGGCAATCTTTTCCCCGGTGAACTGGGCGACCCAGCCATCGGGGTTATTGAACAGGCGGATGGCGACGAAATGCGGCCGCTCGCCCATGTCGAACCAGTGCCGGGTACCGGCGGGCACCGAGATCAGGTCGTTTTTTTCGCACAGTACCGCGTACACATACTCTTCGATATGCAGGGTGAACAGCCCGCGTCCGGCGACGAAAAAACGCACCTCGTCTTCGCCATGCCGGTGCTCGTCGAGGAACTTGGCGCGCAGTTCGGCCTTCTGCGGGTGGTCGGCCGTCAGGCTGACCACGTCCACCGTGACGTAGCCCCGCTCGGCCTGCAGCCGCTCGATCTGCTCGCGGTACGCGGCGATCACCTGCTCCTGGCTGGCACCGGGCACGATGGGGGCATTGGCCTGCCAGCGCTCGAAACGCACGCCGACCTCGGCCAGGGTGCTGGCAATGTCTTCCAGATGCGTCAGCACCTTGTTCGGCAGGTCGGGAGACGACTCGTGGTAAACGCTCAGGCTGCTCATAACAATGTTCCTGTCGGGCTAAGTGAGTAAGGGCGATGTCCATGGCGCACCCTAGAACGCGCCGCGCGCTGCATCAAGGCCGCTGCAGCGCGCGCACCTTGAGCTCGCATTCGAAGAGGAATTCGAAGGCCTCAATCTGGCGCAGCGCATCGCTCATCTGCGCGCCCCAGGTGTAGAGGCCGTGGCCGCGAATCAGGTAACCAACACAGTCCGGGTGGGCCTCCAGCCAGGGCTGGACCCGGCCGGCCAGACGTGCGATGTCCTGGTCGTTGTCGAAGATCGGTACCACCACCTGGGACCGGTGGCTGGTCACGCCAGCGAAGGCCTTTTGCAGTTCGTAGTCCTCGAACACCAGGCGATCGGCCGCCGTCAGCCGCGACAGCACCGTGGCATTCACCGAGTGGGTGTGCAGCACCGCGCCCAGGTCCGCGCGCCAGCGGTACAGCTGGGTGTGCAGCAAGGTCTCGGCCGAAGGCTTCTTGCCCGGCTCCAGGCTGACACCATCCAGGTCGGTGACCAACAGGTCGTCCGCCCCCAGTTGCCCCTTGTGCTTGCCCGAGACGGTCAACAGCACCTCGCTGGCAGACAGGCGCGCCGAGTAGTTGCTGCTGGTGGCCGGCGACCAGCCGCGGCCATGGAGAAAGCGTCCGGCCTCGATCAGGGCCTGGCTCAGTTGTTCGCGGGAAGGGTTCATCTCTTGAGCCTCTCGAATGCGGTGTCTTTAAAACCCAGGGCGATGCTCAGGGCCGCCAGCAATACCGCCAGGCTGGCGATGGCAAAGGTCCAGGCCGGGCCCAGGCTGTTCCAGCAGTAGCCTGCGTACAACGCGCCCAGGGCGCCGCCGACGCCCGACAGGCTGACGTACAGCGCCTGGCCCTGGCCCTGTTGGCCCGGGCCAAAACTGCGCTGGATAAAATGAATGGCGGCGGCATGAAAGGCACCGAAGGTGGCGGCGTGCATCAGCTGGGCCAGCAGCAGCACGACCAGGTGACCGGCCAGGTTACCCAGCAGCAGCCAGCGCACGGCGGTGATCAGGAAACTCGCCAGCAGCACCTGACGCAGGGAGAAACGCCCCAGCAGCCGCGCCATCAGTAAAAACAACAGGATTTCCGCCCCGACGCCCAGGGCCCAGAGCATGCCGATCATGCCCCGGGTATAACCCAGGGCCTCCAGGTGCAAGGTCAGAAAGGTGTAATAGGGCCCGTTGCTCAACTGCATCAGGCCGACGCTCAGGTAGAAGGCCAGCACCCCGGGACGCTGCAGCTGCTGCAGGAAACCGCTTTCCTGCAGCGCCTCCTGGCGCGGCGCGGGTGCGGCATTGGGCACCCAGCAACTGCTCAGAACGATGCCCGCCATGATCAGGATCAGTGCCCAGGGGTAGGCGTCCAGGCTGAAGCGCTCGAACAGCTGTCCCAGGCCCACCACGGTAAGGATAAAGCCGATGCTGCCCCACAGGCGGATCTCGCTGTAGCGCGCCGCGCGCTCGCGCAGGTGAGCCAGGGTAATGACCTCGAACTGCGGCAATATCGCGTGCCAGAAAAACGCATGCAGGGCCATCACCAGCGCCAGCCAAGCGTAGCCCTTGCCGAGGAAAATGCCGGCGAAACCCAGCAGGGTGCCGACCGCGCCCAGGCGCACTATGGTCAGGCGCCGCCCACTGCGGTCGCCCAGCCAACCCCAGATATTCGGCGCCAGGCAGCGCATCAGCATGGGAATGGCCACCAGCTCGCCTATGCGTGCGCTGGAAAAACCCAGGTGGTGAAAGTACAGGCCCAGAAACGGCGCCGTGGCGCCGAGCAGGGCAAAGTAGAACAGGTAAAAGCCGGACAGGCGCCAATAGGGAACGGAGGACGTCATCGGCGCACGGCTGCTCCCCGCCACGGGCACCGGTTCACAGCTGGCCCAGCACCGGCGTGCTCACGCGCACATCGGCGTTCTGCCCGCGATGGCGCAGCAGGTGGTCCATCAGCACGATGGCCATCATCGCCTCGGCGATCGGGGTGGCGCGGATGCCGACGCAGGGGTCGTGGCGGCCCTTGGTGATCAGCTCGACGGCATTGCCGTCGATGTCGATCGAGCGCCCCGGGGTGGTGATGCTGGAAGTCGGCTTGAGCGCCAGGTGGGCGATGATCGGCTGGCCCGAGGAGATGCCGCCGAGGATGCCACCGGCATTGTTGGAAAGAAAACCTTCGGGGGTCAATTCGTCGCGGTGTTCGGTGCCGCGCTGGGCCACGCAGGCAAAGCCCGCGCCGATTTCCACGCCCTTGACCGCATTGATGCTCATCAGCGCATGGGCCAGCTCGGCGTCCAGGCGGTCGAAGATCGGCTCGCCCAGCCCCGGCATCACCCCTTCGGCAATCACGGTGATCTTCGCGCCGACCGAATCCTGGTCGCGCCGCAGCTGGTCCATATAGGCCTCGAGCTCCGGCACCTTGTCCGGATCGGGACTGAAGAAGGCATTCTGCTCGACGCTTTCCCAGCTCTTGAACGGGATCTCGATGGGGCCCAGCTGGCTCATGTAACCGCGCACGCTGATACCGCGGGTCGCCAGGTACTTCTTGGCGATCGCACCGGCCGCCACGCGCATGGCGGTTTCCCGCGCCGAGCTGCGGCCGCCACCACGGTAGTCGCGCAGGCCGTACTTGTGCTGGTAGCTGTAGTCGGCATGGGCCGGACGAAACAGGTCCTTGATCGCCGAGTAGTCCTTGGATTTCTGGTCGGTGTTGCGGATCAGCAGACCGATGGCACAGCCGGTGGTGCGACCCTCGAACACCCCGGAGAGAATTTCCACCACATCGTCTTCCTGGCGCTGGGTGGTGTGCCGGCTGGTGCCCGGCTTGCGCCGGTCGAGGTCGCGCTGCAGGTCCTCCAGGGACAGTTCCAGGCCCGGCGGGCAGCCGTCGATAATGGCCACCAGGGCCGGGCCATGGCTTTCGCCGGCGGTGGTGACGGTGAACAGCTTGCCGTAGGTATTGCCGGACATGCAGGACGCTCCGCGTAAATCGGCCAGAAACAGGATCGCCCAGTATACTCGCGGCGCCCGCGCAGTTCACCCACGAACCTTGTGCCGCCGCGGGCGTCCAAGTTCGATGTCCCCCACAGTAGTGCCCCCATGTTGCGAGTGTTCCTGTTGATCCTGCCCCTGCTCACCGGTTTGGCCCAAGCCGCCCCACACACCATCCTGCAACGTCCACTCGAACTGGACACCGGCAGCGGTGTGCTGCACGGCACCCTGTTACTGCCGCAAAGTCCGACACCCGTGCCCGTGGCGTTGCTGATCGCCGGTTCCGGTCCCACCGACCGCGACGGCAACAACCCCAATGGCGGCCATAACGACAGCCTCAAGCGCCTGGCCCAGGTGCTGGCCAAACACGGGATCGCCAGCTTGCGCTATGACAAACGGGGGGTGGCCAGGAGCCTGGCCGCGGCCCCCCGCGAGGAGGACCTCAGCCTCGAGGCCTATGTCGCCGACGCGGCGGCCTGGGGGCAACTGCTGCGCGCCGATCCACGCTTCGCGCAACTGACCCTGATCGGCCACAGCGAAGGCGCACTGGTCGCCAGCCTGGCCGCGGAACCAGCCGGCGCCCAGGCGCTGGTCGCGATTGCCGGCAGCGCGCGACCGATCGACCAGGTCTTGCGCGAACAGCTCGAAGGTCGCCTGCCCGCACCGCTGTACGCCTATGCCCTGCTGGTGATCGACCGGCTCAAGGCCGGCGAGCGGCAACCGGTGGTGCCCGATGCCCTGCAGGTGCTGCTACGCCCCAGCGTGCAGCCTTACCTGATTTCACTGTTTCGCCAGGATCCGGTAGCGGCCTTCGCCCACCTGCGCATCCCGACCCTGATCCTGCAGGGCCGCAACGACATGCAGATCGGCGTGGCGGACGCCGAGGCGCTCAAGGCGGCCAAACCCGACAGTCAGCTGGTGCTGGTGGACGGCATGAACCATATGCTGCGCATCGCGCCGGCGGACAAGGCACGGCAGCTGGCGTCCTACAATGACCCCAGCCTGCCCCTGGCGCGGTTGCTCAGCGAGCAGATCATCCGCTTTATCCAACAGCGGCCCTGAGGTTATCCTCCAGTTGCATGGCGGATGGCCGATAGACTCGGCATAGCCTGGAGGATAACGTTCGATGGCCGAAACCGATGCTGCACCCGCCGTGGTCGAACCGCCGGCACCGCCCTCGCACCCCTGGGCCGAGCTGGGACCGGAACACTTTCGCCTGCTGCGCCTGGCGCCGCTGCCCACCGATCGCGGCACCGGTGCCCGACCGCTTCGATTCGTCCAACTGGGTCGCCTCGAGCGCCATAGCCGCGAGCAAAGCTTGCTGCGCCTGACCCTGCAGTTGCCGGGCCAACGGGTGCGCAAGGAACAGAACGTGCTGGAGGTCTGGGCCGATCATCGCAACCAGGAGCTGCGCTTCGGCCCCGATGCCGGGCTGCATATCGAGCCGCTCAATCGTGGCCTGGGGCGTTTCCTGCTGGCCCAGGGCATCGCCTGGGCCCAGCAGAAATACGCCAATTACCAGGTCGAGGGCGGTGCGCTGTCGATCAAGGACGTGCCCAACGACGAGGCGCGCCTGCGCCGCGACCGCATGCTCAACGCCCAGGGTTTCAGCGTCGAGTACCTCGACCCCCTGATGATCAAGGCCAGCTACAGCGCACCACGGGCCAGCGCCCTGCACGGCGACTGGCACGGGGAAAAGGTCCAACTGGTGGAATTGCTGGACGCCGCGGCGATGCTGCAGCAGGCCGACCAGAACCTGCGCGAACAGGACGTCAAGCTGCGCAAGCTCGACCAGCGCATGGAGGCGTTTCAGCGCGAGGACAGCACCTTGCGCTTTACCATCGCCTGCCTGGTGGCGTTCAGCGTGTTCCAGGCCGGGCTGTTGATCTGGATCGCCACCCGCTGATTGGCACTCAGGCCTCGAGCCGCGAGCGGAACAGCGCCTGGTGTTCCCGGCATTGCGCCGCCGCCAGCAGGAACACCCCGTGCCCGCCCTGCTCGAACTCCAGCCAGGTGAAGTCCACCTCCGGGTACAGCGCCTCGACGTGGACCTGGCTGTTGCCCACCTCGACGATCAACAGACCCTGCTCGGTCAGGTGATCAGCGGCCTCGGCCAGCATGCGCCGCACCAGATCCAGGCCGTCCTCGCCACAAGCCAGTCCAAGCGCCGGCTCGTGCTGGTACTCGGCCGGCATGTCGGCGAAATCCTCGGCGTCCACATAGGGCGGATTGGACAGGATCAGGTCGAACCGCTGACCCGGCAGGCCGTCGAAGCCGTCGCCCTGCACCGTGTAGACCCGTTCCTCCAGGTCGTGCCGCAGGATGTTCTGGTACGCCACCTCCAGGGCATCGAAGGACAGGTCGGCGAGGACCACCTCGGCCTCGGGAAACTCGTAGGCACAGGCAATGCCGATGCACCCGGAACCCGTACAGAGGTCGAGGATGCGGGCCGGCACCTGGCCCAACCAGGGGTCGAAACGGCGCTGGATCTGCTCGGCCAGCGGCGAACGCGGCACCAGCACGCGCTCGTCGACGATAAACGGCAGGCCGCAGAACCAGCCCTCGCCCAGCAGGTAGGCGGTCGGCACACGCTCTTCGATGCGCCGCCGGAGCAGGCCTTGCAAGTGGACTCGTTCGTCCTCTTCCAGCCGGCAATCGAGGTAGGCGTCGGCGATGTCCCAGGGCAGGTGTACCGCGCCCAGCACCAGCTGGCGCGCTTCATCCCAGGCGTTATCGGTGCCATGGCCGAAAAACACAGCTTCGCCATTGAATCGGCTGACGGCCCAGCGGATGTGGTCGCGCAGGCTGCGCAGGTGGGAAGACGAAGCGGTCACGGCGGGATCTCCGGGCTAAAAGCGCGCATTTTAGCCCAAGCCCGGACTGACGCCGTCGATTTATTCGGCCCCAGTTAGCGCCTGTCCCGCCGTCGAGGCCAGAGGGCCGAGGGTTTTGCCGGCCGGCGCGGCAGCCCGCCCAACAGGGCGAGGCCCACCGCCAGGAAAAAAAACGACCAGAAATGCGCGGGAAACTCCGAAAGCACGGACATAGGCAACTCCTTTTGCATATGCGTCAACCTCGCCGGGATGGCGGATCGAGGTGGCCCGATTCTGCTCGCGCAGCCAATGCGCTCGCAAGCCATCAACCGCACATCGAGATAAAAGGTTCACAGCCCAGGCTCGCACGTGGACAATGGGCCCGTACTGGCCCGCGAGGAACCCTCCTGATGTCCCATGCACAAACCCTGTACCAGCTCACCGGCCGCGGCCATGCGGCCGCCAGCCTGGGCCATGCCACGCTCCTGGTCATAGACGCCCAGGAAGAGTATCGCAGCGGCGTGCTGCGCCTGCCCGGCCTGGATGCCGCCCTGACCGAAATCGCCAGCCTGCTGGCCGCGGCCCGCGCCGCCGGCTCGGCCCTGGTGCATATCAAACACCTGGGCATCCCCGGGGGCCTGCTCGACCCCCAGGGACCGCGCGGCCAGCACCTGCCGGAAGCCACGCCGCTGCCCGGCGAGCCGGTGGTGGAAAAACGCCTGCCCAACGCCTTTGCCGGGACCAACCTGCATGAGCAATTGCAGCAACTGGGGCACCTTGACCTGATCATCTGCGGCTTTATGAGCCACTCCAGCGTCAGCAGCACCGTGCGAGCCGCCAAGGATTTCGGCTACCGCTGTACCTTGGTGGATGCCGCCTGCGCCACCCGGGACCTGCCCGACAGTCGGGGTGAAAGCGTCGCCGCCGAGCTGGTGCACCGGCTCGAAATGATCGCCCTGGCCGACAACTTCGCCACCCTGGTGCCGAACGCCCAGGCGCTGGCCTGAAGCCTATGCTCGCCGTTGGGCGTCGGCCCGCTGTCGGTCGCCTGATGCGCCCAGGCAGGAACCCGGGCCCCGAGGACCGGTCATACCGCCTTCACCCTGCAAGGAATTTGGCATGAAACAGTCCAATGGTTTCGATGCACGCCGCCTCCGGTCCCGTGGGCCGGCCAAATGGCGCTGGCGTTGCGGCAAGGCGCTGGCCCTGCTGCTCGGACTGTTCGGTATCGCACTGGCCATCGCCGCGTTCGCCGCGCTGGCCGGCCACCCCCTGGCGCCCGAGCTGGCAAAGGGCGGGGTTGGCATCACCGTGCTCCAGTTGCTGCTCGCCCTGGTCGCGCTGATCGCCAGCCTGAGTGTCTGGCGCCGTTGTCGACGCCGCCTGCAGCCGTCCAATGACCTGTCCCTGGCACCGCATCTGCTGAAAAAATAAGCGGTATGCCACAGCAGCCGGCTACCGCTTGCGGCGCCTTGGGTACAATGACTGCCCTAGCGGAGGCACTGTATGCACGACGACGATTTTTCCCTGTTCAAAGCCGAGCTGCGTGGGGTCAAGCCGATCCAGCAGGATCGGGCCGATACCGGCAAGCCCAAGATCGATCGTAAACAGCACGCCACCCTGCGCCAGGCGGCGAGCCAGACCCTGGACGCGGTCAAGGTCGACGGCCTGTCGGACCAGTTCATCATCGATGTCGGCCCCGAGGACGTGTTGCATTGGGCCGGGGACGGGGTGCAGGAAGGCCAGATGAAAAAACTCAAACTGGGCCAGATCAGTTTCGACGGCAGCCTCGACCTGCACGGCATGAGTGTCGAGGTGGCCCGCGATACCCTGTGGGAGTTTTTCGCCGAAGCGGCCAAATTCGAGGTGCGCTGCGTGCGCATCACCCATGGCAAGGCCGTGCGCACCGACGGCAAGCGGCCCATGCTCAAAAGCCATGTCAATACATGGTTGCGCCAGCACCCGCAGGTGCTGGGATTCACCTCCTGCCTGGCCAAACACGGCGGTACCGGTGCGCTCTACGTGATGCTCAAACGCACCATGCTGGACGGCCGGGACGACTGAGCGGATTTAGGGCCTGTTGACACTATTCGCCCGGCCGTGCCGGCGCCTGGCTGGGCGCGAAACCGGGCACGAAGGGCGATACTGCCGATGCGGGCTACCAGCTCAGTGCGCAGGGACAGACCCTGATCAGCCATTGTTTGCCCCTGACCGAATGGGCCGATCAATGGGAAACGCACCTGGCTGCCGACCCACAGTCGTGAGTTCGGCACCGCGCCTGCCCTTGCCAGCGCGACGGCCGCGCCCTACCCTGCGCGTCTGCGTTCACTGAAAAGGTCCCACAGGTAGATCCATGTCCCTGGAACAAAATTACAGCGCCATCATCGGCCAGCTCGGCGAAGACGTCTCCCGTGAAGGGCTGCTGGACACGCCCAAACGCGCGGCCAAGGCCATGCAGTACCTCTGCCGCGGTTATCAGCAAAGCCTCGAAGACGTCACCAACGGCGCCCTGTTCAGCTCCGACGCCAGCGAGATGGTGCTGGTCAAGGACATCGAGCTGTATTCGCTTTGCGAACACCACTTGCTGCCCTTTATCGGCAAGGCGCAAGTGGCTTATATCCCCAATGGCAAGGTGCTGGGGTTGTCCAAGGTGGCGCGGATCGTCGACATGTTCGCCCGTCGCCTGCAGATCCAGGAAAACCTCAGCCGGCAGATCGCCGAGGCCATCCAGCAGGTCACCGGCGCCCTCGGCGTGGCCGTGGTGATCGAAGCGCAGCATATGTGCATGATGATGCGCGGCGTGGAAAAGCAGAACTCCTCCATGGTCACTTCGGTGATGCTCGGCGAGTTTCGCGACAATGCCGCCACCCGCAGCGAATTTCTCAGCCTGATCAACTGATCGTGGCGGCCGCCTCGCCCGGGCCGGGCCGGGGCGCCCGCTCCCGCTGGCCGGGAAGATCGGTCGCCCAGGAGAAATTCGGGTAAGCTGCCGCCCTCGAATTTTTCCGCAAAGGCAGGCAGCTGTGTTTATCAAGGCATTGCGCGTTGGCTTGGGCCAACTGATCATCTTTATCGACTTCCTGACCCGTCCGCGGCCGCTGAAGCGCAGCCCCGAGGCACAAGCCAAGGTCGACCAGGCCGCGGCCGGACTGGCGCTCTATCAGTTCCATGCCTGTCCGTTTTGCGTCAAGACCCGGCGCAACCTGCGCCAATTGAATGTCCCGGTGGCCCTGCGCGATGCCAAGAACAACGAAGAGCATCGCCAGGCCCTGTTGACCCAGGGCGGCACGATCAAGGTGCCGTGCCTGCGCATCGAGGAAAACGGCCAGACCACCTGGATGTACGAATCCAAGGTGATCATCGCCTACCTGCAGGATCGCTTCGCTGCAGCCTGAGCCGGCGTGCC
Organism: Pseudomonas sp.; assembly: GCF_040514055.1. Lineage (GTDB taxonomy): Bacteria > Pseudomonadota > Gammaproteobacteria > Pseudomonadales > Pseudomonadaceae > Aquipseudomonas. The sequence goes on from NZ_JBEVDL010000036.1 coordinate 40,701, forward strand.
GCGGCGGCCCAGGGGCGCCGCGCGTCTAAGGGGCCATGCTCGCCAGTCGCCGCTCACCGAAAGCAAAGGTCGCCGACTGGATTTTCCCGTCGCGGACCTCGTAGATGGCCAGCAACTCGATCCAGCCCGGCCCTTCGGGAAAGGTCCGGGTGACCTCCTCATGGTCCACCACCATTGCCCCCATAACGGTCCGCTGCAGCAGCCGGGCATGCAGGTTCGACTCCTGAAATCGGCTGGTGGCGCATTCGGTGATCTGCGCCCGACCACTGGCCAACAAACGGCCGGGGTACTCGAACTGCTGCGCCGTGTCGGCGTAGGTGGCCACCCAGGCCTGCAGATCACGGGCGTTATAGGCCTCGAGTTGGCACTGTACGACGTCTTCGGGAGATGGGCTTAGCGGCATGGGAACTCCTTTGCTGGGTGCGATGGGCGGCGAGCTTGGACTTCAGCCTAACCCGTAGGGCAAAAACACCACCAGGCCTATCGCCACGGCTCCCAGGGCGCTGCACAGCACCGCAGCGGCGGCGACGTCCTTGGCCTTTTTCACCAGCGGATGAAACTCCGGCGACACCAGGTCGCACAGCTGTTCGACGGCGGTGTTCAGCGCCTCGGCGACCCACACCGCCATGATCGCCAGGATCAGCAGGCACCACTCGAGCGCGCTGACCCGAAAAGCGGCGCCCGCCGCGACGACGGCCAGCGACGCGACGGCATGAATCCACGCATTCTGTTGGCCCATAAGCAGACGCAGGCCGGCCAGGGCATGGCCCAGGCTGCGCAGCCGGCCGCCAACGGAAAAGGGTCCCAGGTTGTTGTTCATTCGGTGGCCTTGCAGAGGGGGTAAATGACGCGGAGCATTGGGCCCGCGGCGGCAGTATAACCGGGGCCAACCCAGGTCCTGGGTGCGCCGAGGTCCGCCTGGGCTTGGCCGTTCAAAAAAAGCCCGGTACCGGGGTACCGGGCGTTTCGACGCCTCACTCAGTCGCAATCGCAGCTGTCATCCATTTCCACGTCGATCGATACCTTGCGCACCCGCACGCACTTGATCTTGCCGTCCGGAAGATCGAGGCACTCCAGCAAGTCCTTGGCCTTGTCCCGGCAGCGCCGGCCACGATCACCTTTGGGCCGGTCGTTATAGGGGCATTTCAACGCGGGATCCAGACGGTAGACCATGCCGCCGATGATCGCCCCGTTGGCCGTGGCAGTGACCAGGATATCCCGCTCGGTGGTCGCCTCGACCTGCTCGCGGGTAAAAGCCTGGCCAGGATGGACCTCGAAACGCACCAGGCGCTGCTCATGGGGTTTGAGCCACACGCCGGCCTCAGGAAAGTCGACCAGCGTGATTTTCCAGCCGCGGCTGGCCAGCAATGGCGGCAAGGCTACCGTCACCTTCACCAGGGCCCTGACCCGATCGGGGTTGCCGACCCAGAAGCCCTTGCCGTGCAGCCCGGCCATCAAGCCGCCCACGCCACCGCCCCCTGGCACCAGGGTGACGTTGCGCTGGCCGATATTGTTGTCGTTGGGGACCAGGCGCCAGTCGGCAACCACTTCACCCAGGGTGAAATTGTCGACATTGCTCGGGTCTCCGGTCGCCGAAACGATCATCAGCATGCAGTCATGGCCCCAGGTGTTGACCACCGGCGTCCATTCGAAAGGCCCGACGATTTTCTCCTCGGCATTGTTGGGTTGCAGGCTGCCGGCAGCCAGCTGCGCCGTGGTCATGGCCTGCAGGTCGCTGGGCCACAACACGCCGGCCGAGGGTTTGCAGTGAAAGCCCTTGACCTGCACGTTGTTGGCCACCGAGGTGCCGCGATTCTTGATCCGCACATAGGCGTAGTTGGTCTCCTCCAGTGCCGGCTCCTGATGACCAGGCAAGCCGTCGGGCTCGCGGCGGTTCCAGATGGTGGTGGTCGCCCAATGCACCGCCAGGTAGGGGTATTCCCCGGCACGGCCATCGTCGATATAGACGTCGACGCTGGGCGCGGCACCGTTATTGAGGTTCTGTTCCTCGAACGCCCAGGTCAACACCTTGCCGTAGGCGCCGCCAAAGTGCCCCTCGGATGTCCAGTTAAGCGCATCGGCGGCCAGCAGGGCGGCGAGGAACTGCGCTGGCGACGCGGGGTTACTCATGGGCGTAAGCGTGCCCACCGCACGCAGCATCAGGTAACTCATAAAGCGGGCGGCGAACTCGCGGCGCGTCAGGCTGGTCGCATCGCCACCGATCGAGCGGTAGGCACGAAACAGGGTGGTCGAGAGGATCTGTTCGCTGGAATAGCTGCCGACATCGTTGGCCCCACCCCAGCCCCAGCCGTCCGCGACCGCGCGATCCGAGCGGCGCACGATGCTGGGCACAAAAGGCAGGAAGAAAAAGCGGTCGAGCGCTGCACCGTTGTGCCACTCCGAGGCGAAATCGTTGAGGATCATGGCAAAGCTGTCGCCGGCGCTATGGGCAAAACCGAAATTGGGGCCACCCACATGCTCATACAGGATGCCGTGGCCGCCCAGCTCATGCAGCACCACCCGCCAGTCGGCGGCGATGCCCACCGGGTTGGCGGTGTCGCCCAGGTCCGCCAGGGCATAACAGGCATGGTCGATACCGTCGCCATCGCCGACGCAATGGGCATTGACCGTATTGCCCATATTGGCGACCGTGCCCTTGCCGCGATGATCGACCTCCACCGGAAACGCCGTGCCGTTGAAATAACTGGCCAGCGGGAAACCCAGGTTTTCCACCAATTGGAAAAAGCGGTCGTTGTGGAAATACGCGTTGACCGCCGCGAACTCGTTGGTGCGCACTGCGTAGTCGAAATCGCTGCCGCTGGGCCGGGTCGGCGGCGCCAGGCTCAGGGGTTCGATGTCCATCAGCGAGACCCGACTGCCCTGCAAGGCCTGAGTGCCGGCAACCGGCCCATTGAGATTGGGCAACAGCACATCGTCGCGGTGCGGATTAAGCACGGCATTGCTCTGGTCGGGAGTGTTGGTCGCGGTACCGGTACTGGTGATCGGATCATAGGTATAGACCAGGCCATTGACCCCAGAGGCCAGCGCGCGCAGGTAGAGGATGGTGTTGCTCTCAACCTCGACCAAGGCGCGCCAGTTCAGGCGAGCGCCATCGAGTGGCAGGCGAAAGACCAGTTCGGCAACCACGTACCAGCGCCCGTCCTTGAGGGCGTCTGGCACCGGCGCCAGTGGCAGCGTGGGCGGCGTGCCGCACACGCCCTGCTCCTCCTGCGCCGGAGTGCCTGCATGGGCATGGGTATGAGCGCCTGGCACCGGGTGATCGGAGTCACCACTGCGCTGGTCGGCGTCGTAGCGGTAGACGAAAAAACGCCCGCGTATTAACTGCGGTGGCGAAGGCTCCTGCAATTCGGCACCCTCTTCCAGGGCTTGCCCGAGCACTTCGCCCAGCAGGTCGCTGTCGTCCCGCGCCTCGAGCGGATCGGACGCTGCTTTGCGTCGCACAGGACCGCTGGACGGTTTCTCCGCCGTGGCGAACAGGCGCCGGTAGCGCTCGAGGGTCTCTTGCGTCGGCAACTGGGCGTCGACACCCTGCTCGCTGGTATTGGTCGAGGCAACGGCGCGCGCCGGAGCCTGTTTGAGGGTCACGGTGAGCCCCGCCGCCCAGACGGGTGTATTCAGGTAGGTTTGCCAATAGGCATAGGTGGCCGCGTCGAACGCGGGTTTTTCTTCACCGTAGTGGTACTCCACCCCTTGCTGCTGGGGGTAGAGATAAGACACCGGTTGCTCCAGCGCCCGCAGGGCCGCGGGCGCAATCTTGAAGGCGTCGGCGTACTCACGCACGTACGCCGACGCGGCTTCGCGGCCGCGGCGGTTTTCCATTTCAGGGTAGAGGTCGAGGTGGTTAATCGCCCGTATGTCCCCGGCATCGTCCAGGGTCAGGGTGGCCTTGAGGGTGGGATCATAGACAGTACGCATCGGCTAGCTCCTTTAGCAGAGTAACGGCGTACTGCCTTCGCTCCCGCGGTCCTGGAAAACGGACCGCAGCGTCACGCCGGTCTCTTCAGGCTAGTCAAGGCGGCCGCGAATGCAGCGCCTCCCGACGGAAATACTCCTCCCGGCGCCGTCAGTCGAGCATGCCGACATGCCCTGGGTGGCCAGCGACCCGCGCCAACCAGGCGCGCACGGCCGGGTAGGCGGTGAGATCGAAGCCGCCTTCGTCGGCGACATGGGTATAGGCATAGAGCGCGATATCGGCGATCGAATAATGCTCGCCGACCAGATAGGGCGTGCGTTGCAGCTGCTGCTCCATGACCTTGAGTGCCTTATGCCCGCGCACCTGGCAGACCTGGTACTCCTCCAGACGCGCCGCCGGCATGCCCTGGAAGCGCTGGATAACCCGCGCCACCGCCACATAGGGTTCATGGCTGTACTGCTCGAAGAACTGCCACTGCAGCACCTGGGTGCGCAGGCGCGGCTCGCTCGGCAGGTAGGCGCTGCCATCAGCGAGAAAATTCAGGATGGCGTTGGATTCCCAGAGGCAGCTGCCATCCTCGAACTGCAGCACCGGGATCTTGCCGTTGGGGTTCATCGCCAGAAAATCCGCGGTCTGGGTTTCGCCCTTGAGGATATCCACGGCCACCCACTTGGACTCCAGCCCCAGCAAGTGCAGCATTAATTTGACCTTGTAACAGTTGCCCGAGTGGTAGTCACCGTAGACCTTGTACATGACGAACTCCTCTTAGGCCGCCGCGGCGCTGTGGGCCTGACGCACAACCTGGGCCAGGCGCTGCAGGCCCTCGCCCAGGCGCTCGGGGGCAATATGACTGAAATTGAGCCGCAGGTAACCCGGGTTCTGCTCGGGATCGATGAAAAACGGCTCGCCTGGCATAAAGGCCACGTTCTGTTCCAACGCCGGCTTGAGCAGGGTACGGGTGTCCAGCGGGCACTTGAGGGTCAACCAGAAGAACAGGCCGCCCTGGGGAATTTCCCAGTCGGCCAACTCGGAAAAGTGTTCGAGCAAGGCGCGCTGCATGGCATCCCGGCGCACCCGGTAAAAATCCCGCAGTTCGGCCATATGCTCGCGGTAGTGGCGGGTGCCGATCCACTGCAGCGCCTGCCACTGGCCGATCCGGTTGGTGTGCAGGTCAGCCGACTGTTTCAGGCGCAGCAGGTGCACGAACAGGTCCGGGGTGGCGATCAGGAACCCCACCCGCAGGCCCGGCAGCAGGGTCTTGGACACGGTGCCGGTGTAAATCCAGCTGGCGGTTTTCAGGCGGCTGACGATGGGCGTGGCGCTGCCGTCGTCGAACACCAGTTCACGGTAGGGCTCGTCTTCGATCAGCGTGACGTTGAACTCGTCCAGCAGGGCGGCCACGGCATCCCGCTTGGCTTCGCTGTACCGCACAGCCGAGGGGTTCTGGAACGTGGGAATCAGGTAGGCGAAGGCCGGCTTGTGCTGCTCCAGGCGCTGACGCAGCGCGGTCAGTTCCGGACCGTCGGCCTCCTGCGGCACGGCCAGACACTCGGCGCCGAACAGCTGAAAGGCCTGCAGGGCGGCCAGGTAGGTCGGCGCTTCCACCAGCACCTCGGTGCCCGGATCGATAAACAGCTTGCTGGCCAGATCCAGGGTCTGCTGTGAACCACTGACAATCAACACTTGCGACGCTTCGCAGGCAATCCCCAACGCGCGGGCCTCGGCGGCGATCGCCTCGCGCAGCTCGGGTTCACCCTCGCTCGTGCCGTATTGGCCCAACCCCACTGGCATATCGGCCCACTCCACCCTCGGCAACATTGCCTCGGCCGGCAGGCCACCGGCGAAGGACATGACCTCCGGACGCTGGGCGGCGGCGAGGATTTCGCGAATCAAGGAGCTTTTCAGACGGCTGATACGTTCGGAGAAGGCCATGCGGGTCACCGGCGGCTAAGGGAGAATAAACAAGACCGGTTGGCACAACCACGGCACAGCGGTCATTTACGCTGTACCCACCTTGGGTCAAACTGATTGACCGAAACTACGACACCCCGGCCAGATACGTCAATATGCTTGACCTTAAAAACTCGACCACTCAGCAGGCCGCCATGGAGGCGTTCTTTTTCGGTTACCAGGCGTTTACCGCCAAGGCCGACGAAATGCTGGCCCGTCGCGGCCTGAGCCGGGTGCACCACCGCATCCTGTTTTTCATCGCCCGTTATCCGGACCTGAGCGTCAAGCAACTGCTGGCCGCGCTGGGGGTGAGCAAGCAGGCGCTCAGTACGCCGCTGCGTCAATTGCTGCAAATGCACCTGGTGCAGAGCCTGACCGCGGCCGACGACAAGCGTAAGCGTCTGTTGCGCTTTACCGCCGAGGGCGCCCGGCTGGAACTGGCCTTGCGCCGCGAGCAGGCCCGCTTGCTGCAACGGGTGTTCGACGAAGCCGGGGAAAACGCGGTGAGCGGCTGGCTGCAGGTCAACCAGGCGCTGGGCAGCACCCGTCATTCGCCCTTGGCGTCAGACTGATCGCCCGCTGCCAGGTGAATGCCGCAAGGCCCGCTGCTCCAGGGCCCCCTGCAGAAACACCCACATCATCGCCACGCTGGCACCGAACAAGGGCAGTACCGCGGCCACCAGCAGCAGGATAGAGGCCATGCAGGCGCCGCCGACTATGTCCAGCCAGGCCATGATCCTGAACGCCCGGTAGGCCTGGCGGACCTTGCGCAGGCACAGGCCCAGCCAGAGCGTCACCGCGCCCGTCAGCACCAACAGGGCCAGGTAGAAGACGCTTTGCCAGCCCAGGTGGCTGAGTGCCTCCTGACCGATGGAAAAACTGATGGCGCCCATCAGCACCGAAGCCAGCACGGCACACCAGACCGGAACGGCCAAGTGCCTCGCGGCGAAACGGTCACGGGCGAAATCCTTGACGCGCACCAGCAGGAAAGCACCCAACAGCACCAGCGTCATGCCAAGCGCGTCCAGGTACGGCTGCAGGACGAGTAGGCGTTCATCCAGCGACAGGCTGACGAGAAAGGAAACCAACGTACCCAGTACCGACAACAGGCTCAGCGCCGTGAGCAGGAACAATCGCCGGGCACTCCACCGGGCCAGTGGCGGAATCTCGGGAGGGTCGACCAGATTGCCCCGAGGGGCGACGTAGGGATGCGATTCCATGGCAAATTCCTTTTGCGGGGGGCAGTCAAGGGCGAACACTAACCAGGCGCCGCGCAGTTTACCAGCGCGCACACTGCCGTCCATGGCAGCGGACGCCCGGGCGGAACGGGGTTCACGGGCTGCGGCTTTTCGGCGGCACGGACCCCAACCCGTGCACATTTTTTGCCACGCGTGCCTGCTCGCCCGCCCACTGTACGGCCCATTGCGTCAGGCGCTGTACCCCAAGACGCTACAGCTGCAGCCGCCATGTCGCCGTGAGGGGCCTGGACCCCGCGCCACTCTGTGCTCCGCTCGCATTCACGCCGCGCACTGTACGGTCCATCAGGCCGGCCGCTGTATCGAGACGCGGACGACGCCCACCCTTAGTCTGGTGGCTCCCGCTGGAGAGACCGAGATGAACCCGGAACTGTTGGTTGCCTTTATCGCCTTTGCCTTCGTCACTTCGGTCACGCCCGGGCCGAACAATATGATGCTACTGGCCTCGGGGGTGAACTTCGGCGTGCGCCGCAGCTTGCCGCATATGCTGGGAATCAGCCTGGGGTTTATGCTGCTGGTGGTGGCCGTCGGCCTGGGCCTCGGTCAGCTGTTCGAACGCCTGCCTGAGCTCTACACCGTGCTGCGCTATTTGGGCGCCACCTATTTACTGTACCTGGCCTGGAAAATCGCCCGCGCCGGAGCCCTGCAAACCGAAGGTGACCCGCAGGCCAAACCCTTCACCTTTCTCCAGGCAGCCGCCTTTCAGTGGGTCAACCCCAAGGCCTGGGTCATGGCCATCGGCGCCATCACCACCTATACGCCCCAGGAAAATTTCCTGACCAATGTCGTGGTGATCGCCGCGCTGTTCGCCCTGGTGAATTGCCCCAGCGTCGGACTGTGGACCGTCGCTGGCAGTTTGCTGCGCACCTGGCTGAACGATCCGCGCCGGCTGCGTATATTCAATGTCGGCATGGCCCTGCTGCTGGTGGCTTCGCTGTACCCCATACTGACCGAGTTCGGAGTCTGAGATGCACGACCTGCCCCCCGCCACCAGCGGGTTTGCACGCCCGACCCTGCCCTTGGGCTGGCTGCGCGACAGTTCACCTTCGGCGGTGGTTGCTGGCTTTATCGCCATGCTCACCGGTTACACCAGCTCGCTGGTATTGATGTTCCAGGCCGGGCAAGCCGCCGGCCTTAGCAACGGGCAGATCTCCTCCTGGATCTGGGCGCTGTCGATCGGCATGGCGGTGTGCAGCATTGGCCTGTCCCTGCGCTACCGCACCCCCATTACCGTGGCCTGGTCGACGCCGGGGGCGGCGCTGCTGATCACCAGCCTGGCCGGGGTGAGTTACGCCGAGGCGATCGGCGCTTACCTCACCTGCGCCCTGCTGGTCACGGTCTGCGGCCTGACCGGCAGTTTCGAGCGCCTGGTCAGGCGCCTGCCCGCCTCCCTGGCCGCCGCCTTGCTCGCCGGCATCCTGTTCAAGATCGGCAGCGAGATTTTTCTGGCGGCCCAGCACCGCACTGGCTTGGTGCTGGGGATGTTCCTCACCTACCTGGTGGTCAAACGCCTGTTGCCGCGTTATGCCGTACTCGCTGCGCTGCTGGTCGGCACCGCGCTGTCGGGCCTGCTCGGCTTGCTGGATTTCAGCGCGTTCAGCCTGGAGCTGGCCAGGCCGCTGTGGACCACCCCGAGTTTCTCCCTGGCGGCGACCATCAGCATCGGTATTCCGCTGTTCGTGGTGGCCATGACTTCGCAGAACATGCCTGGCATGGCCGTGCTGCGTGCCGACGGCTACGGCGTGGCGGCGTCCCCCTTGATATCGGTGACCGGTATCGCCTCGCTGCTGATTGCACCGTTCGGCGGCCACGGCGTTAACCTGGCGGCGATCAGCGCGGCCATCTGCACCGGCTCGCACGCCCATGAAAACCCGGATAAGCGCTATACGGCGGCGGTCTGGTGCGGCATTTTCTACGGGGTGGCCGGCATTTTCGGCGCGACCCTGGCTGCGCTGTTCGCCGCCTTGCCCAAGGAACTGGTGCTGTCGATCGCGGCGCTGGCGCTGTTCGGTTCACTGATCAATGGCCTGACTCAGGCCATGCAAGTGCCCCAGGAGCGCGAAGCGGCGTTGATCACCTTTATGGTCACCGCCTCCGGCTTTAGCCTGTTTTCCATCGGCTCGGCGTTCTGGGGGTTGGTCGCCGGCGTGGTGACGCTCCTGATTCTGAACGCCCGCACGCGCGCCTGACGGCCCCCTCGGTGACCCGCCGCCGGGGTCTACAGTTTGAAGTGCCCAACCATGCCCTGCAGCTCATGGCTCAGGGACGCCAGTTCGACGCTGGAGGCCGCCGTGCCTTCCATGGCCAGGGACGATTGATCGGCGCTGCTGCGAATATTGGTCACGCTGCGGTTGATCTCCTCGGCCACCGAACTCTGCTGTTCGGCGGCCGCGGCGATCTGCTGGTTCATCTGGTGGATCACCGAAACGGCGGCGGCGATGCTGCCCAGGGCGCTCTCGGTTTCCAACGCGTCGCTGACCGTCAACTTGACCAACTCGCCACTGCTCTGGATCTGCGCCACCGAGGTCTGCGCGCCCAGCTGCAAGGCTCCCACCAGCCGTTCGATTTCGGCCGTGGACTGCTGGGTCCGCTTGGCCAGTGCACGCACCTCATCGGCCACCACGGCGAAGCCGCGGCCCTGATCGCCGGCCCGGGCCGCCTCGATGGCGGCGTTGAGCGCCAATAGATTGGTCTGCTCGGCCACGCTTTTGATCACGCTCAAGACGCTGCCGATGTTCTGGATTTCCTGACTCAGGCTCTGGATGCTCTGGCTGGCGGTACCCGAGGACGCCGACAGTTGCTCGATCCGCGCCAGCGTCTGGCGCACCACGGCCTGGCCATTGGCGACCTTGGTATCCGCCGTCTCGGCGGCCAGCGCCGCCTCCTCGGCGTTGCGCGCCACGTCATGCACGGTGGCCGTCATCTGGTTCATCGCGGTGGCGACCTGCTCGGTTTCCTCCTTCTGGTTACTGACCTCGGCGTTGGTCTGCTCGGTCACCGTGGACAGCGAGCGCGCCGAGGAGGCGATCTGATCGATGCCCGCCTGCAGGCCACTGACCATGCCACTGAGCCCCGCCGACATCTGCTGCATGGCACTCATCAGCTGGCCTATTTCGTCGCTGCCGCGCACCTGGATCTTGCCGCTGAGGTCGCCGTCGGCAATGCGATTGGCCACCCGTATTACGGTTTTCAGTGGGCCGACTATGACCCGGGTGATCAGCACCGACGCCGCCAGACCGACCAGCAGGGCCAACACCGAGGAGCCGAGAATCAACGCCGAGTTAGCCTTGAGCTCGCGCTGCATCGCCGCGTCCTGTTCCTCATAGGCCTGGTCGACACGCTGCACCACCTGCTCGGCATGCGCGCGCATCTGGGCATAGACCTGCTGCTCCCGACCGAGCAGGTCGATGTATTCGGCCAGCTTGCCGGTGAAGTTGGTGATATGGGTGCTGACCTCGCCCAGCACCGTGCGGTAACCGGCGTCGGTGACCGACGCCTTGAGTTTTTCCGCCAGCGCCAGCGCCTCCTCGGCTTGCAGGATCTTGCTGGTGGCGCCCTCTTCCGCCGGTCCCTTGCGGCTCTTGTTGAGGCGAATATGCGCCTCGTTCATCGCCTGCAGCATCAGCCGCGACACCTGGCTGACCTCATTGGCCTGCTCGACGAACGCCGCGCCCACCTGGCCCTGGGAATCCTTCAGCTCATAGGTGCCGTCGTCGGCCAGACCGGCCTGCAACAGGTTGAGGTTGTTGGCCACACTTTCCACCGACCAGTTGGCCAGTTCCAGCGCCAGGTCCTTGGCCAGCGCCAGTTCGACGAACTGATCGAACGAGCTGCGATAGGCGGCCAAGGCCTGGTCCACTTCATCCATGGCCAGCTGATTGTCCGCCGAGCGCGCTTTCAGCTCCGCGGTCAACAACAGGATCGCCTCGAGGTCCTTGCGTAATGCCTCGGCCGTCTTGGCGTCGCCCGTCAGGGAGAAACTCTGTTCGAGCAGGCGCGCCCGCAGCACCGCGCTGTTGACCGAGGACATCTGTTTAAGCCCTTCGAAACGCCGATCGATGGCCTGCAGGGACATCAAGCCCATGCCGGCCACGACCCCGGTCAGCACCAGCACCAGGCCGAAGCCGATGCCCAGTTTCTTCGCCATGCCGATATTGGCAAGACTGCGTTGCAAGGCCGACATCATGACGATGAATCCCCCCGTAAAATGCGCTCGCCACTGCTGGCGCTCGAATACCCGCAGCCTTGCCCCGAGCCGGGTGCCGGCACAAGCCCAGCACTGGGCTTTGTGGGTAAATGGCTATGCCGAAGTCGCTTTCAGGACACTAATATCATTTTAATGTCATCGACGGCGACTCCCCTTTTTATCGGCCGTAAAAAAACGCCCTGAAGGCGCTTTTTTTCAGTTCCGGCCGGCCAGCAAACTCAGTCTAGTGGTTGGGACAACTCTTTCCCATGAACCCAATTGACCCACCAGCCAAACAGGCCAGCGGTGAAGAACATGATCAGGCTGTAGATGGCCGCGGGAATGGCCATGGTCGAGTTGTTCAGCAACATGGGGCTCAGCGCCAGGGCAATCGCCAGGGTGCCATTGTGGATGCCGATCTCCATGCCGATGGCCACCGCCTGGCGCAGTGGCAACTTGAGCAGGCGCGGCACGCAATAGCCGACGCCCAGGCTGATCAGGTTGAACGTCAGGGCCGCCAGCCCCACCACTGGAGCGAACTCCACCACCGTCTGCCAGTCCTTGACGAACGCCAGCACCACCACCAGTAAGAGAAACAGCGCCGAACCGATCTTCACCGGCTTGTCCATGCGCGCGGCGAATCCCGGAAAGCGCGAACGTACCCACATGCCAATGGCCACCGGCCCCAGGACAATGGCGAACACCTGCAGCACCTTGCCGAACTGCAAGGGCAAGGCCTGGTCGGCCGCCATGAAGTGCAGCATCGACAGGTTGACGATCAGCGGCAGGGTCAGCACCGCGATCACCGAGTTCACCGCCGTCAGGCTGATATTCAAGGCCACATCGCCGTGAGCCAGATGACTGTAGAGGTTGGCCGAGGTGCCGCCGGGCGAGGCGGCCAACAGCATCAAACCGACCGCCAGTGCCGGGGCCAGGGCGAAGCCCTTGGCGATCAGGAAACACAGGGCCGGCAGCAGCAGTACCTGGCACGCCAGGCCGATCAGTACCGGACGGGGAAATTTCAGGACCCGGGCAAAATCCGCCAGGGTCAGGGACAATCCCAGGCCGAGCATGATGATGCCCAGGGCCATGGGCAGAAAAGCGGTCAGCAGGGGGCTGGCGGTCATCGACTGGCACTCCAACGGCAATGGCGTCGATTCTTGACCAGCGGCGAGCACCTTGTCACTGGCTATTCGCGCCAATGTGCCGGTGCCGTCGTGCCCCCTAGGGCCTGTGACACTACCCGCACGGCCCTGCGGGTTGCGCAAATAAGTGCCCCTGCCGCGTCGCGAAACTGCGCAAGGGAATGACCCTTGCCTGCGTTTCGCGCCTTGCCTGACACCCTTTTCGCGGCAACGCACCTCGCAAGGGTTAATGTCTACAGGACCTAGATCGCGGTGGCCCCACCGTCCACGGCGAGCGCATGGCCGGTGGTAAAGCCGGCCCCATCGCAGCACAGGTAGAGCACCGCGCTGGCGATTTCCTCGACCCGACCGATACGCCCGACCGGGTGCATGGCGGCGGCGAACTCGGCCTTTTTCGGGTCCGCTTCATAGGCGCGACGGAACATGTCGGTGTCGATCACCGCCGGACAGACCGCGTTGACACGGACTTTCTTGCGCGCGTATTCCACCGCGGCCGACTTGGTCAGGCCGATCACGGCGTGTTTCGAGGCGCTGTAGATGCTCATCTTCGGCGCGGCCCCCAGGCCGGCCACCGAGGCGGTATTGACGATGGCGCCGCCACCTTGGGCCAGCATCAGCGGAATCTGATGCTTCATGCACAGCCAGACCCCTTTGACATTGACGCCCATGATGGCGTCGAACTCAGCCTCGCTGCCGTCAGCCAGCTTGCCTTGCTCGATCTCGATGCCGGCGTTATTGAAGGCGTAGTCCAGCCGACCATAGGCGCTGACGGTACGCTCCAGCAACGCCTTGACCTCGGCCTCGCGGGTGACATCGCAGCGCACGAAGGTGGCCTCACCGCCCGCCTCGCGAATCAGCCGCACCGTGGTTTCGCCGCCCTCACCATCCAGGTCGGACACCACCACTTTGAGGCCCTCGGCCGCGAATGCCAGCGCCGTAGCGCGGCCGATACCGGCGGAACCGCCAGTCACCAGGGCAACCTGGCCGGAGAAGGTCATGCTCATGCTGTGCATCCTCGAAACAATGGCGATGAAAGGGGAACCGCCGGCAGTCTAGTCAGCCCGGCGACCTTACGGCAGCACTATCACAACCCCGGTTGAAGCCTTATCCAAAAAAATAATGAAGACACCCGACCTACCATCACTCTCCTGGATAAAACCCTATTCGCCCCCCGGGTTCTGCTTGCCCGACTGGACAGCCGGGGCTAAACCTCGGGATTCAGTTCCCAGGAGTACCTGCCATGACCACGCGCAATCGCCAGTTCCTGCTCGCCCAACGCCCGGTGGGCCTGCCCAGCCGCGAGACCTTCAGTTATGTGGAAAGCGTCGTTGGCGAACCCGGTCCGGGTCAGGTGCTGGTGCGCAACCTCTACCTGTCACTGGACCCGGCCATGCGCGGCTGGATGAACGACGCCAAATCCTATATTCCACCGGTCGGCCTCGGTGAGGTGATGCGCGCCCTTGGGGTGGGCCAGGTGGTCGCCTCCAATCACCCGGATTTTGCCGTGGGTGAGCATGTCAACGGCGCCCTCGGCGTGCAGGATTATTTCCTGGGCGCACCCAAGGGGTTCTACAAGGTCGATCCCCGCCGCGCGCCCCTGCCGCTGTACCTGTCGGCCCTGGGCATGACCGGCATGACGGCCTACTTTGCGCTGCTCGACGTGGGCGCCCCCAAGGCCGGTGAAACCGTGGTGATCTCCGCCGCGGCCGGCGCGGTTGGCAGCATTGCCGGGCAGATCGCCAAGCTCAAGGGTTGCCGGGTGGTCGGTATCGCCGGCGGCGCCGAGAAATGCGCGTTGCTGGTCGACGAGCTGGGCTTCGACGCGGCCATCGACTATAAAAACGAGGACTTGCATGCCGGTCTCAAACGGACCTGCCCCAAAGGCGTCGATGTGTTCTTCGACAACGTGGGCGGCGATATCCTCGACGCCGTGCTGACCCGCATCAATTTCAGGGCGCGGGTGGTCATCTGTGGCGCGATCAGCCAGTACAACAACAAACAGGCGGTCAAGGGCCCCGCCAACTACCTGACCTTGCTGGTCAACAGCGCCCGCATGGAAGGCATGGTGGTGATGACCTACGCCCCGCGCTTTGCCGAAGCCGCCCAGGACATGGCTGCCTGGCTGGCCGCCGGCCAATTGAAAAGCAAGGAAGATGTGATCGAAGGGCTGCAGACCTTCCCGGAGACGCTGCTGAAGCTGTTCAACGGCGGCAACTCCGGAAAGTTGATCATCAAAGTCGATTGAACCCGAAATCTGCGCTGTTCGGCCAGCGCGGCTGACAGCGCGAAAAAGCGAACAGGGACACACTGGCAAGTATATCGATCCGGGCACTTGCAACACTTCAAGACCCGCCTGCAGCGCCCAGTGTAAATTATGTAAACAACCTACCACTTATTGTCCACCCCCTTTACTACTTGCAACTCACCGGCCGTGATACACGCCGCGCCTACCACCGCTGCCGGCCTGCGCCCAGCCTGCAATCCGTGCCCTTGAAAGGCAGCGGCTTAGCGCACGGTGCCCCAAGGCCAGGACCTGGACACGCGGTCACCATCCGAACCTGAGCGCTGCGCCGCGGATACAGCCCGGCTAATAGCGCGCGCAAACGCCAACTAAAGTCAGCGTGTTTGAATAGTGCCCCGCCTTGACCAGCCCGTTCAGCGGAAATGGATCATATAAAAGAACAGCCAAGTAATGATCGCCGCAAACACTTCATTAACGGACTGGATCGGCGACCCGCAAGGTAGTACCCGATGCCGCGCATTGCGGTTTTATATCCTCTAGGAGTTCTCAATGAAGGTGAACAACAAGGCTGATGGATTGACTGGCACGGATACCGCGACAGTCACAGCCCCCGCAGGTTCGGCAGGCAGCCGTTCGCGGGTCCGCCGCAGCGGCGGCGCGGGTAACGACACGTTAACCGGCGGCGCAGGCGACGACCTGCTCGACGGCAAGGGCGGCAACGACCAGTTGTACGGCGGCGCCGGCAACGACACCCTGCTCGGCGGCCGCGGCCATGACCTGCTCAACGGCGGCAGTGGCGACGACCGCCTGGACGGCGGTGCCGGTAACGATCTACTGATCAGCAGTGCCGGTACCGACCGTTTCCTGTTCGGCAAAGGCGATGGCCAGGACCGCATCCTGCGCCTGCCGGAGGGCAATGACAGCCGTTTTGGCATACTGCAATTCAAGGATGGCGTGGCCACCAGCGAAGTGCGCTTCAAACAGGTCGCCGACGCCACGTTTGGCGGCACCACCGCGCTGCAAGTGAGCATCGTCGGGACCCGCGACACCGTCACCATTGACGGTTTTTTCAGGGAGGACACCTCTGGCCGCTACAACCCGGTGCAGCTGCTGCAGTTCGCCGACAGCACCCTGTGGGACGTCGCCGCGATCAAGGCCCAGCTGGGCGGCGGCACGGCCGGCAACGACAGCCTGAACGGCGGCAACGGCAACGACCTGCTCGATGGCAAGGGCGGCAACGACCAGCTGTACGGTGGCGCCGGCAACGACACCTTGCTCGGCGGCAGTGGTGAAGACCTGCTCAACGGGGGCAGCGGCGATGATCTGCTGGAGGGCGGTGCGGGCAACGACCGCCTGATCGGCAGTGCCGGTAACGACCGTTTCCTGTTCGGCAAGGGTGACGGCCAGGACCAGATCCTGCGTTTTCCGGAAGGCAGTGACAACCACTCCGGAGTGCTGCAGTTCAAGGCAGGCGTGGCCTCCAGCGAGGTGAGCTTCAAGCAGGTCGCCGACGCCACCTTCGGTGGCATCACCGCGCTGCAAGTGAGCATTGCCGGCACCGCTGACACCGTCACCATCGACGGTTTCTTCAAGGAGGACACTTCCGGCCGCTACAACCCGGTGCAACTGCTGCAGTTTGCCGACAGCACCCTGTGGGACGTCACGGCCATCAAGGCGCGGCTACCGGCCGGCGCATCGGCGCAGACGGCTCACCTGGACGGACAGTTGCAGCATCTGGTGGATGCCATGGCGGCCTTCGGCGTGCCCGCTGCCGCCGAGACCACACTGGGCGGCAATCAACGTGACCAACTGAATCTACTGATCGCCGCCAATCTGCAGTAAGGATCCAGGCTCGGTAATCTGCGACGTACAAAAAAGGCCCATCGCTCGATGGGCCTTTTTTATGCCCGCCGCGGTATCAGGGGCTGCCGCAAGCGCGCAGCGGCGAGGGTTTCGCCACCAGCGCAGGCGTGCTCGCCATCACCCCGCATCCGCCTGCAAACCCGCCGCCAACACGCCCTTGATCGCACACTGCTCGTCAATGTCCGAGCTGTCCCCGGTGATACCGATGGCGCCGAGCAACCGATTGTCCCGGTCGCGGATCAGTACGCCGCCCGGTGCCGGAACCAGGTTGCCCTGGGCCAGGGTATTGACCGCGGCAATGAAGCTCGGGCGCTGCCGGGCGTCTTCGGCGATCAGCCGCGAGGCCTTGCCCAGTGCCATCGCGCCCCAGGCTTTGGCCACCGCGATTTGCGGACGCAGCAGGCTGGCGCCGTCCTCACGTTGCAGGCTGATCAGGTGCCCGCCAGCATCCAGCACCGCGACGGTGAGCGGCGCCGCGCCGACGGCCCGACCCGCGGCCAGCGCCTGGGTGGCGATTTGGGTCGCCATATGCAGGGTTAACAGATTCATGGTCCAGCCCTTCTGTGGGTGAAGACTGAGGAGTGCGGCCTTTTAGCACTGTCGTACGACAGAAAGGCCTTCCAGGTGCCACCCCACTATCCCACCAAGGGCGCGCAACACTCAACACAAAAGAACAATAAATGTATTTTTTGTATACAAAAACACTCACAACCTTCCTGACCATCCGTCAGAAGCCCGCCAAAAACGGCCACTATACGGGCACTGCAGCGATCAAGCGTCCGACCAATATAAATATTGACCCACAGGTCAAGGAATGAATAGAATCGCCAACAGTTTTTTTGTATACAATTTCAGAACAAAAGAGGCACAACAAAATGGCCAGAATGAGAGCAATCGAGGCTGCGGTGCTGGTGATGCGCCGCGAAGGCGTCGACACCGCGTTTGGCATCCCCGGCGCCGCCATCAACCCCCTCTACGCCGCCTTGAAAAAGGTCGGCGGTATCGACCACGTCCTGGCCCGTCATGTCGAAGGCGCCTCGCATATGGCCGAGGGCTATACCCGCACCCAGGCCGGCAATATCGGCGTGTGCATCGGCACGTCCGGCCCCGCCGGCACCGATATGGTCACCGGCCTGTATTCAGCCAGCGCCGATTCCATTCCGATTCTCTGCATCACCGGCCAGGCGCCCCGGGCTCGCCTGCACAAGGAAGATTTCCAGGCGGTCGACATCACCAGCATCGTCAAGCCGGTGACCAAGTGGGCGACCACAGTGATGGAGCCTGGGCAGGTGCCACGGGCCTTTCAGAAAGCTTTTTACGAGATGCGCAGCGGCCGCCCCGGCCCCGTGCTGATCGACCTGCCGTTCGACGTGCAGATGGCCGAGATCGAATTCGATATCGACGCCTACGAGCCGTTGCCGTTGGCCAAGCCGGCCGCGACCAGGATTCAGGCGGAAAAAGCCCTGGCGCTGCTCAATGCCGCCGAACGTCCCTTGCTGGTGGCTGGCGGTGGCATCTTCAATGCCGACGCCAGCGCCGAGCTGGTGGAATTCGCCGAGCTGACCGGCGTGCCGGTGATCCCGACGTTGATGGGCTGGGGCTGCATCCCCGACGATCATCCGTTGATGGCCGGCATGGTCGGTCTGCAGACTTCGCATCGCTATGGCAACGCCACCCTGCTGGCTTCGGACCTGGTGTTCGGCATCGGCAACCGCTGGGCCAACCGCCACACCGGCTCGGTCGAGGTCTACACCGAGGGCCGCACCTTTATCCATGTCGACATCGAACCGACCCAGATCGGTCGGGTGTTCAACCCCGACCTGGGCATCGTGTCCGACGCACGCGCCGCGCTGCAGATGTTCCTCAGCGTCGCCCGCGAATGGAAGGCCGCCGGCAGGCTGAAGGACCGCAGCGCCTGGCAGGCCGACTGCCAACAACGCAAGCGCAGCCTGCAGCGCAAGACCCAGTTCGACAACGTGCCGGTCAAGCCCCAGCGCGTGTACCAGGACATGAACGAGGTGTTCGGCAAGGACACCTGCTACGTCAGCACTATCGGCCTGTCGCAGATCGCCGGCGCGCAGTTCCTGCACGTCTACCACCCCCGTCACTGGATCAACTGCGGCCAGGCCGGCCCGCTCGGCTGGACCATTCCGGCGGCCCTGGGCGTGGTCAAGGCCGACCCGACCCGCAAGGTAGTGGCCTTGTCCGGCGACTACGACTTCCAGTTTATGATCGAGGAGCTGGCGGTCGGCGCCCAGTTCAACCTGCCCTATATCCATGTGGTGGTGAACAATTCCTACCTAGGACTGATCCGTCAGTCCCAGCGCGGCTTCGAGATGGACTACTGCGTGCAGCTGGCCTTCGACAATATCAACGCCCCGGAGCTGAACGGCTACGGCGTCGACCATGTCGCGGTGGTCGAAGGCCTGGGCTGCAAGGCGATCCGGGTCTTCGAACCCGAGCAGATCCGCCCCGCACTGATCCAGGCCAAGGAGCTGATGCAGCAGTACCGCGTGCCGGTGATGGTGGAAATCATCCTGGAGCGGGTGACCAATATCTCCATGGGCACCGAGATCAACGCGATCAACGAGTTCGAGGACCTGGCGCTGACCAGCCGCGACGCACCGACCGCGATTTCACTGCTGGACTGACCGCAACCTTTTGCTGCGGATGCGCCCGGCACCTTATCGGTCCGACGCGGATCCGGCTGCGCACCACCAGGAGCACGCCATGCCCCGCTTTGCCGCCAACCTGTCCATGCTGTTCACCGAGTTGGACTTTATGGATCGCTTCGCCGCCGCCGCCGATGCCGGTTTCAGCGGTGTCGAGTACCTGTTTCCCTATGACTTCGACCCCCAGGAAATCCGCGCGCGCCTGAACGCCAACCAGCTGACCCAGGTGCTGTTTAACCTGCCGGCCGGCGACTGGGCCCAAGGCGAACGTGGCATCGCCTGTCACCCGGAGCGGGTCGAGGAGTTCCGCGCCGGGGTCGACCAAGCCATCGCCTACGCCAAGATCCTGGGCAATACCCAGGTCAATTGCCTGGCCGGCATCCGTCCGCCAGGGGTGGCCAGCGCCACGCTCGAGCGCACCCTGGTCGACAACCTGAAATATGCCGCCGAGCGCTTGCAGGCCGCCGGCATCACGCTGCTGATGGAAATGATCAACACCCGCGACATTCCCGATTTTTACCTGAGCACCACCGCCCAGGCGCTGGCGATTCGCGAGCGGGTCGGCAGCGCCAACCTGTACTTGCAATACGACCTCTACCACATGCAGATCATGGAAGGTGACTTGGCACGGACCCTGGCCGAGCAGCGGGCGGTCATCCGTCACGTGCAGCTGGCCGACAACCCCGGGCGCCACGAGCCGGGCACTGGCGAGATCAATTACCGCTTTCTCTTCGAGCACCTGGACCGCATTGGCTACCAGGGCTGGGTTGGCTGTGAATACAAGCCGGCCACCACCACCACTGCCGGCCTCGGCTGGTTGAAAACCCACAACGCCCATTAAGGGGTATCGCATGGCTAAAATCGGATTTATCGGCACTGGCATCATGGGCAAGCCCATGGCGCAGCACCTGCAGAACGCCGGTCACACCCTGTTCTTCTCCGAGCACTTCGAAAAAGCCCCGGCCGAGCTGCTCGGTGAGCACGGCATCGGCTTGGCCAATCCACGCGAAGTGGCTCAGGAGGCCGAATTCATCATCATCATGGTGCCCGATACGCCCCAAGTCGAAGACGTGCTGTTCCGTGCCGACGGCGTGGCCCTGGGCCTGGGCGCCGGCAAACTGGTGATCGACATGAGCTCGATCTCGCCGACCGCCACCAAGGTCTTCGCCGAGAAGATCAAGGCCACCGGCGCGGGTTACCTGGATGCCCCGGTGTCCGGCGGTGAAGTGGGTGCCAAGGGCGCCACCCTGAGCATCATGGTCGGCGGCTGTGAAAAAGCCTTCGAACGCGCCCTGCCACTGTTCCAGGCCATGGGCAAGAACATCACCCGGGTCGGTGGCAATGGCGATGGCCAGACCGCCAAGGTGGCCAACCAGATCATCGTCGCCCTGAATATCCAGGCGGTGGCCGAGGCCCTGCTGTTCGCCGCCAGGAACGGTGCCGACCCGGCGAAGGTGCGCGAGGCGCTGATGGGCGGCTTCGCCGGCTCGAAGATCCTCGAAGTGCACGGCGAACGCATGGTCAAGGGCACCTTCGACCCGGGCTTTCGCATCAGCCTGCATCAAAAGGACCTCAACCTGGCCCTGGCCGGCGCCCGCGAGCTGGGCCTGAACCTGCCCAACACCGCCAATGCACAACAGCTGTTCAGCACCTGCGCGGCCCTGGGCGGGGCCAACTGGGATCACTCGGCGCTGATCAAGGGCCTGGAGCATATGGCGAACTTCTCCATCCGCCCCGAGTAACCTTGCCGATCGTTGCCAGGCATGCCCTGGCAACGCCATGAGGGACGCTCCGGCGTTCCGAGGCAAGCCCCTTTCGAGCTCCCGCTGGGCGGTGTCACGGCCTGCCTGCCGGGTCGCTCGATTCCAGTGCGCAGCGCCTGCCCGGCGGACGCTGCGCACTAGAATCGAGGTTGATCCACCTTGCCACCCGAACCAGAGAGATCGCCATGCCCATCGATCCGCAAAACCTGCTACGTGAGCTGTTCGCCAGCGCCATTGACGCCGCCCATCCCCGCCAGGTGCTGGCCGACCACCTGCCCACCGACCGCAGCGGCCGGGTCATCGTGATTGGCGCCGGCAAGGCCGCCGCCGCCATGGCCGAGGTCATCGAAGACCACTGGCAGGGCGAGATCAGCGGCCTGGTGGTGACCCGCTACGGACACGGTGCCCGCTGCAGCGCCATCGAGGTGGTCGAGGCTGCGCACCCGGTACCCGATGCCGCCGGGCTGGCCGTGGCCCAGCGCGTACTGGCCCTGGTCAGTCACCTCCAGGAAAGCGACCGGGTGATCCTGCTGCTATCCGGCGGCGGCTCGGCCCTGCTCGCCCTGCCAGCCGAGGGCATCAGCCTGGCGGACAAGCAGGCGGTCAACAAGGCGCTGCTCAGGTCCGGCGCGACCATCGGCGAGATGAACTGCGTGCGCAAGCACCTGTCGGCGATCAAGGGCGGCCGCCTGGCCAAGGCCTGCTGGCCGGCCACCTTGCATACCTACGCGATTTCCGATGTACCGGGCGACGAGGCGACGGTGATCGCCTCAGGCCCCTCGGTCGCCGACCCGACCACTTCGGCAGAGGCCCTGGCGATCCTGGCCCGTTACGCCATCGAGGTGCCCGCCGCCGTGCGCGCCTGGCTGCAGGATCCGCGTTCGGAAACCGTCAAACCTGGCGACCCCTGCCTGGCGCGCAGTCACTTCCAGTTGATCGCCACGCCGCAGCAGTCCCTGGTCGCCGCCGCCGCCCGCGCCGAGGCGGCCGGTTTTTCGACGCTGATCCTCGGCGACCTGGAAGGTGAATCCCGCGAGGTGGCGAAAGTCCACGCCGGCATCGCCCGGCAGATCGTCCAGCACGGCCAGCCGCTCAAGCCGCCCTGCGTGATCCTCTCCGGCGGCGAAACCACCGTCACCCTGCGCGGCCAGGGCCGTGGTGGACGCAACGCCGAGTTCCTGCTGAGCCTGACCGAAAGCCTCAAGGGCTTGCCGGGCGTGTATGCGCTGGCCGGCGACACCGACGGCATCGACGGCTCGGAAGACAACGCCGGGGCCCTGATGCGCCCCGACAGTTATGCCCGCGCGGCCCAGTTGGGCTTGAACGCCCGTGACGCGTTGGACGACAACGACGGTTACGGCTACTTCGCCGCCCTGGGCGACCTGATCATCAGCGGCCCGACCCGCACCAATGTCAACGATTTCCGCGCCATTCTCATCCTTGAAAGCAGCCCCCTTGAGAGCTCCCACCATGACGCCTGACAAGAAAGTGAAGATCCTTGCCACCTTGGGCCCGGCCATCCAGGGCCTCGACGACGTCCGTCAGCTGGTCGAGGCCGGGGTCAATCTGTTCCGCCTGAATTTCAGCCACGGCGAGCACGCCGACCACGCCGAACGTTTCCACTGGGTGCGTGAGGTCGAGCGCCAGCTGGATTACCCGATCGGCATCCTGATGGACCTGCAAGGCCCGAAACTGCGGGTCGGCCGCTTCGCCACCGGCAAGGTCGAACTGCAACGCGGCCAGGCCTTCCGCCTGGACCTCGACTCGAGCCCGGGCGATACACGACGTGCCAACTTGCCCCATCCGGAAATCATCGCCGCACTGCAGCCGGGCATGAACCTGCTGCTGGACGACGGCAAGCTACGCCTGCAGGTCACCGCCAAACATGCCGACGCCATCGACACCCGTGTACTGGCCGGCGGTGAGCTGTCGGACCGCAAGGGCGTCAACGTGCCGGAGGCGCTGCTGGAACTCAGCCCACTGACCGCCAAGGACCGCCGCGACCTGGACTTCGGCCTGCAGTTGGGGGTGGACTGGGTGGCGTTGTCCTTCGTCCAGCGTCCCCAGGACCTGATCGAGGCCCGTGCGCTGATCGGCGAGCGTGCCTTTATCATGGCCAAGATCGAGAAACCCTCGGCGGTCGAACAGTTGGAAGCCATTGCGCAACTGGCCGACGCGATCATGGTTGCCCGTGGCGACCTGGGCGTGGAAGTCCCGGCGGAAAACGTCCCGGCCATTCAAAAAGCCATTATCCGGACCTGTCGCCAACTCGGTAAACCGGTGGTGGTGGCCACACAGATGCTCGAGTCCATGCGCTTTTCCCCGGCCCCGACCCGTGCCGAGGTGACGGACGTGGCCAACGCCGTCGCCGAGGGTGCCGACGCGCTGATGCTGTCAGCGGAAACCGCCTCCGGGGACTATCCGCTGGAGGCCGTCAGCATGATGAGCAAGATCATCCGCCAGGTGGAGAGCGGCGCGGACTTCCAGGCCCAGCTCGACGTGGGCCAGCCCCGTCCCGAGGCCACCGCCTCCGATGCCATCAGTTGCGCGATCCGTCGTATCGCCACCATCTTGCCGGTGGCGGTGCTGGTCAACTACAGCGAGTCCGGCAGCTCCAGCCTGCGCGCCTCCCGTGAGCGGCCCAGGGCAGCGATTCTCAGCCTGACACCGAACCTGCACACCGCACGCCGACTGACGGTGGCCTGGGGCGTGCACTCGGTGGTCAATGCGCGGCTGAACAAGGTCGAGGAGATCACCAGCACGGCCGTGGAAATCGCCCAGGCTCAGGGCTTGGCCCAGCGCGGCGACACCCTGTTGATCACCGCCGGGGTGCCCTTCGGCCAGCCGGGCAGCACCAATATGCTGCGCATCGAGACCTTGCCCTGACCGCCCTGCCACGCGGCGGGCAAGGCCCCTGGCCAACGAAGATCAACAGCAGCGAGGCGCTCCGTAGGGCGGGTGCAACCCGCGCCTGTGGCCCGGGTGCAGAACGGGCTAAGCGACGCCATCGCCATGACGCGGTCGGACGCAGCAGTTGCGCAAGCAGCTCCCAGGCCCGCACGAGGCGTGCACAGGTCGCCAATCACGCTCCCTGTCACGCCGTTTAACCGAGCCTTGCCCGCATGCCCTCCCGCCTTCCACTCGCCCCCCGCCTCGGCCCACTGGCCATCCCCCTGCTGCGCGGTGCCGGCCAAGTCTTTCTCCAGGGCCACGCCGGCTGCGGTCTGCTGGTGCTGCTGGCCCTGGCCTGGGGTGGCCCGGGCCTGCTCGGCGCGGCACTGCTGGGTACGCTAGCCAGCGGATTGACGGCACGCTTGCTGGACTGCCGTCGCGCGGCGATCGACACCGGCGTGTACGGCTACAACGGCCTGTTGCTGGGCCTGCTGCTGGGCCTGAGCTTCACCTGGACGCCGTTGCTGGGGCTGGCCATAGTCGCCGGCGCGGCGTTCTCCGGCCTGCTGTTGCGCCCGACGCTGCGGCGCCGTGCAGGCCCGGCCGCGCTACCGGCCTACACCTGGCCCTTTGTCACGATCGGCTGGTCGCTGTTGGCGCTGGGCACCCCGCTGGGGTTGTCCCCGCGGCCCGGCGAGCTGCCCGTGACCCTGCCATTCAATGGCCTGAACCTGGTGGCGGCACCCTTTCGCAGCCTGGCCCAGGTGGTCTTTCTGGACTCGTTCGGCGCCGGCCTGTGCCTGTGGCTGGGCCTGCTGTGGGCGAACGCGCGCCTGGCCGGCTGGGCATTGTGCGGCGCCAGCGGAGGCCTGCTGTTCGGCCTCTGGCAGGAAGGCAGCACACCCGCGGTCCTGGCCGGCCTGGCGGGCTATAACCCGGCCCTGGCAGCCCTGGCGCTGGGTCGGCAGCGCACGCCCCTGCCGGCCCTGTGCGGCGCGGTACTGAGCTGCATCCTGCAGCCGGGGTTTATCGCCTTGGGCCTGCCGGCCCTGACCGCGCCTTTTATTCTGGCTTGCTGGCTGGTGCTGGCCAGCCAGCGGCTCTGGAGCCGAATGACCCTTGAGGCGCACTTGCATCCGCTGCGGAAAAGTCCTTAGGCTGCCCCCCAACCCCGGCTCTACCACCGGACCTTCCATGAGGCCCCCATGTCCGTCCCACTGACCGAGACTCGCTTGACCGAGGAACGCTGGCAGAGACTCTGGCAGGCACTGGGCGGCAGCGCCCCGGACGGAAGCTACCGGCAGTTACGCGTGGCCTATGACGAACCCCAGCGGTTCTACCATAACGGGTCGCATATCGAGGCCTGTCTGGCCCATTTTGACCGCTGGCAGCACCTCGCGCTCGCCCCGGCACGGGTGGAACTGGCGCTGTGGACGCACGACCTGGTCTACGACACCCGGCGCCAGGACAACGAAGCCGCCAGTGCCGAGCTGACCACCAGCTGGCTGGAGCAGGCGGGTTTACAACACCACGCGACGAAGGTGGGTGAGATGATCCTCGCCACCTGCCATCGACAACCGCCGGACGATCCTGATGCCGCCCTGGTGGTTGACCTCGACCTCAGCATCCTTGCCAGCGCAGCGGAGCACTATGCCGCGTACGAGCAGGCCATTCGCGCCGAATACGCCTGGGTGGAAGAGTCGCTGTTTCGGACAGGGCGCGCTCGGCTATTGCAACACCTGCTGGCGATGCCGCACCTGTATCAGAGCCCAACGCTGGCGCAGCGCTGGGAAGCCCAGGCGCGGACGAACCTGCAACAGGCACTGGACCGTCTCAGGCCTTGAGTTCGCGCCAGGCCCTTGCGGTGCAGGGCCTGGTACTCAGTTAGGAAAGTTCATGCAAAAGGCCAGGGCCATCGCATCCTTGCTGTCCGCCATGCAATCGATGATTGGCTGGGCCTTGGGATCCGTGAGGTAATCCCGCTCACAGCGCTCCGGATGACGCTTGATGTCCAGGTGGTGCTCCTTCAGCTGGTCCATGTTCTTGCGGTATTTCTCGTCGCTGATGCGACCTTCCTTGACCGCGGTGCGGCCAAACCCCTTAAGCTCGACCAGCAAATCCGGCATGCGCTTTATCACCCCCGCACATTGCCTCTCGGCTTTTTTCTGCAATTGAGCGGCATCCAGCGGCCTCTCGGGCACTGCGCTCTCGCCGGCCTCTGCCCCTGGCGCAGCGGTAGCCGGCTCAGGTTCGGCGGTCTTCAAGGCCTCCATCGAATTCACCTGCAGGCGTCGCGCCTCGACTTTCTGGCTTTCCGGTGGCGGGGTGTCGGTGAAGTGCAGCTTGCCGTCGGCGTCCCGCCATTGATAGACCTGGGCCCCGGCCGGCGGGCAGAGGGCAAGCAAGAGCCCCGCGACAATCAGGGAACGAATGGACATGCAGGCCTCCTGGGCACTCGACTGGAACCTTGCCCCACCGCGGACCGGCATCGGCAACGCATTAACTGAAGGTAGAAACGTGGAGGGCTTGCGCCGCCCCTGGTGACGGTCGATCCGCTGCCTGGAGGGTCCGGTCGACCGCGGCGATCACTGACGCCGATAGTGCTTGCCCAGCGCCGCCGGCACCCGGCTGTCATCCGACGGCTGCCAGGGCCCCTGGGGACTGCTGGACCAGCTCCAGCCCTGGTTCCAGCGGTAGTAGGTGCGCTCGCGATAATACAAGTGGTCGGCGTTTTCCAGCACATACACACCGAGGCTGGCGTCCCAGTGACTGTGCCCGCCGGGCGGTGGCGCGTAGCGCGGGTGGGACGGGGTCTGACTCGAGGGTGGCGTCGCCACCGGCCCGCGGTGCGCGGTGCACCCCGCCAGCAGCAAGGCGCACAGGCAGGCACTGATCAGCGGTTTCATTGCGGTTGCCCCTCTGCGGTGTCGATCATCAGCACCTGCTGCGCCGGATTGCTGCTGGCCAAGGGTGCACTGCGCCCCACCCACTCGCCGGCTGTGGCATTACCGGCCCGGGAAATCCGTGCCACCAGTTGCACCTGGGCGAAACCGGAGAGTTTCAGTTGCGGCATCATTGCATCGCTGTCGGACAGGCTGACCTCGGCCGGCAAGTCGGCCACCGTCAGGCGCTTGACCGCCAGCGGCATCGGCGGGCCCGCAACGGCGCGGGCAAACACGAACACGCTGTCGCCCGGCTGGACCTGGTCTTTCAGCTCGGCGGCCAGGCTGACCTGGACCCGCAGGGTGGCGCCGCCGGGTGCAGCCGGCACCGAGGGTACCGCCGCCGGCGCGCCGGCTTGCAGATTGGCACGGGCGCGTTCGATGCCGCCGGCAATGGCGCTGCGCGACGGATCGTCGGTCGGCAACACCGCCACCAGACGCTCCCAGAAGCCGATGGCGTCGGCGAAACGTTGGTTCTCGAAGGCGGCAATGCCTAGCAGGCCCAGGCTGGTAACCTCCTTGGGGTCGGCTTTCAGGGCTTCGTCGGTCAAACCCTGTATCTGCGTCGACCACTGCTTGTCCGCGGCGAAGTACAGCGCCTGGGCCCACTGGCCGAGCAGCTCGGGCTCGCGCCCGGCCAATTCGACGGCCCGGGCAAAGGCCTGGCTGGCCGCTTCGGCACGCGGTTCGGCCATATAGGCCCGACCGAGGAAATACCAGGCCTGGGCCGAGTCGGGCTGGGCCTTGACCTGGGCCTGCAGGTTGGCGATCAGTTGCTCCAGGCTTTGTGGCTGCTGCACTGGCTGCGCGGCCAGCTCGCGGGTCAGCTCGACCTGCGCCAGGCCGCCCCACTGCGAGTACAATCCGCCGCCCACAAGCGGCACCAGCAGTGCGGCCAACAGCGGGATGGCGCCGCCGAGCACGCGGGATCTGCGGTTCTGCGCGCCCTCGGTGTCGGCCAGCAGTTCCCGGGCAGCCTCGTCGCGGGCGGCCTGCAGTTGCGCCAAGCTCAGTACCCCGGCCTGCTGCTGCCCCTCCAGTTCGCGCACGCGCTCCTGGTACAGGGTGACATTCAGAGCGGTGCGGTCCTCCTCGGCCTGCACCCGCCGGCCGCGCAACACGGGAATCAGCAAAAACGCCAGGGCCAGCAGCAACAGCAGCCCAGCGGACAGCCAGAAATCGATCATGGGACGTTCTTATCCAGGGAAGTCGGTTGGAGCAAGGTGGCCAGGCGTTGTCGTTCGTCCGCCGTCAGTTCGCCGCGCGGCGTGTCGCGCTGGCCACGGCGGCGCCAGACGATCCAGCCCAGCAGGCCGAAGCCGCCCAGCAGCAGGCCGGCCGGGCCGTACCAGAGCAGCAAGGTACGCGCGTTGACCGGCGGTTTGTAGCGCACGAAATCGCCATAGCGATTGACCAGGTAGTCGATGATCTGCTCGTCGCTTTGCCCCGCCTCCAGCATGCGGTAGATCTCGCGGCGCAGGTCGGTGGCGATTGGCGCATCGGAGTCGGCGATGTTCTGGTTCTGACACTTGGGGCAGCGCAGTTCCTCGGTGAGGGTGCGGTAGCGTTGACGTTCGGCCTCGCTGGCGAATTCGTAGGTATCGATGGCCGCTCGCGCCACCCCGCACAGGCTCAGGCCCAGCAGGCAGGCGATCAACAGGCGCTTCATGGCGCCACCGCCGGGGCATCCGCCAGGGCCTGGTAAAGTGGCGCCAGTTTCTCGCGCCAGACGCGTTCGTCGATCACCCCGACGTACTTGTGACGGATGATGCCCTGGGCGTCGATCAGGAAGGTCTCCGGCGCGCCGTAGACCCCCAGGTCCAGCCCCAGGCTGCCCTGGGCATCGTCGATATTGAGGCCGTAGGGGTTATGGAATTCGGCCAGCCATTTGCGCGCGGCGGCGTTGTCGTCCTTGTAATTGACGCCATGGATGACCACACCCTGCTGCGCCAGTTGGTTGAGCACCGGATGTTCGACCCGACAGGACACGCACCAGGTGGCCCAGACGTTGACCAGGGCGGGCTTGCCCTTGAGGTCGGCCTGGGTCAGGGCTTTGCCGCCGTCCACCGCCGGCAGGGCAAACGCCGGAAAGGGCTTGCCGATCAGGGCCGACGGCAGCTCCGCCGGGTCGAGAAACAGCCCGCGGTACAGCACCACCGCCACGCCCAGGAAAATCGCCAGGGGCAGCAACAGGATCAGGCGTTTCATGACGGCGCTCCCACCAGGCCCAGGGCATCGCGCACCCGGGTGCGGACTTTCATCCGATAACGTTTATCGCTGGCCGCCAGCAAGCCGCCCAGGCCCATCAGCCAGGCGCCCGCCCAGATCCAGCGGACAAAGGGCTTGATGTGCACCCGCACTGCCCAGGCGCCGTCATTGAGCGGCTCGCCCAGGGCGACGAACAGGTCACGGGTGACCCCGGCATCGATGCCGGCCTCGGTCATCATCGATTGCTGCACGGTGTAAAAGCGTTTTTCCGGGTGCAGCACGGCGATTTCCCGCTCGCCCTCGAAGACCCTGACCGTGCCCCGGTCGGCGGTAAAGTTGGGGCCCTCGCGGTGCACGGCGCCCTCGAAGACAAAGCGGTAGCCGCCCAGCGCCATGGCCTCGCCCGGCGCCAGGCGCAGGTCGCGTTCAGCGCTGTTGAGGCTGGCCAGCACCACGCCCAAGGCGCACACGGCGATACCGAGGTGCGCCAACTGCATGGCCCAGTAACTGCGGCCCAGGCCACGCATACCGGTCCACAGGCCCTTGTGCCGGGTCTTGTCGCGCAAATCACGCAGGCCGGCCAGCACCACCCAGGCCGACAGCATGCAGGTCGCCAGCACCGCCCAGTTCGAATCGCCTAGGGCAAAGGCCGCCAGGCCCGCCAGCGCCATGCTGCCCAACAGCACCGGCGCCAGCATGCCAAGCAACCAACGCACGGGCGTGTCCTTCCAGCGCACCAGCACGCCGACCGCCATCATGGCCATCAGCAGCCCCATCAGCGGCACGAACAGCGCGTTGAAATACGGCGGGCCGACCGACAGCTTGGCGCCGGTCATGGCGTCCAGTACCAGGGGATAGAGAGTGCCGAGCAGGATGGTCGCGGCGGCGACCACCAGGATCAGGTTGTTTACCAACAGCAGCGTCTCGCGCGACCACAGGGCAAAGCCGACCTGGCTGCGCACGACCGGCGCGCGAATGGCGAACAGGGTCAGCGAGCCACCGACCACCAGCAGCAGGAAGGCCAGGATAAACACGCCCCGCTCCGGATCGCTGGCAAAGGCGTGCACCGAGGTCAGCACGCCGGAGCGCACCAGGAAGGTCCCCAGCAGGCTCAGGGAAAACGCGGCAATGGCCAGCAGCACCGTCCAGCTTTTGAATACGCCGCGCTTTTCCGTGACCGCCAGGGAGTGGATCAGCGCGGTGCCCACCAGCCAGGGCATAAAGGACGCGTTTTCCACCGGGTCCCAGAACCACCAGCCGCCCCAGCCGAGCTCGTAATAGGCCCACCAGGAACCCAGGGCGATACCTATGCCCAGGAAGGCCCAGGCCACCAGTGTCCAGGGCCGCGACCAGCGTGCCCAGGCGGCATCCAGTCGACCACCGAGCAAGGCGGCAATGGCGAAGGCAAAGGCCACCGAAAAACCCACGTAACCCATGTAGAGCATCGGCGGGTGGATGATCAGGCCGAAATCCTGCAGCAAGGGGTTGAGGTCGCGACCGTCCACCGGGGTGTCAGGCAACAGGCGGGTGAAGGGGTTGGAGGTGATGATCAGGAAGCACAGGAAACCGACGCTGATGATGCCCATCACCCCCAGCACCCGCGCCAGCATCTCCTCGGGCAACTGCCGAGAGAAGATCGACACCGCGAAGGTCCAGCCACCGAGGATCAAGGCCCAGAGCAACAGCGAACCCTCGTGGGCCCCCCACACGGCACTGAACTTGTAATACCAGGGCAAGGCGCTGTTGGAGTTGTGCGCCACATAGGCCACGGAAAAATCATCGACCATAAAGGCCTGGGTCAGGCAGGCGAACGACAACACCAGAAAGGTGAACTGACCCCAGGCGGCCGGCTGCGCCAGGCCCATCCACTGCCGATCTCCGCGCCAGGCGCCAATCAGCGGCAAACTGGCCTGGACCAAGGCCAGGCACAAGGCGAGGACCAGGGCCAGGTGGCCAAGTTCGGGAAGTATACTAGGCATGGTGGTCATCCCTTCTTGTTCGGCATGGGTTGGCTCTGACCACTGTCCTGCAGGGCCTTGGTGACTTCCGGCGGCATGTAGTTCTCGTCATGCTTGGCCAGCACTTCGTCGGCCATCAGCACGCCATCTTCGAGCTTGCCCAGGGCGACGATGCCCTGCCCCTCGCGGAACAGGTCCGGCAGGATGCCCTGGTATTCGATGGTCACGTCACGGGCAAAATCGGTCACCACGAAGCGCACGGTCAGGGAGTCTGTGGAACGCACCAGGGACCCCTCCTTGACCATGCCGCCAGCACGGATGCGGGTGTCGGCGGGCACTTCGCCATTGGCGATCTGGGTCGGCGTGTAGAACAGGTTGATGTTCTGCTGCAACGCGCTGAGGGCCAGGCCCACGGCCAGGCTCACGCCTAACAGGATGGCGAGGATCAGCAACAGGCGTTTCTTGCGCAGCGGATTCACGGTTTGTTCTCCCGGCGCAAACGACGCGCCTCTTCCTGCAGATAACGGCGGCGAGCCAGCAGCGGCAACACCAGGTTCAGCCCCAGCAACGCCAGGCTAATGCCATAGGCACTCCACACGTACAAGCCGTGCTGGCCCATGGCGATAAATGCACCGAACGACTCGAAACTCATGGGCCCTCCTTCACCAGGCGCGCCACTTCGGCCTGCGCCCAGCTGCTGCGGGCCTCGCGTTTGAGCACCTCGAGACGCATGCGCAGCAGCAGCACCGTGCCGAAAAAGCAGTAAAAGCCCAGTACCATCACCAGCAGCGGCAACCACATCTCCGCCGGCATGGCCGGTTTCTCGACGATACTGAAGGTCGCGGGCTGGTGCAGGGTGTTCCACCATTCCACCGAGTATTTGATGATCGGGATATTGATCACCCCGACTATGGCCAGCACCGCACAGGCCTTGGCCGCGCTGTCGCGGTTGGCGATGGCCTGGCCCAGGGCGATGATGCCGAAGTAGAGGAACAGCAGGATCAGCATCGAGGTCAGCCGGGCGTCCCAGACCCACCAGGCACCCCAGGTCGGCTTGCCCCAGATTGCCCCAGTGAGCAGCGCGATCACCGTCATCCAGGCGCCAATCGGCGCGGCGGCCTGCAGGGCGACATCGGCCAGCTTCATCTTCCAGACCAGGCCGACCACGCCACAGACGGCCAGCATCAGGTAGCAGGATTGCGCCAGCAGCGCCGCCGGCACATGGATATAGATGATCCGGAAGCTGTTGCCCTGCTGATAGTCCGGCGGCGCGAAGCCCAGGCCCCAGGCCAGGCCAAGCGCCAGCAGCACGGCGCTGACCCAGCCCAGCAGCGGCAGCCAGCGGCCGCTGATCTGGTAGAACCACTTGGGCGAGCCTAGCTTGTGAAACCAGCCCCAGTTCATAAGCGACACCCCACAATGGTCGCGCCCACGGGGCGCCGACCTGGAATGACTGGCTGTTGTGACCCGACCAGCGCCGGGCATGTTAGCGTTTCCAACCGTCTCTCCATCTGTTTGTCCAGGGTGCTTGGGCGCTGCCACCCGCCCCGGTCATTCACCGACACTGATGCTCAGTCCGGCGGCGATTGCAAAAGGGCTCAGCGTCAGGGTCAGGGCCGCCAGGCTGGCCAGCCACAACAGCTGCCCGGTGGCGGGCAAGCCCTGCAGGGCCGCCTGCAGCGCACCGCTGCCCAGGATCAGCACCGGGATATACAACGGCAAGATCAACAAGGCCAATAGCAACCCACCGCGCTTGAGCCCCACGGTCAAGGCCGCCCCCACCGCGCCGAGCAAACTCAACACCGGCGTGCCCAGCAGCAGCGAGAGTAGCAACACCGGCAGGCAACGCGCGGGCAACCCCAGCATCAGCGCCAGCAGCGGCGCCAGCAGCACCAGCGCCAGCCCCGAAAACAACCAGTGTGCCAGGACCTTGGTCACCACCAAAAGAGGCACGGGGTGCGACGAAAGGACCCACTGTTCCAGGGAACCGTCCTCGAAATCGCTGCGAAACAGCCCATCCAGTGACAACAGCACCGCCAGCAAGGCGGCGACCCAGATCAGCCCGGGTGACAGGGTCTTGAGCAGCTCGGTTTGCGGACCGACCGCCAGCGGGAACAACGCGATAACGATGGCAAAAAACACCAGGGGATTGGCCAATTCGGCCGGGCGGCGAAACAGCAGACGCGCTTCGCGGGTCAGCAGCAGGACGAATACCGACTTCATCAGTGGCCCCCTAGCTCGAGGGTACGGAAGGCCACGGGCACTTGCGCCAGCTGGTGGTGGGTGGTCAACAACACCAGACCACCCTGTTCGCAATGCGCCGCCAGGTGCGCCTCCAGCTGTGCCACACCCTGCTTGTCCAGGGCAGTGAAGGGTTCGTCGAGGATCCACAGCGGCGGCGCCTGCAGGTACAGGCGCGCCAGTGCCACCCGGCGCTGCTGGCCCGCGGACAGGCTATGACAGGGGACGTCCTCGAAGCCGTACAGGCCGACCGCCTGCAGTGCCTGCCAGATCGCCGGGCGCTCGGCGGGGCGCTGCAAGGCACACAGCCAACTGAGGTTTTCCTCGGCGCTGAGCAGGCCCTTGATCCCGGCCGCATGCCCGATCCACAGCATCTGCCGCGCCCGCTCGCCCGCATCGGCCCGCAACGCGCGACCGTTCAGCCGCACTTCACCCGCACTGGGTTGCATCAACCCGGCGAGCAGGCGTAATAGACTGGTCTTGCCGCTGCCATTGGGCCCGGCGACCTGCAGCATCTCGCCCGCCGTCACACGCAGGTCGAGGCCGTCGAAGAGCATACGCCCGTCCCGCTCGCAGGCGAGCGCCACGGCTTCAAGAACAGGGCTGGTCACGGCATGGTTACCCGTTAAAGTCGAGGGTGTGCCGGCCGCTATACTGACGCAAGCACAATGCGCGGCCGGCCCGGACGGGGCGGCATTATACATGCCAGGCCCCGCCGCCGAAGCGGGCATTTTCGACAGGTTATTACCCCGCCATGGCCGAGATCAGCAGCCCACGCCCGCTTCCGCCGACCGCACCGAGCCCGCGCCCCAGTGCGCCGACGGCCGACCTGGCGCTTAAATTGCTGCAGCCCTTGCAAGGCCTGCTGGCCGTCGGCGAGTCGGCAAGCGCCGAAGTCGTCACCGTCAAGGAGGCCGGCCAGAGTTTCCAGATGCTGCTCAAGCTGACACTGGACAATGGCCGCCAGGCCACGCTGCAGGCCAGCGGGTCACGGCCCTTGAGCCAAGGCGCCGCCGTGGTGGTCACCGCACTGGCGGAAACCCGCCTGGCCGTGGCCCTGCAGAGCGGCGGCAGTGGCGCGCTGACCCAGCTCGACCTGGACCAACTGCCGGTGGGCACACTGCTCCAGGGCAAGGTGCTGACCAATGAGCAACTGGTGCAGGGCAAAGCGTCCCAGGCGATTTACCGGGTGCTGGTCAGCCTGCTCAACACGCCCCTGGCCGGCAGCAAGCTGGCCCTGGAAACACCGCTGCCGCTGCCCATCGGCAGTCTGTTGACCGCCCAGGTGCAAGGCAGCCAGAGCCTGGCGTTTCTGCCGCTCAGCGGCCGCCTGGATCAGCTCGCCCTGGGCCAGCAACTGGGTAACCAACTCAACCGCCAGGGCTCGCTGGAAGGCCTGTTCAAGGCCCTGCAGGGCCTGGGCGAGAAAACCGGCCTGCCCGACGGCCTGCGCGGCAGCGTCGACAAGCTGCTTGGCAACTTGCCCAGTGGCGCCCAGTTGAGCACACCCAAGGGACTGGCCCAGGCCCTGGAAAACAGCGGCCTGTTTCTCGAATCCAAATTGCTCGCCGGTCAGACCGGCGCCCTGCCCCAGGACCTCAAGGCCAACCTGCTGCGCCTGGTCGCCCAGTTGCTGCCCGCGCTGCCGACAGGTGCGCCTGGCGCCAGCCCACTGGGTGGTTCGGGCATCCCCGGCGCGGCCCTGGCCCAGGCGCTGCCGGCCTTCGTCCGCTCGGCCCTTGGCGGCCTGAGCCAGGGCGGCGGACGCCAACAGGCGTTGCAGTTCCCCCTGCCCGCGCGGCTGCTACAGGCCATGGAAGGCGAAGAGGACCTGGAAGCCTTGCTCAAGCTGGCGGCGGCAGCGGTGTCACGCCTGCAGACCCACCAACTGTCGAGCATGGCCCAGAGCCAGGTCGGCCCTGACGGTAACCTGTTGACCACCTGGCAACTGGAGCTGCCGATGCGCAACCAGCAGGAGCTGGTGCCGTTGCAGATCAAGTTGCAACGCGAAGAAGAACCCCCCAAGAAGGACAAGAAGGAACAAAAGGAGATGCTCTGGCGGGTCGAGCTGGCATTCGACTTGCCGCCCCTGGGGCCGCTGCAAGTACAGGCGCAGTTGGCCCGTGGCAGCCTGTCCAGCCAGCTCTGGGCCGAACGCGCCAGCACCGCCAGCCTGATCGAAGCGGAACTGGGCAACCTGCGCGAGCGCCTGCTGGCCGCCGGGCTGAATGTCGGCGAGCTGGACTGCCGCCAGGGCACACCTCCCCAGGGACCGCGCACCCAGCTGGAACAACGCTGGGTCGACGAGACCGCTTGACGCCCTCGCCCGCTCGCCAACGCCACAAGGACCCTTTGCCCATGAAAGACACCGCGCCCCGGCAAGCCATCGCCCTGACCTACGACGGCGCCAACGCGCCCAGCCTGACGGCCAAGGGCGACGATGAACTGGCCGAGGCCATCCTGGCCATTGCCCGCCAGTACGAGGTGCCGATCTACGAAAATGCCGAGTTGGTCAGGTTATTGGCGCGCCTGGAACTGGGGGATGCGATCCCCGAGCAGCTGTACCGCAGCATTGCCGAAATCATCGCCTTCGCCTGGTACCTCAAGGGCAAGTGTCCGGCCGGTTTCAATCCCGATCAGGACCGCGACATTACACCGCCACCGCTGCTGCTGGGGGGGCCGGCGCGCTGAGGATGCTCGAGGAACACCCTGGCGGACTGGCGCTGGAGGACGCGTCGAGGCCGCCCTACGGGCTCGCCAGAAGGCGCGTGGCGCCCAGCCGCAAAGGCACGCCGCCGCTCAGGAGCGGCGGACCTTGCCCTCGTTCAGCTTGCTCACCAGCTCCGCTTCCGCCCTGCTCAGGCCACAGGACTGGGTCAGGTCGTCGACGCTGGCGCCCAGCCCCACCAGGCGCGCCGCCTGGGTAAAGGACAGGCTGCTGGGATCACGCTGCTCGATTTGCTGAAGTTTGTCCGGCAGCGGCGCGACCACCCGCCGTAACTCGTGCAGTTCCTCGCCCATGCGAATGCTGCCGGTCAGGTAGGCATCCAGGCGCTTGCCCAATTCCTTCAGACGCTGGTCGCGCGCAGCATCGCGCTCGGCCTGCAACAAGGCCTGTTGGCGCTGGTTCATCTTCAGCCACAGGCAACAGCCGGCCAGGCCGACACAGGCCAGGGCCAGCACCACCAGCGCGAGTTCGAGCACAGGTCAGATACTCTCCAGTTCGGACCACTCTTCTTCCGACATCATCTTGTCCAGCTCGACCAGGATCAGCAATTCGCCGTTCTTGTTGCAGACACCCTGGATAAACTTGGCCGACTCGTCGTTGCCAACGTTGGGGGCGGTTTCCACCTCGGATTGGCGCAGATACACCACCTCCGCCACGCTGTCGACCATGATGCCAACCACTTGTTTGTCGGCCTCGATGATAACGATCCGCGTATTGTCGGTGACCTCCGCCGAATCAAGGCCAAAGCGCTGGCGGGTGTCAATCACGGTCACCACATTGCCGCGCAGGTTGATGATGCCCAGCACGTAGCTCGGCGCACCGGGCACCGGGGCGATTTCGGTGTAGCGCAAGACTTCCTGAACCTGCATCACATTGATGCCATAGGTCTCGTCGTCCAGGCGGAAGGTCACCCACTGCAGGATCGGATCTTCAGAGCCTTGTGCAGAATTTTTCTTCATGTCCCTTGCCTCGTCAAAAAACGCCGGAAACAGCGTACGCGGGTATCACCCCGCCTGTGTGCCTGAAAGCGCGCAGCCCGCGCGGCGTGACTTCCTCTACTTCAGTGCCTCTTGCCCACGACGCTTGGCGCCATGCGCTTGGTGGCGCCGCTGGCGATCAGTTCGGCCAGCGCCGCGACGTCCAGCAAGGCGCACATATGCTCGATCACCGTACCGGCAAGCCAAGGCCGTTGAGTGCGCTGGCTGCGCCATTTGACCTGATCCGGCTCCAGGCGGATCGAGCGGCTGACCTGATGGACTGCCAGCCCCCACTCGTAGCCCTGGACCGAAATCACGAATTGCAGGCCGTCACGGAAATCCTCGCGGTAACGGTCGGGCATCACCCAGCGCGCGGTGTCCAGGACCTTGAGGTTACCACCGGGGGCAGGCAGCAGCCCGAGGAACCAGTCCGGCTGACCGAACAGTGCGGTCAAATCCTGACCTTCCAACGGATAGATCGAACCCAGGCACACCAGGGGCACCGCCAGGGTCAGCCCGGCGACGTCGAACAACAGGCATTCGAAAGACGCCTGGGCCCAGTCGGGGCGCCCACCCTTCAAGGGCAGCGGTGAGGCAGCCTGCTGCACCGAAGGTGCCAGGGCACTGACGACGGGCGCCTGTACCGCTGGCGCGGGGGGCGGCGGCGCCTGTACCTCGACCGGTTTGGGCAGCGGTGACACCACCTCTGGCAGCGCCAGGGGCATTTTCAGCGACGCCAGCTGCAGTGGCGCCGGCTCGGCCAACACCGGCCGTGGCAGCACGCTGGCGGGCAGCACCGGCCTGTTCGGCTGCGGGCGCGCGTCGCGCACCTGCTCCTCGAGCACCGCCGCTTCGAATTCGTCCAGGCTGAAGGTCTCGGCCTGCGCCAATTCCTCGGCGGCATCCTGCAACAGCCCATCGAGATAGGACTGCAGGGCCTGCTGGGAACGGGTGGCGACGACCGGGGTACGACTCATGGGTACAACCTGCAAAAGAAGCCTGTACTGCTTATCGGCCGGCGAGGCGGCGGACTTGAGCTGCTCAGTTGAGCATAGACCCTCATCTCATGCTACCTGGTTGGCGAGTTGCTGGTTCAACAGATGTTTGAGCAATGCACGGTAGGCCAGAACCCCCCGACTGTTGCCGTCGAACTGCGAGGGCGTCTGCCCCGCTCGGCTGGCATCGCGCAGGCGGGTATCCACCGGAATATAGGCGGGCCAGAGATGCTCGGGGTAGCTGTTGCGCAGCACCCGAAGGGTGCTCATGGAGGCCTGGGTGCGACGATCGAACAGGGTCGGCACTATGGTATAGGGCAGTGCCTGCTTGCGTGAGCGGTTGATCATGGCCAGGGTGCTGACCATGCGCTCCAGGCCCTTGACTGCCAGGAACTCGGTCTGTACCGGGATCACCAATTGCTGGCTGGCCGCCAGGGCGTTGACCATCAACACCCCGAGCAGCGGTGGGCTGTCGATCAGCGCGTGGTCATAGTCCTGCCACAGTTGCGCCAGGCTTTTGGCGATCACCAGACCCAGGCCGCTCTGCCCGGGCGACTGGCGCTCCAGGGTGGCCAGCGCCGTACTGGACGGCATCAGGGCGATGCGCTCGTTGCTGGTCGGCAGCAGCAGCTGCGCCGCCAGTCCGGGCGGCACGCTGCCCTTGTGCTGGAACAGGTCGAAGGCACTGCGCTCCAGGGAATCGGGATCGTGACCGAAATAGCTAGTCATCGAACCGTGGGGATCCAAATCGACCACCACCACGCGTTTGCCGGCATCGGCCAACAGGCCTGCCAGTGCGATGGTGGTGGTGGTCTTGCCGACCCCGCCTTTTTGATTGGCTACCGCCCAGACTCTCATCTTCTTCATCCTCCCGGCGAGCGCAGGCCCGGTCCGAGAACTGGCGTCGCAGGCTCAGGGAGCCGGCGACGGGGAATTGACGGCACCCGGCGTGGGTGCCCGTACACCTGGCGCTGGTGCAGATTGCGTGCCAGCTCCAGGCATGATCACTGCCGGTGGCTTGGCGGCGCCACTCACGCCACTGACCCCGCGGCGCACCTCGAGGTTACGTGAAATCACCAGCACCACGCGCCGGTTGCGCCCGCGCCCTTCAGCCGTGGCATTGTCCGCCACCGGCTGGAACTCTCCGTAGCCGACCGCGGCCAGGCGTCCGGGATTCAAGCCGTCCATGGCCAGCATGCGCACGATGCTGGCCGCGCGCGCGGCGGAGAGCTCCCAATTGGTTGGATACAGGGAAGTGCGAATCGGCAGGTTGTCGGTGAAGCCCTCGACATGCACCGGATTCTCATAAGGCGCCAGGATCTTGGCGACCTTTTCGATGATGGAGAACGCCGCGTCATTGGGAATCGCATCGCCACTGGGAAACAGCAGGCTGGAATTGAGTTCGATCTCGATCCACTGCTCGTTGCCACGCAGGGTCATCTGGTCGCTCATGATCATCTCGCCGAAAGCGTCGCGGATGCTCTGGGCGATTTCGGCGAGCGGATCGGCCCCCGGTTCGTCGATGGAGGCGGCGTTCTGTTGCTGCTCATCGACCATCGAGCGGTCGGGCTCGGAGGTGCGTGGCCGCTCTTCACCAATCGGGATGGGCTTGATCGAGCGGTCGGGCTGGTTGAAGACGCCCGTCAGGGTCTCCGAGAGAATTTTGTACTTACCTTCGTTGATCGAGGAAATGGAATACATGACCACGAAAAACGCGAACAGCAAGGTGATAAAGTCCGCGTAGGAGACCAGCCAACGCTCATGGTTCTCATGTTCTTCATGCTGGCGACGACGGGCCATGATCAGTCCATGAAGCCTTGCAGCTTCAGTTCGATGGAGCGTGGGTTTTCACCCTCGGCAATCGACAGTATGCCCTCGAGCAGCATCTCCCGGTAACGCGACTGGCGGCCCGCGATGGCCTTGAGCTTGTTGCCCACCGGCAGCAGCAGCAGGTTGGCGAACCCCACCCCGTAGATGGTCGCGACAAAGGCCACGGCAATGCCGCTGCCCAGCATGCTCGGATCGGCCAGGTTGCCCATGACGTGAATCAGGCCCATCACCGCGCCGATGATACCGATGGTCGGGGCATAGCCGCCCATGCTTTCGAACACCTTGGCCGCCTGGATATCGCGTCCCTCCTGGGTATACAGGTCGACCTCGAGAATGCTGCGGATGGCCTCGGGTTCGGCGCCGTCCACCAACAGCTGCAGGCCCTTGCGCGCATAGGCATCCGGCTCGGCGTCGGCCACCGGCTCGAGCCCCAGCAAGCCCTCCTTGCGCGCCGTCAGACTCCAGCCGACCACGCGGTTGATACCGCCAGCCAGGTCGATACGCGGCGGGAAGAGGATCCAGCGAATGATCACCAACGCGCGCTTGAGCACTTCCATGGGGGCCTGCAAAAACGCCGCGCCCAGGGTACCGCCGATCACGATCAACGCCGCCGGCCCGTTGAGCAGAGCGCCGACATGCCCGCCTTCCAGGTAGTTACCGCCAATGATCGCGACAAACGCCAGGGTTATCCCGATCAGGCTCATTACATCCATCAGAGGCAGGCCTCGGCCAGATGCCGACCGATATCATCCAGGCTGTAGACCGCGTCGGCGAGATTGGCCTTGGCGATCGCCATGGGCATGCCGTAGATCACGCAACTGGCTTCGTCCTGGGCCCACACCTGGCTGCCCCCGGCCTTGAGCAGGCGCGCGCCCTCGCGACCATCGGCGCCCATGCCGGTGAGCACCACCGCCAGAACCTTGTCGTTGAAGGATTTGGCGGCCGAACCGAAGGTGATGTCCACACAGGGCTTGTAGTTCAGACGCTCGTCGCCCGGCAGGATCCGCACCGCACCGCGGCCGTCGATCATCATCTGCTTGCCACCGGGCGCCAGCAGCGCCAGGCCCGGGCGCAGCAGATCGCCGTCCTCGGCCTCCTTGACACTGATGCGGCAGAGTTTGTCCAGGCGCTCGGCGAAGGCCTTGGTGAACGCCGCCGGCATATGCTGGATCAGCACGATGGGGGCTGGGAAATTGGCCGGCAGCTGGGTCAGCACCCGTTGCAAGGCCACCGGGCCACCGGTGGACGTGCCGATGGCCACCAGTTTGTAGGCTTTGCGCTTGGGTGCGGCAGCCGGTGCCGAGGCCCGGGGGCCGGCCGGGGCACTGCTGCCTGGCGCCGCGCTGCTGCGTGCCGGCGCTGGCGCCGGTGCCGTGGGACTCGGCGCGGCGGCCACGGCCGGTGAGGTGCTGTAGCGGCGATTACTGCGAGCGATACTGTGGACTTTTTCACACAGCAACTGCTTGACCTTCTCCGGGTTGCGCGAGATGTCCTCGAAATTCTTCGGCAGGAAATCCACCGCCCCGGCATCCAGCGCATCCAGGGTGACGCGCGCGCCCTCATGGGTCAGCGAGGAAAACATCAAGACCGGCGTAGGGCAACGCTGCATGATGTGCCGAACGGCAGTGATGCCGTCCATCATCGGCATCTCGTAGTCCATGGTGATCACATCGGGCTTGAGCGCCAACGCTTGATCGATGGCCTCGCGGCCGTTGGTGGCGGTGCCCACCACCTGGATATTCGAATCGGCGGAAAGGATTTCCGATACACGCCGGCGAAAGAAACCGGAGTCGTCCACCACCAAGACCTTGACCGCCATACAGACTCCTAAAAACTGCAATATCGACCGCGAGGCGGCGGACGCCAACCGCGCCCTAAGGACGCCGCGCGTAACGTTTGAGCATGCTCGGCACGTCCAGAATCAGGGCGATGCGACCGTCACCGGTAATGGTGGCGCCGGACATTCCCGGCGTACCCTGCAGCATCTTGCCCAGGGGTTTGATCACCACTTCCTCCTGACCGACCAGTTGATCGACGACGAAGCCGATCCGCTGGGTACCCACCGACAGGATCACCACATGCCCTTCCCGCTGCTCTTCATGGGCGGCACTGCGCACCAGCCAGCGCTTGAGGTAGAACAAGGGCAAGGCTTTCTCGCGCACGATCACCACTTCCTGCCCGTCCACCACGTTGGTGCGCGACAGGTCGAGGTGGAAAATCTCGTTGACGTTGACCAGGGGAAAGGCGAATGCCTGGTCGCCCAGCATGACCATCAGGGTCGGCATGATCGCCAGGGTCAGCGGCACCTTGATCACGATCTTGGTGCCCTGGCCCTTTGCCGAATAGATATTGATGATGCCGTTGAGCTGGGCAATCTTGGTCTTGACCACGTCCATGCCCACACCGCGCCCGGACACGTCGGATATCTCCGCCTTGGTGGAAAATCCCGGGGCGAAAATAAGGTTGTAGCACTCGGCCTCGCTTAAACGGTCGGCCGCATCGCGGTCCAGCACCCCCTTCTCGACCGCCTTGGCCCGCAGTACATCCGGATCCATGCCGTTGCCGTCGTCAGAAATCGACAGCAGGATATGATCGCCTTCCTGCTGCGCCGCCAGCACGATCTTGCCGCCCCGACTTTTTCCGGCGGCTTCGCGCGCTTCCGGCGACTCAATGCCATGATCCACCGAATTGCGCACCAAGTGCACCAGGGGATCGGCCAGGGCCTCCACCAGGTTCTTGTCCAGGTCGGTCTCTTCTCCAACCAGTTCGAGGTTGATCTCTTTTTTCAGGCTGCGGGCCAGGTCGCGCACCAGGCGCGGGAAGCGGCCGAAGACTTTCTTGATCGGCTGCATGCGGGTTTTCATCACCGCGGTCTGCAGGTCGGCAGTCACCACATCGAGGTTGGAGACAGCCTTGGCCATGGCCTCATCGGCGCTGTTGGAACCCAGGCGTACCAAGCGATTGCGCACCAGCACCAGCTCGCCAACCATGTTCATGATTTCGTCCAGACGTGCGGTATCGACCCGCACCGTGGTCTCCGCCTCGCTGGCCGGGTTCGCTTTGTCGGGCCCAGCCGCGGCCGCAGGCGGCGCAACGGCTTTGGCCGGCTCCGCTTTTGCCGCGGGCGCGGCGGCGGGCTTGGGCGCGGCGGCGGCCGGCGCCTTGGCTTTCGCCAGCGGGGCCGGCGCTGCAACGGGGGGCGACGGCGCAACGGCCGGGGCAGCAGGCTCGACGAACTTGCCCTTGCCGTGCAACTGATCGAGCAGCGCCTCGAATTCGTCGTCGGTAATATTGTCGCCGCCACCCGGCACTGGCGCCGCGGGCGTTACCGGGGCAGCAGGCTCGGCGGCAGCCACGGGCTCGACGAACTTGCCCTTGCCATGCAGCTGATCGAGCAAGGCCTCGAACTCATCATCGGTGATCTCGTCACCGCCACCGACCGTGGGCGCCGCTGCCACGGCGGCGACCGGAGCCTTAGCCACGCCAGCGGGCGCCGCGGCCTGGCCCTTGCCATGCAACTGATCGAGCAACGCCTCGAACTCGTCATCGGTGATTTCATCACCGCCACCCACGGGCGCACTCGGGGCCGCCAGTGGCGCGGGGGCTTCGGGTAAGGCGTCGAGCAGCTGCTCGAACTCCTGATCGCTGGCATCGACGTGAATATCTGGCTCGTCTGGCGCCTCGACCACTGCGGCCTGGGCACTGGCCGGCTCCGCCAGGCGAGTCAGCGCCGCCAG
The DNA here is from genome assembly GCF_040514055.1 of Pseudomonas sp. Classification (GTDB taxonomy): domain Bacteria; phylum Pseudomonadota; class Gammaproteobacteria; order Pseudomonadales; family Pseudomonadaceae; genus Aquipseudomonas. The sequence continues at coordinate 84,220 of NZ_JBEVDL010000036.1, forward strand.
CAATTCGGGCGTGGCCGGGGTAGGCTCGACGCGCTCACGCACCTGACTGAACATCAGGTTGACCGCATCCAGCGCCTCGAGGATGACATCCATCAGCTCCGAATCGACACGCCGTTCGCCCTTGCGCAGGATATCGAAGACGTTTTCCGCGATATGGCAGCATTCCACCAGCTCATTGAGCTGCAGGAAGCCCGCGCCACCTTTGACGGTGTGAAAACCGCGAAAGATGGCGTTGAGCAGATTCGAATCATCCGGGCGGCTTTCCAGCTCGACCAACTGCTCGGACAGTTGCTCAAGTATCTCACCGGCCTCGACCAGGAAGTCCTGGAGGATTTCTTCATCGGCGCCGAAGCTCATGTGCGTGCTCCCCAAAGGTTCGCGTGGAACCTAGAATCCCAGGCTGGATAGCAGATCATCGACATCGTCCTGGTTGGACGCGACGTCCTCACGGGTATCGGCATGAATCTGCGGACCTTCACCCCGAGACGGCTCTTTTAATTGTTCTTGTTCGGCACGCAACACCTCATGGTTATGTTCAATGCCGGCGAAACGATCTACCTGGCTGGCCATCAGCACCAGCTTCAGCAGATTGCCCTCGACCTCGGTCACCAGCTGGGTGACACGCTTGATCACCTGCCCTGTCAGGTCCTGAAAGTCCTGGGCCAGCAAAATATCGTTGAGATGGCCGGAGATCGCCGCGCCGTCGCGCTCGCTGCGCGCCAGGAAAACCTCGATACGCTTGGCCAACTCACGGAACGCATCGGCGCCCAGCTCACGGCGCATAAAGCGCCCCCAGTCGGCGCCCAGGCTCTGCGCCTCGTCGCTCAGACCGTTGACCAAGGGGGCGCTCTGTTCCACCAGGTCCATGGTCCGGTTGGCCGCCTTCTCCGTCATGGTGACCACGTAGTTCAGCCGCTCAGTGGCGTCGGTGATTTGCGAGACCTCCTGGGCGTGGGGCATCCGGGGGTCCAGCTGAAAGTTGACGATGGCGTTGTGCAGCTCGCGGGTCAGCTTGCCGACCTCGTGATACAAGCCACGGTCGCGCACCTTGTTGAGCTCGTTGATGAACAGCACCGCTTCGCCGAAGTTGCCTTTTTCCAGGCTGGCTACCAGCTCACGAGCATTGATTTTCAGGGCCGACTCAAGGTCACCCGATGTGGAATCTTTCTGATCCATAAGACCCTCGTGGCGAACATCAGCCGTTGACCCGCTCGAAGATTTTTTCAATCTTCTCTTTCAGCACTTGGGCTGTGAACGGCTTGACCACATAACCATTGACCCCGGCTTGCGCCGCTTCGATGATCTGGTCGCGCTTGGCTTCGGCCGTTACCATCAGCACCGGCAGCTGCTTGAGGCGCTCGTCCGCACGCACCGCGCGCAACAGGTCGATGCCCGTCATGCCCGGCATGTTCCAGTCGGTGACCAAAAAGTCGAAACTCCCGCTTTGCAGCATCGGCAATGCGGTGGTGCCATCATCGGCCTCGGCGGTATTGGTAAAACCCAAGTCGCGTAAGAGGTTCTTGATGATCCGTCGCATCGTCGAGAAGTCGTCAACGATGAGGATTTTCATGTTCTTGTCCAAGTCGACCTCCGTACAGTCCTAAACGCACTCAGCAGCTGAATACGCCCTTCAATCGTGGAACCGACCCGCACCGGGCGCCTCAGGGCGCGCGCCATTCACCGAGCCGTGCGCGCAGACGCGCGGCACACTGGCTATGCAACTGGCTGACACGCGACTCGCTAACCCCCAGTACTTCGCCGATTTCCTTCAGATTCAGCTCTTCATCGTAATACAGCGCCAACACCAGACGCTCACGCTCCGGCAGGTTGGCGATGGCATCGGCCAGCGCCACCTGGAAACGCTGGTCTTCCAGATCGCGCGCGGGCTCGAAATGGGTGATACCGGCGTCTTCGCGCAAACCACCGTGCTCGCCGTCCTGCAACAGGTCGTCGAAACTGAACAGGCGGCTGCCCAACGTGTCGCCCAGAATGCCGTAGTAATCCTCGAGACTCAATTGGAGTTCGGCCGCAACCTCCTGATCTTTAGCGTCGCGACCGGTGCGCGCCTCGATTTTTCGAATGGCGTCGCTGACCATGCGGGTGTTGCGGTGGACCGAACGGGGCGCCCAATCGCCCTTGCGCACCTCGTCGAGCATCGAACCGCGGATGCGGATACCGGCAAAGGTCTCGAAACTGGCGCCCTTGCTCGCATCGTACTTCTTCGCCGATTCGAGCAGGCCGATCATGCCGGCCTGGATCAGATCATCCACCTGCACACTGGCAGGCAAGCGGGCCAGCATGTGATAGGCGATGCGCTTGACCAGGGGGGCGTAGCGTTCGATCAGCTGGTGCTGCGAATCCTGAGCGTGTGCCTTGCTGTACATACTGAGTCCACTGGCTGGTGTCATACGCCCGTGTCCGCGGTGGGCTGCTGCACCAGACGCTCGACGAAGAACTCCAGATGGCCGCGCGGGTTGGCCGGTAACGGCCAGGTGTCGACTTTCTGGGCAATCGCCTTGAACGCCAGCGCGCACTTGGAACGCGGAAAGGCCTCATAGACCGCGCGCTGCTTCTGCACGGCCTTGCGTACCGACTCATCGTAGGGCACGGCGCCCACATACTGCAGCGCCACATCGAGGAATCGGTCTGTCACCTTGGTCAGCTTAGCAAAGAGGTTGCGACCTTCCTGCGGGCTGTGGGCCATATTGGCCAGAACCCGAAAGCGGCTCATGCCATGGTCACGATTGAGCAGCTTGATCAAGGCGTAGGCATCGGTGATCGAGGTCGGTTCGTCACAGACCACCACTATCACTTCCTGCGCCGCGCGCACGAAGCTGACCACCGCATCGCCGATGCCGGCGGCGGTGTCGATCACCAACACGTCGAGGTTGTCGCTGATGTCACTGAAGGCCTGGATCAGGCCGGCGTGCTGCATGGGCGAAAGTTGCACCATGCTCTGGGTGCCCGACGCCGCCGGCACCACGCGAATACCGCCGGGACCGAGCAACAACACATCGCGCAGCTCACACTCGCCACTGATCACATCGGCCAGGGTGTGTTTGGGGGTCAGACCCAGCAATACGTCGACATTCGCCAGGCCAAGGTCGGCGTCCATCAACATCACCCGCCGACCGAGGTCGGCCAGGGCCAGCGACAGATTCACCGACACATTGGTCTTGCCGACGCCGCCCTTGCCGCCGGTCACCGCAATCACCTGTACAGGATGCCTACCCATGTTATCTACACACCTTGTCTTGCTGCGGCTGGGCCATTTGGCTTATTCCTTCTGTGCTCGTCCTGAGCGGTCGCCAGGCGCGCCTGGCGACCGGCTGCGGCTGCTGTAGCTAGCCGGCGCGGCGCGTCGGCCCCTGATACAGGCCGGCGAACATGTCGGCCATGGCGTCTTCGCTCGGTTCCTCGGCGGCCTGCAAGCCCACCGCGCGACTGACCAGCTGATGACCGCGGGGTACCTGCAGGTCATCCGGAATCTTCGGACCGTCAGTCTGGTAGGCTACCGGCAGATGCTGGCTGATAGCCAGACCTAAAACCTCACCCATGCTGGTCGCCTCGTCCAATTTGGTCAGTATGCAGCCTGCAAGGCCGCAACGCTTATAACTATGGTAGGCGGCCTTGAGCACTTGGCTCTGACTAGTGGCCGCTAAAACCAGATAATTTTTTGCCTTGAGGCCCCGCGCCGCCAAGGCTTCCAACTGCATCGCCAAGGCCGGATCGTTGCCCGGCAGCCCGGCGGTGTCGATCAACACCACCCGTTTGCCTGCCAGGGGCTTGAGTGCCTGCAACAACGACTGGCCAGGATCGACCGGGGTAACGGTGACATTGAGAATGCGCCCCAAGGTCTTGAGCTGCTCCTGGGCACCGATGCGGTAGCAGTCCATGCTGACCAGCGCGATATTTTGCGAGCCGTATTTGAGCACATAACGGGCCGCCAGTTTAGCCAGGGTGGTGGTCTTGCCCATGCCGGCCGGCCCGACCAGGGCGATCACACCGCCCTCTTCCAGCGGCTCCTGCTTGGGCGTGCGGATCGCGTGAGCCAGGTGCGCCAGCACCATCCGCCAGGCCTGACGCGGTTCGGCCACGTTGGCCACGCGCTCGAGCAAGGCCTTGGCGATGTCCGCCGACAGCCCCATGCGCTGCAACCGACGCCAGAGGTTGGCCTGCTGTGGACGACGGTGCTGCAACTGGCCCCAGGCCATGGAACCCAGCTGCACTTCGATCAGCTGACGCAGGCCGTGCAATTCGAAACGCATGGCGTCCAGCGCGCGCTGATCGGTGGCCACCGCACTCGCTGCGCTGGGGCTCGGCGCCGCCGGGCGACCGGCCGGACGCAATACCGAGGCGGGCAGTTCGGGGGCGATAATCGATTCGTTGGCGAACAGCTGGCGGTCCTGGCCGGCATCGACCTGCTCGCGGGTGGTCAGCTCGGCTTGGGCCGAGGCGATCCGCGACTGGGTCTTGCGCAGCTCCGCTTCCAGCGCCGCGTTGGGTTGGCGAACCGGGGCCGCAGGGGCCTGGTAATCCAGCGCGGCGGTCAGTTCCACACCGCCGGCGACCCGACGGTTTCCGATGATCGAGGCATCCGCGCCCAGCTCGTCGCGAACCAGTTTCATGGCTTGGCGCATATCGGCAGCGAAAAAGCGTTTGACTTGCATGGCCTTGGACCTCGGTTAGTTCTGACCCACAGTCGCGACTATGGTGACTTGCTTGTTATCTGGGATTTCCTGGTACGCCAGCACCTGCATGTTCGGCACGGCCAGCCTTGCAAAGCGCGACAACATCGCCCGAACCGGACCGGCCACCAGCAGAATCGCGGGTTTGCCGAGCATCTCCTGGCGCTGCGCCGCTTCCACCAGGGAACGCTGCAGCTTCTCAGCCATGCCGGGCTCGAGCAGGATCCCCTCCTCGGCGCCTTGACCGGCCTTCTGTAGACTGTTAAGCAATATCTGTTCCAACCTTGGCTCGAGGGTGATCACAGGCAGCTCCGGCTCTAGTCCCACAATGCTTTGCACGATCGAACGGGCCAACGACACGCGCACCGCGGCCACCATGGCGGCGGGATCTTGACTCTTGGGCGCGACATTGGCGATGGCCTCGGCGATGGTGCGGATGTCTCGTACCGGCACCTGCTCCTGCAGCAAGGCCTGCAGCACCTTGAGCAGGGTCGACAACGACACCAGCCCGGGCACCAGCTCGTCGGCCAGCTTGGGCGAGCTCTTGGCCAGCAGCTGCAGCAATTGCTGCACCTCCTCGTGGCCGAGCAATTCGTGGGCGTGCTTGTGCAGCACCTGGTTCAGGTGCGTGGCGACCACCGTACTGGCGTCGACCACGGTGTACCCCAGCGACTGGGCCTGGTCTCGCTGGGTCGGGTCTATCCATACCGCTTCCAGGCCGAACGCCGGATCCTTGGCGGCGATCCCGTTAAGCGGGCCGAAGACCTGCCCTGGATTGATCGCCAGCTCGCGATCCTGATAGACCTCCGCCTCGGCCACGCTGACCCCCATCAGGGTCAGGCGGTAGGCATTGGGCTGCAGGTCGAGGTTGTCGCGGATATGTACCGACGGCATCAGGAAACCCATGTCCTGGGAGAGCTTCTTGCGCACCCCCTTGATCCGCGCCAACAGTTGTCCCCCCTGGTTACGGTCGACCAGCGGAATCAGCCGGTAGCCCACTTCCAGGCCGACCATGTCCACCGGGGTGACGTCGTCCCAACCCAGTTCCTTGACCTCCTGGGCCCGCTGGGCCGGCAGCAGCTCCTGCTGGCGCTGCACTTCCTGCACCACCTGCTCCTGGGCTTTGCGTTGCTTGTTGGCGATCCAGTAGGCGCCGCCCGCGGCTATCAAGCCGAGGCCGACGAAGGGTACGTGGGGCATGCCAGGAATCAGGCCCATGACGACCATAATGGCGGCGGCGACGGCCAGCGCCCGGGGCGAGGCGAACATCTGCCGGGTGACTTGCTGGCCCATGTCTTCGGAGCTGGACACGCGGGTCACCATGATGGCCGCGGCGGTCGACAGCAGCAGTGAGGGAATCTGCGCCACCAGACCGTCACCGATGGTCAACAAGGTGTAGATGCGCCCGGCATCGGCGAAACTCAGGTCATGCTGCAGCACGCCGATGGCGATGCCGCCGATCAGGTTGATAAACAGGATCAGCAGGCCGGCGATCGCGTCACCGCGCACGAACTTGCTGGCACCGTCCATGGAGCCGTAGAAATCGGCCTCCTGGGCCACCTCGGTACGACGCTTCTTGGCCTCGACCTGATCGATCAGGCCGGCGTTGAGGTCAGCGTCAATGGCCATCTGCTTGCCGGGCATGGCATCCAGGGTGAAGCGCGCGCTGACTTCGGAGATCCGCCCCGCGCCCTTGGTGACCACCACGAAGTTGATGATCATCAGGATCGCGAACACCACGATACCCACCACGTAGTTGCCACCGATCACCACCTCGCCAAAGGCCTGGATCACTTGGCCGGCGGCGGCATGCCCATCCTGGCCGTGCAGCAGCACCACCCGGGTCGAGGCGACGTTCAGGGCCAGGCGCAGCAAGGTGGACGCCAGCAGGATGGTCGGGAATACCGCGAAATCCAACGGCCGCAAGGCATAGATGCTGACCAGCAGCACCACGATCGACAGCGCGATGCTGAACGTGAACAACACGTCCAGCAGGAACGGCGGAATCGGCAACATGACCATGCCAAGCATGACCAGCAGCAGCAACGGAATACCCAGGTTGCCTTCGCGCAGACCCGAGAGGTTACTGCGTACGTTGCCCACCAGTTGCGCGCGATCTACTGCCACAGTCCACTCCAACCCGTTCAATCTTTTGACGCCGACGACGCCCGTGCCAGGGCATCTGCAAGAAGCTGTCCAACTTGCCCGGGCCCAGCCAGGGCGCGGGTGCGGGGCGCGCGACGAACCACAACGCGCGGCGAGGGTCCGAGCAAGACACCTGTCCTGGAGCAATACCCATGCTGACGTTTTGGAAACCCTGCTCGATCGCCGTATTAGGTCTGTGTGCCACCCTGCCCGTGCAGGCGCAGACCCTGACCATTCCGCTGACCCAGGTCGACGCCCAGGGCCAGGGCCAGCCCCTGGGCAGCGTTGACCTCAGCGAGACGCCCCATGGCCTGGTCCTTACCCCCGCGCTGCACGGCCTGACGCCGGGCATTCATGGTTTTCATGTGCATGCCAACCCCAGCTGCGCCCCCGCCGACAAAGCCGGCCAACTCTCGGCCGCGGAGGCTGCAGGCGGCCATTGGGACCCACGCACGAGCGGCAAACACGGCAGCCCCTGGGGCGATGGCCATCTGGGCGACTTACCGGCGCTGCTGGTGACCGCCGACGGCAAGGCCCAGCAACCGGTGCTGGCACCGCGCCTGAAACAGCTGAGCGAACTCAAGGGCCACGCGTTGATGGTGCATGCCGGCGGCGACAACCATGCCGACCACCCCGCACCCCTGGGCGGCGGGGGCGCACGGATCGGCTGCGGGGTGATCGAGTAAAGCTGCAAGCTGCAAGCTGCAAGCTGCAAGCTGCAAGCTGCAAAAAGAGTATGAGGCGCAGCGGTGACGGTCGCTTGAGCGCTTACAGCTTGTGACTTGACGCCGTTACTCGTCGCGCCGCAGGTCCGGCGGAATGGGGTCATGGCAGGGGTAGCGGCCCTGCACACGCCGTTACTCGTCCCGCCGCAGGTCCGGCGGAATGGGCAGGTCCGGTAGCGGCCCGGGCCGCTTGCCCTTGCCGGCGCGGAACTGGCGCAGCTGATAGACATAGGCCAGTACCTGGGCCACCGCCAGATAGAGCCCGGCGGGGATCTCATGATCCAGCTCGGTGGAAAAGAACACCGCCCGCGCCAGGGCCGGTGATTCAAGCACCATCACCTTGTGCTCCTGGGCGATCTCGCGGATTTTCAACGCGAGAAAATCCCCCCCCTTGGCCAGCAGCACCGGGGCACTGCCCTGGGCGGGATCGTATTTCAACGCCACGGCGAAGTGAGTGGGGTTGGTGATGACCACATCGGCCTGGGGAATCGAGGCCATCATGCGACGTTCGGCCATTTCCCGCTGCAGCTGGCGAATCCGCTGCTTGACCTCGGGCTTGCCCTCGCTGTCCTTGTATTCGTCGCGCACTTCCTGCTTGGTCATCATCAATTTCTGACGGTTGTCCCACAACTGGAACGGCACATCCACCGCGGCGATCAGCATCAAGCCGCAAGCCATCCACAGCGCGCTCCAGCCAGCCACCTGGGCGCTGTGCAGGATGGCCATTTCCAGGGGCTCGTGGGCCATGGCCAGCAACGCGTCGCGGTCGGCCGAGAGCACCGCCAGACCGACCATCAGGATCACCACGAACTTGGCCAGGGCCTTGACCAGCTCGACCAGGGCCTTGACCGAAAACATCCGTTTCAAGCCGGCAAGAGGGTTGAGTCGGCTGAATTTTGGGGCCAGCGCCTCCGCCGAAAACAGCCAGCCGCCCAGCGCGATGGGCCCCACCAACGAGGCGATCAGCAGGTAAACGAACAGCGGTAACATGGCTTCCAGAGCGGTCTGCGCCGAAGCCATCAGCAGCAACCCCATGCTCTCCTCGCTGAACCAGGCCTCCCGCGGCAAATCGAAACAGGCACGCATCACCCGCAGCAAGGCATCGCCCAGTTCGCCACCGGTGGCCAGCAGCCCCCCGGTCCCAGCCAACATCACCGCCAGCGTGTTGAGTTCCCGCGAGCGGGCCACCTGGCCTTTTTCCCGGGACTCACGCAGCCGTTTGTCGGTGGGTTCCTCGCTCTTGTCCGCGCCGCTTTCGCTTTCGGCCATGGCTCAGCCCTTTACCGGTGGATTGCAACAGGCCCTCATCAGGCAGCCCACACTACGCCGCCCCGACCATTTCACGCAGCCACTGCAAGACCTCGGTGGCCAGCACCTGGTATTGCGCGAGAATATCGGCCATGCCGATCCAGACGATCACCAATCCCAGCACCAGGGTCAGCGGAAAGCCGATGGAGAAGATATTCAACTGCGGCGCGGCGCGGGTCATCACGCCAAAGGCGATATTCACCACCAGCAGCGCCGTGACCGCCGGCAGCACCAGCAACAGTCCCGCTCCCAGCACCCAACCGAGCTTGCCGGCCAGTGCCCAGTAATGCTCGGCCCTCAGCCCGCTGCCGACCGGCAGGGTCACGAAACTCTCCGCCAGCACCTCGAACACCACCAGGTGGCCGTTCATGGCCAAGAACAGTAGGGTCACCAGCATCAGGAAGAATTGTCCAATCACCGCCACCGAAATACCGTTGGCCGGGTCGACCATGGAGGCGAAGCCCAGCCCCATTTGCGTGGCGACCAGTTGCCCGGCCATGACGAAAACATGGAAAAACAGCTGTAGCACAAACCCCAGCATGACCCCGATCAGCACTTCCTGGGCAATCATCACAAAGGACTGCAGGCTGACCGAATCGACCTGCGGCATGGGTGGCAGCGTGGGCATCAACACCAGGCAGATCGCCAGTGACAGGTACATGCGCACCCGTACCGGCACCAGCTGAGTGCCAATGATCGGCATGGTCATCAGCAGCGCGGCAATGCGAAACAGCGGCAGCAGGAAACTGCCCACCCAGCCGCCGATCTGCGCGTCGCTGAGCTCGAGCATCAGCCGATCAGCAACGGAATGTTCTGGATCAGGTTGGTGGTGAACTCCATCAGCTGGCGAACCAGCCAGGGCCCCGCCCAGATCAGCGTGAGCATGATCACCAGCAGGCGCGGCAGAAAGCTCAGGGTCTGCTCGTTGATCTGCGTGGCGGCCTGGAACATCGCCACCAACAGGCCGACCACCAGGCTGGGCACCACCAGAATCGCGACTATCATCGCGGTCAGCCAGAGCGCCTCGCGAAACAGGTCCACCGCGATTTCAGGGGTCATATCAGGTTCCTCCGAAACTGGCGGCAAGCGTGCCCATGATCAGCGCCCAGCCATCGATCAAGACGAACAGCATGATCTTGAACGGCAGCGAAATGATCAGCGGCGACAACATCATCATGCCCATCGCCATAAGGATACTGGCCACCACCAGGTCGATGACCAGGAACGGGATAAAAATCATAAAGCCGATCTGAAAGGCGGTTTTCAGCTCCGAGGTGACAAAGGCCGGCACCAGGATGGTCAGCGGCGCGTCCACAGGGGTGAGGATATCGGTACGTTTGGACAACCGGACGAACAGCTCCAGGTCGCTTTCGCGGGTTTGCGCCAGCATGAAGTTCTTGATCGGCACCTCGGCTTTCTTGATCGCCTCCTGGGCCACCAGTTGCTCGTTCAGGTAGGGCTGCAAGGCCTCGCGATTGATCTGGTCAAACACCGGCGCCATGATGAACATCGTCAGAAACAGGGCCAGGCCGATCAGGATCTGGTTCGACGGCGTCTGCTGCAGGCCCAAGGCCTGTCGCAGGATTGAAAAGACGATGATGATCCGGGTAAAACTGGTCATCAGCATGACAAAGGCCGGGATAAAACTCAGGGCCGTCATGATCAGCAGGATCTGCAGGCTGACCGAATACTCTTGCTGACCCTCGGCATTGGTCGACAGGGTGATCGCCGAAATCGACAGCGGGTCGCTCGTGGCCCCCAGGGCCAGGGGCGCGAGCAGGACCAGCGCCAGGCTCAGCAGCAGGCGAACGGCGGTCATCACGGTTTGTCCTTCTGATCCTTGCCCAGCAACTCCATCAGCCGCTGGGCAAATTCGGGCGTGGCCACTTCGGCATCGGCCAGCGGTACCGGTTCCTTGAGCACATGCAGGGGGGTGATCTGGCCGGGGGTCAAGCCCAGCAAAATCTGTTCAGTGCCCACCTGAACCAGCACCAAGCGATCGCGTGGCCCCAGCGACTGACTGGCCACCAGCTTGATCACCTGCCCGCCGCGCGGGCCGATCTGCTGGACCCGCCGCATCAGCCAGGCCAGCAGGAAAATCAGGCCGATCACCAGGCCCAGTCCCAGCAGCAACTGCACCAGCTGCCCGGCGATACCGCTGTTAGTCAGCGGTGCGACCGTCGCCGGTTCGGCGGCCAGGGCCGCCAGCGGCCCGGCGGCGAACAGCGCGAGGAGTTTGGCCATGGCTCAGCGCAGCTTCTTGATGCGTTCGCTGGGACTGATCACATCGGTCAAGCGGATGCCGAACTTCTCGTTGACCACCACCACCTCGCCATGGGCGATCAGGGTGCCGTTGACCAACACGTCCAGCGGCTCACCGGCCAGACGATCGAGCTCGATCACCGAGCCCTGGTTGAGCTGCAGCAGGTTGCGGATGGTGATGTCGGTGTTGCCGACTTCCATGGAAATGGACACCGGGATATCCAGGATCACGTCCAGGTTCGGGCCTTCCAAGTTCACCGGCAGGTTGGAACGCGGCGTGCTGCCGAATTCCTCCATGGGCGCGCGTGGCGCCGACGGCTCGGCGGGACTACTGGTCTGGGCCATCATCGCATCGATATCGTCCTGGCTGGCATCGCCGGCCTCGGACAGCGCCGCCGCCCACTCGTCGGCCAGGGCCTGCTCCTCAGGGCTGGTATGTTCGTTTTCATCGGCCATCAGGCGTCCTCGGCAAGGAGAATAAGATTAAAAATAAGGGGTTAGCGAGGTCGCTCGATCGGTTCAAGCACCTGCAGCGCCAGGTTGCCCTTGTGTGCGCCCAGCTTGACCTTGAACGCCGGCACGCCGTTGGCGCGCAAAATCACGCTCTCCGGCAAGTCGACCGGGATCACGTCGCCGGGCTGCATGTGCAGGATGTCGCGCAAGCGCAACTGGCGGCGCGCCACCGTGGCACCCAACGGCACGCTGACGCCCAGGATGTCCTCGCGCAGGGCCTTGATCCAGCGTTCGTCCTGGTCGTCGACATCCGACTGGAACCCGGCGTCGAGCATGTCGCGGATCGGTTCGATCATCGAATAGGGCATGGTCACGTGCAGGTCGCCACCGCCGCCATCGAGCTCGATGTGGAAGGTCGAGACCACTATCACTTCACTGGGGCTGACGATATTGGCCAGCGCCGGGTTCACTTCCGAGTTGATGTACTCGAAATTAACGTCCATGACCGCATGCCAGGCCTCCTTCAGGTCGATAAACGCCTGATCGAGAACCATGCGCACCACCCGCAATTCGGTGGGGGTGAATTCCCGGCCCTCGATCTTGGCGTGACGACCGTCGCCGCCAAAGAAGTTGTCCACCAGCTTGAACACCAGCTTGGCATCCAGGATAAACAGCCCGGTGCCGCGCAGGGGTTTCATCTTCACCAGGTTCAGGCTGGTCGGCACATACAGCGAGTGCACGTACTCACCGAACTTCATCACCTGCACACCGCCCACCGCCACATCCGCCGAGCGGCGCAACAGGTTGAACATGCTGATGCGGGTATAACGGGCGAAGCGCTCGTTGATCATTTCCAGGGTCGGCATCCGGCCACGGACGATTCGATCCTGGCTGGAAAGGTCGTAACTTTTGACGCTACCCGGCTCGACCGCGTCTTCGGGTTCGACCGCGCCGTCGTCCACCCCGTGCAACAGGGCATCGATCTCGTCTTGGGACAGCAGGTCTTGCACAGCCATCAGGGCGTTCTCACTGCAAAACGAGGTTGGTGAATAGCACTTGCTCGACCGCCAGCTTGCCGGTCTCCTTCTGCGCCAGTTCCTGGACCGCGGCGGTCGCCTGCTGACGCAGCATTTCCTTGCCCACCGGGGTGATCAGCGCCTCGAAATCCTGGCTGGACAAGAGCATCACCAGGCGGTTGCGCAGCAACGGCATATGGACTTTCAGTCCGTCCAGTGCGGCCTGATCGCGCGCCATCAAGGCGATGCTGACCTGCATGTAACGCTGGCGTCCCTGGTAATTGAAGTTGACCACAAAGGCCGGCGTCAGCGGCTCGTAAATGGCCGCCTGCTTGCCAACGGGGGCGACAGCCTCGGCAGCCTCGGCTTTTTCATCCTTGTCGGCATGCTTGGCGTCGCCCTTGTTCAGCAGGAACCAGGTGCCACCAATGGACAGGCCCACCACCACCAACAATGCCACCACCACCAGAATGATGAGTTTCAACTTACCCTTGCCGGCCGGTTTCGCTCCTGCGTCGGGCGGGCTTTGCGGCGCCTCTTTCTTTGCCATGCCAATTTTCCGTCACTGAGCGGAGTGGTATCCGGTTTCATCGAGGTGCGAGCAAGTGTTATGCCAACCGCCGGAAAGCGGTTGCGCACAGACTGCACGCGCAGCGGATATACCAGGCTCGCCTGGCGCTGTCACGCTAAAGGGCTGCGCACGCGCTGGCAACTCCTAAACGGACAGCAACAGTCTAGGGCCTGTGGACCCAAGCCGCACGGCCGCGCCGAACCACGATGGTAATGCGTACAGGCGTAGGCGTGGTCAGGCGGCATGACTCGAAGGGTTGCGCGGCGCACAGCGTACGCCTGACGGATCGGCGCGCCAGGGTCCGTCAGACTGACAGCGGGAGAGTGCTGTCGCCCTGGGGCCTGTTGACACTACGCGCGCGTGGCTAGTGTCAACAGGCCCTAGGTCAGGCGTAGTAATCCACCAGGCCACGCGCGCTACCCGGCCCGGCCGCCCGCACCTCGCTGGTCCCCAGCAGCACCGGCTCATCGGCGGCGCCGTGCTCGCCAGAACCACCGCCACTGCGCCGTTCGCCGCCCTCGTTACCCTGGCCTTGCCAGCCGCGGCTGAGGGATTGGTCGGACACGCTGACATCGAGCTGGTTCATGCCCTGCTGGGTGAACAGCTCGCGCAGGCGGTGCATCTGTCCTTCCAGCGCCTCACGCACCTGGGCATGCGGGCTGGCGAAACTCACCTGGGTTTGCTCCTGGTTGACGCTGATGCGCACCTCCAGCCGGCCCAATTCCGCGGGGTCGAGTTGAATTTCGGCGGACTTGAGGTTCTGGCTGGACAGCCACATGACCTTGTCGACCACCGCCTCGCTCCATGCGCCCTGCTGCATCGGCACAGGCAAGCCGGGAATCAGCGCGCTACGCTGGGCCGGTGTGGGCTGCTGGCTGGCGGCCTGGTTCAACGCCCCCAGCCGGTTACTGTCCACGCGCTGTTCGCCGACGCTTTCCTTGAGGTTCTCCAGTCCTTCGAATGACAGCTCCGTCATCGGCAGGTCCAGCTCGTCCTCACTCACCACCGGCTGCAGCTGTTGCTCGGCGCTGGCCAAGGCGCTGGCGAAATTCTGCCCGGCGCTCAGGGTGGCCTGAGCCGCCAGGCTGGTTGGCGCGCTCTGCGCGCTGGCACCCGTCACCGCGCTGCCAACCTGGCCAGTCAGCCCCAGTTGGACAGGTCCCTGGGGCATAACGCCAGCGAGAGTCTCTTCAGTCGTCGCCGCCGGGGTCGCTTGCGTCGGGGCCAGGACGCCGCCACCCGGCAATCCCCAGAGCGACATTTCCGCGTCCCCCTCGCCGCCGCCCTCGAGTTCGATGGCGTCAGGCAGGGTCTCGGGCACCGCCGGCATCTGGCCGGTCATCCCCAGCAACAGCAACGGATCCAGAACCGGCTCGGTCGGCAAGGTTTTGCCGCTATCGGCAATGGCTGTCGGGTCAACGACCTCCGCCACCTCCTCATCCTGCTCTGGCGCGCGGCTGGCCACCGCCTCGTCGTCGACTCGCGCCGTGCCTTCCTGGCGCTCAGCGGGTCGCGCCTGGCGTTCCTTGGCATACACCTGGGCAAAGCTAGAAGCCTCTTTCTGCTGGGGCTCAGGCGCTCTGGCCGGCGGCTTGGCCGCGGCGGTTTTGGCTTTGATCTCAGGGGCCGGCCTGAGCAATAGATCGGGGGCAACGGACATTGGCACTCTCCGCGAGGGATGGGTCGTGCCAGAGCAATAGCAAGGGTCGGGCCAAGTTCCACACGGGCTAACCATCGCGCATGAAACCAGGTGGTCAAGCGAGGGGCGAACCAACAGGCTCAGGGTAAGGTAGCGAGCCTGTAGCCGCCCAACGCAAGGCCACCTCGCGGATCAGGAGAGGGAGCCATACCGCTGGCGTTCGCTTTTGAACAAGATGCGCACGATGGCGAACTCACGTTCGGTCTGTTCGAGCAGGTCGTCAACCTCCTCCAGCATCTCACGTCGACCCGCCTCTTCGAGCAGGCGGCAAAGGCCTGCCAGTAGCGGCGCCCCCATGTTGCTGCAACTGCCCTTGAAGCTGTGTGCCGCCAGGCGCAGGCCCTGGGCATCCTGTTGCCCATGCGCCAGGCGCAACAGACGCATGCGTTCTTCGGAGTCAGCCAGAAAGGTATCCAGCAGAACCGGATATTCGTCCTCCATCACGTCCTGCAAGGCCGCCAGGACGGCGCTGTCGAGGTGAACATCAGACACCGATAACTCCCTGATCACAAAGCTGGATTATGCCTGAGGCGGCCAGCAAAACTCCACGCGGGCAGCACGCCCATCGTCGGTCCAGGCACAACGCGCAGTCAGTTGATCGACCAGCATCAGACCCCGACCACTGAAGCGGTCGGCGTTCTGCTGCAGGGCCGTCATCCGCGCGACATCGAAGCCGGGGCCACTGTCTTCGACCCGCACGGTCAGCCGACCGCCACCGGCCTCGGGCTGCAACTGCAGGTGGAAGCGCACATAACCGTCCTCCAGGGCAGCCAGCCGTGCAGCCCGTTGCCGGTAGTATTCAGCAAAGCCTTGGGCGTTGCACTTGAGCGACGAATCCAGGCCCATCACCCCGTGCTCCAAGGCGTTGGAATAAAGTTCGGCCAACACCGTGTACAGCGCTCCCCCCTGGGAGCGCAACCCCTGTACCTCGAGCAGGATCTGCAACAAGGACGGCAGCGGATTGAAGCTCTTGAGCGTCTGGGCACGAAACTCGAAAGTGGCGGACCAGTCCAGCGGACTGTTCAGGCCGCTGTCGGAAAACACCAGCGCCGGGCGCTTGAGCACACCATCGGCCACCAGCGTGATTTCAACCATGCTGACGTCGTCCTCGACCTCACCGCGAAAGGCTTGCAGCGCTTGCTGGATATCCTCGAACAGCTGATCGGGTTGACGGTTTGCATTGAACACCGCCTGCAGACGCTCCTCGCCAAACAGCTGGTCTTCAGCATTGCGCGCTTCCAGCACTCCGTCGGACAGGAGAAACAGGCGATCGCCCAATTCCAGGGGATAGACTTCGTACTTGTCGTTGAACGACCCCGCGTCGAGTATCCCCAATGGCAAATGGCGCGACGCCAGGGGAATGCGCTCGCCACTGCCGACACGGTGCAGGTAACCGTCGGGCAAGCCCCCGTTCCAGATTTCCACCACCCGCCGCTGGAAACTGAGGTTGAGCAACGCCGCGCAACAGAACACCCCAACGGGCAGTATGCGTTTGAGCTTGGCATTCATCTCACGGAGGATTTCCGCCATGGAATAGCCCTTGGCGGTCATCCCGTAGAACACTTCGGCCAGCGGCATGGCGCCGATGGCCGCCGGCAAACCGTGACCGGTGAAATCCCCCAACAGCACATGCATGCCGCCGGACGGTTTGAACGCGGCCAGCAGCAGGTCGCCGTTGAACAGTGCATAGGGCGACTGCAGGTAGCGGATATTCGGCGCGCTCAGGCAACCGGAATGGGCCACCTTGTCGAACACCGCCTTGGCCACCCGTTGCTCGGTGAGCAGGTGTTCGTTGTGCTTGGCGATCAGGTCGCGCTGCTGCAGCACGGTGGCCTGCAAGCGGCGCAGGCGGTCCATGGCCTTGATCTTGGCCTCGAGTATCACCCGGTTATAGGGCTTGGCGAGGAAGTCGTCGCCACCGGCGTCCAGGCAACGTACCAAGGCTTCGCCTTCGGTCAGGGAGGTGAGAAAGATGATGGGCACCAACTGCTCGCCCGCGATCAGCTTGATTCGCCGCGCCGCCTCGAAGCCGTCCATCACCGGCATCAGGGCATCCATCAGCACCAGTTGGGGACGCTCCTGCTCGAACAGGCCGACCGCCTCCAGGCCATTGCTGGCGTTCAGGACCCGATGCCCCTGACGGCTGACGATGGTCGACAGCAGCATGCGATCGGCCGCACTGTCCTCGGCGATCAGGATCGTCAGACGCTCGGGCATGGCCCCTCCGCCACCAGCGCCTCAGGCGATCTGGAACAGCTGTTCGAAGTTGGAAATGGCGAGAATCTTGCGCACGTCGGGGTTGCAGTTGAGCAGGCGGATCTGCGCATGGTCGCCGCCGGCGTGGTCGCGCAGCAACAGCAACATGCCGAGCGCAGAGCTGTCGAGGTAAGTGGTGCCTTGCAGATCGACTACGTAACGCGAGGGACTGATATTGACCCGCTCATAGGAATCGCGAAATTCCTGATGCGCGCCAAAATCGAAACGTCCCTGAATCTGAATGGTCAGCTCTTGCCCATCGGTTGAGGGCAGCGAGGTAATGGCCATGTAGCACTCCTTGTCTTATGCGATATGCGCGTTATCAAGATGTAGCACTCCGGGGCGGCAGCGGCAACCGGGAATCAACCCTGATCACGTCTTAATAATTGTTGGGACAATTCATCGAGCAATTTCTGCTCGCGCTTGTCCTCGACCCGGCGGGCTTCGTCGATGTAACGCTGGACCAGTTTGCGCAGCCCCTCCAGGCGAGCATAACGCTGCTGCCAGGCGGCCCGCGCCTTGTTCAGGTTGTCCCTGTGCCAAGCCAGGGTCTGCCGTTGCTGGCCGATGGCGACCTCCAGTTGCGAGAGGAAACGCTGATAGTTCATCAGCCATTGACCGGACACGCCGCGCTGACCCTCGGTGATCCATTGCTGCTGGTAGTCGCCACGGTAGCGCTCGAGCTCGACCAACTTGAGCTCCGCCTGGCCGCACAAGCCCTGGCAATGACCGACCTGGCGCGCCGTCTCACGCTCGGCCCGCTCGGCCTGCTCGACCACTGGACGCAGGCGCTCGGCGCGGCTCTGGGCCATGGCTTAGGCCGCGCCGCCGGAAGGCGAAAACAGCGCGGCAAGTTGCGCGCTGCTCTGGCCCAGGCTCTCGTTGTCGTTCAGGCCCTGGCGCAGGTAACGGGCCATGGCCGGTTGCCGGGCGATCGCCAGGTCGGTATCGGCGTCCCCGCCGGGCACATAGGCGCCGACACTGATCAAGTCGCGGCTCTGCTGGAAGCGCGACCACAGCTGCTTGAAGCGCTGGGCGTTGCGCATGTGCTCGACGCTCACCACCTGGGGCATCACCCGGCTGATCGAGGCCTCGATATCGATTGCCGGGTAATGACCTTCTTCCGCCAGGCGGCGCGACAACACGATATGGCCGTCCAGCACACCGCGGGCGGCATCGGCGATCGGATCCTGCTGATCGTCGCCTTCGGACAGTACGGTGTAGAACGCGGTAATCGAGCCGCCGCCCTTTTCGGCATTGCCGGCACGCTCCACCAGGCGCGGCAGCTTGGCGAACACCGACGGCGGATAGCCCTTGGTCGCCGGCGGTTCGCCGATCGCCAGGGCGATTTCGCGCTGGGCCTGGGCAAAGCGGGTCAGCGAATCCATCAGCAACAGCACGTTCTTGCCCTTGTCGCGAAAATACTCGGCGATCCGGGTGCAATACATGGCCGCGCGCAGGCGCATCAGCGGCGCATCATCGGCCGGCGACGCCACCACCACCGAGCGCTGCATGCCCTCCTCGCCGAGGATATGTTCGATAAATTCCTTCACCTCCCGGCCCCGCTCACCGATCAGCCCGACCACGATGATGTCGGCTTCGGTAAAGCGCGTCATCATGCCCAGCAGCACGCTCTTGCCCACGCCGGTGCCGGCGAACAGACCCAGCCGCTGGCCGCGCCCGACTGTCAGCAGGCCGTTGATCGAACGGATACCGACGTCCAGCGGCTCGCTGATCGGATGGCGATTGAGCGGGTTGATGGTCGGCCCGTCGATCGGCACCCAATCCTCGGCCTTCATCCCCCCCTTGCCATCCAGCGCCCGGCCCACGCCGTCGAGGACCCGACCAAGCATCGACATGCCCATGGGCAAGCGACCCGTATCCGGCAGCGGCACCACGCGCGCGCCGGGGGCGATGCCGGCCAGGCTGCCGACCGGCATCAGGAAGATCTTGCCATTGGCAAAACCCATGACCTCGGCTTCGACCTGAACCGGGTGGTAACTGTCATCGTTGATCACCAGGCAGCGGCCGCCGACGGCGGCGCGCAGCCCCTCGGCCTCCAGGGTCAAACCGACCATGCGCAGCAGTCTGCCTTCCATCACCGGCTGCGTCGGCAGCTCGATGGCCTGACTGTAGCCGCCCAGGCGCTTGGCGAAACTGAGCCGCTCAAGGCGCATGGGGGGTATCCAGGTCAGGGGGACCCTCGAGGGCCGCGGACGCTTCGACGGCCTGATAACAAGCGCCCAGGCGCGGGCCTGTACCCACCCCGTCAGGGCACATCGACGGCGTCCAAGTCCAGGTGCAAATCGCTGGCCGCCGGGTTGGTGGCCTGTTCGCGCTGCTGATCGAACAGCTGCTTGAGCGCCAGGCTCAGGCGCGTCTCGACACTGGCGTCGATCCGGCTGTGCTCGCTCTCGACCCGACAACCGCCGGGCTGCAGCGCCTCGTCTTCGAGAATCTTCCAGGTTTCCTCGTGGCGCTCGCGCAGGGCCTTGACCATCTCGAAGTCCTGCGGATTGATATGAATGCGCACGTTGCCCGCTCCCATCGGCAACAACTTGAGGGCCTCGCGCAGCACATGGCGGATTTGGCTGGAATCGGCGTTCAGTTCGCGCTGAATGACCTGGCGGGCCATGTGTTCGACCAGATGCACCAGCGCCACTTCCAGTTGCTGGTCCTGTTCGGCGATCGGTTCGAGCAGTTGCACCATCACCTGCTCCAGGCGCTGCAGCTTGGCGCCGAGCGCCACTTCGCTTTCCTGGCGCGCCTTGAGCTGGCCGGCGTGAAAGCCGTCTTTTTCACCGGTGGCGAAACCTTCGTTGTAGGCATCCTGGCGAATCGCCTCCAGCTCCTCCAGGCTGAGCGTCGGCACCTCCTCGGGCGCGACCTCCTGGGACGGCGGCTGAACCACCGGCACCTCGACCGGTGCCTCTGGCGCCGCCTCGGGCTCCGGCAACGGCGCCTCGCCTTCCGGGTCGAAGCTCGGCAACGCCCAGCGGTCGAAACCGCCGACGTCCTTGGCACGAATCAACTCGCTGGGCAATTCCTTGTTGGACATGGGATCAGACCATTTCTTCGCCGCCTTTGCCGCCCAGGACTATTTCCCCGGCTTCGGCCATGCGGCGGGCGATGGTGAGGATTTCCTTCTGCGCGGTTTCCACATCGCTGACGCGCACCGGGCCCTTGGCTTCCAGGTCGTCGCGCAGCAACTCGGCGGCACGTTTGGACATGTTCTTGAACACTTTTTCCTTGATCGCCTCGTCGGCGCCCTTGAGCGCCAGTACCAGCACGTCCGAGGAGACTTCGCGCAGCAGCGCCTGGATGCCTCGGTCGTCGACGTCGGCCAGGTTGTCAAAGACGAACATCAGGTCTTCGATGGCCGTCGACAGGTCCTCGTCGACCTCGCGGATCGAATCCATCAGCTGGCCTTCCACCGAACTGTCGAGGAAGTTCATGATATCGGCCGCGCGCTTGATCCCGCCCAGCGCCGCGCGGGTGGTGTTGGCGCTGCCGGAGAACTGCTTCTCGAGGATCAGGTTGAGCTCTTTCAACGCGGCCGGCTGCACGGTGTTCAGCGACGACACCCGCAGGACGATATCCAGACGCACCTTGTGATCGAAATGCCCCAGGACTTCACCGGCCTGGTCCGGATCCAGGTACGCCACCACGATCGCCTGGATCTGCGGGTGCTCGTAGCGGATCACATCGGCCACGGCGCGCGGTTCCATCCATTTCAGGCTATCCAGCCCACTGGTGCTGCCGCCGAGCAGGATACGGTCGATCAGGTTGCCGGCTTTATCCTCGCCCAGGGCCTGGGTCAGCATCTTGCGAATGTAGCTGTCGGCACCGACGCCGACACTGGTCTGGTCGCCGACGGTTTCGACGAATTCGCCCATCACCTGCTCCACCTGCTCGCGCTGGACATTACGCATATGCGCCATGGCCACGCCGACCTTCTGCACTTCCTTGGGGCCCAGATGACGCAACACCTGGGCAGCGTCGGTCTCGCCCAGCGACAGCAGGAGAATGGCGGCCTTTTCGACCTTGCTCAGTTTGCCGGGGCGATTATCACTCATCATCGTTGATCCACTCTTTGACGACCTGGGCGACGCGGCCCGGGTCCTCGGCCACCAACCCTTTGATGGCGTTCAGTTGAGCATCATACCCCTCACTGGAGCTGGGCAGCAGAATGCTCTGCGGACCACCCAGGCTGACCCGATCGGCCGACAATTCGCCGTCCAGCCCGCCGAGCTCGCCCAGCTCGGCATCACGACCACCGGCCAGCAGTTCCTTGCCCTTGCCAGTGCCGGTGATGTTGTTCAATACCGGCCGCAGCACGCCAAACACCAGCACCAGGATAAACAACACACCCAGCACCTGCTTGACCACATCCCAGAACCAGGGCTGGGTGTAGAACGGGATATCGATAATCTCATCGCCCTGGTCGGCCATAAAGGCGGTATTGATCACGCTGACGCTGTCACCGCGGCTGGCATCGAAACCCACGGAGTCCTGGACCAGGCGGGTAAAGCGCGCCAGATCGTCGGCGGTCCAGGCCACGCGGGTGGTTTCGCCGCTCTCGGCATTGATCTTGAGCTGGTCATCCACTACCACCGCCACCGACAGGCGGCGCAGGCGGCCGAGCTGTTGCTTGGTATGGCTGATCGAGCGGTCCAGTTCAAAATTGCGCGTGGACTGCTCGCGCTTGTCGGCCGGGTAAGGCGCCAGCATCGGCTGACCGGTGAGCGGGTCCATCACCTGTTGACCGGTGGCATCCAGCAGCGGCTGACCCGCGGCAATGGCGCCGGCCGGTGCCGCTGCAGCCGCACCGGTCTGCTCCGGTGCACTGGCGGCCCCGGGCGGCTGGTTACTCAAGGCGCCCGGCACGCCCTGGGGCGGCAAGCCGCTCTGGCGCTGTTCGTTGACTTTCTGCTCGCTGCGCAGCGCCGGCTGGTCGGGGTTGAACATTTCGGAGGTCGATTCCACCGCGCTGAAGTCGACGTCGGCGGAGACCTCGGCCTTGTAGCGACCATTGCCAAGCACCGGCTGCAGGATATTGTGCACCCGCTGGGTGAACAGACTCTCCATGCGGCGGCTGTAGTCGAACTGCTTGCCGGCCATGCTCAGCTCGGAGTTTTCCTGCTGGTCAGAGAGCAAATTGCCCTTCTGATCGACCACGGTGATCTGCGACTTGGTCAGTTCCGGCACGCTGGTGGCGATCAGGTTGACGATGGCCATGACCTGACTGGGTTCCAGCGAACGCCCGGGATACAGCTCCACCAGCACCGAGGCACTGGGTTTGCGTTCGTCGCGGACGAACACCGAGCCCTTGGGAATGGCCAGGTGCACCCGGGCGGCCTTGACGTTGTTGAGGCTCGACACGGTGCGTGCCAACTCACCTTCCAGGCCGCGCCGATAACGGGTGGCCTCCATGAACTGGCTGGTGCCCAGACCTTGTTCCTGGTCGAGAATCTCGAAGCCCAGGTTACCGTCCTTTGCCGCCACACCGGCACCGGCCAGTTTCAGGCGAGCGCGTCCCAGGTCCTCGGCCTTGACCAGCAAGGCACCCGAGTTCGGTTCGATGGTATAGGGAATGTCGGCCGCGGCGAGGGCTTCGGTCACCTGGTTGGCGTCCATACCCGCCAGGCTGTTGTAGAGCGGGCGGTAGTCCGGTTGTTGCGACCAGAGCACCACGGCAAAGCCAATGGCGACGCTGGCGGCCAGGCCGACCAACAGGCCGATCTGACGCAGCATGGTCATCTCGGCGAGGTTTTCCAGAAACGCCAAGCCGAACAGCGGCTTTTTCGGCTCATCGGAACCGGTCCGTGCCGGTACGTTATCAGCGACAGCTTCTGCCATGACCTAATCCCGCCCTTAAACCGGCATTTGCATGATGTCTTGATAAGCCTGAACCAGCTTGTTACGCACCTGGGTCATGGCTTGAAAAGACACACTGGCTTTTTGCGACGCGATCATCACATCGCTCAGGTCGACACCGCTGGTGCCCACCTCGAACGCGGTGGCCAGCTGGCTTGAGGTCTGTTGCACTTCATTGACCTTGCCCACGGCCTGCCCGAGCATGTCCGAGAAACTCGGCGCGCCTGGCTCCGGCGCTTTGGCGATCGGCTGCTGACGCGCCATCGCCTCCGCCTGCATGGAGCGCATTTCCAACATCAGGCGATTGAATTCAATACCCTGGCTCATCACAACCTCCAGTGAGCGCGGTTTTTTGACACCGCACAGCTCGTTATCTGGGTAGTTGCAACAAGGGTGCCAGAGTGGAGCAGCTCTAAGAGAGGAGCAGCTATAAGCCTCAAGCCTCAAGCCTCAAGCAACCGACGATGGCACCGCGGGCACCCCAAGGAACGTTACTCGCCACCAGCATGATGAAAGGCGGAGCCGCTTCCGGCCTACCTTGTAGCGTGAGGCTTGCCGCTTGCTACTTGCTACTTGCTACTTGCTACTTGCCGCTCCCAGCGCTAGCTGGCATACAGAAAGGCTTCCACGTCCATGCCCGCGTCGCGCATCTGCGCCAGCTTGTAGCGCAGCGTACGGGGGCTGATGCCCAGGCGTTCGGCGGCCTCCTTGCGCCGGCCACGCTCGGCACGCAGGGTGTCGATGATCATCTGGAACTCGTGGCGGCGCAGGTCGTCGCCCAAGCCACCGGCATCGCCGCCCAAGCCGTCCTCGGGCACCACGACGCGCACCGGCGTGGGCACCGCGGTCAGTACCGGCGCGACTACCGCTGACGGCGCCAGCAGCCCCAGCGGGCCGCTCAGGCAGAGATCCTGGGGCTGGATCAGTCCCCCCTGCTGCAAAATCAGCGCCCGCTGGATGGCGTTGTCCAGCTCCCGCACATTGCCCGGCCAGGCATGGCCGAGCAGGCAGGTCTGGGCCTGGGGTGAAAGGCGCGCGGGCGCCTGGTTCATTTTCTTGGCGTGCTTGGCCAGCAGCCGCTCGGTCAGCGGCAGAATATCGGCGGTGCGCTCCCGCAGCGGCCGCCAGCCCAGCGGGAAGACCGACAGCCGATAGAACAGGTCCTCGCGAAAACGCCCCGCCGCGACCTCGGCCGCCAAATCACGGTTGCTGGTGGCCAGCACCCGGATATCCAGTTGAATCGGCTTGCGCGCGCCGACGCGCTCGACTTCGCGCTCCTGCAGAACCCGCAGCAGCTTGGCCTGCAAGCCCAGGGGCATTTCCGAAACTTCATCAAGCAGGATGGTGCCACCATCGGCCAGTTCGAATTTGCCCGGTTGCGCGGCAATGGCACCGGTGAAGGCCCCTTTTTCGTGGCCGAACAAGATGGCCTCGAGCATGTTGTCCGGAATCGCCGCACAGTTGATGGCGATAAAGGGCTTACCGGCGCGCGAAGACTGCTGGTGGATATAGCGCGCCAACACCTCCTTGCCGGTACCCGACTCGCCGGAAATCAGCACCGTGGAATCGCTACGCGCCACCCGACTCGCCAGCTCCAGCAATTGCCGGCTGGCCGGTTCCAGGGCCACCGGCCCTTCCTCGTCCACGGCGGGCAGCCGGCCGAGGGCATGCCGCGCCACCAGCTCGAGCAAGGTCTTCGGCTCGAAGGGTTTGACCAGGTAATCCGCCGCCCCCTGGCGCATGGCATCCACCGCGCGCTCCACGGCACCGAAGGCGGTCATCAGCAGCACCGGCACCGAGGGATAACGCTGACGCACCAGGCCCAGCAGTTGATGGCCGTCCATGCCGGGCATGTTGACGTCGCTGATCACCAGGCTGAAGGCCTCCTGGTCCAGGGCATCCAACGCTGCCTCGGCGCAGTCCACCGCGCGATAGCCGTAGCCACCGAGGTCCAGGGTATCGCCCAAGGCTTCACGCAGGGCCCGGTCGTCTTCGACCAGCAGGATTTTGACGGTCATAGGGCATGCTCCTGAACAACCGATGACGCCGCGGGAATCAGCGGCAGGGTCAGGATCGCGCAGGTACCGCGCCCGACATGTGAAAGCAGTTGCAACGAACCCTGGTGGGCACGGGCGACCGCCTTGACCACCGCCAGGCCGAGGCCGGTGCCGGTGGTTTTAGTGGTGAAGAACGGCTCGCCCAGACGTGCCAGGGTAGAGGCATCGATACCGGGACCGTTGTCGCTGACGCACAGGCGCAATTGCCCAGCATGGCCGTACAGGTGAATTTTAAGCCTGGCCTGACGACCCGCCGCCTGGATCGCGTTGTCCACCAGGTTGAGCAGCGTACCGACCAGGGTGTCGCGATTGCACAGCAACTCCCCCGCGACCGGATCGCATTGCCAGCGCACCGCCAGCTCGCCCAGGTGCGGCTCGGCGGCCGTGCGCAACGCCTCGAACAACGCCGCGGGCGCCAGTCGATCCGGCAGGGGCAGGTCGCCGCGGGCGAACACCAGCATGTCACGCACTTGGTGTTCGAGCTCATGCAGGCGCTCTTTCAGCCGGCCGGCGAAGCGTTGTTGCTGCTCCACGGGCAAGACTTGCTCGGTCAGGTGGCTGGCGTAGATCAGGGCCGCAGACAAGGGTGTGCGAATCTGGTGAGCCAGGGACGCGACCATGCGCCCCAGGGCCGACAGCCGCTCATGGCGCGAGAGTTGATCCTGCAGGCGTCGGGTTTCTGTCAGGTCGGTCAGCAGCACCAACTGGCCCGGCTCGGCGGACAACGAACGGGTGGCGATCGACAGGCGGCGTCCGTCCTTCAGCGAGATTTCGTGACCGTCGTCTTCCCGGGGTGCGAAGTTGCGCGCGATCACCTGGCGCCAAAGCATGCCCACCAACGGCTGCCCCAGCAGCTGCCGCGCGACCGGATTGGCTTCACGCACCACGCCCTGGCCGTCGATCACGATGACCCCACCCGGCAACAAGTCCAGCAGGCTTTGCAGGCGGTGGGCGATACGTTCCTTCTCGGCCAACTCCTGCATACGCTGGGCGCTGACCAGCGCCAGTTGTCCCTTGAGTTCGGTGACCCGCGCCTCGAGCAGGTTGTAGGACTCGCTCAGCTGAGTCGACATCTGGTTGAACAGGGCAAAGGCCTGCTCAAGCCCACCCGCGACCTGATCGGGTTCGGGGCGGGTCGGCTCAGCGGCTCGGTTTGGAGTGGCGGTTGGGTTCATGGTCCTCTCTCGCACGGCAAACCGTCATCGGACGGTTGGTGGAGAAAGACATAGCAATACCCGTGCCTAAAAAAATATCCTTATTTTTCAATCAACTACAATCAAACACAAAACAGCGCGTCAATCCTCCGGCTGCTCGTCATCCTCTCGACGGCTCATACCGTACTTGCGCATCTTCTCCACCAGGGTGGTGCGCCGGATCCGCAGCCGCTCGGCAGCGCGCGCGACCACCCCGCCTGCGTCATCCAGCGCCTGCTGGATCAACCCCTGCTCCAGGTTACCCAGGTAGTCCTTCAGGTCGATCCCCTCGGGCGGCAACATCGCGGGAGAGTCCAGCCCTGGCAGGCCGACGTGGAAGGTGGCGCGCTCCTCCAGATCGCTGCGTTCGCGGTTTGCCAGTTGCTCATCTTCGTCATCCACATGACGGAATTTCTTCGGCAACTCGATCACCCCGATGACTCCGTAGGGGTGCATGATCGCCATCCGCTCGACCAGGTTGGCCAGCTCACGCACGTTGCCAGCCCAATCGTGCCGGCACAGCGACATGATGGCCGCGGAATTGAAGCGGATGGACCCGCGTTTTTCGAACTCCATGCGCGAGATCAACTCGTTCATCAACAGCGGGATATCCTCGACCCGCTCGCGCAGCGGCGCCATCTCGATCGGGAAGACATTCAACCGGTAATACAGGTCCTCGCGAAAACTCCCCTGCTCGATCATCTGCTCAAGGTTCTTGTGGGTCGCGGCGATGATGCGCACGTCGGCACTCTGGGTCTTGTTGCTGCCGACCCGCTCGTAGGTGCGCTCCTGCAGCACGCGCAACAGCTTGACCTGCATGGGCAAGGGCATGTCACCGATTTCGTCGAGAAACAGCGTGCCACCATTGGCCAGCTCGAAACGCCCGGCACGGCTGGTGATGGCCCCGGTAAAGGCGCCCTTCTCATGGCCAAACAATTCGCTCTCCAGCAACTCGGCCGGGATGGCGCCACAGTTGACCGGTACAAAGGGGGCATCGCGGCGCTTGGAATGATAATGCAGGTTGCGCGCCACCACTTCCTTGCCGGTGCCCGACTCGCCCAGGATCAACACGCTGGCCTCGGTATCGGCGACCTGCTGCATCATCTGGCGGACCTGCTGGATGGCCCGGCTGGTGCCCACCAGGCTGCGGAACAGGTTGGGCTCGCGCTGACGGCCACGCTCGCGGGCCTGGTCGTACATCTCGCGGTAGACCTGGGCGCGGTGCAACGAATCGAGCAATTTGTTGTAGCTCGGCGGCATCTCCAGGCTGACCAGGACCCGGCGGCGCAAATCATCGGACCAGTCGCTCGGCACGGCCTGGTCGATCAGCAGCAACGGCAGGAACTCGTCCCAGCTTTCGAGCTGGCGCAGCACCTCCAGCGTACCGCCCTTGGCGTTGACCTCGCCCAGCAACACACTCAGCACGTCGCGACTGGAGGCCAGGGCGCCAACCGCCTCGCGCCACTCGCTGCTGGTGCAGGCGATGTGTTCTTCCCCGAGAAAATTCAGAATCACTGCCAGGTCGCGGCGGCGCTCATGATTGTCATCGATCAGCAGAATCTTGGTTTCACGCCACATCGTTTATCGGCTCGTTGGCTGAGAGGAAGACCGCGCGACCGTCTATTGACGGCAATTCAGCGGCATTTGGCCAGTAGTAAAGTCAAAAGTGCCGCAAGAGTCAATTTTATGACGTGCTTTTTCTGTTTTAAGCGAAGCGTCGCCCAAGGGGCTGTTCACCCAAGAAGGGCCGTAACGACCTTGGACAGAAAAGCATAAGAATGGCGAAACGGGGGGAAAACTTGGGTCCACCGAGCGGCGGACCGGGGAGCGTGCAAGCGGGGACTCACCCAAACAGCTGGTACACCTTGGCACCCTGTTGGGACTGGTTGAGCTGCACCAGCTCGTGGGCAACGCGCTGTTGCTCCCGCTGGCAGAGGGTCACCAGATCACGGTACAGATCGAGCAACTCCTGCATGCGCGCACGCAGCACCTCCTCATCGCGCGCCGGCTCCACCATCGCCTCATCCACCGCCTGGCGACACTGCAGGTCCAGTTCCCCGATGGCGGCCCAATCCTGGCTGGCCAACGCCGCGCGCAAGGCGCAGCCAGTGGCTTCAAGACGCTGAACGGATGAACTCATGTCTTTCTCCTGGCCGAAGGCGAAGCGCCTCACTGACTGATGGCATCCCAACCTGACTTGATATTGCGCAACAGCCCGGCCACTTCTTCCAAGGGCTCGACTTCATTGTTCACATTGGCGTGTACCAGACGCGCCATCATGTATTCGTAGAGCGAATCCAGGTTGCTGGCAACCTCGCCGCCCTGCTCCAGGTTCAGCCCGGCCCGCAGGCCTCCGACTATACCGATGGCCTTGCCAATCAGCTCGCCTTTCAGGGCAGTCTGCCCGCGTTCGACAGCGCCGCGAGCCTGGGCCAGGCGGGACAAACCGCCCTCCATCAACATCTGGATCAAACGATGCGGGGTGGCATCCGAAGCCTGAGCCTGGGTATTGACGTTTTGATACTGCTTCAGAGCCGACATCGCGTTCATAGTCTTTCCGCCGCGCTAAGTGTTTGATTCCCACACCTAATCTATCGACGAAAAAGACCAGAACTTTAACCCCCGGCGAAGAATATTTCAGCTGGCCGGGGCCGGCTCGACTTCCGGGCCAATGCCGTCCCACGCGTCCTTGATGGTGGTGAGCAAGGTCAGCACCTCGTCCAGGCTGGTGGGCGTGGCTTCGAGCGCGACGCCGGCCAGACGCCGGGTCATGTACTCGTACAGGGAGTCGAGGTTTTCGGCGATCTGGCCGCCCTGCTCCTTGTCCAGGCTGGCCTGCAACACCCCGAGGATGTTGATGGTGCTGCCCACGGCCAGGCCGCGGATCTCGATGTCGCCTTCGGCCTGGGCCTGGCGCGCCAACAGCACGCGCTGGATCACGCCCTCGAGCAGCAACTGTACGGTTCGGTAGGGGGTGGCCTCCTGGCCGGCTTTGACGCGCTTGTAGGTATCGATCGGTTTTTTGCTCACCGGTTAATCCTTTCTGACAAAGCCGGGCAGGCTGGCTAGTTGGTTGGCCAGGCTGTCGCTGGTGCTTTTCAGGCGTCCCACCAGGGAGTCCATGGCATTGTATTGCGCGTACAAGCGCGTCTGCACTTTCTCGATTCGCAGGTTCAGGGCGCTTTTTTGTTTGTCGACGCCATTGAGGGTGGTCTGCAAGCTCTTCTGCCGCTGCCCCAGGATCCCCTCGCCGTCGGCATAAGGTTTGACGACTTTTTCCAGGCGCCCCATCAAGCCCTCGGGGCCCGACATAAACGCGGTCAACTTGTCGTATTGATTGGTCAGCGCATCATCCAGCTTGACGTTGTCGATGCTCAGGGTGCCGTCCTTCTGGGTGCTGATGCCAATTTCGGCCAGCGACCCCAGGGTCTGGGTATCCCCCAGCTTGACCATTTCCTTGCGCAGCCCGGTCAACAGGTTGCGCACCGAGGTATCGCCCAGCAAAGGCCCGGTCACCGGCGCCTTGCCTTCACCCACCGGCACCACCGCGGTCAATTCGTTGGCGGTTTTCATCAGCTGGTTGTAGGTGTCGACGAATTTCTGAATATTGCCGCGGACGTTGCCCTTGTCCTGGCCAACCACTATATCGACGGTCTTGTTGGCCGCCAGGTCATCGGCCGACTGGGCGCCAACCAGGTTGATGGTCAGCCCGTCGATCACATCGCTGATGCTGTTGCTGTCCTTGACCACCGACAGGCCATCGACCGAGAACTTGGCCGACTTGGCGACGTTATTGGTACGGGCATTGCTGTCGGCCACCGAGTTCAGCGTCGACAAATTGTTGCTGCCGTCCCCGGTGTCCGCACTGGTGGAGGTCACGTCGACCTTGTCGCCATTGCTCGAATGCACCACCAGACGCGCGGCGCCGCCGTCGACGCTTTCCAGGGTGGCGGAAAATCCCTGGCCACTGCCGGCGCTATTGATCGCATCGCGAACATCCGCCAGGGACGCATCGGCGCCTACCGCGACATCCAGATTGACCGCGCCACTGCTGAGCTTGAGCGTGCCTTCCTTGAAGGTCGCCGCGGCACCCCCCGCCACCGAGGGCAGCTGCACCTTGGCGCTGCCCGCCGCGAACGCCAGGGACGTCAGGGCATTGCTGCCCTTGCTGACGCCATCCTGGGTGGCGGTCACTTTCAGGTCATTGCCTTCACCGGTCTTGCTCGAACTCAACACCAGGCGCGAGCCGGAAGCGTCGCTGACGATGCTGGCGCTGATGCCCTTGCTGGAGCCTTCCTTGTTGATCGCGTCGCGAATGTCCGCCAGGGTGTTTTTCGGTGAACTGACCGCCACGTCGATGCTGTTGCTACCGGCCGAAATGGTCAGCGAACCGCTGTTGAAGGTCGCCGCCGCGGTGCCGGACACCGATTGCAAGGCCACCTTGCTGCTGGAGGCCAGTTGCTCGACCTTGAGGGCGAAGCGCGAAGGCGCCAGCTCCTTGCTCGAGGAGACGGTGAACACCGAGGAGTTGGTGGAGGACACCGTCTGTTTCTGAAACGCCGACGCTTTGCTCAACGACGTCAGGGTGCTGGCAAAATTGCCGACCACCGAACGCAGAGAGCCCAGCGCCGAGATACGCGAGGTGGTGGCTTTTTCAAGTCGGTCCAGTTGACCCTGCTTGGGGGCACGTTCAGCGTTAACCAATGCGCCAACGATCTTGTCGATATCCAGCCCCGACCCCACTCCTGTGATGCTGACCATATTCCACCTCGCCAAAAAAGTGACTTCCAACGCCTTATGAGCCTTGGAGAGTCAAAAGCCGTGCCAGGAATCAGGCTTCGGCTTTGAACAACAAACTTCTGACTTCCGAGAGGTTTTCCGCCAGTTGCAGCGCTTCTTCGGAAGGGATCTGCCGGATGACATCACCCGATTGCGCATCGGTGACCTTGACCACCACACGTCCGCCATCACCTTCCTCGAGCGAGAAGTTGATGCTGCGACGCACTGACTGGACGAAGTCCTGGATGGTCGAGACCGCCCCTTCGACTTCTTCGCGGGTAGCCTCGCCGGGCTTCTCGACCGGCTTGGCAGCCGCCGTGGTTTCGCCCGTGACACCCGGCGCCAGCGCCGGTTCGGTGAGTGCAGCAGCGGGATCGGTGGTCGCCCCAGGGCGAGCCGTCCGCGTTGCCGTATGCGGCCCCGAAGGGTCTTTGATTGAGCCGATGTCCATCATCTTTAACCTCACAATGAGGAAACGGGGAGAGAAGCTTGGCTCCCCCCCCCGTGGTCAGTGCCCTCGAGTTTAGCCGAGGAGACTAAGCACTGCCTGTGGCAGTTGGTTGGCCTGGGCCAAGATCGCGGTACCGGCCTGCTGCAGGATCTGATTTTTCGTCAGTTCCGACGTTTCCGCCGCAAAGTCGGTGTCGCGAATCCGGCTACGAGCGGCCGATGCGTTCTCCGAGATGTTCTGCAGGTTCGAGATGGTGTTCTCGAAGCGGTTCTGCACCGCACCCAGCTGGGCCCGTTGAGCATCGATGTTGGCGATCGCACCGTTGACGATACCCAGTGCATCCTGTGCGCCGAAGGCGGTGCTGATGTCGATCGAGTTGACCGCATCCAGGGTGCTGCTGACGGTACCGCTGACCACACCGATGCTGCCGGAGGAGATCAACTGGTAGGCGTCGGCCGCTTCGAAACGCACCTGGCCATCGACCCGGACACCTGCGCCGCCAGACGCCAAGGCAGTACCACCACTGGCCAGTGCATTCTCACCGGTGAAGTCGTAGGCAACCACGTTGGCATCGCCGGAGGTCAGGGTAAGGCCACCGATCACGATCGCATCGCCTTTGGAGCTGACCAGCTCGATTTCGCCGCCTTTGGAGATGGCCGAAATCCCTGTTTTACCGGTTTCCTTGTTGATCGCATCCGCCAGGGCCGACAGGTCGTTCGGGTCCTGCACCACTGCCGAGATAGTGGCACCGTCTTCATACTTGCTCTGGCTATTGGCGCCATAGAGTTTGAAGGAGATGTTGTTCTTGCCATCGGTACCGGCACCAGAGGCGACCGCATCGAAGCCACCGAGACGAGCCACGGTGCGCGCCGAGGCGGAAACACCGGTGTCATCGCTCTTGGCGTTGATCGCCCGAGCCACTTCGCTGGCCGCGCCGCTGGCCGCCAGGGTCACGTCGACCGGACCGTTGGAGAACTTCGAGATGATCTGCAACGAGCCGGAACCGTACTGGCTACCGCTGGTGCCGGCGGTAAAGGCACCGCTGCCCAGGTCACCGCTGGTGACGGTGGTCGGCGCATAACCGCTGCCGCCCGCTTCGGAGTTGTAACGGTTGATACCGATACGGTCGGTCGCGGCAGAGCCGATCGACACGTTGATGGTCTCAAAGGCGTTGGCACCGACCTGGAAGCTCTGCGAACCGAAGGAGCCGTCGAGGATCTTGCGGCCACCGAAGCTGGTGGTTTCGGAAATCCGGTTCAGTTCCTGTTGCAGCTGGTTCACTTCACCTTGCAGGGCGTTACGTTCGCTCGGGCCGTTGGAGCCGTTGGCCGATTGCAGCGCCAGGTCCCGCATCCGTTGCAGGATGCCGGTGGACTGCTGCAGCGCGCCTTCAGCGGTCTGCGCCAGGGATATACCGTCGTTCGAGTTGCGGGTCGCCACATTCAAACCGCTGATCTGACTGGTCAGACGGTTGGAGATCTGCAGACCGGCGGCGTCGTCTTTGGCGCTGTTGATCCGGAAACCGGTGGACAGGCGCTGCAGCGAGGTGTCCAGGCCTTTGGATGAGGAGTTGAGGTTACGCTGAGTGTTCAGCGACGCTACGTTCGTATTGACTGTCAGGGCCATGGTGTTTGCCTCCAAAGGACCTTGCTGAATTTGCCTGAGCTTGCGATCTTCGGGCCTGCATGCTCAGGGACACCATAAAGTTCGCATTCGATAATTATATCGGCGGCCTTTTGGGGACCTTTAGCGCCACTTTTGAAGTTTTTTTTCCAGAGCCTTGACAGACACTTAGCGCGAGGGCGGGGGTGGCGACCGGGGCGACGTCGGGTTCCCGACGCCGCTTTTGCCACTATGGGTGCCATTAGGACACGCCTTGCCATCACAACCCCCGCGGGCGAACGGCAGCACCGTCCGCCGTGAGGCCTGCTCAGTCCGGCATCCAGGCCGCGCGCCAGGCTTCCAGGTTCGCGCCGTCCAGCATCCAGTCGCGCAACACCTGGGTACGCAGCTGGTCGCCCAACCGCGCCGTTTCATCCAGGTCATTGATATGGGCCCGGATCGCATCCACCCAATCCTTGAAGCGGTTCTTCACCCGCGTCACCGGCAGGTCGCCGCGGTAGCAGAGCAAGTCACTGCACACCACCGGGAAACCGCAGGCGCCGTACTCCAGCAAGCGCAGGTTGCTCTTGCAGTCGTTGAACAGGTTCTGTTCCACCGGCGCCAGGGCCAAGTCCAGGTCCAGGCGTGCCAAGGCGGCGGGGTACAGGTCTATATCGACCCCCGTGTGGAATTCCTGAACGTAGGGCCGGATTTTTTCCGGACACATGCCCAGAAAGACCCACTCGACCTCATTGGCCAGCTCCTTGACCACATCGGCGATCAGTTCCAGGTCGCCGGTGTGGCTGACGCCGCCCGCCCAGCCGACGCGTGGCTTGCGCCCGCGCCGACGCTGGCTGCTCAGCCCCGACCACCACTCCACCGGCAGGCGGTTCTCGATCACCCGGATGTCGTCATGCAGGCCGGAAAACGCCTCGGCCAAAGGTGCCGTGGACACCACGAAACGGTCGACGTAAGTCAGGCCCTTGCGCAGCGAACGCAGCACGTCCTTGGGCATATTGTCGCGGTGCACGCTCTTGAGCGGCAAGTTGGGCAGGTAGTCGTCCAGCTCATAGACCTTGAAGGCACGGGAGAACTGCTTGATCCGGCGCATGGCTTCCAGGCGGCGATCGGTGATCTGCCGCTGCAACACGATCACGTCCGGGTCGTAGCGCTCCAGGTCCACCACCTGCAACAGGCCATGGGAAATCATGCCGTCGATCAAACCCGCTTCGCGCTGGGCCTTCAGTGGCCGGATCATCCGGTAGTTGCCACAGCCAAAGGGATCGGCCGGGTGGGCCAGCACCACCGGCAGCGGCCGCCAACTCAGCGGGCGCCAGGTCAGGTTAAGGTCCAGCTCCAGGTCGAAGCCCTTGTCGCTGAGGGACAGGTTGCGGTTATAGGCCGGGTCCCGCGCCAGCAGCGGCAACCAGCGGGCATAGAGCTCATCCTGGGCGGCCACCAGCCGTTGTTGCTTGACCTCAGGCGTGGCCGTATCCAGCTTGCTGGTACTGGCGCCCTCGTGCATCAATACCGCGTGCGGTGTCCAGACGGTCAGGTAGCCCTGTTCACGGGCTTTCAGGCACAGGTCGATGTCGTTGAACGACAGGCCGAACGCCCCTTCATCCATGCCGCCGACCTCGGCGTAGAGCGTGCTGCGGATCATCAGGCAGGCGGCGCTAACCGCACTGTAGTTCTGCTCCACCTGCAGCCGCTGCAAGTAGCCGGCGGCATTCATCGGTTCGCCGACAAAGGGCGACTCGGCCGGGCCACGCAGCCCCAGCAGCAAACCGGCGCTTTCAACACGACCGTCGGGGTACAGCAACTTGGCCCCGACCACGCCGACTTCGGGACGCTGGGCATGGTTAAGCAACTGGTCCAGCCAGTCCTCGCGCAGCACCGCGGTGTCGTTATTGAGCAGCAGCAGGTATTCGCCGCGAGCCTCGCGGGCGGCCAGGTTGTTGATCGCGGCGAAGTTGAAGGGGTGCGGATACGCGAGCACCCGCACCTTATCCTCGCCCAGGCCGGCGACCCCACGCAGCCATTCGCGCGCCTCGGCGCTCTGGCTCTGGTTGTCGACGATCAGCACTTCGTAATGGGGATAACGGGTTTTTTCCAGCAGGCTTTCCACGCAGCGTTGCAGCAACGGCAACTGGTCGCGGGTCGAAATGATGATCGACACCAGGGGCTGCGCCGGATGGCCGTAGACCAGGTGGTAACGCCCCGGCAACTCCGACTGCACCGTGGCGCTGTAGCCGCGGGTCGCCAGATGGCGCTCGATGCTCGCCCGCTCGTGGGGGTTGTCCTGCAAGACTGGCGCGTCGCTGATCAGCAGCGGCTCGTCGACATGCCCCAGGCCCTCCAGGCCGCCCTGTTCCACCAAGCGCAGGATCAAGTCCAGCTCCAGGGCGTTGCTGAACGCCGGATCGAAGCCACCGACTTCGACAAAGACGTCACGGCGGATCAGCCAATGCCGTGCCATGCCCAGCGGGAAACTCAGCAGCAGGTCGAGGTTGAACGAAGGCCGCAGGGAGGCGCCCAGCACGCCGTCCGGCTGGCGCTGCAACTCGTCGCCATAGACCGCGCGACACCCGGGCGCCTGCACCAGTTCCAGGGCCATCAGCATCAGGCCACTGACCGTGAACTCGGCGCCCGCCTCCACCAGCATCAGCCAGTCGAAGTCGGCCGTCTGCACCAGCTGGTTGATCTCCGCCACATGGCTGTCCGGCGCGATGCGGATAAAGTGCAATTTGTCGCCGGGCGCCGTGGCCGGCCCGGCATTCACCGACAGCACCACGATTTTCAGGGTGGCATAGAGGTTCTTCTCCATGCCCAGGCTCTTGATGGTGGCGGTCAACTTAGCCGCGTCACCCACCAAGTCCAGTACCAGGATGCCCATCAGCGGTCCACCGCCATGTTGCTGCAGGTAGTCGCCCATCAGACGGTTCTGCAACGGTGTCGGCAGGCGCCCGGCCAGCCAGCGATTCACCAGCAGCGCCGGGTTGCTGACCGCGGCCGGCAACAGGTTCTGGCCCGGACGTTCCGCCTGGGTCTGTACCTGGGCCAGGGCTTTCTGGCTCTCGGCATAGGCCTGGCGCAGTCGGGTGGGCTGCACCCGCAACCGCAACTGGCCGGCCTTGAAGCCTTCGACGCTGAAGCGCGACAGGCTGACCCGGTTAAGAAATTCCACTTCCTGCTGCAGGCACCGCTCGATATCCACCGGCTGGCCACTCAAGCGCTCGACCACCTGGGCGGTCAGCGTCGTCAGGCCCAGCGGCGTGGCTTGCCGCGGCGCCCCCACGGCGCCGGCACGGGCCAGGCTCTGGTAGAGGCCGCGAAACAGCACATAGTCGAGTTCGACTTCCGGCCAGGGACTCCACTCCAGGTCGAAGAAACTGTACTGCCCCTGATGCTCGATCAGGTTGAACGAACTGGCGTCCAGAAAGCGCCCGGGAACCAGGCGACGTCCGCCGTCCAGACGGCTGGCCTCGGCCAGCAGGCGG
The DNA here is from genome assembly GCF_040514055.1 of Pseudomonas sp. Lineage (GTDB taxonomy): Bacteria > Pseudomonadota > Gammaproteobacteria > Pseudomonadales > Pseudomonadaceae > Aquipseudomonas. The sequence goes on from NZ_JBEVDL010000036.1 coordinate 120,802, forward strand.
TACAGCGGCTGCAGCCAGCGCACCAGCTGGTCGAGGTCCCAGCCGTCGCGGTTCAGCAGCGGCAGCAATTGATTGAACAGGGTTTCGCCGGGCTGCAACGCTTCCTGGCCGGCGAAACTCATCCAGTCCGGTGCCTGGCCGCCCTGCAGCAGGCGCCGGCGGACCACCACGCCAGACACGTCATCGCAGATCTGCACTTCCTTGGCGAAGGCACGGCGGCGCCCCAGGGAGTAAGTGAACGCCAGGTCCTGCTGGTTGCGCTGCCAATTGCCCTGCCCCTTCTTGGCGATCACCAGGAAGGAGTTGGCCAGGTCGCCCAACAAGCCATTGTCGATCAGGGCACGGTAGGTCGCCCCTTCGGACAGGGTGCGCACATAGTCCTGCACCTGGTTGGGCGCGAACGAACCCGACAGCAGGTTATTGGCAATGGCCGGATCGGCCTCTTCGATACGCTCGGACAGCACCATGGCCGGCAGCTTGTAGTCCGGGTAGGGGTAATAGAATTCCAGGTCGCCGAACTGCGCCCGCTGCAGCACCCGGGCCAGTTCCTTCTTGCCGAAGGTAACCGCCGTCTCGGCGCCGTACAGGCTTTCGATGCCGTAGAAGGGAATGCCGACGTGGTCTTCGTAGGCACCCGCCCAGTACTTCAACCCCAGCTTGTTCTCGATCGCAACGATCAATACACCGTCGGGTTTAAGGAAGGACTGGGCCAGGGCCAGGGCCGCGGCGATCGGGTCTTCACCCTTGATGAACTTGCGGCTGTACTCGAGGACGCCGATCAGGGTCACCACATCGAAGCGGTGCTCGCTCTGGAAGTCCTGGAAGTTGTCGTTGAACACCTTGACGTTCTTCAGGCCGCGGCAACGGGCGGCAGTGATGGCCGCGCGGCGGTGGCTGCCTTCGACGCAGGACAGCTGGCAGCCGGTCTCGCCGAGGAAACGGCTGATGGCACCACAGCCGGAGCCCAACTCGAGCACCTGCTTGCCCTTGAGATTCGCCTCGATCGGGCGCAGCAGGTTGGCCCGCGCCGAACTCAGGTGATAGAGGGTCGCCCAGTCGGAAATGGATTGACTCAGCTCATCGGAACCGGTGGAGACGTCCTTGGCATTGCGGATGGTCTTGTAGAGAAAATTCTCCACCGCATCGCCATCGCTGTAGGCGAAGCGGTCGGCCTTCACCTGCTCGTAGACGTTCAGTTCGCTGTTATATACGTATCGTTTGCTCACGCTACAGACCATCCAGTGAGGTGACAAAAAGCGCCCGGGCCACCGCGCGGCACAGCTGCGCGGGGCCTGACCGAGTCAACGTTTGAGGGCCTTGGCCGAAAGCTCGAGCAACCCCAGGGAAAACGGGTGCAGCGCACCGAAGTATTTGGCGGGCACCACCGGCACCTCCCAGCGCTGGCCACGGATGGCCAGGTATTCCTGCTGGAACTCTTCCCATTTCGAAGACTGCGCATTGGAGGAAGTCCCGCCGTGGTACTGATGGAACGTACCCTCCCCCAGCAGCACGATCAGCGACTCGGGCAATGCCTGCAGCGCGCGCTTGAACACATCAAGGTTGGACAAGCCGCCCCCCGGCGACTGAAAGCGCGGCTCGAACCCACCCAACCGCTCCCAGGTCGAGCGCAGCAGGAACAGGGCATTGCTTTCGGTGTTGGGGCCAAACCAGCCACGCGGCGAGGAACCGGCGAAACAGGCGATCTTGAACAGGCGGTAGGGGTCCCTGGCCCAATCGATGGACGCCAGCAGGAAGTCCTCGAACGCCTGCTGATAACCTTTGCCGGCGCTGATCGACTGGTGTTCCGGTCCCAGGTGAAAACCCACGGTGGCGATCACCGGATCGTCGCGCAGGCGGCTGGCCTCCAGGGCATTGGCCAGCAGTCCGGGCGACGCCAGGCGCGCACCGTCGACGAAAACGCCGCACAGCCGGCCCTGGGCCGTGGCCAGGCCGAGATTGACCGCCGCCACCGGGGACGGGGTTGGCGCCGCCACCGCCACGCAACGGAGGTCGGCGCCCCAGGCCTGCAACTGAGCCTGCGGCACCGGTTCAGCGGAACCGTTGTCGACCACGATGATTTCATAATCCTCGGCGGCGATACCCTGCTGCAGTGCTGGTGACAGCGAGCGGATGGTGCGCGGTAGCTCCCGGGCCATGTTGTAGGCGATAACGATCACCGAGAGTTTTTTCACAGGCCTCTCCACTCCATGAGTTTGCGCACCTTATGCATTTCCTCCACTGGCAGTGCCGCGCCCCGCACCGTGATCACCAGATCACAGAGCGCTTTCACCAGCTCGTCCGACGGCGGCAGCACGCCCTCGCGCTGCAGCACCGCCTCCGGCGGTTGCAGTGCCGCGCCTTCGACGTAGTCCCGCAGGATCTGCGCGTAGTTGTCACTGAGCACGCTGTTGCCAGGATCCAGCCCCATCACCAGCAACAAGCCGCTGGGCGAGGTGTCCAGCACCACCTGCACCAGGTCCGGCCGGTAGCGTTTAAGGCAGTCGCGCAGTTTCCAGACGTCGCCCATCCATACCGTGGTCTGTCGATCCCGCGCCGCCTGCAGCGGGTGGTTCGGGCAGATGTCGTCGAACATCACCAGGGTCCAGGGCGTGGCATAACGCTCGATATTGATGAAATCGCGCAAGGCGTACTCGAACAGGTGCATACCGTCGATAAAGGCCAGGTCGACCTTTTCCTTGATATCGCTTTGTCGGGCCGCGACGAAGAAATCGTCGCTGGTCATCTCATAGAACAGGGTGCTGGGCGGCAGCGTGACGGTCAGCTGGTTCTTCGGATCGATGCCCACCGCGCTGCCCCTGGCCAGCTGCAGGCTGCCGCCATTGCGCACACCGATTTCCATATAGAGGTCCGGCAAGAGGTGCACATGCAGGCGCTGCAACACCTCCAGGTAATGCCGCTGCCCCTTCACTGCTTCTAGGCTCATGCCGTTACTCCGTAATTGTCAGAGACGCTAACCGCCTGCTGTCACCACCTGACCGCGTGCGCCCGGAACCACCGACGCCACTTTCCCACGCTCTGCTGCAGCACCTGGCGAACGCGCGGACGCCAAGGCTCCGCGGCTCGTCATTTTTCTGACTGTAGCCGGCTTAGCGGGTTTGAAAGCAATTTTTCAGCCAATTCCCATCACCGCGCCCCAGTGCCTGGCAGTGGCCCACGACAAGGCCGGAGCGACGCCGAAGCGGCTCCCTTGACTATAAGCCAAAGAATGCAACAGGACCCGCGGCTATAACGCGAGACTCAACGCAACTGGTTGAACAGGTTGAGGCCGGATATCTTCACGTAACTCTGCTGAGCCGCCTCGAGGATCACCGTCTGGAACGACAAACGGGACAAGGCCTCCGCGTAGTCGAGCTCGCCGAGGTCGGCCTGGATGGCCTTGTTAACCAGGGTGACATCCTCGTTATCGATCTCGGTGGTATCGATCATGTTCATCCGTGCGCCGATTTCCGTCTGCACCTCCAATACCTGGCCCATGCCGTTGTCGAGGTTCTTCAAGGCGATGTTCACCTCGTCGCGAATCGCCAGGTTGCCCACCGGCGAGGTCGGCGAGGACTCCAGGCTCTGGCGCAGGCGCGCAATGGTATTGAGGATGCTGCGTTGCTCCTGGAACTGCGGTTGCACGTTAAATTCGTCGCCGCCGCCCACCGCCGCCGGCCCGGACAGGCTGAACTGCGCGCCATAGAGCGTCAGGGTGGCCGGATAGGGACCGGTCACCGTGCCCGTGGAGATCGGCGTGCTGTTGGCTCCGACGGGTTGCGAGTAGACCTCATAATTGGTGTCGTCGGTAAACCGCAGCAACACCCCGGAGGTGGGGAACTGCGCGTCGAAGGTTGCCTGATTGACCACGCTGCCGCCATTGATCAGGGCACCCGAGGTGTTGGTCGAGCCACGGGTGACGGCGAAGGCGGTCGGCGTCGCCTGCAGGGTGAAGCTGTGGGTACCCGGGCCCGGCAAACCCGGCGTCGTGGTGTCGGCCAGCAGGTTGTCCAGGTCCAGCGGGTTATCACCGGGTTTGAGCACCACGTCCAGCTGAAAGCGCATGCCGCGAAAATTGATCACATTGCCGCCGTTGGCCAGTGGATCGATCTTGCCGTTGCCGGGAATCTCGGAGGTCACGTCCGCCCCGGCACCGTCGTAGATGCGAAAATTCTTGCCATCGACAAAGGCCAGCGAATAGGGTTCGCCACCACGGAAGGCACTGTTGAACAGGTCACTGTCCTCAACCAGACCAGGGGACATAAACACCCGCTGATCGGCGGCCGGCACCGGCGCGATGGTCGTGCCGGGCAACGGCGGCGTCGGCAGCGCCGGGTTACTGACCCCGGCGTCGCGCTGCACGCGGTTGGCATTGGTGACGTTCTGGAACAGCCGATCGCCGTTATCGTTGATCGCCACCGTGGTCGAGCTGGCAATCTGCAGGCTGCGCTGCCCCTCGTCGCCGCGGTAGGAGTAGGTGCCATCGGGGTTGCGGATAAAGGGCTCGGTCTTGCCGAGAAAGCCACTGAACAGGTATTCGCCGCGGGCATTGCGGCTGTTGGTCAGGTTCAGCAGTTCGCCTTCACGCTCGCTCAGTTCCTTGGCGATGGCCTTGCGGTCCTCGCCGGACAGCGCGCCGCCACCGGCCTGCACGGTCAGCTCACGAACCCGCTGCAGCACGTTGTTGACCGAGTTGAGCGTGGTCTCCTCCTGGGTCAGGCTGTTCTTGGCCGCCGTCAGGTTTTCGCTGTACTGCTTGAGCTGCGTCTGCTGCTGTTCCAGCTGCTGCAGCCGTACCGAGGCCACCGGATCATCGGCCGGGGTCAGGATGCGCTTGCCCGAACTGATCTGCTCCTGGGTCCGGGTGACGTTTGCATAATTGCGCTGCAGCCCGTTGACGCCATTGTTGAACGTCTGGATGGTGGAAATGCGCATGGCCATAACAGGAACCTCAGTACGGGTCGGGCATCGCCCTGCCCCGGCATCACCCCTCTCGAGGGGCGACGATCATCAAAGAGTATTGATCAGGGTATCGAACAGAGTACGCGCAACTTGAATGATCTGCGCGGATGCCTGGTAGTACTGCTCGAACTGGATCAGTTTGGCCGCTTCCTCGTCGAGGTTGACCGCCGAAACCGAATCGCGGTTATTGGTCGCCTGCTTGAGGATCGCGCCGGTGGCTTCGCCATCGACCCGTGCCTGGCTGGTCAGGGTGCCGACGCGCTCCACCAGATCGCCATAGGCATCGGAAAAAGTCGCGCCGGTGGTGGTTGGTGAGGCCGGATCGATGCCCACCGTCGCCTTGGACTGCAAGCCGACCAGTTTCAAGGCATTACGATTGTCCGAAACGCCGTTGGTGTTGAACGCCACGGTGTAGTTATCGCCGCTGGCGGGCCGCCCACTGACGGTCACCTCGAACTGGAAACTGCTGGGCACCGGGGGTGGTCCGACCGCGGCCGGTACGGTCAGGGTCAGCTTGTTGTTCTGGCCCGGGACAATATTGCCGGTGGCCAGGGTATTGCCATTGATATCGACCACCGTGTAGTTCTGCGTGGCACCGCCGGCGGTGTCGAACACCAGGCGCATCGGCGGCGCATTGCGCAGGCTGGTCTCCAGGTTGGCCTGAGCCACCGGGTCGTAGATATCGATCTGGGTCACCACGCTCGGCTGGCTCATGGTGCCGGTGCCGGTATTGGCCGGGCTGGCCTGGCCTTTGAGGGGCGAGGCAAAAGCCAGCTCCTCGGCCTTTTTCAGGTCGGCGCGCATATTGCTGCCGGCATTGCGCGTGGGCATCACCAGAAAACGGTCGCCCGCGGCGAAGGTGCCACTGGCCACCGCCAGGGAAAAGCCGTCGACTTCAGGAGCCGGCAGGGTGGCGGTATTGAACGGACCGAAACTGGTGCCGTCGGACGTGCGACGCAGGGTGTAGTCGCTAGCGCTGGTGAACTCCACTTCGTAATCGCTGGTGGTCAGCTGGGTGGTGTCGGTGATCAGTACGTTGAGGTTGGCCGTGGTGTCACTGTTGCCGAGCCGCGCCAGGCTGCGAAAGCCAATCAGGCTGGGGTCGTTGATGCCACGGAACAGCGGCTCGCCAAAATTGCCTTTGAGGTCTAGGCCCTGGCCCAGCTGGCTGTTGATCTGGTCGGAGACCGACAGGGCCAGACGCCCCACCGCGTTCAGGCTGGTGTCCAACACGTCCTTACGGTAACGCAGCAGCCCACCCATCTCGCCGCCGGAAATCAACGAGGTGATGCCCTGGCGCGAGTTGCCGGTGACGAACTGGATCTCGCTGCGCAGCGGATCGGACTGGCCGGGCCCCACTTCCAGGCGTGCGGCCGTGCTGCCCACCACCAGTGGCTGGCCTGAGCCGATAAACAGGTTGAAGCTGTTGGCGTCCTGCTGCACCACGGTCACGCCGATAAAGGTCGAGAGCTTGCGCACCGCCTCTTCGCGGGCGTCCAGCAGGTCATTGGGCGGCTCGCCATTGGCGGCGGCCACCGCGATGGCTTCATTCAAACCGGCGATCGAGGTGGCCAGCTGATTGACCTGGTCGGTCACCGCCGACAACTGCTTGTTGATAAAGCCGTTCTGTTCGTACAACCGGTCGTAGACGGTATTGAAGCGCTTGGCCACACCCTCGGCCTCGGACAGCACCAACTGCCGCGCCGGAATGTTGGCCGGGTCCTCGGCAGCGGTCTGCAGCGAGGAGAACAGGCGCTGCAACCCGGGGGTCAGGCCGGTGGTGCTGCCCGCCAGCAGTGAGTCGAGCTGGTTGATCTGGCTGAGGTAGGACTGTACGTCGCTGTCCAGCGCCGTGGTGCTGCGCACCTGAGTGGTCAGAAACTCGTTATAGATGCGCCGCACATCGGTGATGGTGGTACCCGAGCCGATATAGCCGGCGCCACTGAACTGCGGAATGCGGGTCGACTGCACCGTCTCCTGGCGGGAAAAACCCGGGGTATTGACGTTGCTAATATTGTGCCCAGTGATCGCCAGCGAGGTCTTGCTCGCTCCCAATCCCGACAACCCGATACTCAGTAAGTCAGCCATGTCCGTGCCTTATGTCCTGGTCCGTGGGCTGTCGACGCTCGCCACGGTCTGATAGGTCTGCATCTGCCGGGCGATCTGCGCCACCTTGCGCGCGTACTGCGGATCGGTGGCATAACCGGCCTGCTGCAATTCCTTGACGAAACGCTGCGGATTGTCCGTGGCGCCCAGGGCCTTTTGATAACGGCCATTGCCCTGCAGGAAGGTCACGTAGTCGTCGAAACTCTGCTCGAAGGAGTCATAGGCGCGAAACGACGCCGCCTGCTTGACCTGCTTGCCGCCGACATATTCGGTAGTCTGCACCCGGGTCGACTCGCCTTCCCAGTCGTGGGTCTTGATGCCGAACAGGTTGTGGCTGCTGGAACCGTCCTGTTGACGGATCACCGACTTGCCCCAGCCGGTTTCCAACGCGGCCTGGGCCACCAGGTAACGCGGATCGACCCCAATCTTGTCCGCGGCGGCCTGGGCCATTGGCAACAAGGTGGCGATAAAGTCGTCCTTCGAGCCGAAAGCGGTCGTGGCCGGCGCCGCTGCTGACGCAGCTGCCGATGTCGGCTGGGCCAGACGCCGACCGCTGATGGCGTCGCTGTCGGCCAGGTTCAGCGGTTGGCTCGAGGGGTGACTCTTGGGCACGCTGTAGGCCTTGGCCGGAATCCAGTCGACACCGCTCAACGCCGGCGCGGCCGCGCTGTCCAGCGTGTCGCCCGTGGCAGCCGCCGCCGGCGGCGCGATACCGGCGAGCATCCGGTCGCTCAGGCGGCCCGGCAGGGCCAGGCGCCGCTGATTGATCAGTCCCGAGTCGTCACGACCGCTGTCCACCGCCGCCAGGCTTTTGGCCCCAGGGGCGCGCTGCGGTGCACTGACCGCCTCCAATGCTGGCGCAAAGGGGTTGGGCCGGCTGCCGCTGGGGTCGAGTTTGGACAGCTGGCGGGTCAGCACATCGGCCAGGCCCAGACCCTGTTCCTTGGACAGGGTCACGGCCAGCTGCTGGTCGTACATGTCCTGGTAGGTCTTGCTCTCGTTGCTGTTCATAAAGTTGCCTTCGGCGAAGACATTGTTCGCCGAGCGCATGGCTTTCATCATTTCGTTAAGGAACAGCGACTCGAATTCCTGGGCCACCTTGCGAATGTTGCCTTCGCTGTCGCGCTCCTTGCCGACCTTCAATTGGTTCAGGCGATTGAGGTCGGTGTAGGCACCGCTGTCGGAGGTGGCGCCGTGACCGGCACCGAGTCGGGTATCCATGGCGGGCTCCTCAGATCACGATCAGGTCGGCTTGGAGCGCGCCGGCTTGCTTGAGCGCCTCCAGAATGGCCATCAGGTCGCTTGGCGAAGCGCCCACCTGGTTCACCGCACGGACGATCTCGTCCAGCGTGGTACCGGGGCCGAACTTGAACATCGGCTTGGCTTCCTCAGTTGCATCCACCTTGGAACGCGGCACCACCGCGGTCTGACCACCGGACAAGGCGCCCGGCTGGCTGACCAGGGGATCCTCGGTGATGGTGACGGTCAGGCTGCCGTGGGTGACGGCGGCCGGCTGGACCCGAACGTTCTGGCCGATGACGATGGTGCCGGTGCGCGAGTTGATGATGATCTTGGCCACGGCCTGGCCGGCCTCGACCTCAATGTTTTCCAGGATTGACAGGTAGTCGACCCGCTGGTTGGGGTCCAGTGGCGCGCTGACCTGTATCGAACCGCCATCCAGGGCCTGGGCCACGCCGGGGCCGAGCAATTCGTTGATCTGATCGACAATATGCTTAGCCGTGGTGAAATCCGGACGGTTCAGGTTGAGGGTCAGGGTGTTGCCCTGCTCGAAGCCGCTGGGCACCGAGCGCTCGACCGTGGCGCCGCCGGGAATGCGTCCGGCGGACGGCACATTGACAGTGATCTTCGAGCCATCGCCGCCCTCAGCATCGAAACCACCGACCACCAGATTGCCCTGGGCGATGGCGTAGACGTTGCCGTCGACGCCTTTCAACGGGCTCATCAGCAGACTGCCGCCGCGCAGGCTCTTGGCATTGCCAATGGAGGAAATGGTGATGTCGATGGTTTGTCCCGGCTTGGCGAACGCCGGCAGGTCGGCATGAATGGACACCGCGGCGACGTTCTTGAGCTGCACATTACCGCCGCCGACCGGCACCTTGATGCCGAACTGCGCCAACATGTTGTTGAAAGTCTGCAGGGTGAACGGCGTCTGGGTGGTCTGGTCGCCGCTGCCATTGAGCCCCACCACCAGGCCATAACCGATCAACTGGTTGGTGCGAACACCCTGAATGCTGGCCAGGTCCTTGAGGCGTTCAGCCTGGACCAGGGTCGGCAGCAGCAACACCGCGAGCAAGACGAAAAGGCTGCGCATAGGATTCCCCGACCTCAAAACGGAAACAGCGGGCTGACGAAGAACCGGTCCAGCCAGCCGGGCTGGCTGGTGTCGGCGAAGGCCCCGGTGCCCGAGTAGGTGATACGGGCGTTGGCCACCCGGGTCGAGGACACCGTGTTGTCGGTACCGATGTCGTCGGAGCGCACCAATCCGGCGATGCGCATCAACTCGTCGCCGGTATTGAGGGTCAGCCACTTCTCGCCGCGCACGGCGATGATGCCGTTGGGCAGCACCTCGGCCACGGTAACGGTGATCGAGCCGGACAGGCTGTTGCTCTGGTCGGCGGCGCTGTCCCCTTCCGTGGCGCGGGTACCCTTGTAGCCGGCCTCCAGTTTCAGGTCGCCCTCGCTGAACGGATTGTTGGTGGTGACGCTGGAACCGAACAGCGACGTCAACCCCAGGTTGGCGGTGCTGTCCTTGGACAGCGAAGAACCGGCCTTCTTGCTCGCCTGGGTACGCTCGCTAAGGGTGATGGTGATGATGTCGCCCACCCGATAGGCCTTGCGGTCAGTGAAGAAATTGGTTTCGAACCCGGCCTGGTAGATCGAACCGTTGCTCTGGGACACCGGCAAGGGCGTGCGCGGCAGGACGGGCGCGTAATAGGGATCGTCGACTTTCGGCGGCGGCGACACACAACCGGTCAGCAGGGCGGTGCCCAACAGCGAAAGCGACAACATAACCCGGTTCATAATGACTACCTCAGCCTGACGAATCGCCTGCCAGTGCCGGCAAGCGCGGTGTTGCAGGGTCGACGCGCGAGGGCCTGGGCCCCGGCTCACCTACCGATTAAAGGTTCTGCGAAACGAAGGCCAGCATCTGGTCCGCGGTGGAAATGACCTTGGAATTCATCTCGTAGGCGCGCTGGGTGGTGATCATATTGACCAGCTCCTCCACCACGCTGACGTTGGAGTTTTCCAAGGTGTTCTGCAGCGTGGTGCCCAGGCCATTGAGGCCCGGCGTACCGACCTGGGGCGCACCGCTGGCAGCGGTTTCCAGGAACAGGTTGTTGCCGATCGCTTCCAGCCCCGCGGCATTGACGAAGTCGGTGGTTTGCAGGTTACCCACCACCTGCGGTTGCGGATCACCGGTGGTGGTGATCGAGGCGGTACCGTCCTCGCCGATGGTAAAGGTCTTCACCTCGGCCGGCAGCACGATGGCCGGTTCGAGGGCGAAACCCTGGGAGGTCACCACCTGGCCATCGGAGTTCAGGTGAAAGCTGCCGTCGCGGGTATAGGAGACGGTGCCATCGGGCAGCAACACCTGAAAGAAACCGCGGCCATTGATGGCGACGTCCAGCGGCTGATCGGTGGTCTGCAGGCTGCCCTGGGTAAAGATTTTCTGCGTGCCGGCGATGCGCACCCCGGTACCCAGCTGCAGGCCCGACGGCAGTTGGCTGTCCTGGCTGCTGTTGGCGCCCGGTTGGCGGCGGATCTGGTAGAGCAGGTCCTGGAACTCGGCGCGGTCGCGCTTGAAGCCGGTGGTCGAGACGTTGGCCAGGTTGTTGGAAATGGTGGTCAGGTTCATGTCCTGGGCGGACAGACCGGTTTTGCTGACCCACAGTGCCGGAAGCATGTCGATTCTCCTGGGGCGCCGGTTTCACGGCGTCCGCGTGCTGATAATTAGCTGATTTGCAAAACCCGCGCCATGGCCGAGGCATTGTCCTCGGCGGTGCGCATCATCTTCACCTGCAACTCGAACTGGCGGGACAAGGACAGGATCGCCGTCATCTCTTCCACCGCGTTGACGTTGCTGGCCTCGAGAAAGCCGGAGGTGACCCGCACGTTGGCATCGGCCTGGGCAGGCGCCCCGCCCTTGACGCGGATCAGGCCATCGGTGCCCTTCTCCATCTGCTTAAGGTCCGGGTTGACCAGTTTCAGGCGGTCGACCTCGGCCAAGACGTTGGGGGCTTCGCCAGCGGCGCGAATGGTGATGGTGCCGTCCTCGCCGATCTCGACCTTCTGTTCCGGCGGTACGGCGATCGGCCCGGAATTGCCCATCACCGGCAAACCACTGCCGGTGCGCAGCTGGCCCAGGGCATCGATCTGCAGGCTGGCGGTACGCACATAGGCTTCGCTGCCGTCGGCGGCTTGTACCGCCAACCAGCCCTGACCACTGACGGAGACGTCCAGGTCACGTCCGGTCTCTTGCAGCGTGCCCGGCGTGAAGTCGGTACCCGGGCGCTCGCTCATGGCATAGACACGCGAGGGAAACGTCTCGCCAAACACCGGCATCGAACGCGCCTGTTCGAAGTCGCGACGAAACCCATTGGTGGTGATGTTGGCCAGGTTGTTCGCATGGGCACGCTGAGCCAGGGTGTTCTGGCTGGCGCCGGTCATGGAGACGTAGAGCATCTTGTCCATTGGTTTCTCCGAGTGCCAGGCGTTTGCCGCCGTGGCGCTGTTAAGGCTTCTGAATGAATACTCAGCAAGCCTCGTGCCAGCTTCGAATTTACGAACTAACCAATTGAAAGTATTGTATTTTTTATACAGGAAAAGCCCCGACGGGGCTTTGGCGCACGTGCAGCGGCGAGGGTTTGCCGCCGACGGCAAAGGGGCTTGCCGCCGGCGCCAGGGATTACCGCAGGTTGATGATGGTCTGGGTGATGGCGCTTTCGGTCTCGATGGTCTTGGCGTTGGCCTGGTAGTTGCGCTGCGCGACGATCAGGTTGACCAGTTGATCGGACAACTCGACGTTGGAGTCCTCCAGGGCACCGGATTGCAAGGCTCCCAGGGTGCCGGACCGCGGTGTGCCAATAATCGGCTCGCCAGATTCGGAGGACTGCGCCCAACCGGTTTTGCCGATCGGCGTCAGGCCCTGCATATTGGCGAAACTGGCCAGAATCACCTGACCTTGAACCTTGGACTGGCCATTGGTGTAACGGGCGAAGACCAGCCCGGCGTCGTCGATTTCCAGGCCCGCCAGCTCACCGGTGGTATAGCCATCCTGGGTAACCTTGTTGACCGAGAATGCATTGGCGAACTGGGTCGATTTACGCAGGTCCAGGGCGGTGCCATCGGGCAGGTTGGGCGCCGCGCCGTTGGCCGACCAGACCGGTGGCACGGCGTTGTTCGGCGCGGCCGGCACCCAGTTGGCCATCTGGATGACCCCGGACGCATCCACGGTAAAGCCGGTGGGTGCCGAGGCGATCAGCGCGGCAACGTCCAGGCGCCCGGCTTCCGTAAACACCAGGTCCACGGTGGACGGCGTGGTCAGAGTCGGATCATCGGGGTTGCGTCCGTCGATCAGCACGTTCATGTCCCAGGCGTTTGGCCCGGTCTTGACGAAGTACTGCGTAAAGGCATGGGAGTTGCCCTCGGCGTCGTAGATATTCACCGAGGTCGACGAGTTATAGGTAGTCGGGTCCGCCGGGTTGAACGGCGTGGTGGTAGGTGCCAGGTTGGTCGAGTTGAGGTTGAACGTCTGCTCGATCTTGCTGGTCGGGTTGGGCGCCTGGCTGGCGGTCTGAATCTTCAGGTCCCCGACTATGCCGTTCTGCAGATTGTCATTGGCATCCACCGAGTAACCTTGCAGCCGCTGGTTGAAGTTGTTGACGATAAAACCTTCCTTGTCGGTACCGAAATAGCCGGCCCGGGTATAGCCGATTTCACCGTTGTTGCTGGTGACGAAAAAGCCGTTGCCATTGATCGCCAGGTCCAGGGCGTTCTGGGTGTAGTTGATATTGCCCTGGTTGAACAGTTGCGACACATCACCCAGCAACACGCCGCTGCCCTGGGCGTTCTTACCCGTGCCCATCACCGACGCGGCATAGACATCGGCGAACTCCGCGCGCGACTGCTTGAACCCGGCGGTGCCGGCGTTGGCAATGTTGTTGCCGGTGACATTGAGGTCGTTGGTCGCTGCCCGCAGCCCGCTAAGACCGATATTAAACGCCATGAAGTGACTCCTTTGCCGGTAGCGCCGGCGGTTGCAACCTGAAGTTATTGACCGATGACCTGGACCTTGGAAAGCCCGATGCTGCCCAGCCCCGCCAGGTTGAGCATCAGCTCACCGCCGTTCTGGCCCAGGCTGACGCTGTCGACATTGGCGGGCAGCAAGGTATAGAGCCCCTTGGTTTCGTCGCCATAGGCGGCCTGTGCCTCGAACCGGTAAGCGCCTGGCGGCATGGCGACGCCGCTGGAATTTTTGCCGTCCCAGGCGAAATTGACGTTGCCGGCGGCCTGCTGTCCAAGGTTGATCCGGTTGACCGCGGCCCCGCTGCTGTCGTAGACGTTGACATAAACGTTGCTGCTGGACACCGGCAAGGTCAGGCTGGCCTTGAAGGGCTGGCTGGTATCGACCACCGCCTTGTCGGTGGGCACTATGACCTTGCGTCCGACCAGGGACGAGGCCTGCAGCGCCTGGGACGACTGGTAGCCTGAGAGCATCGACTCCATGCTGGTATTGAGTTTTTCGATGCCCTCGACCTGGCTGAATTGCGCCAGCTGGGCGACAAACTCTCCGTTGCTCTGGGGCGACAGCGGATCCTGGTTGTTCAACTGCGCTACCAGCAGGTTGAGGAACTCGTTCTTGCCCAGTTCCTTGTTGACCTTGCGCTCGTTATTGAACTGGTACTGGTCCAGTGCTGACGCCGGTGCGGTTACGCTATCGATGCTCATTGCTCTTCCCTCGTCCGGCGCTTACTGACCCAGGGTCAGTACCCGCTGCAACATCTGTTTGGCGGTATTCATCATTTCAACGTTGGTCTGGAAGGCCCGACTGGCGGAAATCATGTCGGCCATTTCCTCGACCACGTTGACGTTGGGGTAATACACATAACCTTCGGCGTTGGCGGCCGGATGGTTCGGCTCGTAACGCGGCATCAGACTGCTCTGATCCTCGACCACACCCAGCACCTCGACCCCCCGGCCGGCCTGATCCTGCTCGGCGAACAGGGATCCGCGGTCGCCGTCCATCGACTGCCCAAACACCGTGGCGAACACCGGATGACGGGCACGGTAGGTCTTGTCCAGGCTCGAGGAGACAGTCTCGGCGTTGGCGATGTTGCTGGAGATGGTATTGAGGCGAGTGCTCTGGGCACTCATGCCGCTGCCGGCAATATTGAATACGCTGTCGAGTGACATGGCTGGGATCTCCCTTATTCGCCGCGCAGGGCGCTGGTCAGCCCTTTGAATTTGTTATTCAGGAAGGTGAAGCTGGCCTGAAAATTGATCGCGTTCTGCGCGTAGTTGGACTGTTCCTGCTGCATATCCACGGTGTTCTGATCGATCGAGGGGTTGAACGGGGTGCGGTAATCCAACGCCGGGTTGCCCAGGGTCAGCCCTTCGGCGGCGATGTGGCGGCTGTCGGTACGGTTCAACCCGAAAGGGCCCTGCTTGGCCTTGTGGGCCTGCTCGGCCAGCACCGAGGCGAAATCCAGGTCACGCGCCTGGTAGTTCGGGGTGTCGGCGTTGGCAATGTTGTTGGCCAACACCTCGGCCCGCGCACCGCGAAAATGCAGGGCTTTTTCATGGATGCCGAGGGCGCTGTCGAAACTGATGCTCATGGTCTGGACCTTGGCCGCTGGGCCGCTGGGTTTCCTTGCATGAGAGAAAGCAAAGCTTGTGCCAAAATTTTTTATCTATATTTTTCAATAACTTAATAATATATCTAGGAATTACCGCAGGCTAAACGGCAAAGCTTTACCGCTGCCGGCCAGCGGCAGCGGCAAACCGGGCCAGGCATTGCCGCTACCGCGGCAATAAAAAAGGGAGGCCATCGGCCTCCCCTGTAAACACCCCGGATCGCCGGGGTCGCTTATTTGACCTTGTAGATGATGCCCGGGCTGCATTGGACCATCTGATAATGGTCGGGCAAGCCGTTGAGGGCCTCGGAAGCCCCCAGGAACAAATAGCCGCCCGGTTTGAGGGTGCCGTGAATACGCAGCAGGATGTCCTTTTTTACCTCTGCGGAAAAATAGATCAGTACGTTGCGACAGAACACGATATCGAACTTGCCCAGGCTGGCGTAGCTGTCCAGCAGATTGAGCGCACGGAATTCCACCCGGCTCTTGATCGGCGCCTTGATCGCCCAGCGCCCTGGTTCCTTCGGGTCGAAATACCGCTGCAGACGCTCCTGGGACAGCCCACGGCCCATGGCCAGGCTGTCGTACTCACCGGACTTGCAGTTGGTCAGCATGGAGGGCGACAGGTCAGTGGCGACGATCTGCAAACCTGCCTTGAGCTGGCCAAGATTGCTTTTCTCGAACTCGTCGATGGTCATGGACAGGGAGTAAGGCTCCTGGCCCGAGGAGCAGGCCGCCGACCAGATGCGCAAGCGTTGGCTGGGCATGGCCTTGAGCAGCTCGGGCAGCACGCGATTCTTCAGGACCTCGAAGGGGTAGGTATCGCGAAACCACAGCGTCTCGTTGGTGGTCATGGCATCGACCACCTGCTCGCGCAGCCCACTGCGTGGCTGCGTCTGCATGCGTTGCACCAGGTCGCCCAGGCTCTTGATCCCCTGCTGTTCCATCATCTTGTTCAAGCGGCTGGATACCAGGTACTGCTTGTTCGTACCCAGTAGGATGCCACAGGCTTTTTCCAGGAATACCCGGAACTGCTCAAACTCCACATTACCTGAAGACACTAGTGCCGCCTCGCCAAATCCATGTTCACCGAGAGCCAGCCCTCAGTCCCCATCCGCCGCATTGATGCGTTCGGCCACACGTGCGGCCAGATCATCAGGGCGGAATTTCGCTAGAAAATCGTCTGCCCCCACCTTCTTCACCATTGCCTGGTTGAACACCCCCGACAAGGACGTATGCAGGATGATGTGCAGCTTCTGCATACGGGGATCCGCGCGAATCTCCGCGGTCAGTGTGTAACCGTCCATCTCCGGCATCTCGATGTCGGAGATCAGCATAAGGAATTCTTCCTCGGGCTTCCTGCCCTCCTCGACCATGGCCCGCAGGTAATCCAGCGCCTGGCGACCATCGTTGAGCGCCACTACTTCCACCCCGACAGTCTGCAGACAGCGTGTCACCTGTTTACGCGCAACCGAGGAATCATCGCAGGTCAGTACCCGTTTGGTAATCGCCTTGGTCTGGGTCTTCTGGTCCAGGATGCCTTCGGAGATGACTTCCGAGGTCGGCGCCACCTCCGCGAGGATCTTCTCGACATCGATGATCTCGACCAACTGCTGGTCAAGATGGGTCACCGCCGTGAGGTAGTGATCGCGGCCCGTACCCTTGGGTGGCGGATGGATCTCTTCCCAGTTCATGTTGACGATGCGCTCGACCGAGCGCACCAGGAATCCCTGAATCTTGGTGTTGTATTCCGTGATGATGACAAAACTATTGGTCAGATCGTCGAGCCCCACCCGTCCCGTGGCCAAGGCCAGGTCGAGAATGGGAATGGTACCGCCACGAATATTGGCGACACCGCGTACCACCGGGCTGGATTTGGGCATGATGGTGAGTTTGGGGCATTGCAACACCTCTTTCACCTTGAACACATTGATCCCGTACAGCTGCTTGCCATCAAGGCGGAACAACAGCAACTCCAGACGGTTTTGCCCTACCAGCTGGGTACGCTGGTTAACCGAATCCATTACACCTGCCATGCCCTGACTCCTGTAATTAAGTCACCGGACGCACTGCTGAGCGTAGCAGGCGGCACGGGCCTTGCTTTGAAGCTGGTATGAACGCAGCCACGACAATTTTCCGGCACCGATTGCCCCACTACCGCAGGTTGCTTTGTGTTGTACCCGCTTTGTGCGGGTTCGGCTATAGCCTGCCCGCGCTGGCACAAACCCTGCCTGAGCAACTTATCGGCGTTGCCCAGAGTTTTCTTGAGCTATCCGTCGAGGACTATTTGCAGCGTAGCGAAATCCAGGCCCGGCATGAGGTGCAAATCAGTCGATTGGATCCGCGCCTGCGCCTGCCGCTCTGTGATCAGGAGCTCAGCGTGACCCTTGAGAGCCCGGCGCAGCCGATCGGACGGGTCACCTTGCGGGTGCGCTGCGAGGGCTCCAGCCCCTGGACCGTCTTTGTCCCGGCCCAGGTCCGGCTTTACCGCGACGTGGTGATTGTCACGCGCCCGCTGAAACGGGAGTCGGTCCTGAGCGAGCAGGATCTGTCGGTGATCGAACGCGACGTGGGCCTGTTGAACCAAGGTTACCTGACGGACCTGAACCAGGCGCTGGGAAAAAGAACCACCCGCGCATTGCTGCCTGACCAAGTGCTGACGTCCGCGCACCTGCAACTGGCCGAAGTGATCCGCAAGGGCGATGAGGTGGTGATCAGCGCCAGCAGCGGTGCGATCCTGGTGAAGATGCCAGGCGAGGCGCTTAGCAGCGGTGCGCTGGGCCAGCAAATCCAGGTCCGCAACCTCGGCTCGCGGCGGGTGGTGAAGGCCCGCGTCGTCGGCCCGGGCCAGGTGGAAGTGGCCATGTAGGGCCTTTTTTTGTACAGTGGCAGGCAGGAATCGTTTCTATACTGAGGCTTTCAAGCCAGCGTCCACGGGACGCAACTTCTGCCCTAAAGTTTTTCCGGGCGCGGCCGATAGGTTGTACAAGCGTCCAAACATTGCCAGAGGTTTTGCATCATGGTCATCGACATCAACCGGCTGAACAGCGCCAGCTCGCCCGCCTCGGCGCGGACCGGTAGCACCCAGTCCGGCGACCGCACGGA
The DNA here is from genome assembly GCF_040514055.1 of Pseudomonas sp. GTDB lineage: Bacteria > Pseudomonadota > Gammaproteobacteria > Pseudomonadales > Pseudomonadaceae > Aquipseudomonas. The sequence continues at coordinate 138,846 of NZ_JBEVDL010000036.1, forward strand.
AGCCAGCAAAACGAACCAGAGTGCGCCACAAGCGCCTGCGGCCAAAGCGGCTGAGTCGGGCAAAAGCGGCGAATCCGTGCAGTTCAGCCGCGAAGCACAGCAACTGCAGAAAGCCAGCGACAAATTACGCGACCTGCCGACTGTCAACAAGGAACGGGTCTCGCAACTGAAACAGGCCATCGCCGACGGCAGCTATCAGGTCGACAGCCAGCGAGTGGCCGGAAAATTGCTGAACTTCGAATCGCAGCGTTAGGCCCAGGGCTGCGCTGCGGGCGTTGGACGCCTAACACCCCAGAGTGCCCGTGATGCAAACCACCCTGCTGCAGCTGTTCAACGAGGACATCGGTACCGCCCAGCAACTGCTGGAGCTGATCGACGCCGAATTCAAAGCCCTCACCGACCGTGACCTGCCGCTGCTCGAAACGCTGCTGGCGCGCAAGCAACCCTTGCTGACGCTGCTGCACCAGCACGGCGCCCTGCGGCGTGACCTCCTCACCAGCCTGCAACTGAGCCCGGACCGCCCCGGCTTGCAAAGCCTCGCCGCACAGTCGCCGCAAGGCGACGAGCTGCTGGCGCGCGGCGATGAACTGAGCGACTGGCTGGAGCGTTGCCAAACGGCGAATTTGCGCAACGGCCGGCTGATTCGTGCCAATCAGGCCTCCATTGGCAGTGTATTGGGGATACTCCGCGGAGCGGAAACCCCCGGCCTCTATGACAGTCGTGGCGGTGCGGCTAGAATCGCTCAGCAGCGCCCGCTCAGCCAGGCCTGAATACCTCTAATAAAAAGGCACGGGGACACCAAGGCATAATGCCATTATGCTAGTACCCTTGCACCCGTTCGGAGAGTCCTGGACCGTGTCCAACCCCTTTATCGCGGAAGATGGCCCGCAGCCGCCCAAGTTGCTCAAGGCTCCGGTGGAAATTTTTGCCAATCTGCGTCAACTGCAGCAAAACCATGACCCTCTGGTGATCAATTTCCCTGAACGCAACCAGCGTTTTCAAAGTTACTTGGTGGAAGTTGACCGTGAGCGCGGTTTGATGGCCCTGGACGAGCTGATCCCCACTGACGGTGAGCGCTTTCTGAAAAGCGGCGAAGCCTTCCATGTCGAAGCCTTTCACGAAGGCGTGCGGATCGCCTGGGAATGTGAAGCACCGGTGCAAATCGGTGAATTGCAAGGCGCACGCTGTTACTGGGCGCCTTTTCCCGCCCAAATGCTCTATCACCAACGACGCAATGCCTTTCGCGCGGCCCTCAAGCTGGCGCAGCCGACCAAGATCAAACTCTCAGGCGACCGGCTCACACCGCCGATCGCCGGGCAACTACTGGATATTTCAGCCACTGGCTGCAAGTTGCGTTTCCAGGGCAATCTGACCTCGCGCCTGCAAGCGGGCCAAGTGTATGAACGCTTGAGCATCGAGCTGCCGTTCGGCAGCATGACGGTCGCAGTGGAACTGCGTCACCTGCAGTACGAAGAAAAACTCGACCTCAGTTTCGCTGGCGTGCGCTATTTCCGCATCGGTGGTCTTGAACAACGCCAAGTGGATCGTTTTGTCTATCAGCTGCAGCGCGAAGCCCGTCGCGACGACCACGACTGATACCGACAGCGCGCGGCATTACAGCGCGGGCAGTGTGATGCCCAATGTGGCGAGCCTGGGCAGGTCCTCGGGCCGGTCCACATCCCACAAGGGTGCCAGCGAACACTGCGACCATCCCAGCTCCGACAACCGCTCGCGAGTTAGCGCCGCGATATGTTCGGTGCCCCAGGGCATTGCCGTGAAGATCCGCGGCTCGACCCGTCGCAATCCCAACAGCACATAGCCACCATCTTCGGCCGGCCCTAACACGGCATCCGTATGCCGCAACGCGTCACAGGCGGCCGCCAGGTAAGCGCCGTCCATTACCGGGCAGTCGTTGCCAATCAGGACCACCGCACCACACTCAGACAACCCATGCACGGCGATCTGCCGCATGCGTTCGCCCAGGTCGCCGCTCGGCTGCTCCATCAGGGTCCAGCCCTGGGCATGGGCCAGATGCTGCACCGACAGATCCGGCCCGTCCGATAGCCACAAACAACGCTGGCTGAATCCCGCGGCTGGCAGCGCCAGTGTCCGCTCGAGCATAAACCGTTGCAGATCACTGGCGCCCTGCTCGCCCAAGGCTGGGACCAAGCGGGTTTTGACCCGGCCGGGCCGCGGGGCCTTCGCCAGCAAGTGCAGGGAAATGGACATCGTCACGGCGCAATCCGAGTCAGGAGGGGCAGGCATATAAAGGGTCGACCGGAAAATGCCATATCGGGTCCTTTGCCGTCAGCGCGCACCGGCGTCCCGGTCCTGGGCAGCCGAGGACGGATCGCCGGAGGGTGGCGCATCGTGCATCTGCTGGTGCACATCCTGCTCATCGACCCGCGGATCCAGTGCGGCCACCAACGGCGAGCTGATCATGTTATCGGGCGTCGGAACATGGTGCAGTGGCGCATCCTGCACCTGGTACAAGTTGCTCACGGCATCGGGCCGAATCCGCCAGACCAGAATCAGGGCGCAGCCACACAGGAAGGCGTAGAGCATGTTCGGGCCGTAGAACCGCATCAACACCCCACCCACCAGAGGGCCGATGCAGGCGCCAACCCCGAAGGTCACTAGCAACATCGCGGTCAAGGAAACACGGCGGTCCGACTCGATATGGTCATTGGAAAACGCCACCGCCAAGGGATACAGGCTGAACTGCAGCAGGCAAACGCAGAAGCCCAGGGGCAAGAGGAACGTCAACGGCACCTGCGGCATCAGCGCCAGGGGCAATGCGGCCAGTGCCATCAACCCGGCGCAGCCGCGAATCAGCTTCGCCCGGTCATAGCGATCGGACAGCCAGCCGAGTGGCCATTGCACCAACAGGCCCGCCAGGATGCAGCCGCCCATAAACAAGCCCACCTGGTCAGTCGCCAAGCCCTGGCGGGCGGCGTAGAGCGGGGCCAGGCCATAAAACGCACCTATGGTCAGTCCCGAGACCAGGGTGGTGGTCAGCGACTGCGGCACCCTGGCGAAAAAAAAGCGCGGTTCCAGTGGCGCCGGATGCAGCGGTGCGGGGTGCAGCTTGCGGGTGATGGCAACCGGCACTAGGCACAGCGAGAAACACAGCGCCACCAGCATCAGCAGCTCCAGGCCCAGCGCCGGATGCACCACCAGGACCAACTGGCCCAGGACCAGACCCAGATAGGAGGCCGTCATATAACAGGCGAAGACCTGACCGCGCTGGTTGGCATTGGCCTGCTCGTTCAACCAGCTTTCGATCACCATGTATTGGCACATCATGCCCAGGCCGACGATCGCGCGCAGCACCAGCCAGGCCGGCAGCGAGTCGAGCAAGCCATGGCCAAGCACCGCAGCGGTTACCAGACCGGCGCAGGCCACATAAGCGCGGATATGCCCGACCCGGGCGATCAGTCGATGCCCCAGCTTGGCGCCTACTACCAGCCCACCGTAGTACGCAGCCATCAAGGCACCGACCCAGAGGCCGTCGACGCTGTCGGCCAGGCGCAAGGCCAGGTAGGTGCTCAACAACCCGGAACCGATCAACATCATCAGCGTGGCGAAATAAAGGGCCCTGAATGACTTCCAGATCACACGCATGGCTGTACCGAACGGCTCCTCGCACTGAGTGGACACACGAATCCCTGGCGTAAGTGCACGCCCGGGTTCACGCCTGGGACCCCAGGATACGCCGTTCCCAGGGACTGATCTCATCGTAAAAAGCGCTTAGCTCCAGGGCTTTGCTGGCCAGGTAACCCTCGACAAATTCGGCACCGAACACCTGGCGGGCCAAATCACTGCCCTGGAGACGCTCGTACGCGGCGTGCAGGGTGCAGGGCAGGATCAATGCCTGCGGCACCACCAACTCGCCTTGCAGCGGCGCGCTGGGCGCAAGTTCGAGGTTCAGCCCATTCAGACCCGCCGCCAGGCTGGCGGCGATCGCCAGGTAGGGGTTGGCATCGGCCCCGGGCAAGCGATTCTCCACCCGTCGTGCCTCGGGTCCGCTGGCCGGAATACGCAAGCCGGCGGCGCGGTTGTCCAGCGACCAGCACGCGTTGTTAGGCGAGGCGAACGGCTGACAGAAGCGCTGGTACGAATTGACGTTCGGCGCGAACAGCAGGGTGAAATCCGCCAGGGCGGCTTGCTGCCCGCCGATAAAGTGGTAGAACTCCGGGGTCGGCTGGCCGAGCGCATCACTGAACAGGTTGAGCCCGCTGTCCAGCCTGACCACGCTCTGATGGATATGCATGGAACTGCCGGCCGTTTTCGCCAGGGGTTTGGCCATGCAGACCACCATCAGCCCGTGCTTGAGCGCGACTTCCTTGAGCAGGTGTTTGAACAGGAAAGTCTGGTCGGCCAACAGCAGCGGATCGCCGTGCAACAGGTTGATCTCGAACTGACTGATGCCCATTTCGTGCATAAAGGTGTCGCGCGGCAGGCCCAACGCCGCCATGCAGCGATAGACCTCGGCAAAAAAAGGCCGCAAGCCGTTGTTCGACGCCACGCTGAACGCGGAAAACCCCTGCTCGCGGCTGCCATCGAGCCCCAGGGGTGGCTGGAAGGGCTGGTTCGGATCGGTGTGGCGGGCAAACACGAAGAACTCCAGCTCGGTCGCCACCACGGCGGCCAGGCCCCGGGCGTGGTAGGCGGCCAGGACTTTTTTCAGCAACGCCCGGGTCGACAGCCCCGACGGCGCACCGCTCAGCTCATCGGCGTCACAAATGGCCAACGCCCGCGGCGTATCGCTCCAGGGCAACCGGTACAGCTGATCGAAATCGGCATTGAGCACCAGATCCCCGTCGTCGTCACCGTAAAAGCGCGCGGCCGGGTACCCGCCCATGATGCACTGCAGGAGTACGCCGCGCGCCAACTGCAACCGGCGCCCTTCGATAAAACCGGCGGCCGTCATGACCTTGCCGCGGGGCACGCCGTTAAGGTCCGGTGTCACGCACTCGATTTCATCGATACCGGCCAACTGCTCGGCCAGGAGCCGACGGTCCACATCACCCATGAAAAATCCTTGCCTGGTACGCAGCTCCGGTCTGCAATGCGTACAAAATACGCATCAGCCGTTCAAGATATCAAGCGCTGCGATCAGGCCAATGGTCTATACCCCAGCCGGACGAGAGCGATGAGCCCACGGCGCCGGCCCATACGCCCTGCTCACCCCTTGGTAACACGCTGGTTCCAGGCCGCTGCGGCTTCGGCCGCGCTTTGAAAGGCATGCTCTGGCATGCCGCTGCGGTCATAGGCCTGTCCCACCGCGCAGAAACACTCGGCGCATTCGATATAAAAACCGAGCCCTTCGTCCCCGGTGAGCTGGGCTTTTTCCCCGCAGAAAGGGCAAGGTTTCAAGGTCTGGGGCATGGGTCGCTCTCCGCAAGGGGTACCTCGACAGCCTAGCCGGCATTTCAGCGTCGGGCTCGATCGGTCAACCCTACCCCGCGACGCAGCCAGACCATTGACCCGCTCGGCCCAGGCGCCTTGCATCAGCATCAGCCCGGTACCTTACAAAACACAGGTCCTAGGCATCCGCCGTGCCTACCGGATAAGCTGACGTCAATAACTCAGATGGTAGCGTTCCAACGCCACCTGCCGCCTTGTCCAGCCGTCCCAGCCCGTGATCCTCACCATGACCGACTCGATCGATGCAACGCTGCAAGGTGTCAGTGATGCCCTTACCCTGGATTTCCCGGAACAGGTGGGGGCACCCCAGCAAGAATCCCTGCACGGCCGCATCACCAACTTCTTCCGCGACGGTCCCTACCGCCGGGTATTCGTGTTCAATTGCGACGGCGGCGATTACGACTACAATCCGGACCTGACCGAAGACGAGGAATGGCAGCGGGCCACAGAGAACCAGGATATCTTCCTGGACGTTCTGGCGCGTACCGAGCAACGCTTTGGGCCGGCCCTGGGTTACTACCCGCTCGATACCGATTCGATGATCGACGTCGATTCAGACGACGAGAGCCTGGAAGGCGAGGAATTCGACGGCATCGAGTGGAGCCCGTCCTATGCCCAGGGCGCCACCCTGACCGTCGACGACGGTGATTGCCGCTACTGGGTGCAGAACGATCGCTACCTGTTTTTGCAGGCGGGCAAGGAATGGGGCGATGGCACCTTTGTCTTTTTTGTCGCGATGACCCTGTCACCGCCACGCGGTCGCCCCTGCACCGAGGGGTTCTGGCCTGACAGCGCGAACGCTGGCTCCTGAGGCTCTTTTTCTATTTCCCGCGTAGCGCGGTGGAACGACAGACCTTCGCCATTGACCGGGTGCCCATGTGCTTTCCTTCAAGTCCGTATTGCGCTTCCTGCTGACTCGCCTGCTGGCCTGGGGGGCGGTCTTGCTGATATTGCTTTCCCTGGTCACCCAGCCGCTGGTGCAGACCCGGCCATCGACGCCCCCACCCGTCAGCAGCGCGCGCCTGCAGGCGCACGTGCAGCGGCTGTCGGTGGATTTCCACCCGCGCCGCTACGACCAAGCGGAAAACCTCAGGCGTACTGCCGATTACATTGCCGAGGCCTTTGGCGCCGCCGGTGCGCAGCCCTTTCGGCAGCCGGTCAGTGTCGGTGAACGCGCGTACGAGAACATCGTTGCGCGGTTCGGTCCGTCTTCCGGCCCGCTGATGGTGATCGGTGCCCACTACGACTCCCACGGCCGTACCCCCGGCGCGGATGACAACGCCAGCGGCGTGGCCGGGTTGTTGGAGCTGGCGCGCCTGCTGGGCGAGCACCCGCCGAGTCGCCCCATCGAACTGGTGGCCTACACCCTGGAGGAACCGCCGTACTTTATGACCGAGCATATGGGCAGCGCCTGGCACGCACGGTCGCTGGTCGATTCGCAGCAAAACGTCCAGCTGATGATTTCCCTGGAAACCATCGGCTACTTCTCCGATGCGCCGGCCAGCCAGCGTTTCCCCGTACCGGGCATGAACCTGCTGTACCCCGATACCGGCAATTTTATCGGTCTGGTGGGCAAGTTCAGCGACTGGGGTGACATGCGGCGAGCCAAGGCGGCCATGACCGGCGCCAGCGACCTGCCGGTCCATTCGATCAACGCACCGCGCTGGGTGGAAGGCATCGACTATTCCGACCATCTCAGTTACTGGGACCAGGGATTTTCAGCGCTGATGATTACCGACACGGCGTTCAACCGTAACCGCGACTATCACGGGCGCGAGGATACCTACGAAAAACTCGATTACCCACGCATGGCCAAGGTGGTCCAAGGCGTGTACGCCATTACGCAGTTTTTTTAGCCCCAGGGCAGGCACGGCGGCGTGCGGCTGCCAAGCAACAGCGCGCTGCGCTCGCCAGAAGAATGTTCGCATGTGCAATAAAAATGGTGTCCCAGGGCAGGTTCGAACTGCCAACCTTCCCCTTAGGAGGGGGATGCTCTATCCAATTGAGCTACTGAGACATTCGCGGACCGTCGCAGGGGATGACAACAGAGCGACGGAGCGGCATGTTAACGGCGCCACGGCATTTTGTCATGCCATGGCCATCTGCCGGAGCTGATATAGCAATTTCTTGATCAGGAACGGCTCGGCCGTCGCACGGGCTGGCACTCCCAGCCTGCCGGACGGCGGCGAACCGCAACACGCGGCTCGCCGCCCGCCGATCAACCCGCGGCCAGTCGCTCGTGGGCCAGGCTGTCAGCGATCGAGGTGGTGGTGCGCCCTTCGCGGTCGGCGCGCTGAAATATCAGTCGCAAGGTATCGCCGATACTCTCGATATGAGCCTTCAGCTGGGCGGTGCTGCCGCCGCTGCGCTCATAGCCGATGTCGATGATGCCGCCAGCGTTGATGGCATAGTCCGGGGCATAGAGCACACCGCGGCGCTGCAATTCTTCGGCCAGTTGCGCATCGGCCAGCTGATTGTTCGCCGCGCCGGCAATCACCGGAGCGCGCAGCGCTTCGAGGCTCTGCAGATTGATGATGCCGCCCATGGCGCAGGGGGCGAAGACGTCCACATCCAGGCCGTAGATGTCCTGCTCGCCGACGGCGAAGGCGCCCAGTTGCTCGACCGCGCGACGCACGTTGACCTCCTGGATGTCGTGCACCCAGAGCTCCGCACCAGCCTGCTTGAGCTGGCGAGCCAGGTCGAAGCCCACCTGGCCGAGCCCCTGAATGGCCACCTTCAGGCCCTTCAGGTCGTTGCGGCCCAGGCGATGCTGCACCGCCACCTGCACGCCGATAAATACGCCATAGGCAGTGGCCGGCGACGGGTCACCGGTGCTGACACGACCATCGAACCCCTCCCGCGACACCGCGCCGCCGACGTGGCGAGTGCGCTCGGCCATGGTTTGCATCTCGGCGACGCCGGTGCCGGAATCGGCGGCGGTGATGTAACGCCCGCCCAGGCTGTTGACGAAATCGCCCATGGCCTGGAACAGCGCCTCGCTCTTGTCCTTGCGCGGATCGCCAATGATGACCGCCTTGCCACCCCCCAGCGGCAGATTGGCCAGCGCGGACTTGTAGGTCATGCCCCGCGACAGGCGCAGCACATCGCGCAGCGCCTGTTCGTCATCGGCATAAGGGTACATGCGGCAACCGCCCAAAGCGGGCCCCAGACGGGTGTTGTGAATGGCGATAATGGCTTTCAGACCGCTTTTGGCATCGTGGCCGTAAACCACCTGCTCATGCTGATCGAACTCGACATGGGAAAAAACGGACATGCGGGTATTCCTCGCTTTTATTCTGATTAGGGAAGGCTCGACGGCGACGCCGTCGGTGCGCGGCACAGCACCGGTTCCACCACGCGGGCAGGGGCCGGCTGGGAAGCACAACGGAGCCGTCTCGCACCCGCGGCTCAGGCTTCCCGGAACAATGGCTGTCGACCCGGCAGGGCCGACAGCCCTGGTCTCACGCGGCCGGTTCGAACAGCTGCAGCACCTGCACTTCGCCACCGCTCAGGCGGCTCTTGAGCAGCTGCTCACGCACTTTCGCCTGGGCAATGGCGCGGTCCTTGACGTGCCCGTAGCCACGGATCTGCTCGGGCAACTGGGCGATGGCCACCGCGGTCGGGTAGTTGTTGGCGTTGAGCTGGGCCAAGACCTCATCGACGCTACGTTCGTAGTCGCTGATCAACTGCCGCTCCACCCGACGCTCGGCGCTGTAACCGAACGGGTCGAGGGCGCCGCCGCGAAGGAATTTGAAGCGCGCCAGCAGATTGAACGCCTTGAGCATCCAGGGGCCGAAGGTGCGCTTGCGCGGCTCGTTGCTGTGCGGGTCGCGCTTGGCCAGCCAGGACGGCGCCAAATGGAACTGCAACCGATAGTCACCAGTGAACTGCGCCTGCAGCTGCTTGACGAAGGTCTGGTCGCTGTAGAGCCGCGCCACCTCGTACTCGTCCTTGTAAGCCAGCAATTTGAAGTAGTAGCGCGCCACCGCCTCGGTCAACGCCTCGCCACTGTCGGCCTGGCGCACGCGCGCCACCAGGTCGGCATAACGTTTGGCATACGCGGCATCCTGGTAGGCGGTGAGGAAATCCACCCGCCACTGGATGATCTGGTCCAGGGTCTCGCAGAGCGCCGCCTCGGGTTCGGCCGGACGCGCCAGCTGCTCCACCGCCACCAGGTCATGGGCGGCACGGCGGCCCCAGCGGAAGGCCTGGCGGTTCAACGCCACCGCGACCCCATTGAGTTCGATGGCCTGCTCGATGGCCGCCGCCGACAGCGGCACCAGGCCGCGCTGGAAGGCATAGCCGAGCATAAACAGGTTGGTCGCGATGCTGTCGCCCAGCAGGCGGGTGGCCAGGCGCGTGGCATCGATAAAGTGGGTCTTGTCGACCCCGACCGCTTCCACCAGCGCCTGATGCATGGCCTGCCCGGGAATCTGCGCGTCCGGATTGCGGGTGAATTCGGCGGTGGCCGCTTCATGGCTGTTGACCACCGCGTGGGCAATCTGGTCGTTCAACTTGGCCAGCGCTTCCTCACTGGCCGCCACCACCAGGTCGCAGCCCAGCAGCAGGTCGGTTTCACCGGCGGCGATCCGTACCGCATAGATATCCGCCTGGGTGGCCGCGATACGGATATGGGTAATCACCGGGCCAAACTTCTGCGCCAGGCCGGCCTGGTCGAGCACCGTGCAGCCCTTGCCTTCCAGGTGCGCGGCCATGCCCAGTAGCGCGCCCAGGGTGGTCACGCCGCTGCCGCCGACACCCGGCACCAGGATGCTGTAGGGACGTGTCAGCGCCGGTTGCTGGGGTTCAGGCAGGTCGCTGACCTCGGCTTGGGCGGCGACCGCCTCGGGTTGGCGCAGGCCACCGCCATGCACGGTGACGAAACTCGGGCAAAAACCCTCGACGCAGGAGAAATCCTTGTTGCAGGAGTTCTGGTCGATTTGCCGCTTGCGCCCGGCTTCGGTCTCCAGCGGCAACACCGACAGGCAGTTGGACTTGACGCTGCAGTCGCCACAGCCTTCGCAGACAGCCGGGTTGATAAAGGCGCGCTTTTGCGGATCGACCAGTTTGCCGCGTTTACGCCGGCGACGTTTCTCCGTGGCGCAGGTCTGGTCGTAGATGATCACCGAAACGCCCTTGAACTCGCGCAACTCGCGCTGCACGGCGTCCAGTTCCAGGCGATGATGGAAACTGACGATGGGCGCGAAACCGGCCCGACTCGGGTACTTGTCCGGCTCGTCGGAGACCAGGGCGATGCGTTTGACCCCTTCGGCGAAGACCTGCTGGCTCAGTTGATCGACGCGCAGCTCGCCGTCGATCGGTTGGCCGCCGGTCATGGCCACGGCGTCGTTGTAGAGGATCTTGTAGGTGATATTGACCCCGGCGGCCACGGCCGCCCGCAATGCCAGATGGCCGGAATGGAAGTAGGTACCGTCGCCCAGGTTCTGGAACACATGAGGCGTGTCGGTGAACGGGGCCTGACCGATCCAGGTGGCGCCTTCACCGCCCATCTGGGTAAAGGTGTCGGTGTTACGGTCCATCCACTGGGTCATGTAATGGCAGCCGATACCGCCCAGCGCGCGGCTGCCTTCCGGCAGCTTGGTGGAGCTGTTGTGCGGGCAGCCCGAGCAGAAATGCGGGGTCCGCTGCGTGCTGTGCTTGGGCGCCGCCAGGGCGGCTTCCTTGGCCGCCAGAAACGCCAGGCGCGCGTCGATCTGCGGGCTGCTGTAGATCGGTGCCAGGCGGCGGGCGATCACCCGGGCAATCATGGCCGGCGTCAGTTCGCTGAGGTTGGGCAACAAGGACACCCCCTGCTCGTCGAACTCACCGACTACCCGCGGGCGTTTGCCCACCGGCCAGTTGTAGAGTTGGCCAGTCAGTTGGTCCTCGATAACGCTGCGCTTTTCCTCGACCACCAGGATCTCGTCCAGGCCCTCGGCGAATTCGTGCACCGAGACCGGTTCCAGGGGCCAGCTCATGCCGATTTTCAACACCCGCAAGCCCACCTGGGCGCAGAGGTCGTCGTCGATGCCCAGGTCTTCCAGGGCCTGGCGCACATCCAGGTAGGACTTGCCCGTAGTGATGATGCCCAGGCGCGGCTTGGGCGAGTCGATCATCACCTTGTTCAACTGATTGACGCGGGCAAAGGCGCGGGCGGCATAGATCTTGTAAGTGTTCAGGCGGGCTTCCTGAACCAGAGGTGGATCCGGCCAGCGAATGTGCACGCCGCCTTCGGGCAATACGAAGTCTTCGGGGACCTTGAGCTGCACGCGAAGTGGATCGACCTCCACCACGGCCGAGGAGTCGACGTTTTCCGCGATGGTCTTGAGCGCCACCCAGCAGCCGCTGTAGCGCGAAAGCTCCCAGCCGATGATGCCGTAGTCGAGGATCTCCTGGACGTTGGCCGGATTGAGCACGGGAATCGAGGCGGCGATAAAGGCGTGTTCGCTCTGGTGCGCAATGCTCGAGGATTTGCAGCCATGATCATCGCCAGCCAGCAACAATACCCCGCCATGGGGCGAAACCCCGGCCGAGTTGCCATGTTTGAATACGTCACCGCAGCGGTCGACGCCTGGGCCCTTGCCGTACCACATGGCGAACACGCCATCGTAACGGGCGCCGGGAAACAGGTTGGTCTGCTGGCTGCCCCATACTGAGGTGGCGGCCAGTTCCTCGTTGACCCCGGGGCGGAAATGAATGGCATGCTGATTGAGGAAGTCCTTGGCCTCCCAGAGCGTCTTGTCGAGGTTGCCCAGGGGCGAGCCGCGGTAGCCCGAAATAAAGCAGGCGGTGTTCAGGCCGTGGGCCTGGTCACGCTGCTGCTGCAGCATCGGCAGGCGCGTGAGTGCCTGGGTGCCGGTCAGGTATAAATGTCCGGTTGCCAACCGGTACTTGTCATCCAGGCGAATCTCGGCCAACGACATGCTGGGCGCTCCTCTTATTTTTATGACGGCGCTAGTCCAAGTGCAGCATGGCGCACTTGGTACGGTTCGCAAGAATATGCCGGGACCACGCCGGCTTTTTCTTTCTAAATTCGGGCCGCTCGGGCAATAATCCGCATGATTTCACCCAAAAGAACAATAAACGGGGAAGGTTCATGCAGGAAAAAATCAGCAGCATCGATCGCAAGATTTTGCGCCTGCTGCAGCACAACGCCGACCTGTCCGCCGCCGAGATCGCCGAGCGGGTGGAGCTGTCGCAATCGCCCTGTTGGCGGCGTATTCATCGCATGCAGGAAGAGGGGCTGATCGAGCGCAAGGTTGCTCTGCTCAACCCTAAATTGCTGGGGCTGAGCATGACCGTGTTCGTCAACATCAAGTTATCGGCCCATGGCCGTAACAATCTGGCGGAGTTCGAACAGGCGATCGTCGGTTACCCCGAGGTCCTGGAGTGCTACGCCATGGCTGGCAGTTCGGACTTTCTGCTCAAGGTGGTGGCCAAGGACATCGGCAGCTACGAGCGTTTTCTGCGCGACCAGTTGCTGCAGCGGCCCCACGTGCTGGAGGCCCACTCCCATATCGCCATGAGCGAGGTCAAACGCACCACCGAACTACCGTTGGATTGATCGCCATCCCAGCCGCTGCCTTCCGTCGGCCCGGCGCAGGCGGTCGCGAAGGGATGCCGTCAGGGCGCAAGCTGAAAACCTCGACCAGCGCCCACCGGCCTGTGGCCCAGGCTTGTACCCTGTTGAGCAGCAAATCCATGCCACTAAGGCTTGGGATTCGCCAACAAAACGCTCTAAAATAGGTTTCTGCGCATTGAATCGCATTTCGGATAATCGGTGCTGGCAAAAAGCCGGTAGCGGAACCAAAATACGACACAGAATTGGCGTCAGTTAAACGTCATCTACTGACTATGCAGTCATACCAACGCCAATCACGATCTGGTTGAACGGTTAGTGCTAAAGAGAGTCAAACCGGTGACAATCTTGCAGCTCATTGCCAGCATCGTTTCCCTGAACTAACCGGTTTAAATGTATGCGCCCTATGAAACAGGCTATTTATTCCAGCCGTACGGCTGATAAGTTCGTTGTTCGCTTACCCGACGGTATGCGTGAGCGCATCGCTGATGTCGCCCGCAACCACCACCGCAGCATGAATTCCGAGATCATCGCCCGCCTTGAGCAGAGTATGCTTCAGGAAGGCGCCCTGACCGACGACCAGAACCTGCGCCTGGACAGCCCTGAACTGTCTCTGCACGAGCGTGAGCTCTTGCAGCGTTTTAGACAGTTGTCGCGCCGTCAGCAAAATGCCCTGGTGGCATTGATTGCTCACGACGCGGAGCTTGCCGCCGAAGAAGCGTGAAGCAGTACTGCACCAACAACGGCCTACGGCCGGGGTTGGTGTGGAGCAGAAAAAGCCGCCCAAGGGCGGCTTTTTTATGTCCAGGGCAATCTGACCGGCTTGACCGGCTAAGGCCTGGTTAGGCGCAGTACGGCGTTACTCGTCGCTCATTGGGAATGCGCGGGCCTGATCTCGCGCCCGGCGTGGTCGCGCCCACAGTGCCTACAAGCCCTAAAGCAGGAACAGCGTCGCCAGACCGAGAAAAATAAAGAAGCCGCCGCTGTCGGTCAAGGCGGTGATCATGACGCTGGCGCCCAGCGCGGGATCGCGCCCCAGGCGCACCAACGTCATGGGGATCAGCACCCCCATCAGCGCCGCCAGCAACAGGTTGAGAATCATCGCCCCGGTCATCACCACCCCCAGCGACCAACTGCCATAGAGCCAGTAGGCGACCACGCCGATCACACCGCCCCACAGCACGCCATTGATCAGCGATACGCCCAACTCCTTGCGCATCAGGCGCGAGGTGTTGCCGGTGCTGACCTGATCCAGCGCCATGGCCCTGACGATCATGGTGATGGTCTGGTTGCCCGAGTTGCCCCCAATGCCCGCCACGATCGGCATCAGCGCCGCCAGCGCCACCAGCTTCTCGATGGACCCCTCGAACAGGCCGATCACCCGCGACGCCAGGAACGCAGTGATCAGATTGAGGGCCAGCCAGGACCAGCGGTTGCGGACCGATTTCCAGACGGAGGCGAAGATATCTTCTTCCTCGCGCAGACCGGCCATGTTCAGCACTTCGCTCTCACTTTCCTCACGAATCAGGTCGACCATTTCGTCGATGGTCAGACGGCCGATGAGCTTGCCGTTCTTGTCGACCACCGGCGCGGAAATCAGGTCATAACGCTCGAAGGCTTGCGCCGCGTCGTAACCGTCCTCATCGGGATGAAAGCTGACCGGATCATTGGCCATGACCTCGGCCACCTGCTTGTCCGGATCGTTGACCAGCAGGCGCTTGATCGGCAGCACACCCTTCAGGACGCCGTCGTAATCCACCACGAACAGCTTGTCGGTATGCCCCGGCAGCTCTTTCAGCCGCCGCAGGTAACGCAGTACCACCTCGAGGCTGACGTCCTCGCGGATGGTGACCATCTCGAAGTCCATCAGGGCGCCGACCTGGTCGTCCTGGTAGGAGAGGGCCGAACGGACCCGCTCGCGCTGCTGCGCGTCGAGGGTTTCCATCAGCTCGTGAACCACGTCGCGCGGCAACTCCGACGCCAGGTCGGCCAGTTCGTCGGCGTCCATGTCCTTGGCGGCCGCGAGAATCTCATGATCGTCCATGTCGGCGATCAGGGTTTCGCGGACCGAATCGGACACTTCCAGCAGGATATCGCCGTCGCGTTCGGCCTTGACCAGTTGCCAGACCGTCAGACGCTCGGCCAGCGGCAAGGCTTCGAGGATATGCGCCACGTCGGCGGAGTGCAGCTCGTCGAGCTTGCGCTGCAGCTCGACGAGGTTCTGCCGGTGCACCAGGTTTTCCACCCGGGCCTGGTGCTGGCCTTCCTGACGATGGGTCAGGTCTTCGACCAATTTGTGCCGGTGCAGCAGCTCGACCACCTGAGCCAGGCGGACCTGCAGGCTCTCTTGCGGTTTTTTGGTTTCGACTTCAGTCATGGCGCACTCCACCCCCAGCGGCAGCGCACGCCAACGAGGATCAATCAGGTACTACGTGATTGTACAATTGAGGTTTTACGTAACTACTGGGCAAGTCCATGGTGGGTTCCCACAAGCCCCGGCGGGGCTGACAGAGCAAATGATAACACCGCCCAGAGCCTTTGCACGTGACAAAATCCGGCCCGGAACAAGCGCTTGCATTACAAAGCTGAGCACGATCCGATTACCGGTCACTGACGCGCGGCACACTGGCGAAGACACGTCGAACCACCCCCGCCCTGGCTTCGATCTAAGCTCAGCCCGAGCCCGTCAAGGAGGACGCCGCCATGCATGGACTGCTGCGCGCAGCGATCTGCGCCACCCTGCTCCACTCACCCGCCACTCCCCAGGCCACCACAGTGATGCGCTGCGAAGACGCCAGTGGCCACATTACCTTTACCCTGCATGGCTGCTCCACCGACCAGCAGGGAGCCTTGCAGAAGGCAGATAATCACTCACCCGGCAGCGGCAAGCCGGTGCCCATGGCCAAGCCCTTGCGCCCACGAGGCAGCGCTGCGCGCAACAGAGCCGGTACGGTGCAAAAACCAGAGGTGGTGGGAGTGGGAACCCAGGACGACGGCTGCGGAAACCGAATCACCAGCAGCGAGCGTCGCCAGGCGATGATCCGTAAGGAAGTGCGGGCCGGCATGCCGCTCAAGGATGTGGAGAGCATGCTGGGCAAACCCAACGGCATCAGCAGCCAGAACGGGCAAATGCGCTATCAGTACGTCGAGCAGAATGGGCGCCGCCGCACCGTCAGCTTCGATGAGACGGGCTGCGTCAAAGGCAAACGTTAAACGCCGGACAAAGAAAAAGGGCCTGCATCGCTGCAAGCCCTTTTCTTGTTTGGTGCACTCGACAGGATTCGAACCTGTGACCGCTCGGTTCGTAGCCGAGTACTCTATCCAGCTGAGCTACGAGTGCAAGTTTGATGGGTTTGACCAGTTCATCCTCTGGTATCGCCAATATTCGAAACGAACTCCGAATACCGTTAAAATGGTGCACTCGACAGGATTCGAACCTGTGACCGCTCGGTTCGTAGCCGAGTACTCTATCCAGCTGAGCTACGAGTGCACTATAGGGTGCGAATTATAGGCCGCCTGTATCGATGGTCAAGCATTTTGTTAGGAATTTCAGCAACTTACGCTACTTTCAAACCACCCAGACTTGCTTGCCGCACCACGCCCTAGAACTCTTGAATAATGGCGGAGAAGGGGGGATTCGAACCCCCGACACCCTTGTGAGATGTACTCCCTTAGCAGGGGAGCGCCTTCGGCCACTCGGCCACCTCTCCGCAACACGGGGCGTATCATATCCATCTTTTCCCCGTTTGCAAACCAAAAATTTGATAAAAATTAGTGGCTTGGTTCTTCGCCTTTCTCTTTCTGGATTCGCTGGTAGATTTCCTCGCGGTGCACAGCTACTTCCTTGGGGGCATTGACCCCAATACGCACCTGATTACCTTTCACGCCCAACACGGTGACAGTGACATCATCACCCACCATCAGGGTCTCTCCGACCCGGCGAGTCAGAATCAGCATTCCTTTCTCCTTACGGATTACAGTTCGGGACAACAGTCTGCAAAAGCAATGGTGGCAGGCTCCATGAAGCGCAAGCGCCGGAGACATTCACCCAAGTATTGACCAGTGTAGTCAGAAAGAAAGTTCCGTACCCCGGCCAAAAATGACGAAAGGCGCGGGATCAACCGCGCCTTTCGGGCAACGCCTTACGCGCCCTGTCGGGCCGGGGCGTCCAGTTCGAAAGCAGTGTGCAACGCACGGACCGCCAGCTCCAGATATTTCTCTTCGATGACCACAGAAACCTTGATCTCCGAGGTCGAAATCATCTGGATATTGATGTTTTCCTTGGCCAGCGCCTCGAACATGCGACTGGCCACGCCCGCATGGGAACGCATGCCCACGCCCACGATGGAGACCTTGGCGATCTTCTCGTCACCCACCACCTCGCGCGCACCCAACTCACGGGAGGTCTGCTCCAGCACCTGCTGCGCGGCCTGGTAGTCGTTGCGGTGCACGGTGAAGGTGAAGTCGGTGGTGTTATCGTGGGAGACGTTCTGCACGATCATGTCCACCTCGATATTGGCCGCACTGATCGGCCCGAGGATCTTGAAGGCCACGCCCGGAATGTCCGGCACGCCACGGATGGTCAGCTTGGCTTCGTCACGATTGAAGGCGATGCCCGAAATGATCGGCTGTTCCATGGATTCCTCTTCGTCGATGGTAATGAGGGTGCCCGGCCCCTCCTGGAAGCTGTGCAGGACGCGCAGCGGGACGTTGTATTTGCCGGCGAACTCCACCGAGCGGATCTGCAGCACCTTGGAGCCCAGGCTGGCCATTTCGAGCATTTCCTCGAACGTGATCTTGTCCAGCCGCTGCGCCTGGGGCACCACCCGTGGATCCGTGGTGTAAACCCCGTCGACATCGGTATAGATCTGGCAGTCGTCGGCTTTCAACGCCGCGGCCAAGGCCACGCCGGTGGTGTCCGAGCCACCGCGTCCCAGCGTGGTGATATTGCCCTGTTCGTCCACACCCTGAAAACCAGCGACCACCACCACTCGACCGGCCTTGAGGTCGGCGCGAATCTTCTGGTCGTCGATCTGCAGAATGCGCGCTTTGTTATGGGCACTGTCGGTGAGGATGCGCACCTGGTTACCCGTATAGGACACCGCCGGCACACCGCGCTTGATCAGGGCCATGGCCAGCAAGGCAATGGTCACCTGCTCGCCGGTGGAGACCATGACATCCAGCTCACGCGGGACCGGTTGATCGCTGATCTGCTTGGCCAGGTCGATCAGGCGATTGGTTTCGCCACTCATGGCGGACAACACCACCACCAGGTCGTCGCCGTTCTCGCGAAAACGCTTCACCTTTTCCGCGACCTGCTCGATGCGCTCGACGGTGCCGACGGAGGTGCCTCCAAATTTCTGTACGATCAAAGCCATTTCAAAGCCGCCTCAGCCCCTCAAGGGCGTCCAGTAAAAGTCCACCGACCAAGGCCCGCCGGGCGCAGGCGGGCCGTCCGTGCCCTGCCTTACAAACCCTCTTCGACGAAGGCCTGAGCCAACGCCAGTGCGGCATCCAAGGCATTGGCGTCGACGCCACCGCCCTGGGCCATGTCGGGCCGGCCGCCACCCTTGCCGCCGACTGCCGCAGCCGCCTGACGCATCAGCTCGCCCGCTTTCAACTGGGCGGTCAGGTCCTGGGTGACACCCGCGACCAGCACCACCTTGCCGTCCTGCACACCGCCCAGCAGTATCACCGCACGACCCAGCTTGTTCTTCAGCTGATCGACCAAGGCCAGCAGACCCTTGCCGTCCACCCCATCCAGGCGCGCGGCCAGCACCTTGACGCCCTTGACCTCGATCGCCGAGCCGGACAGGTCGTCGCCGGCGGCACTGGCTGCCTTGGCCTTGAGCTGCTCCAGCTCTTTTTCCAGTTGGCGGTTGCGCTCAAGCACCCCAGCCAGCTTGTCCAGCAGGTTGTCAGGGTTGCCCTTGAGCAACGCCGCCGCGTCTTTCAACTGCTCTTGCGCACCATTGAGATAGGCCAGTGCCACGGCGCCGGTCACCGCCTCGATACGCCGTACACCGGCCGCCACACCGCTTTCGCTGGTGATCTTGAACAGGGCGATATCACCGGTACGGGACACATGGGTGCCACCACAGAGCTCGACGGAAAAATCACCGCCCATGCTCAGCACACGCACCTGGTCGCCGTACTTCTCGCCGAACAGCGCCATGGCGCCCTTCTGCTTGGCGGTCTCGATATCGGTTTCCAGGGTGTCGACCGCCGAGTTCTGCCGCACCTGGGCATTGACGATGTCTTCCAGCGCCTTGAGTTGTTCGGGCTTGATCGCCTCGAAGTGACTGAAGTCGAAGCGCAGCCGCTGGCTGTCGACCAGCGAGCCTTTCTGCTGCACATGCTCACCGAGCACCTGGCGCAGCGCCGCGTGCAACAAGTGGGTCGCCGAATGGTTCAGCGCGGTGGCCTGACGCACACCGGCATCGACCTGGGCATTGAGCGTCGCACCACTGACCAGTTCACCGCTGGCGAGAATGCCGTGGTGCAAAAAGGCACCGCCGGCCTTGGTGGTGTCGCGCACCTCGAAGCGCAGCCCGGCCGCCTCAAGATAACCGCTGTCACCGATCTGGCCACCGGATTCGGCGTAGAACGGCGTCTGGTCGAGCACCACCACGCCCTCCTCGCCCGCACCCAGGCGTTCGACCGCCTGGCCGTCCTTGAACAGCGCCACCACCTGGCCGCTGCCCTGGGTGCCGGCATAACCCAGGAAACGGGTTTCACTGTCGACCTTGACCAGGGCGTTGTAATCCATGCCGAAGGCACTGGCCGAACGCGCGCGCACTCGCTGGGCTTCCATCTCGCGCTCGAAACCGGCCTCGTCCAGGGTCAGCTCACGCTCGCGGGCGATGTCACCGGTCAGGTCCACGGGAAAACCGAAGGTGTCGTACAGCTTGAAGATCACTTCACCCGGGATCACCGAGCCTTTCAGCTCGGCCAGGTCCTGCTCGAGGATCTTCAGGCCCTGC
The DNA here is from genome assembly GCF_040514055.1 of Pseudomonas sp. Taxonomy (GTDB): domain Bacteria; phylum Pseudomonadota; class Gammaproteobacteria; order Pseudomonadales; family Pseudomonadaceae; genus Aquipseudomonas. The sequence continues at coordinate 158,838 of NZ_JBEVDL010000036.1, forward strand.
TCGAGGGTCTTGGCGAACTGCTCTTCCTCGGTTTTCAGCACCCGTTCGAGATGCGCCTGCTGCTGTTTCAGTTCGGGGAAGGCCTCGCCCATCTCGGCGACCAGCGCCGCGACAATCTTGTGGAAGAAACTGCCCTTGGCACCCAACTTCTTGCCGTGGCGACAGGCCCGACGGACGATGCGCCGCAACACATATCCGCGGCCTTCGTTGGACGGGGTAATGCCGTCGGCGATCAGGAACCCGCAGGAGCGGATATGGTCGGCCACCACTTTCAGCGAGGGCGCGTCATCGTTGGCGCAGCCGATGGCCTGGGCCGACGCGGCCAGCAGGCTCTGGAACAGGTCGATCTGGTAGTTCGAGTGAACATGCTGCAGCACCGCGCTGATGCGTTCCAGGCCCATGCCGGTGTCCACCGAGGGCGCCGGCAACGGATGCAAGACGCCATCGGCCGTGCGGTTGAACTGCATAAACACGTTGTTCCAGATCTCGATGTAACGATCGCCGTCTTCCTCCGGGGAGCCGGGGGGGCCGCCCCAGATATCGGCGCCGTGGTCAAAAAAGATCTCGGTACAGGGGCCGCAGGGACCGGTGTCGCCCATGGTCCAGAAATTGTCCGAGGCGTAGGGCGCGCCCTTATTGTCGCCGATACGGACCATGCGTTCGGCGGGCACCCCGACTTCCTTGGTCCAGATGTCGTAGGCCTCGTCATCGCTGGCGTAAACCGTGACCCAGAGCTTGTCCTTGGGCAGGTTGAGCCACTGTGCCGAGGTCAGGAAGGTCCAGGCGTAATTGATCGCATCACGCTTGAAATAGTCGCCGAAGCTGAAGTTGCCCAGCATCTCGAAGAACGTATGGTGGCGCGCGGTATAACCGACGTTTTCCAGGTCGTTGTGCTTGCCACCGGCGCGCACGCACTTCTGGCTGCTGACAGCGCGGGTATAGGCGCGCTTTTCCTGGCCGAGGAAGCAGTCCTTGAACTGGTTCATGCCGGCGTTGGTGAACAGCAGGGTCGGGTCGTTGCCCGGAATCAGCGAGCTGGAGGCGACGCGGGTATGCCCCTGCTCTTCGAAAAAACGGAGGAAGGCTTCACGGATTTCGGCGCTTTTCATAGATTCTTCCACGGAAACTGGGCTCTGCAAGGGTGCGGACGCAGGACGCCCTGGGCCACACGGATTGCCGGCAAAGGGCCGCATTATATCGGCCCTGTGGCTTCGGGCTAGTGTCTTTGTGCGATAGTTAACGACTATTGGTGTCGCGTTTGCGCTGAGTTCTGACGAAAGGCAGCGAATGCATCGATCACCTGGGCGATCGCCTGGGTCGAGACGTCCAGGTGCGTGACCAGGCGCAGACGTTCGGCGGAGGTGACCTTGATCCCCCGTTCAGCCAGGAACAGCTTGAGCGCCGGGGCCGCGGCGCCCATCTGCACATAGGCCATGTTGGTCTGCACCGGCTCTACCGCATAACCCAGCCCGCGCAGGCCCTCGGCCAGCAAGGCGGCATTGGCGTGGTCCTCGGCCAGGCGCTCGACCTGATGCTCCAGGGCATAGAGGCCCGCCGCCGCGAGGAAGCCGGCCTGGCGCATCCCGCCACCGAGCATCTTGCGCAAACGCCGGGCCTTGCCGATAAACGCCTGGCTGCCGCACAACACCGAACCCACGGGGGCGCCCAGGCCTTTGGACAGGCACACCGACACCGAATCGAAATGACGGGTGATTTCACCCGCCTCGACCCCCAGCTTCACCGCGGCGTTGAACAGCCGGGCACCGTCCAGGTGCAGCGCCAGGCCACGGCGCTGAGTCAGCTCACGGGCGGCGGCCAGGTATGCCATCGGCAGTACCTTGCTTTGCATGGTGTTTTCCAGCGCCAGCAGGCGCGTGCGGGCAAAATGGAAATCGTCGGGTTTGATTGCGGCCTCGACCTTGGCCAGGTCCAGCGAACCATCGGCCTCGGCCTCCAGCGGCTGCGGCTGGATCGAACCCAGCACCGCCGCGCCGCCGCCCTCGTACTTATAGGTGTGCGCCTGTTGCCCGACTATGTATTCATCGCCCCGTTCGCAATGGGCCATCAACCCCAGCAGGTTGCTCAGGGTGCCGGTGGGCACGAACAGGCCCGCGGCGAAGCCCAGACGCTCGGCCAACGACCGCTCGAGGCGCTCGACCGTGGGGTCCTCACCATAGACATCGTCCCCCACCTCCGCGCGCAGCATGGCCTCGCGCATGCCTGGAGTGGGTTGGGTAACGGTGTCGCTGCGCAGATCGATAACGGGCATGACGGCTCCAGGCTGGACAAAGTCCGATCCTAAGGCGCCACGGCGGGCCAGACAAGCCGAAGCTTGGATCCAGGGCCACGACGAGCGTCAGCCACGAAGGCGAATGCCGACGCCGATTCAGCCCAACTGCGTGGCGTCGGTCGGCACCACCAGGATGGCCGCGCGCAGGCCGTTTTTCACCTTGGGATTGGGAAAGATGATCCGTGCACCCGGCTCCTCGATCACCCATCGGGTCTCGGCAATGTCCTCGGCCAACAGATACCCCAGCGGCAGCTCGCTGAAATTCTCGACGTCCGCCGGCAGGTGCAGGACAAAGGCGTCGCTGTGCTTGATCACTTCGCGGGCCACGGCGAACAGCTGCAGGCCATCCAGCGCGGACGCCTCCAGCAGTGGCTCACGACCCTCGATCAGCAGCTGCAGGTGTTGCTCCAGCGGCCCCAGGTTGACCTCCTGGTTCTGCCCGAAGGCGCGGGCCTTGCCCAGCTCCAGGGTAAAGGCTTCGGCCTCCAGCTGGGCGTAGGTGTAGGCGCTGAAGGTGATCGAACCCTTGCTTTGCAACAGCACCGCCTCGATGCCGGCGGCGCGCAGGCGAGCCAGTTCGTGGCGTGAATGCCGCCGCCCTTCGTGCCAGGGGTAGAGCGCGAACTGCTCGATCTTAGAGGCACGGATCGCCGTATGCAGGTCATAGTGCAGGCGCTGGCGCCCGGGCTTGTTGAAAAAACCGCTGGCCAGGTGTTCCAGCTCGCAGGCGCGCAACGCCTCGAAACCGCTGGATTGCTCGTGGCGGCCATTGAACAGGCGGTTGATATCCTGATCGATATAACGTTCGCCGCGGCGCATGGCCTCGGGATTGCCGAGCAGGAACAGCAGGCGCGCGCGGGGCTTGAGGTCGCCGCGGGCAATGCCTTGCAACAGGCGATCGAGCAACTCGATGGGCGCGGTCTCGTTGCCATGGATACCCGCCGACAGCAGCAGGTCCAGGCCCGAGTCGAGTTCCGCCGCGGGGGTGATCTCCAGCGCACCCTCGGCCAGCCAGCGCAAGCGCGCACCCTCGACCGTGACCTGCACCTTGGCAGCCGGTTCACGCCCGGCCAAGGTCAGCTCAAGCAATTTACCCAAGGCTAACATTGGCGATCTCCCGATCTGTCTTGAATAGCAGGCGGCAGCGCCTGCAAGGGGTGCCGCGCCGACCTTACGCTGGCGCGTACGGGTGCCGACTCAGTGGTCGTGGGCGCAATCCGGACCGTGCACGTGTTCGTCGTCGCCTGCCTCGGCCGGTTCCATTTCCAGCTGCAGGCTGACCAGGTTGGTCGCCAGCGGACGCAGCAGCAGGTTGGCGTACTCGGTATCGCCCTCCTCCACATCGACGCCGATCAGCAACTGACCGTTGCCCGCTTGCTGGATCCACAGCTCGCGCCCCTGCCAGACCACGGCCACGCGGGTGCAGGTGGTTTCCAGCTGGGTGCCGTCGGTGTCTTCGAGTATCAATTGCAGGCTATCGGTCATCGGATATAGCTCCAGGGGGTCAACCACAGGCCGCCAAGCGAAACGCGGCGACCCGGGTTCAAGCGAGTTGAAAGGGGTAAACCGAGCCCAGTGTAAGGATACGGGTCAGTTCATCCAAGGCCGTGCGGCACTCGACCAGCAATTGCGGGTCGGCCAGGTCGGCCTCGCTCAGGCGATCGCGATAATGCTTATCGACCCAGGCGACCAGGGTTTCATTCAGCGCCGGGGTCATGATCACCCCGGGATTGACCGCCGCCAGTTCCGCGTCCTTGAGCGCCACCCGCAGGCGCAGGCAGGCGGGTCCGCCGCCGTTCTGCATGCTCTGCTTGAGGTCGAAGACCTTCACTTCGCGTATGGGCCCAGTCTCGGCAGTCAGGCGCGTCAGGTACTGCCAGACCCGCCCGTTGTTGCGACACTCCTCGGGCACGATCAGCAGCATCGAGCCATCGGCCTGGGTCAGCAACTGGCTGTTGAACAGGTAGGAACGCACCGCGTCCTCTACCGTTACCTGGTCACGAGGCACGCAGACTGCACGCAACTGGCCGCCACGGCGTGCCAGCTTGTCCTGCAACTGCGCCAGCACCCGCTCGGTGTCGAGAAAGGCGTCCTGGTGGTAAAACAGCACTTCGCCATTACCCACGGCGATCACGTCGTTGTGGAACACCCCCTGGTCGATCACCGCGGGGTTCTGCTGGGCATACACCACGCCGTCCTCGCCCAGACCATGCAGGCGCGCCACCGCCTGGCTCGCCTCCAGGGTCTGGCGCGCCGGATAACGCTGTGGCGCCGGCAGGCGACTGTCGAAGGCGCTGCGACCAAAGACGAAGAACTCCACCCCGGCCTCGCCGTAACCCCGGCAGAACCGCGTGTGGTTGGCCGCGCCTTCGTCGCCGAATTGCGCCACGGCCGGCAGGGCGGCGTGGTGGGCGAAATGCTGCGGGTCGGCGAACATCGCCCCGAGAATACGCCCGGTCACCGGGTGCTCGAGGCTGCGGTGGAATTTGCAGTTCAGGTTGGCGGCAGTGAAGTGCACCCGGCCATCAGCCGTGTCGGCGCTGGGGCTGACAGTGGCCGCATTGGCGGTCCACATGCTGGAAGCCGAACAACTGGCGACCAGCAACGGCATGGCCTGCTTGGCGGCCTGTTGAATGACCTGGGCATCGCTGCCGCTGAAACCGAGGCTGCGCAGGGCTGCCACGTCCGGGCGCTCCTGGGGCGCCAGCACGCCCTGCTTGAAGCCCATGTCCATCAGGGCCTTCATCTTCGCCAGACCTTGCTTGGCCGCCTCTTTCGGGCTGGACTGCTGCTGGCTGTTGCCTTGGGACGCCACGTTGCCATAGGACAGGCCGCCGTAGTTGTGAGTCGGCCCGACCAGACCGTCGAAATTCACTTCATAGGCATTCACAGGCTTACTCCCGGCGTCAGGGTGGCAGGCAGGCTCAGGGTGGCGCTTTCCAGCGAAGCGACCGGGTAGGCGCAGTAGTCGGCTGCGTAATAGGCGCTGGCGCGATGGTTGCCGGAGGCGCCGACGCCGCCGAAGGGCGCGGTGCTGGCGGCGCCGGTCAACTGCTTGTTCCAGTTGACGATGCCGGCCCGGCTTTCCAGCCAGAACCGTTGGTAACGCTCGGCACTGTCCGACAGCAGGCCGGCCGCCAGGCCGAACTGAGTGGCGTTGGCCTCGCGAATGGCGTCGTCGAAACTGTGGTAGCGCAGCACCTGCAACAACGGGCCGAAAAATTCCTCGTCGGCACGCTCGGCGACGGCCGTCACGTCGAGTATCCCGGCGGTCAGCAACGCGGCGTTGGCCAGCGGTTGGGTCATCGCCAGCAGCACGCTGGCGCCCTGGGCGATCAGTTGTTCCTGGGCCTTGAGCAGGTGACGAGCCGCGTCCAGGGAGATCACCGAGCCCATGAATGGCGCCGGCTGCTCGTCGAAGGCACCGACCTTGAGGGTCGCGGCCACGCTGACCAACCGCGCCAGCAAGGCATCGCCCCAGGCCCCTTCGGGCACCAGCAACCGCCGCGCGCAGGTGCAACGTTGCCCGGCGGAGATAAAGGCCGACTGGATGATGGTGTAGACCGCCGCATCGAGGTCCTGCACCTGATCGATGACCAGGGGGTTATTGCCGCCCATTTCCAGGGCCAGGATCTTGTCCGGCCGCCCGGAGAATTGCGCATGCAAGGCATTGCCGGTACGACTCGAACCGGTGAAGAACAGGCCATCGAGGTCCGCCTGGCCCGCCAGCGCGATACCAGTGTCCCGAGCGCCCTGCAGCAGGTTGAGCACACCGGCGGGCAGGCCCGCGTCGATCCAGCACTGCACGGTCAGCTCGGCGACCTTGGGCGTTAGCTCGCTGGGCTTGAAGATAACCGCGTTACCGGCCAACAAGGCCGGCACGATATGGCCGTTGGGCAGGTGCCCGGGAAAATTGTAGGGGCCAAACACCGCCACCACGCCATGGGGCTTATGGCGCAGCACGGCGGTGGCGTCGGCCAGCGGCCCGCTCTTCTCGCCGGTGCGCTCACGGTAGCTTTGCAGGGAAATCGCCACCTTGTTGACCATGCTGGTCACTTCGGTACTGGCTTCCCAGAGCGGCTTGCCGGTTTCTTCGCCGATGCAGTGAGCCAGTTCATCGCTGCGTTGCTTGAGCACCGCGGCGAATCGCTCCAGCACCTCGACCCGCTCCTCCAGGGTCCGTCGCGCCCAGGCCGGAAAGGCCGCACGGGCGGCCGTGACCGCTGCCTGCACCTGTTCAGGGCTGGCCGCCTGGCCACTCCACAAGCGCGCCTGACTGACCGGGTTAAGCGACTCGAAAGACTCGCCCAGGCCGGGCTGCCAGTGACCGTCGATGTAATGGGTGCTCATCAGTTGGGCTCCTTGGTGACCGCCGGCTTGGCCGACAGCGGCACCGCGCGCACCTGATCACCGGCACCCAGGCGCAGGCGCTTGGCGGTTTTCGGGTCGACCACCAGGGTACCGGCGGCCAGGCGTGCCGGCGCGGCGGTAATGCGGCAGTCTTCACGCTTGCGGTTGTGGATCAGGTAGGGCGGCGCATCGTCGCCCGGGGTGCCGACCGCCAGCACCAGGGTACGGCTGTCGGACACCGCGCGGATCTTCGCGGTTTGCGCCTCGATCGACGGACCGGCGTCGAAGATATCGACGTAGCCCTGGTAGCTGAAGCCCTCGGACTTGAGCATGCTCAGGGCCGGCTCGGTATCGGGATGAACCCGGCCGATGCTGTCGCGCGCCTCTTGCGACAGGAAACAGGTGTAAAGCGGGAACTTGGGCATCAACTCGGCGATAAAGGCCTTGTTGCCCACGCCCGTCAGGTAATCGGCGCGGGAAAACTCCATCTTGAAGAAATGCCGACCCAGGCTTTCCCAGAACGGCGAACGGCCTTTTTCATCGGACATGCCACGCATTTCGGCGATCACCTTGGGCCCGAACAACTGCGGGAATTCGGCAATAAACAGGAAACGCGCCTTGGACAGCAGGCGGCCGTTAAGGCCGGTGCGGTGCTCGCCGTGGAGGAACAACGAGCAGAGTTCCGAGTTGCCGGTCAGGTCGTTGGCCAGGAACAGGGTCGGGATCTCGCGGTGGATATTCAGCTCCTGGGAGGCGCTGACGATCATGCCCAGGCGGTAGTTGTACCAGGGTTCGCGCAGGCCGACGGCACCGGCCACGGCGGAGATACCGAGCACCTTGCCGTCGTCGTCCTCGAGCACGAACAGGTAGTCGGCATCGGCCCGTTCGGCCTCGCCACGGAAGGCTTTTTCCGCCCAGCCGACACGGTGGGCCAGACGCTCCTCGTTGGCCGGCAGGGTCGTCAGGCCGGCGCCGGTGCTGCGCGCCAGGTCGATCAGCGCCGGCAAATCGGCACTGCGTACGGGACGAACGATCATAACGACTCCTTAAACCGCAACCAGGCGCACGCTGGCACCTTCGCCGACGCCCAGGGCTTCGGCGGCTTCGACACTCAGGGTGACCGGCTTGCCGGGCACCCAATCCAGTTCGGCGACAATGGCGCGGAAATCCTGCAATTGGCCGTTGGAGACCAGGTACGGACGTCCGCCCTTGCCCTGTTCGCCCAGGCGCACCGGCACCATGCGGCTCTGGGCGATGGAGCGAATACCCGAGGTGCGCGCATGCAGGGTCGGGCCACCGTCGAAAATATCGATGTAGTGATCGGTTTCGAAGCCTTCACGCATCAGGATATCGAAGGTGATCTGCGCCCGCGGGTGCACCTGGCCCATGGCTTCCTGGGCGGCATCCGGCAACAGCGGCACATAGATCGGGTAGTGCGGCATCAGCTCGGCGAGGAAGGTCCGGCTCTTCAGTCCGCACAGGCGCTCGGCCTCGGCGTAGTTGAGGTCGAAGAAATTGCGCCCCACCGCATCCCAGAACGGCGAATCGCCCTGCTCGTCGCTCTGCCCGACGATTTCAACCACCACCGCATCGGCGAAGCGCTCCGGATGGCTGGCGACGAACAGCAGGCGGGCGCGGGAATTGAGCTCGGCCCAGACCGAGTCCACCAACGGCTTTTCCACGTAGAAGCTGGTCAACAGGCTGTTGCCGGTCAGGTCGTGGCACAACGAGAGCACGTGGATCTTGTTGTGGATCGACAAGGAGCGCGACGCATGCACGAAGGTTTCGTTGCGAAAGCTGTAGAACGGCTCGGAATACCCGGCGGAGGCGACGATGCCGGAACAACCGACCAGGCGTCCGGTCTCGCTGTCCTCCAGCACGAAGAAATAACTTTCCTCGCCGTTGAAGCTGACTTCGGCGGCAAAGGACGCATCCGAGGCGGCAATTTTCTCGCTCAACCGGGCGCTGTCGTCCGGCAGGGAGGTAACACCAACCGGACTGTCCGCAGCCAGACGTTGTACGTCGGCCAAATCAGCCATTTGCGCGGGGCGCATCACCAGCATGGTGTCACTCCTTGGAAGAAAAGCTCCGAGCCACTCGCGCTGAGCCGCCCAGAGAAAACCGCGGCCCAAGGGCCGCGGCACACACAGAAACGCTCATCCCTGAAAGGACCCCGGCACCTCCTGTGCCGGGCATGGGTTCAATCGTCAGCGTGCGTCACTCGGACCAAACGCCCTAACGCCCGTCAACTTCAAGCCTGGGTCAACTTGGCCACCGCGCGTTCGAAGCGGGCCAGGCCCTCGTCGATATCGGCGTCCGGGATCACCAGGCTGGGGGCGAAACGCATCACGTCGGGACCGGCCATCAGCACCATCACGCCTTCCTTCTCGGCGGCGTTGAGCACGTCCTTGGCCTTGCCTTTCCAGGCGTCGGACAGGGCCGCGCCGATCAACAGGCCGAGGCCGCGCACCTCACCGAACAGGCCGTACTGGCTGGCCATGCGCTGCAGCGCAGTTTTGAAGCGCTGGTGCTTGGCCTTGACGCCCGCGAGCACCTCGGGGGTGTTGATCACGTCCAGCACCGCGCCGGCAACCGCGCTGGCCAACGGGTTACCGCCATAGGTCGTGCCATGGGTACCCACCGACAAGTGCGCCGCGATCTTGCTGGTGGTGAGCATGGCGCCGATGGGGAAACCGCCACCCAGGCTCTTGGCGCTGGAGAGGATGTCGGGGGTGACGCCGTAATGCATATAGGCGAACAATTCGCCGCTGCGGCCCATGCCGCTTTGCACTTCGTCGAACACCAGCAGCGCGTTGTGCTCGTCGCACAGTTTGCGCACGCCTTCCAGGTAGGCCTGGTCGGCGGGCAGCACACCGCCTTCGCCCTGCACGGGTTCGAGCACCACGGCGCAGGTCTTGTCGGAGATGGCCGCTTTCAGGGCCGCCAGGTCATTGAACGGCACATGGCTGATACCTTCGATCTTGGGACCGAAGCCATCGGAATACTTGGGTTGGCCACCGACCGTTACGGTGAACAGGGTGCGCCCGTGGAAGCTGTTGGTGGCGGCGATGATCTCGCATTTTTCCGGCCCATAGACGTCATGGGCATAACGCCGGGCCAGCTTGAACGCGGCCTCGTTGGCCTCGGCGCCGGAGTTGGCGAGAAACACCCGCTCGGCGAAGGTCGCGGCCACCAGCTTATGCGCCAGGCGCAGGGCCGGCTCATTGGTAAACACGTTCGACACGTGCCACAGCTTGCCGGCCTGCTCGGTCAAGGCCGCGACCAGCGCCGGATGGGCGTGACCCAGGGAGTTGACGGCGATGCCGCCGGCAAAGTCGATCAGCTCACGACCGCTCTGGTCCCAGACGCGGGAGCCCTCGCCACGCACCGGGATAAAGGCCGCGGGGGCATAGTTGGGGACCATGACTTGGTCGAAATCGGCGCGTTGCACCTGAGCATGCTCAACAGACATCGAAGCTCTCCTGACGAGGAACGCCTGCCATTACGGCCAGCGATGAAATGGATTGTAGGGACTGAATTACGGCGGGCATTGCCGCCATGCGACAACTTCTTATAGCGCCAACCCGCGGCGTTGCGGGGCTTATGGAAATGCGACAGAAAGCGTCGCGAAGGCGCAGTTTAAACGCTGTTCGGCGCAGCGGCGCACCCGCGGAAAATTTTTCTCCACGCCCTGACTGGCAGGTTCCGACCGCGACCCGGGCACGCATGGGCTCGCCTTTTTCGATCACCCGGGCCGCTGAAGTGCGACCGTCACGCTGAAGGGGTGGCGTGCGCCGCCGTGGACGGAAACGCCCCGTGGCCTCAACCGCGCTCGACGGGCGCCGAGGTCAGTTCGAAAGGGCTGTTGCTGCGACGCTGGTTGCGGTCTTCGCGGGGGGTGGCACCGAAGAAGTTGCGGTAGGCGCTGGAGAAATGCGGCCCTGACGAAAAACCACAGGACAGGCCGATCTGGATGATCGACTTGCTGGTCTGCATCAGCGACTGACGCGCCTTGTTCAACCGCAGCTCCAAGTAGTACTGACTGGGCACGCGGTTCAGGTACTGCTTGAAGATACGTTCCAGCTGGCGCCGCGACACACAGACGTGCTGGGCAATCTCGTCGGTGGTCAGTGGCTCCTCGATATTGGCTTCCATCAGCAGCACCGCCTGGGTCAACTTGGGGTGACTGGAACCCAGGCGATTCTGCAGCGGAATACGCTGACGCTCGCCACCTTCGCGAATCCGCTCGACCACCAGCTCTTCCGATACCGCGCCGGCCAGCTCCGCGCCGTGGTCGCGGGTCAGCACCGCCAGCAGCAGATCCAGCACCGCCAGGCCACCACAGGCGGTCAGTCGATCGCGATCCCAGTCGAACAGGTGGCTGGTGGCGATGACCTTGGGAAAACGCTCGGTGAAATCGTCCTGCCAACGCCAGTGCACCGCCGCACGGTAGCCGTCGAGCAGACCGAGCTGGGCCAGGGGATAGACCCCGGCGGACAAGCCACCGATGCTGCAGCCAGCGCGCACCAGCTGCTTGAGCGCGGCGGACAACGGCGGCGCAATGGGCCCCGGCGGCTCGTCAGCCAGCAAGAAAAGCTTCTGGCAACCTTCCAGCTTGCCCACCCAGGCTTCGCCCGGCAAACGCCAGGCACCCTCGGCGGGTGGCTCGGCTTGCAGGAACAGCAACTCGTAGACCACCTCGGGGTGCACCCGCTGGGCCACGCGCAACGCTTCCTCGGCCAGGGCCAGGGTCATGGCCTTGGTCGAGGGCCACAGCAAAAAACCAATACGATGGGCTGTCATGTCAGGCTCTTGTGGGCATGGAAACGCACGCCTAAGCGCGGCATTATCACTTCAAGCTGCCGGAAAGAAACTGCTGCAATCGCTCGGATTGCGGGTTGGCCAGCACTTCGCGCGGATCACCCCGCTCCTCGACCACCCCTTTGTGCAGAAACACCAACTGGTTGGAGACTTCGCGGGCGAAGCCCATTTCGTGGGTGACCACCACCATGGTGCGACCTTCCTGCGCCAGGTCCTGCATCACCTTGAGCACCTCGCCGACCAGTTCCGGATCAAGGGCCGAGGTCGGTTCGTCGAACAGCATCACTTCCGGCTCCATGGCCAGCGCCCGGGCGATCGCCACGCGCTGTTGCTCGCCGCCGGACATATGCGCCGGGTAGGCGTCCTTGCGATGACCCACGCCGACCTTGGCCAGGTAGTGTTCGGCCTTCTCCAGCGCCTCTTTCTTGCTCAGGCCCAGCACATGCACCGGCGCTTCCATGACGTTTTCCAGGGCGCTCATATGCGCCCACAGATTGAAGTGCTGGAACACCATGGACAGCCGCGAGCGCATCCGTTGCAGTTGCTTGGGCTCGGCCGCCTTCAAGGCGCCGTCCTTGTTGGCCACCAGCTTGAGCTCTTCGCCATTGAGCAGGATCTTGCCGCCATGGGGCTGCTCGAGCAGGTTGATGCAGCGCAGGAAGGTACTTTTGCCTGAACCGCTCGAGCCGATGATGCTGATCACGTCACCGGCCTTGGCGGCCAGCGACACACCCTTGAGCACCTCATGGCTGCCATAGCGCTTGTGCAGGTCTTGGACTTCCAATTTGTACATGCTGTCGACTCTCGAATGCAGTGGAATTCAGTCGCTGAGCAGGCGACCCTGACGAATCGGGGTATGGCCTGCCACCTTGGCCAGCCAGAGTCCCGGCTGGGCAAAACGCAGGCGCTCACGGACATAGAGCACGCCATCGGTGCCGGCCAGGACCGTGCTGTGGCGGTCGTCCAGCGGATCGATCACCTCGAACACGGGATCACCGGCGCGCAGGTACGCACCGACCGGCTGGAGAAAACTCACCACCCCGGCATGGGGTGCATAGAGGTACTCGGCGCCCTCGAAAGGCGTCGCTTCACAACAGGCGTCGGGCGCCGCTGGCCAGTCACCGGCAATCAGCCCCTGCTCGGCGAGGAAGGCCAGGATCGACTCGGCGCTGGCTTGCGCCAGCGGCTTGTCGGTATCGGCCATGCCGCCCAGCTCGAGGGTCGCCGCCAGGCACGCCAGCGGAATGGGGACTTCGGGAAACTGCCGCGACAGCCGCAGCCAGGGGGTGGAGCAGGCCTCGTCGAAGGAGCTGCCGCCGCCATCCTCGCTCAGCAGCACGGCCCCCGCCCGCAAGCGCGCCGCCAGGGAGCGCCACTGCGGCCATTGCTGGGGAATCGGGTAAAAATGCACCACCGCCTCGAAGTCGCAATGCAGGTCGAGCACCACATCGGCATCGCAGGCGTGGGCCAACAGCAGGCGTTGCAAGCCCTGGAGCTCCGACAAGGGCGGGGCCAACGAGGCCAGCGCCTCCTGCATGGCGGCGCGGATCAGGCGCACATTGCTGGCGCCCTCCCCGCCCAGACAACCTTCCAGTGCCGGCGCGATCAGGGTCGCCAGGTCGGCGAAATCGCGGTTGAAATTCTTGCCACTGCCCAGCTCGAAACGGCCCTGCTGGGTCGCCTGAAACAATTGCCCCAGGCCAATCGGGTTGGCCACCGGAACCAGTTCGATGACCCCATTGAGGCGCCCCTGGGCGTCCAGTTCGACCAGGCGGCGCTTGAGCTCCACCGCCACGCGCATGCCTGGCAGTTCATCGGCGTGCAACGAGGCCTGGATATAGGCCTTGCGCGGCCCGCCGCCGAACCGGAACACCGTCAGCCGGCGTTCGGTACCGGGGCAGCCCCAGGGCAACACATGCTCGATGCGCTCCATAAGCCGCTCCTCAGGCCTTGCGCGGCGCGAGGTAGACCAGCCAACGGCGCTCGGCCAGCTTGAACAGGCGTACCAGCACCAGGGTCATGCACAGGTAGAACGCACCCGCGGTCAGAAACGCCTCGAAGGGCATGTAGAACTGCGAGTTGACCGTGCGCGCGGCGCCGGTGAGGTCGATCAGGGTCACCATGGAGGCCAGGCTGGTGGTGTGCAGCATCATGATCACTTCGTTGCTGTACTGCGGCAGGGCACGCCGCAGCGCCGAGGGCAACAGGATGCGCCGATAGAGCTTGGCCCGGGACATGCCCATGGCCTTGGCGGCCTCGATCTCCCCGTTGGGCGTGGCCTTGAGGCTACCCGCGAGGATTTCCGCGCTGTAGGCACTGGTATTGATGGCAAAGGCCAGACAGGCGCAGAAGGTCGCGCTGGACAGGTAAGGCCAGAACACGCTGTTGCGCACCACCTCGAACTGGGCCAGGCCGTAATAGATCAAAAACAGCTGTACCAGCATCGGCGTGCCGCGAATCACGTAGGTGTAGAACCAGGCCGGAAAGTTCACCCAGGGTGCGCGCGAGACCCGCATCAGGCCAAGTGGCACCGCCAGCAACAGGCCACAAAACAGCGCGATCAGCAGCAGTTTCAAGGTCACCAGCACGCCATCGAAATACAGCGGCAGGCTGTCCCAGATCACGGAAAAATCGAGAATCATAAATCAGCCGCCTTGATACCCACCGAGTAGCGTTTTTCCAGCTGACGCAAGGCCAGCAGGGAGACCGTGGTCAGCACCAGGTAGAGCGCCGCCACCGCCAGGAAAAAAGTGAAGGGCTGATGCGTGGCGTCCGCCGCGCTCTTGGCCTTGAACATCATGTCCTGCAGGCCCACCACCGAAATCAGCGCGGTGGCCTTGGTCAAGACCAACCAGTTGTTGGTGAAACCGGGGATCGCGAAACGGATCATCTGCGGCACCAGGATACGAAAGAACACCTGCAGGCCATTCATGCCATAGGCCGCGCCCGCCTCGCCCTGCCCCTTGGGGATGGCCATAAAGGCCCCACGAAAGGTCTCGGACAAATAGGCACCAAAAATAAAGCCCATGGTGAAGACGCCGGCCATAAACGGATTGAGGTCGATGTACTCCTCGTAGCCGAGCATAGGGGCGACACGATTCAGCAAGTCCTGACCGCCGTAGAAAATCAGCAGGATCAGTACCAGGTCGGGAATACCGCGGATCACCGTGGAATAGGCCTCGCCCAGCAACGCCAGCCAGCGTAGCGGCGACAGGCGAAAGGCGGCACCGAGCAACCCCAACACCACGGCCACGGCCATCGATGTCAACGCCAATTGCAGGGTCAGCCAGGCACCGTCGAGAATGGTTGCCCCATAACCGTTCAGCATGATTGCGAATCCTCAGACAGCACGGAGACACCACTCGCCCACCGCGCTGGAGCAACGAAAAAGTGGCACCACCCCAGGGAAGTGTGCGCCACTTTCAGGGAAAAGCGATTACTCGCCGTAGACGTTGAACTTGAAGTACTTGTCCTGCACTTCCTGATACTTGCCGTTGGCACGAATAGCCAGGATAGCCGCGCTGATCTTGTCGGCCAGGGCCTTGTCACCCTTGCGCACGGCGATACCGGCACCGTTGCCAAAGTACTTCGGCTCGGTGTAGTCCGGGCCCACCAGGGCAAACCCCTTGCCGGCGTCGGTCTTGAGGAAACCGTCGTCGATATTCACCACATCAGCCAGGGTGGCATCCAGACGACCGGAGGTCATGTCGAGGAAGATCTCGTTCTGCGAGCCGTAACGCACCACCTCGACACCCGCCGGGGCGAATACCTCGGTGGCATAGCGGTCATAGATCGAGGCGCGCTGCACGCCCACACGCTTGCCCTTGAGGTCGGCCAGCGGGTCGTTGATCACGGTGCCGGCCTTCATCGCCAGCTTGGCTGGGGTGTGGTAGTACTTGCCGGTGAAATCCACGGCTTTCTTGCGGTCGTCGGTAATCGACATCGAAGACAGGATCGCATCGAACTTACGCACCTTGAGCGCCGGGATCAGGCCGTCGAACTCTTGCTCGGTCCACTTGCACTCGACCTTCATCTCCGCGCACAGCGCCATGCCGATGTCGTAGTCGAAACCGGTGATCGCACCTTCCGGGGTCTTGAAGGCGAACGGCGGGTAGGCCGCTTCGATACCGATGCGCAAGGCTTTGGCGTCTTCTGCCAAGGCCAGGGGCGACAGCAGGGACAGCGCCAGGGCGCCGAGAAGTGCAATCTTCTTCATCTTGTGACTCCTACAAAGGGAATGGCATCGGTTGGCAGTCAGTGGAATTGCCCAGGCCGTCCGTGAATTGTAGGAAGAGTCGCCGTCTTTGCGGCGTGCTTGCTAGGCCACAGTGGGCTCCGGCTGGGTGAGCGGCATTCTAACGACAGCCCCCCGGTCGATATTTCCTCAATGCGACAACTAATTACAAAGTGCCAGGCGGGAGACAGAAGGAGGATTGACAGAGGCACCGATACATGGATAGCAAATCAACAAACGCAACTGACTGGTACAGCAATAATCGCGCCGCTTTAACTCATACCCCCGACTTACGCTGCCTGCAGCGAAGCAAGGCGAATGAGCGGCGCCCCACTTTAGCGCAGCGACGCTTCAGTTGTTTCCACCCGCCCCGCTCCGGCGCCATCGTCCGAGGCGGGTGTTACCCCTGGGTGTTACGTCCACGCATCCCAAGTTATGCCGATAAGTATCCATAAACACCCGTTATCGACCGCACGCTGATCGCCGCAAATAACCCCAGTCTCGGTCGCACAGACGGTAAATCAGGATAACGCCCGTGATAAAAAACCCCGACTGAGCCGGGGCGTGAGACTGGAACACTCGCGACTCAGGCGGCCTGCATACCGCGATGGGTATCGATCAGGTGTTGCACCACCCCGGGGTCGGCCAGGGTCGAAATATCGCCAAGGCCGTCATACTCGGCGCTGGCGATCTTGCGCAGGATACGGCGCATGATCTTGCCCGAGCGGGTCTTGGGCAGCCCCGGCGCCCACTGGATCACGTCCGGCGAGGCAATCGGGCCGATCTCCTTGCGTACCCACTGCCTGAGTTCCTGGCGCAAGGCTTCGCTGGGCTCCTGGCCATGGTTCAGGGTGACATAGACATAGATGCCCTGGCCCTTGATGTCGTGCGGCATGCCGACCACCGCGGCCTCCGCAACCTGGGGGTGGGCAACCATCGCGCTCTCGATCTCGGCGGTACCCATGCGATGACCGGAGACGTTCAGCACATCATCGACCCGGCCAGTGATCCAGTAGTAGCCGTCCTCGTCGCGACGGGCACCGTCGCCGGTGAAATACATGCCCTTGAAGGTCTTGAAGTAGGTGTCGACGAAGCGGTCATGGTCGCCATAGAGGGTACGCGCCTGGCCCGGCCAGGAGTCGAGTATCACCAGGTTGCCCTCGGCCGCGCCCTCGATCAGGTTGCCCAGGTTGTCCACCAGGGCCGGCACCACGCCGAAAAACGGCCGGGTCGCCGAACCCGGCTTCAATGCGGTGGCCCCGGGCAAGGGGCTGATCAGCACGCCCCCGGTTTCGGTCTGCCACCAGGTGTCGACGATGGGGCAGCGGCCCTGGCCCACCGTGTTGTAATACCAATTCCAGGCCTCGGGATTGATCGGCTCGCCCACCGAACCCAGCAGGCGCAGGCTCGCGCCGCTGGCGCCCTGCACCGCCGCCTCGCCCTGGGCCATCATGGCGCGGATGGCAGTCGGCGCGGTGTAGAGGATATTGACCTGGTGCTTGTCGATGATCTTCGACACCCGGGTGATGTCCGGGTAGTTCGGCACGCCCTCGAACAGCAGGGTGGTGGCGCCGTTGGCCAGCGGCCCGTAAACGATATAACTGTGTCCGGTGACCCAGCCGACATCGGCGGTGCACCAGAACACCTCGCCCGGCCGGTGGTCGAAAACCCGCTCGTGGGTCAGGGCCGCGTACAGCAGGTAACCGGCCGTGCTGTGCTGCACGCCCTTGGGTTTGCCGGTGCTGCCGGAGGTGTAGAGGATAAACAGCGCCTCCTCGGCGCCCATTTCCTTGGGCAGGCAGTGACTGGAGGCGACCGCCATCAGGTCCTCGTACCAGACATCCCGATGCGTATTCCACTTGATCGCGCCCCCGGTGCGCTTGCAGACGATCAGTTTCTGCACGCTGCTGGTGTCGGGGTGGGTCAGCGCATCGTCGACATTGGCCTTCAGCGGGGTGGTCTTGCCGCCACGCAGCCCTTCATCGGCGGTGATCACCACCTTGGAGCGGCAGTCGATGATGCGCCCGGCCAGGGCCTCGGGCGAAAAGCCGCCAAAGACCACCGAATGCACGGCGCCAATGCGGGTACAGGCCAGCATCGCCACCACCGCCTCGGGAATCATCGGCATATAGATGGTCACCACGTCGCCCCGGTGCACATCCTGGCCGCGCAGGGCATTGGCGAACTTGCACACCTGCTCGTGCAGTTCGCGGTAGGTGATGTTGCGCTGCTCGCTGGGATCGTCGCCCTCCCAGATGATCGCCACCTGGTCGCCACGTTCGGCCAGGTGCCGGTCCAGGCAGTTGGCCGAGACGTTGAGGGTGCCGTCGGCGAACCACTTGATATCGACATGATGGTCGTCGAAGGAGGTCTGCTTGACCGTGGTGAATGGCCGGATCCAGTCCAGGCGCTGAGCCTGCTCGCGCCAAAAGCCGTCGGGATTGACCACCGACTGCTGGTACAGGGCCTTGTAGCTCGCCTCGTCGGTCAGCGTGTACGCCGCCACGTCGGCACGCACGGGATACAGGGAAGCAGCACTCATCAGCAAACACCTCGAGGGGTCGTTGTCGTTTTATGCTGTCTTTTTTAGCCCTCACCCCGACCGACAACCATTCGACCATGGTCTTAGCCTTACATAACCCAGGGGTTTTACGACACCTCAACAGCCCGGTGCAGGCAAACCCAGGGCTGATAGCGCGCTCCTTACTCACCGATGCTGGCGTAACGGGCAAAAAAAGAGCGACCCGAAGGCCGCCCTTGAACATTCCGGGAAGGAATGATGAAAAAGTCACCCGAACCACGCAGGCAGGGCCCGTACGTTATAGGCCGGTCCAGGCTTGCCCCCCATTGCACCAAGGTCTAATGCCGGTCGCACGGCTTTCGTGCCCCCTTTGGACCTGCGGGCACTCGCCACACGCGCCGCGTTGCCGCGAAGAAAGGTCCCAGGCCAGGCGCGGGACGCCTTGTGGAGGTGCAACCCATGCCCATGGTGGCCCACAGGCCCTAGTCTTTACCCAAACCGTGTTGGCGCAGCTTGTTGGCCACCGTGGTGTGGGACACGCCCAGGCGCTTGCCCAGCTGCCGACTGCTCGGGTATTCGTGGAACAGGCGCTCCAGCACCGCCTTTTCGAAACGGTCGAGTATGCTGTCCAGCCCACCCTCCAGGGAAAAATCACCCAGGGGCTGTGGCGCGCCGTAGTCCGGCAGGCGGATGTGCTCGGGCTTGACCATGCCGCCGTCGCACAAGGACACGGCCTGGAACAACGCGTTCTCCAACTGCCGTACATTGCCCGGCCAATGGTAATGCTGCAGGCGCTCGAAGACCTGCGGCGCCAGACGCGGCAAGGCGCAACCGATCTGTCGGCTGGCCTGGTCGAGGAAATGCTCCACTAGCGGCGCCAGCCCATCCAGGCAATCCCGCAGCGGCGGAATATGCAGCGACAGCACATTGAGCCGGTGGTAGAGGTCCTGGCGAAAGGCGCCCTGGCCGCACAGCTCGGACAGATCGACCTGGGTCGCGCAGATCACCCGTACATCCAGGTACACCTCTTCATCGCTGCCGACCCGACGAAAGCCGCCGTCCTGCAGAAAACGCAGCAGCTTGGCCTGCAAGCGCGGACTCATCTCGCCGACCCCATCGAGAAACAGGGTGCCGCCGGCGGTCAATTCCAGCAGACCCAGCTTGCCTTCCGGGCGCGCGCCTTCGAAGGCCCCCCGGCCATAACCGAACAGCTCGGTCTCGGCCATGGACTCGGGTAACCCCGCGCAATTCAAGGCCATAAAGGGCGATTGTCCACGTGGACTGGCCAGGTGGCAGGCCCGCGCCAGCAACTCCTTGCCGGTGCCGGTTTCCCCTTCGATCAACAGCGGCGCGTCCAGCGGCGCCATGCGCCGTGCCTCGCGCACCACCGCCGCCATGACTTTCGAGCTTTGGAAAATGCTGTCGAAACCGCGCAGCTCCTGCTTGCGCACATGGTAGATACGCTCGCCGACCCGGTCGGCGCGGTGCAAGGTCAGCACCGCGCCGGCCAGGGCCTCGCTTTCGTCGTGTTCGGATTGCAGCGGGGCGATATCGGCCAGGAACACGTCACCCTTGACCTTGACCCGCAGGCCGTTGATCCGCGACTTGTTCGCCCGTACCAGCGCCGGCAGGTCGAAGTCCTCGGCGTAGCGCGACAGCGCAATGCCGGGCACCTCGTCCACCCGCACGCCCAGCAGCTGCGCCGCGGCGCGGTTGGCCGCGACTATGCAGCCGGCCATATCGATGGACAGCACCGGAAACTCCAGCCCGCCGAGCAGCGCATTGAGTTCCAGATGACGGCGTTCGCTGGGCATCAAGCCGACCCGCTTGACCCCGAACACCCCAGCAATCGCCTCGAATTTAGGGCGCAGCGACTGGAACTGCAGGTTGATCAGGTTCGGACAGTGCAGGTAGATCGCATTGCCCTGCTCGCCGCCGACCTCGCCGCGGGCCACGTTGATGCCGTACTCCACCAGCAGGTTGAGGATGTCGCGCAGGATGCCAACACGGTTTTGACAGTGGACCTTGATTCGCATGGTTCGCCTTGTCTGCAGCCTCCCGGCGACACCGGGAGGCCGGTTTTTCGTCAAAGGGGCCTAATTTGTCGTAAAGAATATGTTA
This sequence comes from Pseudomonas sp., assembly GCF_040514055.1. GTDB lineage: Bacteria > Pseudomonadota > Gammaproteobacteria > Pseudomonadales > Pseudomonadaceae > Aquipseudomonas. Next base: position 179,175 of record NZ_JBEVDL010000036.1, read on the forward strand.
CGAAATGCGCAGCCGGCAACTCGAAAACTCGCCACTTGGCCCAAGGCGTAATTGATTCTTTACGATTTAACCGGACACAAGTCTGCATGCCGGGAAAGGGGCTGCTGCAGGGATGGCACTTGTGCGGTATCGATAGGGCCATACAACAACAAGAGTGCGCGATCGCTTCGAGGCAGGTCGCGCAGGAGAAACCCCGATGAAAACCACTCAATACGTGGCTCGCCAGCCGGACGACAGCGGTTTTATCCACTACCCGGACGCCGAACACGCCGTGTGGCACACCTTGATCACCCGCCAGCTCAAGGTACTCGAAGGCCGCGCCTGCCAGGAATACCTGGACGGCATCGACCAGCTCGGCCTGCCCCATGACCGTATTCCGCAACTGGGCGAAGTCAATGCCGTCTTGCAGGCCACCACTGGTTGGCAGGTGGCACGGGTACCGGCGCTGATTCCCTTCCAGACCTTCTTCGAACTGTTGGCCAATCGGCAATTTCCGGTGGCGACCTTTATTCGCCGCGAAGACGAACTGGATTACCTGCAGGAACCGGACATCTTTCATGAAATCTTCGGCCACTGCCCGCTGCTGACCAACCCCTGGTTCGCCGCCTTTACTCACACCTATGGCAAGCTGGGCCTGCAGGCCAGCAAGGAAGAGCGGGTGTACCTGGCCCGCCTGTACTGGATGACCATCGAGTTCGGCCTGGTGGACACTCCCCAGGGCCGGCGGATCTACGGCGGCGGCATCCTCTCCTCGCCCAAGGAAACCGTCTACAGCCTCTCCGATACCCCGGAACACCAGGCCTTCGATCCGCTGGATGCCATGCGCACGCCCTATCGTATCGATATCCTGCAACCGCTGTATTTTGTCCTGCCCGAGCTCAAGCGCCTGTTCGACCTGGCCCAGGAGGACATCATGGCGATGGTCCACCGGGGTATGCAGCTGGGTTTGCACGCACCGAAATTCCCGCCCAAGGCGGCCTGACCGCCCCTGGCACACCGACTCCCCTCACTCACTTAAGTGGACTGCCCATGACCGCCCTCAACCAAGCCCATTGCGAAGCCTGCCAGGCCGGCGCGCCCCAGGTCGACGACGCCGAGCTGCCGGCCCTGCTCAAGCAGATCCCGGACTGGAACATCGAAGTCCGCGACAGCATCATGCAGTTGGAAAAAATCTATCGCTTCAAGAACTTCAAACAGGCCCTGGCCTTCACCAATGCGGTCGGCGCGATCGCCGAAGCCGAGGGCCATCACCCTGGCCTGCTGACCGAATGGGGCCAGGTCACCGTCACCTGGTGGAGCCACTCGATCAAGGGTCTGCACCGCAACGACTTCATCATGGCCGCGCGCACCGACGACGTGGCGGCCACGGCGGAAGGTCGCAAATAATGCATTTCTCCCAGGTGGTACTGGTGCCGGGCGACCCGATCCTCGGGTTGATGGAGGCCTTCAGGGCGGACCCGCGGCCCGGCAAGCTGGACCTGGGCGTGGGTGTCTACAAGGACCCCCAGGGCATCACGCCGGTGCTGGCCTCGGTCAAGCAGGCCGAACGGCGCTTGCTGGCCAGCGAGACCAGCAAGAGCTACATCGGCGGACATGGCGACCCCCTGTTTGCCCAGCGGCTGACGCAGCTGGTGCTGGCCACGGATTCGCCGCTGATCGCCACGCAACGCGCCGCCGCCACTCAGACCCCGGGCGGCACCGGGGCCCTGCGCCTGGCCGCGGATTTTATCGGCCACTGTCTGCCGGGAAAAGGCATCTGGCTCAGCGACCCGACCTGGCCGATCCACCAGACCCTGTTCGCCGAGGCCGGGCTGGCGGTGAACCACTACCCCTATGTCAACGCCGACAACTGCCTGGATGTCGAGGCGCTGCTCGAGACCCTGGGCCGGGTCCCCCATGGCGACGTGGTGTTGCTGCACGCCTGTTGTCACAACCCCAGTGGTTTCGACCTGAGCCAGGCCGACTGGCGACGGGTGCTGGCGGTGGTCCAGGCGCGCGAATTGCTGCCGCTGATCGATTTCGCCTACCAGGGCTTCGGCGACGGCCTGGAGGCCGATGCCTGGGCCGTGCGGCTGTTCGCCGAGACGCTGCCGGAGGTGCTGATCACCAGTTCCTGCTCGAAGAACTTCGGCCTGTACCGCGAGCGCACCGGCGCGCTGATCGTCTGCGCCAGCAGCCTCGAACGCCTTAGCGCGGTGCGCAGCCAGCTGGCGCTGATCGCCCGCAACCTGTGGTCAACGCCACCGGCCCACGGCGCCGCGGTGGTCGCGCAAATCCTCGAGGACGTCGAGCTGAAAAACCTATGGATAACGGAGGTGGACGCCATGCGCCAGCGCATCGCCGCCTTGCGCCTGGGCCTGCTCGAGGCCTTGGCGCCCCATGGCCTGGCGGAACGTTTTGCCCACCTGGCGACGCAGCGCGGCATGTTCTCCTACACCGGCCTGAGTCCGGCCCAGGTGCTGCGTCTGCGCGAGGACAGCGGCGTCTACCTGGTTGGCGATGGCCGGGCCAATGTGGCGGGGCTGGCCGAAGCACGTCTAGGCGACTTGGCGCGGGCGCTGGCCCAAGTCTGCAACTAGGGCCGGTGGACACTCCCGGCGCGGCCGCGCCGAGTCTGGTTTTGAAACCAGACCCGGCATAAAACGCGCCGTCAGGGCCTCAGCACGAACGACCAGTCATCGCTTATCGCCGCACAACAGGCCCTAAGCCTGTGACCCTCGGCGGCCCGCCCGACCGCTGAGCCACGCACTCCACGCGAGCGCTTCAGTACTCCACCTTGCCACGCCCGGCCTTGATCGAGCCACGCTGGCTCTTGCCTTCCAGGCGGCGCTTTTTCGAGCCCAGGGTGGGCTTGGTCGGCCGCCGGGCTTTCTCCACATGGGTGGCCTCGAGAATCAGCGCCTTGAGCCGCTTCAGCGCATCGGCGCGGTTCTGCTCCTGGGTCCGGTACTGCTGGGCCTTGATCACCACCACCCCGTCGCTGGTGATACGGCTGTCGCGCCAAAGCAGCAGGCGCTCCTTGTGAAAGCTCGGTAAGGACGACGCCTGGCTGTCGAACCGCAGGTGCACCGCGCTGGACACCTTGTTGACGTTCTGCCCGCCCGCGCCCTGGGCACGGATGGCCGACAGCTCGATCTCGCTGTCGGGCAGTTGAACGCTATGGGAGATCACCAGCATGGCGCAGGCTTCGATGGAAATGGGCGCTCAGGATAACCCGGACTTCCCTCCTATACCGAGACCCGACTTGTACAAGTTCTCACGGCAGCCACAACAATCCCTCCGCTCACGCAACACCGCGCCACATCAAGCCGCTCTCCGCGGCCGCCTCATATCCGTAAGCTCGCGCACGCAAATAGCTGTACAAGAATATTGTTTTGTATAAGATAGGATCCAGAATATAGCAAAGAGCCACTATCGATTGTCACCCTGACTCGCGTTCTTACCGGAGCTTCTGCAATGCCTTCACAGCTCAGCATCGCCCAACGTCTCGGCCTGGGGTTCGGCCTGATCCTCTCACTGATGCTGCTGATCAGCCTGATCGGCGTGCAACGCGTCGGTTTTATCGATGCCACCCTGACCGCGGTCAGTGAAGGGGCGACCGTGAAACAGCGTTACGCCATTAACTTCCGCGGCAGCGTCCATGACCGCGCCATCGCCATCCGCGATGCGGTCCTGGTAGACAACGAGCAGGCCCTTAACAACCACCTGCGGGATATCGAGCGGTTGAACGCCTTCTATCAGGAGTCGGCCCGTTCCATGGATCGGCTGTTGCTCGAACAGGACCCGACGCCCGCCGAACAGGATCTGCTCCGCCAGATCAAGGACACCGAGCGCCGCACCCTGGCGTTGACGGCCAGCCTGATCGCTCAGCGCCAGAAGGGGGACATCGCGGGGGCGCAAGCGTTTTTGCTGACCGAGGTCTCCGGCGCCTACACCCAGTGGTTGCAACAGATAAACGCCTTTATCAACCACGAAGAAAGTGCCATCGGCAAGGACATCGGCGCCGTGCGCGAAACCGCTGGGGGCTTCCGACTGCTGATGCTGCTTACCACGTTGGCGGCGATCATCCTCAGTGTCGCCGTGTCGGCCCTGATCATCGGCAAGCTCAAATCCACCCTGGGCGCCGAGCCGCACCAGGTGGCCGAGGTCATTCAACGCCTGGCCCGCGGCGAACTCAATCAACGTCTCGAAACCCGCTATCCACACAGCGTCATGGGTGCCGTGCAGGACATGATCAAGCACCTGGCCGAGACCATCACCCAGGTCCGCGCCGCCGCCAGCGAACTGACCCTCTCCTCCAGTCAGTTGCTGGCGACCTCCAGCCGCAACAATGGCCAGATCCGCCTCCAGTCCAGCGAGGCCGAACAAATGGCCACGGCCATCAACCAGATGGCCGCCACGGTCAATGAGGTGGCCACCTATGCCTCCAGTGCCGCCAGCGCCACCCGCACCGCCGACGAAGAGGTGGCGACCGGCAACCGTGTGGTGGGCGAAACGGCCAACGCCATCCACGAGCTGGCGAAAGTCCTCGAAAGCGCCGCCGAAAGCGTGCAGCAGGTCTCCCAGGACAGCGAAAACATCGAGAAGATCATCGAAGTGATCACCGCCATTGCCGATCAGACCAACCTGCTGGCCCTGAACGCTGCCATCGAGGCGGCACGCGCTGGCGAGCACGGTCGCGGCTTCGCGGTGGTGGCCGATGAGGTGCGTTCGCTGGCGACCCGCACCCAGGAGTCGACCCGGGAGATTCGCGGCATGATCGGAAAGCTGCAGGACGGAGCCGGCAAGGCCGCCGGCGTGATGCGCAACAGTCGCCTGCTGGCCCAACAAACGGTCGAGCAGACCCGCCTGGCGGAATCCGCCTTAAACAAGATCCGCCATGAAGTGGGCGCCATCAACGACATGAACGCGCAAATTGCCAGCGCCTCGGAGGAGCAGAGCGCGGTGGCCGAGGAGGTCAATCAGAATATCAACCGTATTCACAACGCCACCCTGGAAACGTCGTCGGGCTCCGAACAGGTGGCCTCCTCCAGCCGCGAACTGGCGTCCCTGGCCAATCGCCTGACCGACAAAGTCAGCTTCTTCAAACTCTGACCCGCCGCGGCGGCACGGCTGAGCGGTGCAGGCGGGGTGGCGAGCTGAGCCACCGCGCGATTGTGCAGGCAGGACGGCGTGTACGCGGCAATGGCGCCCCATACCTGACCCTTTCGCCTAGAATGCTCCGCACAGCCGCCGCCGAGCCTTCGTGATGACTGATGCACTGCCCCTCTACAGTCGTTTGCCCCTGACCTTCCCGACCGCCCCCCTGCAAGCCGAGCTGGCCAGGCTGCCGGAAACCGCCTGGCAGCCCCATTTCAACAGCGGCTATTTCAGCGGTGACTGGAGCGGTATCGCCCTGCTGGCTGCCCCTTCGGCCGGTACCCGCCTGCACGTGGACCGCCAGGCCGGCCGCGCCGAGCCGACCGCGCTGCTGCGTGACTATCCGTCCTGGTGGCAGTGGCTCGAACAGCTGCCCTGCAGCCTGACCAGCGCCCGCCTGCTGCGCCTGGGTCCAGGGGCGCAGATTCGCGAGCACTGCGACCCGGACTTGGGCGGCCCGGACGGCGACCTGCGCCTGCACCTGCCGATCCTCAGCCATCCCGAGGTGGAATTTATCCTCGATGGCCACAGCATTCCCATGCAGCCGGGCGAACTCTGGTTTCTCGACCTGAGCCGACCCCATAGGGTGGAAAACCGCAGCGACCAGACCCGTGTGCACCTGGTGCTGGACTGCCAGCGCAACCCCTGGTTGCTGCAACAGATCGAACAGGGTCTGGGCAACACACCGGCCGCAGTGCCGCCCCGCGGCGCCCTCGACTTCGCCCGGTTCCGGGCGCTCGCCCACCAGGACCGCAACCTGCTCGAGCAGCTGCTGGCGGTGGACGATCCGCGTGCGTTCGCCGAGCTCGCCCGCACCCTGGCGGCCTCCAAAGGCCTGCATTTCAGCGAAGGCGAGGTGCAGACGGCCCTGCGCCAGGGGCGCCGCGCCTGGTTCGATCAATGGACGGTGTAAACATGGCCGACACGCACGAAATGGATTTCACCGGCTGGCTGCCGATCCGCGCCTGGATGGAACAGGGGCAATGGTGGATCGACTGGTGCTGGTTCGGTGACACGCCGCTGACGCAACCCTTTTACCGCGACAGCGTACAGCTCGCCCTGCGCAAGCCCTTTAACCAGGCGATGCGACGCATCACGCCGATCAGCGCGCTGGTCGACTGGCAGCAGCGCTCGCCGGCAGCCGCCCCGCAAGCCTTTATCCACCATGCTTCGCGCTGCGGCTCGACCCTGATGGCGCAGTTGCTGGCGCGGTTGCCGACCCATAGGGTGTTATCCGAACCGCCACCGCTGGATGCGTTGTTGCGGGCGCATTTTTTCGACCCCGCCGCCAGCCGCTGGCAACCCACCTGGGTCACCGCCCTGCTGTCGGCCTTCGGGCAGTCGCAACAGCCGTTGGTGATCAAGCTCGACGCCTGGAACATTTTCGAGGCGGACTTCCTGCGCCAGCTCTACCCCGCCACGCCGAGCGTCTTCCTCTACCGCCATCCACTGGAGATCATCGTTTCGCAACTGCGCCAACCGGGGGCGCATATGGTGCCGGGCATGATTGGCCCATCCCTGCTGGCGTTTTCCCTGGAGGAAGCGGCGAGCCTGTCGCCCCTGGAGTTCAGCGCACGCAGCCTGGGCAAAATCCTGCACCAAGGCCTGCAGCTCTGCCAGGCCAGGGGCGCCCTCCCCGTCGACTACCGGGAACTGCCGCAGGCCCTGTGGGGCCGCCTGGCGCCGCTGTTCGCGGTTCCCGACAGCGCCCATGAGCAGCTTCGGCAGACCGCCCACTGGGATGCCAAGACGCCGAGCATGGCGTTCACCCCCGACAGCCAGCGAAAACGCGATGCCGCGAGCCCCGAGGTGCAGGCCGCCGTCGAGCGCTGGGCCCTGGAGCCTTACCTGGCACTGGAACGGCTGCGCCTGGGCGCCTGAGCGACCCTGACAGCCGCAACCAGGGATCCAGCCTGGGCCGCGCTGCCCACCACGCTGCGATCAGCACGGCATAAAGCCCCACCAGCCTGCGCGGATGGCCTATACCTATACGGTTGCCGATCCAGCAGCAGGGTAGGAACTTACCCCTGTAGTACCACCCTCCGTGACCGGCCGCCTGCGCACCCACCAGGAGAGACTGCTGTGAACCCATTGAAGATTGCCGCCAACGAAACGGTGCGAATCTGCTTTCGCACCGGCCGCGAGATTGTTGCCCTGGACCAAACCGATTACACCGATGTCGCCGTGGCGGTATTTTCGCGGGACGACCTGCTGGCGGGGGCCCTGGACGTCATCAAGCGCACCGGTTTCGATATCCCCATTTTCCTGGTCGTGTCGCCGGGCAGCGGTGACCGCGCGCTGGACATCTACAAGACGCTGGAAGACGTGCTGCTGCAGATCAATGGCGTGTTCGACCTGTCCCGCAACAATGCCGAATACTACGGCCACCAGCTGGAGACCGCGGCCAGGGGCTATGAAGAGGCGCTGCTGCCGCCGTTTTTCAACGCGCTCAAGCAGTACACCGAAGCCGCCAACGCCACGTTCGCCTGCCCCGGCCACCAGGGCGGTCAGTTCTTTCGCAAGCATCCGGCGGGCCGGCAGTTCTTCGACTTTTTCGGCGAGACCCTGTTTCGCGCCGACATGTGCAACGCCGACGTCAAGCTGGGCGATCTGCTGATCCATGAAGGCCCGGCGCTACTGGCGCAGAAACATGCGGCCAAGGTGTTCAACGCCGACAAGACCTACTTCGTGCTCAACGGCACCTCCGCCTCCAACAAAGTCGTGACCACCGCCCTGCTCACGCCCGGTGACCTGGTGCTGTTCGACCGCAACAACCACAAGTCCAACCACCAGGGCGCCCTGCTGCATGCCGGTGCGACCCCGGTGTACCTGGAAACCGCCCGCAACCCCTATGGCTTTATCGGCGGAATCGATTCCCACTGTTTCGAGGAAGCCTACCTGCGTGAGCTGGTCCAGGAAGTCGCGCCGGACAAGGCCACCCTGGAGCGCCCGTTCCGCCTGGCGATCATTCAGCTCGGCACCTATGACGGCACCATCTACAATGCCCGGCAGGTGGTCGACCGCATCGGCAAATTGTGCGATTACATCCTGTTCGACTCGGCCTGGGTCGGTTACGAACAGTTCATCCCGATGATGCGCGATTGCTCGCCGCTGCTGCTCGAGCTCAACGAAAACGACCCGGGCATCTTCGTCACCCAGTCCGTGCACAAACAACAGGCCGGCTTTTCCCAGGCATCCCAGGTCCACAAGAAAGACCGGCATATCAAGGGGCAAGCGCGCTATTGCAACCATGCGCGGGTGAATAACGCCTTTATGGCCCAGGCCTCCACCAGCCCTTATTACCCGCTCTTCGCCTCCCTGGATGTGAATGCGCGCATCCATGCAGGGCGCAGCGGCTTGCGCCTGTGGGACGACTGCGTCAGGTTCGGCATCAATGCCCGAAAACTGATCCTGGAAGCCTGCACCCTGGTGCGTCCGTTCGTGCCCACCAGCATTGGCGGCCGCCCGTGGCAGGACTACCCGACGGACGAGATCGCCAATGACATCCGCTTTTTCGAGTTCCACCCCAAGGATCGCTGGCATGCCTTCTCCGGCTATGCCGACAAGCAGTACTTTATCGACCCCTGCAAGCTGCTGTTTACCACACCGGGGATCGACCCCATCGATGGCAGTTACACCGACTTCGGTATTCATGCCGGGATCCTGGCCAACTTCCTGCGGCAGAATGGCATCGTTCCGGAAAAGTGCGACCTCAACTCGATCCTGTTCCTGCTGACCCCGGCCGAGGACTGGGCGAAGATGAGCCATCTGGCCGCGCAAATCGCCCGCTTCGAACGCTTTATCAGCGATGACGCGCCCATGAGCCGGGTGCTGCCGGCCATCTATACGCTGTACGAGGAGCGCTACCGCGATTACACCATCCGCCAGCTCTGCCAGGAGATGCACGACCTGTACCGCAGCCACAACGTCCAGCAATTGCAGAAAGACATGTTCCGCAAGGAACATTTCCCGAAAAAGGTGATGAACCCCCAACAGGCGCAGATCGAGTACATCCGTGGCAACGTCGAATTGGTGCCGCTGGCGGAGGCCGACGGGCGCATTGCCGCCGAAGGCGCGCTGCCCTACCCGCCAGGCGTGCTCTGTGTTGTGCCAGGGGAAACCTGGGGCGGCGCGGTGCTGAAATACTTCCTGGCGCTGGAAGAGGGCATCAACCGCCTGCCCGGCTTTACGCCGGAGCTGCAGGGGGTGTATTTGAAGCAGGACGCAGGGCGCATTCGCGCCTACGGTTACGTGCTCAAGCGCTGACAGGCCGCACCGGGGCGCCCGCTAGGGTGGATACGGCGTAGCCGTATCCACCCGGCGCAGCGTCAGCGCCTTCTCGCCGCTATCCCATCGGCCTAACGGGCCTTGGGCGCTCCTTAGCCCGCTTCGTAACGAGTCGCACCACGCGCCGGCATGGCCTGCCTGGCCAGCTTCAACCGGTAGCAACCCCACATGACCAGCAACCACACCGGGATGGCGTAGACCGACACCTGGATGCCCGGAATCAGCAGCATCACACCGAGGATAAACAGCACGAAGGCCAGGCACAGGTAGTTACCGTAGGGAAACCAGAAGGCACGGAAGCTGCTGCGGGCGCCCAGGGCATCCAGGTGACGGCGGAACTTCAGGTGCGAATAGCTGATCATCGCCCAGTTGATCACCAGGGCCGCCACCACCAGCGACATCAGCAGCTCCAGGGCATCCTTCGGCATCAGGTAGTTGACCAGCACCGCCAGCACGGTGACCAGGGCGGAGACCACCAGGGCGCGCACCGGCACACCGCGCGCATCGACCTTGGCCAGCGCCTTGGGTGCATCGCCCTGCTCGGCCAGGCCCACCAGCATGCGGCCGTTGCAGTAGGTACCGCTGTTGTAGACTGACAGCGCGGCGGTGAGCACCACGAAGTTGAGGACATGCGCCGCCGTGTCGCTGCCGATCAGGGCGAAAATCTTCACGAACGGGCTGCCGCTGTACGGGTCGCCCGCGCTGTTGATGCTTTGCAGCAGGGCATTCCAGGGACTTAGCGACAGCAGCACGATCAACGCGCCGACGTAGAAGATCAGGATCCGCCAGATCACCTGGTTGATTGCCTTGGGAATCACCTGCTTGGGCTGCTCGGCCTCCGCCGCGGTAAAGCCAAGCATCTCCAGGCCACCAAAGCTGAACATGATAAAGGCCATGGCCATCACCAGGCCGCCGACGCCGTTGGGGAAGAAACCACCGTGGCGCCACAGGTTGGTCACCGTCGCCTGCTCGCCGCCGGCGCCGCTGAACAGTAACCAGCAGCCGAGCAGGATCATGCCGACGATAGCCACCACCTTGATCATGGCGAACCAAAATTCAGCCTCACCGAAGAGTTTGACGTTGGTCAGGTTGATCGCGTTGACCACCAGGAAGAACAGCGCCGCCGTGGCCCAGGTCGGCACCTCCGGCCACCAGAAATGAATGTACTTGCCGACCGCTGTCAACTCGGACATGCCCACCAGGATATACAGCACCCAGCAGTTCCAGCCCGACAGGAAACCGGCAAAGCCGCCCCAGTATGTGTGCGCGAAATGGCTGAAGGAGCCGGCCACCGGCTCCTCGACGATCATTTCGCCGAGCTGGCGCATGATCAGAAACGCGATAAAGCCGCAGAGGGCGTAACCGAGGATCATCGACGGCCCGGCAGACTTCAGCACCCCGGCCGAGCCGAGGAACAAACCGGTACCGATGGCGCCGCCCAGGGCGATCAGTTGGATATGGCGATTTTTCAAGCCGCGTTTGAGCTGGCCCGCGTGAGGCGAATCAGAGGTCATTACGTCACCTGTTTATTGTTGTCCGTGACGGGATCGAAACCGCTGCGCTTGTGGCGCGGCGGCGCTGGGTTCAGGCGGGTAGGCCTGGGGGTAAACGGGGTATGGCGAAGGCGTATCGGACAGCATGCCCACTGGGGGATGCGCGGACGGCCGCCGAAGTCACAGCGAAGACAAGCGCGACATACTGCAGGTCGCGGTCACTCGCGGTGGGCTGGCGCTAAACGGCGCACCGCCACCCTAGATGCGCCTGGAACGGGTGGCTTGGGCGGCAACATCTAGGGCATCGCGTCGGGCTGCACCTCGGGCGCTGCAGTGGCAAAGGCGGCCAGGGACTCGCAACGTGCCACCACCTCGAGAATGCGCGGACAGCCGCCCAGGTCGCAATCGAAGCGCCGTGCGTTGTAGACCTGCGGGATCAGGCAGGCTTCCAGGTAGCCCGGCCGCTCGCCCAGGGACAAGGCCCCCGGCAGCTCCGCCAGGCCCTGTTCCACGGCGGCCAACCCGAGCTCGACCCAGTGCCGGTACCAGGCGTCCTTGGCCTCCTGCGCCACCCCCAGGGGACCGGACAGGTACTGCAGCACCCGCAGGTTGTTCAGTGGGTGGATATCGCAGGCGATATGCAGGGCCAATGCCCGCACCTGCGCCCGTTGCGCCGGGTCGGCGGGCAACAGTGCCGGCACCGGGAACACCTCCTCCAGGTATTCGAGGATCGCCAGCGATTGGGCGACCTTGGTCTCACCGTCGACCAACAGCGGCAGCAACCCCTGGGGATTGAGCGCGCGGTACGCCGGTGCATGCTGCTGGCCGCCGTCCTGCACCAGGTGCACCGGCACCTGGCGGTACGCCAGGCCCTTGAGATTAAGGGCGATGCGCACTCGGTAGGCGGCACTGGAGCGCCAGTAGCCGTAGAGCAGCAACTCAGTGCTCATAACGCTCCACGACTTGGTCGATGGCGCCGAAGATGCTGGCGCCACTGGCATCGAACATTTCGATACGGACCCGGTCGCCAAACTTCAGGTAGGGGGTTTTCGCCTCGCCGAACTCGAGGATCTCCAGCATGCGTTTTTCCGCCAGGCAGGAGGAACCGGCGCTGCGGTCGTAGTTCGACACGGTGCCCGAACCGATGATGGTGCCGGCGCCCAGGGCGCGGGTCTTGGCCGCGTGGGCCAGCAGGGTCGGGAAATTGAACGTCATGTCCACCCCAGCATCCGGCTGACCGAACAGCTGGCCATTGATCTGCGAGACCAGCGGGCGCTGTACCTTGCCATCCTTCCAGTGGTCGCCCAGTTCATCCGGGGTGACCGCCACCGGCGAGAAACTCGACGAGGGTTTGCTTTGATAGAAACCAAAACCCTTGGCCAGCTCGCCGGGGATCAGATTGCGCAGCGAGACATCGTTGACCAGCATCAGCAACTGGATATGCCCGGCGGCCTCGGCCGCGGTGGCGCCCATGGGCACGTCGTCGCTGATCACCGCCAATTCGGCCTCCAGGTCGATGCCCCAGGCCTCGTCGGCCATGCGGATGGGCGCGCGCGGCGCGATAAAGGTGTCGGCACCGCCCTGGTAGATCAGCGGGTCGTGCCAGAAGGACTCCGGCATCTCCGCGCCCCGGGCCTTGCGCACCAGCTCCACGTGGTTGACATAGGCGCTGCCATCCGCCCAGTGATAGGCCCGCGGCAGCGGGCTGGCGCAGGCCGTCTGGTCGAAAACGAAGGCGGCGCCTTCGAGGCCGTCGTTCAGGCGCTGGTACACCGCCTCCAGACGCGGGCGCTGCAGCGCCCAGTCGTCCAACGCGGCCTGCAAGGTGGCGGCGATAGCGGGCACCGCGACGGCGCGGGCCAGGTCACGGGAGACCACTACCAGCTGGCCGTCACGGCCAGTGTTCAACGAAGCGAGTTTCATTGGGAATCCTTGCCTGGAGCTTTCCAGGAATCAACATAAGCGTGCACTTCGACGGCTGCGGCGGCCTCGCCGATTTCCAGCCCACGGCGGGTATCGATCATCACCGCCACTTCGTCGGCGAAGGTGCCGGGGTTTTCCTGGCTCTTCTTCAACGCCTTGGGGTGCGGCCCGTGGGGAAACCCGCAAGGGTGGAAGGTGACCATGCCGGCCTCGATATTGTCGCGGCTGAAGAAGTCGCCACGGTGGTAGAACAGCACTTCGTCATAGTCGTCGTTGTTGTGGTAGAACGGCACCTTGAGCGCGCCCGGGTCGGACTCGATCGGCCGCGGGCAGAAGGTACAAACCACGAAACCATTAGCCACGAAGGTGGTATGGGCCGAGGGCGGCAGGTGGTAGCGATGGCTCACCAGCGGCCGGATATCCCGCCAGTTCAGGCGCACCACGGTGTTGTCGCCGTGCCAGCCGATCACATCCAGGGGGTTGTACGGGTAGGTCACGGTGCTGATCTGGTTGCGCCGCTTGATGCGGATCTGCCAGGGATTCTCGTCCTGCTGGGCCTTGAAACGCTCGTCCAGGCGCGGATGCTCGAGTACCGCCGCATCGAAGATCGCATGGGGACCGACCAGGCCCTTGTCCGGTAGCTGGTAGGCGCCGTCGGTGCTTTCGATCAGCAGCATAAAGGTCGCGGCAGTCGGTTCGATCCGCCAGGCGGTGCCGCGCGGCACCATCAGGTAATCGCCGTCGCGGTATTCCAGGTGGCCGAAGTCGCAGAAAAAATGCCCGGCGCCCTCATGGATAAACAACAGGTCGTCCCCGTCGCCATTGCGCACCAGATGGCCCATGGCCGTGTTGCACTTCCACACCCGCAACTTGACGTCGCTGTTATGCAGGGTGAGCGGTGCGGCGAAGGGGCAATCCTGTTCGCTGGGCACCTGGTTGAGGTTGAAGGCATGGGGGCGCAGCGGGCCCTGCCAATCGACCCAGCCTGTGGGCGGGTGTTTATGGTGCAGGTGCGAGGCCGGGCCGAAAAAGCCTTCGCGGCCCATCTCGCGCTCGTAGGTGCCCGCCGGCAGGTCGCAATGGGCCTGGCGCGAACACTCGCCCTCTTGCAGGGGGAAACGGATCCAGTTGCGGCTCATGGCCGATCTCCTGTGATGAACTCGTGCCCGGCGCCCCACCCAGGGGAGGCGCCAGGATCAGGCCAGCGGCTCAGTCGGCGGAAATCACGCCACGGCGCAGCTGGTCTTCTTCGATGGACTCGAACAGGGCCTTGAAATTACCCTCGCCAAAGCCCTGGTTGCCCTTACGCTGGATGATCTCGAAGAAGATCGGGCCAATCACCGTGTGGGTGAAAATCTGCAGCAGGATCCCATCGTCGCCCGGCGCGCCATCGATCAGGATACTCAAGTCACGCAGCAGCGCGGTCGATTCCTGGTGCCCGGCGACCCGCTGGTCGACCTTTTCATAATAGGTGTCTGGGGTGCTGAGGAAGTCGACACCATTGGCCCGCAGCTTGCGCACGGTCTCGTAGATGTCGTCACTGGCCAGGGCGATATGCTGGATGCCTTCGCCCTGGTACTCGCGGATAAATTCCTCGATCTGGGATTTATCGTCGGACGATTCGTTGATCGGGATGCGGATCTTGCCGCACGGCGCGGTCATGGCGCGGGACACCAGGCCGGTGAGCTTGCCTTCGATGTCGAAGTAGCGGATTTCGCGGAAATTGGCGATGCGCTCGTAGAACCCCGACCAGGTGTTCATCTGCCCGCGCTTGACGTTATGGGTCAGATGATCGAGCTCGACCAGGCCCACGGCATTGTCCAGAGGCGTGCGGCCCGGGATGTACTCGAAATCCACGTCATAGATGGACTTGTCGCCGTAACGGTCTACCAGGTACAGCAGCGAGCCGCCAATGCCTTCGACGCAGGGGATGTTCAGCTCGCCAAAATTGGCGTGGCTGCCCACCAAGGTGGCGCCCTGGGAGGCGACATAGGCGGCGGCCTGGGCGGCATTCTTCACCCGGAACGCCATGGCGCAGGCGCTGGGGCCGTGCTTTTCGGCGAAGGCACGGACATGGCCGGTGGGGCTGCCGTTGAGCACGAAGTTGATGCCATTCTGCTGGAACAGGAAGACTTCCTTGGAGCGGTGTTTGGCGGTCTCGGTAAAGCCCATGGCGGTGAACAGCCCGCGCAACTGCTGAATGCCTTCGGCGGTCGGCGCGGTGTATTCGACGAACTCGAACCCGTCGGTGCCAATGGGGTTGTGCTCCTCGATTTTTTCCACAGTCTTGATGGCGTTCACGGCGTTCATTCAACCTCCTGGGCAGATGGGGTCGCCACCCATAGGCAGCGCGATGCCCCCATCACAACTGAGGTGTCGACGCCCGACAAGCCCGTGTCCGGTACCCGGCGCCCCGCCGAATTGGCGCATTGGCAGGTTTGCGTTACACCCCTGCCGCCACGCCCGTTGGGGGGTCGTCAGCCCCCAGATACGTAACGAATTATTTACAAGATGGTGCGACAGCGTGCCACGACAGACCCGAAAAACGCTGCAACCACCCTGCCCCAGGACTCAAACGCCTTGAGCGGTTCCGGGTTACTGCTGCAGATGACCGTAGAGTTTGGCGTACAACCCGCCTTCGGCGATCAGCTGGCGATGCTCGCCCTGCTCCGCCACCCGGCCGCCGTCGAACACCAGGACCCGATCGGCCTGTTTCACCGCGCTCAGGCGGTGGGCGATGATCAGGGTGGTGCGGCCTTGCAGGAACTCGCCCAGGGCCCGGTGCAGGGCATGCTCGGTGGCAGCGTCCAGGGCCGAGGTGGCCTCATCGAGAATCACCACCTTGGGCTCGGCCAGCACCATGCGGGCAATGGCCAGGCGCTGGCGCTGGCCACCGGACAGGCGCACCCCGGAGCGCCCGACCACGCTGTCCAGGCCCTGGGGCAAGGCGCCGATGGTGTCGGCCAGCTGGGCGATCTGCAGCGCCCGCCAACAGGCGCTGTCGCTGCGTTCGCGACCCATGCACAGATTGGCGCGCACCGTGTCGTTGAACAGCGCCGGGTGTTGCAGCACCACCGAGACGTGTTCCCGCACGGTGCCCAGGCCGATGTCCTCCAGGCTACTGCCGCCGTAACGGATGCTACCGGCCTGGGGGGTATACAGGCCCAACAGCAGTTGTACCAGGGTGCTTTTGCCCCCGCCGCTGGCACCGACCAGGGCGACTTTTTCGCCCGCCGCGATGCTCAGGTTCAGCTGCTCGAGGACGGGTTCGTCGGCGTAGGCGAAACTCAGCCCTCGCACCTCGATGTCGACCGTGGTGCGCCCGTCGAAAGGGTCGGCGCCGCCGGGATACTGCGGCTCGTCCTGGCGGGCCAGCAGCTCGTTGATGCGGCTCAGGGCACCACCGGCGGCGTAGAAGGCGTACTGCAGGTTCAGCAATTGCTCCACCGGCCCGATCATAAACCAGAGGTAGCTGAACACCGCCAGCATCTGGCCGATCGACAGGTCGGAGAACAACACGGTGAGCATCGCCGCCGCGCGGAAGATATCGATACCGAATTGGAACAGCAGGCCACTGGCGCGGCTTGAAGCATCGGTTTTCCACAACGAAGCCACGGCATAGTCGCGCACCTCCCGCGCACGCACCCCGAGCCGGCCGAGGAAGAAGCCCTGGCGGTTGCCGGCGCGGATTTCCTGGATCGCCTCCAGGGTCTCGGTTAACGCCTGGGTGAAACGCGAGGTGCTGTCGTTTTCCAGTTTCTTCAGGTGCTTGACCCGCTTGCCCAACTGCACCGTGGCGTAGATCACCAACGGATTGAACAGCAGGATTAATAGCGCCAGCTGCCAGTGCATCCACAGCAGAATGGCCGCGGTACCCGTCAGGCTGAGCATGGCCACCAGGAACCGGCTGAGGGTTTCGCCGACGAATTTATCCAGGGTGTCCAGGTCGGTCACCAGATGCGTGGTGACGGTGCCACCGCCCAGGCTCTCGTACTCCCCCAGGGAGATGCGCTTGAGGCGCTCGATCAGGCGCAGGCGAATGCGGTAGACGATGTCCTTCGACAGGCGGGCGAACAAGCGGGCCTGCAGCACGTTGAACACCAGCGCCGAACAGCGCAGCAGCAGCGTCACGCCCACCATCAGGCCGATATAGCCGGGCGCGGCCTGCCAGGCAGTGGGCAGCAACCGGTCCATGACCTGCAGCGCGGCGGTGCCATCGCGCAGCAGCACCTCGTCCACCAACAACGGCAGCAGCAGCGGAATCGGCACGCTGCACAGGGTTGCCAGCAGCGCCACGCCATTGGCCAGCCACAGGGCCTTTTTATGCCGCAGAGCCAACTGGCGAATGTGCGCCCAGCTAAGGCGATCAGTCATGCGTGGCGCGATCGAGCCAACGTGCCAGCAAAGGCGCCAATTCATCCAGCGAACGATAGCCATTGGTCAACAGCGCCAACTGACCGTTGCGCTCAGCCAGCAGCGTCGGATAGCCGGCGATGCCCAGGTCCTGGACCCAGGCAAAATCCTTGGCCGTGGCGGCCTGCGCCGCCGCGCTGTCGAACGCCTCGGCGAACTCGATGCGCGGAATCCCGGCCTGCTCGGCCAGGCGCACCAGCACCGGCGCCTGAGTGACGTCCTGGCCCTCGGTGTAGAAGGCTTCCTGGATACGCCTGGCCAGAGGCCAGACGCTCTGTGGGTCAAGTTGGCGGGCGGTGACCAAGGCGCGGCAGGCGGGCTCGGTGTCATACACCAGACCCTCGGGCAGCCCAGCCTCGAAATTGAACAACTGACCGGTGCTGGCGTTGACCGCCTGCCAATAGCCGAGGATGCGCACTCGCGCGGCCGGCTCCAACGCCGCCCGCTCGCGGCGCAAGCCGCCGACGATCAGGTGCAGCGGCACATCACAGGCCTCGGCCTGTGCCGCCAGCGCCTCGATGACCGGGCCGAATCCCCAGCACCAGGAACACATCGGGTCCATCACATAGAGCAGGCGTGCGGGCATGGCTCAGTTCTCTGAAGCGAGGCGCGCATTGTAGCCCAGCGGGTGCGGCTGGTTGCGCGCCTTGGCCAGCTCGATCTGCTTTTGCCGCTCGCGCGCGCTGCTGCGGGTTTTTTCGCTCAGCGAATCCCAGCAGCGTGGGCAGCTGATGCCCAGCACATAGTGCGGCGACTGGCGGTCCTCCACGGAAATCGGGATGCGGCAGGCGTGGCACTGGTCATACTCGCCCTCGCTGAGGTCATGGCGGACGGTGACCCGGTTGTCGAAGACAAAACAGTCGCCACGCCAACGCGTTTGCGTCTCGGGCACTTCCTCGAGGTATTTGAGGATGCCACCCTTGAGGTGATAGACCTCCTCGAACCCGGCGCCCAGCATATAGCTGGAGGCTTTTTCGCAGCGGATGCCGCCGGTGCAGAACATTGCCACCTTCTTGTGGCGAACCGGGTCGAAATGGGCCTGGATGTAGCTGGGAAAATCGCGAAAGCTCTCGGTCTTGGGGTCGACCGCGCCCTCGAAGCTGCCGATCGCCACTTCGTAGTCATTGCGGGTGTCGATCAGCAACACTTCAGGGTCGTCGATCAGCGCATTCCAATCCCGCGGCTCAACATAGGTACCCACGCGCTGGTTGGGGTCGACGCCGGGCAGGCCGAGGGTAACGATTTCCTTCTTCAACTTGACCTTGGTGCGATAGAAGGGCTGTTCGTCGCAGTAGGACTCCTTGTGATCGAGGTCATCGAAACGCGGATCGCCCTTGAGCCAGGCGAGCAGGCCATCGATGCCGTTGCGGCTGCCGGAGACGGTACCGTTGATACCTTCCTCGGCGATCAGCAAGGTGCCTTTGATACCGTTGGCCAGCATGGCCTCGAGCAGGGGTTCGCGCAGCGCCAGGTAGTCCGTCAGGGTGACGAACTTGTACAGCGCCGCCACCACGATGGGGCGGGTCATGGACGTTCTCCAGGTGGTCGCCCGCGTAAAGGGCGGACCGGGTGAGGTGACAAGGGAAATTTTTGCCGCGGCAGTTTAACAGACCCGCTCGCAGTAAGGGGCTGCGCCTAGCCCTGGCTGCCACCGCGGCAGGTGGGCGAGGCCGGCGCCGCAGCCAAGGGTGCCCACTCATCGGGTGTATAGGTGTGCAGGGCCAGGGCATGCACCTGCCCCATCAGCTCAGCCAGGGTGGCGTAGACCCGTTGGTGACGCTTGACCGCGTTCAAGCCGGCGAACAGGTCGCTGACCAGCACCACCTTGTAGTGGGTTTCCAGCCCTCGACTGTGCAGATGGCTCTCATCCAGCACCTCGAGATGCCGGGGCTCCAGGGCCATCAGGGCCGAGTGGAGACGTTCGCGCTTGGACATGGTTGACCCCATTGCAGACAGTGTGCAGAAAACGGCGAAGCGACCAGGCAGCCCGGGGCTTCGCCCAGGGCTATCAGGGTTTTGCGGCGGGCTTCGCGGCGGGTTGCAGCTCGGCGGTCATGTCGGCCAGCAGCTTGTTGACTTCCGGTACGCCGGTGGCTTCGAGCCGCGCTTGCGCCATCTTGGCCGACTGTTCGGTCAGCGCGGGCATGCTTGTCAGCATTTTTTTGCCCAGCGGCGATTCGTAGAAGGCGATCAGGTCCTTGAGTTCCTGTTCACTGAAGGTCTTGGTGTAGAGGGTGATCAGGTCGGGCTTGAGTTTGTCCCAACCCACGGCCTTGTCCAGGGCCGCGTTGCCTTTGGCCTGGTAGCTTTCCAGCAAGGCTTTTTTGCTCTCGGGGCCCTGGGCCTGGGCGAAGCGCTGGGCGAACATGCTCTGCACCTGGGCGTAGAGTGGCACCGCGCGTTTATCGGCACCGGCCAGCTTGAGTACCCGCTCGGCATCGGCGGCGTGGCTTTTCGCATCGGCCTGCGCCAGGCCGGTGGTGCAAGCCAGCAGAACAGCGACACAGAGGGTATTGAGACGGCGCATTGGCAAATCCTGAGTAGGGGAAGAGGTGAGTAGACCGCAAAAAACCTATTTTGCTCCCAACCGGTTGCCCTGCTCAACCACCGGATCTACGGCAGCGGTGCGCGCGACGGCCAATGCACCCTGACCACAGGTATGCCGGCGAAGGGGCATGGGCATGCGTGTAATGAACTGCCACCGCTGGTAAAGGCCTAAACTGCGCCGAGTCCTTATGGAGAGCACCGCATGAGCCGCACCGAAACCGACAGCCTGGGCACTATCGAAGTCGCCGACGAGGCGTACTGGGGCGCACAGACCCAACGCTCGCTGATCAATTTCGCCATTGGCGAGGAGCGCATGCCCCTGGCCGTGGTGCATGCGCTGGCCCTGATCAAGAAAGCCGCCGCGCGGGTCAACGACCGCATCGGTGAGCTGGCGCCGGACCTGGCCCGGCTGATCGAACAGGCCGCCGACGAGGTGCTTGCCGGCCAACACGACCAGCAATTTCCACTGGTGGTCTGGCAGACCGGGAGCGGCACGCAAAGCAATATGAACGTCAACGAAGTCATCGCCGGGCGGGCCAATGAGCTGGCCGGCCAGGGCCGGGGCGGCAAGGCTCCGGTGCACCCCAACGACCACGTCAACCGCGCGCAAAGTTCCAACGACAGTTTCCCCACCGCCATGCATATCGCCGCGCTGCAGGCGGTGCACCACGAGCTGCTACCGGCCCTGGCCGAGTTGTCCGGCGGCCTGGCCGAACAAGCCAGTCGACACGCCCAGGTGCTCAAGACCGGGCGCACCCACCTGATGGACGCCACCCCGATGACCTTCGGCCAGGAACTGTCGGCCTTCGTCGCCCAATTGGGCTACGCCGAGCACGCCGTGCGCGCGACGCTGCCGGCGGTCTGTGAACTGGCCCAGGGCGGCACCGCCGTGGGCACCGGCCTGAACGCGCCAAAAGGCTTTGGCGAAGCCATGGCCGCCGAGCTGGCAGCCCTGAGTGGTCTGCCGCTGGTCAGCGCGCCGAACAAGTTCGCCGCCCTCGCCGGCCACGAACCCCTGGTTGCCCTGTCCGGTGCACTGAAGACCCTGGCCGTGACCCTGATGAAAATCGCCAATGACCTGCGCCTGCTCGGCTCCGGCCCCCGCGCGGGTTTCGCCGAGGTCAGGCTGCCGGCCAACGAGCCGGGCAGTTCCATCATGCCGGGCAAGGTCAATCCGACCCAATGCGAAGCCTTGTCGATGCTGGCCTGCCAGGTGCTGGGCAATGATGTCACCCTGGGCTTTGCCGCCAGCCAGGGTCATCTGCAACTCAACGTATTCAAGCCGGTGATCATCCACACGCTGCTGCAGTCGATCCGTCTGTTGGCCGACGGCTGTCGCAACTTCCAACGCCACTGCGTCGCCGGCATGGAGCCCGACACCGCGCAAATGCACGCGCACCTGACCAGGGGCCTGATGCTGGTCACCGCGCTGAACCGGCACATCGGCTATGACAAGTC
The DNA here is from genome assembly GCF_040514055.1 of Pseudomonas sp. GTDB lineage: Bacteria > Pseudomonadota > Gammaproteobacteria > Pseudomonadales > Pseudomonadaceae > Aquipseudomonas. The sequence goes on from NZ_JBEVDL010000036.1 coordinate 200,435, forward strand.
CGCGCAGATCGCCAAGCAGGCCTATGCCCAGGGCACCACCCTGCGCGAGGCGGCGCTTGACCTGGGCTTTGTCAGCGCCGAGGATTTCGATGCCTGGGTTCGCCCGGAAACCATGCTGGAGAGCGGCACCCATGAATGACGCGGTCAAAACCGGCGCCACGCCATTGGAAGGCGATGGCAAGCGCATCCTGATGATCCTCGGCACGCCAAAAGCCAGCAGCCTCTGCCATGCCCTGGGCGAAGCCTACGCCCTGGGTGCAAGGGGCAAGGGCCATGTGGTGCGGCAGTTGAAGCTCGGTGAAATGGTCTTCGACCCGGTGCTGCGCGACGGCTATGACCAGAGCCAACCCCTGGAACCGGACCTGCTCGAAGCCCAGCGGCAGATTCATTGGGCTGAGCACCTGGTGTTCGTCTACCCGGTCTGGTGGGGTGGTCTGCCGGCCTTGCTCAAGGGCTTTTTCGACCGGATCCTGCTGCCCGGCTTCGCCTTCAAATACCGCGATCGCTCGTCGGTCCTGGACACCCTGCTGGAAGGCCGCACCGCCGACCTGCTGGTGACGCTGGACCATACCCCCTGGTATTTCCGCTGGTGCCAGGGGGCGCCGGCGCACCGCCAGATGACCCGGGCGACGCTGGCCGTCTGTGGCATCCGCACGCGCCACCTCAACGAATTCGCCCCGGTCCGGCCCTCCTCCGAAGAACAGCGCCAGGCCTGGTTGCGCAAGGCCGAGCAGCTCGGCAGTCGGGCCTGAGTACGGCTTAGCCCAGTCGCCCCGCCGGGCGCGTTACCCCTTTGCGGTCCGAGGAACAGCGCCAGGCCTGGCTGCGCAAGGCCGAGCAGCTCGGCAGTCGGGCCTGAGTACGGCTTGGGGCGTCTACCCGTGTCTACGCACAGGGACGCTTCGGTAGGCCGGGAGAATCCCGCGAATTTAACCGCCTTTCAGTTCCGCCGGGCCTGCTGAGTACAGCGCTGGGTCAAGCCTGTGCAGGAGACCAGCACTCGCGGGCGCTGCCCGCCCTACAAAAACTGCGTCACGCGCCGGGCCTGGTCCCCTCTTCGCGGCAAGGCGACTCGCGATGCTAATGTCCACAGGCCCTGGCCCAGTCGCCCCGCCAGGCGCGTTACCCCTTTGCGGTCCGAGGAACAGCGCCAAGCCTGGCTGCGCAAAGCCGAGCAGCTTGGCAGTCGGGCCTGAGCAGGATTCAGCCCTGACTGGTCGGAGGCGCTCGCCACGCGCGCCAACTCGCCAGGACCGAAGGCCCCATGGCAGTCAGCACTGACCCCAGGACCACCAGCACCGCGCCGGCATAGCCCAGCAGGTTGATCTGCTCGGGCCGTATCCGGTCGGGCCACAGGCTGGCCGCCAGGGCCACCGCGGCGAAGGTCACCAGGGGCGTGATCGCCAGGGTCGCGCTGACCCGCGAGGCTTCCCAATGGGCCAGCGCCTCGGCGAACGCGCCATAGGCGACCAGGGTATTCAGGCAACAGGCCAGCAATAGTCCCGCCTGCAGGCCACTGAGTTCCAGCAGTTGCAGTGGCCGGGCCCAGGGGCTGAGCAACAGGGCACAGGCCAGGTAGATCACCATCATCACCTGCACCGAGTTCCACAGGGTCAACAGCTGCTTTTGCGCCAAGCCGTAAAAAACCCAGATCACCGCCGCCAGCAGCACGATCAACACCCCGGTGGTATAGCTGCTCAGCGACGTCAGCAGTTCATTCAGGCGTTCGTTGAAGAACAACCCGAAGCCCAGCAGCAGGACCACAAGGCCCAGCCATTGGCCGGCACTGAAGCGTTCGCGAAAGATAAACAGGCTGCTGACCAGCAACAGGATGGGCGCCACCTGGATCACCAGCTGCGTGGTCCCGGGGGTCAGACGTTTAAGCCCGATCAGGTACAGCACATAGTTGCCGATCAGCCCTACGATCGCCAGACCCAGCAGGGCCAACCCCTTACGCCCTAGGGGCCGCAAGCGCGGCAGACGCCGCTGCGCCGCCAGGTAGCCCAACAGGATCAGGCCCGACACCAAGAGCCGATACCAGGTGACGGTAATAGGGTCCATCACTTGCAGCACTTGGGTGAGCTTGACTGGCAGGATGCCCCAGAGCACGGCAGTTACCAAAGCGAGCAGCAGGCCATAGAGCCAGCGGCCGGAAGACACGTGCATAAGCACCTCAAGAAGACAGCCAGGCGCCTTGCACATTCAGGGCGATGGAGCTCCATTTTAGGGAAGACAGGGGAGCCGATACAGCGACAGTTGGCCTCCGAGCCAGGTCAAAACTGTAATGCCCAGCGAGCGGAAAACGTCATTAAGACGGCGTCAAAAACCAGGAACCTTCCGAACTCCTCGCGCTATATCCCCCAAAAACAACCACTTGTCGTTAAGTGTAACAAGCGCGATACCCCGCTATTAGACTGGCGCTGACACCGCCGTTTTTGGAGCCTTGCCATGTTCGGACAACGCACTTACGACCCGGCCCCCGGTACGCACTACCGCAGCGAGCGCGTCAGCGCCGTCAATGGTCGCTATTTTTTTTCGACCCGTGAAGGCACCCTGGAAGGTCCGTATTTCACCCGAGTGGACGCGGAGCGGGAAATCGCCAGCTATATCCGCCGCCAGCGCAAAGCTGAAGAGATCATCGAGAGCCGCGGCTTCTAGCACGACCCTTCCTGCACAAAAAACCGCGCCTTATGCGCGGTTTTTTGTTGGGTGCACAATGTGCATTAACGTACCGCTTCGAACAACCCGCTGGCACCCATGCCGCCGCCCACGCACATGGTGACCACCCCGTAGCGCAGCGAGCGCCGCTGCAGCTCGCGCACCAAGTGACCGACCTGGCGCGAACCGGTCATGCCGAAGGGATGACCGATGGCGATCGAGCCACCGTTGACGTTGTAGCGGGCATTGTCGATACCCAGCCGGTCACGGGCATACAGACACTGCGAGGCGAAGGCTTCGTTGAGCTCCCACAGGTCGATGTCGTCGACCTGCAGGCCCTTGGCCTTAAGCAGGCGTGGCACCGAGAACACCGGGCCGATTCCCATCTCATCCGGCTCGCAGCCGGCCACCGTGAAACCGCGGAAGAACGCCAGGGGTTTTAGCCCCAGCTCCAGGGCCTTGTCCAGGCTCATGACCAGGGTCATGGAAGCGCCATCGGACAGTTGCGAGGCGTTGCCCGCCGTCACCGAACCGTCCTCGGCGAACACTGGCTTGAGCGCCGCCAGGCTCTCCAGGGTGGTGTCGGCGCGGTTGCAGTCATCGCGGTCGACAAGGCCCTCGACCAGGCGTTTCTCGCCGGTCGCCTTGTCCTCGACTTGATAACGCACGTTCATCGGCACTATCTCGTCATCGAACAGCCCCTGGGCCTGGGCCTGGGCGGTGCGCAGCTGGCTTTGCAGCGCATAGGCATCCTGCTGCTCGCGGCTGACCTGGTAACGCCGGGCGACGATCTCGGCGGTCTGTCCCATGGGGTAGTAGATGCCCGGCACATGTTCTTTCAGCCAGGGATTGAACAGCTGGTCGGTGTTGACGCTCTTGAGCGTCAGGCTGATCGACTCCACACCGCCCGCCACCAGGATGTCACTGCAGCCCGAGGCGATCTGGTTGGCGGCGATGGCGATCGCCTGCAGCCCCGAGGAACAGAAACGGTTAAGCGTCATGCCCGCGACCTGGGTGCCCAACCCCGAGAGCACCGCAACATTGCGGCCGATGTTCATGCCTTGGGCGCCCTCGTTGGACCCGGCGCCGACGATGCAGTCCTCGACCAGGGCCGGATCCAGTCCGTTGCGCGCCAGCACGGCGTTGACGCAATGGGCGGCCAGGGTGTCCGGGCGCGTCTGATTGAATTTACCGCGAAAGGACTTGGCCAGGCCGGTCCGTACACTGTCGACTATCACCACGTCCCGCATACCACACCTCCCGTTGCTGGATGACTTGGCGCGAGCATAAAACCCTCCAAGCCCCTGCGGCGATCATCATTCATCGCCCGTATGCGCCACCATCCCCGCCTCAATCGTCGCCGAAGGCCGCGGCCAGGGCATCGTTGAGGGTGCGCAGCACCTTGACCCGGGCAAACCGCTTGTCATTGGCTTCCACCAGGGTCCAGGGGGCGACCCGGGTGCTGGTGCGATCGACCATATCGCCCACGGCGTCGCGGTACTCGGGCCATTTCTCGCGGTTGCGCCAATCCTCTTCGGTGATCTTGAAGCGCTTGAAGGGGATCTGCTCCCGCTCCTGGAAGCGCGCCAACTGGGTCTGCTCGTCGATCGCCAGCCAGAACTTCACCAGCACCACCCCGGCCTCCACCAGTTGTTCCTCGAAATCGTTGATCTCGCCATAGGCGCGCAGCCAATCGCCCGGACTGCAGTAACCCTCGACCCGCTCCACCAGCACCCGGCCATACCAGGAGCGATCGAAGACGGTGAAATGCCCGCGCGCTGGCATATGCCGCCAGAAGCGCCACAGGTAGGGCTGGGCGCGTTCTTCCTCGGTGGGCGCGGCGATCGGCACGATACGGTATTGGCGCGGATCCAGGGCCGCGGCGACCCGGCGAATGGCACCGCCCTTGCCAGCGGCGTCATTGCCCTCGAATACCGCCAGCAGCGAATGGCGGCGGAACGCCTTGTCGCGCAGCAGGCGCGACAGGCGGGCCTGCTCGCTGGCCAACTGCGCTTCATAGACGTCCTTGGCCAACGCCTGGCGCATGTCCAGGCTGTCGAGCAGCCCGCGGTTGTCCAGGCTGGCGGTCAGCGGCGCGGCATGCGCCTGACCCGAGGGTGGGGCCTGGGCCGCGAGGGCCGCCTGCAAGCCTTCGAGCAGGATGCGTCCAACCGTCAAGCTGCGGTAGGCGGGATCGACGCCCTCCACCACGTACCAGGGCGCATAGTCACGGCTGGTGCGACGCAGCACCCGCTCGCCATAACGCACGAACTTGTCGTAGGTCTTCGATTGTTGCCAGTCTAGCGGGCTGATGCGCCAGCTGTGCAACGGGTCCTTGCGCAGCGACTTGAGGCGCGCCTTCATCTGCGCCTTGGACAGATGGAACCAGAACTTGAAGATCAGCGCGCCCTCGTCACAGAGCATGCGCTCGAGGTTCTTCGCGCCATCGATGGCCTGGTCCAGCACCGCGTCCTTGATATGACCGTGTACCCGGCCCTGCAGCATCTGGCTATACCAGTTGCCAAAAAACACCCCCATGCGCCCTTTCGGCGGCAACTGCCGCCAGTAACGCCAGGCCGGTGGCCGTGCCAGCTCCTCATCGGTCTGTTGGTCGAAGGTGTTGACCTGGATCAGCCGAGGATCCATCCACTCGTTGAGCAGTTTGACCGTCTCGCCCTTGCCGGCGCCCTCCACGCCGTTGATCAGTACGATCACGGCAAAACGGCCCTGCTGCTTGAGCAGGTATTGAGCCTCCAGCAGCGCCTGGCGCAGCACGGGCTCTTCGGCCTCGAAGGTTTTCTTGTCGATACGGTGACCGATCTCGGCGGATTCAAACATGGGCGCTCCTGATCCTGGTTGATCCTGTTAGGCACGCCCCTAGCCTGGCCCGCTTGTGCCCGAATACGCAAGCCACAGAGGCGGGCGAATGGGTGATCACGTGCAGCCGATGGGCAAGGCGCTTGCGCTAGAATGCGCGATTAGCCGCCGATGAAGCCACCATGTCCACGACCCCGCACGCCGACCTCGAGTGGGACGCACTCGGCCAACCCCGTTCGCAGCAGTTCGACGACGTCTATTTCTCCAACGCCGATGCCTTGGCGGAAACCCGCTACGTCTTCCTGGCCAATAACGATCTGCCGGCGCGCTTCGCCGCCTTGCCCGCCCAGCACCGGCTGGTGATCGGCGAGACCGGCTTCGGCACCGGGTTGAACTTCCTCTGCGCCTGGCAGCTGTTCGAGCAGGTGGCGGCACCTGACGCCCGGCTGCATTTCGTCAGCGTCGAAAAATACCCGCTGCGCCACGCCGACCTGGCCCGGGCGCTGGCGCTGTGGCCGGAACTGGCGCATCAGGCCGAGGCGCTGCTGGGACAATACCAGGCCTTGCACGCGGGCTTTCAGCGTCTGCAGTTCGACGGTGGGCGGGTGGTGCTGACCCTGCTGGTCGGCGATGCCCTGGAGATGCTGCCGCAGTTGGACGCCCGGATCGACGCCTGGTTTCTCGACGGCTTCGCCCCGGCGAAAAACCCCGAGATGTGGACGCCGGAGCTGTTCGCCGAACTGGCCCGGCTGTCCACGCCCGCCACCAGCCTGGGCACCTTCACCAGCACCGGTTATGTGCGCCGCGCCTTGAACCAGGCGGGTTTCAAGATGAAACGGGTACCTGGCCTGGGACACAAATGGGAAGTGCTCAAGGGCCGGTTCCTCGGCGAGACGGCCCCGGCCGGCAAACCCTGGTTCGCTCGACCGGCGCTCCGGCGGCCGGCGGTCAAACAAGCCCTGGTTATCGGCGCCGGTCTGGCGGGTTGCGCCAGTGCCGCCAGCCTGGCCCGTCGCGGCTGGCAGGTGACCCTGCTGGAGCGCCACGCCGACCTGGCGGCGGAGGCCTCGGGCAATCCCCAAGGCGTGCTGTACCTGAAGTTATCGGCCCATGGCACGGCCCTTTCGCGGCTGATTCTGGCCGGCTTCGGTTACACCCGCCGACTGCTCGAGCAGCTGCACGCCGACCGCGACTGGCAAGCCTGCGGCGTCTTGCAGCTGGCCTTCGACGCCAAGGAGGCGCAGCGCCAGGCGCAACTGGCGGCGCATTTCTCGCCGGACCTGCTGCGGCAGGTGGACCAGGCCGCGGCCGAAGCCCACTGCGGCGTGCCGCTGCCCAGCGGTGGACTGTATTTTCCCGAGGGTGGTTGGGTGCATCCACCCGCTCTCTGCCGGCTGCTGGCCGAACACCCGGCAATCCATCTGGTCACTCACCAGGAGGCATTGACCCTGAGCCGCGAACAGGATCAGTGGCACGCCTGGAGCGGCGGGCGTTGCCTGGCCAGCGCCACGGTGGTGGTGCTGGCCGGTGCCGCCGACATCGGCCGCTTCGAGCAGAGTGCCGGCCTGCCGCTCAAGCGGATCCGTGGGCAGATCACCCGTCTGCCGGCCACCACCGCCAGCGTCGCCCTGCGCAGTGTGGTGTGCGCCGAGGGCTACGTGGCGCCCGCTCGCCTGGGCGAGCACACACTGGGGGCCAGTTTCGACTTTCACAGCGACGACCTGACCCCCCGCAGCGCCGATCACCTGAGCAACCTCGGGCTGCTGCAGGAAATCTCTCCCGCGCTGGCCAGCCAGTTGCAGGTCGATACCCTGGTTGCCGAGCACCTCGGCGGGCGAGCGGCCTTTCGCTGCACCAGCCCGGACTACCTGCCCATCGTCGGCCCGCTGGCCGATCCCCAGGCCTTCGCCAGCGCCTATGCGGCCCTGAGCAAGGACGCGCGCCAGGTGCCGGAGCAAGTCTGCCCCTGGTACGACGGCCTGTATGTCAACAGCGGCCACGGGTCGCGCGGCTTGATCAGCGCCCCCCTGTGCGGCGAGCTGCTGGCGGCCTGGCTCGAGGACGAACCGCTGCCGCTGCCACGGGACGTGGCCGAAGCCTGCCACCCCAATCGCTTCGCCTTGCGCGCCCTTATTCGCGGCACCCAGCGTTAAGCCGCTCGCCTTCCGGGCCTCACAGGACAAGAGCCCCCAGGGCGACTGTCCTTGAACCATGGGAATCCTCTGCTAACGTAAAGCCAGCCGCTAATTCACCTCCTCTTGGCCACCCGCCAGCGTGTTCATCAAGTCCGCTCGGCGTGGCAACCTGTGAGCCTGCTCCGCTGTGGCGTCCTGTACCCCTGGGGCCGTGACGCTGACTGATCCGATTGTTTCCTTGGAAAAGATCATGAGCAAACCGGGTGATGGCGCTGGCAGCAAACGCGGCGCGGCGGACGGCAGCAGCGAGCTCCGTCGTCAGGCGACCCTGCTCAAGACCGGGGCCTTGCAGGATGCCATTTTCAACAGTGCGCATTTCTCCAGCATCGCCACCGACGAAAAGGGCGTTATCCAGATCTTCAATGTCGGCGCCGAACGCATGCTCGGTTATTCGGCCGCGGATGTGCTCAATCGCATTACCCCGGCCGACATCTCGGACCCGCAGGAATTGATCGCGCGAGCGGCGGCCCTGAGCCTGGAACTGGACACCTGCATCACTCCGGGGTTTGCTGCGCTGGTTTTCAAGGCCTCGCGGGGGATCGAGGACATCTATGAGCTAACCTATATCCGCAAGGATGGCAGCCGCTTTCCCGCCATGGTCTCGGTCACGGCCCTGCGCAATGCCCAGGACGAGATCATCGGTTTTCTCCTGATCGGCACCGACAACACCATCCGCAAACAGGTCGAGGCGGCTCAGGCGCTGCTCGACCAACGGTTGCGCGACCAGCAGTTTTATACCCGCTCGCTGATCGAGTCGAATATCGACGCGCTGATGATGACCGACGCCCAGGGCATCATCTCCGACGTCAATCAACAGATGATCGCCCTCACCGGCTGCACCCGCGATGAGCTGATAGGAGCCCCCTGCCGGAAATTCTTCACCGACCCGCTGCGTGCCGATACCGCGATCAAACGGGTGCTCAGCGAGAACCGGGTCAACGACTACGAGCTGACCGTGCGCGCCCAGGATGGCAGGGAAACGGTGGTGTCCTACAACGCCGCGACCTTTCACGACCGCGACCGTAACCTGCAAGGCGTTTTCGCCGCGGCGCGCGACATGACCGAGCGCAAGCGCTTCGAACGTGCCCTGCAGGAAAAAAACCTCGAACTGGAACATGCCAGCCGGATGAAAACCGAGTTTCTGGCCACCATGTCCCACGAGCTGCGCACCCCGCTCAACGCCATCATCGGCTTTTCCGAAGCGCTCAAGGACGGCCTGATGGGCGAGACGAGCGCCATCCAGCACGAATACATCGGCGATATCTTCACCAGCGGCCAGCACCTGCTGTCCCTGATCAACGATATCCTCGATCTGTCGAAGGTCGAGGCCGGCATGATGACCCTCGAGCTGGAAGAGGTCGGCATGCACAGCCTGTTGTCGAACAGCCTGTCCATCGTTCGCGAGAAGGCCGCGGCCCAGCACCTGCACCTCGAGCTGGAAGCCAGCCAGAATCTGGGCGCACCTCAACTGGATATGCGCAAGACCAAGCAGATCGTCTACAACCTGCTGTCGAATGCCGTTAAATTCAGTGCCAAAGGTGGCAAGGTGACCCTGCGCGCCCGTCGCGTTTCGCGCAGCACCGTGGGCACGCTGCCCGGCGCCTGGCCGGTGCACCACTTCCCCCTGTGCGACAACGAGTTCAACGAGTTTCTCGAAATCAGCGTCAGCGACACCGGCATCGGCATCGCCCAGGAAAACATGACAAAGCTGTTCCAGCCTTTCAGTCAGATCGACAGCAGCCTGGCACGTAAATTCGAGGGCACGGGTTTGGGCCTGGCAACCGTCAAACAGCTGAGCGAACTGCATGGCGGCAGCGTGGCCGTGGCCAGCGCCGAGGGCGAAGGGGCGTGTTTCGCGGTCTGGTTACCGCTGCGCAGTCCGGCGCAAGCCGCGGCCGCCCAGCCCTCCGTGGCAACCATCAACGCCCCGAGCCTCGTCTCGACGACACCCAATCAGCGCATTGCCCTGGTGGTCGATGATGATGATCAGACTGCCGACCTGATTCGTCTGCTGCTCGAAGCCGAGGGCTTTGGCGTCTTGCGCGCGGCCAGCGCCGAGGCCGCCCTGCTGTTGGCGCCCCAGCAGCCGCTCAGCCTGATCACCCTGGATCTTCTCCTGCCAGGCGTCGACGGCTGGCAACTTCTGCTGCGCCTGCGGGAAAACGCCACCCTGGCCCAGGTACCGGTGGTGATCATCTCCATCCTGGCCGAGGACGTCGGCAGCCAGGCGCGGAGCGCGGGTGTCGCGACGGTGCTGCAAAAACCCGTCAGCCGCATCCAACTGAAATCCGCCCTGGTGGCCCTTGACCTGCAGGCGGCTCCGGAACGTGCCTATACGGTGCTGGTGGTGGACGACGATCCCAAAGCCGTCGAAGTGATAGCGGCGTTCCTGCCGTCCCCGGCCTATGCGGTGGTACGCGCCTATGGGGGCAGCGAAGCGATCAGCCTGGCGCAGCGCCTGCTGCCCGACCTGATCCTGCTCGACCTGATGATGGCCGACGTCAACGGCTTCGATGTGGTCGAAGCGCTGGCGCGCCACACCGCTACAGCGCAGATCCCCGTGCTGGTGGTGACCGCCAAGCAAATCACCGCGCAGGACCGTGCTACGCTGAACAGCAATCCGGACAAGGTGATCAATATCGTCGAAAAAGCCGGATTCAATCAGGCCCGCTTTCTCGCCGAAGTCCGCCGCACGCTTTCACTTCAAAGTTAAGGGACCTGACTGATGGCAAGCATTCTCGTCATCGAAGACAATCCGGCGAACCTGAAACTGGCCTCCTTGCTGCTACACAATGTCGGGCACAGGGTCTTGAGCGCGACCGATGCCGAAGCCGGTATGCTCCTGGCCCGCGCCGAACCGCCCGACCTGATCCTGATGGATATCCAGCTGCCCGGCATGGACGGCCTGGCGGCGACCGCCCTGCTGAAACAGGATCCGCTTACCGCCGCCATTCCCATCATCGCGCTGACCGCCATGGCGATGAAAGCCGACCAGGAAAAGAGCCGGCTCGCCGGCTGCGACGCCTATATCACCAAACCGCTGCACTATCAGGAGCTCTATGCGGCGATCGACGCCCTGCTGGCCGGGCGGGCGTTGTCACCGACCCGTACCGATACCCCCATGGGTTAGGTGCCCATGACCCGCCCCACGAGTTTCCCGCCGACAGTCGAGGCCATGGCCAGTCCCATGGCCACCGTGCTGATCGTCGATGACGAGGCCAATAACCGCAAGCTGCTGGAAGCGCTGTTGCGGCCCGAAGGCTATCTGACCCAGAGTGTCGCCAGCGGCGAAGAGGCGTTGGCCTCGATCGCCCAGGCCGCCCCGGACCTGATCCTGCTGGATATCATGATGCCGGGCATGGACGGCTATCAGGTGGCCAACCTGCTCAAGGCCAACCCTGTCACCGCGAATATCCCGATCATCATGGTCACCGCGCTGATCGATCGCGCCGCCCGCCTGGCCGGCCTGAATGCCGGGGCGGAGGAATTCCTGACCAAACCGGTCGATCGCGCCGAACTCTGGTTGAGAGTGCGTAACCTGTTGCGCCTGAAAGCCTTCAGCGATTTTCTGCAAAGCCATAGCTGGGTGCTGGAGCAACAGGTGCAAGCGCGAACGGCAGACTTGCAGCGTTTCCGCTCGGTAATGGACAGCACCGCCGATGCGATTTTTCTGGTGAGCCGTGCCAGCATGGGTTTTGTCGAAGTCAACGCGACCGCCTGCAGCATGCTCGGCTACAGCCGGGCAGAACTGCTGCAAATGGGCCCGGTGCACCTGGGCACGGCCACGCTGGAGCAGCACACCCGCCGGTACGATGCCCTGATCAGCGGCGCCCCCGACAACGGCTTTGCCGAAAGCCAGGTACGGCGCAAGGATGGCTCCCTGTTGCAGGTCGAGGTGCATCACCAGGCCCAACGCTCCGGGGCGGACTGGATCATGGTCGGCGTGGTGCGCGATATCACCGAGCGCAAGGAGGCGCAGCAGCGCCTGCACCGCCTGGCCCATTTCGACACCCTCACCGGCCTGCCCAATCGCCTGTTGTTCTACGACACCCTGAAGAAAGCCCTCCTCCAGGCCGGGGAGAGCCGGAAGATGGTGGCCGTGTTGTTTATCGACCTGGATCATTTCAAGAACGTCAACGACACCCTGGGACACGCCAGTGGTGACGAACTGCTCGCCCAATTCAGCGATCGCCTGGTGCAATGCGTGCGTGCCAGGGACACGGTCGGCCGCCTCGGTGGCGATGAATTCGCCCTGATCCTGACCACGCCAAATGGCCAACAGGACGCCACCCTGGTGGCGACCCAAATCCGCGAGGTGTTGCGCGCGCCCTTCGACCTGCAAGGCCAGGAACTGACCTTGACCGCCAGCATCGGCATCACCCTGCACCCCGACGATGCCTCCGACCCGGACACCCTGATCAAGTACGCGGACACGGCCATGTACCGGGCCAAGCAGGCCGGACGCGATACCTACAGGTTTTTCACGGCGCAGATGAACACCGAGGTGCTGGCTCGGCTGGAACTGGAAACGGCCCTGCGCAAGGCGGTCGAGCACGACGAGTTCGTGCTGTTCTACCAGCCCAAGGTGCAACTCGACAGCGGCCAGGTGACCGGCCTCGAGGCATTGCTGCGCTGGCAGCGGCCCGGACACGGCCTGGTATCGCCCCTGGAGTTTATCCCGGTGCTGGAAGACACCGGGTTGATAGTCCAGGTGGGCCGCTGGATTCTCGATACGGCCTGTGCCCAGATCGCCCTCTGGCTGCGCTCCCCGATTGGGCCCATGCAGGTTTCGGTGAATGTCTGCGCACGCCAATTCACCGAAGGCGATCTGGAAGAAGATGTGATTCAGGCCCTGGCCAACCACGGGATCGAGGCCAGCCTGCTCGAGCTGGAGTTGACCGAAAGCACCCTGATGGTGAACACCGAGCGCACCATCCTCAGCTTGCAAAACCTGAAAAAGCGAGGGGTGCAGATTTCCATCGACGACTTTGGCACCGGCTATTCGAGCCTGGCCTATTTGCGCCGTTTCCCCATCGACAAACTGAAGATCGATATCGCCTTTATCCGCGACATCACCTGCAACCCGGACGACGCCGCCATCGCCTTGGCCATTATTCGCATGGCCCACAGCCTGAAACTGGAGGTGGTCGCCGAGGGGGTGGAAACGGCGGCTCAACTGGCCTATTTGCGACGCAACCACTGCGACCAGATCCAGGGCTATTTTTTCAGCCCGCCGCAGGCGGTCGCGCAGATCGAGCAGGTGTTGCTGGAGGACAAACGCCTGCCGGTGCCCGCGGGTGAAGTGCGCACGCTCAAGACACTGCTGTTGGTGGACGACGAAGCCCATGTCCTGTCCGCCTTGCAGCGGCTGCTGCACGCGGAGGGTTACCAGGTGCTGTCGGCACCATCGGCCGCCATGGGCTTTGAGCTGTTGGCCTTGCACCCGGTACAGGTCATTCTCTGCGATCAACGCATGCCCGACATGAACGGCACGGAGTTTCTCGACCGGGTCAAAAGTCTATATCCCGACACCTTCAGAATCATCCTGTCCGGTTACACCGACCTGGAATCCATTCTGGAGGCCATCAACCGCGGCGCGATCTATCGCTTCTATACCAAGCCGTGGGACAACAAGACCTTGCGCGACAATATCCGCGAAGCTTTTCGCCATTATTGGCTGCTGCACAATATCCCGCTCCACCAGCCTGACGGCGCCTGACGGGGGCATCTGAGCGCCCGCCGCTGGACCTGCCAGACCTTCCACCGCGGAGCCAAGGTGGCCTGCTCCCGGCGGCGTCCGGCCAGGTCGTCGAGCGTCTAATAACGTATTTATATAAAACTCTCGAGCGCTAAGCCGGTCCTTAACATAGGACACCGATAAAAGGTGCCCACCTCCCAAGGACAACCCTAAGGTCCATGTGCGCGATAACCCGAAGGCTGCATTTCGATTACCGGCCGATCTGGCCCACTTGATGGCGCCTGAAGGCCCGGCCACCGTGTCTGAACGCTCGCCGAAGCGCTCAGGCGGTGGCGCAGAGGCGCGGAGCCATCGAGCCACGGGTTATCGACGCTCGCCTGGATGAAAAAGCAGCTGCTCGCCCCACGTCAGCTCCCTGGTCTGTTCGCCCCCCCTTCAATATGCCTACTCAAACCCGAGTGGCCTCGACAGCGCTGGGCGGTTCGAAACTTTGCCAGATGGCGGCACTCAACCTTTGGCTGACCGAACAACGGCTCCACGCCCCATCCGCCGGCCCGCGATATCGCCAGAATCGCCGCGTGATTTCAGGATTCAAGGAGGTTCCATGCAAAAATCCACTGCCCATGGCCAACGCCTACGGCGCGGCCAGGCGCCCTCCTATCAGCGGCTTCAGGCACGCCTTGCCGAAGACGGCCTGAAACAGTTCCCTGGACCAGCCGCCTTGCACTGCGGTTGGGGCCGCTTGCTGCTCGGACACACCTACCCCACCCCCGAGGCCCTGGCCGCCGCGTTGCTCGAGGAGCGACCCGGCGACAGGGACCTGGCGCTGTACGTGGCGGCCCCGCACCAAGTGCTGGCCCAGGCGCCGCAACAGCTGTTCCTCGACCCGTCCGATACGCTGCGCCTGCGGTTCAGCGATTATCGCCCGGCCCGTCGACCGTTTCGCGGCTTTAATATCCGCCGGGTCCAGAGCGATGCCGACTGGCAGGCGGTGAACCGGCTGTACCAGGTCCGCGGCATGCTGCCGGTCGATGCCCAGCGTATGACGCCGCGTGAACAGGGCGGTCCGGAATACTGGCTGGCCGAAGACGAAGCCGATGGCGCGGTGATCGGCAGCGTCATGGGCCTGAATCACTTCAAGGCCTTTCGCGACCCGGACAACGGCTGCAGTCTCTGGTCCTTGGCCGTGGCTCCCCTGTGCAGCCGCCCCGGCGTTGGCGAAGCCCTGGTACGCCACCTGATCGAGCATTTTCAGTCCCGTGAATTGGCCTACCTCGACCTGTCGGTGCTGCACGACAACCGCCAGGCGAAGCACCTCTACGGCAAGCTGGGCTTTCGCGAGCTGAACAGCTTCACCCTCAAGCGCAAGAACCGCAGCAACCAGCCGCTGTTTCTCGGGCCCGGGAACGCGGCTGGGCTCAACCCCTATGCACGGATCATCATCGACGAAGCCCAGCGCCGCGGCATCGAGGTCCAGGTCGACGACGCCGAAGCCGGCCTGTTCACCCTGATCCAGGGGGCACGCCGGGTCCGCTGTCGCGAGTCGCTGAGCGACCTGACCAGCGCGGTGAGCATGACACTGTGCCAAGACAAACGCCTGACCCACGACGTCCTGAGCCGTGCGGGATTGTGCCTGCCCGCCCAGCAATTGGCCGGCGACCCGCAGCACGACCTGGCGTTCCTCGCCCGCCACGGGCGGGTGGTGGTCAAGCCGGTGGTGGGCCAGCAAGGCCAGGGGGTGGCGGTCGACCTGCGCAGCGCCAGGGAGCTGCAGGAGGCGATCAGCCTGGCGCGGCAGTTCGATAACCGGGTGCTGCTCGAAAGCTTTTATGAAGGCCTGGACCTGCGCATCCTGGTGATCGGCTACGAGGTAGTGGCCGCCGCCATCCGCCGTCCTGCCGCGATCACCGGCGACGGCCGCCACAGCATCGGCGCCCTGATCGAGGCGCAGAGCCGCCGGCGCCAGGCGGCCACCGCGGGGGAAAGTCGCATCCCGCTGGATGCCGAGACCCAGCGAACCCTGCACGCCCGCGGCTATGACTACAACAGCGTGCTGCCCGATGGCATGCCACTGGCGGTCAGGCGCACGGCCAATCTGCACACCGGCGGTGTCCTCGAGGACGTCACCGCGCGGTTGCACCCGCACCTGATCGAAGCCGCGATCAAGGCCGCCCGCGCGCTGGCTATTCCGCTGGTCGGCCTCGACCTGCGGGTCGAGGCCGCCGACCAGCCGGCGCATGTCTTGATCGAAGCCAACGCGCGGGCCGGCCTGGCCAACCACGAACCGCAACCCACCGCCCAACGTTTTGTCGACTTGCTGTTCCCGCTCAGTCAGGCCCCCGTCTGATAGCCGTCACGGCGGGCGCCCTGGTTTTCCCGGAAGGGCGCTGAAAGTGCCGGGACCCCCACCTCGCCTGTCCGACGCGCCCCATAGCGGGTATCACGGCAATCCCCCGTCCACAGTCACCGCCGGGCGTGGCACAGGCCTCGTCGGCGCGCGTGAGCTGGCGCATGGCTCGTGCCGTCCGTCAACCACCTGCCCCCCCCCTATGGGGCACACCAGTGCAGGTTCTGGACGGCCTGGCGGAGCCCCCCAAAGAGACTTGAAGGGCGTCGCGCATCGGTGCACAGTGCCAGAGCGGGGCTTATCAATAAGCCTCGTATCGCCCCTCCCTGTCTCTTCAAGGTCCGTGCATGCTGCGTATCTGGCTGGCCGTGCTGTTAACCTGCCTGAGCAGCGCCCTCTGCGCGCAGGCGCCGGTGACACTGGCCAGCCTGGACCGCGAGGACCTTCGCGTCCCACTCGGTCCTTATACCGAATTCGTCGAAGACCCCCAGGGCCAATGGGGACTCGAGCAGCTGCGCCAGTTGCCGTCCGAACGCTTCCAGGCGGTCCGCGGTGAATACGCCAACTTCGGTAAAAACACCTCGGCCTGGTGGTTCAGAGTGCGCCTGAACAATTCCCTGGACCACGACCTGGCCGGCTACCTGGAGGTCAATTACCCGCTGCTCGACCATGTACAGCTGTACGTGGTCGACCCGGCGGGTCGAGTCGCGCAGCAACAGAGTGGCGACACCTTTGCCTTCGCCCAGCGGCCGGTGCAGGTGCGCAATTTCTGGTTTCCGCTCGCTCTGGCCCCTGGCGAAAGCACCCTATGGCTGCGGGTGGAAAGCACCAGCACGGTGTTCGTGCCGCTGCTGTTCAGCACCCACAACGCCAGCGCCGCCGCCCAGGAAAACCTGATGGGCGTCAACGGCGCGTTCTATGGCGTGCTGTTCGCGATGTTCTGCTACAACCTGTTTCTGTTTATCGCCCTGCGTGAGGCGGCCTACGGCTGGTACCTGGTCTACAACCTGAACATCGGCTTGTTCGCCGCCAGTTTCGACGGCATGTTGTTCAAATCCTTGCCCGAGCATGTGGGGCTGCAGTCGGTCAGCATCTATATCCTGATGTACCTGCATTGCCTGAGCGCGATCCAGTTCAGCCGGCATTTCCTCCACACCCGCCAGTACTTTCCGCGCCTGGACCAGGGCCTGCGGGTGTTTATGCTGCTGAGCCTGGCCTGCCTGGTCTCGGCGCCGCTGATCGGCTTGCAGACCTGGAACATCCTGGCCAGCATGACGGTGCTGGCGGTGTCCCTGGTCCTTCTGCTGACCGGCGCCTATGTCTGGTCCAAGGGGCTGCGCTATGGCTCCTATTACATCTTCGCCTGGGGCATCCTGCTGGCCGCGTTTATCGCCGCCACCTCGGGCTCCCTGGGGTTCGAACTGTTCGGCATCTACGGGGCCAGCGCGGTGAAAATCGGCGTCACCGTCGAGCTGATCACCCTGTCCATAGGGCTGGCCGATCGCATCAACTTGCTCAAGGAAGAAGGCTACCGGTCACGCCAGGCGGCCACCCAGGCCGACAGCGAGAACCAGGCCAAGAGCCGCTTCCTGGCCAAGATGAGCCATGAAATCCGCACGCCCCTCAATGGCGTGCTGGGCATGCTGCAATTGCTGCGCGACACCCCGCTTGACCGCAGCCAGCGCTTCTACCTGGACACCATCGCCAGTTCCGGCAGCACGCTGATGACGGTGATCAACAACATCCTCGATTACGCGCGGATCGAGTCCGGCAAATTGAACCTCGAGGAAATCGAATTCGACCTCGAGGAGCTGTTGTCCGACACCCTGCGGCTGTTCACCGCCCAGGCCCTGGACAAACACCTGTACCTGTACCTGAGCCTGGAGGCCGGGGTCCCGCGCCAGGTGCGGGGCGATCCCACGCGCCTCAAGCAGATCCTGATGAACCTGTTGAGCAACGCACTGAAATTCACCGCCGCCGGGCATGTCAGCCTGGATGCCTGTCGACGCCAGGACCGCCTGGCGTTCGCGGTCAGCGACAGCGGCATGGGCGTACCCCAGGAGGGCCTGGCGCACCTGTTCGACGCCTTCAGCCAGGGCGACTCCAGCACCACCCGCCGCCACGGCGGCAGCGGCCTGGGCCTGGCGATCAGCAAGGAACTGGTGGAAGCGATGGGCGGCTGCCTGGAGGTGCAGAGCACGCCGGGCCAGGGCAGCCGTTTCGTCTTCGACATGCCGCTGCACGCCGTTGAAGACCGCCCCGAGCCGTTGCAGCCGTTGCTCAATGGCCAGGTCGCGCTGGTGAGCTCCCTCGACGGTCTGGGGCTCGAAGCGATCGCCCGCCTGCTGGAGCGCTGGGGCATGCGGACCGAGCGCTGCCGATCGCCCGACCGCCTGCCGGCGCAGCTCGAGGATTTTGCCGTGCCGCCGCTGCTGGTGCTGCTGGCCCCCTGGCCCGGCAGCGCCCGACACTGGCTGGACCGGCTACGCCCCAGCCTGCAACCACGCCAGCGGGTGCTGCTGGTGTGCCCGGCCAACCAGGCACTGCAGTTGACCGGCGACCCGCTGCGGGTGCTGAGCCTGCCCCAGCCGCTGACCATCACGGCCCTGCGCGAGGCGCTGTTGGAGCTGTACCAGGCGCCCAGGGGCGACACGCGAATGGCGCCCCAGGAGGTCAGTGGCGACAGCGCGGCGGCCCCGACCATCCTGGTGGCGGAGGACAATCCGGTAAACCAACTGGTGGTCAAGGGCTTCTTGAAAAAACGCGGATACGGCGTGCACTTGGTCACCACCGGCCGCGCCGCCGTCGACGCCTACCGGCGCGATCCGGGTGCCGTGCAACTGGTGCTGATGGACTGTGAAATGCCGGAAATGGACGGTTTCGAGGCGACCCGGCAGATCCGTCTGCTGGAGCGCCAGCAGCGCCTGCCCGCGGTGCCGATCGTGGCGCTGACCGCGCATATACTCGACGAACATAGGCGCAGCGGCGCGCAGGCCGGCATGGACGGTTTCCTCGGCAAACCCTTGGATTGCCAACTGCTGTACAGCACCCTTGACCGTTTCCTGGCGAATCAGCTGCACGACCTCGAGTGAACCGCCGGGCCTCGCTGAACCCCTTCATCGCTCCCAGGTCCATGGCCAGATCCCGGCTAACGCGTTAGCATCGCCGCCTTCTGGAGAATCCCCCATGCTGATCCCACCCGACCTGCTGCAAGCCGAGACCCTGACCGGCCTGATCGAAGAGTTCGTGACCCGCGAGGGCACCGACAACGGCGATGAAACCCCGCTGGACACCCGGGTGCTGCGAGTGCGTCGGGCATTGGACAAGGGCGAAGCGGTCATCGTCTTCGAGCCCGAGAGCCAACAATGCCAGCTGATGCTCAAGCGCGACGTGCCCAAGGAATGGCTGCTGGACTAACTGTGGATTTCACCTTGGTTTCCACGATGACGGGAACTCAGCCGCGAGAAGGTCTCGGGATACCCGCCTGCGCGGGGATGACGGATGGCGATAGGGACAGGTGCGTAGGCTGGTCTCGGCGCGCTGTTCAGCAACAGCCCAGCGCAGTGGGCTATGGCCTGCACTCCAGATTGGCAGCGTCGGACCCCTGCTCCTCAACCCGGGGAGAAACGTGGCCCCAGCAGGACCACCACCGCCCCCAGCACGCAGAGCGCGGCGCCCAGCCAGTCGCTGAGTAGCGGCCGGGAGCGCTCGATCAGCCACAGCCAACCCAGCGACGTGACGATGTAAAGGCCGCCATAGGCGGCATAGGCGCGTCCGGCGTAGGCGGCCTCGACCCGCGTCAGCAGCAGCGCGAAGAGGGTCAGCGAGAGCAGCCCCGGCAGCAACCACCAGGCGCTTTTGCCCAGGCGTAGCCAGGACCAGAAGGCATAACAACCGCCGATCTCGAACAGGGCCGCGAGGAAAAACCACAGGTAGTTGAGCATGGGGCCTCCGCTTAGGGGTCACTGCGCGCGGGGCGACCTTAGCCGCGCACCACGCCTTCACGCTCCCAGGCGCAGCGCACCCGCAAGCCGTCTTCCTGGGGACTGTGAAAGCCCCGGTCCGATTCCCAGCGAAAGGTATGGATGCCGGTCAGCTCGGTTTCCAGATGAACCACCGCACTGCACCAGTACAGGCGCTTGAGCAGGGCCTCGAATTCCTTGATCCACAGGCTCCATTCATACTCGACCGCCCGGTAGCTGGCGCCGAAGTGAATGACCTGGGTCTGGTACAGGCCTTCGCCAAAGGCCTCGCAGGAGGAAAACATCGCCCGTCCCAGAAATGGCCATGCATCGCCACTGGGCAGGGACTTCAATTCGCGGCTGTTGCTGGACCGACGGCTGGAGCGCTCGTCGGGATTGTCCGAGGGCCAATCGCGAATGCAGCCATAGACGATGGATTCGGGCTCCACGGGGCACTCCTGAAAAATGCAGACGACCTTGTCTTGCCGCAGAGCGTGTCCCGGCCATTTGCCTTATACAGAGTTTTGCCCGCGGGCAGGCATTGCGGGGCTAAATCGGAGACCTGCGTCTCCGAATTAGCCCCGCGTGCCCTGCCGGGAGACAGTCGTGCGCGGGGCGCGACGGCCTTGGCCGGGTCAGCCGGTGAAACGGGTCATCAACCAGAACAGGCCCGCGGCCAACGCCATGGAGGTCGGCAGGGTCAGCACCCAGGCCAGCAGAATGGTGCGCACCGTGCCGCCCTGCAGGCCGCTCTTGTTCGCCACCATGGTCCCGGCGACGCCGGAGGACAGCACATGGGTGGTGGACACCGGCAAGCTGAACACGTTGGCCAGGCCAATGGCGCAAGCGGCCGTGATCTGCGCCGACATGCCCTGGGCGTAGGTCATGCCCTGCTTGCCGATCTTCTCGCCGATGGTCAGTACCACCCGCTTCCAACCGACCATGGTGCCGATACCCAGGGCCAGGGCCACTGCCAGAATCACCCAGAACGGCGCGTATTCGGTGGTGGCCGTCAGGTCCTTGCGCAGTTTGTTGAGGTCGTCTTTTTCGCGGGCATCCAGGCCTTCGAGCTTGCCGACTTTCTTCGCCGTATCGTCCAGGCAGAGCAGGTGGCGACGCACGGCAATGCGATCATCCGGGGCCAGGTCGGAGTAGTCCTGGATGCCCTTGAGCGAGCCGAGCAACGCAGCGATGGTCGGTTCGGTCAGCTTGGGATCACAGCTGAACTTGGCTGGCATTTCGCTGCCACGGACCTTCCCCAAGGCCAGGAATTCACCGAGGCTGGCGCTGTTACGCTGATAGAACTGGCTCAGGTGTTCGGTGGCGTCGCGGGTGCGATCGATCTGGTAAGGGGTGCTGGTCAGGTCCAGGACGAAATGGCTGGGCACGATGCCGATCAGCACCAGCATGATCAGGCCGATGCCTTTTTGCCCGTCGTTGGAGCCATGCACGAAACTCACCGCCATGGCCGAGAGGACCAGCATCAGACGGTTCCAGAACGGCGGGTGCTTCTTGTCGTCGACCTGCTTACGCTGATCCGGGGTCATGTGCATGTTCGATAGCGGACGCCAGGCTTTCAGGGCCAGCAGCAACAACCCGGCCACCAGGAAGCCAGCCATGGGCGAAGCCACCAGGGAGATGCCGATATCGATCGCCTTCTGCCAGTTGACGCCCTGGCCCAAGGGGATATCGGTGATCAGTGCATTGGCCAGGCCCACGCCGAGGATCGAGCCGATCAGGGTGTGCGAACTGGAGGCTGGGATGCCCAGGTACCAGGTCCCCAGGTTCCAGGTGATGGCCGCGGCCAACAGGGAAAACACCATGGCCAGGCCATGACCGGTGTTGACGTTGATCAGCAACTCCACCGGCAGCAGGTGGACAATCGCGTAGGCGACGCCAATACCCCCCAGCAAGACCCCGAGAAAGTTGAAGACACCGGACAACATCACCGCCAAGTGCGGCGGCATGGCCTTGGTGTAGATAACGGTGGCGACAGCGTTGGCAGTGTCGTGGAAGCCGTTGATGAACTCGAAGAACAGCACAAAGGCCAACGCAAGAATCAGACTTACGAGTACCCAGGCATCAAGCCCACTGAAAAGATCGAACATGAGGTTTTCTGACCAACTCATAAGGGGCGGCGATTATGCCAGATAAAGCCCGTGTGCCAACCGACAAACTGCCGCATCCGGGCCCCAACCCGCGAGCCACCCGGTGGGCAACGATCGATCACCCCTTGGCCGAACCGGCGCGCAGCAGCCAGGCCAGCCAGGTCATCAGCAACGCCAGACCCGTCAAGACCATAAAAGGTAGCTGATAATCGCCAGACAGGTCACGCCCCAGGCCGGTCAGCACCGGTGTCAGGCAGGCCATGCTGTAGCCAGCGCACAGCATCATCGCCGTCCAGCGACTGACCGCCAGCGGGGTATGAGCCTCGTAGAGCGGCAGCACCAGCGACAGGGCGAACGAGCCGCCAAGGCCAAACCCGCAAAGACCGGCCCACAGCTCGGGCAGAAAAAACGGCAGCGCGGTGATCATGCCCAGGCTCAGGCTGGCGACCAGGCCACAGCCCAGCAGCAGGGAGTAGCGGATATCGAAACGCTGGGCCAGCCAGGGCAGCAGAAACGAGCTGGGCAAGCCCACCAGCATCGACAGGCTGAACAGGCTGTTGCTGTGCAACAGGCTCAGGCCGGCCTCGTGGTACCGCGCCACCACCCAGGTCGCCAGGGCATAGAACAGCCCCGCCTGCAGGGCGAAGAACCCACTGATCAGCCAGGCACGCGGCTCGCCCCAGGGCAGCCCGCCACTGGCTTGGGCCACCGGCTCGGCGCGATTGGGCAGGCAGGCCCAGAGCAGCAACGCGAGCAGGGCCGGCAGGGCCCAGAGCGCCAGGCCGAGGCTCCAGCGCCCCCCCAGCCACTGGGTGGCGGACGCCGTCAGCACCGCGCCACCCGCGCCACCGAGTGCCATGCCCAGGGAGTACCAGGCCACCACCCGACCGATCTGGTCGACGAAGTGACGCTTGATAAAACCGGAGAGCAGCGGGCCGGCGACCGCGATACCGGTACCCACCAGTACCGCGCTGCCGATCAACACCGCGCTGGAGTGGCCCGCGGCCAGGCGCAACAGCAAAGCCAGCGCGATCAGCCCCATGCACAAAGCCACGGTCCGTTCCAATCCCAGGCGCATGGCCAGACGCGGCGCCAATGGCGCCAGCAGGCCCATGCACAACACTGGCAAGGCGGTCGTCAGGCTGATCAGCCCACGACTGAGTCCCAGCTCGCTGGCGATCCGTTCGATCAAGGGTGCAAGGGAGGTGATGCCGGGGCGCAGATTGATCGCCGCGAGCATCAGGGCCAACATCAATATGGCCCGGTTTGCCAGGTTCACAGCGTCTCCAGGAGATCAGCACGGGCCGCTTACCCTACCCCGCCGCTTGGCGCCGGGGCAAGCTGGACGGCCCCGTGCCGGTTGTGCGGCAAAAAAGGCGCGGGGCCTGAACGCAGCCGGAACCCCGGTTAAACCGGCTTGGCCTTGGCGCGCATGCGATCGGCCATCTGGGTCATTTCGTCATACAGCAGCTGCGGGTTCTTCTGCTTGAGTGCCCAGGCCATGCGGCCCTGTTCGTGGGGCAGGATCATAAACTCGCCGGCGGCAACCTGCTGATAGATATAGTCGGCGATTTGCATGGCATCGATTGGCGAGCTTTCCAGCAGCTTCCCCACCTGGGCCTTCATCGCCGGGGTCGGACCGCGGAAGGAGTCCAGCAGGTTGGTCTGGAAAAACGACGGGCAGACCACATGCACCCCGACCTGCTGCTGCTTGAGCTCGATCAGCAGGCTCTCCGACAGGGCCACCACGCCAGCCTTGGCCACGTTGTAGTTGCTCATGGCCGGCCCCTGCATCAGGGCGGCCATGGAGGCGATATTGATTATCTTGCCCTGGCTGCGGGTCAGCAGCGGCAGAAAAGCCTTGCAGCCCTTTACCACGCCCATCAGGTTGATCGCGATCTGCCAATCCCAGTCTTCCAGCGACAGTTCGCTGAAAAAGCCGCCCGAAGCCACACCGGCGTTGTTGACGATCACGTCGATGCCGCCCAGGCGTTCCTCGCAGGCCTGGGCCAGTGCGGTCAGCTGACTGTAGTCACGCACGTCGCAACGCTGGGTAAAGCCGTCGCCGCCAGCAGCCCGCACCAGGCCGAGGGTCTCGGTCAGCCCGACCTCGTTGACGTCCGACAACGCCAGCTGCCAACCCTCGCGGGCCCAGCGCAGGGCCAGTTCGCGGCCCAGGCCCGAACCAGCGCCGGTGATCATCATGCGATTTTGCATAGCGGGTGTGCCTTGCTGTTCTGTGGTCGATAGGGCGCAGTGTAGCGAAGGGAATAAAGGACCCCACGCACCATCAGATTGCTGAATGCCCTAGGGCCTGTGGACATTATTCGCATGGGTTACACGCATAATGGGCGCCTGCGGTATCGCGGGACTTGGCGAGGGATGAACATGCCCTCTACCTCCGTGTAGGAGGCACGCCCTCGGGCCGAAGCCGTAGCGGGTGATCCATATCCCTCACCGGGTTAACCCGACCCCTTCGGCGCGAGGGCGCGCCTCCCACAGAATGCGCCGCCTCAAGGCGTGCCACCACGGTGGCGGGATGCTTATATGCGCGCCTGGCCTGGGGCTAGTCCACGCGGCGCGTGTGGCCAGGGCATTTTCGCCTTCTTTTTGTCCGCCATTTCGACCTCGGCATCGAGGCTCGACAGCCAGGTTGGGCACCCTGCGACCCTTACGCAGGCGCGCGTTTCGTAGGGTGGCGTTAGCCGCGTGCAACGCAGCTCCGACACAGCACGCCGCGGCCGCCGCGCGGCGTAACCCACCAAGGCATTATCGTAGGGTGGCGTTAGCCGCGCGCAACGCAGCTCCGACACAGCACGCCGCGGCCGCCGCGCGGCGTAACCCACCAAGGCATTATCGTAGGGTGGCGTTAGCCGCGTGCAACGCAGCTC